>JBLWXY010000001.1:0-789315 GCA_048267225.1 Pseudidiomarina sp.
AACATCGCAGTTAGTTTTTGTCCGGGGTCCCCTTCGTCTAGAGGCCTAGGACACCGCCCTTTCACGGCGGTAACAGGGGTTCGAATCCCCTAGGGGACGCCACACTTCTTCGTTAATCGTTACTCGACCGCTCACTGCGTTCGCTCTTCGTTACTCGTTTAAATCAACGGCGACTAACGAATAACGAATAACGAACAACGAATAACGAATAACGAATAACGGCTTTTAGCCTTTCCCCAGTAGCTCCAACAGATGCGGTTCCATGATGTCAGCAATGTCGTCTTGTGCTTCACGGTTTGGATGAATCCCGTCGTTTTGCATCAATTCAGGCTTTACCGCAATTTGTTCCATGAAAAATGGAATCAATAAGGTCTCAGTACTTGCCGTTACGTCGGGGAATATATCAGCAAACATATCGCTATAGCGGCGCCCGTAATTCGGCGGAATCCGCACCTGACTCACCGCAACTTTAATGCCTTCCTCTTGCAATCGTTCAATGATTTGTAACAAATTAGCTTTGATCGTCATGGGCGTGAAGCCACGTAAACCATCATTACCACCAAGTTCAACGAAAACCGCATCGGGTTGATGGTTTTCGATAACACCGTTAAGGCGATTCAATGCGCCTTGGGTGGTGTCGCCACTAATGCTCGCGTTGACCAAGGTGATCGAGGGGTGGGTCTGTTGCCAGCGTTGCTGTAGGATGCCTACCCATGACTCTTTTTGTGACATGCCGTAACCGGCACTGAGGCTATCGCCGAGCACGACCAGTGAGACATTTGCCGAAACTGGACGTATAAGGACAACGACGAACAAAATTAAACCCAATTTAACTAGGAAGTTTTTCATAGATGCTTATTCAAACCACTCAATTAAAGAAAGATGTAGAAACTAGTGAGGGTATTTTACACATTTTACAACCCACCGACCTGCAAATTAGTGCGGGCGAAACCGTTGCCATTGTTGGCGCGTCGGGTTCAGGTAAATCCACACTGTTGAGTTTACTCGCAGGGTTGGACCTCGCTAGTGACGGAAATGTTTCTATAGATAACGTAAATTTAGGTGATTTGGATGAGGAGCAACGGGCAAAAGTTCGTGCTGACAAGATTGGCTTCATTTTCCAATCGTTCCTGTTGATCCCAAGTTTAACGGCGCTTGAGAATGTCATGTTACCGGCGGAACTCGCGGGCAATAAAGATGCAGAGAAGCAGGCACGTGAATTATTGACCAAGGTTGGACTGGAAGATCGTCTTACCCATTACCCCAATCAGTTATCTGGTGGCGAGCAGCAGCGCGTCGCCATCGCGCGTGCGTTTGTTGGTACGCCGAAGATTTTGTTTGCCGATGAACCAACGGGTAATCTTGATGCTACAACGGGCAACAAAGTTGAAGACCTGTTGTTCCAGATGAACGAAGAATCAGGTACCACCTTGGTGATGGTAACCCATGACAGTGAGCTGGCTGAGCGATGTCAGCGCGTGTTGCGCATGGAAGCAGGGCGACTAGCTGAGGTGGAACGCGATGTGGCATAAAATCTCGTGGCGATTACTAAAACATGAGTTGCGCCGCGGTGAACTGACAATTATGGCTGCCGCCATAGTGTTGTCGGTAACGGCGGTGCTGTCGTTGGCATTGTTTACCGATCGCTTGCAAGCGGGTCTTACTGAACGTAGTGCCGAATTTTTGGCGGCTGACCGCGTTTTGAGTTCGCGACGTGAAGTCAGTGAAGATTGGATTTCGAGGGCGCAAGACCAGGGCTTACAAACCGCCCAGCGCGTGGTCTTTAATTCAATGGCATTTGCTGGTGAGCAGTTGGCATTGGTGGACGTAAAGGCAGTTAGTGATGGTTATCCATTGCGTGGTGAGTTGCGAGTCGCTGATCAGCCGTATGCGCAAGATCGACTGGCAGAAGGCCTACCGGCAGCGGGGGAAGCCTGGGTGGCGGCGGCGTTGTTCCAAGAGTTACAGCTTGAAGTTGGCGATACCATTGAAATTGGCGATAGCGACTTCAACGTGACTCGAGTGCTCACCTATGAGCCTGACGTCGGTTTCTCGGTGTTTACCGACAGCCCAAACGTATTAATCAATTACTCTGAGCTTGCTGCGACCGGCCTGATTCAACCTGGCAGTCGGGTTCGTTTTA
Organism: Pseudidiomarina sp.; assembly: GCA_048267225.1. Taxonomy (GTDB): domain Bacteria; phylum Pseudomonadota; class Gammaproteobacteria; order Enterobacterales; family Alteromonadaceae; genus Pseudidiomarina. Next base: position 2,144 of record JBLWXY010000001.1, read on the forward strand.
ATGTGCTTTACGCAGGTGATGCTGGGACACTTGATGCCTATGAAGAGTGGTTGCGGCCACAACTCAACGATGACACGCACAATTGGCGTAGTGTTGAAGACGGCGATTCACCGTTGGCGCGTAGCTTACGTCGTGCTGAACGCTTTATGCTACTTGCCAGTCTACTTGGCGTGGTATTGGCGGCGACTGCTGTTGCCGTGGCCGCGCAACGTTACTGCCAGCGTAATTATGACGTCGTGGCGATTTTCAAAACCATGGGCGCCCAACGTAGCCAAATTCAGAAGATCTTTATTCTGCATCTATTGCTGCTGACCACTTTCAGTATTGGGGTCGGGGTCGCCTTGGGGTGGCTGATCCAAAGTCAGGTAGTGGACCTTGTCGCGCGCTATTTTGACGTGAACTTGCCAGCCGCAAGTGGTCGTGGCTACTTACTGGCCATAGGTACTGGCTTGGTGAGCGCGGTCATGTTTACGCTGTATCCGTTGTTACGTTTAGTGGGGATTCCGCCGCTGCGCGTACTGAACCGTCAGCTTACCGGTACCGACCGTCTTCGCTGGCTGCACTGGGTTGCATCAGGTGGCACGATTTACTTGTTGTTGTGGCTCTACAGCCAACAGTGGTTGTTATCGACTGCATTGTTCGTTGGCGGTGCGCTAGCGGCCGTGTTGCTGCTCCTGGTCGGGCGCTTATTCATTCGTGCTAGTCGGCAAGCGGGTATGCAAGCAGGTAGTGCTTGGCGCTTGGCGATGGCAGGTTTGCAACGTCGTGCACAAGCCAATAGTGTGCAGATGCTAAGCTTTTCAACAGCCATCATGCTGTTGCTTTTGGTGCTGGCTCTGCGCCATGAAATGCTAGCTGATTGGCAGCGTCAGTTGCCTGACGATGCCCCCAATTATTTCCTCGTAAACGTTGCCCAAGATGATGTCGAGCAACTCCAGCAGCGCTTTGCTGAGCGCAACGTTGACGCTGATGATATGTATCCCATTGTGCCGGGACGCATGACTGCGGTAAATGGCGTGCCCGTGGTCGATGAAGTGAGCAAAGAAGAGCGCGAGAGCGACGCCGAAGTGCAAGGCGAACAGCGTGAAGGCTTTGGTCGTGAACTGTCGTTAACCTGGCGCGACACCTTGCCACCGAACAACGAGATCGTCGCGGGTGAGTGGTGGGGCGAAAATGCTGAGCCACAGGTATCGATTGAAAGTGAAGTGGCAGAGCGTATGCGGGTCGGCGTTGGCGATGAGCTGGAGTTCAACATTGGTGGTGAAGTGTTCACCGTGCCGATTACCAGTGTGCGTGAAGTGAATTGGGGCTCGCTGCAGCCCAATTTCTTCATGATCTTCAATACGTCGACTTTGGAAGACTTTCCAGCGACCTATATTTCGAGCTTCAATTTGCCAGAAGAGCGGAAAAAAGAACTCTATGAGTTGTTTAAACCCTTTCCGCAGGTCTCGTTGATTGATCTTGATGCCATTATGGATCAGTTGCGTGAGGTGATTGAACAGGTCAGTGTTGCCATTCTCTTTGTGCTCATTCTGGTGATTGTTGCCGGTATCTTGGTGCTCTTGGCACAGGTACAGGCGTCATTGGAGGAACGCGAGAAAGAGCTGGTGATTCTGCGGACGTTAGGTGCTCCAGCGAAACTGTTAAGTCGTGCGGTGACCTATGAGTTCGTGATTCTCGGGGCGATAAGTGGCCTTATTGCAACGCTCGCAATGGAGTTGTCGTTGTACATTCTGCAAACCCAAGTATTTGAGCTTGGTGCGACTTTCCATTGGCGTTTCTGGTTGGTAGGACCGTTAGCGGGAGCCGTGATCGTCGGTCTTATGGGGCGCTTGGCCTGTGCCCGTCTCATCCGTCGTAACACGGCGCAATTAATTCGCCGCTTGGCTTAGCGGCGTTTTAGTTTGCCGAAGGTAGCGCCGCTGTGAGCTGCGGCGCTAACAACTTTTCCCAAATCTGACAGGCACGTGGGCGGAACAGCGCAAAATGGCGTATCGCGTCGACCTCGAGGTCAGCCGGAGTAACAAAGTGGCGGCGTTGCGGGGCATTGGCGTAAAAGTCGTGCATCGCAGTAATGTTACGTTGCGTTAGCAATTCATCATCGCTAAAGGCCAAGCTGATGATGGGCGTGGTCACTTGCGCATAGCGTTCATAAAGGTTTTCCGCACCCACAAGATAGTCGCGATGCAGGCACCAGTTGCGCCATTGTGCCATGGCGCTGCGCGGCACATTGCCAACAATACCAAGCCGTTCGCCCGGGAAGTAACCCACCAACGGCAATAACCACGGCACGATACCGCGCCATAAGACCCAAGATTTGTACTTTAAGTTGGGTTTAGTATCACGCCAAAACCCAGTCCCCGTGGCCACGGTGACCATACGTTCTACTTCGTCGTGACGTTCAAGCATGCCAAATAATTGGCCGCCAATACTATGGGCAAACCACACCACCGGTAGGTCAAAGTGCTCCAAGGCATAATTTAACACCTTTTGTGCGTCGTAGCGTGCCCAAGCGTCGATAGAACTATCGATCTGGCGTAAGTTATTGCCATGACTTGCGCCAATACCGTAATAGTCAAAACTGAGTACGTGATAGCCCTGATTCGACAACCATTGGCAAAAATCGTGATAGTAGCTTTGTGGAACCGCCATCGCCGGTGCCATGATCACCACTTTTTGGGCGTTATCGGCGGCGAAATGATGCGCTTGGATGGTGCGTCCAGGTGCACTTTCCAGGGTAAACGACTTACTCAATTTCTTCGGCGTCCTTGTCGCGATCGGTGTGATGCTTAAACATGTATGCACCGGTGAAAATGGTAAAGACTAAGGTCGCGCCAAGGGTGCCAAAAACTTTGAAATTCACCCATACATCAAGACTCATTTCTTGGGCGATATAGAGGTTCACTGCGGCCAAGCTTAAAGTGAAAATAACCCAAGCGTACGTAAGTCGACGCCAAGCAAAGTCGGGTAGATTAATTTCTTCACCTAAAAACTGTTGTAGCGGGCTACGCTTCTTCCACCATAAGCCGATCAGAAGAAACAGCGCAATCGCCACGTAAATGACGCTGACTTTGATCTTAATGAACCATTCATCGTGTAAGAACAGGGTAATGGCACCAAAAATGAGCACCATCCAAAGAATGATCCAGTGTCGCGGGGTGACCACCTCGCGCATGAACTTAAGCGCGATGATTTGCAGCACCGTGCCAAGCATGAGTACGCCAGTGGCGAGAAAAATATCGCCAAGCAGATAGAAAATGAAAAACAGCGCTATGGGTAAATATTCAAGTACAAACAACATGGGGTTTTCCGTTCACATTTTATGTGTCGAGTTTGCCAGAAAAGTTTGTTGCCGACTACCAGCAATGTCTACACTCAACTAAGAGAAAGGTAGCTGAATGAGGAAAGATTGCATGAAACTTTTAATCACCGGTGGCACCGGACTGATCGGAACTGAGCTGATCAAGCGTCTACGTGAGCGTTATAGCATTACCCTGCTCAGTCGCAACCCGAAAAGTGCTATCGAGCGCTTTGGCAAAGGTGTGCATGCCTTATCGAGTCTAGCTGAGGTGCAGAACATTGGTGATTTCTATGCTGTGATTAACCTACAAGGGGAAGGGATTGCCGACAAGCGCTGGAGTGAGCGTCAGAAACTGCGCATTCAACAAAGTCGCTGGGGCATAACCCGCGAGCTGACGCAGCGTATTCAACAAAGTGAAACGCCGCCACAAGTTTTTATCAGTGGTTCAGCGATTGGCTATTACGGTGATCAAGGCAGCAAAACCATGACTGAAGATGAAGTCGTGGCACGTCCGGATGACTTTGCCCATAATCTTTGCGCCGAATGGGAACGCCTTGCTTTGGCGGCGCAATCCGAACAAACGCGCGTTTGTGTTGTGCGCACTGGAGTGGTTTTAGCGCGTGAAGGCAGTGCCTTACAGAAAATGCTACCGCCTTATCTGTTGGGCTTGGGAGGCCCCTTGGGTTCAGGTAAGCAGTATTTTTCGTGGATTCATCTACAGGATATGGCACGGCTGATTGAGTTTTTGCTTGAGCAAAACGACAGCCATGGCGTGTATAACGCAACAGCGCCTGAGCCGGTGGCCCAAGCCGAGTTCAGCGCGACCATTGCGAAAGTATTGCGCAAATCGCATTTTATGCGGGTTCCAGCTTGGGTTTTGAAGCTTATGCTTGGTGAAATGTCACAAATGTTGCTGACTGGCCAGCGGGTGGTGCCGGCCAGGTTACAGCAAGCGGGGTTTGAGTTTAACTATCCGAGCCCTGCAGCAGCGCTGCGCGATTGTTTGTTGCCTGCTTCATCTGCGCCACAAAAGCCTTAAGCTCGGCGCTTAAGCGCTGTGGGTCTTGGTGATGTTCGGCAATGATATTGACCACTGCAGAGCCGCTAATCGCTCCCGCGGCACCAGCCGCAAGTGCGGCTTGCACGTGTTCGGGTTTTGCAATACCAAAACCCAATAACGGCGGTGCACTATTGGCTGCTTTCAGCGCATCAATAACCGCAGTAGCGGGGCGTTGCATACCGGTCTCCGCTCCGGTGACCCCAGCACGACTGAGTAGGTACACATAGCCTTCACTGAGTTCTGCAATGCGTTGCAGGCGTTCGGTATTGGCGTCTGGCGGGGCAATAAAAATGGGCTCAATGCCATTGGCCTTGGCCGCACTGATAAACGGACCGCTTTCCCGTGCTGGCACGTCGGCAATGAGCACGGAGTCGACACCCGCTTCGGCGCAGCGCTGATAAAAGCGTTCCACCCCTGAGCTTGCCACTAAATTGGCATACACCAACAGGCCGATAGGAATGTCTGGATGGCGCTCGCGCACCTTACTAAGAATGCTGAAGCAGTCGGCAATTTTGGTGCCGGCAGCTAAGGCGCGAATAGCAGCTTTTTGAATCGTAGGGCCGTCGGCCACAGGATCGGAAAACGGAAAGCCAAGCTCTAGTGCATCGGCACCCCCGGCAATCAACGCATCTATAATTTCTAAGCTTTGCTCGGCGTTGGGGTCACCCAGTGTCACAAAGGGTACAAAGGCACCTTGGTCAGCAGCTTCGAGTTGACTGAACATTTTTTGATAGCGACTCATTAGCGGTTCTCCTTTACCTGTTCAGCGTCAGCTTCGGCTTGTGCAGCAAAAATGCGACGCACATGGTCAATGTCTTTGTCGCCACGACCGGATAAATTCAGCAGTAAAATTTCTGGAGCATCGGGCTCTTGTGCGCGGCGTACGGCATAAGCGAGTGCGTGGGCCGATTCCAGCGCCGGAATAATCCCTTCTTTTTCGGCCAATAGCTTGAAGGCTTCTAGTGCTTCTTCATCAGTCACTGACTCGTAACGGGCACGGCCTATACTCAGCAAATACGCATGCTGTGGGCCAACGCCAGGGTAATCAAGGCCAGCCGACACCGAGTAACTTTCTTCAATTTGACCTTCGTCGGTTTGCATCAGAAAGGATTTGCAACCGTGTAAGATACCTGGCTTGCCGGCAGTTAAAGTGGCGCCATGATGGGCGGTCTTAACGCCTTTGCCAGCAGGTTCTACACCGACGAGTGCAACGTCTTTTTCATCAATGAAGTCAGCGAACATACCAATGGCATTCGAACCACCGCCGACGCAGGCGATGACTTCATCAGGTAAACGACCGGCTTGTTCCAAGATTTGGCGTTTTGCCTCGGCGCCAATCATGCGGTGGAATTCGCGCACAATGGTCGGGAACGGGTGAGGACCCGCGGCGGTACCGAGTAGGTAGTGGGTATCGTGGTAGCTCGCAGTCCAATCACGCAAGGCCTCGTTGACCGCGTCTTTTAGCGTGCCACTACCGGTGTCGACGGGTACCACTTTGGCACCCATGAGCTCCATGCGGAAAACATTGGGTTGTTGGCGTTCGACATCTTTCTTACCCATATAAATGGTGCAGTCCAAATCGAGTAGGGCGCACGCTAGCGCTGTTGCCGTGCCATGTTGACCGGCGCCAGTTTCAGCAATAATTCGGTGCTTACCCATGCGTTTGGCCAACAAGGCCTGCCCGAGTACTTGATTGGTCTTGTGCGCGCCACCGTGTAAGAGATCTTCGCGTTTCAAATAGATCTTAGTGCCATTTGGGCTGTTGACTGGCAGGTTACGACACAAGGAAACCGGTGTCGGCCGGCCTAAGTAGTTCTTTAGTAGGTCACTGAATTCTTTCTGGAACTCAGGATCTTGTTGGGCATCGTTAAAGGCCTGTTCAAGCTGGTCGAGAGCCGGTAACAGAATTTCCGGCACAAACTGGCCACCAAATTCGCCAAAATACGCTGGGTTATCACTCATGATTTGTTTTCCCATACTGTCGAATGTGTTGAAAGAGTTGCAGAATTAAACCTGCATCTTTACTGCCTTTGCTACGTTCAAGGCGTGAATTAAAGTCAAACCGTGCTAAACCTGTGGCCTGCGCAGCGGCGATGTTACTTTGTCCTAAACCACCGGCTAGAATGCAGCGCTGGCGCTGCGCGTCGGTCAGTGAAGTTAAGAGTTCCCAATCGAATTGTTGGCCACTGCCTCCGGTCACGTTATCTAACAAATACTTGTCGGCGCCAAGCTCTGGTAATTGAATAGGGTGACTTGCGGGCACTGCGCGCCAAATTTCTGTGGTTGCGGGCAACGCTTGACGTAATTGTGCGATGTAATCCGCATCCTCATGGCCGTGGAGTTGTACGGCGTCAAGCTTAAGCTCAGTTGCAGTAGCGACAATGTTGGCCAATGGTTGATCGGCGAATACGCCCACCCATGCCAGTTGCGGTTCCGCGGCAATTAGTTTAGCAGCCTGTTCCGAGGTTACCGCGCGGGGCGACGAAGGCACAAAAATAAGCCCACCGTAGGCCGCACCCGCAGCGCGCACGACCATAGCATCTTGCACTTGGTTCAAGCCACAGACCTTGTGTTTACCATAAATCAGTTCGCGGCAAGCTTGGTCAATGTTGGCTTGCGCGGTGAGCGCGCTGCCGACTAAGAAGCCATCTACGTAAGGCGCGCTGTCTCGCACTTGCGCATTGTCAGCATAACCGGATTCCGCAACCAACAAGGCACCTTGTGGAGCAAGCTTGCTGAGTGTTTTGCTACGTTCAGGATCAACACTGAGATCATGTAGATTACGATTGTTAATGCCGATAATGGTTGCGCCTAATTGCGCGGCACGGGCCATTTCTTCTTCGTTACTGACTTCAGTTAATACATCAAGCTGCAACTCAGCCGCTAAAGCCGACAATGTGCGGTACTGCTCGTCATCCAAAATTGACAACATCAGCAGAATGGCATCGGCGCCAAAGTGCCGGGCGAGCAAAACTTGTAAAGGCTCGACAATGAAGTCCTTACACAAAACTGGAACGTCTACGCTCGCGCTCACGGCACTCAAGTAGGCAAAATTACCTTGAAAGAAATCCGGTTCAGTCAGTACCGAAATGGCATCGGCGTAACGTGCGTAGGTGCGAGCGATCTCTACTGGATGAAAATCTTCGCGAATCAATCCTTTCGACGGCGATGCTTTTTTACATTCTAAGATAAAGCTGCTGCGCGGCTTGGCCAGCGCTGTAGCAAGACTTCGTTCACTCGGGACCAAGCGGGCGCGCAGCGTTGCTTCTGGATAGTCCAGTGCGAGCTCTGTAAGTCGTTCGCGACGCCGCGCGACAATGGTTTCTAAAATACTAGCTGCCACGATTGAACTCCTGTAATTGCTGCAAGTGTTGCATGGCTTGGCCACTAGCAAGGTGTTCTTGGACCGCTGTGGTGGCCTCTTTTAGGGTGGCGTACTGATCGGCCAAGTAGAGGAGACCCGCGGTGCTGATGGCCACCGCATCGCGTTGCGGTGCCGGTGCTTGGCCCATCAGAATTTTAATCAGTGCCGCCGCGTTGAAGTCAGCATCACCACCGCGTAAGTCGCTTACCGGAGCCTGCTCGACACCGAAATCCGCGGGACTAAGTTGGTACTCATGCAGTTCGTTATCACGCAATTCGACCACCTGCGTGGTGCCGTGTAAAGCGATTTCATCGAGGCCTGAGCCGTGTACGACCATAGCCCGCTTGCAACCCAGTAGGCGCAGGGTTTCAGCCAGAGGTCGCAACCATGCGGGGTCATAGACACCAAGCTGCTGTACATCAGGGCTTGCAGGGTTAACTAGTGGGCCCAACAAGTTGAAAAGCGTGCGCGTTTTTAGCGTTTGTCGCACCGGCATCGCGTAGCGAATGCCCGGGTGGTAATGCGGCGCAAATAAGAAACAAAAATTAAAACGCTCAAGTTGAGCTGCGGCGACCTCGGGATCTTGCGTGACCGATAGGCCTAAGCTTTCCAATACATCGGCGGAACCTGAGCGCGAAGAAACACTGCGATTACCGTGTTTGGCAACCGTGAGGCCCATGCTAGCAGCCACTAATGCTGCAGTGGTTGAAATGTTAATGGTGTTACTGCCATCACCACCGGTGCCGCAACTATCGACGATGAGTCGCGCCGGGCGCTTAAAAGGCTTGGCCGCACGTCGCAAAGCAAGTGCTGCGCCCGCCATTTCTTGCGGTTGCTCGCCACGCATCTTCATGACGGTGAGTAGGGCGGTGATTTGAATTTCGTTGAGTTCACCTTTGACCAAGCGATCAAACAGTTTTTCGGTCGCCTCAAGTGAGAGGCTTTCACCAGCGAGGAGTTGTTTAATAACGTCCATTACTGCGGCTCCGTGGTAAGTAAAAAATTGACACTTTGCGCCAGCAACTGTGTGCCGCGCCCAGTTAAAATGGATTCTGGATGAAATTGAAAGCCAATGGCGTGATGATCTTGAAAGTAGGCCGCCATGGGAATGGTTTGACCCGCAGCATCGACATCTGCGAGAACTTCAATTTCCGCTGGTAATTGGTAGCCAGCGAGACTGTGGTAGCGGGCTACCACTAACGGGTTCGGTAAGTCAGTAAAAATTTCATGTTGTTGGCAACGGATGGCCGAACTCTTGCCATGCAGGGTCTCGCCACAGCGCTGTACCTTAGCGCCATAAGTCTCGAGCAATGCCTGAAAACCTAAGCAGATACCGAGCAATGGATAACGTTCTCGAGCATAGTCGATGACGTCCATCAAGTTGCCGGCTTGGCGCGGATGTCCGGGGCCTGGCGACAAGCAAATCAATTGCGGGCCAGCATAACTTTCCATTTCGTTTTTAATGGTCGCTAGCGCTACGGTATTGCGATAGACCTTAAGCGGATAGCCGAGTTGACGCAGCTCATCGACCAGGTTGTAGCTGAACGAGTCGATGTTATCGATCAAAATAATGCGTGCCGTGCTCATGCCTGCGTCTCCGTTTCAGTTAAGTACGTGGCTTGGATGGCGGCGATCACAGCGCGAGCTTTATTTTCGGTTTCAGCAATTTCGGCGTCGGCGATGGAGTCGGCCACTACACCAGCGCCAGCCTGCACATAGGCGGTGCCATTACGCACGAAAGCTGAACGAATAACGATGCAGGTATCCATGTCGCCACGGCCATTGAGATAGCCGACCGCACCGCCATAACTGCCACGCCGTTGCTGTTCGTACTTGCGAATTAAATGGGCTGCACTGACCTTAGGAGCACCGACCAAGGTACCCATGTTCATGCACGCCCGGTAAGCGTGTAGAGCGTCTAACTCTGAATCGAGTTGAGCCACCACGCGCGACACTAAGTGCATAACGTGCGAGTAGCGGTCGACCTGTAATAAATCCGCGACGTAGCGCGTGCCTGGTTCGGCAATGCGCGCGAGGTCATTGCGCGCTAGGTCGACGAGCATCAAATGCTCGGCGAGCTCCTTTTGATCGCAGCGCAGTTCGAGCTCTAGGCGGCTGTCGAGATCTGGATTAATGCTACCGTCGGTGTTTTTACCACGCGGGCGCGTACCTGCAATCGGGTAAAGCTCAACTTGGTTGGTGGTCGCCGTGTACTTCAAGGCCGATTCTGGTGAGGCTCCGAACAGCACGAAGTCGTCGCTTTGTAGATAGAACATGTACGGCGACGGATTACTTGCTTTCAGTTGCTGATAGGCCGCTAAGCTATCGGGGCAGGCCAAGCTGAACTGACGCGAGGGTACGACTTGGAATATGTCGCCATCGGCAATGTGTTCTTGCAATTCTTGTACCCAGCGAGCGTAGGTTTCACGATCTGGGGCGGCCTTCACTTGGCTAGTCGGCGCTGGTTTGCTCGCTTGACTATCAATCACGGCTGGAAGTTGGCAGTGGGCGGCAATCTCGCCCAATTGCGCAGCGATACGCGGATAGTAATCGGCCGATGCTGGACCACTGAGCAAGGTTGCTAGTAATTCAGTTGTTTGCGCTTGATGGTCAAGAATCACCAAGGTTTCCGCTAGATAAAACTGATAATCAGGGCAGCTATTAGCGCCGCTTGGCACCTCGGGAAGCTGTTCCATACTGGCAATGTAATCGTAGCCAAAGACACCGCCGACAAATAAAGCAAAGTCGTGTTCGTGGCTGGCGGCTAAGGGTTGCAGCTGTTGTTGCAGAATACGCAGCACTTGCTCGGTACTCGGCTGACGTAAGCGCTCAACTTCGTCGAGTTGATCCGACGCCCTCGTTGCGAAATCGCATACCAAGGTGGTGTCGCTGCGCTTGCAGGTCGCATGACCAGCCAGCTGTTGTTCGACAAAAGGTAAGAGTTGCGCGCCATTGTCGGTCAGTGCGCACAGAGTTACGCGTTGGCCCTGGCAGGTGATTTGCAACGAAGCTTGCGTCATCAACAAGCTTTTAAGGTGCTGCCGTGACTGAATTTCGGCGGAATCAAGCAACAACGTGTGGGGTTTGTCACCACACAAGGTTGCAAATAATTGCTGCGTTGTTGCGCTATACGGAAGTTGCATGTGCAACGTCTGGTAATAGCCTGGTTGATGTTCAAAATGCACTTTTTTGCCCTTATCGTTTTCGATGAACTGCGCGGGCAATAAAAAACCCGCTGATGCAGCGGGTTTCTCATGAATCGACGTGTAAACACGCACAGATACATCGCCCGCTAGTTCGGGAAATGCCACCACCACTGTGCTGATTGTGTAGCTTGCGCTGGTACAAAGATGTTCATCACGTTACTCAATTTGATCCAAAAAAAGAAGTTGTCTAATAACTTTCGAGGTTTAATTTACGGTCATTGCCGTAACCTGTCAACCCATCAAAAGCAAAAAATATTAACGTACACTGTGCTTCAATATACGTGACTTCTGGCGTTGCCAATCGCGCTCTTTAATTGTGTCGCGCTTGTCGTGAGACTTTTTACCTTTCGCCAGATAGATTTCAAGTTTCACCAAATGGCGCTTCCAGTACATGGCGGTTGCGACTATGGCGTAGCCTTCACGCTCACTAGCACCAATCAACTTGTCTAACTCACGCTTCTTCAACAAAAGCTTACGCGTGCGCTCGGCATCACAGACGACATGCGATGATGCTGAAAGTAACGGCTGGATTTGCGCACCTAATAGGTAGGCCTCGCCATCTTTAACGATCACGTAGGTGTCGGCAATATTGACCTTACCAGCGCGGATGCTTTTCACTTCCCAGCCTTGTAGGGCAATACCAGCTTCGAATTTGTCTTCCAGGAAATACTCATGCCGCGCTTTTTTATTTAGCGCGATTGTTCCTGAATTTGCGGGGGATTTTGCTTTGCTCATGGCCGCTATTATACGCATCCAATAGTAAAAGAAAATTCGTTTCTGCTCAGAATCCTGTAGAGGATTTCAGAATGGGTGATCACACCCTGAAATTACGGTATCATGCGGGCATTTTAACGGAAGGCAAGGAATCGGTATGCCCAGCATTGAACGAAGCGCATTAGTGCCTTACAGCGACGCGCAAATGTATGCGTTGGTCAATGATATCGAAAGTTATCCGCAGTTTGTGCCCGGCTGTCGTTCAGCGCACGTTTTGGAGCAAACTGAGCAGACCAAGGTGGCCCGTCTGGATATTAGCAAGGCGGGCGTCGGCAAGTCGTTTACTACGCGCAATACTCTTGAACACCCGCACCGCATTGGCATGGAGCTGGTGGATGGACCCTTTCGCTATTTGCGCGGCGGTTGGCGTTTTCAACGCCTTGATGAAAATGCCTGCAAGATCATTCTTGAACTCGAATTTGAGTTCGCCAATCGCTTGCTCGGATTAGCTTTTGGTAATATCTTCAATGAATTACAAAGCCGCATGGTAGATGCCTTTGTGCAGCGTGCGGAACAGGTGTACGGAGCTCCGTAAATGGGCCAAGACCAAATTCAAATCGAAGTTGCCTATGCAACGCCGGAGCGGCAACAGATTATTCCGTTGCGGGTTCGCAAAGGCACGTCTGTCGCCGATTGCATCGCCCAATCGCAAATTGCCCGTTACTTTCCAGAAATCGATCTAAACGAGCAAAAAGTAGGTATCTGGAGTAAAGCGGTTAAGCTTGATCATGAACCGCGCGATGGTGATCGAATTGAGATCTATCGGCCTTTGATTGCCGACCCTAAAGCGATTCGCCGCAAACGAGCCGAACAAGCAAAAGACGATGGCCGCGCCGATCGGGTAACCGGTGGACGCCGCCGCGCCGCAAGCACTGATAAAAATACTGAAAAAAGTACGGACAAAGGTTCCGATGAACGTGCCGATGGTGAGCTATAGTGAAACAGCAAAGCTTTAAACAAGTGAAGTTGTACATTATGCGTCATGGCGAAGCCGTGCCTGCGCAAGCTTTACAAAGCGACGCCATACGACCACTTAGCCTTTATGGTGAGCAAGAGGTGGTCATGAATGCTCAGTGGTTGCAAAGCTACCTTGCTAAGCAAGCTGCAGAGCAACTCGACTGGCTCTTGGTCAGCCCCTACGTACGAGCACGGCAAACCGCAGCGATCCTTAGCCAACAGATCAAGGTTGGTGAGCAAGAAGAATGTGCCGACATAACACCTGAGGGTGATGCTGAGCAGTTTGTTGATTGGTTGATGGTACAACTGCAGCAGCGTGGTCATGGCGCTCACCATATCGCACTGGTGTCGCATATGCCGTTTGTGAGTTACTTGGTTGCGGCACTCGACGCGCGCATGGAGCCTATTTTATTTCCAACCGCGGGTATTGCTGAAATCACTTTGAATATTGATGCCATGCAAGGCACTTTTGAACGTATGGCCGTGGCCGAACCGGCATAGCCGCAAACTATGAGCAGTGGAGAACTACTTTGACGCAATTTGCTGCAACAGCGACTGAACATTTGCGCACGATTGAAGACTTTTGGCGATGGGGCATCACCCGCATGCACGCCGCCGAGATCTTTTTTGGGCATGGTACTGACAATGCTGATACCGAAACACAAGTGTTGTTAGCGCATGTCTTGCACCTTGACCTCGGGCAACTCGAATCATTTCGTCGTGCAGTCATGACCGCTGACGAAGCTAACGCCTTTAGAGAATTGGTACAGCAACGTATCGAAGCACGCAAACCGGCTGCGTATTTGACCGGCGAAGCATGGTTCGCGGGCTTACCCTTCAAAGTTGACGAACGCGTACTTATTCCTCGATCTCCCATTGCTGAGCTTATTGAAAACGAATTTCAGCCGTGGTTGACGCAGTCACCACAGCATATCCTCGATCTGTGTACCGGTAGCGCATGTATTGCCATTGCTTGTGCTTACGCGTTCCCTGAAGCTGAGGTAGACGCACTCGATATTTCGCCAGATGCGCTTGCGGTAGCGGAAGAAAATATTGCCGTACACCAACTGGAACATCGCGTGTTTCCTATGGTTTCGGATCTCTACAGCGCAGTGCCTGAGCAACGTTACGACCTGATCGTGACCAATCCGCCTTATGTTGATGCAGAGGATATGGCGGATTTGCCGGCGGAATTTCAGCATGAACCTGAACTCGGCCTCGCCGCTGGTGACGATGGTTTGGATCTGGTCCGTACCATTTTGCGCGAAGCGCCGCAGCATTTGACCGAACACGGAATATTGATCTGTGAAGTCGGTAACTCCATGGTGCACATGATGGAACTCTATCCTGAGGTGCCTTTTACTTGGTTGTCTTTCGAACGCGGCGGCGATGGCGTATTCTTATTAACCCGACAAGAATTGCTGGAGCATCAAGCCAGCTTTTAACTTTGAGTATTAGGACCTTTTATGCCCGGTAATAGTTTTGGCGAGCTGTTTCGTGTGACAACTTTTGGTGAGAGTCACGGCCCTGCAATTGGCGCTATTGTTGATGGCTGCCCGCCGGGTTTGGAACTGACCGAAGCGGATCTACAACACGAGCTTGACCGGCGTAAACCGGGCCAAAGTCGCTATACCACGGCGCGACGTGAAGCCGATCAAGTACGCATTCTTTCGGGTGTGTTTCAAGGGCGAACCACGGGGACACCTATAGGTTTACTGATCGAGAATACCGATCAACGCAGCAAAGACTACTCCGCCATCAAAGATCTCTATCGTCCTGGGCATGCAGATTACACCTATGATAAAAAATACGGTTTTCGTGACTATCGGGGCGGTGGTCGCTCATCGGCGCGTGAAACCGCGATGCGCGTGGCGGCCGGAGCAATTGCCCGCAAGCTATTAAAAGAGCAGCTTGGTGTTGAGTTCGTGGCCGGAGTGATGCAGATTGGGCCGCACCTGATCGAGCGTAATGACGCCAAATTTGACTGGCAGCAGGTTCAGCAAAATCCTTTGTTTATGCCGCACGCAGGCGTTGCTGAAGCGACGGGCGAATATTTAAAGGATCTGCTAAAACAGGGCGATTCAGTGGGTGCGCGGGTACGACTGGAAGTCACAGGCGTGCCGGCCGGACTTGGCGAGCCGGTTTTTGATCGCTTTGATGCGGACTTGGCCAAAGCCTTGATGAGTATTAATGCGGTCAAGGCCGTAAGCATCGGCGATGGTTTTGCTACAGCGGCGCAACTTGGCAGTGAACACCGCGACGAAATTAGTCCCGATGGCTTTTTAAGTAACCATGCCGGTGGTGTATTAGGCGGCATAACTAGCGGTCAAACCGTGATTGCGGAAGTCGCCTTTAAGCCTACTTCAAGCATTACCAAACCAGGTCAAACCGTCGATCGCTTTAATCAAGCGCAAACGGTGGTCACCCGTGGTCGTCATGACCCTTGTGTCGGCATCCGCGGCGTTCCTATTGTTGAAGCGATGGCGGCCTTGGTGATTGCTGACCATTGGCTGCGCCAGCGCGCACAAAACGGCAGTTGATTCGCGACAGGATTATGAGTAGTAGAGATTATTCGACGCTGATTGAGCTTTTTCACAACTGTTTTTATCAAGATTATCGCACGGTGCTGGTTGCCGGTGACGATGAGCCCTTGTATCGGCCCGCTGCGACCACTGCAGACGCGCATCAAATCATTTTTGCCCATGGTTTCTTTGCCTCGGCATTGCATGAAATAGCGCATTGGTGCATTGCCGGTGAACGCCGCCGACAACTCGAAGATTATGGCTATTGGTACGAACCCGATGGCCGTAATGCCGCGCAGCAAGCGCAGTTTGAACAGGTCGAGCGCAAGCCACAGGCGTTAGAATGGCTGTTTTCTTTGTGTGCAGGCGTACCTTTTCAGGTCAGTGTGGATAATCTCGGTGGTATTGCTGTAGACCGCGAAGCCTTTACCCAAGCGGTCCATGAGCAACTATGCGCTTATTTAACGAATGGCATACCGGCGCGTGCGGAGCGCTTTGCAAGAGCTTTGGCAAAGCATTATCAGCAACCATGGCCACAGTGCCAACTGCAGGGGGTGGCATGACAGAATTTCGTTTGGGCTTGGTGGTGAATCCTGCTGCAGGATTAGGCGGTAGTGTTGCACTCAAGGGTAGCGATGGTGCTGACACAGCCGCAAAAGCGCGCGCGCTAGGCGCCGAAGCGAAAGCGCCAAAGCGTGCCGCACAAGCGCTACAAGAGATCGTCAATAACCAACTCTCCTGTAAGATTTTGACCGGCGCTAACGGCTTAGGTGAGGCGAGCTGCGAGCTCGCCGGGCTTCCCTGTGAGGTCATTTATCATGGGCAAGAGCCGAGTACGGCTGCCGACACGCAGGCGCTCACTCAGGCATTAGTCGATGAGGGTGTCGATTTACTCTTGTTTGCCGGTGGCGATGGCACAGCTCGCGATGTGTATGCGGTGGTCAATGAAGAACAACCCGTACTTGGCATTCCGGCTGGGGTCAAAATTCATTCTGGCGTTTATGCGGTAAGCCCACGCGCGGCGGGCAAAGTCGTGGTGCAGATCTTGCAAGGGCAGCTCACCACCGTGACTCATGCCGACGTGATGGACATCGACGAAACTGCTTTTCGCGCAGGCACCGTGCGTGCTCAGCGCTATGGTGAAATGCTTGTGCCTGCCGAACTTCGCTATGTACAAGCGGTGAAAATGGGCGGCAAAGAAAGTGATGAACTGGTGCTTACGGATATTGCCGCCGATGTCATTGAACGCATGGAAGACGACACTTTGTATATCATGGGCTCAGGCTCCACAGTGGCCGCGGTGATGGAAGAGCTTGGCTTACCCAATACGCTATTGGGCGTCGATGTCGTTAAAAACGGTGAGCTAGTCGCCAGTGACGTGACCGCACGACAACTTGAACAATGGGTTGTGACGGAGCAACAGCCAGCGCGCCTAATCGTTACTGTTATCGGTGGGCAAGGGCATATATTTGGGCGTGGCAACCAACAACTTAGTGCAGGGTTACTGCAGCACCTATTAGCCACCGACGGAAAAGAAGCGCTATGGGTCGTTGCCAGCAAAGCTAAGTTGCAAAAGCTCAATGGCAAGCCTTTGCTAGTGGATACCGGCGATGCAGAGGTCGATGACCAGCTTTGTGGTCTACTGCGTGTCACCACCGGTTATCACGATGAAGTTTTTATGCAGGTCGACGCGCCTTAGAACTGCGAACGCGGCAAGTGCACGGTAATGCCATCAAGTTCTTCGGTCATTTCAATCTGGCAGCTTAACCGACTATTGTCTTGCGGCTCTACGGCCATATCGAGCATATCTTCCTCGCGCTCAGATGCCGGTGGTAGCTTGGCTTCCCATTCTTTCGGCACATAAACATGGCAGGTGGCACATGACATGACCCCACCACATTCGCCAAGAATGCCGTCGATCATGTTATCGACCGCACCTTCCATCAGATTTTGACCTACAGGTACATCGGCTTCGAATTCGCCACCATTGGCGTCAATGTAAATTACTTTAGGCATGAAATACTCCTTGCTGCCAATCATTTTGCGGCGATTCTAACATAATTCTAAAGCAGATAGACCGCGCAATTTTGCCCCTTTTCAGGTACACTAGCGCAATTTTTTAAAGCGACTCATTTGTGAGCGACAAAGTGGGAGAGTTGTGCGTGAGCGGATTCCAGTCTGTCTTGGAAAAACTTTTTAAAATCAAAGCTCAAGGAAGTTCAGTCAAAGCTGAAGTGATCGGTGGTATCACGACCTTTTTGACCATGGCTTATATTATTTTTGTAAACCCCTCGATTCTAAGCCAAGCCGGCATGGATCAAGGCGCGGTCTTTGTTGCGACCTGTTTGGCCGCTGCTATTGGTTGTTTAATTATGGGGTTGTGGGCCAACTATCCGGTCGCGTTAGCGCCGGGAATGGGATTGAACGCCTTCTTTACTTACAGCGTTGTGCTTGGCATGGGCTACACTTGGCAAGCGGCTTTAGGTGCCGTGTTTTTCTCGGGTATTCTGTTTTTTATTCTCTCGGCGTTTCGTATTCGCGCCTGGATCATTAACTCAATTCCGGCCACGCTGCGGTTGGCCATTGCGGCTGGTATTGGCGCGTTCTTAGCCCTCATTGGTTTGCAGAATGCCAATATTATTGTGGCCCATGAAGCTACTTTAGTGACCCTCGGTGATATGTCACAGCTTTCCGTGTTGCTTGCAGGGCTCGGCTTTTTCTTGATTATTGGACTGGTGGCTCGGCAAATACAGGGCGCAGCCTTGATTAGTATTTTGCTGATCACCTTTATTGGCTGGCTCCTCGGTGATGTGAATTACACTGGGATTGTTGCTGCGCCGCCGAGCCTAGCGCCCACCTTTATGCAGCTCGATATCGCGGCGGCCTTTGATGTCGCCATGTTAAGCGTTATATTTGCATTCTTGTTCGTCGATTTGTTCGATACCTCAGGCACGCTGATGGCGGTTGCGCAACGCGCGGGGATGACTGATAAAAACGGAAAACTTCCGCGCTTAGAAAAAGCGTTAATGGCCGATTCAACGGCTTCTGTTGCTGGTTCGATGTTAGGCACATCAACGACCACAAGTTACATTGAATCTGCCTCGGGTGTTGCATCAGGTGGTAAAACTGGACTTACGGCTGTAGTGGTCGGTGTGTTATTTGTGTTGGCGATTTTCTTCGCGCCACTTGCCGGTATGGTGCCAGCTTATGCAACGGCGGGTGCAATCATTTATGTTTCCGTTTTGATGTTGTTCACCTTGCGCTCGGTCGACTGGGATGATGTGACTGAAGCCGCGCCTGTGGCGGTGGTATTGTTGATGACACCACTGACCTATTCGATTGCTGATGGTATTGCGCTGGGCTTTATCAGTTATGTGGTGGTGAAGGCACTTGGCGGACGTTATAAAGAATTAAATTGGAGTGTTGCCGTACTGGCAGCGTTATTTGTCGCAAAATTTATTTGGTTGGGGTAAGACATCATGGGATGGCATACAAATCGCGAGTTTTTCGTATCATGGGAAGAGTTACACCGCGCGACGAAAGAGTTGGCGCGGCGACAGCTTCCCGCTGAACAGTGGCGCGGTATTATCGCCGTAAGTCGCGGCGGTCTTGTACCCGCGGCGATTGTTGCCCGCGAACTCAACGTGCGCTTGGTTGAGAGCGTTTGCGTGAGCTCTTACGACCATGATAGTCAGCGCGATAGCGTGACCTTGTTGAAAGACGTAAGTTGTACTGAAGACGGTGAAGGTTTCTTGGTCATCGATGACTTGGTCGATACGGGCAATACGCTGAAGTTCCTGCGCCAACGCTTACCGAAAGCTAAATTTATCACGGTTTATGCGAAGCCAGCAGGCATGGAATTGGTCGACGATTATGTGGCGGATCTTGAGCAAGAGACGTGGATTCACTTTCCGTGGGACATGCACTTGCACTACGTTGAGCCGCTAGCCGGGCAAGAGAGTTAAAAAAAGCCGAGCTTCACGCTCGGCTTTTTCGTTATCCGTTATTCGTTATTCGCTGTTTGTAGCCCGTGGTTCTACCACGGGGCCAACCTCACGTTTCGACTATACTGCTTCAATTCAATAATCCCCGCAGTAGAACTGCGGGCTACAGGGCCCTCTGCACGGTGGCGACGGCTTCGCTGATGGCTACTTTGGTTTTCTCGCCTGAGCGGCGGTTCTTGTATTCCACGGCCTGCTCATCAAGATTACGTTCACCAATCACGATTTGATGCGGTACGCCAATCAGTTCCATGTCGGCAAACATCACGCCTGGACGTTCTTTGCGGTCATCAAACAGCACATCGATACCTGCAGCTTTTAACTCGCTATACAGTTGTTCTGCGGTTTCTTGCACGCGCACGGACTTGTGCATGTTCATTGGTACGATGGCGACTTGGAACGGCGCCAAAGCTGCAGGCCATGTAATACCAAATTTATCGTGATTTTGCTCAATCGCTGCGGCGACGATACGCGACACACCAATACCATAGCAGCCCATGAGCAAGTTTTGGTGTTTGCCGGTTTCCGTGAGGACGCCAACCTTCATGGCATCAGAGTATTTTGTGCCGAGCTGGAAAATATGGCCAACTTCAATGCCGCGTTTAATTTGCAGTGCACCTTGGCCACAAGGACTCGGATCACCTTCAACAACGTTGCGCAAATCGGCAACCGAAGGCAGAGCTACGTCGCGTTCCCAGTTAATATTGAAGAAGTGGAAACCATCTTCATTCGCACCAGCGCCAAAGTCTGCCATGACGGCTACACTGCGATCAATAATCAATTCAAGCGGCATATCGACAGGGCCTAGCGAACCAGGACCGGCACCGATGGCAGCACGTATTTCCTCTTCGCTGGCAAAAACCAATGGACTCGCAACTTGTTCAAGCTTGGCGGCTTTAATTTCGTTCAAGCTATGATCGCCACGGATCATAAGTGCGACTAATTTGCCTTCCTCGCTACCTTGCACGATGAGCGTTTTCACAGTTTGGGTCACTGGCAACTTGAATTGCTCAACTAGAGCGTCGATGGTCTTCGCATTGGGTGTTGCGATTTTTTCCATAGCTGCACTAGGGGCAGGGCGCTCAATGGCCGGGGCAACGGCTTCGGCTAATTCAACGTTGGCGGCATAGTCCGAGCTGTCCGAGAAGGCAATGTCATCTTCGCCTGAATCGGCGAGCACGTGAAATTCGTGCGATGAACTTCCGCCAATGGAGCCGGTGTCGGCGATAACCGGACGGTAATCAAGGCCCAGACGCTCGAAGATCCGGCAGTAAGCCGAATGCATAGCGTCATAGCTCTCTTGCAAGCTGGCTTGATCAAGATGGAACGAGTAGGCGTCCTTCATAATAAATTCACGGGCGCGCATGACACCAAAGCGCGGACGAATTTCGTCGCGGAATTTGGTTTGAATTTGAAACAGGTTCAAAGGTAACTGTTTGTAGCTATTGATTTCTTTGCGGACCAATTCAGAAATAACTTCTTCGTGGGTGGGGCCCAAGACGAAATCACGCTGATTGCGGTCTTTTAAGCGCAGCAACTCTGGCCCATAGTCTTCCCAACGACCTGACTCTTCCCATAGATCCGCTGGTTGCACCATTGGCATCAAAACTTCCAGCGCACCGGCGCGCTCCATTTCTTCGCGGACGACGGCTTCAACCTTACGCAATACTCGAAGTCCGGTTGGCGTCCAGGTATAAAGCCCTGCAGCAACCTTGCGGATCATTCCCGCACGCAGCATGAGTTGGTGGCTGATGACTTCGGCGTCAGCAGGTGTTTCTTTAAGTGTTCCCAAAAGATAGTGACTGGTGCGCATGATATCCCTTTGTTCTTCGTGTTCTTCGTTTGATTGGCAAGAATTCTACCAGTAGCGGGGCTTGGTCAAAAGTCTTTCGTGATGTTTATCACGAGGTTTTGCTGATCCTCGACTTGCCATTGAATATTCAAGTCATAAAGTTGCATACCGAAGATCTTTGCGGAGGGCTTATCGCGTTGATACGCAGGACGCGGATCTTGCTGTAAAACCTGACTGATCAAGAGCTCTAAATCTGGATAATCTTTCGCTAAATCTGCGAGTTGCTTTTGCGCGGTCGTCGTATAGCGAACTTCAAGGAGTTCTGGAGTAGTTGATGCATAACCGCCGTCGGCATCAGGAATCGCATCCGCATAAGGTAAATAGGGCTTAATATCGACAACGGGAGTGCCGTTCACCCAATCTCCGCCACGCACGTGTAGCTTGGTTATTCCATGTTGCTGTTCAACCTCAATGAGCTCGACTACCGACATACCGATGCCGTTGGGACGAAAGGTAGAGCGGCTGGCAAAAACGCCAACTTTACTGTTACCGCCAAGCCGCGGTGGACGCACGAGTGGCTGCCAACCTCGGACTAAATTCTCATGAAATAAAAACAGTACCCAAATATGGCTAAAACGCGTCAGTTCACGCACGGTTGCCGGCTCATAGTTGGGGTGAAGCTCAATCTCAGCACGGGCAGCGGGCACAAGTCCGGGCTGCCGAGGAATCGCAAATTTTTCGGCGTAGGGCGAATGAATGGTGCCGATGGATTCAATTGTGTGTTTCATGATGCTCTAACGACTGAAATGATTGGTGAATTTCAGCATATTTTTGTGAATTAGGCGAATTCTCTCGTGGTCAGAAAACTAAAGTCTTTCTTAAGTGAACACATAAAGCGTTGTAATAAAAGGATAAAATATTTTTGGCACGGTATCTGCATATCTACTTGTGAACAGTAAAGTTTCTTAACGTTGTCAACTATTCGCAGAGCGGCAACGTCATAAGAGCCAAAGAAAAATAAATCACAGCAAAATGTGGGAGAAAGACAATGACACGCCAACAAACAGTTTGGTTTTCAGCTTTATTCTTAATTGCCTCGGTAACTGCGTTGAGTTTACCTTTTGCCAGCACAGCAAATGCGCATGAACGTTCATTTAATGCGACTTACAAAGTTTCCTCAGCGACGCGTTTGGATCTGGAGTCGGGCGTCGGTACGGTAAAGTTTGAACGTACCGATGGCGACGAGCTTGAAGTTGAGCTGGTGGCAGAAGAAGGCGATTCAGGATTCTTTAATGACGCCAACTTAGATGCTGTCGAGCTTACTGCCGAACAAAGCGGTGACACACTCCGTTTGCGCGTACCTGAGCAAGAAGACGTTGAATTGCATTGGGTGGTACGGATGCCGAAAATCGCTGAAGTTGATCTGGATTTGGGTGTTGGTGAAATAAGCGGTGAAATGGCGGCCACAGACTTATCCATTGATCTTGGCATTGGTTCCGTTGATTTAGATGTTTATGGCGAAATTGCCGATGTTAAAACCGATGTTGGCATTGGTGAAGTGAACATCCGTGGCGGCGACAAAACCAGTAATGAACGCCATTTTATTAGCGCATCGGGTCGCGCTTCTGGTAATGGTGATGCACGTATTAATATTGATGCAGGTATCGGTGAAGTAGATATCACCATTCATAATTAAGCGCAGTAATAGATTACTTTGACTAGTTTTGACGAAAGAGAAGTAGAAGCAAAAGCCCCGATTCCCCGGGGCTTTTTATTTTTTAGATCAAATAATCTTCTAACTTTTTACCTTTTGCTAAAGCATCTTTTAATGCATTTGGCATGCGCCCTTGACCGGTCCAGGTTTTACGTTCACCGTTCGCGTCAACAATCGCATACTTAGCTGGTTTAGGTGCTCGTTTACGCTTGGGCTTGCTGGCACTTTTAACTTCGCCATCTAATAGCTCTGAAGCGTCAATTCCAGCCGCTGCCATGGCTTGACGAAGCTCTTCAATTTTTCTTTGTTTCTCGGCTTCAAGCTTTTGTAATTCCGCTTCTTCTTCGCGGCGGTCAGCAATAACTTTAGCTAACTTCTTTTCGACTTCTTCTAATTCTTGAATAGATAATTCCTTTACCGCAGCTTTAAGACGACGTCCGTGCGTCAGGATATCTAAAAAGTCACTCATTGTTTATATTCCAAAGTTATAAAGAGAAAATACATTAAATAAAAAATAAACGCCGACGACAATCTTAAATTGTCGTCGGCGATAGCTTACAACTATTAAGCCTTTATAGAAAACCTATTTACATATTTGGATAATTTGGACCACCAGTACCTTCTGGGGTCACCCAAGTAATATTTTGGCTTGGGTCTTTAATGTCACAGGTTTTACAATGAATACAGTTTTGTGCATTTATTTTAAATACCGCTTTACCGTCTTCTTCAACTACCTCATAGACGCCTGCAGGACAGTAACGTTGTGCCGGTTCGGCGTAGTCTGGCAAATTCACTGTTAATGGAATGTCGGCATCTTTTAGTTTTAAATGACAAGGCTGATCTTCTTCGTGATTAGTATTGGATAAATACACCGACGATAGACGATCAAACGTCAGTTTATTATCCGGTTTGGGATAATCAATAGTCGTGTAATTGCTGGCTTTACCTAAACTCGCGTAATCCGCGGTTTGATCTTTTATGGTGAAGGGTAATTTGCCACCGAAGAAGTTTTGGTCAAGGGTGTTATATGCACCACCCATCCAGGTACCGAATTTATGGATGGCAGGCCCAAAATTACGCGAGCGATAGAGCTCATCGTACAGCCATGATGCTTTAAACTTATCAACAAAACTTGTCAGCTCGGCTGGTGTTTGCTCGCCAGCGAGTGCTTCATGAATCGACTCGGCGGCCAATATACCGGATTTCATTGCGGTATGATTGCCTTTAATTTTTGCGAAGTTTAAGGTTCCCGCATTACAGCCCACCAATACTCCGCCGGGCATGGTCATTTTCGGCAGGGAATAAAAACCACCTTTAGTAATGGCGCGGGCACCATAGGTTACACGCTTACCACCGCTGAGAACTTTGGCAATCTCAGGATGTGTTTTAAAGCGCTGAAACTCTTGGAACGGATTCAAATAAGGGTTGGCGTAATTGAGATCAACAATAAGGCCGACATAAACCTGACCATCTTCGGCATGGTAAAGATAGCCACCACCCGTCGCTTGGTCATTCAATGGCCATCCGGTGCTATGTACAACGAGTCCCGGTTGATGCTGCTCGGCGGGGATATCCCAAATTTCTTTAAAACCGATGGCATAATGTTGCGGTGAGGCTTCTGCGTCGAGCTTAAACTCTTGTTGTAGACGCTTACCCAAGTGGCCACGGCAACCTTCAGCAAACACCGTGTACTTGGCGCGCAATTCCATACCCGGCTCAAAACTGTCTTTTTGTTCACCGTCGGCTGCAATGCCCATATCGCCAGTAATCACCCCAGCGACTTTGCCATCTTCAAGAATCACGTCGGCGGCAGGGAAGCCAGGGAAAATCTCAACGCCCAAGGCCTCGGCTTGCTCGGCTAACCAACGGCAGACGTTGCCCATACTGGTGATGTAGTTACCGTCATTGTGGAAGGTTTTTGGCACCATGAAGTTGGGCAGGCGGCGGGCCGATTCAGCGTTGTTGAAATAGAAAATGTGGTCTTCTGTGACAGGTGTTGAGAGTGGCGCTCCCAATTCCTTCCAGTTCGGCAAAAGCTCGTCTAGGGCTCGGGTTTCAAAAACTGCACCAGAGAGAATATGAGCCCCGACTTCAGAGCCTTTTTCAACGACGCAAATCATGCGCTCTTGTTCTTGCTCTTGCGCGAGTTGAGCAAGGCGTATTGCTGTGGCGAGTCCGGCAGGACCGGCACCGACGATGACGACATCAAATTCCATACTTTCGCGTTGCATAATGGACTCCTATAAAGACGCTGGTGGCGTTTGTTGTTCCCCTGTAAAGGGTTGCCCCAACAAGCTACCTAATCGTTCTGCAGTTAGCGGCGGAGCTAACAAGTGCCCCTGGGCTAGATAACAGTTTCGTTGTTTTAAAAAGTCGATTTGCTGTTGGTGTTCAATAGCAACAGCAATCACTTGGCTATGACAGTTTTGGGCAAGTCGGATAATGCTCTCGACCAGCTCCGTTTGGACGGCATTATTTGGCGTTTCCCCAATCAATTCCGGCGCGATCTTGAACGCGTGCGGATGACAAAATTGCATCGCTTGCAGCAGTTGATAACTTACCCCTAAAAGATTAACACAGATGCGTACACCAAGCTTTTTTAGCTGTTCAAGGGTGCTGTGGTGGTGATGGCAAAGCTGCAAATACACCGCCTGGTTGACGTCAATCTGGAGTTGCTCAGGCGTCAGTTGCGCGCGTTTTAAATGTTGTTCTAACAACTGCGGTAACTCAGGCATGGTCAACTGCCGTAGCGAAAAATTCAACCCTAGGGTGAGTTGGGTGATGCCGGCTTGGTGCCACTGTTGCAGTTGTTGGCACGCGGTGCGCACAACGAACTCGGTAAGCGAGAAAATAAGTCCGGTTTGTTCCATGAGGCTGAGAAATTGTGTCGGCTCGATGACTTCATTTTGTGCTGTACGCCAGCGTAACAGACCTTCCACGCTCTCCGCTTGCTGGGTGCGCAAGTTGACGATGGGTTGGTAACTGAGTTCGAGCTGGTGTTGCTCAAGTGCTATGCGCAACGCATGCAAGCGGTCACGGCGCTCACTCAATTCATAACGTTGCTCAGGCTGGTAGAGCTCAATGCCGAAATAGCCTTGCAGTTTAGCTTTGTAAAGCGCTGCATCAGCATTATGTAAGAGCGTTTCCAATTGATAATCGGCGTCATTCGCTAAGGCGATGCCGATCGATGCTGAACAGTAAATCTCATGCTCATCAATGAATAGCTGTGGACTAATGGCTTCACGGATGCTTTCGGCGAGGGCAAATGCTGCGTTTTTGGTATCCTCACTGCGAGACGTGATAACGAAGGTATCTATGGTTGTGCGTGCCAAAAAGACCGATGCGGGCAACGCTTTGCTAATCCGCATGGCAACACGTTGAATAATTTCATCACCGACCGGATGGCCAAGCGCATGATTGAGTTCGCGTAGTGAATCGATGCTGACGACGAGCAGAGCGACATCTTGTCGCGCGATCGAGGAGCTCTCGAGCAGTGTGGTCAAATGATGATTGAGGCCGTTCTTATTGGGTAACTCGGTTTGTGCGTCATGATCGGAAAGAAACACTAATTGCGCTTCTGCTGCATGCATGTTTTTCAAACGTTTGCGTAATTGCTTAAGCTCTTGTTTATGTTCGTGAACTTTGCTGCGTAGTAGATGCGACCGCCAGCCTAAAATAAGGCCTCCTGCAGTCAGCAGCAGGCCACCAAAAAAGACCAGTTTCGCGCTGGCCGAATACATATCGGCCAACTTATCTTTGGTCGGCCAGAGTTCCAGATTCCAGGTATTGACGGCAAACACTAGCGGGCGCTGCACGAGCCACTCATCGCGCAACGCGTCACTGCCCGCAAAGCGATAGATGGTTTGCTCGTCAAGGGTGACAGCAACTTGATAGCCTTCGGTAATTTGACTACGAATGAGCTGATCGAAGAGCTGCTGAATGTTGACCACTAAAACCAAATAGTACTGTTGTCCTTGATTGTTAAAGGGCACGGCGATAACAGTGTCGGCACTCTGGCTGGAAAAGGCTTCGGCCGGAGCGCTTTGAGCGTGCGGCAGTGTTGGCGCTTGTTGAAGAAGTTCGGCAATCGCACTGTTGGTGAAGTCATCGGCAGAGAGCGCGGACGCCGAAGGTCGAAAGCGCTCGTAAGCCTTGCCGAAGTTGTCGTCTAACACCAACAGACGTTGCAACGAGGGATAGTAGAGCAACAACGCATCAATTTCTTCGTCGATGCGCTGCTTATAGTCGAGGCTATCGGAGGCTAAACTGCGGGCGGACCATTCGGTGGCAAACGCGTAATTAAGCATCATTTGGCGCAGTTGATGCTCAATTTGACGGCTATCGTCATTGAGGCGCTGGCGAATGGTTTGCTCTTCGGCAAGCAAAATGAAACGTGTTGACACAAGGGTCAACACGCAGCCGATAAAAGTGATCAGCAATAGTCGTCTTGCTAGCCGCCAGCGCGCCGTCATCTTCGCTGCTACTTTTGCAGTTCAGGGCGCTCGGCAAATTCCGAAAGCGCTTCGGGATTAGCAAGAGCGTCGGTATTTTTTACCTGTTCACCATGAATCACTTGACGCACGGCAAGCTCAACGATTTTGCCACTAATAGTGCGCGGAATGTCATTCACCTGCGCGATAACTGCGGGCACGTGCCGTGGCGTCGCGTGGGCGCGAATGGTTTGGCGAATCTCTTGCTGGAGCTCATCGTCAAGCTGTAGGCCGTCACGTAAGCGCACAAACAAAACGACTCGCTCGTCATCTTGCCAGTGTTGACCGACCGCAATACTCTCGAGTACCGCATCGACTTTTTCGACTTGGCGATAGATCTCGGCGGTGCCAATGCGCACGCCACCTGGATTCAATACCGCATCGGAGCGGCCATAAATGATCACGCCATCGTGGTCGGTAAGTTCGGCGTAGTCGCCATGGGCCCAAGTATTGTCGAAGCGCGCAAAGTAAGCGTTAAAATAACGCTCGCCGCTATCGTCATGCCAAAAGCCAATGGGCATACAAGGAAAGCTATTACGACAAACAAGTTCGCCTTTTTCGTTGCGCACGGCTTGCCCTTGCTCATTAAAGATTTGTACGTCGAGGCCTAAGCCTCGGCATTGCAGCTCGCCACGGTATACGGGCAGGATAGGGCAGCCCAAGGCAAAGCAGGAGACAATATCGGTGCCGCCTGAGATAGACGATAGGCAGAGATCGGTTTTGATATCGCGGTAGACGTAATCAAAGCTCTCTGGGGCGAGCACTGAACCCGTTGTAAGGATGGCGCGCAAGTCATCAAGCTGATGGCTTTCGCGCGGCTTACACTCAGCTTTCTCTAGCGCCGAGAGGTATTTAGCACTTGTGCCAAACACACTAATCGCTTCTTGATCGGCAATGTCCCACAACACACTAGGTTGTGGGTAAAAAGGTGAGCCATCGAAAAGCACCAAGGTGGCACCTTGAGCAAGACCTGATACCAGCCAGTTCCACATCATCCAGCCGCAGGTAGTGAAATAGAAAAACACGTCGTCACGGTGAATATCGGTATGCAGAGCATGCTCTTTTAGATGCTGTAGCAAGGTGCCACCGGCACCGTGAACTATGCACTTAGGTACACCGGTGGTGCCTGAGCTAAACATGATATAGAGCGGATGATTAAAGTCGGTTTGCACGAATTCAAGCGCTGGTGTTTCGTGTTTGTTCGCCACAATATCATGCCAAGCTGCACTTGCTTCTGGGAGTGCTTGGTCGAGCTCGGCGAAGGCGACAAAAATCGTCTGCTCTAGGCTTGGCAACTGCGCTCGAATAGCACTGGTTTTTTCACTGATATCGAGGGTTTTACCGTTGTAGAAGTAGCCATCGACGGTCAATAAAACCTTAGGTTCAATTTGGCCAAAACGATCAAGTACACCTTGCACCCCAAAGTCCGGCGAACAGGATGACCAAATGGCACCTAAACTAGTGGTTGCCAGCATGGCGATGATGGTTTCGCAGCAGTTTGGCATCATCGCTGCCACGCGGTCGCCTTGTTGCACGCCTAAAGAGCGCAGATGCGCGGCAACGAGGGCCACTTGGCGATGCAATTCTTGGTAACTCAATGCCTGACGCCCGCCATTTTCGCCACGGAACACTAAAGCAATCCGCTCGTCGTTATAGCGCATTAGGTTTTCGGCAAAGTTTAAACGCGCATCGGGGAACCAACGTGCGCCCGGCAGTTTATCTTGGTCGGCCACGGTGCGTTCACCAGGCTCACCGATAACCTCAAGGTAGTCCCATGCATAGCGCCAAAAGTCGGCGCTGTTTTCCACCGACCACGCATGCAGATCATGGTAGTTGGCCAGTGCCAAGTTGCGATCTTTATTCAGGCATTGCATAAAATGCGTCATGCGCGCATCGGCAATGGTATCCGCTGAAGGTTGCCACAGCATTTTCGTTGTCATTATCTGGCCCCCGTAGTTTTAATTAGAATGTTTTGCAAGTTCTGCTAAGGCGACATTTGAACGCGGTTGCTGCCCTAAAGCTGAGCAAATACGCTGGCCTGCATGAATAAGCTTAGCTAAGTCGATGCCGGTAGCATACCCCATGCCGTGCAGCATGTAGACCACATCTTCGCTGGCCACGTTGCCACTGGCACCTTTGGCATATGGGCAGCCGCCGAGTCCGGCGACCGCGCTATCGATGGTTCGTACACCAAGAGGTAAACAACTCGCGATGTTAGCTAGTGCTTGGCCGTAGGTATTGTGAAAGTGCAAGGCGAGTTTTTCCATCGGTACTTTGCTAGCGACAGCTTCGAGCATACGTTGCGCTTTTAACGGCGTGCCAACACCAATGGTGTCGCCTAGCGATACTTCGTAGCAGCCCATTTGATAAAGTTTTTCTGCTACCCAAGCCACTTGCTCGGGGGCAATATCGCCGTCGTAAGGGCAGCCTAACACGCAACTGACATAGCCACGTACGTTGAGATTTGCGGCCTGTGCGGCTTCTAACACTGGCGCAAAGCGCTCAAGGCTCTCCGCAATACTGCAGTTGATGTTCTTCTGGCTAAAACCCTCTGATGCAGCGCCAAAAATCGCAACCTCGTCAGCGCCAGCAGCTAGTGCTGCTTCGAAACCCTTTAAATTGGGGGTAAGGGCAGCGTAGGTGACGCCTGATTTGCGTGTAACGCCGGCAAAGACGTCGTTGCTATCAGCCATTTGTGGCACCCATTTCGGGCTCACAAAAGAGCCCGTTTCAATGTAGTGCACGCCGGCATCGGCAAGATCATTGACCAGTTGTACTTTTGCCTCGGTTGTTACCGCCTGCTCATTTTGCAGACCATCCCGAGGGCCAACTTCAACAATTTTAATGGCTTCAGACATTATTCAGACTCTTCTGCTTTGATGCTTACGAGCTCGGCGCCATCGCTGACCAGATCACCGGCAGCGTAGAACACTTGTTCGACGGTACCGGCATGACTGGCGCGAATGGTGTATTCCATTTTCATCGCTTCCATGATCACCACAGCTTGTTCGGCTTCAACTTCGTCGCCTGGCTGCACGAGCACTTCGACAATAGTACCGTTCATGGGGGCGTTCATTGAGCCCGCAGCTTTGTCTTGCGCGAGGGTGTCGGTCACCAAATGGCGGGCAAAACGGACGCTCAAGGCACTCGAGAACACGGTAATATCGTGTTCAGTGTGCATCACGTAAACGTTAAAGCTATGACCGTCTTTACTGACCTGCAGCTTGTCGCCATGCAATTCGGCTTGCCACACACTGTCATTGTAGTTGCTGCGCCAGCCGTCTGCTGTTGCGGTTAGGCTAACGTTGTAGTCCTGTTCACTGTGCTGCAATTGCAAGCCAAATTGCGCCGGTTGATTCAAGCGGAAGTTACGCGCATGACGCCAAACATCATTGCCCGAACTTTGCTCGATAAGATTCTCGGCCAAGGTCGCAAGCACCGCGTACTCTTCAATGGTTGCATCGGCAGGCGCTTGGAACAAGGCATCATGATGCTTCTCAATGAAGCGGGTGGTGAGCTCAGCGCGTTGAAAATCTTTATGACGGGCAATCGCGCGCAAAAAATCAATATTGGTACGCACGCCGGCAATCCGGTAGTCGTCCAAGGCCTGCAATAGACGGCGTAGGGCGATGGTGCGATCTTCACCCCAGACCACCAGCTTGGCGATCATTGGGTCATAAAAGGCACTGACTTCATCGCCTTCGACAACTCCGCTGTCAATGCGTACATGCGCCGAAGTTTCAGGCGTGCGCAAGTGGTGCAAGGTGCCGGTGCTAGGCAAGAAATCATTAGCTGGGTCTTCGGCATAAATGCGTGCCTCAAAAGCGTGACCGTGGAGCGTGATTTGGTCTTGTGCAAGGGGCAGAGTTTCGCCGCTGGCGACGCGCAATTGCCACTCAACGAGATCTTGTCCGGTGACCATTTCGGTCACGGGGTGCTCAACCTGCAAGCGTGTATTCATTTCCATGAAGTAAAAGCTGTTGTCGGTGTCGAGTAAGAACTCCACGGTACCTGCGCCCACATAGTCGATGGCTTGCGCGGCGCGCACTGCAGCTTCACCCATAGCTTTGCGGGTGCGCTCGCTTAGCGCTGGAGCTGGAGCTTCTTCAATCACTTTTTGATGACGGCGCTGGACTGAGCAATCGCGTTCAGCAAGATACACTGCATTGCCATGCTCATCGCAGAACACTTGGATTTCAACGTGACGTGGGCGGGTAATGAATTTTTCCACCAGCATTTTATCGTTGCTGAACGAAGCTTTGGCTTCACGTTTGGCTGACTGCAACGCCTCGTCGAAATCCTTGGCACTTTCGACTACGCGCATGCCTTTACCACCACCGCCGTAAGCGGCTTTAAGTAGCACTGGGTAGCCAATCTTGTCGGCTTCGTCTTTGAGTTTCTTCACACCCTGTTCATTGCCGTGGTAACCGGGCACCAAAGGCACTTCAGCCTCGCTCATGATCGATTTAGCGGCACTCTTGGAGCCCATGGCGGCGATCGCGCTGGTCGGCGGGCCAACAAAGATGATGTTGTTATCAGCACAAGCATCGGCAAAGGCTTCATTTTCGGATAAAAAACCGTAGCCTGGGTGAATCGCATCAGCACCGGTTTGTTTAGCGGCAGCAATGATTTTCTCGATCACCAGATAGCTTTCGGCACTCGCAGCAGGACCAATGAACACACTCTCATCAGCCATTTGCACGTGCTGGGCGTGGCGATCTGCGCTGGAGTAAACAGCTACAGTGCTGATGCCCATCGCTCGTGCGGTGCGCATGATACGGCAGGCAATTTCGCCGCGGTTGGCAATTAGCAATTTGTTGATCATTGCGGATCCTTTTTCCAATTCGGACTACGTTTTTCAAGAAAAGCGGTCAAGCCTTCTTGGCCTTCGGCCGAGACGCGGATCTCAGCGATGCGCTCAATGGTGAGACGTTGGCTTTCGGCAGCAATAGGTTGTTGATCGATGTCAGCGATGAGTTGCTTACAAGCGCTGACGGCAGCCGGGCTGTTCGCCAAAAATGCTGCGACCAAGTCATTCAGAGCACTCTCAAAGTCCTCAACAATGTCGTGGACCAAGCCCATTTGCAGGGCTTGCTCAGCGCTGAAGCGCTCAGCTGTCAGCATGTATCGACGCGACTGGCGGGTGCCTATAGCGCGCATGACGTACGGACTGATCACCGCTGGAATTAAACCAATTTTCACTTCGCTTAAGCAGAAACTGCTGCGCTGCTCGGCGAGCACAATGTCACTGCAGGCGGCAAGGCCAACAGCGCCGCCAAAAGCTGCGCCCTGGACCAAGGCAATGGTGGGCTTACGGAGCTCATCTAAAGTAGCCATGAGCCGCGCGAGTTCATTGGCGTCAGCAATATTTTCGTCGTAATTTTTGTCGGCCATGGAACGCATCCATGCCAAGTCAGCACCAGCGGAAAAGTTGCGGCCGTTGGAGCGTAACACCAGCACGCGTGCTTCATCGTCTTGATCAACGCGCGTTAGTGCATCAATGAGCTCACCGATCATGACATCGTCGAAGGCGTTGTGTACTTCAGGACGATTCAGCGTTAGCGTTGCCACGCCGTTAACTGTATCGAGCGTAATATACTGATAATCCATGCAGCCTCCTGTTACATGCGGAACACGCCGAATTTAGTTTCGGCGATCGGGGCATTATTCGCGGCAGCAAGGCTTAAACCTAACACCGTACGGGTTTGCGCCGGGTCGATGATGCCATCATCCCATAAGCGCGCCGAAGCGTAGTAAGGGTGGCCTTGCTTCTCGTATTGCTCAACGATCGGTTGCTTGAGCTTTTTCTCGGCGGCAGCCGACATTTTTTCGCCTTTACGCGCCATATTGTCTTTGGTGACTTGCGCCATAACACCAGCGGCCTGTTCACCACCCATGACAGAAATACGGGCATTGGGCCACATAAACATCAACGTTGGGTCGTAAGCGCGGCCACACATGCCGTAGTTACCGGCCCCGTAGCTACCACCAATCAGCACGGTGAATTTCGGTACTTGCGCACAACTTACCGCGGTCACCATTTTGGCGCCGTGTTTGGCAATGCCTTCGGCTTCGTATTTTTTACCGACCATAAAGCCGGTGATGTTCTGTAAAAACACCAATGGAATGTTGCGTTGCGCGCACAACTCGATGAAATGCGCACCCTTTTGTGCGGATTCTGAGAACAAAATACCGTTGTTGGCGACAATACCCACAGGGTAACCGTGAATGCGGGCAAAACCCGTCACTAGCGTGTTGCCGTAGTTCTGTTTGAATTCATCGAAGTCTGAGTCGTCAACGATGCGCGCAATGACTTCATGCACGTCATAAGGTTTACGTAAGTCGGTGCCGACAATGCCGTACAACTCGCTGGCGTCGTAGCGTGGCGGTTTCACCTCGCTCGGCGTGAGTGGTTTGGCTGGCTGATAGTTTAGCCGTGCCACCGAGCGACGGGCCAAAGCGAGGGCATGTTCATCGTTCATAGCAAAGTGGTCAGCCACGCCTGAGACGCGTGTGTGAACATCAGCGCCACCGAGTTCCTCGGCACTAACTTCTTCACCCGTTGCGGCTTTCACCAACGGCGGACCGGCAAGGAAAATGGTGCCTTGCTCTTTAACGATAATACTTTCATCGGCCATAGCAGGCACGTAAGCACCACCAGCGGTGCACAGGCCCATCACCACCGCAATTTGCGGGATGCCTTTGGCGGACATATTGGCTTGATTAAAGAAGATGCGACCAAAATGATCGCGGTCGGGGAACACTTCGTCTTGGCGCGGCAAGAACGCACCGCCGGAGTCCACCAAATAGATACAAGGCAGGTGACAGCGCTCTGCAATTTCTTGCGCACGTAAATGCTTTTTCACCGTCAGTGGGTAATAGGTACCGCCTTTAACCGTTGCATCATTGGCAACGATCATGCACTGCACGCCCTCTACGGTCCCAATACCTGCAACCACACCAGCCGCCGGTACCGTATCGTCGTAACATTCCCAAGCGGCAAATTGGCCCACTTCAAGAAAAGGCGAACCACTGTCGAGCAGTTTTTCGATGCGTTGGCGGGCAAGCAGCTTGCCGCGCGCCAAATGGCGCTCTTGGTATTTTGGACCGCCACCTTGTTTGATGACGTCGACCTTTTGGTAGAGGTCATCCACCACTTCTTGCATGGCTTTTACGTTAGCAAGAAAGGTTTCATCTTTCGGGTTAATCGAGCTGGTTAAAACCGTCACAATAGAGCTCCTGCTTAAGCGGATTCGCTAAAAAGTTCACGACCAATCAGCATGCGGCGAATTTCTGAGGTGCCTGCGCCGATTTCGTAGAGTTTAGCATCACGCAATAAGCGACCAGTCGGGTATTCGTTGATGTAACCGTTACCGCCGAGTAATTGAATCGCGTCGAGGGCTAATTGGGTTGCCAGTTCGGCGGCGTAAAGAATCGCGCCAGCGGCATCTTTGCGTGTGGTTTCACCGCGATCGCAGCTTTGTGCAACGGCATAAACATAGGCACGTGCAGCATTGGTGCGGGTATACATGTCAGCCACTTTACCTTGGATCAATTGGAACTGCCCGATGCTTTGACCGAATTGTTTGCGGTCATGAATGTAAGGCACCACCACGTCGAGGCACGCTTGCATAATGCCTAATGGACCAGCGGCTAGGACTGCACGTTCGTAATCGAGACCACTCATCAGAACTTCGACGCCGCCGTCGAGTTCACCGAGAATATTCTCGGCTGGCACTTTACAGTCTTCAAAGACTAATTCGCAGGTATTCGAGCCACGCATACCCAGTTTGTCGAGTTTCTGGGCCGTACGGAACCCCGGAAAATCTTTTTCAATGATAAACGCAGTAATACCACGTGAGTTCTTGTCTGGGCTGGTTTTCGCATAGACCACGAGCACATCAGCATCTGGACCATTGGTGATCCACATTTTGTTGCCGTTCAGCACATAGTGGTCACCTTTCAGTTCTGCACGAAGCTTCATGCTGACCACGTCTGAACCGGCGTTTGGCTCACTCATGGCAAGTGCACCCACATGTTCTCCCGAACAAAGTTTAGGCAGGTATTTTTGTTTTTGCGCTTCGTTACCGTTACGGGCAATCTGATTCACACAAAGGTTAGAGTGCGCACCGTAGCTCAAGCCAACTGATGCTGAGGCACGGCTAATTTCTTCCATAGCAATCACATGCTCTAAATACCCCAAGCCTGAACCGCCATATTCTTCCGGTACCGTCATCCCCAAAAGACCGAGCTCGCCAAATTTCTGCCACAAGTCAGCAGGGAACGCATTGCTTTCATCAATCTCCGCAGCACGTGGCGCGATTTCATCCCGCGCAAAGGCATTCACGCTTTCGCGAATCATCTCAGCGGTTTCACCGAGACCGAAATTTAAACTACTGAATTGGCTAATCATAACTACTCCTGGCTAACTTTGGCTGGTTGGGCTTCGGCGTCTTGCAATTCGTTTAACTCATCGCGACAACGTTCTTCTAAATTGCCCAGTTCCACTAAAATAACTTTGATGTCTTCAAGTTGTTGATGCAGCGAAGCGCGCTTTTCGTCAATCAACTCAAAGATGGTTTGTAACTGTCGAGCACTACTGTTTTCCATGTCATACAGATCAAACAAGCGCTTGGTCTCGGCAAGTGAGAAGCCAAGGCGTTTGCCACGTAAAATGAGCTTTAACCGTACCCGATCTTTATTGGTGTACAGGCGCGTTTGACCTTGGCGACTTGGCGTCAGCAGGCCTTGATCTTCGTAGAAGCGAATACTGCGGGTGGTAATGTCAAATTCCCGTGCCAATTCGCCGATGCTGTATGTGGTGGTATCGTTCATTTTTGCTTGCATTCGGTAGTGGTAGAGCGTTAAGCTTAAATCAAGTTGACGTTAACGTAAAGGTTAAAAGCGAACAGCGTTATTCGTTATTCGTTATTCGTTATTCGTTATTCGTACTCTGTGCTGCTCGGGTAGCCCGTGGTTCTACCACGGGTCCAACCTGACGTTTCGACCATGTTCATTGAATTCGACATGCCCCGTGGTAGAACCACGAGCTACGAATAACGACTAACGAATAACGAGCAACGCTTTTAGTTTTTTGAGGAGTTCTTATGTCTGATTCTGTGGTGATTGTGGCGGCGAAACGTACGCCAATGGGTGGTTTTCAAGGAAGCTTGAGTGCTGTTGATGCGCCGCATCTTGGTGCTGCAGCCATTAAAGCAGCGGTTGCTGAAAGTGGTTTGCAAGCTAACGATGTGAGCGAAGTGATCATGGGCAATGTGTTGCCGGCGGGCTTAGGTCAAGCGCCGGCGCGGCAGGCGAGTTTGTATGCTGAGTTACCGCAAAGTGCTGGCGCGACAACCATCAATAAGGTTTGTGGCTCAGGTTTGAAGGCGGTGATGTTCGCGCACGATTTGCTGCATGTCGGTTCGGCCGATGTGGTGGTTGCTGGTGGTATGGAGAGCATGTCGAATGCGCCGTATTTGCTGAAGAAAGCGCGCGCGGGTTTCCGCATGGGGCACGATGCCATTTATGACCACATGATGCTGGATGGCTTGGAAGACGCCTACGAGGGTAAGGCCATGGGCTGCTATGCGCAAGGCACTGCCGATGATTACAAACTCGACCGTGAAGCTATGGATGCGTTTGCGATTGAGTCATTGAATCGTGCGCAAGCGGCGATTAAAGAAGGGGCGTTTGCGAACGAGATTGTTGATGTTACTTATAGCACGCGCAAGGGCGATGTCACGGTGAGCATTGATGAGCAGCCAGGTAAAGCGATGCCTGAGAAGATTCCAGGGTTGCGCCCTGCGTTTGCCAAAGACGGTACTATTACGGCGGCGAATTCAAGCTCCATTTCAGACGGTGCAGCAGCCTTGGTGCTGATGCGTGAAAGCGATGCTAATGCACGTGGTTTGCAACCGTTAGCGCGGGTTTTAGGCCACGCAACTCACTCACAAGCTCCGGCTGAGTTCACGGTGGCGCCGATTGGGGCGATGACCAAATTACTTGAACGTGTGGGTTGGCAAAAAGATGACGTTGACCTGTGGGAGATAAACGAAGCTTTTGCCATGGTCACCATGTTAGCAATCCAAGAAATGCAGTTGGATCATGCCAAAGTGAATGTGCATGGCGGAGCCTGTGCTCTAGGTCACCCGATTGGTGCCAGTGGCGCCCGGTTGTTGGTGACTTTGCTGCATGCCTTGAAGCGTCAAGGCAAGCAGCGTGGTGTGACGTCGCTCTGTATCGGTGGCGGTGAAGCTGTGGCGGTAGCGGTAGAGATGCTCTAAGCCGCAGGTTTGCGCGAGGCAAGATAAACGGCGCCGGCTAAGATGCTGGCGCCTAAGGCCAAACGCAGCCAATTGACATCTTGTCCCCAAAAGGCAAAGTTCACTAGGAGCCCAGCGGGGATTAGCATGTTGTTCATGGTGGCCAGTTGGGCAGTATTGACGCGTTTGGCGCCAAGGTTCCAAGCGAGGTAACCGAAACCAGATGCGCCGATGCCGAGCCAGAGCAAAATACCCCATTGCAAAGATGTGTCAGGTTGCAGCTCAAAGTTGGCGAAGGCCAGCATAGCGAGTCCGGTAACAACTGTGGCACCAATGAAGAACAAAGCGAAAACGTGCACTTGATTACGTGTGTCGCCTAGCGGTAAGCGCTTGTAAAAGACTTGTCCGGCAGCAAAGCAAAGATTTGCGCCCTGGATAAGTAGAAAACCGAAGAGGTAGTCATCGCTTAAGGTGTTAAAGCGAATGACCGCTGCGCCTACGACAGCTAATCCAGCGGCGAGCCACCAACGGAAGGGTAAGTGTTTACGCTGAAAAATGACATCGTCAATAAGTGTGACATACAGCGGTGTAAAAATTGTGAAGAGCAGCACTTCGGCGACGCTCAAATAAAGAAACGCGTGGTAGAGCAATAGGTACATCACGCCAATTTGAATGGCGCCAATACCGGCTAGTGCGAGTTGTTTACCGGCGGCTAACCGACGCGGGCGCCACAACGGTAAGAACAGCAGTAGTGCTAAGGCCATGCGGATAAACACGGCAATATAGCCATCAACGCGACCGGCTAAGAATTCGCCGATGAGTGAAAAACTGGCGGCCCAGAGTAGAGTGACGGCCCAAAGGATCCACATGA
This sequence comes from Pseudidiomarina sp., assembly GCA_048267225.1. Taxonomy (GTDB): domain Bacteria; phylum Pseudomonadota; class Gammaproteobacteria; order Enterobacterales; family Alteromonadaceae; genus Pseudidiomarina. The sequence continues at coordinate 40,461 of JBLWXY010000001.1, forward strand.
AAGCTGCTCCTGTCTTTAGGGTTGAGCGGATTGCGGTTGGTGGCTGTCGCGATAATCACTCGGCGCGACGCCCATGACTTTTTTAAACAGTCGCGAAAAATAATAAGGGTCATCGAAACCAAGGCTTTGCGCGATAGCCCGCACAGTAGCAGTACTGGTATCGAGCTGGCGACAAGCGAGCTTAATTTTTAGCTCATTGAAGTAGCGCATAGGCGAGGTGCCGGTGACGGTTTTGAATTTTTTCGCGAAATGGTAGCGCGATAGGCCTGCTACTGCGGCCAGATCTTCGAGGTCTAAATCGCGATGGCTATTGTCTTGCATGAACCGTTCTAGCGCAAGTAGGTCAAAACCATGATGCTGCTGTGCTTGTTCGGCTAACTGCGGCAGTTGTGCCAAAAGCTGTTGCAACAAGGTGGCGGCAATGACCGCATTACGCCGTTGCCAGCGCTGGTGCTGTAAATTCAATAAGGTTGTGACAATTGGCAAAAGGCTTTGCCACGCACTTAAAGTAAGCACGAACTGTGCAGGTTCGGTGGTTGAAGAAAGACCAAGGAAGTCCATGCTTTTGGGCGCCGAACTACCACTGTAGTGGGCCCAATAGATACTCCACGGATCACTGCTATTAGCTTGATAATGATGCGAAAAACCTGCGGGTAGCAGCAGCAACTGACCGGCAGAGAGTTCTCCCGAGACGGGGCCCTGCGGAGTGTCGATATGGTAACTGCCGCGCCCTTGGTGACAAAAAATGAGCAAATTGTCAGTATGCTGCTCGCGTTTCACTTGATGGCCTTGTGCAGCAATATAATGACCGTAGGCTAGCGGGTAGAGATGACGCGTCAGTGGGTGTTCGGCGAGATGAGCAGTAAGCTCTAGCGGCATGACCACGCGCGAGCTACCTGAAGGTAGGGGCCAGGCGGAGGGTTGGCTCATAGGCATTAGGTCCAATAAAAGAATCAAAATAGCAATTTTGTCCATTATAGGGGCAAAATCGTCAATGTTAAAGCGACCCGTTCAATGCTTAAATACGGGTCATTAAAAACAGAACATGAGGTTATTTCCATGACGCAACAGGTACCCCTTTATATCGATGGCGCATTTGTGCAATCGAAAACAGACAAATGGATTGATGTAACGAATCCAGCGACGCAAGAAGTTATCGCTAAAGCGCCTTGCGCGACGCAAGAAGAAATGGAAGCTGCAGTAGCAAGTGCTAAAAAAGCGTTCCAAACTTGGAAAGAAGTGCCAGTTTCAGAGCGCGCGCGGGTGATGATGCGCTATCAAGCATTGCTCAAAGAGCACCACGATGAAATCGCTGAGATCCTTGCGAGCGAAACCGGGAAGACGTTTGACGATGCGAAAGGCGATGTTTGGCGTGGTATTGAGGTTGTCGAACATGCCGCCAATATCCCTTCATTGCTGATGGGTGAAACCGTAGAGAACGTTGCTCGCGGCATTGATTCATACAGCTACACACAGCCATTGGGTGTGTGTGCGGGCATTACGCCGTTTAACTTCCCAGCGATGATTCCATTGTGGATGTTCCCGCTTGCCATTGCTTGCGGTAACACCTTTATTTTGAAGCCGTCCGAACAAGATCCTTTAACGCCAACGCGTCTGGTTGAGCTATTTGAGCAAGCTGGTGCGCCGAAGGGCGTGTTGCAAGTGATTCATGGTGCGAAAGACCAAGTCGACTTTATTCTTGATGAACCAGCGGTTCGCGCCATCTCGTTTGTCGGTTCAGTACCAGTAGGTCAATACATCTACCGTCGCGGTACTGAGAACATGAAGCGTGTGCAAGCCTTTGCCGGCGCGAAGAACCACTGTGTGATCATGCCTGACGCCAACAAGAGCCAAGTGATTAGCAACTTGGTCGGTGCTTCTGTAGGTGCTGCTGGTCAGCGTTGTATGGCGATCTCGGTGGCGGTTTTTGTTGGCGCGGCCAAAGAGTGGATCCCAGAAGTTGCGGAAGAATTGAAGAAAGTACGTCCAGGCGCTTGGAATGATAAAGACGCGGCTTATGGTCCGCTAATCAGTCCACAAGCGAAGCAGCGCGTTGAAAACTTCATCAAGCAAGGTAAAGCTGAGGGCGCGAACTTGTTGGTTGACGGCCGTGACTGCCAAGTTGAGGGTTTCCCTGAAGGTAACTGGGTGGGCCCAACCATGTTCAGCGACGTCACCACGGATATGGAAATCTATAAGAACGAAATCTTTGGTCCAGTGCTGTGTGCGACCAGCACCGACAGCTTGGAAGAAGCCATTGCGCTGGTGAACGCCAACCCATACGGAAATGGTACGTCGATCTTCACCGCTAGCGGCGCTGCCGGACGTAAGTACCAGCACGAAGTCGAAGTTGGCCAGGTCGGTATCAACATTCCAATTCCGGTGCCACTACCATTCTTCTCGTTCACCGGCTGGAAAGGTTCATTCTTCGGTGACTTGCATGCCTACGGTAAGCAAGCAGTGCGTTTCTATAGTGAAACCAAAACCATTACTGCACGTTGGTTCGAGAGCGATATTGCTGATGCCAGCGGCCCTAATATGACCATTCACTTGAAGTAAGAGGTGAGGCATGGATTTTAACTTAACTGATGATCAACACGCCTTTGTCGACACGGCAAAGGCTTTTGCCGAGAAAGAACTTGCGCCCTACGCAGCAGAGTGGGATGAAAAAGCACACTTTCCGGTAGAAGTGTTCAAAAAAGCCGGCGAAATGGGCTTTATGGGCATGTACACCCCAGAAGAGGCGGGTGGTTTTGGTATGAGCCGCCTCGATGCTGCGTTGATTTTTGAGCAATTGGCCATGGGTTGTACCGCCACCACCGCCATGATGACCATTCACAACATGGTGAGCTGGATGATCGGCTCCTTTGCCCAACCAGAAGTGATTGAGCAGTGGGTTCCGGAACTGGTCACTGGTGAGAAACTTGGCTCTTACTGTCTCACCGAACCAGGTTCTGGCTCTGACGCAGCCAGTTTGCGCACCACCGCCAAGAAAGAAGGCGGTGAGTACGTAATCAATGGCTCGAAAATGTTTATCTCAGGTGCTGGTAGTACCGACGTACTGGTGGTGATGGCGCGTACCGGTGAAGCTGGGCCGAAAGGCATTTCGGCTTTTGTGGTACCGGCAGACGCTGCTGGTATTAGCTACGGCAAGAAAGAAGACAAGATGGGCTGGAACGCCCAGCCAACGCGCTTGGTAACCTTTGAAGACGTACGCATTCCAGCGGCTAATTTGTTGGGTGCAGAAGGTGAAGGCTTTAAATTCGCCATGATGGGCCTTGACGGTGGTCGGATTAACATCGCTGTATGCTCCGTAGGTACTGCACAAGCAGCCCTAGAAACTGCGCGCAACTACATGCTTGAACGTACTCAGTTCGGCAAAGAAATCGGCCAATTCCAAGCCCTGCAGTTTAAACTGGCGGATATGGCAACTGAATTGGTTGCGGCACGTCAAATGGTGCGTCTGGCGGCTTTTAAAGTGGATAACAACGACGCGGATAAAACTACCTACTGTGCGATGGCGAAACGTTTTGCTACGGATGTAGGTTTCCAAGTGTGTAACGAAGCGCTACAGATCCACGGCGGTTACGGTTATATCAAAGAGTATCCGCTCGAGCGTCATGTACGTGACGTGCGGGTGCACCAGATTCTGGAAGGCACCAACGAAATCATGCGGGTTATCATTGGTCGTCGCCTGTTGGCCGACATCGACCGCGCCATTTTATAAGTAAAACATACGCAGCTAGGGAGTTCCCATGAGCGTAGTGCAATTTGAAGAACGCGCAACCGAGAGCGGTAAACGCATTGGTATTGCGCGCCTCAACTCAGAAAAGTCACTGAACGCCTTAAGTCTCGATATGATCCAATTGCTACAACCGCAGTTGGATGCCTGGGCGGGCGACGATGAGATCGCTTGCGTTTGGCTCGAAGGCGCTGGCGAGAAAGCCTTTTGTGCCGGTGGCGATATCGTGGCCATGTACAAGGCAATGAAGGAACAGCCGGGCGAGCTCGTTGATGAAGTGGCTGATTTTTTTGGCCAAGAGTATCGTCTCGACTACACCATTCATAGTTTCCCAAAGCCTTTTATTGTTTGGGGTGATGGCATTGTGATGGGCGGTGGTATGGGCCTAATGAACGGCGCGAGTCATCGGGTGGTGACTGAGACCTCGTTATTAGCCATGCCGGAAATCACCATCGGCCTGTATCCAGATGTTGGCGCCACGCACTTTTTGAATAGCATGCCCGAAGGCTGTGGCTTGTTCCTAGGTTTGACCGGTGCGCATATGAATGCAACCGATGCCTTGTTCTTAAAACTCGCCGACCATTTCGTCGCTCGTGAGCACAAAGAGCAAGTGCTCGAAGCCTTGGCGGCAGTTCAGTGGGGTGAAACCCAGAGTTTGAACCAGCAAAAAGTCACTGACGTCTTGAGTCAAGTGGGCGAGCACGACAGTAAGTTACGTCCTGCTGGGCAAGTCGAGCAGCATCATGACCTCATCAAAGAATTAACGGGCGGCGCTGATATCGAATCGGTGGTCGCAGCTATCACGGCGCTTGAAAGTGATGATAAGTGGCTTAGCCGCGCCGCGAAGACGTTGGCGCATGGCTGCCCTATGACTGCGCATATTGTCTGGAATCAGCTGCACTTTGGTAAAGACTTGCAGTTGGCTGACTGTTTCCGCTTAGAACTTACACTGTCGGTGAAGTGCGCGACCCGTGGCGATTTTGCCGAGGGGATCCGTGCGTTGTTGATCGACAAAGATAAACAACCCAAGTGGCAGCACGCCAATGTCGGCGAAGTTGATGCGGAAGAAGTCGATGCCTTTTTCACTTCGCCTTGGGAACAACAAGAACATCCATTAGCCGACCTAGGTAGCTAACCAAAAGGGGAATCATAATGGCAAAAGTAGGATTTATTGGGCTTGGCAACATGGGCTGTCCAATGGCGGCCAACCTTGTCAAGGCAGGCCACGAGGTCACGGTTTTTGACTTATCCGATGCGGCTCTAGCGCAGGCGCGCGAAGCCGGTTGTGCCGTCGCTGAGCAGCTCGTAGACGTGACTCTTGGGGCTGACTTTGTGGTCTCAATGCTACCTGCGGATCATCATGTTGAAGGTGTGTACTTGGGCGAGCAGGGCTTGCAGCACAAATTGAGTAAAGACACTTTAGTGATTGATTGCAGTACCATCAGTGCTGAAACCGCTCGTAAATTAAGTGCTGAGCTTGCGACCCATGGCATTCGTTTTATCGACGCGCCAGTATCTGGCGGTGTTGGTGGCGCCAAAGCAGGAACCTTAACCTTTATTTGTGGCGGCGATGAAAGCGCTGTTGATGAAGCGCGTACCGTGCTCAATGGCATGGGAAAGAACGTTTTCCGCGCTGGCGATGCCGGTGCCGGACAAGTGGCCAAGATCTGCAACAATATGTTGCTTTCGGTGCTGATGGCAGGGACTTCAGAAGCCTTGCAACTGGGTATTGCACATGGTCTTGACCCGAAAGTTTTGTCAGAAATCATGCTGCAAAGCTCAGGCCGTAACTGGACCCTCGAAGTTTATAATCCGTGCCCTGGCGTCATGGACGGTGTACCGTCAAGTAATGATTATCAAGGTGGCTTTTTGGTCGATCTCATGGCGAAAGACTTGGGTCTTGCGCAACAAGCTGCTCTGCGCTGTGGCGCAAGCACGCCAATGGGTTCACTGACGTTGAATCTGTATCGTAGTTGGTCGCAACTCGGACATGGTCGAGAAGACTTTTCGAGCATTTTCAAGTATGTTACGCCACAAACGAAAAAGTAGGAGCAGTCAATGGAATTAGCTAAAAGCACTATCGTCATCACTGGTGGCGCACAAGGTTTAGGCCGCGCCATGGCAGAACATTTTGCCGCAGCAGGTGCAGCCTTGGCCCTGATCGACATGAATCAAGAAACCCTAAGCGAAGCTGAACAAGTCTGCCAAGACAAGGGCGCAAAGCAGGTGAAAGGTTACGTTGCCAATGTCACCGATGAAGCGGCGGTTGAAGCAGTGTTCGATAGCATCGTTGAAGATTTTGGCGCGATCAACGCGCTGATCAACAATGCAGGGATCTTGCGCGATGGTATGCTGATCAAATGCAAAGATGGTGAAATTACTCACAAAATGCCATTGCAGCAATTCCAATCAGTACTCGACGTGAACTTAACCGGTAGCTTTTTATGCGGCCGTGAAGCCTCTGCGCATATGGCAAAGGCTGGTAATGGCGGCGTGATCATCAATATTTCTAGCGTTGCCCGTGCCGGTAACATCGGCCAAACCAACTATGCCGCTACCAAAGCCGGCGTGGTTGCCATGACCGTTACTTGGGCGCGTGAGTTAGGTCGTTTCGGTATTCGTTGTGGAGCCATTGCACCAGGCTTTATTGAAACGCCAATGACTGCGGCAATGAAGCCAGAAGCGGTTGAGCGTGCGCTGAGCATGGTGCCGCTGCGTCGTTGGGGGCAACCTGAGGAAATTGCGCATAGCGCCCGTTACATCATTGAAAATGACTTTTTCAGTGGTCGTGTGATAGAAATAGACGGAGGCGTTCGACTCTAATCGGAAGATAATGCGAAAATTACCCCCATTAAATGCACTTAAAGCCTTTGAAGCTGCAGCGCGGCATCTAAGTTTCACCCGCGCTGCTGACGAGCTTTTTGTCACTCAAGCAGCCGTTAGTCATCAAGTCAAAGGGCTTGAAGAGTTTTTGGGGGTAAAGCTCTTTATTCGTCGTAATCGCTCACTGCTCTTAACCCCAGAAGGGCAAACTTACTTTCTTGAGCTCAAAGAAATATTTGATCACCTTGTACAAGCAACCGAACGCTTGAAAAGTGCCTCGGAACGCGGCTCGTTAAACATCAGCTTGCCGCCGAGCTTTGCGATTTTGTGGTTTGTGCCGCGCTTGAGTCGTTTCCGTGAAGCTTATCCAGAAATTGACGTGCGTATTCGCGCGGTCGATGAGGTTGACGGTTCCTTGACGGATGATGTGGATGTGGCGATTTATTACGGCTCGGGTAAATGGCCTGGTCTTAAAGCGTACAAACTCCACAATGAATACTTGTTGCCAGTGTGTTCACCGTTGCTCTTAAACGGTACCAAAGCATTGCGAGAACCCAAAGACCTGTTAGAGCACACGTTGTTACACGACGAAACCCGCAACGCGTGGAAAGATTGGTTTAAACTGGTTGGCATTGATAAAAATAAAGGCGATAACGGCCCCGTATTTAGCCATTCAAACCTCGCCCTCAAAGCCGCAGTACATGGGCAGGGCATTGCCCTTGCGAACAACGTGCTGGTAAAGCCAGAGATTGACGCTGGGCATTTGATTCAGCTTTTTCCAGAAGTGTTGCCGCGGGAAAAATCTTTTTATCTGGTTTGTCGTGACTCTCAGTCAGAAATCGGTAAAATCGCCACCTTTCGCAATTGGCTGTTGAAAGTGGTCGAAGAGGAAGAGGACGCCTATGAGTGATGCACAGCGTGTTGCCGTACATCGGGATAACCCCGACGGTCAAGTACGGGTGCTATTTGCTCATGGTGCCGGTGCCGGTTTACAAAGCGATTTCATGCAGTATTTTGCCTTAGGTCTGGCTTTGCACGATATTGATAGTGTGCGATTTAACTTTCCCTATTGGCAGAAGTTCATGGACACCGGCGTACGTCGTCCGCCTAATCCGATGGCACAGTTGGAACATTGCATGCAAACGGTCGCGGCGCAGTTCAACGATGATAAGCCGTTATTTGTAATGGGAAAATCGATGGGCGCCCGGGTTGCGTTTCGGGTTGCCGATAGCGTGAACGCAAAAGGCGCTATAGGACTCGGATACCCGTTCCATCCGTTAGGTAAGCCCGATAAACTGCGCGTGAATGACCTTAACAATCACTGCCCGCAGAATTTAATTCTGCAGGGCGAACGTGACGGCTTTGGTAAGCCTGCTGAAGTGGCAAGTTATACTTTGCCGAAAAATGTCGAAGTGCAGTGGCTCGCCCATGGTGATCATAGCTTCGAACCGACCAAACGTAGTGGCGTAGAGCGTCGTGAAATTTGGCAAACAGCGATTGACAGCGTCTGTGGTTTTATTGCAAAAAACATCCAACAGAACACCTGAATCCCAAGCAAAGGACGAAGACTTACATGAGTGGAATTATTGCCTATTGCCGTCCTGGCTTTGAGAGCGATTGCGCGGCGGAACTGCAGGAAAAAACTGCACTTTTAGGTAGCTATGGCTACTGTCAAACGCAAGCCCAGCAGGGTTATGTCATTTATCGTTGTGCCGCAGAAGAAGCTGAACATTTAGCCAAAAAATTGTTGCTCAATGAGCTGATTTTTACCCGGCAACTGATTGCTATTCTCGCCGAAGTTAAAGACTTGCCTAGCCAAGACCGGGTTTCGGCACTCCAACTCGCGTTATTGGACGACAGCGTGCAAGAAAACTTCGCAGGAGTGAAGCCCGCTGGGGCATTACGCGTTGAAACGCCTGACACCAATGTCGGCAAAGAGCTGTCTAAATTCTGCCGTAAGTTTACAGTGCCACTGCGCCAAGGCCTGCGTCAGGCCGGTTGGATGACCGCGAAAGAAAGTGATCGTCGACCGACCCTACATGCGTTTTTCATTAGTAATAGCGAAGTCGTGCTAGGCTTTTCGTACAGCTTTAATCAATCGCCTTGGTTAATGGGGATCCCACGTTTGCGTATGCCAAGCGATGCACCAAGCAGGTCAACGTTGAAGCTTGATGAAGCCTTCCAAGTTTTTGTACCCGCCCATGAGCGGGAAGAACGGATTTCTTCTGGTATGAATGCCGTTGATTTGGGCGCAGCCCCAGGCGGTTGGACCTATCAGTTAGTGCGCCGCGGCATGATGGTGCAAGCGATCGATAACGGCCCTATGGCTGAAGCACTGATGGACACTGGACAAGTTAAACATGTGCAAACCGACGGTTTTAAATTCCGCCCGAAAAAGAAAAACGTGACCTGGCTGGTTTGCGATATGGTGGAAAAGCCCGCGCGCGTCGGCGAATTGATGACCAGTTGGCTACTCGACGGTGACTGCAAAGAGGCAATTTTTAACCTTAAATTGCCGATGAAGCGGCGTTATGCAGCTGTTGCAGAGTATTTGCAACACATCAAAGCGACACTGCAAGAGCAGGGGCGTGGCAAGTTTGAATTGCAGGCCAAACAGCTTTATCACGACCGCGAAGAAATCACCGTTCATATTCGCTGGCTGTAATGTAGTAGCAGGCCAGTTTAGAATTCTTGATAATCCTGGTAGGCGTCAGCGCCCCAAGCAATAAGTGAGCCGTTCTTGAATAAGAGCGGCGTGCATTCGTCGCGGGTCGTGATGCCATCAGATTTCACATGATGAGTACGGTAAAACAAAATCAATAGCTCTTCGCCGCCACCGGTGGCTTTCGCTTCACTAATATCAGGTGAACCGAGTAGGCGAATCACATCTTCTTTCGGAATACCTAAATCGAGACGACCAATCTGCTTGAGGTTAAAGGTTTCACGTTCTTGCCAACTCATATTGTCTGGATCAGCTTTATAGATGGCAAGAATAAGCGCAGTTATCCCTAGGTAAATAACAAACCCGATTAAAATGATTTTCATCATTTTTGACATAACTGCGCCTCGCTCTTACTAATCCGTGATCACTCGATAACAAGGATGATAAACCGAACCAGGTAGTTTCATCCGCCCTTGTTCGACGAACGCCTGCAACAATACGTCGAGCTTCCGCATCATCTCTTTTTCACCGTGAATCTCGAACACGCCGTTCGCACGAATGGCACGAATACCTTCGTCTTTCACGTTACCCGCGACAATAGCGGAAAAGGCTCGACGCAAGTCAGCAGCAAGTAGCTGTGGCTCTTGTTCACGATGTAAGTTCAGGTCCGCCACGTTGCTATGGGTAGGGGCAAATGGGCGTTGGAACGGCTCGTCAATGTGCAAGGTCCAATTGAAGCAATAGGAGTCGCCGGTTTCACGGCGGTATTCTTTAACCTCGTGTGTACCTTTGCACATGTGGCGCGCTACCGCGACGGGATCATCAATAATAATGGTATAAAGCTTACGGGCTTCTTCGCCCAAAGTCGCAACGACAAAGTCATCAATGGCTTCAAAGTAGCCTTTGCTGCTTGCCGGACCCGTCAGCACCAGTGGGAAAACTTGTTTCTCGTTGGCTGGGTGCATGAGAATGCCAAGAATATATAGCAGTTCTTCTGCAGTGCCTGCGCCACCTGGGAAGATGACGATACCGTGAGCGCAGCGCACGAAGGCTTCCAAGCGCTTTTCGATATCTGGCATGATCACCAGTTCGTTGACGATAGGGTTAGGTGGCTCGGCAGCGATAATGCCTGGCTCGGTGAAGCCTAAATAACGCCCGTCGGCAATACGTTGCTTAGCGTGACCAATAGTCGCACCTTTCATCGGACCTTTCATGGCGCCAGGGCCGCAACCGGTGCAAATATTCAAGGCGCGTAGCCCCAAATGATAGCCGACTTCTTTGGTGTATTTGTATTCGATTTCGTTAATCGAGTGGCCGCCCCAACAGACAATCATGTTCGGCTCTAAGTTCGGCTGCACGACTTGCGCGTTACGCAAAATATCAAAAACCACGTGAGTGAGCGTGTGCGTATCGGCACTGTCGAGGGTCTGCGCATTGTAGCGTTCGCCAGTGAACAGAATATCGCGCAATACAGCTTCAACCAACTCCTGCATACCTGCGATCAATTTACCATCGACAAAGGCTTCGGCAGGTGGGTTGACGAGTTCGAGTTGAACACCGCGTTCACACTTGATGACATTAACGTCAAAGCCTTCGTATTTATTGAAAATCTCTTCACTACTATCGGTGTTACTGCCGGCATTTAAGACCGCAAGGCAGCAATTGCGAAAAAGTCGATAAAGTTGTTCATCACTTGATTGTTGTAAACGGTCAATTTCCAATTGTGAGAGCAGGCTCATGCTGCCTCGTGGAGAAATAGTAATTCTCATTCTTTTGTCGTTCCTTCTTTTTCTTATCTTGCTTACTGACGACTCAATCTTGTCATGTTCGGAGCCGTCTCAAAGTTCGAGCGGAAAGGATTGATATCCAATCCACCTCGGCGCGTATAACGCGCATAGACACTTAGCTTTTCGATAGCTAAGCGTTGGCTAAGGTCCATGAAAATCCGTTCAACGCATTGTTCATGAAACTCATTATGGTTGCGAAACGAAACAATATAGCGCAGCAAACTAGCGTGGTCGATGGCTTGGCCCTGATAATGAATAAAAAGTGAGCCCCAATCCGGTTGATTGGTGATCAAACAGTTTGATTTCAATAAGTCAGTATATAGGGTTTCTGTGACATGCTCATGACTGGCCGCCTGCAGCAACTCTGGGTTGTAGTCATAACAGTCAATGCTCACCGCCGTGTCATCGATACTGGTCGCATGCCAATGACCAATAGCATGACGGGTATCCTGTAAAGGCTGTAATTCGACTTTTACCGGACTGCCAGCACAGGCACTCAAGTCTCTAGCGAGCACTCGTTGAACTTCGTCCCAGCTATCCCAGCGGCTCGCGTTAAAGCTGTTCAAATACAACTTAAATGACTTGGACTCGACCAGGTTTGGACTATCGGCGGGAATTTCAAAGTAGCCCATCGCCACTTGCGGCAAGCCATTGTGCTGCAACCACGACAGCTCATAGCCCGTCCAGTAATCGGCACCGCTAAAGGGCAGCGTTACACCTTCGGCAATACCAATAGGTGTGCGATTCAGTTGGCGCGGTACGGCTTGCAGTAAGCTCGCATCGTAGTGTTCTGGGTAAGTCGTTGCTTGCCCAAGATTCAAGTGGGCGAGGGGATGTTCAGCCGAACTGTGCTTCATTGCTTAAGTATACCTTGTTAAACTACATGTTTCGTATCTGGCTTTTCTTTCAGCCAGTCGGACATTGTACCGCCAGCACGTAACAGATGCTAGTTTGCGTGCTGACTCTTTACGCGAGAGCCATGAATGACGATCACCGCAGCTTTAGACGATCTTATCCAACGTTATCAACATGCTTACGACCAAGCCAATGTTGCCTTAGTAACCGAAGCCAATGATGAATGGCAGGCGCCGATTTATCTGGGCGCCGTACGCAGCGACGATACAGTGCGCTGGCAACCTGTGCGGCAACAGCAAGCGCTCGATTTTACCGACCTGATGAACGCGTTGGAGGAGCCTTTCCACGAGGACTTCAAAGCCTATTTCTCGCGTTGGTACAGTGCTGACCTGGCGGTGTTGTGGCAGGAACACCCGCTGTGGCTATTGCATATGCATTGCGCTGAAGATGCTGAACGCATGCTCGCCAATCAAGCGGGCCACGTGCTTATGAAGCGGCGTTTAAAGCAACCGATCACCTTGTTTTTGGGGTTAGCTGAAGAGTCCGACGATTTACTTATTACCTTGGACAACGCTACTGGCGCCGTGGGTTTGGAATTTGTTGGGCAGGAGCAGCATGAGACCTTAGCTCAGAGTTTGGCTGACTTTTTAAGTGGATCGGCACCGAGAGTGGTAGAAAACCCAGCGGCGATAGGCTAATTTGTATGCACTAGCTAACCAAGTGAACTTGGCATAAGGTGCATATAATGACAACAACAACGGCTACCGAAGTACAACAGCAAAGCGAGCTGCATGGCGAGCTACGCTATCTTGTTGCAGAGGACCTAAAATACGCGGCGTCGCTGCTCTATCAGGCGTATCACGATGACGCCTTGCTTATGTCGCTTTTTCAAGCCGACAAAACTGACTATGAGAAGCGTCTGCGGGCGGCGATTCGCGAAGAGCTGCATGCCTTTTGGGAAGCAGAGCAACCCATGATCGGCCTGTTTGACGGTGACAGTCTACTTGGGGTTGTTTGCTTGACGGAGCCGGGAAAAAGTTTTGGTCCAGGCCGCTACTGGCATTGGCGTTTAAAAATGCTTTTAACGGCGGGGTATGTGAGTACCAAGCAATTGGTCGAAAAGGAAGAAATTATTCAAGCGGCCATTGCGCAAGAACTAGGTTTAGAAAACTACCACATGTTGGCCTTTATCGCGGTCAATCCGAGGTATCAACAACAGGGCTGGGGCGACATGCTCGTGCGCGCTGCGCAACAAGCTTTAGAAGATGCACCACAATCGCAAGGCATCGCAGTTCTTATTACCCAGCCGCAACACCAGAATCTATTCGCCACACACGGGTTTACACGGGTGACCACTTTGCAGATTGGCGATGTGAGCGGTGAATTATTTTTTGCCCCAGCGACAGTGGCAACGGAGGTGGCAAATGGCTAAAGCATTTAACTCGTTTCGGGAATTTTATCCTTATTACTTAGCTGAACATAGCGACCCACGCTGCCGTGCTACGCACTATGTCGGCAGCACCTTGGTGTTACTCATTGTTGTTGCGGCAGTGAGTTTGCAACAGTGGTTGTGGTTGCTCTGGGTCCCGGTTGCTGGCTATGGTTTCGCTTGGATCGGCCATTTCTTCTTTGAGCACAATAAACCCGCGACCTTCAAACATCCTTGGTATTCCTTGTTAGGCGACTGGGTGATGTATGCCGAATTTTGGGCGCGCTTGCTTAGTGGCGGCAAACATGGTGGCGGCAAACATCAATCTTCAGGTAAGCGATAGACGGGTGTATCGACGTTTTTTAAACGTAAATTGAGCATAGTGATTTGGCCTTCATAGCGATGTTCCCGATCGCTACTGAAGGCAAATTGGTAGCGACTTAACCAGCCCCAATGACGCCCCGATTTACTGAGCTTGCCACCTTGCCAAGCAATATCGAGAAATTGCAGTTGATACTGCTGGCAGTAGCGTTGTGCATGCATACGCGCCAACTCTGCTTGTCGACGTCCTTGCCAAAATAATAAGCCAATAAAGCCTACCGCAATCAACACTAGCGCATCACTGAGCATCGGTAGCTCCGCTTACAAAACGGCGCCAAGCTTGGCGTATGGGTTGCGCGAGGTCATCGCGTTGCAGGGTAACCAACACATGTGGACGTAGCATAGGTAAGCGTAATAAGTCAGTGATAAGTGCGGCAAAGACTTTATCGTCTTGTTGTGCTAGCGCGCTGAGCAAATACTCAAGTTGCACATGTGGCGTGCACAAGGGGTCAAATGTCTGCCACAGGCGTGCACAACAAATAACGCACTCATCAACGCTGGCATTTTGCAATACATGGGTAATGGCATTGGTGGTGGCTTCCACTGTCGTGCTGCCGGCCAGACTACGCAGTAAATCGGCTCGCACGTCACTCGGCGCTAGCGTCAAAATTTGTGCAGCGAGTGCATCGCGCAAGGTTGCCGGTAACTGCTGATGTTCTAGCGCGATCGCTGTCGCCTGGCGCAATGGGGCTGGATAGTCACTGAATTGCTGTTGCAAGGCTTGCTGCGTTTGAGGCGCGTCGGCTAAACGCGCAGCAACGTCATGTAAGCCCTGCACACCGACCTGTTGCCAATGTTCTGGTTGTGCTAGCGCCGTTTGTGCCCCTTCAAAATGCACCGAAGGTTGGCGTTGCCAGCGTAGACTTAGGTGTGCGTGTAACGCAGCGCGCTTTTCTTCGGCCGGCGTGAACACATACGGGCTTTGTTGCAATTGCTGCTCTTGTTCGTCACTCAATGCGTGGGTGACTTGTTGGCCGAGTAAAGTGATCACCGAGGTTAAGTATTCTTGCACGGCGGCTTGTTCAAGTAAGCCACGTTCGTCCAACGGAAACTTCAAAAACCATAAAAATGGCTCGCGCTCCTGCTCACTCTGCTGTGGCCAAAAGACCATAGCAAAACACGCATGCCCCTGTACCGGGTAGGGGTAGGGCGCTTGTTGGCGTTCTACGGCATTGAATTCCGTAGTATTGATAGCTTGTACGCGACGACCAAGGTCATAACAAAGATAGTCACTTTGGCTTTCACGTAAGAGTTGCGAGAGGGTAGAAATGCTCATTGGACTTGCATCACAGGACATTTTGCTGAAAGATGTGCGCCATTATAACGATTAAATGGTCTCGGAGGTAGTGATGGACCAACGACAACGAGCAGCGCGTCTTCTTGAGCGCCTTGAAGCAGAGTTGAATTGTTTAGGGTTGTGGCAAAATGACTGCCCAGCACCACATGAATTAGAGAGCAGTGAGCCATTCGCGGTGGACAAGCTCGATTTTCATCAGTGGTTGCAATTCATCATGTTGCCACGCATGTGGGACATGATCGATGGCGAGCATCCGTTGCCACAAAATATTGCCGTTAGCCCCATGGCAACGCAGGTCTACCGACATGAATTAGAGAACCACGAAGGCTTGATTACGATTCTGCGCGAGTTTGATGTGCTGTTGAGTGGCGCGGATCCGCTTGCGGAAGATGTCTGACCTAAACATCGTCTTTGAGGACGAAAGCCTGGTTGTTATAGATAAGCCGAGTGGCTTATTGGTCCATCGCAGTTGGTTGGCCAAAGATGCGCGTGAGTTTGCTCTGCAAAAATTGCGTGATCAACTTGGACAACATGTGTTTCCTGCACATCGCCTCGATCGTCCTACCTCAGGACTGCTGCTATTTGCAAAAGATGCTGATACCGCGCGCGCACTGACCACTGAATTCACCGAACGACGGGTTACCAAGCGCTACCATGCGGTGGTGCGCGGCTATCTTGCAGACGGCGTGTTGGATTATCCACTGCGCGAAGAACTCGACAAGATTGCCGATAAATTTGCCGACCAAGACAAGGCGGCGCAACCAGCGGTGACCGAATATCGGTGTTTGCAGCAAGTAGAATTGCCCTATGCGGTCAGTAAAAAACATGCGACCAGTCGTTATTCGTTGCTGGAATTGTATCCGCAGACGGGGCGTAAGCATCAGTTGCGTCGGCATATGGCCCATTTACGACATCCGATTGTTGGCGATACTCATCATGGTGATGGCCGCCACAATCGCTTTTTTCGTGAGCATTTTGCTTGCCAACGCTTGCTGCTAGCGGCGACTGGGCTGAGTTTTCAGCATCCCCATACACAACAGGCAGTTGCGCTGCAACTGCCTGTGCCACGTGAATTCTTGCGTGCGTTTACTGCGTCGGACGCGATCGAAACGCGCCTATTCAGCGGCGCGTAAGAGCTCGTTAATTCCGACTTTAGCGCGGGTTTTTTCGTCAACTTTCTTAACGATAATAGCGGCGTAGAGACTATGGGTGCCATCCTTGCTCGGCAGCGATCCAGGCACGACCACCGCACCAGCGGGTACCCGGCCATAATGAATTTCACCGGTCTCGCGATCGTAAATACGTGTGCTCTGACCAATGTAGACACCCATTGAAATCACCGCACCGCGTTCAACGATAACCCCTTCAACGATCTCTGAGCGTGCCCCAATAAAGCAGTTATCTTCAATAATGGTGGGGTTGGCTTGTAAGGGTTCTAGTACACCGCCAATACCAACGCCACCAGAGAGATGTACGTTTTTACCGATTTGTGCGCAGGAGCCGACGGTGGCCCAAGTATCGACCATGGTGCCTTCATCAACAAAAGCGCCAATGTTGACGTACGAAGGCATCAACACCACGTTGCGGCCAATAAAGGCGCCTTTGCGCACCATGGCGGGCGGCACGACGCGCATGCCTTCAGCGCGAAAACGGGCATCATCATAGCCAATGAATTTACTATCGACTTTATCGAAAAAGCGGGTTTCGCCGCCGTTCATAAGGTGATTGTCATTGATGCGGAACGACAGTAAGACAGCCTTCTTAAGCCATTCATTAACCACCCACTCGCCATCTTTTGGTTCAGCCACGCGCAGTTCGCCTTGGTCGATAGCTTCTATCACTTGTTCTAAGTCCTGGCGCAATTGCGCGGGTACATGTTTTGGTGAGAGCTCACTGCGGGTCTCAAAGGCGCTTTCAATGCGGGCCTTTACGTCATTCATGGGGATTCCTCAATTGTGATCTAATGTAGCAATAATTTGGTTACGCAAGTGTTCGCGTTGTTGCTCATCGAGCGCAGTATTGGCTTCAGTAGCAACGATAAATAAATCTTCGGCTTGTTCGCCGACGGTGGTTATTTTCGCGGTTAAGATGTTGAGATCAAGTGCTTGCAGTACCTTTGCTACCTGCGCAACTAAGCCGGGGCGGTCAAGTGCCACGAGCTCAAAGGCGGTGCGACGTGCATTGCGCGCCGGCACGAAGTCAACCTTGGTTTGCACTTGGAAGCTGCGCAGTCGGCGTGGTAGGCGGCGCTGCGTGTTCGGGGCCGGTGTTCGACCACGAAGTACGTCATGGAGCTCCTGCTTTAGCGCTTCGATGCGCCGCGCATCCGTGAGAGGCTCACCATCCTCTTGCAAAACGACGAAGGTATCCATAACAAAGCCATCACGGGTGGCGAGGATCTGGGCATCATGAATACTTAAATTTTGGTGGTCGAGAACCGCGGCAACTTCGGCAAACAAATGCTCATGTTCCAGGTGATAAATAAAGAGTTCAGTGGTGCCTTGACGGTTTTCGTCGCCCACAAGAATAAGCGGCAATAGGTCGTCGTCGCTAACATTCATGATGTACTGTGAGTGCCAAGCAATTTGTTCTGGCTGATGGCGCAAAAAGTAATCGGCGGTGAAACGTGACCACAGCTCTTGGATTTCTTGCACTGCAAAGCCCGCACTCAGCAACAACGCCATCGCGTGTTGTTGATGCTGATGAATACGCTGGCGCATTTCACGTTGGGGTGAGGGCTGTTGTTGCTCTAAGTAGCGTTGTGTTGCGAGGTAGAGGTTCTCGAGTAGCGTCGCTTTCCAATTGTTCCATAAGCTGCTGTTGGTCGCACGAATGTCGGCAACAGTGAGACAGTACAGGTAATCTAAGTGGCGCTGCGAGCCCACTTTAGTGGCAAATTCTTCAATCACTTCGGGATCATGGATGTCGCGTTTTTGCGCGGTCACCGACATGTAAAGGTGCTGGCGAACGAGCCAGGCCACCAAGTCGGTGTCATCTTCATCCAGGCCGTGTTGTAAACCAAAATTACGAGCATCATGCTCACCAAGTTCAGAATGGTCGCCACCGCGGCCTTTAGCGATATCATGAAAAATACCGGCTAAGTAGAGTAATTCGGGCTTCTCCATGCTCGCCACGATCTTCGCGCACAGCGGAAACTCTTCTTCGGCCTCTGGGCTGTTATAGCGATATAAATTTCGCACTAAGCGATAGGTATGCTCATCGACCGTGTAGGCATGAAAGAGGTCAAATTGCATCTGGCCAACAATTTGCGCCCATTGCGGTAAGTAATGCGCCAATAGTTTGTGCTTGTGCATGAGCTTGAATGCAAGGCCACAGCCACGCGGGTGACGCATCAGTTGCATAAACCGCTCACGGCACTCGGGGAGGTCGCTTAACGGGTGCGTTAATTCGCGTCGCGCGTTGCGCAACAAGCGAATCGTGTGCGCGCGGACGTAGCGGATCTCCGGGTGCTCGGCGATGGCGAGAAAGAAATCGATGAGAGCCTGGGGCTGTTGAAAGACGTCATCATGTTGCGCGGCAATACTTTCACCCAGGACTTTAAACTGGTCACTGATAGCGTAACGCTGTAAATCTTTGGCATCGCTGAGTATGGTTTGCGCAAAAAATTGCAGCAGCATATCGTTGAGCTCACTTACGCCAACCGTGGCATTGAAAAAGTCTTTCATCATGGCTTCAACGGCTGCTTTTCCGGTCTCGCGATAACCAAGTCGAGCCGCAACCGCCGGTTGATAATCAAAAAGCAGGCGGTCTTCTTTCTTATCGGCCTCGAGGTGTAGGGCAAAGCGTATGCGCCACAAAAACTCTTGTGATTCGCGCAGCTCAAGCAATTCGGCGGCGCTAATGAAATTGTATTGCACTAAACTTTCGTCACTTTGCGTGTGAAAGTGGCGCTTCGCAATCCAGCCGATGGTTTGAATATCGCGCAAGCCGCCGGGACTACTTTTTATATTGGGCTCAAGGTTGTAAGCCGTACCGTGATAGTGTTGATGGCGTTGATTTTGTTCGTCGAGTTTGGCGTGGTAAAACTGATCGCTACTCCACGGCAACGCGGTGTGCAAAAACTGGCGCAAGGCCTGCTCTTGGTCAGCATCGCCGACAATGAAGCGCTGCTCAAGGAGACTGGTCGCTACACTGGCATCGGCTTTGGCTTCGCGTGCGCAATCATCGATGGTTCGCACACTATGGCCGACGTCGAGGCGTAGATCCCATAACAGTTGAATATAGTGGCGAATGCGTTCTTCTGTGGTTGCATTCAACTCGCCGTTAAAGAGAAAAAGTAAATCGATGTCGGAGTGGGGATGCAGTGTGCCGCGCCCATAACCGCCAACCGCAATCAGTGCGAGGCCGTGATGAGGTAGCTCAAGTTGTTGCCATAAACGACGGAGCAGCTCATCGATAAACGCCGCTCGATCGGTAAGCAAGCTCTCGATATCGGCAGTAACAAAGGCTTCTGCCGACCAGTCTTGATAGCGGGCGAGACATTCACGCCCAGCCGCTACGGTAATAGGGCTGGGCCAAGCAATGTCCGCAACCGAAGTGGTCATTAAGAGGCGTCAGCGTGTTCAATCACACGCGGGAGATCTTCGTCACTACGCAAGGTCAGAACCTCAACACCGGTTTCGGTGACCAGCAAGGTATGTTCCCATTGCGCGCTTAAACTCCGGTCCTTGGTTAATACCGTCCAGCCGTCGCGTAGCAGTTTTGTGTGGCGTTTGCCGGCATTGACCATAGGTTCGATGGTGAAGCACATACCTGCTTCAAGCACGTCGCCCGTACCCGGGGTACCATAATGTAAGATTTGCGGCTCTTCGTGAAACACTGCACCGATGCCATGGCCACAATATTCACGCACAATCGAATAGCCGTGTTGTTCGGCGTGTTTTTGAATCACCGCGGCAAAGTCACCGGTACGCAGGCCTGGGCGCACCATCTTGATGGCTTTATAGAGTGACTCTTGGGTCACGCGAATTAAGCGCTCAGCAAGAATACTTGGCTCGCCGACCACGAACATTTTCGAGGTATCACCATGGTAGCCATCCAGTTTCACGGTGACATCAAGGTTGAGGATGTCACCATCTTTAAGCGGCTTTTCATTTGGAATGCCGTGGCAAACCACATGGTTGAGCGAGGTGCAGACTGACTTTGGAAAGCCATGATAGTTAAGCGGCGCAGGATACGCATTGTGCGCAATGATGTAATCGTGGCAGATTTTGTCAATTTCTTCCGTGGTTACACCGGCTTTTATATGGGGCTCAATCATTTCCAGCACACTGGCAGCAAGTTTACCTGCCGCGCGCATCTTTTCGATTTCATCAGGCGTTTTAATGCTGATACTCATGCCACGTCCTATCTACTTTGGTTTTAATTCTGGGAACCCAAGGTTCGTCATCTTTGAATGGCGCAAAGGATAGCATTTAGGGGCGCTGCGGGGAAGTCAAAAACGCTAGCAAAAACTTGCGTAGGCGGGGCTTTTCGTGGTATAAAGCGCCCGCAATTTCGATTGCACAAAATTGTATTTAACTAAACCACACACATACATCGACACATAGGTCGGGGTGCCTGAGGCGTTAAGCGGACGGTCGAACTATGGGATGTATGGAGGCATAACCCCTTAAAAAGGAAAGAGAATCATGGCAAACGTATCAATGCGTGATATGCTGAAAGCTGGTGTGCACTTCGGCCACCAAACCCGCTTCTGGAACCCGAAAATGAAGCCTTTTATTTTCGGCGCTCGTAACAAAATCCACATCATCAACTTGGAACAGACCGTGCCAATGTTCAACGATGCGTTGAACTACTTGCAGCACGTTGCTTCAAACAAAGGTAAAATCTTGTTTGTTGGTACCAAGCGTGCCGCTGCAGAATCAGTTAAAGAAGCTGCAGTAAACTGTAACCAATTTTATGTAAACCATCGTTGGTTGGGTGGTATGTTGACCAACTGGAAAACCGTTCGTCAGTCAATCAAGCGTTTGAAAGAGCTTGAGACCATGAGCCAAGACGGTACTTTCGAAAAGTTGACCAAGAAAGAAGCGTTGGTGAACACTCGCGAAATGGAAAAGCTTGAGAAAAGCTTAGGTGGTATCAAGGATATGGCTGGCTTGCCAGACGTATTGTTTGTGATCGACGCCGATCATGAGCACATCGCTATTAAAGAAGCGAATAACCTTGGCATCCCTGTTATTTCAGTTGTTGATACTAACTCAAACCCAGATGGCGTTGACTATGTTATCCCTGGTAACGATGACGCTATCCGTGCGGTACAGTTGTATTTGAATGCCGCTGCAGCAGCAGTAAACGACGCTCGTGGTGCAGTACCTGCAGAAGGTAAAGCAGACGACTTCGTTGCCGCAGACGAAACTGAATAAGCTACTCAATTAGAGGATACTGACACATGGCTATTACAGCAGCTCTGGTTAAAGAACTGCGCGAGCGCACAGGCGCTGGCATGATGGATTGCAAAAAAGCTTTGCAAGAAACCAATGGTGATATCGAAGCAGCAATCGAGAACATGCGTAAGAGCGGTCAAGCGAAAGCAGCTAAGAAAGCTGGTCGTGTAGCTGCCGAAGGCGTGATCTTAACGAAGACTGAAGGTAACGTAGGTACTTTGGTTGAGTTGAACTGCGAAACTGACTTCGTTGCCCGTGACGAGAACTTCTTGTCGTTCGGCGGCAAAGTTATCGACGCGGCGTTCGCCAACAAAGAAACTGACGTTGAAAAGCTGAAAGCTACAGCTATCGACGGCGGTACTGTTGAAGAAGTACGCGAAACTTTGGTTGCGAAAATCGGCGAAAACATGAACGTGCGCCGCGTTATCACTATTGAAGGTGGTGACTTGGTTGAAGCTTACGTTCACGGTGGCCGTATTGGCGTACTCGTTGCGATCACTGGTGGTGACGAAGAGTTGGCGAAAGACTTGGCAATGCACGTTGCAGCAAGCGCGCCACAATTTGTGAAGCCAGAAGATGTTGACGCTGAAGTTGTTGACCGTGAGCGTCAAATTCAGCTTGATATCGCTATGCAAAGTGGCAAGCCACAAGAAATCGCAGAGAAAATGGTTGAAGGTCGTATGCGTAAATTCACTGGCGAGATCAGCTTAACTGGTCAAGCGTTCGTGAAAGACCCTTCAATGACTGTTGGTGATTTGCTGAAGCAGAAGAATGCTGATGTACTGACTTTCGTACGTTTCGAAGTTGGTGAAGGTATCGAAAAGAAATCTGAAGATTTCGCTGCTGAAGTTCAAGCACAAATGGCTGCTGCGAAAAAGGCTTAATGCCAATGTCGCGAACGACGACGTACAGTCAGAACTAAGAAACCGCATCCCACTCGGTTGGGATGCGGTTTTTTTTCGCGTAAAGTGAAACAACTTAATTTTTACCATTCATGCTGCACATCATGCTAGAAAAGGAGCACCCACAATGACCGCAATGACCAAGCCAGCCTATCGGCGCATTTTATTAAAACTCAGTGGCGAAGCATTAATGGGCGATGAACCCTTTGGTATTGATGCCAAAGTACTTGATCGTATGGCACATGAAATTAAAGAACTGGTCGAGTTGGGTGTGCAAGTAGGTCTGGTGATCGGCGGTGGTAATCTGTTTCGCGGTGAAGGCCTAGCCAAAGCGGGTATGAACCGTGTGGTCGGCGACCATATGGGCATGCTAGCGACGGTAATGAATGGCTTAGCGATGCGTGATGCGTTGCACCGTGCATTCGTCAATGCTCGCCTGATGTCTGCCATTGAACTCAATGGTGTTTGTGACAGTTACAATTGGGCTGATGCCATTAGCCTGCTAAAATCGGGCCGTGTGGTTATCTTCTGTGCGGGTACTGGTAACCCGTTTTTTACCACGGATTCAGCAGCTTGTTTGCGCGGTATCGAGATTGAGGCAGAGCTCGTGCTCAAAGGGACCAAAGTCGATGGTGTGTACTCGGCCGATCCGAACCAGGATCCAAATGCACAACTCTATTCGCAAATAAGTTATAATGACGTTCTGCAACAGCAACTCAAAGTGATGGATTTAGCGGCCTTTACGCTGGCGCGCGATCATAAATTACCGATTCGTGTGTTTAACATGAATAAGCCAGGCGCATTGCGCTCGGTTATTATGGGGACCGAAGAGGGTACCTTGATTGCCAGCGAAGAAATGCTAGAAAAGCTTTAATTAAAGAATTCAATAAGGGATAGCAACGTGATTAACGAAATCAAACAAGATGCAAAGCAACGTATGGAAAAGTCAGTCGAAGCGTTGCGCTCACAAATTTCAAAAGTACGCACGGGTCGAGCTCACCCAAGTTTGCTTGACGGTGTCATGGTGAACTACTACGGCGTGGACACGCCGTTGAAGCAGCTTGCCAACATCACTACCGAAGATTCACGTACCTTGGCGCTCACGGTGTTTGATAAGTCGGCCAGTCAAGCGGTCGAGAAAGCCATCATGACCTCTGACTTGGGCTTAAACCCAGCAGCAGCGGGTACCGTGATTCGTATTCCTTTGCCACCGTTGACCGAAGAACGCCGTCGTGATTTGGTCAAAGTTGTGCGTGCTGAAGCCGAACAAGGGCGTGTTGCCGTGCGGAATATTCGCCGTGATGCCAATAGTGACTTGAAAGAGCTGTTGAAAGAAAAAGAAATCACCGAAGACGACGAGCGTCGTGCGGCTGACGAAATCCAAAAGCTTACGGATACTTATGTCGCTAAAATCGACGAAGCCTTAGCTCAAAAAGAAAGAGACTTGATGGAAGTTTAAGCGGTCTCGCTTGATGTCATTGGTTCAAAGCGCCGTGTTCGGTTACACTCGCACGGCGTTTTTCATTTTACGGCAGCGTTCATGGATAGTATTTCAGTTGAACAAATAAAATTACCCAAGCATGTCGCCATTATTATGGACGGTAACGGGCGTTGGGCACAGCTTCGTGGTAAGCATCGTACCTTTGGTCATAAAGCCGGTGCTGAAGCGGTTCGTCGCGCCGTGGCATTTGCGCGTAAAAAGGGTATTCAATCACTGACGTTGTTTGCTTTCAGTAGTGAAAACTGGAAGCGTCCAGCGGAAGAAGTTTCTGTGTTGATGGAACTCTTTTTTACGGTGTTAAAACGCGAAGTAAAAAAGCTCCACAAACATAATGTGAAGCTGAATATCATCGGCGATACCCAAGGTTTTTCCGAGAAGCTGCAACAACGCATCAAAGATGCGGAAGCGCTGACTGCAGAGAACACTTCATTGACGCTCAACATTGCCGCGAATTATGGCGGCCGCTGGGACATTACTCAGGCGGCGCGAGAGTTGGCGAGAAACGTACAAGAAGGTAAGCTAAACCTTAGCGATATTAGTGAAGAGCAATTGGCGGGGCAGCTTACCTTAGCTGACCAGCCAATTCCTGACTTGTTGATTCGTACGGGCGGTGAACATCGCATTAGTAATTTTTTGCTGTGGCAATTGGCCTACGCTGAATTTTACTTTGCCGATGTACTTTGGCCAGATTTTGATGATCAGGCTTTTGCCCAAGCCATTGCTGACTTTAGCTGTCGCGAACGACGCTTTGGGCTTACCAGTGCGCAAGTTCAGCAAGCGATTTTAGATACTGACGTAACCTCTGGGGAGTAACGTGTTAAAACAACGTCTAATAACAGCACTTATTTTACTGCCCCTTGCGCTCTATTGTGTATTTGGTTTGGCACTTGAATGGTTTGCCGCCGTTATCACGGTGGTGATGCTTGGTGCAGCCTGGGAATGGTCACCCATCATGGGACTGCGGCGGCCAATTAGCCGCGCGCTTTATACGCTGTCGGTTGCGGTGCTACTCGTAGCGTTGCAATGGTATATCCCGGTGAGTGACATTTGGCATGAGAAGGAATTAAACCCCGTTTATTTTTGGCTGTTGGTGGCCGGTTCAATTTGGTGGGCCGTGGCAACGTTATTGGTGCTGAATTACCCCAGTAGTCGCCGCTTATGGTCACGCACACGATCCATTGTTGGGGTGTTTGGCTATCTCACCTTGGTGCCTGCTGCGGCCGGAATGTTTGCCGTACGCTCGCTCAACTATGCAAGCGAGCCGTTATTCGGTGGTTTCGTTTTACTCTTTATTTTGCTGCTGGTTTGGGCCGCTGACGTCGGCGCTTATTTTGCTGGTGTCCGTTACGGACGCAACAAACTAATGCCAGCGGTGAGTCCAGGTAAAACTATGGAAGGCCTGCTCGGCGGTGTGGCACTTGCGTTTGTGGTCATGATGGTGGTCGCACAGTGGGTACAAATACCTGCTGAACAGTACAGTGGCTTTTATTTCACCGGTTTGCTTACGGTGGTGGTGTCGGTTTTCGGTGACTTGACCGAGAGCATGTTCAAACGTTGTGCCGGGGTCAAAGACAGCGGTGCGCTGCTACCTGGCCATGGCGGCTTACTCGATCGTATTGATAGCCTTACGGCTGCCTTGCCGGTATTTACCTTGGCTTACGTGTGGTTACTTCTATGACGCAGCATCGTCTTTGTATTCTCGGTGCCACGGGTTCAATAGGGTTAAATACGCTGGCAGTGGTGCGCGAGCATCCGCAACAGTTTCACGTTGACGTGCTGACAGCCCATGGGAATGTCGCGCAAATGGTTAGCTTGTGCGCGGAATTTCGTCCGCGGCAAGTGGTGATGGTCGATGGTGAAGCCGCCGCAGCGCTGCAGATTGCTTTACAAGAATCCAAGGCAACCGCTGCTATTGAAGTTTGTGCTGGTGCCGAGGCGCTGGTTGCCGCAGCGGCTGCTGCCGAAAGCGATACCGTTATGGCGGCAATTGTCGGTGGGGCTGGTTTGGCGCCAACATTAGCGGCCGTCAATGCGGGTAAACGGGTGTTACTGGCAAATAAAGAGGCCTTGGTGATGTCCGGGCAGCTTTTTATGGATGCCGCACAAGCCAGTGGTGCACAAATTCTTCCCGTCGATAGTGAGCACAATGCCATTTTTCAATGCCTGCCGCGCGAGGCGCAACAGTTGGGTCGTTGTGACTTGGCTGCCGCGGGTATCGAGAAAATCATCCTTACCGGCTCGGGCGGGCCGTTTCGTGAGCTGCCGTTAGCAGCGCTAGCACAGCAGTCACCGGCGGCTGCTTGCGCACATCCAAATTGGGATATGGGGCAAAAGATTTCTGTCGACTCGGCCACTATGATGAACAAAGGGCTTGAGTACATTGAAGCCCGTTGGTTGTTCAATTGTACGGCGGACCAGTTAGATGTGGTGTTACACCCACAAAGTGTCATTCACTCAATGGTCAGTTATGCCGATGGCTCGGTGTTGGCACAAATGGGGCGCCCCGATATGCGTACGCCAATCGCCCATTGCTTGAGTTTTCCTGAGCGCATTAGCAGTGGTGTTGAACCGCTTGATTTTATGGCGCTACAAAATTTGACCTTCGCCCAAGCAGACCCCGATCGTTACCCATGCCTCGCTCTTGCTATTAAAGCCTGCTGGCAAGGCCAGTGGGCGACAACGGCATTGAACGCGGCGAATGAAGTTGCGGTGCAAAGCTTTCTTGCCGAGACCATCAAATTTACGGAAATCGCTGAGGTGTGCGCGGCCGTGGTGAAACAGCTTGAAACAACTGACGAGTGTCAGAATGTGAACTCTATCGAGGCGATTTTGTCTGTGGATAGGTTAGCGCGTGAAGCTGCAGAAAAAGTGATAGAGAAGAGTTATTCATGCTAGAAATTCTTTGGTCGTTAGGTGCATTTGTGGTGACCTTGGGCGTCTTAGTGACGTTCCACGAGTTTGGCCATTTTTGGGTGGCGCGTAAGTGTGGCGTTAAAGTACTGACCTTCTCGGTAGGGTTTGGTAAGGCTATTTGGCAGCGCCAGGGTAAAGACGGCACTTGCTATCAGGTCAGCAGAATTCCGTTAGGTGGTTATGTGCGCATGCTCGATGAGCGTGTGGACGAGGTCGCTGAAGATGAGCGCCATTTGAGTTTTAATAGTAAGTCGGTAAGCCAGCGAGCGGCGATTGTTGTCGCCGGGCCAATAGCCAACTTTTTGCTAGCGATCGCCGTACTGTGGGGCATGTTTTTAATCGGTGTGCCCTCCGTTAAGCCAGTTGTTGGCGCGGTGACGCCGAATTCGGTTGCCGCACAAGTTGACTTGCCGACACCCAGCGAAATCCTACGTGTCAATGGCCGCCGCACGGAAGATTGGCAGCAGGTTAATTTAGGTTTTGCTGCCGCATTAGGCAATCAAACGGCAAGTATCACAGTGGTTGACGAACGCCAGCGCGAACGTACCTTCGAACTTGATATCAGCGAGTGGCGGCTTGGTGACGAACAGGTTCCCACCTTTACCGCTTTAGGCTTCCAACCTTTCCAGCCAGAAATTTATACCGAACTGGCCTATGTGCAGGAAAATTCGCCTGCTGCGCAAGCTGGGCTGCAAGTTGGCGATAAAATTTTGGCCTTAGACGGAACTCTCTACTCGGAATGGTCTCAAATACGTGACGCAATTATGGCGGCACCTGGTAAGCAGGTACTGTTAACTGTGGCGCGCAATGGGCAGGAAGTCGAATTGCCGGTGACCATGGGGCAGCGTGAATTTGAAGGGCAGGCCTATGGTTACCTTGGGGTAGAACCTGCACGTGATGCTTATCCAGAGGCCTATCGATTCGTCCAGCAATACGGTATAGTCGACAGCCTATTAAAAGGTGCAGAACGTACGTGGAATCTAATGGTTCTGAGCGTACAAATGATAGGTAAGCTGCTCACCGGTACAGTTTCGGTGACCAACCTCAGCGGGCCAGTGGCGATAGCCGAAGGCGCAGGGGTGTCAGCAAGCTATGGATTGGTTTACTTTTTAGGGTTTCTCGCGCTCATCAGTGTTAATCTCGGTATCATAAATCTGTTACCATTGCCCATGCTTGATGGTGGGCACTTGCTCTTTCTCGGTATTGAAGGAGTACGCAAAAAAGCGGTTTCAGAACGGGTGCAAGAGATTAGCTACCGAATCGGTGGAGCACTGATATTTGCACTGATGGCGATCGCAATTAGCAATGATGTATTGCGGTTGTTCAAGTGAGATTACATTTACAATAAACAAATAAGTAGCACAGAATGACGTTGAAAAAGCTATTTTTAAGTGCCCTTATGGCGGGTGCTGCATTACCAGCCTACAGCGCTGAAACAGGTGCTGATGGCGCCGAAGAATTTGTTGTAGAAGATATTCGTGTACGTGGCTTACAACGTGTTGCGCTTGGCGCCGCTTTAACGTACATCCCCATTCGGGTCGGTGATAGCATCGACGCTGAAAATATCCAAACCTCGATTCGTTCTCTTTACTCTTCGACGCACTTTAACGATATTGTGGTGCGGCGCGTGGGCGATACGCTCATTTTTGAAGTTACCGAGCGGCCGACCATTAGTGCCATCGAATTTGATGGCAATAGTGATATTAAAGACGAGCAGCTCACCCAGAGTCTTACGGATCAGGGGATTATTGAAGGTGAACCTCTTGATTTAACAACGATTGCCAGCATTGAAACCGGCCTCGAGGACTTTTATCACTCGATTGGTAAATACAATGCGCAAGTTGAAGTCAATATTATTCGTTTGCCGCGTAACCGTGTGCGACTGGAAATTGATTTTGAAGAGGGTGACTCTGCCGAAATCCAACAGATCAATATTGTTGGCAACACGATCTTTAGTGATGACGAGTTGCTGGCCAATTTTGAACTCAAAGATAAACTGCCGTGGTGGAACTTCATTGGTGCTCGCACGTATCAAAAGCAACAGCTCAGTGGTGACTTAGAAACTTTAGAGTCTTTCTATAAAGATCGCGGCTATTTGACCT
This sequence comes from Pseudidiomarina sp., assembly GCA_048267225.1. Classification (GTDB taxonomy): domain Bacteria; phylum Pseudomonadota; class Gammaproteobacteria; order Enterobacterales; family Alteromonadaceae; genus Pseudidiomarina. The sequence goes on from JBLWXY010000001.1 coordinate 69,262, forward strand.
TTGCGATTGATTCGGTACAAGTCAGCATGACGCCTGATCGTTCAGGTGTGTATATCTCGATCCACATTAATGAAGGTGAAATCTTCACCGTTAATGAAACCCGTGTCATGGGTGATCTTCGCGGCCAACGTGAAGTGGTAGAGCGGCTGACTAAGATTGAGGCTGGCACTCAGTACAGTGCTGCACAAGTAACCTATATCGAAGAGTTAGTGGCTAAGGTTTATGGTCGCTATGGCTATGCCTATCCAGAAGTTCGCGCCATTCCAGAAATTAATCAAGAAACCAATGAAGTCGATTTGGTGTTCTCGATTAACCCAGGCAAACGCGTTTATGTGAACCGCATCAAATTCCGTGGCAACACGGTGACTGAAGACGAAGTATTGCGTCGTGAAATGCGTCAATTTGAAGGTGCGCCACTGAATGATGAAATGGTCGAACAGGGTAAGCTACGTCTTGAGCGTCTTGGTTTCTTTGAAACCGTCGAAAGCGCAACCAATCGAGTAAACGGTCGCGATGATTTAGTGGATATTGAATACCTCGTGAAAGAGCAGCCGTCAGGCTCATTCAACTTTATGTTGGGTTACGGCGACTATTCAAAACTACAGATCGGTGTCGGCGTGTCACAAGACAACTTCTTGGGTACGGGTAACCGAGCGGCGATCAATATCAATACCAACCGCTTTAACCGTAGTTTAAGCTTGTCGTACATGGACCGTTACTTCACGAAAGACGGTGTGAACCTTTCAGGCCAAGTCTTTTTGAGCGAATTCGATGCTGGGCAACAGGAAAACTTGATTCGCTATAACACCAAGCGGGTAGGTATTGGCTCGAGCATTAGCTTCCCAATCAATGAAGTCAGTAGTCTTAATTTCGGTGCCATGGTGCGCCGCGAAGAAGTGACTAATGTGGAAGGCTACGAGCAAGTTAAACGTTTCTATCAGCCGTACATCGACGAACAAGATCCGAACTCCGGTGTGGCGTTCGATATGATCTCGCTGGAAGCAGGTTGGAGTCGTGTCACACTCAACCGCGGTACCTTCCCAACTGCGGGTACCTTGAACCGCGTTAATGGTGAAATTACTGTGCCGGGCAGTGACGTACGCTACTTCCGTATCAATTATGACTTCAAACACTATTGGCCGCTGACCAATGACCATAGTTTTGTGTTATTGACACGGCTAAATGTGGGCTACGGTAACGGTTACGGTACCGATGATAACGGCAATGACTATATCTTCCCGTTTTATGAGAACTTCCGAATTGGCGGTAACGATGATCTGCGTGGCTTTGAGCCGAACACTATAGGTCCACGCGCAGTCTATCGCTATCCAGATTCAATTTTAGGTCCGCCAGGGTTCGGCGGTGTACCGACGGATCTACCGGTAGGACCTGGTGCTGATACCTTGGCAGTGAGTCAATATTCAGTTGGTGGTAATGCCATGTACGCGGCTGGTTTGGAGCTGATTGTGCCCACGCCACTGATTAAGGACGAGAGTAAGAACTCCGTGCGTACAAGTATTTATATTGATGTTGGTAGTGTCTGGGACACTGAATTCCAATACGATCAATACCGTCAATTGCAGCAAGTGGGTAACCTAGATTATCGTCTAAATGACTTTAGTTCGCCGGATCTCTACCGTGCTTCAGCGGGTATTGCCGTGCAATGGTTGTCGCCGATGGGCCCACTGACATTTGCCTTTGGTCGTCCGATCAAGGATTATGAGGGTGACAGAGCGAAAACCTTTAGTTTCAACTTTGGTACGACATTCTAAAATAAACATTCGTGCCTGAATTTTTGAATAACAGGAGTAGTTACGTGAAAGCATTAATGAAAACAACCGTAGCGGCAGCAGTGCTGGCCAGCTCAATGTTTGCCGGTGCAGCAGAAGCACAGCAAAAAGTCGGTTTTGTAGACATGCAAACTGTGTTGCAGCAATTGCCGCAAGTACAAGAACTTTCAAACCGTTTGCAGGAAGAGTTTGAAGGTCGTATTAACGAGCTCGAAGGCATGCGTACCGAAATGCAAGGTTTGCGTGAGAAAGCTGAGCGTGATGCACAGATCATGTCGCCATCAGAGCGTCGTGACTTGCAACGTGAAATGGAAATGCTTGAGTCGCAGTATCAAATGAAAGCGCGTGCATTCCAAGAAGACAATGAGCGTCGTCAGAATGAAGAGCGCAACAAATTGATGCGTGAAGTCTTCCAAATGTCACAGCAAGTCGCTCAAGCTGAAGGCTTCGACTTGGTACTAAACAGCCAAGCGGTTCTTTATGCTGGTGACAGTCTGAACCTGACAGACGAAGTGGTTGCTAAAATGACAGGTGGAAACTAAGTCAAATGCAAACCATGACATTGCAACAGCTAGCATCAGTCATTGATGCTGAGGTTGTCGGTGATGGTGCACAAACCATCACTGGCGTTGCAACGCTTGCCTCGGCTACGTCGGGGCAAATTGCGTTTTTGGCGAACGATAAGTATCGCTCGCAATTAGATACGACTCAGGCAAGTGCAGTGATTGTTGGGCCTAAGGTCGATGTTCCAAGTGGCATGGCCGCATTGGTGACGGCGAATCCTTACGCCGGCTTTGCGAAAGTAGCGCAACAGCTCGATACTACGCCTGCAGCGGCCACAAGTATCGACGCTTCAGCTAAGATTGCCGATTCTGCCTCTCTCGGTAACAACGTTGCTATCGGCCCTTTCGCGGTGATTAGCGAGAATGTTGAACTGGGTGACAATGTGCAGATTGGCGCTGGGTGTTTTATCGGACCCGGGGTGAAAATTGGCGCGAACACCAAAATTTGGCAGCATGTCGTGATCTATCACGATTGTGTGATCGGTGCAGATTGCTTGCTTCATAGTGGCGCTGTGATTGGCGCAGATGGGTTTGGTTGGGCGAATGAGCAGGGCAAGTGGGTGAAAATTCCACAACTTGGTCGTGTCGTTATCCATGATCGCGTTGAAATTGGCGCAAGCACCACGGTCGACCGTGGCGCCCTTGATGACACCGTGATCTCGAGCGGTTGCATTATCGATAATCAATGCCAAATCGCACACAATGTCTTTATTGACGAAGATACCGCAATTGCAGGTTGCACCGTACTCGCTGGTAGTTGCCGGATTGGTAAACGTTGCCTTATTGGTGGCGCGACGGCGATTAATGGGCATATTGAAATCTGTGATGATGTGCAAATCAGTGGCTTCTCGATGGTGATCAAGGCCATCAGTGAGCCTGGTGTATATGCCTCAGGTATTCCTGCAGCACCGCATCGTGAATGGCGGCGCAATGGCGCGCGCTATCGTCAACTTGATGATCTTTTCCAGCGCGTGAAGAAAATCGAGAAACAACTCAAAGATTAAGCTTAATTAGGGGCGCAATAGTGCCCCTGACGGCCACGGAGATTGAATTTTGTCAGCATCTGACTCCGCTTTTGATATCCATGAAATCATGCGTTTATTGCCGCATCGTTACCCGTTTTTGTTGGTCGACAAAGTGGTAAGCTGCGACGCAGAAAGCCATATTCATGCGGTTAAGAATATCAGCATTAATGAAGACTTGTTTAACGGGCATTTTCCCGGAAAGCCGATTTTTCCGGGCGTTTTGATTCTTGAAGCGCTCGCGCAAGCAGCAGGTTTACTCGGCTTTAAGATTACCGAAAGCAAGCCCGGTAGCAATGACCTATACTTGTTTGCAGGAATTGATAACGCGCGTTTCAAGCGTCAAGTTATTCCGGGCGATCAGCTTGACTTGCATGTGACTTTTGCAAAAGAGCGCCGCGGTATTTGGGTCTTCAAAGGGCGCGCTGAAGTGGCCGGTGAACTCGCCGCTAGTGCGGATATTATTTGCGCAAGAAGAGAAGCTTAAGTGATTCATCCTACAGCGATAATTGATGACCAAGCGGTCATCGGAAAAAATGTCGAAATTGGGCCCTACAGCATTGTTGGGCCTGATGTAGTGATTGGCGATGATTGTTGGCTTGGCCCGCATGTCGTGGTTAAAGGTCCGACAGTGCTTGGTAAAGGCAATAAGATCTTTCAGTTTGCCTCCGTTGGCGAAGATTGCCAAGACAAGAAATACAACGGCGAGCCTACGCGACTCGAAGTCGGTGACAATAATATTATTCGCGAATGCGTGACTATTCATCGCGGGACCATCCAAGATCAGAGCTTAACCAAAATCGGCAGCAATAATCTACTGATGGCGTACGTGCATGTGGCGCATGATTGCATGGTTGGTGACAACGTCATTCTGGCCAATAACACCACCTTGGCGGGTCATGTACATGTAGGCGATTGGGCCATACTGGGTGGTTTTACTGGGGTGCACCAGTTCTGCCACATTGGCGCGCATGCCTTTACAGCGGTCAACTCGGTGGTTGTGCAAGACATTCCTCCGTATATTATGGCGCAGGGCCATAATGCGGTACCGCGGACGATCAATAGCGAAGGCTTGAAACGTCGCGGCTTTAGTAAAGAAGCCATTGTGCATATTAAGCGCGCGTTTAAAACCTTGTACCGCAAGGGCTTAACGGTGGATGAGGCGGTTGCTGAAATGCAAAGCTGGCAGGCGCCTGAATTAGCCGATTTGATCCATTTTGTCCAACACAGCTCACGCGGTATTATCCGCTAACGCTTCGATGTAACGAACCCAAAACCATGGCTGCAGCAGCAACTTTAACCATAGCCTTATTGGCCGGTGAACACTCGGGTGATTTGCTTGGGGCAGGGTTGATGCGTGAGCTAAAAACACGTCATCCGGACGTTTCATTCATTGGTGTAGGCGGTCCGTTGATGGCCGCTGAAGGGTTGAACAGTTTGGTTCCCATGGACGATCTGGCCGTCATGGGCATTGCTGAAGTAGTGGGGCGTTTACCTACCTTATTGCGCCACCGTAAGAACATTGTCACTGCGCTTACGGCTGAGCGCCCAGCGGTGTTTATTGGCATTGACGCTCCAGATTTTAATCTGCCGATCGCCAAGCGCTTGAAAGCACAAGGGATCCCGACCATGCACTATGTCAGCCCCAGTGTTTGGGCATGGCGCCAAGGCCGTATCAAAGGCATTAAAGCGAGCGTGGATCATGTGCTGTGTTTGTTGCCTTTCGAAAAAGCCTTCTACGACCAAAACGGTCTTCCCGCAACTTTTGTTGGGCATCCATTGGCGGATAGCATTCCTCTGCAATGGCCCAAAGCTGAAGCACGTGCCGAGCTGGGCTTGCAGGATGACTTTATGGTCGCATTATTGCCCGGCAGTCGTAGCGGCGAAATAGCGCGCATGGGGCCGATTTTTCTCGCTGCCGCGAAAGTATTCTTCGCACGGCATCCGCAGGTCAAGTTTATCAGTCCGATGATTTCCAGCGCGCGTGCGCAACAGTTTCGTGAATTACAACAGCGTATCGCACCAGAGCTGCCGCTATCCCTGATTGAAGGTCAGTCACGCACAGCAATGGCGGCGGCTGATGGTTTACTCTTGACCTCTGGCACCGTGACCCTCGAAGCGATGTTAATTAAACGCCCGATGGTGGTTGCGTACCGCTTTAACTGGTTAAGCTATCAGCTCATCAAACGTATGTTTAAAGCCAAGTATTTTAGTCTACCCAACCTACTTGCTGACGCTCCTTTGGTGCCTGAGCTTGTACAGCAGCAGGTGACGCCGCAGGCCTTGGTTGAAGCATTAGAAAAGCAACTTGCCGCTGCTGAAGATGGCACACTTATTGAGCGCTTTACGGCACTCCATCAAGCTTTGCAGCGTGATGCTGATACGCTAAGCGCAACGGTTGCGCTAGAACTCGCCACACAAAACCGTTCTAATTAGTCGAAAGATAAAGCCATAATAAAGCACTTATTAATCGATTTGATTAATCCTATACTGTTTGCATCAACTTAGAAAGAGAGGTGCATATGGGATTACTCGTCGATGGTAAGTGGCAAGACAAATGGTACGACACCGAAAAGCATGGTGGGCGCTTCGAGCGCAGTGCCGCGCAGTTTCGTAATTGGTTGAGCAGCGACCCTGAAGCTGAATTTCCAGCCGAAAGTGGACGCTATCATTTGTATGTCTCCTACGCTTGTCCTTGGGCGCATCGCACTCTTATTTTTCGTAAACTTAAAGGTCTCGAAGAGCATATTTCAGTGTCTGCAGTGCAGCCGCTGATGCTCGAGAACGGCTGGGAGTTTGCTGACGATAACGACCACGCCTTGCACGATCCGCTTTATGGTCATGAGTTTCTTTACCAGCTCTACTTAAAGGCCAATCCAAATTACAGCGGTCGCGTGACTGTCCCGGTGTTGTGGGACAAGAAAAAGCAGACCGTGGTAAGCAATGAGTCAGCCGATATTATTCGCATGTTCAACAGCGCCTTTAACGAAATCACTGGCAATCAGCTAGATTTCTATCCTGCGGCGCTGCGAAGCGATATAGATACTATCAATGATGAGGTGTACAACAACGTTAATAATGGCGTTTATAAGTGTGGTTTCGCCACCCAACAAGAGGCTTATGAGGAAGCTTTTGACGCTTTGTTCAACACCTTAGACAAACTTGAGCAGCGCTTATCTAAGCAGCGTTTCTTGGTTGGTGATCAAGTGACAGAAGCCGATTGGCGGCTGTTTACCACGCTGGTAAGGTTTGATGCTGTTTATCATGGCCACTTTAAAACCAACCAGCGGCGGATTGTCGATTACCCGGCGTTATGGGATTACGTGCGGGCCTTGTATCAGGTGCCCGGTGTTGCTGAGACGGTGGTTATGGACCATATTAAGACGCATTACTATGGCAGCCATACGATGATCAATCCGACGCAAATTGTTCCGCGCGGACCAGCACTTGATTTTAATGCACCCCATCAACGAGGAGAGGTGTTATGAACGCCATTTTAAGTCGTCACCGAGGTATGCCAGCGCAAGATGGTGCTGGCGTCAAGTTGACCCGGATCATTAATCAACCCAGTTTGCGGTATCAAGATCCGTTTTTAATGCTCGACGAATTTCGCTCAGACGATCCGAACGATTATATTGCGGGCTTTCCCCCGCATCCGCATCGTGGCTTTGTAACGCTGACCTACATGCTCGCTGGCCGCATGGAGCACAAGGATTCTGAGGGTAACACTGGGGTCGTGGAGAGCGGCGGTGCGCAGTGGATGAAAGCGGCTCGCGGTATCATTCATGCCGAAATGCCGAAGCAAGAAGAAGGTCTCATGTGGGGCTTTCAATTGTGGCTGAATTTGCCAGCAAAAGACAAAATGAGTGCTGCTGAGTGGGCGGACTATCCCGCTGCGAAAATTCCTGAGGTCGAGCAGGATGGCTTAACGCTGCGTGTAGTAGCAGGTTCTTATGCTGGTCAAGAAGGGCCAATCCAACAAACGGCGCAGCAATTTCAAATGTACGACTTGCGCTTCAGTGGTGCAGGCGCATGGCAGCAGGAGGCAATTTCCCAGCAAACACGTTTAGCTTATGTCTACCAAGGCTCTGTTGAGCTCAACGGCACACAATTGCAGCGTGGTGAGTTGGTGCGTTTAGATCCTGCGGCTGAACTAACATTGCATACCGAAGATGAGGCGGGCATGCTAGTGCTAGCAGCGGAGCCTATTGGTGAGCCCATAGCGCAATATGGGCCTTTTGTGATGAACAGCCAAGCAGAAATTGAACAGGCCATCGCTGATTATCAAAGTGGACAACTCACCGCAAAAAGTTAACTCAAGGAGCACCTATGAAAAGTAGTACTGCAATAGGTTTTCGGGCAGTTGAAGGAGCACCACAGCGCTTTGAATTTCAGTATGCAACACCGCTCACCGATGAAGTAGTGATTGCGATTAGTCATAGCGGTGTGAATCGCGCCGATTTAATGCAGCTTGCTGGGCACTATCCGCCACCGCCAGGTGCTTCTGAGATCCTTGGTTTGGAAGCGAGCGGCACTGTCGTGGCCGTTGGCCCTGCCGTTAGCCGTTTGCGCGTTGGTGATGAGGTGTGCGCCTTACTGGCGGCAGGCGGTTATGCCAGCCATGTTACCGTCAGTGAACAGCAAGTTGCGAAATTGCCGAGAGGCTTAACGCTTGCGCAGGGCGCAGCGCTATGCGAAGCCTTCGCAACGGCTTGGTTTAACCTGTATGAGGTTGCGCGCATTCAGCCCCAAGAACGCCTGCTCCTGCACGCTGGTGCCAGCAGCGTCAGCTTGGCCGCCATGCAGTTAGCGCAGCATAACGACAACCCGGTATTTGTTACCGCAGGAAGCGATGAGAAAATAGCATTTTGTAAGCAACACGGTGCTGAAACAGGTTGGAATCGTCGGCAAGGGAGTTTCGTCGAGGCTGTTAAGGACTGGGGAGGTGCCGATGTGATCATTGACCCAGTGGCTGGCGATTATCTTGCCCAAGACCAACAGGTGTTGCGTCAAGATGGGCGCATTATTGTGTTAGGCCTCATGGGGGGCCGCGAGGCGATGATTGATGCTGGACGTTTGCTGATGAAGCGGCAACGTATTCAAGGGAGCACACTGCGTAACCAGCCGCTACCCGTAAAAGCACGGATCATGCGCGCGCTCGAACAAGATCTTTGGCCACTATTAGTCGATGGACGGTGTCAGGTGATGCTGGAAAAAACGTACCCCATTGCCGAGATGGCGCAGGCATTGCAACAAATGCAGCGCAACGAAACGCGCGGTAAATTGGTCTTGGCTTGGGATTAATTGAACAGTAAAAAATGGTGGAGGGGGCAGGATTCGAACCTGCGAAGGCTGAGCCGTCAGATTTACAGTCTGATCCCTTTGGCCACTCGGGAACCCCTCCACGAAGGCGGGCAATAGTAGCAGATTGAGGCGGCCTGTAAACCCCGCTATGATAAAAGCCTTGGTTATTTAATGTTGTTTCAACTAGGTTGTACATTTTGTCGACAAAGCATGCTGAAATTATCGCCACCTTTCTTGATCGCCTTTGGTTAAAGCAGGGCATAAGTCCGAATACCAGTTCGGCGTACGCCACCGATTTAAAGAAGTTTTTGCAGTTTTTATTGGCCCACCGAGGCGCTGATGCTGAATTATTGGCGGTGACGACAACCGAAATCGAAGACTATCTTTTGTGGCGACGGCAACAAGGGCTATCACCGCGCAGTACCGCTCGAGCCGTAAGTGCGTTGAAGAAGTTTTACACTTACGCGGTCCAAGAGCGGCTTTGTGCCAGTGACCCTACGGCGCGACTGCGGCAACCGAAGCAACCACAAGCGCTACCGCACAGTTTAGCCGAGAGTGAAGTTGAAGCGCTGCTCAATGCGCCCGATGAAAGTGATCCTGTGCAATTACGCGACCGCGCCATGCTAGAAGTGCTTTATGCCACGGGCTTACGGGTGACCGAGCTTACGCAGTTGACCTTTAGTCAAATTTCTTATCAGCAAGAGTTGGTGCGCGTGATTGGCAAGGGCAATAAAGAACGCTTAGTCCCGTTAGGTGAAACCGCGCTTGAATGGCTGCAACGCTATAGTAAAGAAGCGCGTGCGCAACTGAGCCAATTACCCAGTGATTATGTGTTTATTACGCGGCGTGGTGGGCCGCTTACGCGGCAAGCCTTTTGGCATCGCATCAAGTTTTACGCGCAGCAAGCTGATATTCGCTCGCATTTGTCACCCCATACCTTACGCCATGCCTTCGCCACGCATTTGCTGAACCATGGCGCGGATTTGCGCGTGCTACAAATGTTGCTTGGTCACAGTGATTTGTCGACCACGCAGATTTATACCCATGTCGCGCGTGAGCGTTTACAACAGTTACATGCAACACATCATCCGAGAGCCTAGTAAAGTGGCTGCGCTAGTTGTGAAATCACGCTACACTGGGCAGCATTATTTCCTATTAAAACAGCAACGAAGTTAAACGAGAATTCTATGAAACAATTATTTCTGGCAGCCAGCATCATTGGGCTACTGGCCTGCTCGCCACAACAAGAAGCGCAAGCCACAGCTAAGCCTGCAAGCGCAGCGGTGACCACTGAGGGCGCAGGTTTTGATCAAAGCTATTTGCAACAAATGGGCTTTCAGATTGAATCGGCAGAAGAATCTTCAATTCCCGGTGTTTATGAAGTCATTACCGACCAAGGCCTTATCTATGTCGCCGACGATGGTAGAAAACTGATCGGCGGGCGTATTTATGACATCACCGGCAATGAACCTGTCAATCTAAGCGAAAATGCCATCCGCGCTATGCGCCAACGTGATGTTGTGGCCATTGCTGACCAAGCTATCGCTTACCCTGCCGATAACGAAGATTACGTTGTCACTGTTTTCACTGACCCAACTTGTGGCTATTGCCGGCAGTTACACAACAACCTCGACAGTTACCTTAATAAAGGCATCACTATTCGCTATTTAGCATGGCCGCGTGGTGGTTTGCAGGGGAGCGCGTATCAACAGTTAAAGACAATCTGGTGCTCGGCCGATCAGCAAGCTGCACTTGATGCCGCCAAAAATGACAAGCGTCTACCAGCGGCAAGTTGTGACGATCCGGTGGATGCCCATTTCGCCCTCGGGAACAAATTTGGCGTCCGCGGCACCCCAGCGATGGTGTTGCCGTCGGGGGAGATGATTCCAGGTCTCGTTGATGCGAGCCGTTTATTAGGTATGTTGAAGCAAGGGTAAACCATGACGGCAACGCCGACCGTTCAACGCCGCGCGGATGTTGATGTAACTCAACTTCCGCAGGAATTGCCGTGGCTATTACGGCAAATCCTTGCGCGCCGTGGCGTGACCACAACGGAACAACTCGATTTACGCTTGCAGCGACTACCGCACTTCGCTGAATTACACCATGCTGAACGTGCTGCGCAACGCTTGTTAGAAGCAATCGAACAGCAACAACACATCTGCATCTGTGGCGATTTTGATGCCGATGGAGCAACTTCGACAGCGCTTATGGTCTCGGTATTACGCGCCATGGGGGCCAAGCAGGTCAGTTACTGTGTACCTAATAGGTTCACTGATGGTTATGGCTTGTCGCCGAACGTGGTGGCCTATGCTAAGCAACTCGGAGCCCAGCTACTGGTCACTGTCGATAGCGGCATTTCTTGCCATGCTGGTGTAACGGCGGCAAATGATGCCGGTCTCGACGTGATTGTTACCGACCATCATTTAGCTGGAGCTGAGTTACCCGCAGCCTTCGCTATTGTTAATCCAAATCAGCCAGCCTGTTCGTTTCCGAGCAAATCCATAGCAGGGGTTGGCGTAGCTTTCTATGTGTTACTGGCGCTACGCGCCTTGGCACGTGAACGACAACACGCTGCGGCGCAGATTAATCTGGCGGAGTGGCTGGATTTAGTCGCCTTGGGCACCGTAGCCGACGTGGTCAAGCTTGACGGCACTAATCGGGTGTTGGTGCAACAAGGCTTGCAACGTATTCGTGCCGGATGCTGTCGGCCAGGAATTCAAGCTTTGTTGCAAGTCACCCAACGTGAAGCTGAACGCTTGCAGGCCACAGATCTGGGCTTTGCTCTGGCGCCGCGTATTAATGCTGCCGGGCGTTTAGACGATATGGCAATTGGCATCGAATGCTTATTGAGTGAAGACCTCACTACCGCGTTAGAATTGGCGGGCCAGCTCAATGACTTAAATGCCGAGCGGCGTTCTATTGAGAGCGAAATGCGCGAGAGTGCGGCGCGTTATGTGGCCGATCTACAGCTTTCCGAGGCGCAACTTCCGCCCTTGCTCGTATTGCATCAAGAAGGCTGGCACCAGGGCGTGGTGGGTATTGTCGCGGGGCGCGTCAAAGAGCAGTTTCATCGACCGACGATTACCTTTGCCGCCGGCGATGATGGTCTACTCAAAGGTTCGGCGCGATCCATTCCGGGTTTGCATATGCGCGATTTACTGGAGCGCGTGCATACCTTGCACCCACAGCTCATCGAGCGTTTCGGTGGCCATGCTATGGCTGCGGGTTTGTCGCTTGCGCCGGAAAATTTGACGGCGTTTAAGCAGGCGGCAACAGCAGTTGCGAGCGAATGGCTGGAAGCAGAGACATTGCAACGTAGTATCGTGACCGATGGCGGACTCGATGCTTCGTGTTTCACACAGGCGTTCGTCGAACAATTGCAGCGCTTAGGGCCGTGGGGACAAGGATTTCCTGAGCCGCTATTTGACGACATCTTGGTACTTGTTGATCAACGTATTGTTGGCAAAAATCACTTAAAACTTGTGTTGCAAACCGCCGATGGGGTCACCGTTGAAGGTATCGCGTTTAATGTTGATACTCAGCAATGGCCCGATCTCAGTGTCCGCAAAGCCCACCTCGTGTACAAGCTGCAACTGAATCACTTCCGTGGGCAGACCAATGTGCAACTGTTGGTGGAGCATTTGTTGCCTTTACGGTAAAATGCCGTCCCTTTTGCAAACAACCTTGGATGAAAGCACGTTTTATGTTCGAAACCAATGCAACTTATGTAGCCATAAAAGAAATGCGCGAACGCAGCGAAGCGCTTCGGGGGTATCTTTGACTACGCTCAAAAAGTTGAGCGTTTAGAAGAGGTTACCCGTGAACTTGAGGACCCTAGTGTATGGGATGATCAAGAGCGCGCACAGGCATTAGGTAAAGAACGAGCGAGCCTTGAACAGGTTGTCGAGACGTTGCAGAATTTGGCCCAAGGTCTTGATGATGTTGAAGGTCTCGTCGACTTAGCGGTGGAAGCCGAAGACGAAGACACCTACAACGAAGCCGTGACTGAATTGGATGACCTTGAACAACAGTTGGCGACGTTAGAGTTTCGCCGTATGTTTTCGGGCCCGCAAGATGGTTCTGATTGCTATTTGGACATTCAAGCTGGCTCAGGTGGAACCGAAGCGCAGGATTGGTCCAATATGCTGCTACGCATGTACTTGCGTTGGGCTGAGAGCCATGACTTTAAAGCCGAGATCACCGAATTATCAGAAGGCGAAGTAGCAGGCATTAAATCGGCGACAGTGCGTATTCAAGGTGAGTATGCGTACGGTTGGTTGCGCACGGAGACAGGCGTCCACCGACTCGTACGTAAGTCGCCGTTTGACTCTGGCAATCGCCGCCATACATCCTTTGCTTCGGTATTCGTCTACCCTGAAATCGACGACTCGATTGACATTGAGATAAATCCGGCGGACTTACGTGTCGATACCTACCGTGCCTCAGGCGCCGGTGGTCAGCACGTTAACCGTACCGACTCGGCGATTCGTATTACCCACGAACCAAGTGGCATTGTCGTACAATGTCAAAGTGACCGCTCGCAGCACAAAAACCGCGATGCGGCGATGAAGCAATTACGGGCAAAACTGTACGAAATGGAGTTGCAGAAGCAGCTCGCCGAAAAACAAGCGCTGGAAGACAGCAAATCAGATATTGGCTGGGGCAGCCAAATCCGCTCTTATGTGCTAGATGACGCCCGTATTAAAGATTTACGTACCGGCGTTGAGAATCGCAACACCCAAGCGGTGCTCGACGGCGCGCTAGACCCATTTATTGAAGCAAGTTTGAAATCTGGACTGTAAATAGGAACCAAACCATGGCAGAGAACACGCAAAACACCGAAGTCGTTGATGTAAATGAACAAATTGCACAACGAAAGGCCAAGTTGAAAGCCTTGCGTGAGCGCGGTGTAGCGTTCCCTAATGATTTTCGCCGCGAAGACTTAGCTGCAGACTTGCATGCCGAGTACGACAATGTGGAAAAAGAAGCGCTAGCCGAAAAAGGTATCCGTGTTGCCGTAGCTGGGCGCATGATGACGCGTCGTATTATGGGTAAAGCGAGTTTTGCGACCATCAAGGATATGACCGGCAGCATTCAGCTCTACGTGGCGCGCGATAATCTGCCAGAGGGCTTCTACAACCAAGAGTTCAAAAAGTGGGATCTTGGTGACATCGTTGGTGCTACTGGTACTTTGTTCATTACAGGGACTGGCGAGTTAAGTGTACATGTGGATGATGTACGGCTACTTACCAAAGCACTGCGCCCATTGCCGGACAAGTTCCACGGTTTGGCTGATCAGGAAACACGTTATCGCCAACGTTACCTTGATTTGATCACTAATGACGATTCACGTCGTACCTTTATTGTGCGCTCCAAGGTCGTTGACTACATTCGTCGTTATTTAACTGCTAAGCAATTTCTAGAAGTCGAAACGCCGATGATGCAAACCATCCCTGGTGGGGCTGCTGCGCGGCCGTTTGTGACCCATCACAACGCGCTCGATATGGAGTTGTACTTGCGTATCGCGCCTGAGCTTTATCTGAAGCGCTTAGTCGTGGGTGGTTTTGAGAAAGTTTTCGAAATTAACCGTAACTTCCGTAACGAAGGCCTGTCGACTCGACATAACCCAGAATTCACTATGCTTGAGTTCTATTGGGGCTACGCAGATTATCGTGATCTTATGGATCTTACCGAAGACATGTTGCGTGGTATGACCGAAGAGATTTTGGGTTCGAGTCAATTTACCAGCGAGGGCGTTGACTATGACTTCAGCCAGCCGTTCGTGCGCATGACGGTCAACGAAGCGATTCTACAGCACCTTCCAGAGGCCACTGAAGTGCAGTTGAACACCTTGGAAGCGGCAACGAAGTTGGCAGAAAGCATCGGTATTAAGGTCAAGCCAAACTGGGGCTTGGGCAAAGTGCAAATCGAAATTTTTGAAGAAGTCGCTGAGCACAAGTTGATTCAACCGACCTTTATCACCGCCTACCCAGCGGAAGTGTCGCCATTGGCACGTCGCAATGACGAAGATCCGCACATTACGGACCGCTTTGAGTTCTTTGTTGGCGGCCGTGAACTCGCCAATGGCTTCTCGGAATTGAACGATGCCGAAGACCAAGCTGAGCGCTTCCAGCATCAGGTCCAGCAAAAAGAAGCTGGCGATGACGAAGCGATGTTCTTCGATGAAGACTACATCACTGCATTGGAGCACGGTTTGCCGCCGACGGCGGGCGAAGGCATCGGCATTGACCGCTTGGTGATGCTGCTTACGGATTCACCGTCAATTCGTGACGTCTTGCTCTTCCCACACATGCGTCCGCGCAAAGACTAAATTTTAAGGCAAGGCTTGTAGAAAGTCCTCAAGGAGTTCGTGTCGGTCTTCGATGCCGCACGACATACGTAGCAAATCATCGGGGCAGGGAGTACCTTCTCCCTCAATGCTAGCGCGGTGCTCAATGAGGCTCTCTACGCCACCAAGGGAAGTCGCGCGTTTCCATAGCTTGGTATTCGCGGCGACGTGAATGGCTGCAGCGGCGCCGTCTTTTAAGCGTACGGACAGCATGCCACCAAAGCCGCTGGTCATCTGTTGCTTGGCAATTGCATGCCCTGCGAAGCTGGGTAAGCCTGGATAAAGAACCTCGACCACTGCGGGATGCTGCTCTAACTGCTCAGCAATAAATTGCGCCGTTTGGCAGGCTTCGCGTACGCGCAAATGCATGGTACGCATACCCCGTAAAAGTTGTGCTGCATCATGGGGGCTGGGCACGGCGCCGTTTTGTGCGCGCACTGCACGAATGCGTTGCCAGTAGGCGTCATCATGGGCACCAATTAAAGCTCCCGCAATAACATCTGAGTGGCCATTGAGATATTTGGTAGCCGAGTGCATGACAATGTCGGCACCGAGTTTTAACGGCTGGGTCAACAACGGCGTTGCACAAGTCGAGTCTACTGCAACTTGCGCACCCACCCCATGAGCTGCTTCCGCTATAGCGCGAATGTCGCTAATGCACCAAAGCGGATTCCCTGGCGTCTCGAGCCAAACTAATTGGGTTTCGCCCGTCCGCAAGTGACGGGAAACGGCCTCGCTGTTGGTCATATCGATGAATTCGATGCGCAAACCCCAATCAGTGGCAAAGTTGAGTAACCAGTTGCGCAGCGCCCAATACATGACTTTAGGCGCAAGTACGTGATCGCCTGGACGTAAGCCCTGAAAAACTGCAGTCGCAGCGGCCATACCAGAGCCAAACAGCAAGGCTTCATGACCGGCTTCAAGCTCGGTCAGTAAGGCTTCGACCGGCTTATAGGTCGGGTTATCGGCGCGCGAATAGATATTCCCGGTGGGGTAACTATTATCTTTACCGCGTAAATAAGTTGTGGCGACATGTATGGGCGGCACCACGGCTTGGGTTTCGTCATCGATCTTGCCAAGGGACTGGGCTAGCGCCGTGGCAGGTGAGTATGGATAGTTTTTAGTCGACATGAACAGCTAAGTCTCTAGCGGCGGAATTATCGGCTTAGAGTAAAGCTTTCGAGGTGGTTTGCAAAGCACAAAAAAACGCACCCGAAGGTGCGTCTTTTTTGACTACAACTCAAGATCACTTAGTCGTGATCGTGGTTGCCATCAGTGTGTACGTGACCGTGTTCCAATTCACTTGGATCGGCGTCACGAACTTCAACCACTTCAACATCAAAGTTGAGTGCTACACCCGCTAATGGGTGGTTGCCGTCAACAGTGACTTGATCATCGTTAACTTCAACGATAACCACTGACTGTTCACCGTGATCGGTGCTCGCACGGAATTGCATGCCTGGCTCAACTGGGTTGTCGCCAAAGAGATTGCGTGGCACGCTTTGAATAAGACCGTCGTGACGTTCACCGTACGCATTCTCTGGGTCGATATCTGTAGCGAACTTATCACCTTCAGATTTTCCAGCTAAAGCGTCTTCAAGGCCTTTGATTAACATGCCGCGACCAAAGATAAACTGTAAAGGCTGACCTTCTTTTGACTGGTCGAGTACTTGGCCTTCAGCGGTCTTCACGGTGTAGTGAATACCGACAACTTTGTCTTGGCTAATGGTTTGAGTCATGATTCATCCAATTTATAGGGCAGTGGGTAAATTTCCAAGAGACTCGCGTCATCACCTTTGATGCGTAACTTGGTGTCACTATCGAGATCACTCGGTAGCACCGCCAATACATCAAGATGTTGTTCGGTACGGCTCACTGCATTAATTACCGTACCTGCACGCCGCCAGTTTTCACCGAGCTGCTGCTCAACAGTTGCGCCTGCTGAGACCGGCTCACCGTGACCACTTAAGCGGAAAAGTGCACGCTTTTGTTTACCCAAATATTTCATTCGGGCGACCGTCTCTTGGCCGATATAACACCCCTTACTAAAGCTGATACCATTTAAGGCTTGTAAATTCAGCATTTGGGGTACGAACTCTTGTATTGTACCTGAAAATAGGGTCGGTCGGCCACGTTCGATTTCCAGCGCCTGCCAATAGGCAAGGTCTGAATTACTTGGTAGCGCGTCACCTTTATTCAAGCACAGGTATTGATCCGGTTGCGTACCTAAGCTCAGCACCATAGCTTGCTCGGTGCGGCTTAGCGCTGGCACGTCCGCTGTTGCTAAGGGGGCATCGAGCAACTCGGCTAAACGCGCCGGTGCAGCGGTACCAAATACACCGAGCAACTGAAAATCGTCGCTGGCATCGCGGATGTCAACCTTACTAAAGACGCCGAACTTCTGTAGCTGCGCTAAAGAAGCTTCCATCGCCGGCTTTGACGTCACTAAGAGTACGCCATCACCGTCACGAACCAGAAAGAAGTTGCTCAGGGTTTTACCTTTGTTGTCGCAATGGGCGCCATAGATCCAGTTATCTTCGCCGAGTTGTTGCAGGTCACAGGTGAATTGACCTTGTAAAAAACTCTCGGTCTCAGGCCCTGAAACTTGCAGTATGCCGTGATCAGCTAGGGAAACAGTTACGTATTCCGGTGGAGCTTTGGTAAACTCTGTTGTGAGCACAATCAACCTCGTTATCTATTCGTTGATGTCAAAACGTCTATGACAGATAGGTGGGGACAGTTTTTAATTATACAAGGGGCGATGTCAGAACCTATGGAAAAATTACAACAGAATGCAGATTCATTACGCGATAAGAACCGTCTGCGTTGGGCGTGTCGCCGCGGAATGTTGGAATTGGATGTGCTTTTTATGCCGTTTGTCGAACAGGCCTACGATGACTTAGATAGCGAACAGCAGGCGGCTTTCCGACGCTTGTTGACCTGTGACGATCCCGATCTCTTTGCTTGGTTTATGGGACACCAAAAATGTGAAGACGCTGAGCTTAAAGGTATGGTGGATTACATTTTGAGTCGTGTGAAGGTTTAACATGTGGCTGTGTTGCCAGCGTCCATGGCGCTGGTGGGCCAAAGCTGGCTCAGTGTGGTCGATCGATGAGCATTTGGGCACATTTACCGAGCTTGGCGCAGACCACCCCCTGGTGTTATCGCGGCCACGTTGGGTATTGGTCACCCCTTGGTTGGTGATGTTTTATTTTACTCGCGTACGCCAGGGCCAGCAGCGCCTCAGCGCACGCTGGTGGTGCTGCTGCCAAAGTTGGACCGATGCCGTTGCCTTCGCGCGCTGTCGCCGCTTAGCTATGCTTTGGCGTGAGCACCGTCGGTGATGGTGCGCTAAGCAGTTCCGGGTAATCTAGGGTGTAGTGCAAACCACGGCTTTCTTTGCGTTGCATGGCGCAATGTACGATCAGCTCTGCTACTTGCACCAAATTACGCAACTCCAGCAGGTTATTACTCACGCGGAAATTGCTGTAATACTCATGAATTTCTTGTTGTAACAGCTCAATACGGCGCAGGGCGCGTTCGAGGCGCTTGCTGGTACGTACAATACCGACGTAATCCCACATGAAAAGCCGTAATTCATGCCAATTGTGTTGAATAATGACTTCTTCATCGGAATTCGTCACTTTACTCTCGTCCCAACGCGGCAGGTCAAGTTTAAGCTCAACTTCATTGAGACGTTGGCAAATATCGGCAGCCGCTGCCTGCGCAAACACCAAGCATTCGAGTAGAGAGTTGCTCGCCATGCGATTGGCACCGTGCAGGCCGGTATAGGCGACTTCACCTATGGCATAAAGGTGAGGGATATCCGTCCGCGCCTGTAGGTTTGTCATGACCCCACCGCAAGTGTAATGAGCTGCCGGCACGACAGGCATAGCTTGCTGGGTAATATCAATGCCAAGACTCAAGCACTTTTCATAAATGGTGGGAAAATGCTCTTTAATAAACTCTGGCGCTTGGTGCGAAATGTCTAGATACATGCAGTCGGCACCTAAACGTTTCATTTCATAATCAATAGCACGAGCCACAACGTCGCGTGGAGCTAGTTCGGCGTCCTCATGAAAGTCGGGCATAAAGCGTGAGCCGTCTGGACGTTTCAACACTGCGCCTTCACCGCGTAAAGCTTCGGTTAGCAGAAACGAGTGGGCGTTCGGGTGAAACAAGCAAGTGGGGTGGAATTGATTAAATTCCATGTTAGCTACGCGACAACCAGCGCGCCAAGCCATGGCAATACCGTCGCCGCTAGCGACATCTGGATTAGACGTGTACTGGTAAACTTTACTCGCCCCGCCGGTGGCTAAGGCGACGAAACGGGCGGCTACGGTTTCCACACGTTCGGCTTTGCGGTTCCAGATATAAGCTCCATAGACGCGTTGAACTTCATTCACTGCGCTATGGGTATGCCGTGCGGTAATCAGGTCAACCGCATTGTAACGCTCTAAAACCCGAATGTTCGGGTGCATTTTTACTTTATCGACAAGAGTGGTTTGCACGGCGCGTCCCGTGGCGTCTGCGGCGTGCAGAATACGGCGGTGACTATGGCCACCTTCTTGGTTTAGGTGAAATTTACTTTCGCCGTCGGCACTGTCAACGCGGTCAAAGCCAACCCCAAGGTCAATCAACCATTGCAAGCTTTTCTTGGCATTTTGCGTGGTATAGGCAACGGCTTCTGGATCACATAAACCAGCCCCCGCAATTAACGTATCTTGAATGTGGCTTTCAATGCTATCATTCTCATCGAATACGGCAGCAATGCCGCCTTGCGCATAATAGGTTGAACCTTCCGTTAATGGGCCTTTGGAAAGTACTAACACTTGCGCTTGATCAGCGAGGTGTAAAGCGAGCGTTAAACCTGCGGCGCCACTACCAATAATGAGCACGTCGCATTGATAATCGATGACTTGTTCCATAGAGTAGGGATTTCGTAGAGCGCAATGCGCTGTTTTGCCAACGGAATAGCAGCGATTTTACGCGTTTAGAAAAAATTTGCGAACTTTTTGGAAATAGCCCTGTCTGAACCACCAGCACGCATAAATAAAGGTAGTTGGGCCTGGTTCGCAGTACAAAGATGTGGGTTAAGGAGAACAGGCTCAAATGAGCGAACAAGAAACTGATAAAGCGCTGGTGCTAAGAGTGCAGCAGGGCGACCAACAAGCGTTTAATCTGTTGGTGCAAAAATATCAGCACAAGGTAATGAGCCTGATTTCGCGTTACGTTAAACAGGCGGCTGATGTGCCTGATGTAGCACAAGAAGCTTTTGTGAAAGCTTACCGTGCGATAGGAAATTTTCGTGGTGATAGCGCGTTTTATACTTGGTTGTATCGTATTGCTGTCAACACGGCGAAAAACTACTTAGTTTCGCAAGGGCGCAAACCACCAGCGAGTGATGTTGATGCCGATGAAGCGGATTATTTGGAAGGCGCGGGCGCATTGCGCGACGCTGCTTCCCCTGAAAGTTTGTTGTTGACGGATGAAATTCGAAACGTGGTGATGAACACCATAGAGAATTTACCAGAAGACCTTCGCCGCGCAATTACATTGCGAGAAATTGAAGGATTAGGGTACGAAGAAATTGCAATCGAGATGGATTGTCCTATCGGAACCGTACGGTCACGAATTTTCCGAGCTCGAGAAGCAATCGATGCGCAACTAAGACCCTTATTAGAGCGCTAACACAGTATTGAGGAAACCATATGACAGACCGTAGCTATGAACAACTATCAGCATTGCTTGACGATGCAGTGCTTGACGCTCGTGAGCGTGACCAGCACCTTGATAGTTTGTTGAGCGACACTGAAGCGCAGCGTGCCTGGGGGCGTTATGCGTTGATCGGTCGTATTATGAAGGACGAAGCACCAACATCGGCGCCGGTAGATATCAGTGCTTTGGTTGCTGCTGACATTGCGCAAGAACCTAAGCCAACGAATGTGGTGCAGGGCCGCTTTGGCAAAGGTCGGCAAATGGTACAGCGTTGGTTGCGTCCAGCAGGTAGTGTTGCCATAGCCGCGAGTGTCGCCTTGGTTGCCGTGATGACTGTACAACAAACGCAACCTGTCATGCCGGAAGAAAATTTAGAAAGTATGGAACCGGCCTTTGCAACAAATCCGTTTGGCGGCCGTAGCCCGGTTAGTTACAATACGGTGGTGCAGAGTGATGAACCGACTCAAGCTGAAATTGCGCAGCAACGACGCTTGTTGCAATTTTACCTGCTTGACCACAACAATCAGCTCCAACTTTCATTGCAGGCACAGCAACTGAATGAACAATCGCAACAGCAAGAAGCAAAGGCAGAGATTGAACAATCACAGGAACAGCGCTTGTCGAATGACAACTAATTTTCTCAGCAGCAGCCTCATGGGGCTGCTGCTCATGTTTGCCGTCCCCACACACGCTCAAGACACACCTAGCTCCGCTGGTGAACCTCGTCAGGAAAGCTCCATTACTGCCGCCGAGCAACGCTTCAACGAAATGGCGCAAGCCTTGCGCGAACTCAACTTTGAAGCCACCCTCGTCCGCAGCTCGGCGGGTCGACTCGAACCTATGCAATGGCTCCACGGGACCTTTCCCGATGGCCTCGAGGCTGAGCTCATAGTGATGCTCAATGGTCCCGATCGGCGTATTGTTCGGTTAGGGCAAGAAACCTCTTATTATTCGCAGCTTGTGGAGCAATCCTACTCGGTCATCAGCGATGTCACTTACGGTTTACTTCCAGCAGCGTTCTATCAAGATTTCGCGGCACTAAAACCCCATTACCAAGTCAGCGCAGCGGACCGTGGCGTTCGTGTGGTCGGCCGTGAAACCAAGTTTCTGCGGGTACTGAGCCGTGATAATGACCGCTACCACTATGGTTTGTGGATCGATAATGATTCAGGGATGTTGTTAAAAATGCAGATGACAACGCCGCAAGGGGAAATCTTAGAACAACTGCAAGTGACGCATTTTTATGAAACTGAATCTATCCCTATTAGTTTGAGTGATGTGCGCGGCGTGCAAAGGCCTCCTTATATAGTCGATAGCCGCAGCCGGCAGGCACCACAATTCGCAGCGCGCCCGCAATGGCTACCGTCAGGCTTTGAGTTGCAGCGTTCAAACCACAGATTACTAGCGCAGACACGACTGCCCACTGACCACTTTTTGTATAGTGATGGGCTGACGGAGTTTTCGCTCTATGTTTCGGAAGGCGATGTTCAGACCTTGCCGCAGCTTGGTATCCAAGGCCCTGAGTCCATATATAACGTTCAAATTCAAGGGCTTGCCGTCACTGTTGTGGGTAAATTGCCGGTAAGTACGCTGCAGCGCATTGCCGACAGCGTTAGCGTTACTACAGAATAGGGCGCCTGGCATGATTCGTGAAGTGGCAGTAGTACAAGCGATTGAGGCTGACTTCTTGCAAGTGTCAACGGAGTTAAAGACCGGCTGTGGGGGCTGTGCGCAACAATCAACTTGTGGCGCTGGTATTATCTCTAAAGCTTTTTCTGACCGTCGTGCGACGTTTCGTGTCGCGCGGCCGCAGGGGCAGTTCACGGTCGGTGAAACAGTGGAACTGTTAATGCCGGAACAAGCCTTAACGCAAGCGTCTTTGCTCATTTACGGGGTGCCATTGCTGGCGCTTTTAAGCGTTGCGATTGTCGCGCAAACATTGCTTGGTTTGCCTGAGGGCATGAGTATTCTGTTGGCGTTAGTTGGCTTTGCCGCGAGCTTCGTTGGCCTCAAGCGTTGGTACCAAATGCGTGATTTGCAAGTGACGCAATTACTGCAAGTTCGTCAGTTGCAGTGAAATCCTCCGAAAATCCTTTGTTCTGAGTCGTATTATCAGTATGATCAGCGGTTATTCACGTATTTCTTTTAGCAGTTGCGGGGGCATGAATGCCAGACAAGGCGTTTAAGCAGGCGAATATTCGAAATTTCTCGATCATCGCACATATTGATCATGGTAAATCTACGTTGTCAGACCGGCTGATTCAGCATTGTGGTGGTTTGACCGATCGTGAAATGGCCGAGCAGGTACTCGACTCGATGGACCTTGAGCGTGAGCGCGGGATCACCATCAAAGCACAAAGTGTCACCTTGCATTACACCGCAAGTGATGGCGAAACCTATCAACTCAACTTCATCGACACGCCAGGGCACGTTGACTTCTCTTATGAGGTTTCACGTAGTCTCGCTGGTTGTGAAGGGGCTTTGTTGGTGGTGGATGCCGCCCAAGGTGTTGAAGCACAGACGTTGGCGAATTGCTACACCGCCATCGAAATGGATCTTGAGGTGGTGCCGGTACTCAACAAGATTGACTTGCCACAAGCCGACCCCATGCGCGTTGCTGAAGAGATCGAAGACATCGTTGGCATCGAAGCGATTGACGCAGTGCAGTGTTCAGCAAAAACGGGCGTCGGTATTGACGAAGTTTTAGAACGTATTGTGCAGCAAATCCCAGCGCCACAAGGCGATCCGGATGAACCGCTCCAGGCGCTGATTATTGACTCATGGTTTGATAATTATCAGGGCGTTGTTTCCTTGGTTCGCGTTAAGAACGGCACCTTGCGGGCGGGCGACAAAATGAAAGTCATGTCGACCGGACAGACCCATCAAATCGATAAAGTCGGCTTTTTCTCGCCAAAACCTACCGAAACAGGCATTTTGCGCTGTGGTGAAGTAGGTTTCGTGATTGCCGGTATTAAAGATATCTTGGGTGCCCCTGTAGGCGATACCCTTACTTTGGCAAAATCGCCAGCAGAAAAGCCATTACCGGGCTTTAAAAAAGTAAAGCCACAGGTATATGCAGGGATGTTCCCCATTTCCTCTGATGATTACGAGAACTTCCGTGATGCGTTAGGAAAGCTGTCGCTTAATGATGCCTCGTTGTTTTATGAACCGGAAAATTCCGCCGCTTTGGGCTTCGGCTTCCGTTGTGGTTTCCTTGGTATGTTGCACATGGAAATCATTCAAGAACGCTTGGAACGGGAATACGACATCGACCTCATTACCACTGCACCGACTGTGGTGTACAAGGTGATAAAAACCGATGGCAGCGAAGTTAGCGTTGATAATCCTTCAAATTTACCGCCGATCAACGACATTGAAGAAATTTACGAGCCGATTGTTGAAGCCAATATTCTCGTGCCCCAAGAATATTTGGGTAACGTTATTACGCTTTGCGTGGATAAACGTGGTGTGCAAACGAAAATGGCTTATCACGGTAAGCAGGTTGCCGTGACCTACGAATTGCCAATGGCTGAAGTGGTGATGGACTTCTTTGACCGCTTGAAATCCACCTCGCGTGGTTATGCTTCATTGGACTATCAGTTTAAACGCTTCCAAGAAGCAGACATGGTGCGAGTAGACGTTTTGATCAATGGCGATCGCGTCGACGCTCTGGCCATGATCACCCACCGTGACCATGCTCAAGGCCGCGGACGTGAACTTGTCGATAAGATGCGTGAACTGATCCCACGGCAAATGTTTGATATTGCGATTCAAGCGACCATCGGCAATCACGTTATTGCGCGTTCAACGGTCAAACAGTTACGTAAAAACGTGACTGCAAAATGTTATGGCGGTGACGTTAGCCGTAAGAAAAAGCTGTTACAGAAGCAGAAAGAAGGTAAGAAGCGGATGAAGCAGCTGGGTAATGTTGAGGTTCCGCAAGAGGCCTTCCTCGCGGTACTCAAAGTAGGGAAATAACAACAAGGTACAACATGGCAAACTTTTACTCAGTGCTATTGACCGCGATTACGCTCGTGGCGGGCTTGATTTGGTTGTACGACGCGCGGGTGGCAAAACCCAAGCGTCGTGCGCGTATCGAAGCTGAAGAGAAACGTTTACAACAAACGCTTTCTGACGACGCCAAAGAGCGTATTGCGCCGCAAGGGAGCGTTGCTGAGTTTGCCCAGTCGGTGTTTCCGATATTGTTTGTCATTTTAATCTTGCGCTCGTTTGTGTATGAACCGTTTCGCATTCCCTCCGCATCCATGATGCCAACTTTGTTGGAAGGCGATTTTATTCTGGTGGAAAAATTCAGCTATAGCTTGCGCGATCCAATTTGGCGTACCAAGCTGGTTGATATAGATACACCAGAACGTGGTGATGTTGCCGTATTTAAATTTCCACCCGAGCCGAGCCTCGACTTTATTAAGCGTATTGTCGGGCTGCCAGGTGATCGCATTATTTATCGAAACAAAACCTTGTATATTCAACCGGCGTGCGCTGAAAGCATGACCCAATGTCCGGAACTGGAAGTCATTGAGCGCAATCTCGAGCGCACCGACGGTATTTTCTTTAATGGCGCGACACCATTACAGCAATTCCGTGAACAACTTGGCGATGTTTCCCATGCGACCCTAGTTGATCCAACCGTGGGTAATCGGGCGAAGTATTACTTTCAACAAAGTGGCACAGCGCGTGATGAATGGATTGTGCCTCAAGGCGCTTACTTCGCCATGGGCGACAATCGCGATAACTCAGAAGATAGCCGTTATTGGGGCTTTGTTCCGGAAGAGAATTTAGTTGGCCGTGCGGTGTTTATTTGGATGAGTTTCGAAATGGACCGCAAAGCATCAAGTGTATTGCCACAGTGGGTGCCAACGGGTATTCGTTGGCAACGACTTGGAGGAGTAGAGTAATCGTGAGCTTACCAAAGCCACCCTTACGTGAATTAGAAAAAGCTTTTGGTTATACCTTTCGAGACCGTGAGCGTGCTGAACAGGCGCTTACTCATCGAAGTGCGGCTGCGCAGCACAATGAACGCCTGGAGTTTTTAGGTGATTCGGTGCTCGGCATTATTGTCAGCGAGGCGCTGTTCGAGAAATTTCCAAAGATCGATGAGGGTGATTTAAGTCGCATGCGGGCCACCTTAGTCTGTGGCCGCAATCTTGCCAAAATCGCACAGCGTTTTGAAATTGGTAAATTTTTAGTACTAGGTCCCGGTGAAATGAAAAGCGGTGGACATAGGCGCGAGTCCATTTTAGCGGACGCTATGGAAGCCTTGTTAGGTGCCATGTACCTCGAAAGTGATTTGGAAACCTGCCGTGTTGTGGTCCTCAACTGGCTTGCCGATCAACTCAAAACCATTCAGCCGGGCGCTGGGCATAAAGATCCGAAAACCCGCCTGCAGGAGTATTTGCAAGCACAGCAACTACAGCTTCCGGTTTATGATGTGGTTACCATTCAAGGCCAAGCACATAATCAACGTTTCACCGTGAGTTGCACGGTGGCGCCCTTGAGCGAACCCGTTTTGGGCTCGGGCACGAGTCGTCGTAAAGCCGAACAGCAGGCTGCGACGCAAACTTTAGAGATGTTGCAAGCGCAACAGGAGAATAAGAATGCCTGACACAATGCCAGAAGCGCAGGGCGACATGACCTCTGCATCCGCGTTCGTTGCGATTGTTGGCCGACCAAATGTTGGTAAATCAACGTTAATGAATCGTATTTTAGGGCAAAAGATCAGCATCACGTCGAGCAAGCCGCAAACTACTCGGCATCGCATCCTTGGGATTGAAACTGAGGGTGAACGCCAAATTGTTTATGTCGATACACCTGGCTTGCATAAAGACGAGAAAAAAGCCATTAATCGCATGATGAACCGCGCGGCTTCGAGCTCCATGAGCGGGGTCGAGGTCGTCTTATTTGTGATAGAGGCGGAACGCTGGACCCAAGAAGATGATTTGGTGTTGGGCAAGTTAAAGAAATCCCAGCGGCCGGTGATTTTAGTCGTCAATAAGATTGATCAGATTAAAGATAAAGAAGCCTTGTTGCCATTGTTACAAAAGCTTTCGGCACGTCATGAGTTTGCCGAAATCATTCCGTTATCGGCAAAAACTGGCGCCCAAGTCGACGCTTTACGCAGCCTTGTGCATGCCTACGCGAAACCTGGTGTCCATCATTACCCGGATGATTATGTGACCGATCGGTCATTGCGGTTTATGACCGCTGAAATTATTCGTGAGAAACTCATGCGCTTTACCGGTGATGAATTACCGTACAGCACCACGGTAGAAATCGAGCGTTTTCAAACCGCACCTACGGGCACAACCCACATTAACGCGCTTATCTTGGTTGAACGAGATGGGCAAAAGCGGATGGTGATTGGTTCTGGTGGTAGTAAGTTGAAAACCGTAGGTAGTGAAGCGCGGCGTGATATCGAACATCTCATTGATGGTAAAGTCCACTTGGAACTTTGGGTCAAGGTGAAAAGTGGTTGGGCCGACGATGAGCGGGCGTTGCGCAGTCTTGGCTATAACGAGGATTAGTCCGCGTGGAACCGGCCTTTGTATTGCACCGATGGCCTTTTCAAGACTCTAGCTTATTGGTCGAGTTACTCACCAAGGAGCATGGCCGTTACCGTGTGGTAGCAAAAGGGGCGCGCCGGCCAAAAAGCTCATGGCGAGCCATCCTACAGCCTTTCACGCCGCTATTGATAGCCAGCCAAGGTCGTCACGAATTACAAACACTTAAGCATGCTGAAAGCAGCGCGAATGCCTATCCTTTGCAGGGTAACGCGCTGTACAGTGGTTTTTATCTGAATGAATTAGTGCAACGCCTGACCTCAAATTACCAGCCGATTGACGGACTCTTCACCGACTACCAGAACGCACTTCACGCCTTAGCTCAGCGACAAGCTATAGAGCCGGTGCTGCGTGAATTTGAGTGGCGATTACTCTGTCACATGGGGCATGGCTTCGATTGGTTTGCTGACAGTGAAGGTGATCCAATCGATGCACAACGCTACTATCGTTTTCATGCAGAACAAGGGTTTTCACCTGTCGCCGAAGCCTTACCCGGGTGTTTTTCTGGGGCAACCTTACAGGCTCTGGGAGCATTTGAGCTAGGTGATTCCCAGCTGCTAAACTCTATGAAGCAGATTATGCGGCAAGCGCTCGCTCCCTATCTAGGGGAGCAACCACTACGTAGCCGTGAACTTTTTAAACAGCTAAATACGCATAAATCATAAGGAAGAACTGATGCATCATGCGCCATTAGGTAATTCGATTTTATTGGGCGTCAATATTGATCATGTCGCGACTGTACGTAATGCGCGTGGTGTGAGTTATCCCGATCCGGTCACCGCCGCTGCTATTGCTGAACAAGCCGGCGCTGACGGTATTACCATTCATTTACGTGAAGATCGCCGCCATATTATCGACCGTGATGTCGAACTCTTAGCCCAGACGCTGCAAACACGAATGAATCTAGAGATGGCTGTCACTGAAGAAATGCTCAAGATTGCGTGTCGCGTCAAACCTGCTTATGTGTGCTTGGTGCCGGAAAAGCGCGAGGAGCTTACGACTGAAGGTGGGCTTGATGTTGCTGGGCAGCAAGACAAAATTAAAGCGGCTGTTGAACGCTTGGGTGAGCAGGGGATTCAAACCTCATTGTTCATCGATGCTGACGAAAAACAGATCGACGCTGCGGTAGCCACCGGTGCAACCATTATTGAATTACATACGGGGCATTACGCGGAGCAAACCGACGTTAGTGAACAGCAACGCAGTTTATTATTGCTGCACGATGCGGCCAAGTACGCTCAAGCCAAGGGACTGCAAGTTAATGCCGGACATGGCCTGCATTACCACAATACTGCCGCAGTCGCCGCGTTACCTGAGTTGGTTGAATTGAACATTGGCCATGCGATTATTGCCCGTGCGGTGCTGGTGGGATTAGACCAAGCCGTGCGCGATATGAAAGCAATTATGTTGCAGGCGCGTACCGCGGGACCGCAATAGGCGCATGGCACAATTTTATTCGAGCCGTCGTTCCGGCAGAGGTAAAGTTCAACGTCAAGCGCCGGCCGCGCCACTGCAGCAACAAAAGGTTGTGGGTCTTGATCACCAAGGGCGAGGCGTGGTGCGCAGTGATCGCGGGGTACGTTTTGTCAGTGGTGCCTTAGCGGGTGAAATTATCGATTTGCAACCGCAAGGTAAGTACCAAGGTGACTTATTACAGGTGCATCGTACGGCTGCGGAACGGGTCGAACCCGCCTGTAAGTATTATGGCGAATGTGGTGGCTGTGATTTGCAGCACCTTGCGCTGGCTGCACAGCGCACCCACAAGCAACAAGTGGTCAGCGAATTATTGGCAAAGTTTGCTGGCCTAACAGCGCAGCAATGGCTAGCGCCTATGACTGCCGGTGCCTGGAGTTATCGACGACGGCTACGCTTAGCGACGCATTGGGATGCCAAGCGCAAGCGATTACGCATAGGCTTGCGGGCAAAGGCGAGCAAAACCATTGTTGAAATCGATGCCTGTGCCATTGCGATTGCCGAACTCAATGCCTTGCTACAGCAGTTAAGGGCACTGCTTCCCAAGTTACAATTGGTAAGTCAGTTAGGCCACATCGAGATTTTGCAAACCAACCGGCGCATTGTTGTATTGCGTCTGCAATCGTCACCATCAGCGAGCGACCGCGCCGAGCTTGAGCATTTCGCTCAGGATAACGCCGTCGATCTATGGTTGCATTGCGGTGCAGCGACGTCTGCGCCGCAACCCTTAGTTGCCACACAGCCATTACCCACTTATTCATCCAATGGCGTGGAACTGGACTTTCAACCCGGTGATTTTTTACAAGCGCAAGCAGAATTGAGTGAACAAATGGTCGCGCAAGCACTCGCTTGGTTAGCGCCGCAGAGCGGTGAGAGCATTTTAGAATTGTATGCCGGAAGCGGTAATTTCACCCTGCCCATGGCATTGCAGGGGGCCCAGGTTACGGCGATTGAGGGGGTTCCCTCCATGGTGCAGCGACTGCAACAAAATGCACAACGCCATGCAGTGAGCGTGCATGCATTTCATGCCGATTTAGAACAAGACTGGGCCAACTATGATTGGGCGACAACAGCCTTCACTAAAGTGCTGCTCGATCCCGCTCGGGCCGGTGCCCCTCATGCCATTCACGAAGTAGCACAACGGCAACCGCAACGGATCATTTATGTCTCATGTGCGCCCGATACCTTAGCGCGCGACGCTAAAGTCCTAGCGGCCGCCGGATATGCCTTGCGCCAAGCACAAATCATTGACATGTTCCCGCAAACCCATCACATTGAGTGTTTGACGTGGTTTGAACGGGAGGCATAGCCGTGGTGTATGTGCGCAGTACCCATGTTGATAAACCGGAACAACACGGTGACTGGTTACAGCATGTGACAGCCGAAGCAACGAGAGAGCAACTGCAAGAAGATTACCAGCAGTTGCAGGCTCACCTGCAAGCAAAAAAACATCCTGAGTGGTTGTTGAAAGGGCAAGAGATGGTTGAAATCTTGGCCGCCCTTAATTTAGACCCAGACTCGCTGCTTGCTGCCCTCTACAGTCCAGCTTATCAAGCACAAGCCATCTCACGCGACAAAGTTGTCACTGCTCACGGTGAAAACTTAGCGGCACTCCTTGATGCCGTTCAACAAATGCAAATGATCGGTGATTTACAGCATTTTCAGCACGGCAAACCTAACGCCGAGCAAATCGATAACGTTCGACGCATGTTGTTATCGATGGTCGCCGATGTAAGGGCTGTGCTCATCAAATTAGCAGAGCGTATTTGTGCGCTGCGCGAGGTTAAAAATGCCGATGAAGAAACCCGCGTGTTGGTGGCGAAAGAATGCCAAGATATTTATGCGCCGCTCGCCAACCGTCTTGGTATTGGTCAGTTAAAGTGGGAACTTGAAGATCTCGCTTTTCGTTACTTGCATCCGACCACTTATAAAAGCATCGCGAAACAGTTACATGAACGTCGTGTGGATCGTGAAGATTACATCACCGATTTTGTCGCGAAACTGCAACAAGGCCTGCATGAAGAAGGTGTGCAGGCGGATGTTTATGGGCGGCCGAAACACATCTACTCCATTTGGCGCAAAATGCAGAAAAAGCATTTGAGCTTTGAGCAACTGTACGACATTCGTGCGGTGCGCATCATCACCCACTCGCTGAAAGACTGTTATGCCGCGTTGGGCGTGGTTCATAGCCAATGGCGGCATATTCAATCAGAGTTCGATGATTACATAGCCACCCCCAAAGCAAATGGCTATCAGTCGATTCATACGGTGGTGATTGGTCCGGAAGAAAAGCACGTTGAGATACAAATTCGCACCGCCGACATGCACGATGATGCAGAACTCGGCGTCGCTGCGCATTGGCTTTATAAAGAAGGCAATGCCAGTAAGCAGGGCGGTTTCGAAGAAAAAATTGCTTGGCTACGCAAATTGCTTGCGTGGCATGAGGACATGGCCGAAAACGATGACTTAGTCGCCGAAATTCGTTCGCAAGTCTTTGAAGATCGTGTTTACGTGTTTACCCCTAAAGGTGAGGTTATCGACCTGCCACAGGGCGCCACACCACTGGACTTTGCTTACTATATTCACTCGCAAGTGGGGCATCGTTGCGTGGGCGCAAAAGTCGATGGCCACATAGTGCCCTTTACTTACAGTTTGAAGAACGGTGAACGCGTTGAAATATTAACGCAAAAGAACACCAAGCCTCGGCGTGATTGGTTAAATCCGGCGTTGGGGTATTTACGCACGTCACGCGCGCGTAGCAAGGTTGTGACGTACTTTAAAAAGCTTGATCGCGATAAGAACCTGAAAGCCGGTCGCGATTTGCTTGAGGCCGAACTGCAAAAACTAGACATTCCCTTAAGCCAAGCCGCAACAGTTCTGGATCGCTTTAATTTCAACCAGTTGGATGATTTATTGGCGGCCATTGGAGCCGGTGATGTGCGCCTGAATCAGGTGGTCAATCAGCTCAAGCCAACAACCGATGCGACAACCGAGCGTCTGGAACGCTTACAGCGTAAAAATCATCGTAAACCCGGCAAACATAGCGATGTAAGTGTACAGGGCATTGGTAATTTGATGGTGCAATTCGCTAAGTGTTGTCAGCCGCTACCGGGCGAGCCCATTATGGGCTTTGTGACCCAAGGGCGTGGGGTGAGCGTGCATCATCGTGACTGTGAGCAATTAAAACACTTGTTGGAAGTGCATCCAGAACGCGGTTTGCAGGTGCACTGGAGTCGTCAAGACCAAGGGCGTTACCGTGCGGATCTGCGCATTGATGCGGATGATCGCAATGGTTTGTTGCATGACATTACCGCCATCTTGGCCAATGAAAAAACCAGCGTGGCACAACTTGATTCGCAGTTAGATATAACGACTCAGCAAGCGCGGATCTCTCTTGGTGTCTTTATTGAGGGGCAGGCGGGCTTGCAACGTATTATTGACCGGTTATTACAAGTCAAAGGTATTCATAAGGTGGAGCGCAGTGGCAGTCACTAAGGTCGAAGAACTCAAAGTTGATACAGCAAGCTTTCCTGGCGTCGCAGCCTTACTTGAGGTGATGCGTCGTTTGCGTGACCCAGAGCAGGGGTGCCCTTGGGATTTGAAACAAACCTTGACGAGTTTGATCCCCTACACCATTGAAGAGGCCTATGAAGTTGCGGCAGCACTTACCGAAGGCAATCTGGCCGCCATCAAAGATGAACTAGGGGACCTATTATTTCAGGTGGTGTTCTATACGCAACTGACCAGCGAAGACGGGCAATTTAGTTTTGATGAGGTAGCCGCGCAAACAGCGGACAAATTGATTCGTCGCCATCCCCATGTGTTTGGTGACGAAAAGGCACAAACCGACGCTGAAATTAAAGCGCAATGGGAAGCCATTAAACAGCAAGAGCGTGCGGAAAAAGGCGAGGTTGAATCGGTTTTTCAAGGTATACCGGATAATTTACCGGCGATTTTGCAGGCGCAGAAACTCCAAAAACGTGCCGCAAACGTCGGCTTTGACTGGCCAACTATCGCGCCCGTATTAGCGAAAATACAAGAAGAAATTGCTGAAGTTGAAGCTGAACTCGACGCGGAACAACGTGATCAACAGGCGATCGAAGACGAGATCGGCGACGTCTTATTTGCGGTCGTGAACTTGGCGCGGCATGCGCAGGTGAACCCTGAGCATGCTTTGCGGCGCACGAATTTAAAATTTAAACGGCGCTTTCAAGCCATCGAAAAGCGTTTAGCAGCGGCGGGCGAATCCGCAGAAGCGCTGGACTTGGAAGAACTCGAGGCGCATTGGCAAGCGGTGAAACGCGATAGCTTGACGTAATTTTAAATTGTCGGAATTAAGTCGTTAAGGTATACTGTTTTCCCGTCTTGAAGCAATTCCCATTTAACCTGACGACTTAGGTTTCGCATGACAACTAATTATATTTTCGTCACCGGCGGTGTTGTATCTTCGCTGGGTAAAGGTATTGCTGCAGCTTCTTTGGCGGCAATTCTTGAAGCACGTGGCCTACAGGTCACAATTCTCAAACTGGATCCCTATATTAACGTTGATCCGGGTACCATGAGTCCAATTCAACACGGTGAAGTTTTTGTCACCGAAGACGGGGCCGAAACCGATCTCGACTTAGGTCATTACGAACGTTTTATTCGTACGCGCATGACCAAAAAGAACAACTTCACGGCGGGGCGTGTCTACGAAGACATTATTCGTCGCGAACGTCGCGGTGAATTTTTAGGCGCGACCATCCAAGTTATTCCCCACATCACGAACGAAATCAAGCGCCGCATTGTTGAAGGCGGTGAAGGCTATGATATTGCCATTATTGAAATCGGTGGCACTGTGGGTGATATCGAATCACAACCTTTCCTTGAGGCCATTCGTCAGTTAGCCACTGAAGTCGGGCGTGACCACACCATGTTCATGCACCTGACTCTGGTGCCATTCTTGGGCGCGGCGGGCGAAGTGAAAACCAAGCCGACTCAACACTCGGTCAAAGAGTTGCGCTCGATTGGTATTCAGCCAGACATTCTGGTTTGTCGCTCTGATCGCGCGTTGCCAGCGAATGAACGAGGCAAAATTGCCTTGTTTACTAACGTTGAAGAGCGCGCCGTTATCGGTCTGAAAGATGTTGATAGTATCTATAAAATTCCCGCTATCTTGAAATCGCAAGGGCTCGACGAACTGGTGGTGAACCGTTTCCGTCTGGACCGGCCTGAAGCTGACCTGTCGGAGTGGGAACAGGTGCTGTACCAAGAGTCCAATCCAAGCGGCGAAGTCACCGTAGGCTTTGTGGGTAAATACATCGAACTACCAGACGCCTATAAATCAGTGAATGAAGCCTTGGCCCATGCTGGCTTAAAGAATCGTTTGACGGTCAATATTCGTTACATTGATGCGCAGGATGTCGAAACCAAAGGCGTCGCCAAATTAGCTGATGTGGACGCGATTATCGTTCCTGGTGGTTTTGGTGAGCGTGGTATTCAAGGCAAAATTATGGCTGCACAATATGCGCGTGAGCAAAAGATCCCGTACTTAGGTATCTGCTTAGGCATGCAAATTGCCTTGATCGAATTCGGGCGTCATGTTGCTGGCCTTGAAGGCGCAAACAGCACCGAGTTTGATGCTGATGCCAAGCATCCGGTGGTGGGCCTTATTACCGAATGGATGGACGCGCAGGGCCAAAAAGAGTTACGTGATCAACATTCAGATCTCGGCGGCACCATGCGTTTGGGCGCCCAACCTTGTAATCTTGTTGCTGGCAGCAAAGCACGTGAACTCTATGGCGAGGACGTCATTCAAGAGCGTCACCGTCACCGCTATGAAGTGAATGGCACGTACATTGAGAAGCTTGAAGCTGCGGGCTTGAAAATCTCAGGTTGGTCCCATGACAATCGTTTGGTTGAAATCATTGAAATCCCTGAGCATCCTTGGTTTGTAGCAGCGCAGTTCCATCCGGAGTTTACTTCGACACCGCGTGATGGGCACCCGCTGTTCCGTGGCTTCATTGAAGCTGCAGGCAAGTATCAGAAGCAACGTCGCGGCTAATGGTCGCCGAAACAGGAGAGAAGTTTTAGCATGGCAACAATTCAATCTATTGTCGCTCGCGAAATCATGGATTCGCGCGGTAACCCAACCATTGAAGTTGATGTTCATTTAGCCGATGGCCACTGGGGCCGCGCCGCAGCGCCAAGTGGGGCGTCTACCGGCTCTCGCGAAGCCCTGGAGCTCCGCGATGGCGACAAAAGTCGTTACCTAGGTAAAGGCGTGTTGCAAGCCGTTGCCAACGTCAATGAACGTATCGCGCCAAAGTTAAAAGGTGTTGAGGCAAGCGATCAAAGTACTGTTGATCAAATCATGCTCGACCTAGATGCCACTGAGAACAAGGCAAGCTTAGGCGCTAATGCGATTCTTGCGGTGTCGCTAGCTAACGCTAAAGCTGCTGCAGCAAGTGCAGGCAAACCTTTGTACGCGCACATTGCTGAGTTGAATGGCTCGGCGGGTCAGTTCAGCATGCCATTGCCAATGATGAACATTCTTAATGGTGGTGAGCACGCCGATAATAACGTCGATATTCAAGAATTCATGATTCAGCCTGTCGGTGCACCGAATTTCCGTGAAGGCTTGCGCATGGGCGCCGAAGTCTTTCACGCACTGAAAAAGGTTTTGCAAGAGCGTGGTTTAAGTACTGCTGTTGGCGACGAAGGCGGCTTTGCGCCGAATCTCAGCTCGAACGAAGAAGCTTTGGCGGTTATCGTTGAAGCGGTAGAAAAAGCGGGCTACCGCATGGGCGCGGATATTACCCTTGCGCTAGACTGTGCTGCTTCTGAATTCTACCGTGACGGGAAGTATCATTTGTCTGGCGAAGGTAAGTCATTTACTGCTGCTGAATTTGCCGAATACTTAGCAGGTTTGTGCGAGCGCTATCCGATCATTTCGATTGAAGACGGTCTAGATGAAAGTGATTGGGAAGGTTGGAAGATCTTAACCGATCGCCTAGGCGACAAAGTACAATTGGTCGGAGATGATCTCTTTGTGACGAACACCAAGATCTTGAAGCGTGGTATCGATGAAGGCATTGGTAATTCAATTCTGATCAAGTTCAACCAAATCGGTAGCTTAAGCGAAACCTTAGCAGCGATTCGTATGGCCAACGCGGCAGGTTTCACCGCGGTGATTTCGCATCGTTCAGGTGAAACTGAAGACGCTACCATCGCGGATTTGGCGGTGGGTACCGCGGCCGGACAGATTAAAACCGGTTCATTGTGTCGTTCTGACCGTGTCGCGAAGTACAACCAACTGCTACGCATTGAGCAAGAGTTAGGCGCCCAAGCGCCTTACCGTGGTCGCGCCGAAGTGCGAGCGGCCGGTTAATACACTGGTGCACTAACGGTGAGCGAACAACGCGATATATTCGAGGTTGTTGAACAGCGACCGGGTTATGACCCGGTCGCTTTCCCCGAATTGTGCACTGCGCTTTATGAGCGCGAACTAGCGGTTCTTGCACAACTGCAAGTGCAATCACCCAATGGTTTGCAACGTCGTTTACGCAGCTTAAGTTACTATATTCGCAATGCCGCACGGGCAATGTTGAGCTGTGGCTGTCCTTGTGCGCTTGATGTGCAAAACGCAAGTTGGCAGGCGCCGCAAAAACGACAATTGAAAAGCACCGTAACCCGCGCAAGAAAACTGGAAAAGTGGCTGCAAAGTCATGACGTTCAATTGGGCACGACCGTGCCTATCCTCAATCTAGATCCGCATTTGCAACAAGTCCGACTCGATTCAATTGACCGCATTGATCGTGAGCAGGGCCGTGTGCATTGCAATGAATTTGGCTGGTTTTTATTTACTGGCGAAAGTTGTGAAAGTGACGGTGATCATTTGCTCTTGGCCAAGCCTGAGTTGGCGTGGTTACAACCTGCGGTGTGTGGCCATCAATGGTCGCACAGAGGACGCAGCGATCCACGCACCTTATCGTTACGTGAACTGCTACTTGCCACCGCTGTTGACTGGCAGCGTAGCGGCTGATGACCTCAGCGCCCGACGAGCACCATAATGCCGGCGCCAATAACCAACAACAGCGTTAAGCGTCGGAAGCCTTGCTCGGACAGCTTGCCGCTGAGCCGGTGTCCAATGTAAGCCCCCGTGAGAGCACCTATCACTAAGACCAACATGGCCAAGGGGTCAACGCTGGCATAACGACCTTGTAGACTGAACGACACCACATTGGTGAGACCAAGCGCCAGAAAGAATACCGCAAGGGTGGCTCGAAATTCACTGCGTGCTAGGCGGTTTGCGGTTAAGAACAACACCACTGGTGGGCCGCCAAGCGTGAGCGCGCCGTTAGCAAAGCCTGACAACAGCCCAATACCAGTTTGTTGCGGGCGCTGTGCAGGCAGCTTCAGTTGTATGCCGAACCAAAAGAGTAAGCCAGCAGTGATAACGAAAATGGCCATACCCAGTTGTAGGGTCGCCAATGGCAAGTGGTGAAGTGCAAAGTTGCCAATTAAGGTACCCGCAATGCCCGCGATAAACAGTGGTCCCCAACGCTTGAGTGCCAAATAATGGCGTAATAGCCCAGCCAAATACACCGCTAGCGCAACGTTGATGAGTGACAGCATTGGCGTGAGCAAGGTTAACGGAATGAATAAACTCAGCAAGGGCACGGCCACCAGCCCTGAGCCAAAACCGGTAATTCCTTGTAAAAAGGCTCCCGCAAACATGATCAATGCGATAAGGTAGTAGTCCATGTTAGCCTGTTAACATTTGGTTCGACGCGAAAGAAAGGTATACTGAGCACAATCATACCATGTGAGGGTAGCGATGCGTCTGTTAAAAGTCTTTCTGTTAGTGCTGTTGGTCGCACTGCAATACCGACTCTGGTTTGGCAAAAATAGCCTACCGGAGTATTGGAATTTGCAAGAAGATGTGGCGCGGCAGGAGCAGACTAATCAGAATTTACGGCAACGTAATCAGGTGCTTATCGCCGACATCGAAGATTTGCGCGAAGGCGAGGTCGCGCTAGAGGAACGAGCGCGAAATGAACTTGGCCTGATTAAACAAGACGAAACCTTTTTCCGACTTATACCTAATAAAAAATCCACGACTTATGACCCAGAATAACCGCGTTGCGGCTGTCGTACCTGCTGCAGGTGTTGGACGACGGATGCAAAGTTCGCAGCCCAAGCAGTATCTGCAGTTAGGCGGCGTCACCGTGTTAGAACATACGATTATGGCATTGAGCCAAGATCCCCGCATTGAGCACATCTTTATTGCCACCAGCACAGATGATCCGTACTTTACCCAGCTTACCTTCAAGACAACCACACCGGTCACGCAGGTGAACGGTGGAGCGACGCGTGCTGCTTCGGTCGAACGTGGCGTTGCTGCGGCGGTGCATGCAGGGTTTACTTGGGTGGCGGTACACGATGCTGCGCGACCTTGTTTAACTGCACCTGAGCTCAAGCAGGTGCTTGACCAAGCTTTAGCCGACGAAGTGGGCGCATTGCTGGCACTACCAGTCGGCGATACTTTAAAGCGTGAAGGGGCAGACCAAACCGTGCTCAGCACTGTGGATCGTTCACAATTATGGCAAGCGCAGACGCCACAAGTCTTTCGTAGTGAAGCCTTGCTGTCGGGACTTTTGCAACTTGGCGTCGACAACCCGCAGCTCACCGATGAGGCCTCGGTACTAGAAGCTTTAGGTAAACGGCCTAAGCTCGTGCAAGGGCAACGCAGCAACATTAAAATTACCTTACCCGGTGACGAAAAGCTCGCCGAATTATGGTTAACCGCAAAAAAATAGAAAGGAGATGACATGCGCATAGGGCATGGCTACGACGTGCATAAGTTCGGTAGTGATAAGCCATTAATACTTGGTGGCGTTGAGATTGAATACGAGCAAGGACTGATAGCGCACTCCGATGGCGATGTCGTGCTTCATGCGGTGACCGATGCCGTTTTAGGAGCACTAGGAAAGGGCGATATTGGCCATCACTTCCCCGATACCGACGCAGCCTATGCAGGCGCCGATAGCGCACAGTTGCTGGGCCAAGTGGTGCAACTGGCCGCGCAAGAAGGTTTTGTACTCGGCAATCTAGATGTCACTATTGTGGCGCAAGCGCCAAAATTAGCCGCGTCGATTACGGCAATGCGCGAACGTATTGCTTCGGTTTTACGGGCCGATGTAGGGCGCGTCAACGTTAAAGCGACAACCACCGAAAAACTCGGTTTTGTAGGGCGTAAAGAAGGTATTGCTTGTCATGCGGTGGTACTGCTGCAGGAGGCTCCTCTTGATTGATACCAAGCTCGATGCGCTGAGTTACCTGCAC
The DNA here is from genome assembly GCA_048267225.1 of Pseudidiomarina sp. Lineage (GTDB taxonomy): Bacteria > Pseudomonadota > Gammaproteobacteria > Enterobacterales > Alteromonadaceae > Pseudidiomarina. Next base: position 108,388 of record JBLWXY010000001.1, read on the forward strand.
GGCAAACCTACCGTAAGTGCAGGCTACAAAGAGCTGCCAAGCGACTTCCAAGTCACCGAACTGCTTGATGTCACTGCCGATGACGCTGGTGAGCATCAATGGCTGTGGGTTTATAAAAAAGGCGCCAACACCACTTTTGTTGCGCGCCAACTGGCGGAATTTGCCGGTGTTAGCGAACGCAACGTCAGTTATGCCGGACTCAAAGACCGACACGCGGAGACCTGGCAATGGTTTTCTGTACAACTACCAGGCCAGGCGTTACTCGATTGGCCGGCAATCGATCATCCGGAATTTCGAGTTGAGCGGGCATTGGTGCGTGCGAAGAAATTGAAAATGGGCCTGCATCGTGGCAACGCGTTTCGCTTACGTTTGCGGCAAGTGAGTGACCTACAAGCCTTGCAGGCGCGTTGGCAAAAAATCGTTGAGTATGGCGTTCCGAATTACTTTGGTGAGCAGCGCTTTGGGCGAGATGGGCAAAACTTGAGCAAGGCCCAAGCATGGCTGTCGGGTGAAATCAGTAATAAAAAGGCGAAAAAATGGAGTCGGCAGCAACAGGGGATGCTGCTTTCCAGCGCGCGTTCTTATTTATTTAACGCGCTGCTGAGCACCCGTATTCAGGAACAGCGCCTACAACCTGAGGTCGGTGATTTTATGTTGCTCAGTGGAAGTCGTTCGTTTTTCCAAGTTGAAGCGCTCGATGATACACTTACGCAGCGCTGGAAGAGCGGTGATATTCAGCTCTCTGGACCCTTGCCTGGTGGCTACCCGGAACCCTGGCAAGCGCATTTAAGTCCCTTTGAATATGAGCAGCTCCAAGCTGAATCAGACTTAGTAGAGGGGCTACGGCGTAAACGCGTGGATTTAGCACGCCGAGCGCTGCTGCTCAATCTTGATGATGCGCAGCTAGAGGTGGTCGATGAGACTACTGTTGACCTAATGTTTAGCCTGCCTAAAGGAAGTTTCGCGACCAGCGTCCTGCGCGAATTAATGCACGATCTAACAGAGGATGAAGCGGTATGATGAAGTTGTTGGTAAGCAATGATGATGGCGTGCATGCGCCCGGAATTGCGGCGCTCTATGATGCGTTAAAGGAAATCGCTCAAGTACGCGTGATTGCGCCAGATCGCAATTGTAGCGGTGCAAGTAATTCGTTAACGCTGCATAATCCTTTGCGGGTGCAAAAACTCGAGAACGGCTTCTTTTCCTTGAATGGTACGCCTACCGATTGTGTGCACCTTGGTACCAATTCACCGCTTGCGGACGATGTCGACCTAGTGGTTTCAGGCATCAATGATGGCCCTAATATGGGCGATGACGTGCTGTATTCAGGGACTGTTGCTGCGGCGATGGAAGGGCGCTATATGGGCTTACCTTCAATTGCGGTGTCGATGGGTGATCGCACCCATGAGTATTATGAAACAGCAGCTCGCGTGGTTGCTGATATTGTGAATAAAATGGCTGATAAGCCGCTGCGCATGGATACCATTTTAAATATCAATGTACCGGCAGTCCCTTATGAGCAACTCAAAGGTATTAAAATTACCCGTTTGGGGCGTCGCCACCGCGCCGACACCATGGTTGAATCAAGCGACCCCTTCGGGCGCAAGATTTATTGGTACGGACCTATTGGCGGTCATCAAGATGATGGCGAAAACACGGATTTCTACGCTGTGCGTGAAGGCTATGTCTCGATTACGCCGATCAGCCTCGACATGACTGCGCGTAGTCATCAAGATACACTTGCGGATTGGCTGGCAGAAACGAATAACTAAACATAACAACAAGAACAAACGACAATGATTCAAAATTTTCAGGGAATGGCGAAACGCTTGGTGGCTTTGCTGCGGGAACAGGGTATTAGCAACGAACAGGTGTTAGAGGTAATTGCTAACACGCCTCGTCATCTATTCATGCCGGAATCGCTTGCGCATAAGGCCTATGAGAACACGGCGCTGCCCATTGGCAAAGGCCAAACCATATCACAACCCCTAATGGTCGCCTCGATGACGCAACTACTGATGCAGCACCATTGTCATCATGTCCTCGAGATTGGCACAGGTAGCGGTTATCAAACGGCGATCTTGGCGCAACTCATTGATAAGGTCTATTCGGTGGAGCGTATTGCTGAACTGCAATATCAAGCCAAGCGTCGCCTGAAAAAGCTGGATCTGCACAATGTCAGTATGCGCCATGGTGATGGCTGGCAAGGCTGGCAAAGCAAGGCTCCGTTTGACGGCATCATTGTTACCGCCGCAGCGAGTGATATTCCTCATGCGCTGATGGAACAACTGGCTGACGATGGCGTGATGATTATTCCGGTAGGAAGTATTAAGCAACGTTTAGTGGTCATTCGCCGTTTTGGTGATGATTACGAGCATAAGCAATTGGGCGATGTGAAGTTTGTACCCCTAGTGCCAGGAAGTTTAGCATGAAGCTGTTCAGTGCCTTATACGATCGCGTGTTGGTTTGGTCGCAGCATCGCCGCGCACCAACCATTCTCGCCGCGTTGAGTTTTGCCGAAGCCATTATTTTCCCAATTCCGACCGATGTCATGTTAGCGCCCATGGCAATGACCCAACCGAAACGCGCATGGTTTTTCGCGTTTTTAACAACAGTAGCCTCGGTATTAGGTGGCATTGCCGGCTATTGGCTGGGATACTTTGCCTTTGAACCCTTAGTGATGCCATTGGTGGAGTGGGCCGGTTATCAAGATAAGTTGGTGACCATCACCGAGTGGTTCCAAGCCTATGGCTTTTGGATTATTTTCATTGCTGGTTTTTCGCCTTTGCCATATAAACTCTTTACGGTAACTGGTGGTATGCTGCAAGTGATGTTTATACCATTTGTTCTAGGATCACTGATAAGTCGCGGTCTACGCTATTATCTGGTAGCTTGGTTATTAAAGACTGGGGGACCCACGATGGCTGTAAAATTAAGAAGTTACGTAGACCGTATAGGTTGGGCCATGGTGATTATTGCCGGAATTGCTTATGTATGGACGCGTTAATGTTGTATTGACGATTGTGCTTATGCTTACCTTGGTGGGCTGTGCTCAACGGCAACAGCCTGCGCCCGTTGAGAAAGTCTATCAAGGGCGCAGTATTTATGATTACCAAGCGAACAGTCTCGCCGGAAGTTCTTATCTGGTGCAAAAGGGCGATACACTCTATTCCATAGCGTTTCGGGCTAATATTGATGTCCGCGCACTCGCACAGCTTAATGATCTCAACGAACCCTATACTATTTTCCCTGGCCAACGGCTAACGCTGCGCCCCTCAACGGCGCAAACAAAAAATTCGCAACCTTCGACTACGACAAAACAAATAGATCGTACACAAACCGTTGATAAGCCGTCGAAGAAAGAGTATGTTGAAGACAAAAGTAAACAAAAGGTTACGAAGCCGCCGGCGGTACCTAGGCCCGAAATAAAACGCGAGGTATTTCCCAAAAGCAACGCAATTGCTTGGCAATGGCCGACAAAAAATAAAGTGATTCGTGAGTTTACTGCCGCCGTTACGGGGCCAAAAGGTATCGATTTTGCCGGCAAAAAAGGTGATACCGTTAGGGCTGCAGCGGCTGGAAAAGTAGTTTATGCTGGTAATGCGCTAAAAGGATATGGAAATTTAATTATCCTGAAACATAACGATGATTATATAACTGCGTACGCCCACAATGACAAGCTGTTAATACAAGAACAACAGTGGGTCAGCGCAGGAGATGCCATTGCCGAGATGGGTAATTCTGATGCCGAACGCGTGAAGCTTCATTTTGAAGTTCGCTATCGCGGTAAATCAGTTAATCCTCGGCATTATTTACCACGGGGGTCACAATGAGTCGACGGGACGAGGTGGACGACATCGACGAGCAAGTCGTGATGTCAGAAATGGAAAAATCTGCGACCACTGAAACTGAAAGTAACGACGACAGTGAATTTGAAGAAATCATTGCTAATCGCGCTACTTATCAGAAGAAAATGGACGCCACTCAGCTCTATCTTGGTGAAATAGGCTTCTCACCTTTATTAACTGCAGAGGAAGAAGTGCATTTTGCGCGACTTGCTTTGAAAGGTGATCAAGCGGCGCGTTGCCGCATGATCGAAAGCAATCTGCGGTTGGTGGTAAAAATCGCGCGGCGCTATACCAATCGAGGCTTACCGTTACTGGATTTGGTTGAAGAAGGTAATTTAGGCCTCATTCGTGCGGTCGAAAAGTTTGACCCAGAGCGCGGCTTTCGCTTTTCAACCTATGCCACCTGGTGGATTCGACAAACCATTGAACGGGCCATCATGAACCAAACGCGGACCATCCGTTTGCCCATCCACGTTGTCAAAGAATTGAATAGCTATTTACGCGCCTCACGCGAATTGGCCCACAAACTTGATCATGAACCCACTGCAGAAGATATTGCCGCACAACTTGACGTTTCGGTTGCTGACGTGAGTCGTATGCTGCGTTTAAATGAGCGTATTGCTTCAGTTGATACACCGCTTGGCGGCGATAACGACAAATCCTTGGTGGACTTGTTGACCGATGAAAATGATCATGGTCCTGAAGGCGTCATGCAAGATGACGACCTTAAAGAGCACATTGTCGAATGGTTGGCGAGTTTAAACACCAAGCAACGTGAAGTCTTAGCACGACGTTTTGGCTTAATGGGCTATGAGCCTGCCACCCTTGAAGACGTTGGCCGCGAAATCGGTTTGACGCGCGAACGGGTTCGACAAATTCAAGTGGAAGCCCTACGACGCTTGCGCGATATGCTACGTCAGCAGGGCCTAAGTCTCGATGCTCTGTTTCAGTATGATTAAGTAACTTAAATTATTTAAGTTGCTGTTGCCAGCGCGCTAACCATTGCAACGCCTCAAGGGGCGTCATACCGTTTAATTCCAAGCTACGCAATGCGTCAACAAGCGGATGATCCTCCGCTTCCTGCGGCTGCACGGCTGGTGCTGGTTGCGGCGCAGTCGATTTTTGCGGCTGCGGTGACGCTTCAAGTTGTTGTAAGACGTGTTTGGCCCGTTGCAATACCGGGCGTGGTAATCCTGCAAGCTGCGCGACTTGTACGCCAAAACTTCTGCTCGCTGCGCCGTCACTAACGCGGTGTTCAAAGACAATAGAATCATCATGTTCGCTGGCTTCGACATGCACATTCCTGCAGCCTGGTAGCTCAGCGATACTTTGTGTGAGTTCAAAATAGTGGGTGGCAAACAAGGTGAGCGCGCGATTATGTTGCAACAATGCCTCAGCGCAAGCCCAAGCCAGGGCTAAACCGTCGTAGGTTGAGGTGCCGCGACCAATTTCGTCCATCAATACTAAGCTCTGTGCTGTCGCATTGTGCAAAATTGTTGCGGCTTCAGTCATTTCCACCATAAAGGTTGAACGCCCTGAGGCGAGATCGTCCGAGGCGCCAATGCGTGTAAAAATGCGGTCAATAGGTCCCAAACGGGCCTGATCGGCGGGCACGTAACTGCCACAATAAGCCAGTACGGCGATCAGCGCGGTCTGCCGCATATACGTCGACTTACCGCCCATATTGGGGCCGGTAATCAGTAACATATGCTGCTCGGCGTCGAGCTGCACATCGTTAGCGATAAAGGGTTCATCAAGGTTTGCCTCGATCACCGGGTGCCGAGCCGCTTGTAAATGTAGTCCCGGCTCATGGGTTAAGCTTGGCCGGCAATAGTTATGCGCCAAGGCTTGCTTTGCGAAGCTATGCAGCACATCCAACTCGGCAACAGTTTGCGCGGTCGTTTGTAAGGAGGTTAGCTGTTCCGCAGCTTCGTTCAAGAGGGCTTCGTATAACCACTTTTCACGAGCCAGTGCCCGTGATTGGGCTTGAAGAACTTTATCCTCGTAGGTTTTTAATTCCGGAATAATATAACGTTCAGCGTTTTTAAGTGTTTGTCGACGTTGGTAGTCAGCAGGGATCTGGGCAGCCGCTGCACGGCTGGCTTCCAGGTAGTAGCCATGGACCTTGTTATAGCCTACTTTTAGGGTTTGAATACCGGTACGTTCGCGCTCGCGGGTTTCGATTTGTTTAAGAAAGTCTGTTGCGCCTGCGGCAAGAGCGCGCTGCTCATCAAGTTCTTCATCAAAGCCATCGGCTAACACGCCACCATCACGAATAAGCATTGGTGGCGCTTCGACGAGGGCACTCTCGAGTGTGCTGCGTAACTCAGGTAATTCTGCCAATTTGGCGTGCCAAGGAGCTAGGTCAGTTTGGGAGTACAATTCGGCTTTAAGTTCAGGAAGTGCCTGTAGGGCACTGCGTAAGCGCGTTAAATCCCGCGGTCGAGCACTGCGCAAGGCAACACGGGATAACACGCGTTCAAGGTCACCGATGGCCCGCAAATGCTGTTCTAGCGTGGTTAAATCTTGCTTTTGCAACGCACTGACCGCTTGGTAGCGCCGTTGTAACTCATCATTATTGCGAATAGGTCGCTGCAACCAGCGTTTCAATAGGCGCGCGCCCATTGCTGTGGCGGTGCAGTTGATGGTGCTAAATAATGACGTGGTACCGCCGCTTAGTGAAGCGATAAGTTCAAGATTGCGCTGGGTTGCGGCGTCCATTTGTACGGCATCTGAACTTTGCTCAACGTGAATGGCTTGAATATGTGGCAGGGCTGCACGTTGCGTAAGCTTGACATAATTTAAGATGGCGCCGGCAGCACCAAGAGCTGTGGTCAAATGGCTAACGCCGAAGCCGTCCAGATGTTGCACGTTAAATTGACGGCACAATAATGAGTGAGCGCTGTCACTGGCAAACTCCCAGTCCGGGCGGGCCCGGCGTGCTTCACAACCGTGCCAGCTGGTCTGCCATTGTAGCGTATCTGGATACAGCAATTCGGCTGGCTGTAAACGCTGTAATTCGGCTTGCAGACTGGCTTCACTAGTCACTTCACTGACGCTGAAACGACCGCTGGCCAAATCTAAACTAGCGATGCCGAATAAGGTGGACGTGTTGCTTTCACGTGGGAGTACTGCCACGAGTAAGTTCTCGTTGCCTTCATTAAGTAGTGCCTCGTCGGTCACTGTACCGGGCGTTAGTACGCGCACTACTTTACGCTCGACCGGCCCCTTGCTGGTGGCAGGGTCACCGACTTGTTCGCAGATGGCGACGGATTCGCCCAGTTGTAATAGTCGCGCTAAATAGTTTTCTGCCGCATGATAGGGCACACCTGCCATTGGAATGGGTTTGCCATTACTGGCGCCGCGCTTGGTGAGGGAAATATCGAGCAGCTCTGCGGCTTTTTGTGCATCTTGGTAGAACAGTTCGTAAAAATCGCCCATGCGATAGAACAAAAGCGTGTCAGCGTGTTCCGCCTTGATACGCAAGTATTGTTGCATCATGGGTGTATGTGCAGAAAATTCGTTGCTAGCAGTTGTCGCTTTCGGCATGCCTGTTATTATCCGTAGTAGCGTTATTTTTAGAAGGTGCCAAGAGCAAAATGGTAACACAATCTCATTATGATCGGGCAGTAGAAATCGGCCGTTGGTTACAACAAAAAGAATGGCGAATTGCGACGGCAGAATCCTGCACCGCGGGTGGAATTGGTTATGCTTTAAGTGCGGTTGCGGGCAGTTCTGCATGGCTTGAAGGTGGTTTTATTACCTATAGCAATGCGTTGAAAGAGCGCGTACTTGGCGTACCCCACGAGGTGCTTGTAGAGCATGGTGCTGTTTCTGCTGCTACCGCTGAAGCGATGGCTGTTGGGGCGAAGCGTCTGGCGGGTACCGAAGTGGCCATTGCTGTGACCGGCGTGGCTGGACCTAGTGGTGGAAGTGCTGAAAAACCTGTAGGTTTGGTCTGGTTTGGGCTTGCTTGGCCGACTGGTCAATTAAGCTGGAGCCGACATTTTCAGGGCGATAGAGCGGCGGTACGAGAGGCGACGATCGAGGAAGCATTAGGCTGTTTTGAAAAAATTTCTTGATACTGTATAAAAATACAGTATACTCAATTTTAACGCATTCAATAGAACGGACATTACCATGAGCAACGATAAACAAAAAGCACTTGACGCAGCGCTAAGTCAAATCGAACGTCAATTCGGTAAAGGCTCAATTATGCGCTTAGGTGATAACCAAGCGATGGATATTGCCTCGGTACCCACAGGCTCGTTGAGTTTAGACATTGCCCTTGGCATTGGCGGTTTACCTTTTGGCCGAGTTGTCGAAATCTATGGTCCAGAGTCCAGTGGTAAAACAACCCTGACGTTGCAGGTCATTGCCGAAGCGCAAAAAATGGGTAAAACCTGTGCTTTTGTCGATGCTGAGCATGCACTCGATCCTGTTTACGCGGAAAAGCTAGGTGTTAACGTTGATGAGCTGCTGGTTTCGCAACCTGATACCGGTGAGCAGGCGCTTGAAATTTGTGACATGCTTGTGCGTTCAGCCGCCGTCGATGTCGTTATTGTTGACTCTGTTGCCGCGCTGACACCTAAAGCTGAAATTGAAGGCGAAATGGGTGATAGTCATGTAGGTTTACAAGCGCGCCTCATGTCACAAGCTCTACGTAAGCTGACAGCGAATATTAAAAAATCAAATAGCCTGTGTATTTTCATCAACCAAATTCGAATGAAAATCGGGGTGATGTTTGGCAACCCAGAAACCACAACGGGCGGTAATGCACTTAAATTCTACTCTTCGGTACGCCTCGATATTCGTCGTACGGGTGCCGTCAAAGAGGGTGATGAAGTGGTCGGTAACGAAACCCGTGTTAAGGTTGTGAAGAATAAAGTAGCACCTCCTTTCAAGCAGGCCGAATTCCAAATCATGTACGGCGCTGGTATCTCGAAAGAAGGCGAACTTATCGACTTAGGTGTTAAGCAAAAAATTGTCGATAAAGCGGGTGCTTGGTACAGCTATAATGGTGATAAGATTGGTCAAGGCAAAGCCAATGCTATGAAATTCCTCATAGAAAATAAGGCGATTGCCGAAGATATTGAAAAGCGTCTGCGTGAACAACTACTTGCTAAACCAGTGAAAGCTGGTGATAACGCTAAGAAAGAGAGTAAGAGTGCAGAAGTAGCGGACGATGATTTGGTTTAATTAAGGAATGGATTTGCGATGAGTTATGTCAAAGTTGCTCTCGCCCTAGGCTCTGGTGCAGCACGCGGCTGGTCCCATATAGGCGTTGTAAAAGCGCTTCGTGAAATGGGCGTTGAGGTCAATATGGTTGCTGGAACATCAATCGGCTCCCTCGTGGGAGCCGGTTTTGCTTCTGGCCGTCTCGATGAACTTGAAGAGTGGGTACGTGATATGGGCCGTTGGCAAGTTTTCAACTTGCTCGATTTTGGCTTTAGTCATGGCGGCATTATTCAAGGTGAAAAGGTATTCAGCCATGCGCGTGAGCGCTTTGGTTCGGTAGAAATAGAAGATTTAGATATCATCTACGGTGCAGTTGCCACCGACCTGTATACGGGGCGCGAGGTCTGGTTACGTAAAGGTGATATCTATCATGCTGCACGCTCTTCTTGCGCGATGCCAGGTTTACTTGCGCCAACCGCACACAATGGTCGTTGGTTAGTCGACGGTGGCCTAGTCAATCCTGTTCCTGTCTCCTTATGTCGCGCATTGGGCGCTGATTTTGTGATCGCTGTGCATTTGAATTCGCAACTGAATACGGCCGCGATTGAAGCACGTGGCAAGAATATTCCGCCGCAACCTGAGCCACAAGCCGATATACAGGGTGTACCTAAATCAAGGACGACAGCGGTAGACACTGGGCAAGCGAATGAACAATCTGATCTTGCCAAGCAAAACAAAGACCAAGAGGACGAAGGTTTCTTCAAAAACTTCCTTACTGCCAGTGGCCAGTATTGGGACAATGTGGTGGACAAGTTTAGTGGCCCATCGCACAAGGCTCCTGGTATGTTCGGTGTAATGGCGGGGGCTATCGATATCATGCAGGAGCGCATTACTAAAGCTCGTATTGCAGGGGATCCGCCCGATGTACTGATTCAACCAAAATTAGGTCATATTGGTTTGCTTGAATTTGAACGAGGTAACGAAGCGATTGATATTGGCTATGAAACAACCATGCGCATGAAAGATTACATTCTTAGTGAGTTGGAACTCTACGCTGAACGAAGAGGTTAACTTCTTTTTCGTCGATGAATAAAAAAAACGCCGCATTCATTTGAATGCGGCGTTTTTGTTAGGTGACCATCAATCTCGAAGACTATTGGTCAAGTTGACGTTCCATTTCATCAAAGGTGTTCTGCAGCTCTTGTGCAGGTTTAGCCGTTGCTAGGCTCACCACAATAACGGCGAGGGTACAAAGGATAAAGCCTGGAATGATTTCATAAACATAAGAGCTCAAAGCTTCACCATCGACTACAGGTGCATAGATCCAGAACAACACTGTTGCAGCACCTATGACCATGCCGGCGAGGGCACCATGACGGTTCATGCGCTTCCAGAACAAGCTAAGAATAATCACCGGACCAAAGGCGGCACCGAAACCAGCCCACGCATTAGCAACAAGGCCAAGAATAGTGTTTTCCGGGTTCCAAGCTAAAGCGATAGCGACGAGTGATACGATGAGGACTGAAATACGTCCGACCAAGACCAACTCTTTATCGCTAGCGTCACGGCGTAAGAAGGCTTTATAAAAGTCTTCGGTCAGCGAGCTAGAAGTTACGAGTAACTGCGATGAGATGGTACTCATGATGGCTGCTAAGATTGCCGCTAACAGGAAGCCTGCGATTAGTGGATGGAACAAGAACTGCGAGAAGATAATGAAAATCGTCTCTGGGTCCTTCAGGGTCATTTGGGTTTCAGTCACATAAGCGATACCGACGAAACCGGTGACCATGGCGCCGATGATTGACACCGTCATCCAGGAAATACCAATGCGACGGGCGGCCTTGATATCTTTAACCGAACGAATCGCCATAAAGCGTACGATGATGTGCGGTTGTCCAAAGTAACCTAGACCCCAGGCAAGTAACGAGATTATGCCGAGGAAAGACAATTGATTGGCGGTTGAGTCAGCAATCGAACCATCACGGAAGTAATCCAAGAAGTCCGGATTAATCGAACGCACTTGCTCGGTTACCGAAGCCATACCACCTAGATCAAAAATGGCCACAATGGGTACTAAAACCAAGGCCACAAACATAATACAGCCTTGCACAAAGTCAGTCATACTGACCGCCAAGAAGCCACCGAAAAGGGTATAGGCACAGACCACACCTGCGGTCACCCACAAGCCTAGGCTGTAGTCTAAGCCGAAGGCTGAACTGGCAAAAAGCTTACCGCCTGCCACCAGACTTGCCGAGGTGTAGAGGGTGAAGAAGATAATGATCACCACCGACGAAAAGACTCGCAATAAGCGCGCTTTATCGTCGAAACGGTTGGCAAAATAATCAGGGATGGTAATCGAATCGTTTGCAACCTCAGTGTACATGCGTAAACGCGGCGCAACGATAATGTAGTTGAGGTAGGCACCTACGACCAAACCCACTGCGATCCAAAGTTGCGAGACACCCGAAACATAAATCGCACCGGGTAAGCCCATAAGCATCCACCCGCTCATGTCCGATGCACCGGCCGATAAGGCTGTTACACCTGGTCCCAGCTTACGTCCACCGAGCATGTAACCTGACACGTCATCGGTCGATTTTTTATAAGCGTACAGACCAATCCCCAGCATGACTATGAAATAGAGCGCTAATGATATCAGCGTACCTGTTTCCAAAGCTTTACTCCTTCGTTGTTGAATGTAACGGCACTTTATACTTATGTTCTGAATGCAACAGCGTTTTGGTCAGTTGCTCTTCAGGATGATTTATCAGTGCCTTGGTTGTTCCAAACTCAATCATTTTACCACGATGCATTATTAAGATCTTGTCTGAAACATGTTTCACGATCTCCGCCGAATGTGAGACGAAAATGAATGAAATACCCATATCTTCCTGTAGATCAAGTATAAGATTAATGATTTGAGCTCTAATTGATGGGTCGAGTGCGACGAAGGCCTCGTCAGCGACGACAATTTGCGGCTCTAGTACGATCGCTCGGGCAATACACACCCGTTGTTGTTGGCCACTGGCAAGCATATGTGGGTAAAAATGATAATGGTCAGGAAGAAGGCCGACCTTGCGCAAGACTTCATGAACCCTTTGCTTCTGCTCTTCATGATTCATTTGCGTGTTGAATATCAACGGCTCGCACAGTTGTTTGCCTACGGTAATTTGCGGGTTTAACGAACGCAAACTGTCTTGGAAAATCATGCGCACATGGCGGCAGCGCTGCTGGTCCGTCATACTTGACATGGCTTGGCCATTGAGAAAAATCTCACCACCCGAAGGGCGTTCAGCGCCAGCGATGAGTTTAGCAATGGTCGATTTGCCAGAGCCTGTTTCACCCATAATGGCCAAGGTTTCACCGCGTTCTAAACTAAAGCTTAAGGGTTCTAGCGCACAGACTCGCTTGCCCGGCATCCAGCCATCTTTATGAACGTAGTACTTCCGAATGTCTTGCACATCTAATAAATTACTCATGCTCGCTATCCTTATGCAACGGATAGTGGCAGGCAAACTGCACCTGCTGCTGTTTGGTGAGGGCCGGTTGATGGATGCAAGCGCGACGTGCGTATGGACACCGCGGACCCAAGCGACAACCAATAGGCATGTGTTGCAAGGTAGGGATTGCACCTGAGAGTGTCGGTAAGCGCGTTTTTGGAGCAATATCTTGGTCCGACAAACTCATACTAAGCATGGCATCCGTATAGGGATGATAGGGCTTCATCATTACCGTTTCGGTTGGCCCTGTTTCCATCAATTGCCCGCAGTAAATCAGACTTATGCGCTGACTTTCTGGAACAACAGCCGTCAAGTCTTGGGTAATCATTAGAATCGACATGCCTTGCCCAGCACTTAATTTGGCGAGAAGGCGATAAATTTGCCCACGGGTACTGGGTTCCATAGCCGTGGTAGGCTCATCCGCAATGAGCAGTTTAGGGTTATGCGCAATGGCCATAGCAATACTAACCTTTTGCGCGAGCCCCTCGGATAGCTCATGAGGGTAGCGCTCCATCACATCTGCAGTGTCTTTAATACCGACGCGATGTAATAAGCGTTCAGCTCGGGTTTGTCGATCGGCGCGACGCTTCAAATAGACACCACTTAACTCACCGCTAGGAATACTCTCGCGGAGCTGGGCGCCAACTTTGTCATTGGGGTCGAGGTAACTGCTAGGGTCTTGGAATATCATCGCCATATCGCGACCCGTAACAATTCGTCGTTGGGCGGCATTGAGTGCCAATAAATCGTAGTGACGCCACCATAAGCGGTCGGCGGTGATCTTCCAACGCGGATTAATAAAACCCAAAATCGCCTTGGCCAATAGACTTTTACCCGAACCCGACTCGCCTACCAGGGTGTGAATTTCACCTTCAGCGAGTTGCAAGTTAAAACGATCGAGCACCCGTACTGGGCCGTTATCGGTTTCCAGTTCTATCGACAAATTACGAATGTCTAAGATGGCACTCATGAATTTCTCACTCGTTCAGCGATTGCTGCGCGGATACTGTCACCTAGCACGTTAATAGACAATATGGTTAAGAACAAGGCTAAACCAGGTAGCACCATCATCCAAGGGGATACGTAAACTTGATCAAGACTACGCGCGAGCATGGTGCCCCACTCGGGCGCAGGAGCTTGAACACCGAGCCCAAGGAAACCTAAAGCGGCAATATCGAGAATAGCGGTGGACAGTGCGAACGTCGTTTGCATGACCAACACACTAGTGACATTGGGGAAAATAACCCGCGTTAGCATGTACCAGCGGGTCACGCCATTCAGGCGCGAGGCGGTCACATATTCTTTATAGCGCTCGTCATAAATCGCATTGTGTACCGCATGAATAAACTGCGGTATCAGTACCAAGGTTATGGCAAACATGACGTTGACCAAAGATGGGCCAAGCATGGCAATGATCACCAAGGCGAGGAGCAACGAGGGGATTGACAAAATAACGTCGAGCAAATGATTTAAGGTCGACGATTGCACGCCACGCGACATGCCCGCCCAAGCGCCAATGCTTATTCCAATAACTGCGGCAATGATCACCGCAATCAACGGGTAACCAAGACTATAGACCGAACCGGTAATGATGCGCGACAGGATGTCACGGCCCAAATCATCGGTACCAAATAGGTAACGGATTTCACCGGCTTCGTCCCAGCTCGGCGGCTGTAAAATGGCATCAGCAAATTGTGTATCAGGACTGTAGGGGGTGATCCACGCGGATAGCAGCATGACCAGCAGGGCCAAGCTTAAAAAGTAGAACGCTGCAACCGCAAACGGATTGCTGTTTACGTGCAGCCATAGCTGCCGTAACGGCGATGGCTCGCGTTGCTGAAAGTAGATGTTAGCGTTCGGCATAGAGTTCCTTACGCACTTGTGGGTAGCGCCAAGCGTGGAAAAGTTCGACGGCAACATTGACCAGAAGAATCAATGCGGCAATCGTAAATAGGCCACCTTGCATGACCGGGTAGTCACGTTCATAGATACTTTTTACCAGCCAACTGCCGACCCCAGGCCAGTTGAAAATGACTTCAGTGACAATGATGTTACTCATCAAAATACTAAACATTAGACCGAGTTGGCGAACCACGGGTTGCATCGCATTAGGAAGGGCGTGACGCAGAAGTATACGTGTTTCGGTCAGACCGCGGGCCCGTGCCGAGCGAATAAAGTTCTGTTGTAAGACCTCAAGCATACTATTACGGGTAATACGCATCAGCATGGTTGCTGGCATGATTGCTAACACAATGACGGGAAGCCACAGGTGATTGATCGCATCTGCCAGCGCCGAGGCTTTGTAAGGTGAGTCACTCATGGCGATATCAAGGAGGATGGCGCCACTTGCAACATCAATATCAAAGAGTGGATTCACTTGTCCAGAAATCGGCGTCCAACCTAATTTAACGGCAAAAAATAAAATAAAGAGCTGGGCGAGCCAGAATACCGGAATCGAGTAGGCACTGAGCGATACGCCCATCACGACGCGATCCATGCTACCGCGTTGTTGCCCTGCGGCATATAAGCCCAGCGGTGCGCCAATGGCCATGGCGACGATCATCGCTAGCACACTAAGTTCTAGTGTGGCGCCGAGGAGCGGCAATAAGTCGGCGAAGACATCGCGCTGAGTCGACAAAGATTGTCCCCAGTCCCCAGCAATGAAATGCCCCAAAAAAGCTAAGTATTGCGAGAAAATAGAGCCATCAAAGCCGCGTTCCACGACGAGACGCTGGTAAACAAGTGCATCACTGGCACGCACGCCAGTCATATTGGTTAACGCATCGCCCGGGAAGAAGTAATTCAGCGCGAATAAAAATAAGGTGAGCAGCCACAAAGTGACAAGCAGGAGGACAAGACGACGTAGGGTGTAACGGATCATGGTTGCGCCTCGCCATTAGTCTGCTCCGACATGCTCTGACGATACGCGTGGCGGAAGCTTAGACCGCCGTAGGCAGGGACTTCGACACCTTGAATGTCACTACGGAACGCCTGAAAACGCATGGAATTGGCGATGGGTACCAGCGGCACTTGACGGTACATCCAGTTCTCGGCCTCATGGTACAGACCTTTGCGCTGTTCAATGGTATCCATGGTGATCGCCTCGAGCAGCAGCTCATCAAAAGCAGGGTCGCACCAATTGGCACGGTTGGTACCAACGTTTAATGCAGCACAGCTCAACAGCGGGCGGAAAAAGTTATCTGGGTCAGCATTGTCGGCGATCCAGCCAATCAACACGCTGTCGTGTTCATCACGCGCCAAGCGGCGCCGGAAAGCGTTCCATTCGTAAGAAACGATATTGGCTTGTACGCCAATCTGGGCAAGATCCGCTTGAATCAATTCGGCCATTTTCTGTGCATTAGGATTGTAGGCCCTTTGCACCGGCATGGCCCAGATATCAAAACTAAAGCCATTCGGGTAACCGGCTTCAGTGAGAAGTTCTCGCGCCCGCTCAGGATTGTAGCCATAGGTCAGGTCCACCGGACTATAGGCCCACGAAGTTTCTGGCAAAATGCCGGTCGCAAGGCGTGCGTTGCCGTTATAAACCGTTTGAATAATGGCAGGGCGGTTAATGGCTTGTGCAAGGGCTCGCCGGACTAACACATTGTCGAAGGGCGGGTGTTCGGTATTGAAGGCCCAAAACGAAATATTTGGGTTGACGGTACTGGTGATTTTAATTTCGTCGCCGGTGTCTAGGAGCGCTAGCTCTTCGACTAAAGGATAGGGAATAACATCACACTCACCGGTTAACAGTTTTAACATGCGCTTATTCGCACTTTGCGTAATGGAATAAACAAGTTGCTTTATTCGCGCCGGTTCACGCCAATAATCCTCATGGCGGTTGTAACGGATGATGAGGTCTTTACGAAAGTCCTCAAATACGAACGGCCCAGTTCCTATCGGGCGCTTGTCAAAAAGCTCGGGGGTACCTTGAGCTAAAAGATCTGCGCCATATTCCGCTGATAAAATAATCGCGAAATCGGTAGCGAGATTGGCTAAAAAGGAGCTATCGCTGCGGGAGAGTTCAAATTCCACCGTGTGTTCATCAACAGCGCGAACGGACTCAATGAGTTTATTTAAGCCACTGGCGGTAAAAAATGGGTAACTCCCCCCATTCACCTCGTGGTAGGGATGATCACTGTGCATCCAGCGGCGAAAAGAAAAGACCACATCGTCAGCATTAAACGTGCGGCTAGGTGTGAACCAGAGTGTGTCGTGAAATTTTACGTTATCGCGCAGGGTAAAACGGTAGCGCGTCCCGTCATTCAAAGCCTGCCAAGAGGTGGCTAAT
Source organism: Pseudidiomarina sp. (assembly GCA_048267225.1). GTDB lineage: Bacteria > Pseudomonadota > Gammaproteobacteria > Enterobacterales > Alteromonadaceae > Pseudidiomarina. Next base: position 125,205 of record JBLWXY010000001.1, read on the forward strand.
GCCGGAACAAACGCCTGTCGATCTTCGTCGTAGTCAATTAAACGGTCATAAAGTTGCGCGGAACTTGCATCAATAGTGGTGCCAGAGGTGCCGAGTTGTGGATTAAAACTCTCAGGGTTGCCTTCGGAACAGTACACAATTCCTTCTTGCAGTGGAGCAACGTTGTGCGCAGCAGGACTACACCCACTGAGTAACGCCGATACTGTTGCTAAAGGCACTACAATTCCGAATTTCGCAAAGCGCATTTAATTCGCTGACCCGTCTAATAAAGAATATTTTTTTAGGTAACCACGTAATTGATGATAGGTGAGGCCAAGCAATTCCGCAGTTTTCTTCTGATTGAATTGTGCATGGCTTAACGCCGCTTGTAAAACGTCCATTTCGAAATCGGCGACGGTATCTTTAAATTCTATCGGGCCTTGGCCGAAGTCGACTGCTTTAGCGGGCTGCTTATTCGAGTCCTGCGTTGCTGCTGGCTCCGCTGTAGAAGCCGCTGATAAGGCTTTGGCAGACGACGACTCAGTCGTGCCGCGGTGAGCGGCGGCCTGCGGCCGCCAAGGACTCGCAAATGGGTCAATAATAATGTCATCAAGCGGCACGGCGCCGCTACCCAAACGGTAAACAGAGCGTTCCACAACGTTCTTCAATTCACGGATATTACCGGGCCAGTGATAGTCGAGTAGCGTCTTCTTAGCGCGCTCGGTAAAACCGCTAAACAACTCAAAGGCTAACTCACGCGCCATTTGAATGGCAAAATGTTCGGCCAAAACCAAGATGTCTTCACGGCGTTCACGCAACGGTGGCAAGGTAATGACATCAAAGGCTAAACGGTCGAGTAAGTCAGCACGGAACTGGCCTTGGTCAGCTAGGGTAGGCAGGTCTTCGTTGGTCGCAGCGATTAGACGTACATCGGTACTCACCGTTCTACTACCGCCAACACGTTCAAATTCGCCATATTCGATGACGCGTAAAATCTTTTCTTGTACTAGAGCAGAGGTATTGGCGAGTTCATCGAGAAATAAGGTGCCTTGGTCAGCACGTTCGAAGCGTCCCTCGTGGCGCTTTTGCGCACCGGTAAAAGCACCTGCTTCGTGGCCAAAGAGCTCGCTTTCCAATAGGCTTTCGCTTAAGGCAGCACAGTTAAGCTTGACGTAGTTTTGTTCCCAGCGCTCAGATAAAAAGTGAAGGCGTGCAGCGATCAATTCTTTACCGGTTCCGCGTTCACCAATAATAAGCACAGGTTTGTTCAGTGGAGCAATTTGCGAAACCTGCTCTAACACGGCTAGAAAGCTGTTGGCCTCGCCGATAAGATTATCCGCTTCTCTTGAGCGCCGCATGAAATGCCCCTTTATTAATGTTGTTGTACGTTGGTGGACGGCATGGTGGCAAAATTGACTAATTATTAGTGTATTTGATAACGCCTAGGGGTCAAACAAAAATTTGCTTTAAGTGGATAAATAGCTAAAAATCAGGCAATTAATGCGGTTTGAAAAAGTTGGCACGGTACCTGCATTGTATTTAGCGACCGTAAAGTAACAGTTTCGAATCACAAGATGAGGACACGAACATGGGTATCTTTTCACGTTTTACTGATATCGTAAATTCGAACATCAACGCCATTTTGGACAAAGCAGAAGATCCAGAAAAAATGGTTCGTTTGATTATTCAAGAAATGGAAGACACCTTGGTAGAAGTACGCTCTACATCAGCGCGCTTAATTGCCGAGAAAAAAGACACAGAACGTCAAATGGCTCGTTTTAAAACTGAGCAAGCTGAGTGGGAAAAGAAAGCGGAACTTGCCTTGAGCAAAGACCGTGATGATCTCGCGCGCTTAGCCTTAGTCGAGAAACGTAAAGCTAACGATGCCGTCACCAGTTTAGAAAGTGACATCGAGCGTATCAATGAGCACTTGAATAAGCTCAATGAAGAAGTTGGCCAGTTGCAAGAGAAGCTTGCTGACGCCAAAGCACGTCAGAAAACCATTATCATGCGTCAACGTGCGGTGAGCAGCCGCTTAGAAGTGAAGAAAAGCATTGATAGCGGAAAAATTGACGATGCGATGCTACGTTTCGAGCGCTATGAGTCTAAAATTGATGACTTAGAGTCTCAGGTCGAAGCCTATGATATGGGTAAAAAGAGTTTACGCGATGAATTCGCTGAGCTTGAAGGCGAAGACCAAATTTCTGACGAGCTCGAAGCAATGAAAGCTCGCGTGAAAAAAGACAAAAAAGCTGAGTAAGTGATTCGTGACTGGGCACACCCGCGATTCGCGGGTGCAAGCCAGCCATGAAGCGAACAAGAAGTGAGTATAGGGAACCTTTATTATGGCCGATGTACTTGTACCGATGATTGCAGTGCCGCTGATATTGTTCATGATTTTCGTGGCGCCTATTTGGGTCATCATGCACTACCGCAGTAAAAAGAAAATCAGTCAGGGACTGTCGCAGGAAGAGATCCAAGACTTGCAACAGTTAGCGCACAAAGCAGAACAGATGCGTGAGCGCATCAAGACGCTAGAGTCAATTCTTGATGCCGACGCTCCAACATGGAGAGAACGCAAATGAGTTATGACAACGACAAGAAACCGCGCAAACAATTGTTGCGCGACAAAGCCAATGCCAAAGTTGCCGGCGTGTGCGCCGGAATCGCTAACTACTTTAATATTGAAGCTTGGTTAGTGCGGATTATTGTCGTCACCGCGGTTATCTTTGGGCATGGCTTCGTAGTGATTCTCTATATTGCCGCCTGGATGATACTCGACGAGAAACCTGCGCCGCAGCCTACGGATGCTCATAAATCTGTCGGTGTGAAAACGCGGGTGTATCAAGCCGGTGAGCCACCGCGCCGCGCGTTTCACGACATTGACGACGAGTATCGTGAATTAGAAACACGTTTACAAGCGATGGAACGTTACGTGACATCAAACGCCTATCAAGTCGATCGCGAGCTGAAAAACCTTTAAATTGATCCAGCTCAATACGCAAGTGGAAAATTTGCGTTACACCCGCAGCGCAACTTCGTCAGCCTGACAAGTTGCGTTGCGCATGGGCAGCATGCACTCTTGCATTGTCGACAAAGTGCTCGACGAGAGGAGGAAAATCTGCCAATGCGCAATAACCATAACGACAAATCGCAATGGCAGCCAGCGACTATGACCATCCATGGTGGAAAGAAACCGGATGAACATGGCGCCTTGGTTGCACCGCTTTATCAGACCGCGACGTTCGCATTTGCGAATACGGCGCAAGGCTCAGCGCGTTTTGCTGGCGAAGAAGCGGGCTATATTTATTCACGTCTAGGGAATCCAACTACCGACGAGCTCGAAGCGCGTATCGCTCAGCTTGAAGGCTATCCGGCAGGCGCTGCTTGTGCCACTGGAATGGGCGCTGTATCAGCGGCCATGCTCGCATTCTTAGAACAGGGCGACCATGTTGTCGTCGCTGATGCAATCTACGGCTGTAGTTTTGCCTTGTTCTCGCATTTATTCGCTAAGTTCGGTATCAGTGTTGATTTTGTCGACATGACCGATGCCAGTAACGTTGCGCAAGCGATGCGGCCGAATACCAAAATGGTGTTTGTCGAAACGCCCGCAAATCCACATTTGAAAGTCATCGATATTGCTGCTGTGAGTGCCATTGCGCATCGCCAGCAAGCCCGAGTCATTGTCGACAATACCTTCATGACGCCTTTACTACAGCGCCCACTTGAGCAGGGCGCCGATATCGTCATCCACAGTGCGACAAAATATTTGAATGGCCACGGAGATGTCGTCTCTGGCTTGATTTGTGGCAGTGCTGAAGATATTGAACTGATTAAAATGACGACGCTAAAAGACATGGGGGCGACCATGAGTCCTCATGACGCTTGGCTTATTTTACGTGGTCTTAAAACGCTCGATGTACGTATGGAAAGACACTGTCGTAACGCCATGCGCGTGGCTGAGTACTTACAACAACACTCACAAGTGCGTAGCCTCTATTATCCTGGGCTTGCCGACCATCCAGCGCAAAAGCTAATGGGAACGCAAATGCATGGCCCCGGCGCGGTGATTGCATTTGAGATTGCCGGCGACATTGATACTGCGCGCAAGGTTCTCGATAGCCTTGAGCTTATCACTATCGCCGTAAGCCTTGGTGATGCTGAGACACTGATTCAGCACCCAGCGTCAATGACGCATTCGCCGTATACGCCTGAGGCGAGGGCCAAAGCCGGTATCAGTGATACCTTGGTACGAATTTCCGTAGGCTTGGAAGCGGTAGAAGATATTATTGCGGACTTAGAACAAGCTTTTGCAAAAGCAAAACACATAACAACATCAGAACACACAGAACAGCAAGGGGAACCTTTGACTTATGGGTAAACAAAGCCAATACGTTTCACGCCAGCCAGACGAAAACGGTATTATCGACTGGAGTGACGAAGATAACGCAGTATGGCGCGATTTGGTTGCTCGCCAGTTGAAACATATTCCAGGTAAGGCCTGCGACGAATACATGCATGGTCTAGAACTGCTGGATTTACCGCAAGACCGTGTGCCACAGTTGCATGAAATCAATCAAGTGTTAGAGGCGACGACGGGTTGGCAAGTGGCTCAAGTGCCCGCGCTTATTCCGTTTGATGAGTTTTTTCGACTGCTCGCCAATAAACAGTTTCCAGTAGCGACCTTTATTCGCACTCGCGAAGAGTTTGATTATTTACAAGAACCGGATATTTTTCATGAAATCTTCGGCCATTGTCCGCTGCTGACCAATCCAGCTTTTGCCCACTTTACCCATCAGTATGGCAAGTTAGGTCTCAATGCCACGCCTAAAGAGCGTGTTTACTTAGCGCGCCTGTATTGGTTTACCGTGGAGTTCGGATTGTTGAATACCCCGGATGGTTTGCGCATTTATGGTGGTGGTATATTGTCGTCACCGGGTGAGACCGAGTATGCGATCCATAGTGACAAACCTGAGCGTAAGCCGTTAGTGCCGCTAGATGCACTACGGACGCCTTATCGTATCGATATCATGCAACCCATTTACTACACTATAGAGTCGACGGAGCAGCTATTTGAAATTGCTGATCTCGATATCATGGCGTTAGTCCATGAAGCTATGGAGTTAGGGCTGTTCGAGCCCAAGTTCCCGCCCAAAGACGCGGCTTAAGACACGAATTCTTTCAAAGACAATGTGGAGTCAGAAATGTCTGATTTGAAACAACAAAAATGTGAAGCTTGTAATGCAGATGCGCCAAAAGTGAGCGATGATGAGCTGGCGGAGTTAATGCGCGAGATCCCTGAGTGGACGCCGGTAGCGCGCGACGGTGTGATGCAGCTCGAGCGTGAGTTTAAGTTTAAAAACTTCAAACAAGCCTTAGCCTTCACCAATCGCGTTGGCGACATCGCCGAAGCTGAATTCCATCACCCAACGCTCGTAACCGAGTGGGGTAAAGTTACCGTAACTTGGTGGACGCACGCGATTAACGGTCTACATAAGAACGACTTTATTATGGCTGCGCGCACCGACGCTGTGCTTGACGCTGAATAAGTACCGTTAGTCGCGAAAACCGAATTAAAGCGCCTCTACTTGGTGACGGGTAGAGGCTTTTTTATGTATACTATTGTTTACATTTTCCGTTTCAACAAGAAGTAGCAATGCGTCTCGAGATTACCTGTGATGATCGTTTAGGCTTATGCCAAGATGTACTGCAGATTTTGCGTGATCGCGAAATCGATTTACGTGGTATTGAAGTCGACCCGAAAGGCAAAATCTATTTGAACTTTCCTGAGTTAGAGTTCAAAGACTTTCAGCATTTAATGCCAGAAATTCGGCGCATCCCTAATGTGAAGGACGTCAAAACCGTTGCCTTCATGCCTTCAGAGCGCGAGCACTTTGAATTCAGCCTGCTGCTCAATAAACTACCTGATCCGGTTTTGTCGGTAGATGCCAAGGGCTCCATCGATATCGCCAACGATGCCGCTGTGTTATTGCTCTCCGACACCCGTCAACATTTACCCGGTACGCCCATTGCGCAATGGTTGAGTGGGTTTAACGTGCAGCGCTGGCTCGAACGCGAGCCAACGGAGCCGCACACCACGCAAGTGACCGTCAACGGCGCCAAATATTTTGCTGAACTGATGCCAATATGGGTCAAAGATGAGCATGGAGCGACCAGTTTTGCCGGTGCCGTATTAACCTGTAAACCGCAACCGTTAAGCCAACAGTGGCAGCGCACCGGCCAACATGATGCATTCCATCAGTTATTGGGTGAACACCCGAGTATGCGCAAGCTCATCAAAGAAGCGCGACGCATGGCTGAGCTCAATGTCCCGCTGTTAATTCAAGGTGAAACCGGTGTGGGCAAGGAACTCTTGGCTCGCGCTTGTCACCAAGCTAGCCCGCGTGCGGAACAGCCGTTTTTAGCCGTCAATTGCGCAGCTTTGCCTGACAACGTTGCTGAGAGTGAACTGTTTGGGCATGGCAAGGGAAGCTTGGGCCCCCATACCGAAGCGAAAAAAGGCATTTTCGAACAGGCTAATGGCGGCACGGTATTGCTGGATGCCGTCGGCGAAATGTCGAATGGACTACAAGCTAAGCTCTTACGCTTTATTCAGGACGGTAAATTTAGACGCATAGGTGAAGAAGCAGAAGTCACTGTAGATGTTCGGATCATCTGTTCAGCACGTGATGACTTACTCGAACGCGTCGAATCCGGCGGCTTTCGCGAAGATCTTTATTACCGCTTGAATGTGCTGACGTTATCATTACCACCATTACGTGACCGTAAAACCGATATTCCGTTACTTGCTGATCACTTTACCTTGCAAGCTTGCCAACGCTTAGGCCGTAGTTTGGTGTTGTTGACGCCGGATTGCCGTGAACTGCTGCAGCGTTACCAATGGCCCGGGAATGTGCGCCAGCTTGAGAATGTTTTGTTTCGCTCAGTGTCCATGCTAGAAGGCGAACGTTTGACTGCTGAAGGTCTGCACTTACCCGAAGCGATTGGCTTGCAGGAAAATGTCGCCGTCGACCTAGAAGAAGGCAGTTTGGATGAAGCCGTGAAAAAGTTCGAAGCCACTATTTTGCGGCGTTTGTACCCCAGTTATCCAAGTACTCGTCAATTGGCGAAAAAGCTGGGGCTGTCGCACACTGCGGTGGCGAATAAACTGCGCGATTACGGTATTGGCAAGCAGCGCCGCAAGTCGAGCAAACCCGCTAAGTAAAGATAAATTGACGGCGCAAATGGGCAAATGTACGTGTTTAGCTACACTGCAACAGCCCATTTGTGCAAGCTTTCCGCAGAATTGCTGATCTGTATCAAAACCTTTACAAAAAGGGCGGGTCGGGTCCAAGCCATTATCTGCAGAGCCTTGCTGGCACTTCCTGTATTCCCATAGTAGAACTTAAGTACTAAAAACCATGCACTGCGTTCGTCTGCAAAAACGCGCAGCAAGTACGAGGACTACAGAATGACTGATATTAATTATAATCCACTACAAACCAACGGTTTTGAGTTCGTTGAATACACAGCGCCAAATGCTGAAGGCATTGCCGCACTTAAAGACTTGTTTGATAAGCTTGGCTTCACTGAAGTGGCGAAGCACAAAACGAAAGAAGCTTGGTTATACAAACAGAATGATATTAACTTTATCGTTAACGCCGAAACTGGCGGTCAAGCGGAAGCTTTTGCCAAAGATCATGGACCAAGTGTGTGTGGCATGGCGTGGCGCGTAAAGGATGCACAGCACGCTTTTGAACATGCCGTTGAAAATGGTGCTAAACCTTTTCAACGCCAAGTCGGCGCGAACGAAGCTGATTTTCCTGCCGTTTACGGGATTGGTGAAAGTGTGTTGTATTTCATCGATAACTACGAAGGCCAAGGCGTCTATGCGGATGACTTCGATTTTTACGACAACTGGCAAGAAAAAATGCGTGAGCACGCAGCCGGTTTGTATGAAGTCGACCACCTTACGCACAATGTATTCCGTGGCAATATGGATACTTGGGCTGGTTTCTACGAGCGTATCGGTAACTTCCGTGAGATCCGTTACTTCGATATCGAAGGTAAACTCACGGGATTGCTTAGCCGCGCAATGACCGCGCCTTGTGGCAAGATCCGTATTCCGATTAACGAATCACACGATGATAAATCGCAAATCGAAGAATACTTGCGTGAATACAAGGGCGAAGGTATTCAGCACATTGCCTTAACCTCAGACAATATTTATCAAACGGTGCGCGACTTGCGCAAAATTGGTATGGACTTTATGCCAACGCCGGATACCTATTACGAGAAAATTAACGAACGTGTTGAAGGCCACGATGAGAATGTTGATGAGCTGCGTGAACTGCAGATCCTTATCGACGGTGCGCCGATGAAAGACGGTATTTTGCTGCAAATTTTTACCCAAACCGTCATCGGTCCGGTGTTCTTCGAAATTATCCAGCGTAAGGGTAACGAAGGCTTTGGTGAAGGTAACTTTAAAGCACTGTTTGAATCCATCGAAGAAGACCAAATTCGTCGAGGAGTGTTAAGCGATGCGTAAATGGATCAGCTTTCCGAAGCAAGTCGGCGTGAGCTCTAAACAGGCGCACGCGGACTTCCCGGAACAGGCGATCTATGAACGTGAAGTCGGGCGTAGTGGTTTCTTCGGCCCGGCTACGCATTTTCATCATCGCCATGCCCCCACGGGTTGGAGCGAGTGGGAAGGGGAGTTACGCCCGCGCAACTTCGACTTTAACAAATTGGACAATGTTGCCACGGGTTCGCCGTGGCAAGTGCCCCTGTTACTGCACAATGCACAATGTAAATTCCGCATTTGGCACTGCAGTGAAAAAATGGACTTTTTAGTGCGCAATGCCGATGGTGATGAGCTGTTGTTCATCCATGAAGGGCGCACCGAGCTGTATTGTGATTATGGGCATATTACCCTAGAAAAGGGTGACTACTTTAGTATTCCACGCTCGACTTCATGGCGTTTAGAGCCGCTCGAGCCGCTGCAGATTGTCATGATTGAAGCCACCAATAGTGCCTACCAGCTCCCAGAGAAAGGCTTGGTGGGCAATCATGCAATCTTTGATCCGGCGTGTTTGGATACTCCTGACATTGATGATGCGTTCAAAGCGCAATACAGCGAAGAAGAGTGGCGGGTCGAAGTCAAACGCCATGGCAAAGTGTCGGTGATTACCTATCCGTTTAACCCGCTTGATGCGGTGGGCTGGCATGGTGATTTGGCACCGGTACGGATCAATTGGCGGGATATTCGCCCATTGATGAGTCATCGCTATCATTTACCACCTTCAGCGCACACGACTTTCGTCGCTGACGGCTTTGTCGTTTGTACCTTCGTACCGCGCCCAATCGAGTCAGACCCTGGCGCGTTGAAAGTACCTTTCTATCACAACAACGATGACTACGATGAAGTGCTGTTCTATCACGAAGGCGACTTCTTCAGCCGTGATAATATTGATAAAGGCATGGTAACCTTTCATCCAGCGGGTTTTACCCATGGTCCTCATCCCAAAGCATTTCAGGCGGGCTTAGAGCACCGCAAGAAGTTCACTGATGAAGTGGCGGTGATGCTCGACACCCGTAATCGACTCGAAATGGGTGAGGCTTGTGCGGGTGTAGAGAACCCCGACTATGTTTATAGCTGGCAAGAACAAGACAAAAAGGCTAAATAATTTATGAAATTTGCAACCTATCGAAATGGTACACGCGATGGCCAACTCATGTTGGTCAGTCGTGATCTTACGAAAGCTGTTGCGGTTCCAGCATTGGCTGCAACCTTACAGGAAGTTCTTGATGACTGGGATGGCATTGCGCCTGAGCTTGAGAAGGCCTACACCGCGCTCAATAACGGTGAAATCAGCGATGCTGAAGCATTTGATGAAAGTCTCTGTGAATCACCGTTGCCGCGCGCTTATCAGTGGGCAGACGGTAGTGCTTATGTGAACCACGTGGAACTGGTGCGCCGTGCTCGCAATGCTGAAATGCCACCAAGTTTCTGGACGGATCCGCTGATGTATCAAGGCGGTTCAGATGATTTCTTAGGGCCGAAAGACGCTATTGAAATGGCCGACACCGCTTGGGGCATCGACTTCGAAGGCGAAGTTGCGGTGATTACCGATGATGTGCCTATGGGTGTAAGTGCCGATAATGCAGGCCAGTATATTCGTTTACTGATGTTGGTGAACGATGTCTCGTTACGTGGACTGATTCCAAATGAACTTGGCAAGGGCTTCGGCTTCTTTCAATCCAAACCATCGTCAGCGTTCTCACCAGTTGCCGTTACGCCTGATGAATTAGGCGATGCGTGGCGTGATAATAAAGTCCATTTGCCGCTGTTAAGTGTCTACAACGGTGCTGATTTTGGTAAACCTAACGCTGGCGAAGACATGACCTTTGATTTTGCGCAACTCGTGGCCCATGCCGCGAAGACCCGCCATTTAAGTGCTGGTGCCATTATCGGTTCGGGAACTGTCTCGAACAAGCAGGGTACGGATCACGGTAGCGCGATCAGCGAAGGCGGCGTTGGCTATAGCTGCATCGCCGAAGTTCGGATGATTGAGACCATTCGTGACGGCAAGCCTAGCACTGGTTTCATGCAGTTTGGCGATACCATTAAAATAGAGATGAAAGACGCCCAAGGAAGCAGCATTTTTGGCAGTATTGACCAAAAGGTCGTACAGTATAAGCCTGAGTAACGTTTTCTACTACGGAGTCTAGTCTATGGAACTCTATGGGTACTGGCGCTCGAGCGCCAGTTATCGCACACGAATTGCGCTTAACTTTAAAAAGTTAGACTTTAATTACCTGCCGGTGCATTTGCTTAAAGATGGCGGGCAGCAACATCAGCGCGCTTACCGGCAATTGAATCCGAATGGCTTGGTACCGACCTTGGTCGATGGGCCAGTCATTTTGCACCAGTCCTTGGCCATTATTGAGTATCTGGAAGATAAGTATCCTGAGCCGAGTTTGTTGCCGGGCACGCCGCAACAACGTGGCGCTATTCGTGCATTAGCTCTTGATTTAGCAAGCGAATTGCAGCCACTTATTAATTTACGCGTGCAGCAGTACTTAAAGAAAGAACTTGAAGTGAGTGATGCACAGAAACAAGCTTGGCTTGACCATTGGTTTGCCGAGAGCTTTACTGCGTTCGAGAAGAATCTAGAGGAAGTTTCTGGCACCTACTGTGTGGGCGACGCCTTTAGCTTGGCTGACGTTTGCTTGGTCCCACAAGTCTACAGTGCGCAACGCTTTGGCATTAAACTTGACGACTATCCATTGCTGATGGGTGTTTATGAGCGCTTGCTTGAATTGCCATTCGTGGCGGCGGCGCATCCAAATGAACAACCGGATGCTGAAGCCTGATCGCAAGAAATTAGAACTTCATCGCATGCCTTCAATGCCCAGCTCGTAAGTTGCTGGGCATTTTGCTTTAATGGGCTTGAATTAACTACAGGAAACCATCGCATGAAAACAAAATTTGCCGTTTCGCTGCTAGCTGCATTTGTTGCAGCTTCCTGTGCAGCAACACAACCGAACTCGACGAGTGCGCCAGCGCAACAAACTGCCACAACATTAGAACTTCAGGCGCCGGCGCAACAAGCGCAGACGTCGCAAGGTGAGTTGACGATCAAGCAAATCATGGCCGATCAAGATTGGGTTGCACGCTCACCAAGTTCTGCCTACTGGATGGCAGATGGAAGTGGTGTTCTCTACCAACAAAAACGTGAAGGCAGCGTGGTCAGTGACTGGTACCACTTGCCTTTAGGTGGTGAAGAAGCACATAAAGTACCACTCGAAAAACTTCATAACTATGCGTACAACGATGGCGTGTACAATGCCGATCGCAGCTTACTCGCTTACACCTTTGAAGGTAACGTCTTTGTCCGTGACTTGGCGACTGAGCAAACACGCCAGCTAACGCGTGACGAAGCGCGGCAAACGCAATTACTGTTTTTGACCGATGGACGCCTTGCCTTTCGTGAAGGTAATGACTTTTTTGCTGTAGATGTGGCAACTGGCATGACCGAGCAGTTGGTTGCTTTGGCCACGCGTAGTAAACCAAAAGCGGTGAGTGAACCTAAAGATTTCATTGCTGCAGAGCAGGTTGAACTGATCAAATTTGTGCAGCAAGAGCGTCGCAGTCGCCAAGCGCGAGCTGATCAGGACGAAGCTCTGCAAGCGGCCAATACGTCATTAGCTCCACAGCCGTTTTATTTAGGTGATAATAAGCAAATCGTTGCGGCTAGTCTCTCGCCGGCGGGGGACAAAATGGTCGTTGCTATCACCACGCCACAAAGTTGGCGCGACGAGGGCGACATTATGCCGAACTACGTTGCCGAAGATGGTCGGGTGAAAGCTGAATCTGTTCGTCGCCGCGTCGCTGATGCCGAGCCGGTGGAACATCAGGTGTTGTTACTCGACTTGACTAGTGGTGAGCAAACACAAGTCACCTACAATACATTGCCTGGTTGGAACGAAGATGTGTTGGCCGACGTAAAAGCCGAGAACTACGAGGCTGAGGGTAAAACCTACAGCTCAGAACAAAAGCCCCGTCCGATTACATTAATGCAAGATTGGGGCTGGCGTAGTGGCGCGATACGTTGGTCAGATAACGGTGCAAATGCAGTGGTTATGCTAGAGGCTTGGGACAACAAAGACCGCTGGATTGCCTCGGTAGATTTTGCGGGCAAACAACTGGTGAACCAACATCGCTTACACGATGACGCCTGGATCAACTATACCCACAATGAATTTGGTTTTGTGCCAGGGCGCAACGATACCATTTGGTTCCAAAGCGAAGAAGATGGCTATGCGCACTTGTACAGCAAAGCACTCGATGGTGCACAGAAGCAGCTTACCGAGGGTAAGTTTGTTACCGAAAATCCTACTGTCGACGCGGTGACCAATAGCATCTACTTCACTGCGAATAAAGAGCATCCAGGTATTTATGAACTTTATCGTGTAAGTTTAGATGACGGTGAGATGGAGACGCTGACGGATCTCGATGGCATGGTGGAGTCGTTTAGCTTGAGCCCTGACCGCGAGCGCGTGCTCTTCAATTATTCAAACGCTTTGCAGCCGAGCGAACTCTTCAGTGCGACTTTAGGCAGTGAAGCGGTGGCGCAACGTCTCACGCACACGGTGACAGAGCAATTCCAAGGCTTTGACTGGACGGTGCCGGACATCGTGCCTGTACCGTCAAGCCATGTCGATGAGCCGATCTACACCCGCGTCTACTACCCTGAAGGTTATGATGCCGAGCGTGCCGAGGCTTATCCTGCAGTGGTGTTCATTCATGGTGCGGGCTACCTACAAAACGCTCATGCGGGCTGGTCTGGCTATCAGCGTGAGTTCATGTTCCACACGTACTTGAACCAGCAGGGCTATGTCGTTTTCGATCTCGATTACCGTGGTTCGAAGGGGTATGGTCGTGACTGGCGCACCGCGGTGTATCGCCAAATGGGAACACCAGAGGTTGAAGATTTAGTTGATGTGGTTCAGTGGGCAGGTGAAAACACCAATGTTGATACCGAACGCATGGGTACTTATGGCGGCTCTTACGGTGGCTTCCTGACCTTCATGGCGTTATTCAAAGAGCCTGGTTTGTTTAAAGCGGGTGCTGCGTTACGTCCTGTTTCTGATTGGGCACATTACAACACTGGCTACACCTCAAATATTCTGAACTTGCCAAGTGATGATCCTATTGCTTATCGTCGTAGTTCGCCAATTTATTTCACTGAAGGCTTAGAAGACGCGCTTTTGATCAATTCACCTATGGTGGATGACAATGTCTTCTTCCAAGACAGCGTGCGCTTAGTACAACGACTGATTGAACACGAAAAAGAAGATTTCGAGACGGCTATTTTCCCAGTGGAGCCGCATGGTTTCCGTCAACCGTCGAGTTGGTTGGATGAATACCGTCGGATCTTCAAACTGTTTGAAGAGAACCTAAACTAAGTTCGTTATGAGCTAAAAAGAAAGCCGGGCAGTGGCGACACTGTCCGGCTTTTTTGTGCTGGGCAAAGCATCAGGCGCAGTTCTTAGCGCCTGATGAGCATGGCTTAGCTGTTCGGCGAACACTTGGCCATTTCTGATTGAACCACCGAGCGTGCTTGGCTGAAACTTGCGACCCAACTTGCTTTTTGGATCTCAGCACGCTGGCTATCATCCGCCACAGTGAGTGGGGCATAAGCGTCGGTGCGTGCAACAGCCGTAGCTTTGGCCATTGGTGCCGAAACCACCTTGCCTTTGACTTTGCTGCGGCGTTCGTCGACCTTAGCTTCTTGCGCCTCAGGTGCTTTAGAGGTTTTTTCCACTTCAGATTCTGCCGCAGCTGGGGTTACAGCCGGCTCTGCTTCAGTGGCCTTGACCTCTGGCTCCGAAACCTGTGCTGCTTCCGCTTGCGGCGCTTCGGTCGCAGGCTTCTCAACTGTAGTTTCTTCGACTTTTGTCTGCTCGGCTTTAGGTTCCTCAGCTTGCGCTTTTTCACCTTCCGGCTCAACAGTTACCTCGGGTTCGGCAGTGACTTCAGGCTCTGCTGCTTGTGGCGCCTTGTCCTCTGTTGGCTCGGTTAAGGTCAACTCCGTCTGTACCGCATCAGCATTTTGCGTGGCATCAGTTGTTTCTTCTGCCGCTTCTGCTGCTTTCTCTTCTTTGCGACGTTGGCCCGCAGCACGTTGATGGCGAGGGCTTCGACGCGAGCGATTACGACCTTCTCGCTTGTCATTAGCTTCTTTGCCATCGTTACTGTCTTTAGCTTCAGCCGTTGCGGTCTCTGCAGCTTCTTTCGCTGGTACCGACTCGGCTTGCTCATCGAGCTGCAAATCTGGCACTGGCGCCTCTTTGGCAGCACCTTTAGCTGAATCATCTTTAGCTTCTGCTTTAGCTTTTGTCGGTTGCTGCGAAGCCTCCGTTGACTTGGCTTTCGCGGCATTTTCTGACACTTCGGCCAAACTCTCTGCGGTGCCGACGCGAACCGATTTCTCTAGTTTACGACGTTGACGACGTGGTTTTGGCTTCGATTCTTTTGGTGCTGAAGACGTATTCGCTTCGGCTTTGGCGTCTTGTTGAGCTGTCTGCTGTGCATCTTGCTCGTTGTTCTTTTGCGTATTCGCATTCTGACGACCACGGCCACGACCACGGCCACGACCACGGCCACCGCGACGCTGACCACCACGTTCCTGCTTGGTTTCATTGCTGGAATCTTGCGCAGGTGATTTGGCGTTGTCCGCTTTATCGTCGGCTTTTTTATCGTCGTCACGGTTACGTTGACCATGATTATTGCGACGGCGGTTATTACCACGCTGATTATTACGACCGCCGCGACGGTTGTTTGAATGCTCGCGCGATGAACGTTGCTGTGGTTTTTTCTTGTCTTGTTCTTCGTCGTCACTGCTAAACAATGAACTTAACCACTTACCAAGACGCTGCAATAAAGAGGGACCGCTGACACTCTCTTTCGCTGCCGCCGGGGCAGGGGTCGGTGCCGGTGCAGCAGGTGCCTGCAATCCCTTGAGGGCAGGCTCTTCGAAGCTCGGCTTGTCTTTATTAAGTACGACCTCAGTCGAAGTATCTTCAGGCTTTTCGATCAAGGTAAAGCTATTGGCTTCATCCACTTCGTCATTGCGCAAGCGCTTCACGTCAAAGTGTGGGGTCTCGAGATGTGGGTTAGGAATAACCAAAACCGATACCGAATGACGTTTTTCGACTTCATTGATTGAGCTACGTTTCTCATTCAATAGATAGGTTGCTACGGTTACTGGAACCTGTGCTTGAACCTGAATGGTATTGTCTTTTAGGGCTTCTTCTTCGATTAAGCGCAGAATCGACAGCGCCAGAGATTCGGCTGAACGAATCGTGCCATGGCCATTACAGCGTGGGCAGACATGATTGGATGATTCGCCGAGAGACGGGCGCAAACGCTGGCGTGACATTTCCAACAAACCGAACCGTGAAATGCGTGCGACTTGAATGCGCGCACGATCCTGCTTGAGGCTATCACGTAAGCGGTTTTCAACTTCACGCTGGTGTTTCACAGGCGTCATGTCAATAAAGTCGATGACGACTAGGCCGCCGACGTCGCGCAGACGCAGTTGGCGAGCAATTTCTTCGGCCGCTTCAAGGTTAGTTTGAAACGCGGTTTCCTCGATATCGCCGCCTTTAGTTGCGCGTGCGGAGTTGATATCGATTGAGGTTAAGGCCTCGGTTGGGTCGATGACGATGGACCCACCTGAAGGTAATCGCACTTCACGCTGGAAGGCCGATTCAATCTGGCTTTCAACTTGATAATGATTGAAGAGCGGAACATCGCCTTGATAGGTTTTGACGCGATTAACAAAGTCTGGGCGAATCAAGGTCACATGATCACGAACCTGCTCAAAGACTTTTGGATTGTCGATCAGCACTTCACCAATATCACGACGCAAATAATCGCGAATGGCACGGAAGACCACATTGCTTTCTTGATGAATCAAGAATGGAGCAGGGCGTTCACCTGCAGCCTTTTCGATTGCGCTCCAGTGGTGAACCAGAACATTTAAATCCCATTCGAGTTCTTCAGCCGATTTACCAACACCAGCGGTACGGACAATCAGACCCATGCCATCAGGCAATGTCAGGTCGCGCATTGCATCTTTCAGCTCAGTACGTTCATCGCCCTCAATACGGCGTGAAATACCGCCCGCGCGCGGGTTGTTCGGCATTAAAACCAAATAACTGCCAGCTAAAGAAATAAAAGTCGTGAGTGCTGCACCTTTTTGTCCACGCTCTTCTTTATCGATTTGTACGATAACTTCTTGGCCTTCAGAAACAACGTCTTTGATGTTCGGACGGCCAGAGAAGGTGTAGCCTTTCGGGAAGTAGGTTTTAGCGATTTCTTTGAGGGGTAAGAAGCCGTGACGCTCAGCGCCGTAATCGACAAATGCAGCTTCTAGACTTGGTTCGATGCGGGTAATTTTACCCTTGTAAATATTGGCTTTCTTTTGTTCGTGGCCAGGACTTTCGATGTCTAAATCGTACAATCGTTGTCCGTCCACCAATGCAACACGTAGCTCTTCTTGCTGTGTTGCGTTGATCAACATTCTTTTCATGGTTGTGACTCTTATTTTCGTGCCACAACACAGTACGAGGGCGCCTTCGCCGTCGCTATTTCGAGATTGAATTGTAGACTGCCATCGCGCTATCGCAGCGTAGAATGACACCTCCCGTGGTGTTCTTTAACACTCACGTGAGGTACGCAATTGGTTACCAAGCCGAAATACGCTTGTGTTCGTACCGTGTTGTCGCAAATATGCGTTAACATGACGTGGCTTGGTCTGTTTCAGTTCCATGCCATCAGGATCTCAAAGGACGTTGTCGTGCCTTCGTATCGTGAAGTGGAGGTTGTGTCGCTATAAATAGCTTTGCGCCAAGCCACAACTAATTTTTATTTGTTCTCTCGCGTACTAGGCTGTTATCAGCTCGCGAACCGCTTCATCTTTTTTGTGCTCCGGTGCGGCTTTTTCCGGAACCCGTATTATCCCACGAAAGTCAACTACAGTACAAGCTAAATTAAAGTAAGCAAAAAGAGCAGTCAGGCGAAAATCAAAATGTTAATATAGCGGCCATGAAAGAGACCTCCGAAAACACAATCCAACATAAAGTGCGCTTGGTGACCATCGAGGTGGATTACGCCGAACAGCGCATTGATAACTTTTTGCTTGCGCAGTTGAAAGGCGTGCCCAAATCATTGGTGTATCGCATCTTGCGTAAAGGTGAAGTGCGGGTAAATAAAAAACGAGCGAAACCCGATTACCGCTTGCAAGCTGGCGATGAAGTGCGCATTCCGCCGGTGCGCGTGGCCGAACGGAACCCTCTGCCATCAGCGAACTTGGAACAAGTGCAAGCGCTGAATAAGCAAGTTCTCTACGAAGATGATGTACTCATTGTGCTCAATAAGCCGGCTGGTTTGGCAGTACATGGTGGTTCGGGATTACAGTTTGGGCTTATCGAAAGTCTGCGTTCTTTACGTCCGCAAGCTAAGCATTTGGAGCTGGTGCATCGACTTGACCGCGAAACCAGTGGCTGCATTTTGATTTCTAAGCGGCGTTCGGCATTACGGGCATTACATGAACAACTTCGTTCGAAGACCATGGATAAACGTTATCTAGCTTTGGTACGAGGGCAGTGGCAAGCCCATGTGAAACTTATTGCTGCACCTCTGCAAAAGAACACACTTAAGTCCGGTGAGCGTATTGTGCGCGTTGATGCGGCAGGCAAACCTTCAGAAACTAGGTTTAGGGTGTTGCACGCGTTTGCGCAATGCAGCCTGGTTGAAGCCTCACCTATTACTGGCCGAACCCACCAAATTCGTGTGCACGCGCTGCATGCCGGGCATCCCATTGCCTGTGATGATAAGTATGGTGATCGCGTGTTCGATAGTGCGATGCAGGAGCTGGGACTGAACCGCTTGTTTTTACATGCGCATCAGTTGAGCTTTCAGCATCCACAGACCGGTAAAACCATTACGGTTAATGCGCCGCTTGATGGAACCTTGCAAAAAACGTTGCAAGGCTTGGGCCTTAACGAAAAAGCAGTGCGCAAGATCGGGAGTTAAGGCGAAGTGGCAAAAGATTACCAACTCATTGTTTTCGACTGGGATGGCACCTTAATGGACTCCATCGGCCGCATTGTGTCGTCGATGCAGGCAACCGCTGCGGCATTACAGTTACCCGTGCCACTAGCCAATGCGGTGCGTGACATTATTGGCTTAAGTCTGGAGCCTGCTATCGGACGCCTCTTTGGCAAGCTATCGGCCACAGATTATGAAAGGTTTTTGCAGGTCTATCGTGATCAATACGTCGAACTCGATGCAACACCGACGCCGCTTTTCACTGGCGTACGTGCACTGTTAAGTGAGCTCAACGCGCGCGGTTATCAACTCGCGGTGGCCACGGGCAAGGCGCGACGAGGGCTTGACCGAGTGCTTTTAGAAAGCGAGCTACAAGATGCCTTTCGAGTCACGCGTTGTGCCGATGAGAGCCGGTCCAAGCCTGAGCCTCATATGTTGCACGAAATTATGGCCAGCACCGGTGTTCCGGCCTCGGCGACATTAATGATTGGCGACTCAATCCACGATTTAAAAATGGCGCAAGCGGCAGGTGTTGATGCGCTAGGCGTTGACTTCGGTGCCCATAGTGCGGAGCAGCTTATGCCTTACCAGCCACGCCAAATCTTAAGCGATTGGTCGCAACTACTACCCTTTTTAGAAGAACAGCAAGTGAGGACGACGGTTTGACCAAGATCGTATTAGCATCGACTTCACCTTATCGACGCATGCTACTTGAAAAGGTGATGCCGGACTTTATTTGCGCGGCACCACACACTGATGAAACCGTGCAGGACAATGAAACTGCGCCGCAACTGGTTGAGCGTTTGGCAATAGCCAAGGCTAAGGCGTTGGCGGCAGAGTATCCAGCGCACGTCTTAATAGGTTCTGATCAAGTTGCAGTAGTCGACGGCGTGATTCTCGGTAAACCAGGCAATGAAGCGAATGCAATTCAGCAGTTGACGGCGGCGCGAGGTAAGGTGGTGACCTTTTACACCGGCCTAGCAGTATACGATAGCGCGACCCAACGCTTGCAAAGCTGCGTGGAACCTTTTGAAGTGCATTTCCGTGACTTAACTGACGACGAGATCAAAGGCTACGTTGCGCTTGAGCAACCATTCAATTGCGCAGGTAGTTTTAAGAGTGAGGGACTAGGGATTAGCTTGTTTGAGCGGCTACATGGCGACGACCCAAATAGCTTGATTGGTTTACCGCTCATTAAGCTGCTAGAAATGCTACGCGAGTGGGGCGTGAATCCCTTGATAAAAAGCTGAAAACCACTTGTTTTCGGGCGCTGAATCCTTTAACATTCGCGCCCTATGCAGAAGGTTCGTATTCCTATTTCGGTCGATCCGGTCAAAAGTGCCGGTAAACAATTGAGTTACGTGGGCTTAGTCCCAGGTAAATCGATGACACGTTTACAAGAGCTTTTGGTAGAGCCCTGTGCTGACGTCGATGCTGAACTTGAGTTCGATCAAGATGCGCAAAACATTAAGCACATGAAAGGGCACGCCACGGTCTCAGTCACGGTCGCTTGCGAGCGCTGTGGTGACCCGATGGTGGTCGATTTGGAGAGTAACTTTGTTTATGCTCCAGTGACCAAACGCCAAACGGCCACCGATATGCCGAGTGATTACGAAGCCATTGAAGTAGATGAGCTTGGTGAGATCCAACTGCATCGAATTATTGAAGATGAGCTGATATTGGCAATGCCTGTAGTGGTCAAACACGACGAGCGCGAATGTCGGGTAGATAGTAATGCAATGCAGTGGGGCAAAATTGATGATGCTCCTGGTGATAAGGAAAATCCTTTCGCCGTGTTGCAAGAGTTAAAGCGTAAATAAACTTAGGAGATAGCGTAAAATGGCTGTACAACAGAATCGGAAAACGCGTTCAAAGCGCGACATGCGTCGTTCTCACGATGCACTGAGCGGCCCTACACTGTCGGTTGACTCTACCTCTGGTGAAACGCATCGTCGTCACCACGTAACAGCTGACGGTTTCTATAAAGGCCGTAAAGTCGTAAACAAGTAATCCAGACTCGGAAGTGAGGCAATGGCCGCACTGACACTGGTACTTGATGCAATGGGGGGCGATCATGGCCCCTCTATTGTTATTGACGCATTGCACGATGCGTTACAACTATTCCCCCAACATCACTTCATTGTGGTCGGCGATGAAGCCGAGCTCAAACCTCTCTTACAAGCAAAGAAACTCTTCGAGCATCAACGCGTAACGCTGCAACACGCCAGCCAAACTGTCACCATGAGTGATAAGCCGGGCTATTCGTTACGAGCTAAACCTGATTCATCTATGCGCGTGGCGTTAGAGTTGATCGCGAATGATCAAGCGGCAGCCTGTGTGAGTGCAGGGAATACCGGCGCGTTAATGACCAAAGCTTACTTTTCGCTGAAAACCTTACCTGGCGTGTTACGACCGGCGCTGATGTCGGCGATTCCGCAAGCTTCCGGAAAGAGTGCATTTTTACTCGATCTGGGTGCTAACCCTGTTTGTGATTCAGATACTTTATTTCAGTTTGGCGTTATGGGGGCTGTTGCTGCCCGTGAGGTGCTCGGCATCGAGAACCCGCGCGTTGCGCTGCTGAACATGGGTGAAGAAGACATCAAAGGCAATGATGTCGTGAAGTCCACCGCACAACTCTTTCAACAATCAAGTTCGATCAACTACATTGGCTTTATTGAAGGTGATGATTTATTTGCCGATAAAGCGGATGTGATCGTCTGTGATGGCTTTGTTGGCAACATTGCCTTGAAAAGTTGTGAAGGCTTAGCCGAGCTATTGCTCAACAATATTCGCGCCAACATTAATGCACATTGGATAACACGCTGGTTTGTAAAGCTTTTTTACAACCGCTTGCAACGTTCTTGGGACTGGCTGAAGCCCGACCACTATAACGGTGCAAGTTTGATAGGATTGCGGGGCGTTGTTATTAAAAGCCACGGCGATGCCAATGCGAAGGCTTTCTTAAGTGCGATTGAACAAGCCGTGGAAGAAACGCAACAGGACCTCCCGACACGCATTCGTGATCAGGTGGAAAAAGTTCTCCTAGAGCAAGAATAAGGTTCTTATGTTTGCAAGAATTGCAGGGACTGGGCACTATTTGCCAGCGCAGTGCCTGACCAATGCTATGCTTGAGCAACAGGTTGATACCAGTCACGAATGGATTGTTGAACGCACCGGTATACATCAACGGCACATCGCTAGCGCAAGTGAGAATGCGGTAACCATGGGGGTTGCTGCGGCACGTGAGGCGCTGCAAGCGGCAGCACTACCCATAGAAGACATTGATCTTATTGTCGTCGCCACAACGTCTAATGATCGCGCCTTTCCGAGTGTTGCCTGTGAAATACAGGCCGCACTTACCGAACAAAACATTCCGGCTTTTGATGTAGCTGCAGCATGTTCCGGTTTTTTATTTGCCATGAGCGTTGCCGACCAATACATTCGCAGCGGCACCTATAAAAATGTGCTGGTGATTGGCACCGATGTGCTCTCACGCTTGTGTCGCCCTGATGATCGCAATACCATTATTTTGTTTGGTGATGGTGCAGGAGCTGCAGTGTTGCAAGCGAGCTCTGAACCTGGGATCTTGTCGACGCATCTGTACAGTGCCGGTGAGTTTGCTGATTTACTCGGGGTTAATCACGTGCAACGCCATAGCGAAGAGAGCGCCGAGGCGCTAAGCGAAGCATGGATGTACATGAAGGGCAATGAGGTGTTTAAGGTCGCGGTGAGTAAGCTTAGTGAACTTGTAAGCGAGACCCTCAAGGCCAATGACATGTCGGCAGGAGATCTCGACTGGTTGGTCCCTCATCAGGCCAACCTGAGAATTATTAAGGCAACCGCAAAGAAATTGAAGATGCCAATGGCGCAGGTCATTACGACATTAGAGGACACTGGCAATACCTCAGCGGCGTCGGTGCCGATTGCGCTTGATGTAGCTATTCGTGATGGTCGCATCAAACGCGGCCAGAATTTACTGCTTGAAGCCTTTGGCGGCGGATTCGCCTGGGGTTCAGCACTTATCAATTATTAGCAAGGACTTAACTATGCGGGCATTTGTTTTTCCAGGGCAAGGTTCTCAAACGGTAGGCATGTTGGCGGACCTCGCTGCCGACTATCCGCTTATTGAAGAAACCTTTGCCGAAGCAAGCGAAGCGCTTGGCTATGATTTATGGCAGTTAGTGCAACAGGGACCGAGTGAACAGCTGAATGAAACGCACCGCACGCAACCGGCGTTGTTAGCCGCTAGCGTGGCAATTTATCGTGTGCTTGAAGCGCAAGACGTTCCAGCACCGGAGTGGATGGCAGGTCACAGTTTAGGTGAGTATTCAGCACTGGTTTGTAGTGGCGCACTGGCGTTTACTGACGCCATTAAACTGGTCGCAAAGCGCGGTGAACTCATGCAAGAAGCTGTTCCTGCGGGCGTGGGTGCCATGGCAGCCATCATTGGCTTAGATGACGCGCGGGTTGAGGAAGCTTGTGCAGCAGCTGCGGGCGACCAAGTGGTCAGTGCCGTTAACTTTAACTCACCCGGGCAGGTGGTCATTGCTGGTCACGCCGAAGCGGTGGAACGTGCCGGAGAAGCCTGTAAAGAGGCTGGTGCCAAACGTGCGCTACCACTACCGGTAAGCGTACCTTCACATTGTGCGTTAATGCAGCCTGCTGCCGAAAAGCTCGCCGTAGAGTTAGGAAAAATTACTCTGCGTACCCCGAATGTGCCGGTGGTGAATAATGTTGACGTTAGCGTCGAACGTGAAGCCGATGCCATTCGTGACGCTTTAGTACGCCAGCTTTATTCACCAGTGCGCTGGACTGAAACCGTTCAGTACCTAGCACAACAAGGGGTGACCGAGCTTTATGAAATAGGTCCCGGTAAAGTCCTAACTGGACTTACAAAGCGCATCGATAAGTCCTTACAAAGCGATGCAGTCAATACCGTTGAAAGTCTACAAAAGGTGAAATCATGACCACGACAATGCAAGGGCAAGTTGCTCTAGTAACAGGTGCAAGCCGAGGTATCGGTAAAGCAATTGCTGAACAACTTGCCGCCCAAGGCGTTAAAGTTATAGGCACCGCAACCAGTGATAATGGTGCTGCGGCGATTTCTGCCTATTTAGGTGAACACGGTGAAGGCCGTCGTTTAGACGTGACCGATGCAGACAGCATTACTGAAACCTTGAAAGCGATCGACGAAAAGTATGGTCAGCTTGATATCCTGATCAACAATGCGGGGATCACTAAAGACAACCTGCTGATGCGACTTAAAGATGATGACTGGGATGCTGTGCTCGATACCAATTTGAAATCCGTTTACCGTTTAAGTAAAGCGGTAATGCGCGGTATGATGAAGCGTCGTTTTGGCCGTATCATAAATATTTCCTCAGTGGTGGGAACTACGGGTAACCCTGGACAGACTAATTACTGTGCGGCTAAAGCCGGTTTAGTTGGCTTTAGCAAAGCGTTAGCGCAAGAAGTTGCTGGCCGTGGCATCACGGTCAACTGTGTCGCGCCTGGTTTTATTGATACCGATATGACGAAAGCCTTGACGGAAGAGCAAAAACAAGCGATTTTTGCCAATATTCCTGCGGCACGTCTAGGACAACCTGAAGAGATTGCTGCGACGGTGGTCTTTTTGGCCTCCTCTGGAGCCGCTTACATTACCGGTGAGACGATTCATGTCAACGGTGGTCTCGCGATGATGTAAGTGAACAGTGCGGGAAGGGGTATGACCTCTCGGTATTTGGGGATTTTTTCCTTTATTAATGCCGCCGCATTCACTACACTAAGCGCAAATTTGAACTCGATACCTAAATGAAGGGACATTGTAAAAATGAGTACTATTGAAGAACGCGTAAAAAAAATCATCATTGAACAGTTGGGCGTTAAAGAAGAAGAAGTAAAACCTGAAGCTTCTTTCGAAAACGACCTTGGTGCAGACTCACTTGATACTGTTGAGTTGGTGATGGCGCTGGAAGAAGAATTCGAAACTGAAATTCCAGATGAAGAAGCTGAGAAAATCAAAACCGTGCAAGCGGCTATCGATTACGTGACTAATCACGCAAACGACTAAGCCAAACGGTTGCAAAGGGCGGAATGAAAATTCCGCCTTTTTTGTATCTGGCGTAAGTAAAAATGTCTCCGATGACCTGGTGTAACGGAAAGCAACTGGCGAGCACAGAGCTCGACCGTGGCTTACAGTTCGGCGATGGCCATTTTACCACCTTAACCCGCGAGCATGGCCAGTTACGCTGGTGGGATGCGCACTGGCAACGTTTGCGTGAGGCCAGTGAGCGCCTCGCTATACCTTTGCCTAGCGAAGCTGAAGTCCTCGCATGTCTTGCTGCGATCCCCGAGCCGAATGCGGTGATCAAGATTCTCGTCACCCGTGGTTTAGGTGCGCGTGGTTATGGCTTTACTGAACAGGTCGAGCCGCGTTGGTATGTGACTGCCGCAGCGCTTCCGCCACGACAAACTCAAGCTCTGGTTTGTGCAGTGGCCGAGCTCAGGTTAGCACGTTCATCATTTTTCGCTGGTTTAAAGACCTTGAATCGGCTTGAGCAAGTCATGCTAACGCAAGAACGTCAGCGCCGCGCGGTCGATGAGCTTTTGGTTTGTGATAGCGAGGGCTATGTGGTCGAAGCTATCTCGAGTAATCTGTTTCTGCGTATTGACGGGCAATGGCAGACACCGCGCTTAGATCATGCAGGTATTGCTGGCGTTGTTCGGCAACGCATCTTGTCTGAACAGCCGCTAGGGAAAGTACACGAAGTTAGCATCACCCAGGGCAAATTAGGGCAGGCGCAACAAGCTTTTGTAAGTAATACTGTTTTAGGCTTGCGTCCACTAGCGCAAATCGGCGAACATAAGCTACCTGAATCCCAACTTCCAAAGGCGCTAACAACGTGGTGGCAAAGTTCAAACGATTTATCTTCCGCGCCCTAATTCTCAGTGTGGTCCTAGCCTCGGTGTTGGTTGCCGGCGGTGCTTACTGGACTCATCAAATGCTTAAAACTCCCTTAGTCATTGGCGCCACGCCAGTATTGCTAGAAGTTAAGTCGGGCATGCATGCACGGGCAGTGTTAATAGAACTTGAGCGACGCGAGTGGCTTCCCTATGCAAGCCAATACGGCTATTTCGCCAGTCGCTTATGGGCAAATCCTCAACGTCTGCAGGCCGGCGTTTATGAACTGCAT
This sequence comes from Pseudidiomarina sp., assembly GCA_048267225.1. Classification (GTDB taxonomy): domain Bacteria; phylum Pseudomonadota; class Gammaproteobacteria; order Enterobacterales; family Alteromonadaceae; genus Pseudidiomarina. The sequence goes on from JBLWXY010000001.1 coordinate 150,999, forward strand.
CAAGGGCAAAATCTGTTGCAGCTTTGGCAACAGCTCCAAGCAGGGCGACAACACCAATTCGCGGTGACACTGGTGGAAGGTCAGACATTGCAGCAATGGCTCGAAGTACTGCAGCAACAGAGCTATTTAAAGCCGCTGCAAGAAGCGCAGAGCGATCTTGCAGAACGCGTGACGCAAGGTGGCAGTTGGACCCGTTTAGAGGGCTTGTTAGCGCCTGATACCTACCACTTTTTTGCCGGAACTTCGACGCTCGAGATTTTGCGCACAGCTTATGAAACTCAGCAGCAGCGCCTGCATGACGTATGGCAGCAACGTGCAGACAACTTGCCCTATACAGAGCCCTATCAGTTGCTTATCATGGCTTCGATTATTGAAAAAGAAACAGGAATGAGTGGCGAGCGCGATATTGTAAGTTCGGTGTTTGTCAATCGTTTGCGGCAGGGGATGCGGTTACAATCTGACCCTACGACGATTTACGGAATCACCGATTTTGATGGCAATCTAACCCGCGCACACTTGCGTGAGAGCACGGCTTACAATACGTATCGGATCGACGGATTACCGCCGACGCCTATTGCAATGCCAAGCTTAGCGAGTTTGCACGCCGCGGCGCATCCTGCCAATACTGACTATTATTATTTTGTTGCCGATGGCACCGGCGGCCATGTTTTCTCGAAAACACTGGCCGAGCATAACCGGGCTGTCGACCGCTATCAACGAGGGCGCCAATAACCCATGCAGGGAAAGTTTATAGTTGTTGAAGGTCTAGAGGGCGCGGGTAAGAGCTCTGCAATTGCCAGCCTAGTGAGTCATCTGCAGGCCAAGAGTATTCCGACGTTAACGGTCCGCGAACCGGGCGGCACGCCATTGGCTGAAGCTTTGCGTGACTTAGTTAAAAAGCAGTGGCAAGAACAGGTGACCGCCGAAACAGAATTACTGCTGATGTACGCGAGTCGCGCGCAACTGGTGCATAATGTCATCCGCCCGGCCCTTGCGGCTGGCAAATGGGTGATTGCCGACCGGCATGACTTATCCTCACGCGCCTATCAGGGGGGCGGACGGCAATTAGGGGACAGTAAACTGCAAACGTTGAAACAACTAGTACTCGGTGACTTTGCCCCTGACTTAACCTTATTACTCGACCTTGATCCAGAGATCGGGCTTGAGCGTGCCCGCGCGCGCGGCGATCTCGATCGCATAGAGCAAGAAGCGATGGCATTTTTTCAACGCACGCGTGAGCGCTATCTAGAAATAGCCAACAACGAACGAGGGATCCGCGTTATTGACGCGGCGCAACCGATGGCCGAAGTGCATCAAGCCTTAGTCAACGCACTCGAAGCCGAACTATTTGCCCATGGCAGGGGATAACTTGTGAGTCTTCCTTGGTTACGTGACAACTGGCAGCAGGTTCTTCGTGAACAGCAACAGGGTAAGCTAGCGCATGCGTATTGTGTGCCATGGCAAGTTGATCTTGGTAGTGCTCAATTGGTTCAAGAATGGGTTAAATTATTGCTCTGTACGCAACCACACAAACGTGCGTGCGGCGAATGTAAAAGTTGTTTATTGCATAAAGCGGGTAATCACCCAGATTATTACGCCATAGGTAGCAATGAAGGACGCGCGATTAGTGTCGATCAAATTCGCGAACTTTTAGGCAAGTTACAACACACACCAAACCAAGCCGGAGCCAAGGTTGTGTGGCTGCAAGACGCGGAAAAGCTCTCAATAACTGCAGCCAATGCATTACTTAAAACTTTAGAAGAACCTACCCGCGACACTTATTTTATTGTCACCCCAGAGCGCACGGAGCGCTTGTTGCCAACGCTTCGTAGTCGTATGCAACTCATGCGTATTAATGCCCCAACGGTTGAGCAGGTGCAGCAGTGGCTGGCACAACAACTAGGACGCATACTAACGGAAACTGAAACGCTTGCCTGTCAGCGTTACCAGCAACGGCCACTCGCGTTATTAAGATGGGCGAAAGGGGACGAATTTCCACGTGATTTTTTGCTGGAATTAAGTCAAGCAGTACAGGCTGGTGGCGCTTTACCGTCCGTAACCAAAAGCGATTGGCAGGACTGGTTAGCGGCGTCTGAACAGTGGTTACAAGAATTAATACGTGTGCAACAAGGGCTACCACAAGAGCACTTAGTTTTACCCAATGAACGGGCGAACCATGTACAATTCTTGCGCAATAAGAATTATAACGTGACAGATTTAAGTTCTTGGTTACAATTATGTTATGGTATCCGACAGCAAACCAATGAACAGAGCGGTCTTAATGGGCCTCTGCTCTTACAAGAACTCTGGATGAGGTGGCTCTAGCCATGGCTGCAAAGCGTATACAACTAAAATCAGAAGAACAATTACGTCGCTTGTATATGCCGTTTATTAAAGGTGGGGCGCTCTTTGTTGCCACCGATGATCCCTATGCGATTGGTGACGAAATGGCGTTGTTGATACAATTGCCGGGCGATTCAGAAGAGACACTGGTCAAAGGTAAGGTTGTTTGGCTGGCGCCACTGCGTCCTGGTCGTGCCGATCAACGTGGCGTAGGCGTGCAGTTTACCGACGATAAGTCACACCTACGAAATCGCATTGAGACGCTATTAGGCCACTTAGGAGAGTCGAGCGCGCCGACGGCAACCATGTAAGCTCAACACAACGTTAAGGAGTCGCTGTGTTTATTGATTCACATTGTCACCTCGATAAATTAAAGCTCGACGAGTTTGATGGCTCGATTGAGCAAGTTCTTGTTAAGGCAAAACAAGCTGGTGTGCAGCAGATGCTGTGTATTGGCGTTACCTTGGAAGACTATCCTAGCATGCGCGATCTTGTCGCTCCTTATCCAGAAGTGGCGATCTCATGCGGCGTACACCCACTTTATATTGCTAAACATGCGCTGGTAAAAGAGCAACTCGCCAATTACGTAGGTGATGAGCAGGTCGTCGCTGTGGGCGAAACTGGACTCGATTATTTTTATGATCCAGACAGCAAAGCTGTACAACAAGAGAGTTTTGCTTATCACATAGAGCTTGCCAACGAGGTGGACAAGCCGCTTATTATTCACACCCGCGATGCCCGCGAAGATACCTTGGGGTTATTGCGTGATGGCGGCGCCGAGCGTTGCGGTGGGGTATTACATTGCTTCACTGAATCCTATGAAATGGCCCGCAAGGCCATTGATGATCTTGATTTTTATATTTCGATCTCGGGGATCGCGAGCTTTCGCAACGCCAGTGAACTGCGTGACGTGGTTAAAAAGCTCCCTCTCGATAAGCTCCTCATTGAGACAGACAGTCCGTGGTTAGCGCCGGTACCGCATCGTGGTAAACAGAATCAACCCGCTTATGTCGCAGATGTCGCCAAGTGTGTCGCCGATATAAAAGGAGTGACCTTGGCCGAAGTTGCGGCCACGACCACCGCTAATTTCTTTAAGTTATTCAACCGTGTGGCACCTGTAACAAATTAGTCACAAAAAAATAGTGCAAAGATTGCAAAAAAAATTAGCAAAAGTTTGTTTGTTGTCTACACTGAAACTTACCTTCGAATTTTATCGAGTTAGCGCACGGCTCAATCCCTTGAGCCATTCCCCTAGGCTCGGGACTCTTAATTGGTCCCGAGCGTTTTTTTATCTACGTTCGTAAAAAGTACTCAGACAAGGAGGAACGCTATGGGATCCACCTTTGATCAAAATGATCGTCCGAATTATGACACTGAAATTCAAGCCATCGCGGATTACGTATTGCATGCGAACATCGATAGTGATGTGGCGTGGCAGACCGCGCGCTACTGTTTTATGGATACCATAGGTTGTGGCCTATTAGCGCTGCGCTATCCTGAATGCACCAAACATCTCGGGCCGCTTGTTGCCGGTACGCAAGTGCCCCATGGTGCACGAGTGCCAGGCACATCCCATTGCTTGGACCCCGTGAAGGCGGCCTGGGATATTGGTTGCTGTGTGCGCTGGCTCGATTTCAATGACACCTGGTTGGCGGCTGAGTGGGGGCATCCATCAGATAATCTTGGTGCCATTCTGGCCTTGTGCGACTTTATTTCACAGCAACGCGAAGCTAAAGGTCTGGCACCATTGACCATGAAGACTGTGCTTGAAGCGATGATTAAAGCGCACGAGATTCAGGGCATTCTAGCACTTGAGAATAGCTTTAACCGGGTGGGGCTCGATCATGTCGTGCTCGTTAAAGTCGCATCGACCGCCGTCGCGACTTGGCTGCTTGGCGGTAACCGTGAACAGCTTTTAGCGGCCATTTCTCATGCCTGGGTTGATGGCCAAGCATTGCGCACTTACAGACACGCGCCTAATGCTGGCTCACGCAAATCGTGGGCGGCAGGGGACGCAACCAGTCGTGCCGTACGTTTAGCTGATATCGCGATGCGCGGTGAAATGGGGATCCCCGGGGCGCTCTCAGCAGAGCAATGGGGCTTTTATGCCGTTGCGTTTAACAAAACCAATAAAGATCAGGAACTCAAACCACGCGACAAATGGCGCTTTAGTGTGCCGCAAGATTACACAAGCTATGTCATGGAAAATATTCTGTTTAAACTTTCGTTTCCTGCGGAGTTTCATGCGCAGACGGCTTGCGAGGCGGCGATGCTGTTGCACGAGCAAGTTCAATCACGCGTTGATGACATTGAGAAAATAGTGATCACGACACACGAATCGGCCATTCGTATTATTTCTAAACAGGGCAAGCTCGCAAATCCTGCGGATCGTGACCATTGCCTGCAGTATATGGTTGCGGTTCCGTTACTCTTTGGCGAGCTCAATGCCGACCATTACGAAGACGGTTTTCATGCGGCACATCCTGAAATTGATAAGCTGCGCGAAAAAATGGAAGTCGTCGAGGATGCCGACTTTAGCAAAGATTACCTCGACCGCGATAAACGTTCGATTGCCAATGCAATTCAAGTCTTTTTCAACGATGGTAGCAGCACCGACAATGTTACGGTGCATTATCCGATTGGCCACCGTCAGCGCCGTGATGAAGGGATCCCTGTACTAGAGCAGAAGTTCTCGAGTAATTTAGCAACCCGGTTCCCAGCCCGTCGGGTCGAAAAAATAGAAGCGCTATGTGCCGACCACGAGCGTTTTTGCCAAACGCCCGTGCCAGAACTGATGCAACTTTTGGTGATTTAGCCGCGCCAAATCACCAGCAAAATTAGAACCGGGCAAACAAACTTCACATACCATGGCCAGATCTTCCAGAACCAAGACTTCTGGATGTCTGGCGCGCCTTCTTGCAAGGCTTTAAGTAAGTAATTCTGTCTGAGCACCCAGGTTAGCAACAGGCCAAAAGTTAAGCCCAACAGCGGTTGCATGTAAACCGTAGTAAAGGTGATCACCAAACCAAATAGCGCGTTGAAGTTGTAAATGATCAGCGCCGAAACCGCACCTATGCTGAGGCCAACGACCCATGCCATTTGTGAGCGCGGCTGACCGGTTTCTTCACGCAAGGCATTCACTGGCGCTTCGAGCATTGAAATCGACGAGGTGATCGCAGCGATAACCATCAAGGCAAAGAACGCGAATGCCACCCACAAACCAGCACTGCCCATGGAATCGAACATGGCCGGTAACACGGTAAACACCAGTGTATCTGAGGAAAGTAGGGCGCCTGCGTCATCATAAATCACCACACCAAGCTCTTGCGCGGCAAACATAGCTGGAAGAATAAGTAAGCCAGCTAAAAAGGCCACCGAGGTATCAAGGCCGGCGACCCAACCGGCCGTTTTCGGTAAGTTCTCTTGTTTTGACAGGTAGGCACCATAGGTCATCATACAAGCAGCACCGATGGACAATGAGAAAAACGCTTGCCCCATGGCGCGGATAATGAGGTTTGGATCAAAGACACGCGAAAAATCGGGAGTCAGGTACATTTTTAAACCGTCGGTCGCGCCAGGCAAGGTCATGATGTAAATCACCATGGCAATTAGCAGCACAAACAATAGTGGCATTAAGCGGCTTGACCAGCGTTCAATACCATCGGTAACGCCAGAGCGCACAACGTGCACGGTGAGTAACAAAAATAAGCCCATCATAATGAGATTGCGCTCAACGCTAAACGCGGTTAGCCAATTCGCTGCTTCTGGGTAACCGGCAAGCTCCGCGAGCGGGGCGAACATAAAGGCGAGCAACCAGCCAGAAACAATGGCGTAGAAGCTTAAGATAAGCGATAGCACAACCAGTGCGACAATACCGGTAAAGGCACCGAAAAAGCGCCAACCACGGCGCTCGCTCAGGTTCCGCAAGGCTTCAACTGGATTTTGTTGGCGCAGGCGACCAATGGTCAATTCAGCCACCAGCATGGGATAGGCGAGCGCTAGAATCATGAACAAGTAGACCAGCAAAAAGGCGCCACCGCCATTGCTGGCGGCTTGCGTAGGAAAGCCCCAGATATTACCAACGCCAACAGCCGAGCCAGCCGCCGCTAAAATGAAACCAATGCGTGAAGAGAATGCAGGTGAGGTTGCAGCCATAATTTATTCTTATCGTTGTTGTTTTAAATTAAAGGTTAACAGCATAACCGACTTACGCGGAAAGTTCACCGCGCAGATCAGTTTGTAAGCAGCGCTCGAGCTCTGCCTGTGGCAGATTTTGCGAGAGTAAATAGTGCAACTTGGTCAAAGCTGCTTCAATGGTCATATCATAGCCGCTAATCACACCAATTTCGGCTAACGCATTACCCGTTGCGTAACCTTCCATATTTACTTTGCCTTTAAAGCACTGCGTACAGTTCAGTACGGTCACACCGGCCTTTACGCCGCGTTCGATGCTATCGAGCAAGGCGCGACTTTGCGGGGCGTTGCCCACGCCATAGCTTTGCATGATCAGCGCCTTCACCGGTTGTTGCAGCAAATGGTCAAATAAGACGGGAGAAATGCCCGGATACAAGGTCAAAACACCAATAGCTTGTGGTGTCACTGGTGCGACGCGTAGTGGTGATGGGTCAAGAGGCTTTACGGTGCCAGCTTTCACACTGATTTGGATACCGGCTTCAAGAAGCGGTCGAAAGTTGGGCGACTCAAACGCATTAAAACCGTTGGCATCCGCTTTCGTTGCTCGATTGCCACGATAAAGTCGGTTATTGAAGAACAGTCCGACTTCATGAATAGGGTAATTCGCGGCAATATACAAAGCATTTAAGAGGTTGGTTTGACCGTCGGAGCGCAATTCCGCCAAGGGGATCTGCGAGCCGGTAATAATCACCGGTTTGCCTAAGTTCTCAAACATAAACGACAAGGCCGACGCGGTATAGGCCATGGTGTCGGTGCCATGCAGAATGACGAAGCCATCATAGTCAGCGTAGTTGCTCTGAATATCGTCGGCAATGCGTTGCCAGTCTGCTGGCGACATGTCCGAGGAATCCATTAACGGTTGGTATTCCTGGATGTCAAAGTGGGGCATCTCAGCACGGAAGAATTCCGGCATTTTATTCACACACGAAGTTAAAAAGCCAGGCGCAGGAACATAACCCTGCGCTGACTTTTCCATACCTATGGTACCGCCTGTGTAGGCGACGTAAATCCGCTTACGTTGTTGTGTCATGTCCACCTTTAACCCAATGTTCCGATGTTAGGGCATTTATTACGGCAGTGGGCAGAGTTCACACAATACGTACACGCCTTGTGGGTCATTGAACTTAGATACCATCTGCACTTCACGCCAAACACCTTGTAGCTGCTGTTTTATCGGGTCGATGGTACGTGTACCGGCAGAAACAGGCAAGAAAACTTCGGCCTGACCAAAGAAATCGCGTAGGAACTGTTCCCGCGCACTGAGTTCAGGTTCAACGGTGACCACGTTATAGTTGGTAACGCCAGCAAGGTCGGCCGCTGCGGTTACTGCCGCGTCTAAATCACCAAGGTTGTCAACTAAGCCTAGCTCCTGTGCTTTGGCACCCGTCCAAACGCGGCCCTGTGCAACTTGATGGACTTGTTCATAGGTCATGCCACGGCTCTCGGCCACCATACTGACAAAATCACGATAGAATTTCTCAATCGAGCTCTGCACCACGACTTTGGCCTCTTCAGGAAGCGGGCGGGTAATGTCCATGACGGGCATTTCAGTGGTGTGGTAGCCATCGTTGTAAACACCGATGTGAGCCAATGAGTCTTCGATAGTGAAGAACATACCGAAGACGCCAATGGAACCGGTAATGGTGGTCGGTGTCGCCCAAATCTGGTCGGCACTTGCGGCAATCCAGTAACCGCCCGAAGCGGCGACGGAAGACATCGACGCAATCACTGGAATACCGGCTTCTTGTAACTCTAAAACTTCTTGGCGGATAACTTCTGAGGCAAAACCGCTGCCGCCGGGGCTGTCGATGCGTAACACAACAGCTTTCGTGTTGTCATTCAAACGTGCGCGGCGTAATAATTCTGCCGTACTATCACCACCGATATTACCGGGCTTCTGGTAGCCATCAACAATGATGCCACGGGCAACCACCACGGCAATCTCATCCTGAGCGGCTTCTTGCTCATTGGCAAGTTCCAGCTGCATGGCTTTGGCATTAAGGTAGTTATGGTGGCTAATACGGCGCCAGCTCTTCTCGTCTTCGTCGAGGCCCGTGAGGTTGATCATTTGCGTACGGAACGCTTCACGGGTAAGGAGCTCATCAACGAGTCCACCATTAAGAGCGACCTGAGCCATGTCTTCATTATTTTCCGCAAGCATGGCTTGGAAGTCGTCGATGGTGCCGCTGAGTAGGCGTGGATCGATGTCGCGTTGTTGTTCAACACGGGCGACAAAGGTTTGCCAAAGTGCGTTGTAAAGCTCGGCATTGGCTTCACGCGCTTGCTCGGACATATCGTTGCGGGTATAGGGTTCTACCGCGGACTTATAGGCACCGACTTTAAACACATGAGTACTGACTTTGAGTTTCTCTAACAGGTCTTTGAAGTACAAGCCGTAGCGACCCATACCTTCAAACATCATGGCGCCGAGTGGATTTAAGTAAACGCCGTCGCCGTGCGCCGCTAAGTAATATTGCGCTTGCGTGAAGTAGTCACCGTAGCTATAAACAGGTTTCCCTGATTCGCGGAACGCTAACAAGGCTTCTGCAACTTGTTCCATTTTATTCATGCCGCCACCGGCGAAACCGCGCAGGTCAAGGTAAATACCACTGATCCGCTGGTCATTTGCCGCACGTTCAATACTTTCAACGACATCGCTAAGGAGCGTTTCCGGTGGTGTACTTGAAGAGCCAAAAGCATCGTTAATAAAACGGTCCATCGGGTCAACCCAGGTTTCCTCTTCAACAAGAGTACCTTCGAGCTGCACAACGAGAACACCATTTTCCGGAATCATAACGGGTTCTTCATCGGTGATGAACAACGCCACCACAAAGAATAGCAACAGGAAAAAAATGACATTTAAAAGAACCTTGCGGATCCCATTGATGAGCCCGAAGAGTTTCTTGAAGACGTTGGCGATACCACTCATGTGTTGATTACCTTAACGAATATGTAATTTAGTTAATGATGAAGAATACTGAACATTTTGGAAATAAACTACCCTGACAATGTAACAGAGCATGATCCTTTGCTAAGCTAGCGACATGCTCACTAGGAAGGACAGAAGACATTACCATGCAGGCTCTTGAACTCTTAACCACTCGTTCGTCTATGCCGCGTCTCATCGAGCCAGGGCCAAGCACTGAACAGTTTGAAATACTGAAAAAAGCAGCCGGTCGCGCGCCCGACCACATGGCGCTAATGCCTTATCGCTTTGTGGTGTTTGCCGGCGAGCGGCGCCAGCGTTTGGGGGCGATTTATCAAGCAGCAGCCCAAGCTAAAGGCTTAAGTGATGAAGCCTGTGTGCAGGCCAGTCAGTTACCTCTACGTGCACCTATGGTCATTGCCTGTTTGCTCGACTATCAAGCCCACGAAAAAGTGCCCCGCGACGAACAGTTTGCTAGTGCCGCATGCGCAACTTTACTGATGCAACAAGCTGCATTTGCGCAAGGCTTAGGTGCGATTTGGCGAACGGGTTGGTTTGCTGAGGATGCTTCAGTAGCAGCGGCGTTAGGCGCGAAATCAGAAGATGCTATTGTCGGTTTTCTTTATGTCGGCACACCAGCGGTACCGACACCCATTAAACCGGAAAAAGCCATCGCCGATAAATTCAGCGATGGCTAACAGCTTAGAATTCTAGGTTTTTCGGCGCGCGAGGGAATGGGATCACGTCGCGAATATTGGTCATGCCAGTCACGTAGGTAACGAGGCGTTCAAAACCTAGGCCAAAACCAGCATGTGGTACGGTGCCGTAACGACGTAAGTCACGGTACCAACCGTAATGTTCAACAGGTAAACCCATTTCTTCCATGCGCGTATCAAGTCTGTCGAGGCGCTCTTCACGGGCGCTACCACCAATAATCTCGCCAATACCTGGGGCCAGAATATCCATTGCCGCAACGGTTTTGCCATCGTCATTCTGACGCATGTAGAAGGCTTTGATGTCTTTCGGGTAGTTCTTCAAGACAATAGGTGCGCCGACATGCTCTTCGGCAAGGTAACGCTCGTGCTCGGACTGCAAATCTGTGCCCCACTCGACAGGGTATTCAAACTTCTTGCCGCAGTTTTGCAAAATCTCCACCGCGTCGGTGTAATCCATATGTACGAATTTATTGCTAACCACGTGATTTAGACGATCCAGAACGCCTTTATCGATACGCTGTTGGAAAAACGCCATGTCATCGGCACGCTCAGTAAGTACTGCATTAATACAATACTTGAGCATGTCTTCAGCAAGGTAAGCAATGTCATTCAAATCGGCAAAGGCAAGCTCAGGCTCGACCATCCAAAATTCGGCAAGGTGACGGCTGGTGTTTGAGTTCTCGGCGCGGAATGTCGGTCCAAAGGTATACACTTTTGACAGGGCACAGGCATAGGTCTCAACGTTCAGCTGGCCGGAAACGGTCAAGAACGACTCTTTGCCGAAGAAATCTTTACTGTAATCAACCGCACCTTGCTCGTTATGCGGCAAGTTCATCATATCGAGGGTCGATACGCGGAACATTTCGCCAGCACCTTCGGCATCAGAAGCGGTAAGGATTGGTGTCGCTACCCACATGTAGCCGCGCTCGTGAAAAAAGCGATGCAACGCTTGCGCAAGGCAGTTACGCACACGCATGACGGCACCAGTCACGTTGGTACGTGGACGCAGATGGGCGTATTCGCGTAAGTACTCCATTGAGTGCGGCTTAGGTGACATCGGATAGGTGTCTGGGTCTTCAACAAAGCCAAACACTTCAACCTTCGTCGCCTGTAATTCGTAGGCTTGGCCTTTACCTGCTGACTCGGCAACGGTACCGGTAATCGCAACACTGGCGCCGGTGGTGAGTTTAAGTACCTCATTGTCATAATTGTCGAGCTCATTTGGTACCACTGCTTGGATAGGATCGAAGCATGAACCATCATGAATATTGATGAACGAAATACCCGCTTTTGAGTCACGGCGGGTACGTACCCAACCGCGGACTGTGGCTTGTTCACCAACAGCGATTTTACCCGCTAATACATCGACAACTGTTGCGAAGGACATACGTCTTAAACTCCGTGTAAAAACCAATCAAAAAAAATGAGCGTCTATGTTACCTTGCTTTGTCGAAGACTCAAGCGAAAATCACTGAAATCAGGCCTGTCGGACAAGATTGGCGATGGCTTGGGTCAGTTTGCTAAGTTGATCGGGACGAATAATGTAGGGTGGCATCAAATAGACGAGTTTACCGAAGGGTCGGATCCAGACGCCTGCGTTAACAAATGCTTGTTGCGCGGTGGCAACATCAACAGGTTGCTGCATTTCCACCACACCAATAGCACCAAAACAACGCACGTCAGCAACACTTGGCAGCTCTGCCAAGGGGCGGAGCTCGCGTTCGAGCTGTGCCGCGATGTCGGCCACTTGCGCCTGCCAATGATTTTCTTCGAGTAGGGCAAGGCTCGCATTGGCAACTGCACAGGCCAACGGATTGCCCATAAAAGTCGGGCCATGCATAAAGGTGCCGCCCGCAGGGCCGTTGCTTATGGTTGCCCCTACGTCAGCACTGGCAAGCACTGCGGCTTGGGTCATGTAACCGCCGGTCAAAGCCTTGCCTAAACACATAATGTCGGGCGCAACCCCCGCATGCTCACAGGCGAACCAACGCCCAGTGCGACCAAAGCCCGTGGCAATTTCATCGGCAATGAGCAAAAGACCGTATTCCTCACAAAGCTGTTTCGCACCACGTAAGTAATTCGCATGGTAGAAGCGCATACCGCCGGCACCTTGCACCATGGGTTCGAGTATTAAAGCCGCGAGCTCGTGGTGGTGTCGTTCAAGTAGATCGCGTAGAGGTTGTAAGGCTTGTGGCTGCCATTCCTGCTCAGGCCGAATGTTCGGCACTGGCGCAAAGAGCTGTTCACGCAAGCTGCCGCGGAACAGAGCGTGCATGCCATTGACTGGATCACAGACGGACATTGCCGCAAACGTATCGCCGTGATACCCGCCTCGAATGGTGGCCATGCGATTTTTCTGCGGCTGTTCGCGCGCCGCCCAATATTGCACTGCCATTTTTATTGCAACTTCGACCGCCACCGAGCCGGAATCGGCCAAAAATACGTGCTGCAAGTTTTCGGGCGCGTGCTGGAGCAGGCGTCGGCACAAGTCTACGGCGGGTTGGTGGGTAAGGCCACCAAACATGACATGACTCATCTGTTGCACTTGCTCGTGCAAGGCCGCGTTAAGCTGTGGGTGATTATAGCCATGAATTGCCGCCCACCATGAGGCCATGCCATCGACAAGACGTCGCCCATCGCTGAGGATGATTTCGCAGCCTTCTGCACTCGCGGCAGGATAAACAGGAAGAGGGTTCTTTAGCGACGTATAGGGGTGCCAAATATGCGTACGGTCAAAATCTAAATCAGTCGGCTGCACAAAAAGTAACCAGTCGTTAATTATAGTGATTGTAATAAGTTGACAGTCTACCTGATCAAGGTATCCTTCACTAGCTTAAAAATAGCGAGCATAAAAACGTGAAAACGCTCGCTGCAGCAACTAGGACCACACCTATGACAACCGCTAATTTACGCCATGATTGGCAACGTGAAGAAATTGAGGCGCTGTTTGCGCTACCGATGAACGAATTGTTGTTTCAAGCACAACAGGTGCACCGCCAGCATTTCGATCCGAGCAAAGTGCAGGTAAGTACACTGCTATCGATTAAAACAGGTGCTTGCCCGGAAGATTGCAAATACTGCCCGCAAAGTGCGCATTATCACACAGGTGTGGATCGCGAGCGGTTAATGGCCGTCGAGAAGGTCTTACAAGAGGCTGAAGCCGCCAAAGCGCAAGGTGCAAGTCGGTTTTGCATGGGCGCGGCATGGCGCAATCCTAAAGATCGGGATATGCCGTACGTCATTGAAATGATTAAAGGCGTCAAGGAGCTAGGCCTCGAAACCTGCATGACCCTTGGTATGTTGTCAGCAGAGCAGGCGGCCGCGCTGAAAGAAGCTGGACTTGATTATTACAACCATAACCTAGATACCTCACCGGAGTTTTACGGCGATATTATTACTACGCGCACCTATCATGATCGTTTGCAGACGTTAAGCAATGTTCGCGACGCCGGTATGAAGGTCTGCGCCGGTGGTATTGTCGGCATGGGCGAAAGTCGTGCCGATAGGGCGGGTCTGTTACAACAATTGGCCAACCTGCCAAAGCATCCGGAAAGTGTTCCGGTAAATATGTTAGTGAAGGTGAAAGGCACGCCATTTGCCGATCTCGATGACCTCGACCCGTTTGAGTTTGTCCGTACCATTGCGGTAGCGCGTCTGCTGATGCCGACTTCCTTTGTACGTTTGAGCGCCGGACGCGAGACCATGAGTGATGAGCTGCAGGCGATGTGTTTCTTTGCTGGCGCGAATTCGATTTTTTACGGTGAACGTTTATTAACTACGCCAAATCCCGAAGCCGATAAAGATCAGCAATTGTTTAAGCGTTTAGGTATTGAGCCGCTGCAACATGACGGCTATAGCGATGATGTGCACGAAGCCGTTATAGAAGATGCCCTGCAAGAACAGGCGCAGCCAGCGCGGTATTATGAAGTCAGTTAATTAAGGCGTCATTCATGCTGCAAAAACCGGTCATGGCGGCAATGGCTAAACAACTTGCGCAACGTGCGGAAAATGATCGTGTGCGCACGCTGCAAACGGTGACGCCTCTGTCGAGTCGCGAGATCGTCGTCGCCGGTCGCCAGTTTTTGCATTTCTCTAGCAATGACTATTTAGGGTTGAGCCAACACCCCAAGGTCTTACATGCTTATGCTAAGGCGGTAAGCGCTGGTGCTCGGTCCTCTGCCTTAGTTACCGGTTATACCGCGCAACATGCTGAGCTTTGTGCCTTACTCGAAGACGTTTTGGAACGCCCCAAAGTGCTTTTGTTTAGCTCGGCGTTTGCCGCCAATGTTGGTGTGCTGACGACCATAGGGGCACTGTATACACGGCTTTATCTCGACCGCTTAGCACACGCGTCATTACTACAGGGGGCGCAACAAAGTGGCCAGCCGTGGCGGCGTTTCCAACACAATGACTTAGCGACGGCGCAAACTTGGTCAACAAAACATGGCGACAGCGCGCTGTTGGTAAGTGAATCGGTGTTTAGCATGGACGGCGACGGCATCGCCGCTGCTGACTTGATGCAGTTGCTTGCAAGTCCCGGTCAGTGTGATGTGTTGTTAGACGATGCCCATGGCTTTGGCGTAAGTGGCGATTTGGGCCGCAGCGTAGCGGGGCGTTTTAGTGTCGCCGACGTAGGGTTGCTGAGCTTGGCCTTTGGTAAGGCCTGCGGTGTGGCGGGTGGCGCAATTGCAACTGACACAGACAGTGCTGACTATCTACTGAATTATTGCCCAGAGCTTATTTATTCAACCGCAATGCCACCGGCACAGGCCGCAGCCATTAAAGCTGCCGTTAGCATCATTATTTCTGCTGAAGGTGAGCAACTGCGCGCGAAGCTTGCCGCCAATGTCGTTTATTTTCGGCAGTTATGTCAGGCCGCTCAACTTCCTATTGGGGACTCTGAGCATGCAATTCAAACGTTACAGGTCAGTAGCGATCAAGCCGCCCTGAAGTTAAGTCTGCAACTGCGTGAGGCGGGTGTCTGGTGTAGCGCTATTCGTCCACCTACAGTACCTGAAGGAACTGCACGTTTGCGCTTAACCATAACCGCGGCGCACAGTGAGGCCGATATTCAACAGTTGGTGCAGGCCTTACAGCGCGGTTATTCATTGCTTATGGAGCAGGCCAACTGTGAACCCAAGTAATCCTTATCTAAGCAGCCAGTACGACAAACAGCGCGTTGCGCTGCAGTTTGGTAAGGCTGCTGGCAGCTACACCGACTACGACCACCTGCAGCGTAATGTTGCCGCTAGCTTAATGCAACGCATTCAGCCGTTACATTCAGCCCAAGCCACGCTGCTTGATGTGGGGTGTGGCCCTGCGCACCATAGTGCCTCACTGCGCGCGTTGGGCGGGCACTACCTTGGCTTAGATATCGCTCCAGCAATGTTAATTGAAGCGCAGCGACAACATGGCGTAGCGGCCCACTTGATCGGTGCAGATATGGAGCAATTACCCCTGCGTGACGCCTGTGTCGATCTGCTCTTCAGTAACCTTGCTATGCAATGGAGTAATAACCCAAAGGCGCTGTTGGAAGAGTGGTTTCGGGTGCTAGCGCCGGGTGGGCAAGTCTCGGCTTCGACCGTGTTAGCCGGTTCGTTACAACCTTTAGGTAGTTGTTTTGCCGCCATTGATGGGCGTCAGCACACGAATCAGTGGCATGATTTTGCGACCTTCGCGGCGCAAGTTAAGCGCTTGCCGTGGCAGGTACATTGCGAGCAGATACACATCGTGCAAGAGTTTGATACCCTTGAAACCATGCTGCGTGAGCTCAAAGGTGTTGGTGCAAATTACACAGTAAGGGCAACTTCGGGCTTATACGGGCGTGAGCGCTTTCTACGACTAAAAGAAGGTCTAGAAGAACATCGCAACACTAACGGGAAGCTAGAACTGCATTGGTCCATCGGCATTTTGACGGGCGTGAAGCCACTTGAGGAAATCGGAATATGAGTTGCGTATTTGTAACCGGCACAGATACTGATGTCGGCAAAACATTGGTCAGTGCTGCACTCCTCGAGCGCCTTGCCGAGGGCAACTATCAGACCTTGGCGATGAAACCCGTTGCTGCTGGCGCCGAGGCTACCGCTTTGGGACTACGTAATAGCGATGCCTTGCAGCTCGCAGCGGCGATGAGTTGTCGCAGCGTTGCTTATCAGCACGTGAACCCTGTTTGTCTGGCAGCACCTGTGGCGCCTCACCTTGCCGCTGCACAACAAGGCATTGAGTTAAAGGTTGCTGATCTGAAGAAGGCCTATCAGCAGCTCGCCACACATGAACATGATGTGTTGTTGGTTGAGGGCGCAGGAGGGTGGCTAGTGCCGCTTAATGAACAGGAGTCATTGGCGGATTTGGCGACCGTCCTTAAAGGCAATGTGGTGCTGGTTGTCGGTATGCAGCTAGGGTGCTTGAATCACGCACTCTTAACGGCAAGCGAAATCCAGCGCCGCGGTTTGAATTTAGTCGGTTGGGTGGCAAATCAGGCCGGACCTGAAGCTATGGCACTGGCGCGAGAAAATGAGCAGTGGTTAGAGAACTACTTAACCAAACACTTTCAAGCGCCATTACTTGCCAGTATTCCTTTCCAAGAGACCGTCGATGCCAAGGCAATCGCGCGTTATTTCCCTGACAGCCAAGAGCTGATGTCGCTGCTATGCGGTAGAACCGACTTTTGACCTTGCTGAAAAACACAACCGTCGTTATTGCCAAGTAAAGTCATGTTATCGCCGTCGACCTTCAATGAGGTTCCTTCACGAATCGCTAACACGGGTGTCTTGGGTGCAACTACCATAAATTCTGCTAGGCGCTGATCGCGGGTTTCGCCATGAAAACCAGGCGGTTGGTAATCGCTGTAGTGTGGATTCAATTGGAAGGGTACTAATGCGAGCGCATCGAACGACTGCGGTTGTACAATAGGCATGTCATTGGTCGTGCGAATGCTCAAGCCAGCGATGTTCGATCCGGCACTCCAGCCAATATAGGGCACGCCAGCGGCTACGGCATCACGGATCGGAGCGATTAAATCAAGTTGTTGCAATTGCGCGAGTAAATGAAAGGTATTGCCTCCGCCGACTAAAATGGCCTCGGCATTCCTACACGCTGCTTTGGCATCGGCTGCCGCGTGCAGACCTTCAACTTTGTAACCCTGAGGTTCCAACGCACTCGCCACCTTCGCAGTGTAGTCATCGTAGCTCATGCCCACGCCAGCATAAGGCACAAAAAGCAGGGTGCTTGGCGGTGCCAGCCGCTCTTTTAAATGCGGTATGACGGGGTCAAGGTAGGCACTATCGCCAGCTTTTGAACTAGAGCATAAAAGCAATTGTGTGGACATTGAAAAAACCTTCTTAACAGCTACAAAAGAGCGCTCAGATTAGCAAAAATTCAGCTCTGTTGCGATTGAATTGGGGTACAATAAGCGCCATATAGGCCCTATAACAATAACTTTTGCAGCGGTTGCTCGCTTTTACTTTTTGACGAGGTTGAGTAGATGAAACGCATTGTTCTTTTTTTGGCCACGAACCTAGCCATTTTACTGGTGCTAAGTGTCGTTATGAGTCTGGTTCTACCCGCTGTTGGGGTTGATCCATCAGGGTATGCGGGCTTATTGGTTTTTGCGGCAGTGTTTGGATTTGGTGGTGCTTTTATTTCGTTAGCGATGTCGAAATGGCTGGCAAAACGCAGTGTCGGTGCGCAAACAATTGAGCGGCCACGAAATGCTACCGAGCAATGGCTGCTGCAAACAGTGGCGCGGCAAGCACAGCAAGCGGGTATACCTATGCCCGAGGTGGCTATCTATAACTCACCAGAACCTAATGCTTTTGCTACGGGAGCGAGTAAAAAGAGCTCACTCGTTGCTGTCAGCACTGGCCTCATGCAGAGCATGAACCAAGCTGAAGTTGAAGCCGTATTGGCGCATGAAATCAGCCATATAGCCAATGGAGACATGGTCACGCTGACCCTGATTCAGGGGGTAGTGAATACCTTCGTTATTTTCTTCGCTCGCGTTATTGCGGGTGCCATTGATAACGCCACCCGCAGCAACTCATCCGACGGCCGGGGGCTAGGTGGTCTAGCTTATTTTGGCATTGTCATGGTTTTAGAGGTTGTGTTTGGCGTTCTCGCAAGTATTATCGTTATGTGGTTCTCGCGCCAGCGCGAGTACCGAGCGGACCTCGGCTCAGCGCAATTGGTCGGCAAGCACAAAATGATTGCCGCCTTGCGGCGTTTACAAAATGCCCACGAATCGCAACTCGATGGCAGCATGGTTGCCTTTGGTATTCAAAGTAAACGCAGTATGAGCGAACTCTTTATGAGCCACCCGCCGTTGGCGAAGCGTATTGCCGCTCTTGAACAGTTGCAGCAACATTAATTAATAAAAGCAAAGAAGTAAGAAAGGATCCTCATGACAAACTGGAGTGCGCGTAGTTGGCGCGATAGACCGATCCAACAACAGCCGAATTACCCAGACCCAGCACAACTCAACAATGTTGAACAACAGCTAAAAATGTTCCCACCGTTGGTGTTTGCCGAAGAAATTCGTGCTTTGCGTCGACAGTTAGGGCAGGTGAGCCAAGGGCACGGTTTTCTGTTGCAAGGTGGCGACTGTGCGGAATCTTTTGCTGACTTTAATGCACCGAAGATCCGTGACACTTTTAAAGTTATCTTACAGATGGCAATTGTCTTGACCTTCGCTGGCTCTTGCCCAGTCACCAAAGTTGCGCGCATGGCCGGTCAGTACGCGAAACCGCGTTCAAGTGACTTAGAGACCATCGATGGTGTCGCGCTGCCAAGTTATCGCGGTGACATTATTAATGGCCCAGAATTTACCGAATCCGCACGCGTGCCCGATGCCCAACGTATGATTCAGGCGTACCATCATTCAGCGGCAACGCTGAATTTGCTCCGTGCGTTCGCCCAGGGTGGCCTGGCTGACTTACATAAGGTCCACAAATGGAATATGAGTTTTGTGGCGGCCAACCCATTGAAAGATAAGTATTTGCAGGTGGCTGAACAAATTCAATCCGCACTGAAGTTTATGGAAGTTGTCGGGATTACCGCAGATACCAACGCGACGATTCATGAAACGCAGCTGTTCACCTCACACGAAGCACTGTTATTGCCTTACGAAGAGGCCTTAACCCGTACCGATACGTTGACAGGCTTACCTTATGATTGCTCTGCACACATGGTATGGATTGGTGAGCGCACCCGACAACTTGATCACGCCCATATCGAGTTCATGCGTGGCATTCATAACCCAATTGGTGTTAAAATAGGTCCGACCACTAAGCCTGATGACGTTATTGCGCTATTAGACGCGTTAAATCCAGAGAATGAACCTGGACGCATGACGCTGATTACGCGCATGGGCGCAGAAAATCTGGCAGCGGCGCTGCCGGCGATTGTCCGTAAGGTCAAGAGCGAAGGGCGTCACGTGGTGTGGTCGAGCGATCCTATGCATGGCAATACGGTAAAAGCCGAAAATGGCTTGAAAACCCGGAACTTCGACGCCATACATCAGGAATTACGCCAGTTCTTCGCGGTTCATCAAGCAGAAGGCACCTACCCAGGTGGTGTGCACTTAGAGATGACCGGTGAAGATGTAACTGAATGCACCGGTGGTGCGTATCAGATTAGCGAACAAGATTTGACGCAACGCTATCGTACACAGTGCGATCCGCGTTTGAATGCCGACCAAGTATTAGAACTTGCATTCTTGGTGGCAGATTCTCTCCGTGAGGCACGTCAAGGCCGCGGTTAACTGACATTTTCGAGGTTTTAGTAGTATATGTCACAACAGGTTGAGCAGTTTTTTGAGAACCTTTGGAACGATTACATCAAACTTACGCCGTCAGCAGCTAAAGTGCATGAGGTGCTAGGTCAAGGGCGTGACATTATTAATGATCACGTTGCTTTTCGAACCTTTAATCAAGCCCCTGTGCGCTTAGCAACCTTGGCAAAGCATTTTGAAGCCATGGGCTATAAAGCTTGCGGTGATTATCATTTTGAAGCTAAGCGCTTGGTTGCGAAACACTTTGAGCACGACGATCCAACGTTGCCGAAAATCTTTATCAGTGAGTTACTGGTTGAAGAGTTTTCACCTGAATTACAGAGCATCGTTAAAGAACTCGTAGCGCAGATCGACCCTGTCCAAGTCGAACAACCAGAGTTTTTGTATTCTGGCACGCATTGGCAGATTAGCAGCAATGACTACGAACGTTTGCTGGAAGAGAGTGAATATGCAGCATGGATGGCCGCCTTTGGTTTCCGTGCCAATCACTTTACCGTGAACGTGAATCATTTGCCTGATTATGAATCACTTGAGCAAGTGAACCAGACGTTGAAAACCGCTGGTTTCCGTTTGAATTCTTCAGGCGGTGAAATCAAAGGTTCGCCTGAGGTGTATTTAGAACAGTCTTCGACGATGGCTGACCATGCTGCGGTGCGCTTTAGCGATATGGAAAAGGTTATCCCAAGCTGTTTTTATGAGTTTGCCAAGCGTTATGAAATTGCGCCCAACAAACTCTACACAGGCTTTGTGGCTGCCTCTGCAGATAAAATCTTTGAGAGCACTGACGCTCGCGCCAGTGCTGAACAAGAGAGCTAAGTTACCACCTGGTAACTAGTAATGGTGCCGCTCAAGATTCGTCTCGGCGAGGATCTTGGCGGCAATCTCCTCTACTGAAAACCGCGTTGAGTCCAAAAATGGAATGGCTTCACGGCGGTACATTTTTTCCACTTCTTGTAGTTCAAATCGACATTGCTGCAGCGACGCGTAGCGCGAGCCTTCGCGGCGTTTACTGCGGATCTCATGTAGCCGTTGGGGTTCGAGGGTAAGCCCGAAAATCTTATGGCGATGCAGCTTTAGTGCTTTCGGCAACTGCAAATTTTCCATATCGTCATCTTCGGTAATTGGATAGTTGGCCGCTTTAATACCGTAATGCAAAGCTAAATAGAGACTCGTTGGCGTCTTGCCTGTACGCGAAACGCCAAGCAAGATGATATCGGCTTGGTCATAATCGGCAATATTACTACCGTCATCGTTTGCCAAAGAGTAATTCACCGCTTCAATACGGCTGTCGTAACTGTCACGAATGTTGCCGTTTTCTTGAATACCGTGTGTACGGTTGGTTTTGGGTTGCGCGTCAATATTGAGCTCGCGACTCAATGGCTCAACAAAGTAATCCAAAAAGTCAAAACTGCTGCCAGTTGAACTGGTAATAATACGTTTTAATTCAAGGCTCACGAAGGTATGGAATATAATTGGGCGTTCGCCCGTTGCTTCGTGCGCAGCATTGATTTTAGCAACGGCTTGCTGTGCTTTGGTTTCGGAGTCCACAAAAGCTAAAGTTTTATGTTCAACTTTTAGGGGGAACATGGAGAGCATGGCGCGGCCGAAAGCCTCCGCAGTGAGGGCGGTGCCGTCTGATATATAGAAAATAGTTCGCATGAATGGTTTCTCGGGCTAGAAATGCTTGATGAATCTTAACCTTTTCGGCACTTATGTGTAAAATGGTGAGCCATGCTTAAGACCCCCCAACGACGAGGAACTTGACGTGCAACAAACCGTAACCGACTACGTACTTTGGTATGATCACTTAGGGATGAATGATGTAGGGCGCGTGGGAGGTAAAAACGCGTCGCTTGGTGAAATGATTAGTAACCTTGCAGGTGCTGGGGTTGAAGTCCCTAATGGCTTTGCTACCACGGCGGAAGCCTTTAACGAGTTCCTCGAACAATCTGGCGTAAATGAGCGCATTCACACGTTATTAGATGATCTTGACACCAACGATGTCAAAGCGCTTGCCGAAGCAGGGCAAACGATCCGTCAATGGGTCATTGAAACGCCTTTCCAACCCGCCTTAGATAAAGCCATTCGTGAAGCCTACGAGCGTTTAAGTGGCGGTAACGAAGAAGTAAGCTTTGCGGTACGCAGCTCAGCCACTGCCGAAGATATGCCGGACGCTTCATTTGCGGGTCAACAAGAGACCTTTCTCAACGTCCGTGGCATTGACGCTATCATGGAAGCCATCAAACACGTGTTTGCCTCGTTATTCAACGACCGCGCAATTTCATACCGTGTACACCAAGGTTACGACCACCGTGGTGTCGCCTTGTCGGCAGGTATTCAACGCATGGTTCGCAGTGATATCGCGGCCTCTGGGGTAATGTTCACCATTGATACGGAGTCTGGTTTTGACGATGTGGTGTTCATCACGTCAAGCTTTGGTTTGGGTGAAATGGTCGTGCAGGGTGCAGTCAACCCTGATGAATTTTATGTGCATAAGCCAACCTTAAAAGCCGACAAACCGTCAGTGTTGCGCCGCAATCTTGGTAGCAAAAAGATCCAAATGGTGTATTCAGAAAGCGCTGAACACGGCAAGCAGACCTCGATTGTAGATATTCCAGCGGCGCAAGGCGCAACGTTTTCGATTAACGACGCTGAAGTCGAAGCATTGGCGCGTCAAGCTGTGATCATCGAACAGCATTATGGTCGCCCAATGGATATTGAATGGGCCAAAGACGGTATCGACGGCAAGCTTTACATCGTTCAGGCGCGTCCTGAGACGGTGCAATCGAATAAAAATAGCCAGTCCGTTGAACGCTTTAGCCTGGCTCAAAAAAGCGAATTAGTGGCCACAGGGCGCGCTATTGGTCAGCGCATAGGTGCTGGTGTAGCACGAGTTTTGAATGACATCTCTGAGATGGACCAAGTTCAACCTGGTGATGTGCTCGTGACCGATATGACTGACCCTGATTGGGAGCCGATCATGAAACGTGCAGCGGCGATTGTGACCAATCGCGGCGGGCGTACCTGCCATGCGGCGATCATCGCACGTGAACTAGGAATTCCTGCGGTTGTCGGTTGTGGCGATGCCACTGACCTCATTAAAGACGGCCAAGCGGTAACGGTTTCATGTGCCGAAGGCGATACGGGTTACATCTATGACGGCGAGCTTGAGTTCGACGTAAGCCGTTCAGATATTGGTGACATGCCGAACTTACCGTTAAAAATCATGATGAATGTAGGTAATCCTGACCGTGCTTTTGACTTTGCAGGTTTGCCGCATGCCGGTGTCGGTTTGGCCCGACTCGAATTCATCATCAACCGCATGATCGGTGTGCACCCGAAAGCCTTATTGAATTTCGACACGCAAAGCGAAGAGCTCAAAGAGCAGATCCGTGCGTTTATAGCCGGTTATGAATCGCCACGTGAGTATTACGTGACCAAGCTTACTGAAGGCATCGCTACTTTAGGCGCGGCGTTTTCACCTGAGCGCGTTATTGTTCGCATGTCGGACTTCAAATCGAACGAATATGCGAACTTGCTTGGTGGCCGCCAATACGAGCCGCACGAAGAAAATCCAATGCTCGGTTTCCGCGGTGCTTCACGTTATATTTCGGAAGAATTCCGTGACTGTTTTGCGATGGAGTGCGAAGCGATTAAACGTGTGCGCAATGACATGGGTTTGACCAACGTCGAAATCATGATTCCCTTCGTGCGAACCCTTGAAGAAGGGCGTAAAGTCATTGAGCTTTTGGCTGAGCAGGGCTTAGTACAAGGCGAGAATGGCCTGCGTGTCATCATGATGTGCGAGTTACCCTCAAACGCACTCTTAGCAGAGCAGTTCCTTGATATCTTTGACGGTTTCTCGATCGGTTCGAACGACTTAACGCAGTTAACTTTAGGTCTAGATCGCGATTCTGGAGTGATCGCCCATCTGTTTGACGAACGTAATGAAGCGGTGAAAGCCATGCTGGCGATGGCCATTCAAGCGGCGAAAAAGAAAGGCAAATACGTCGGTATCTGCGGCCAAGGCCCATCGGATCACGCCGATTTCGCGCAATGGCTTGTCGAACAAGGTATCGATTCTGTGTCACTAAACCCAGACACAGTCGTCGACACTTGGCTCTACTTAGCCAAAAACAGCTAGGCTTCACGATTAACGATTAACGAAAGAGGTGATTCACTTGGCAAATCCTGCAGTACGCGAGTTGACGGCACTTGATAAGTATCCAGCTCTGGAGCCCTTGTACCGTCGCTATGTGTTTGCCCTCGAGCAAGCAGGGTTTGCCGGTGACATCGACGATACCTACGCGGGTCGGTTGGTTGCCGCGACTGACAATAGTGTTTACCAGCAATTGCCTCAGGCGGTCATTTATCCTCGTCATCGTGAAGATCTACAAAAGGCCTTGCAACTCGGACAAGCGTCAGACTATCAAAGCCTAAGCTTTAGCCCACGTGGTGGCGGCACGGGAACTAACGGACAAAGCCTTAGCCAAGGGATTATTGTTGATCTCAGTCGTTACTTTAATAACATCAGCGAAACTGATCCCGAAACGGGTTGGGTGCGCTGTCAAACCGGTGTTGTAAAAGACGCATTAAATGACGCCGTACGCAGCGACGGTTGGTTCTTTTCACCAGACCTATCGACCAGTAACCGTGCCACCATTGGTGGCATGATCAATACCGATGCTTCGGGTCAGGGTTCATTGGTCTACGGCAAAACCAGTGACCACATACTAGAACTCGAGGCCGTCCTCATCAATGGTGAAGTGATCACCACGGCGCCATGTTCCATTGCTGAAGCTGAACGCATCGCCGCAGGCGATAGCTTAGAAGCTGCTTTGTATCGACAGGCATTGGCAACTTGTGTGGATAAGCGCCAAGCCATCGAAGCGAAGTTTCCACCACTTAACCGTTTTCTCACCGGTTATGACTTAAAGCATTGTTACGATCCTGAACAACAGACCCTTGACCTTTCGCGGCTATTAGCGGGATCTGAGGGCACGCTTGCGTTTATTACCGAAGCCAAACTGAATCTAACTCGCATTCCTCGCCACAAAGTTTTAGTCAATATATCTTATCGCGGTTTTGATGCAGCACTGCGGCACGCGCCGGTTCTGGTGAAAGCCAAGGCAACATCGGTGGAAACTATCGATAGCACAGTGCTCGATCTCGCCCGCAACGACATTATCTGGCACCAAGTAAGGGACTTTATTTCGGAAGGTTCAAATTCCGAAGGTGTTGGCGCAGCTATGGCTGGCATCAACATGGTGGAGTACACCGCAGTTGAGGAGGCAGAGCTCGAAGAAAAGTTAGCGACCCTGCTGGCAACGCTAGATGACGAATTAGCAGGTGGGCCTGCGACGCATGGGGTGGTGGGTTATAAGGTTTGCCGTGATCCGGCAAGTATTCAAGCGGTCTATGCTATGCGCAAAAAGTCCGTGGGTTTGCTTGGCGCAGTGCAGGGCGAACGTAAACCTATCGCCTTTGCTGAGGACACAGCGGTACCGCCCGATGCGCTGGCCGACTTTATTGCCGAATTTCGCCAGTTGCTAGACGCCCACAAACTGCACTATGGCATGTTCGGTCATGTCGATGCAGGCGTTCTTCACGTGCGCCCAGCATTAGATATGAAAGAGCCAGACGACGAAGCCTTGCTCCGCAAAATAAGTGATCAGGTTGCTGCCTTAACGGCAAAGTACGGCGGGCTGATGTGGGGTGAGCATGGCAAGGGCTTCCGCTCCGAATACGCACCTAAATTCTTTGGCACTGAACTCTATACCGAACTGCAAAAGATAAAAGCGGCATTTGACCCTGATAATCGCTTAAATCCAGGCAAGCTTGCTACGCCCTATGGCCATCCGACGGCCGCTTTAGTCTCGGTGGATGCGCGCAAGCGTGGCTATTTTGATCGCCAGATTCCGACAGCGGTGCGCCAAGACTTCGCGGCGGCGATGAACTGTAACGGCAATGGTTTGTGCTTCAATTACGCACCTGACTCGCCTATGTGTCCGTCGTTTAAAGCTACTGGTGATCGGCGCATGTCGCCCAAAGGTCGCGCCACACTGATCCGCGAATGGTTGCGTTTAAACAGTGAGCAGGGCCTTGATGTGAGTCAAGCGCCGAAAGCTCGAATCGAGTTATTCAAAGAGAAGAAACCACGTTTCTCGCGGGATTTTAATCATCAAGTTAAAGCGTCAATGGATGCCTGTTTAGCTTGTAAAGCTTGTGCCAGCCAGTGCCCAGTGAAAGTTGATGTCCCTTCGTTCCGCGCCAAGTTCCTTGCCTGGTATTATCAGCTCTATCGGCGCCCACAGCGCGACCACTTGGTCGCCAGTATCGAGACCACAGCGCCACTGATGGCACGTGCACCGCGCGTGTTTAACAGCCTAACGCACAATGCGCTGAGTCAATGGCTGATGGCCAAGGTGTTGGGTTATGTCGATACGCCTAAATTGTCGGTACCGAGTCTAGCGAAACGCTGGCGTCAGCGCCAATGGCCGCAGGTAAGTCCTAGCGACCTGTTGAGTTTAAACGCCGCAGACCGCGAAAAAGCGGTCGTGATCGTGCAAGATCCTTTCACCAGCTATTACCAAGCCGAGGTCGTAGAAGCTTTCGGAGAGGTGATCACAAAACTCGGTTACCAACCTTACTTGCTCGATTTTATTGGTAATGGCAAAGCACAACACGTGAAAGGTTTCTTGTCTGAATTTGCCAAAACCGCAACGCGTGTAACGCGTCAGCTAAACCAGCTTGCCGCAGCGGATTTCACTTTAGTGGGGGTAGATGCCTCAACGGTGCTGTGCTTACGTGACGAATATCACGACTATGCGCAAGAGCCAGTGGCGTTCAACGTACAGTTGCCGCAGGAGTGGTTAGTTAAGGTCACGTCCGACACGCCGCAAGAAACAACCCGTGAAGTCGCAGAGCTCTTTTTGCATTGTACTGAGCAAACCGCGGTGCCGACCAGTGCCAAGCAATGGCAACAGGTGCTTGGCAGTGTCGGAATTGACGCGCAAGCTGTGGCGACCGGTTGCTGCGGGATGGCAGGCACCTATGGCCATGAGGCGGAACAGCAAACACCAAGTCGCAAGTTATTTGAGTTGAGTTGGCGTAAGCCCTTGGCTGCCAGTCAACAACCCTTGGTCACTGGTTTTTCCTGTCGTTGTCAGGCGGGGCGTTTTGCCGACAGTGGCCAGCCGACAAAAAACAAAAAGCTGCAGCAGGTGCGGCACCCACTACAGCTTTTGGCAGAACGCTTAAATTCGCTTTAGGCGTTTTGTTTTGCGGCTTTCGCTTTAGCAATGACTTCACGTGCCAATTCGTCAGCGATTTCGCCGGTCGGGCGTTGTTCTGCGGCCGAACGGGTGAAGATAGTGTCTAAGGTGTCGTAGATATCACGTACACGCTTATCAGTTTCAGCACGGCTCATCTGCGCCGCTTCACTGCACACATGAATCACGCCACCAGCGTTAATCACGTAATCTGGGGCGTAGAGAATACCCATATCCATGACTTTCTTATCGTGGGCAATAGTCGCTAACTGGTTGTTCGCACTACCAGCAATGATTTTCGCCTTGATCTGCGCCAACGTTGCGTCGTTTACCGTTGCGCCAAGCGCACATGGTGCGTAGACATCAACGTCTAGACCATAGATATCATCTAGGCCAACTACGGTTGCACCAAGTTCTTTTTCAGCGCGTTGACAGGCTTCTTCGTTGATATCGGTCACCCACAACTGCGCGCCTTCTTTGGCACAGTATTCGGCAAAATCATAGCCAACAGCACCGAGGCCTTGTACAGCAATTTTGATGCCGTTCAGGTCGTCAGAGCCAAACTTGTGCTTAGCAGCAGCCTTCAGGCCCAAGTAGGTACCGAGTGCAGTGTGTGGTGATGGATCGCCAGCTTTGCCTTCAGTGCCAGCGACATGTGAGGTTTCTTCCGCAACAATAGCGATATCACTGGTGCGAATGTTAACGTCTTCGGCGGTGATGTAACGACCGCTTAACGACTCTACAAAGCGACCGTAGGCACGGAACAATTCTGGCGATTTGATGGTTTTCGCATCACCGATAATAACGGCCTTGCCACCGCCAAGTGGCAAGCCAGCGAGGGCACTCTTGTAGGTCATGCCGCGTGATAAACGCAAGACATCGGTCAAGGCTTCACTTGAGTTAGCGTAATTCCATAAACGCGTACCACCCAGTGATGGCCCTAACGTCGTATCGTGAATCGCAATGATGGCTTTTAATCCAGTTTCTTTGTCATGACAAAACACGACTTGCTCGTGTTGGTCGAACTCTTGATGCTCAAATAGAGACATGAGTGATGTTTCCTCGTTCATCCCAAAATTGCGCGCACATTAGCATTTTCAAATTGCCCGCGCTAGTGAATCAGAGAAAATAATACGTTTACGTTAACGTAAACCGTTGCAAGCAAAGTTTACAGTAATTCAAGCTTTGCCCACGTGGGCTTTCAGGTTAGTATTGTGGGTACGTAATTAAGAAAGGAAGTGGTACTTAAATGGCCGAACAACAACAACCGCAATTAACCGAAGAAGAAGCCTCAAAGTGGGTTCGAGAGCAGTTTCAGGCTGCAAATAAATACCTTGCTGAGCAGGGCATTATTACCGACCGTGTGTTGACCAAAGAGTCACGCTATTTAGTGCCTTACGTGGCGATTTGGAAATTCACCACGCAAGATCGTAAAGAGTTGTGGCTCGTTAATGGCGATGTTCCGACCGATGTGGTGGGTGTTAAGGCTGCAAAAGATGCGCGCGAAGCACTACGCCATATTTCTTTGCAGTGGCAACTCAAAGCCCAGGCTATTCTTGACGATCCAAAGTTGCAGCTCGATCCTGAACAAGTAAAGCATGCGAACTATTTGATTAGCCGTGCCGAAAACATTCATGATGTGGTGCAAATGGAAAATCTCTGGAAGAGCCAAGATTAATAGCAAAAAGCGGCTAACTCCGCGCTGGGTTAGCCGTTTACTTCTTACTCGTCTTCGTCAATCTCTTGGACTAAGTACAACACCCCTTGATGTACTAAATCAGCAACACATGCCAATGCTTGTTCGTCTGCAAGCAGCGCTGAGCAATCGCTTAAGCGCTGTTCATGGTCAAGCTTGAGGAGCGCTAAGGCCGCTGTTTCCGTTAACTGCGGTAAGCTTTCGCCATTCGCGTACAAATAACCGTTTGGACCGCGTAAAATACGTGCGCCAGGTGTACGGCCAATCAGCATATCCGTGGCTGCGTAACTTAACAGGTCGGTAGTGCTTGGTGCTATCTCAGCTTGCGCTAACGGCCTTTTTGTTTGCGACATGACCCGTAAAATAGCTTCGCTCGCCTTATTCGACGCCAGTTCGGCTCGCAACAGCGCCTGTACCTGCTCGAGCTCAGTATCGGTGACTTGATAGGCGGGTGTGTCAGCTTTCAAATCTGGATCCGAGTAACGTGGGAAATCTTGCTCGCTAGCGAGCAGTTGATCGGCCAGTTGCGCAAACCATTCTGCGCTATTGGGCGCACGGAAACCGACGGAATAATTCACGCTTGGCTCGAGAGCAATGCCGTGATGAGGGCAGCCGGCAGGGATATAGAGTACGTCACCGGGCTCTAATACCGCGTCGATGACCGCCTTAAAATCTGCATTGCGTAATTGCTTGAGATCTGGATGTGGGCAAAATTCATCGAGGCCAGTCGCGCGCTCGCCAACGCGCCAATGACGGCGACCACCGCCTTGGATAATGAAAACATCATACTGATCAAGGTGCGCGCCAACGCTGCCATTTTCGGTGGCAAAGCTCACCATCACGTCGTCAATACGCCAATCAGGTAAAAAACGAAAGGCACTCAGCAGATCTTGAACTTCGGGAAACCATTCATTGACCGCCTGAACGAGCAGGGTCCAATCGCTTTCACCATAGCGTTCATAGTCCTCAAACGGACCGTGTTCGACATCCCAGCCTTGCGCGGTTTGCTTAATAATACGCGCATCCACGGCTTCTTCCATGGCTAGACCCGCGAGTAACTCTGGCGCAATCAAGTCGGCAAAGTTAGCAAAGCCCCCACGCAATAGCATTGGTTTTTTCTGCCAGTAGTCGGCTAAAAACGCGCTCCGATCAAGTTGCAGTTGCATGGTTTAGCCCAGATCGTCAACGAATTGCACAGCGCGTCCAATATAGGATGCTGGCGTGAGTAATTTAAGCTCTGCTTTGACGGTTTCAGGTAACTCGAGTGTATCGATGAAATCGGCCATAGCGGCTTGATTGACACGCTTGCCACGGGTGAGTTCTTTAAGTTTTTCATATGGTTTTTCAATACCATAGCGACGCATCACGGTTTGAATTGGTTCAGCCAACAGCTCCCAGTTTTGATCGAGTTCGCGCATTAAATTATCGGCATTCACTTCGAGTTTGCTAATGCCTTTTAGCGTGGCCTGATAGGCAATGAGCGCATAGGCGAAGCCTACACCTAAGTTGCGTAAGACTGTTGAGTCAGTCAGATCGCGCTGCCAGCGGCTAATTGGTAGTTTGCTAGCAAGATGCTGCATAATGGCATTGGCGATACCTAGGTTACCTTCAGAGTTTTCAAAGTCGATCGGGTTAACCTTGTGCGGCATGGTCGAGGAGCCGACTTCACCTTCAATGGTGCGTTGTTTGAAGTGGTTTAAAGCAATGTAGCCCCAAACGTCGCGGTTAAAGTCGATGACAATGGTATTAAAGCGCGCGACAGCATCATACAACTCAGCGATGTAATCATGCGGCTCAATCTGTGTGGTGTAAGCATTCCAAGTTAAGCCAAGCGAAGTGACGAATTGCTCAGCAACCTGATGCCAATCGACATTTGGGTAAGCTGCGAGATGGGCGTTGTAGTTACCTACGGCACCGTTGATTTTGCCCAATAGTGGCACCTTAGCAATCTGCTCTAACTGACGTTCAAGACGTACGTAAACATTCGCCATTTCTTTACCCAAGGTACTTGGCGTTGCCGGTTGACCATGGGTGCGTGTCATCATTGGCACGGCTTTGTTGGCGACAGCGAGTTGCTTAATCGCGCCGCTAAGCTCTTGCATGACCGGAAGCATGACTTCCTGCAAAGCTTCGCGAAGCATTAGAGCGTGCGACAGGTTATTGATATCTTCGGAAGTACAAGCAAAATGGATAAACTCGGTCACAGCGTGCAGTTCAGGAACTTCAGCGACACGCTCTTTGAGAAAGTATTCGACCGCTTTGACATCATGGTTGGTCGTCGCTTCAATCGTTTTCACACGTTGCGCATCAGCTTCGTTGAAATTGGCGAGCAAGTCCTCTAAGAATTCGTTGGCCTGTGCAGAAAAAGCTGGCACCTCACTAATTTCATTGACCTTAGAAAGCTGTTGTAACCAGCGCACCTCGACGATCACGCGTTGGCGGATCAGCCCATATTCACTAAACATGGGGCGCAGGGCCGCAGCTTTTGAGCCATAGCGGCCGTCAACAGGTGAAAGTGCGGTCAAAGCAGAGAGTTGGGTCATGTCGAAGACTCCGAGTTAGGTCGATTAGGATTGCTAAGTTGAATAAGATCGAGCGCGGTCGCCACCATGCGTCGGCGCGAAAAAACAAAATGGCGACGCTTACCGCCGACTTGGCGCCATAAAATCGCACTGCGAATCGCAGCGAGTAACAGCGCGCGAATTTGGTTTTGGATAGCCTTTTGTTCAAGTAGAGCGGGTTTGCCGTGAATTTGCAGTGGGCGGCCCAAAGGCGAGATGAAGTCGCTGTAGGCGCCTGCCATACCTGTCATGATGGTGTCTTGCTCAAATTGAAACTGCTGCTGTTGACGCTGCAACTGGGTCACGCGTTGGCCCAGTTCCGCCAGCGCCTTCTCGTTGCGCTCAAAGCGCCGGGCGAGGGCGAGTACGCCGACCATGTAACGGGTGATTTCGACATCTTTATTTCGGGTCGCGCCGATTTGAGCTAGCAACACTTTGAGGCCAAAATTAAGCTTAGTGACGTCACCATAGATGGCACTAAAGCTTTCTGGTTCTTGTTCAAGCACGCTCTGCAATAAGGCGTCACGTTCAAACTCTTCGCTGAGTTGGCCAAAACGGGCCAATTGTTTGACTGCTGCACAGGCTTGCGCGATGGCGCTTAGTGCTAAAACACGTTGCTGCCACTCGTTCACAGCAGCACCTCATGGTCGGCAATGCGTGCTTCTATAATGCCGCCACCTAGACAGACATCATCGAGGTAAAAGACTGCTGATTGTCCTGGTGTCACAGCGGCGACAGGTTCATTAAATTCGACTTGAACCTTGCCAGCGTCAAGGACCTTCAAGGTACACGGAATATCCTGCTGGCGATAACGGGTTTTCACTACACAGGAAAGGGTTTGTTTTGGACCTTCGCGATCAACCCAGTGCAACTGGCCGGCAATAAGCCCTTTGGAAAACAGTCGCGGGTGATTTTTGCCTTGGGCTACCACCAAAACATTGCGTTCTACGTCTTTGTCGACCACGTACCAAGGTTCATCACCAGCATTGGCAAGTCCACCAATGTGTAAGCCTTTGCGTTGACCAAGGGTATGGTACATCAAGCCTTCGTGTTCGCCGAGTACTTGCCCGTCAACGTCTTCGATGGGGCCTGGGCGGGCAGGAAGGTAGGTTTGCAAAAAGTCTTTGAATTTACGTTCGCCGATAAAGCAAATACCTGTTGAGTCTTTCTTATCGGCCGTGACTAAAGCTTGCTCTTCGGCAATGCGTCGAACTTCTGGTTTTTCGAGCTCGCCAACTGGGAATAGGGTCTGCGCTACGTGTTCATGCGACAACGTATATAAGAAGTAACTTTGATCTTTGTTGTTGTCCAAGCCACGTAGAAGCTGAAATTTGCCTTCGTGTTCGCGACGGCGTACATAATGCCCCGTGGCAATATAATCAGCACCTAAGGCTTCGGCGGCGAACTCAAGAAAAGCCTTAAACTTAATTTCTTTGTTGCACATGATATCGGGGTTCGGAGTGCGGCCCGCGCGATATTCTTCGAGAAAATATTCGAAGACGTTGTCCCAATATTCTGCCGCAAAATTAACTGTATGCAGTTCAATGCCTAGCTTTTCACAGACAGCTTCAGCGTCGGCAAGGTCTGTTGCCGCAGCACAGTATTCGTCGGTATCGTCTTCTTCCCAGTTTTTCATGAACAGGCCTTCGACCTGATAGCCCTGTTGTAGTAACAGGTAGGCGGATACCGAAGAATCAACGCCACCGGACATACCGACAATTACTTTTTTATCTGCGTTCGCCATAACAACCTTTACTCCAAAAATTTCGCGCGAATTCTACCACACTGGCGGTACTTCGCGCCACTGACCAGGCTGTAAACCTGCTAAGCGCCACGGTCCTATCGCTGCGCGAATGAGGCGCAAGGTCGGGTGGCCGATGGCGGCTGTCATACGGCGTACTTGACGATTACGGCCCTCACGAATGGTCAGACACAGCCATTGGTCGGGTACGGACTTGCGTTCGCGAATAGGCGGGTTGCGAGGCCATAAATTATTGGGTTCGTCCATCCGTATGACTTCGGCCGGTAACGTCATACCATCGTTCAGTTCAACCCCATCGGCTAATTGCTGTAAGGCTTCATCGCTTGGTATACCTTCAACTTGCACCCAGTAGGTTTTCGGCAATTTATGTTTAGGATGGCTGATCTTATGCTGCAATGAGCCATCATTGGTGAGTAACAATAGGCCCTCGCTGTCTTTATCCAAGCGGCCTGCTGGATAGACATCGTTAAATGGGATGAATGGTTTTAACGTGGCTTCGTCCGCTGAGCCTGAAAATTGTGTCAAAACACCATAAGGTTTGTTGAATAACACCAACTTCGGATTCGCCGGGCGTTGCTGGGTGGTCTGATTTGACGGCGCAGCACGTCGACTTTTGCGGCGAAAAGGACGCGGTTCTGAGTTGCTTTTCTTTGGCATAGACTTATCAGTATCGCTTACAATGATGGTAGAATAGGGCGTAAGATCGTAAAACATAAGTATAAAGGAAAAAACGCGCATGCAGGACTCAAAACCGAACGATTCACAAAAACAGGCAACGCAAACGGACAACTTTGCTGCGGCACTGCGCGGTGACGCACCATTAGCGGTCGGTGATGTTATTCAGCGAAGCTGGGATATTACCCTGCGCGCGTTGCCGATGATGCTTATTGCTGTGGTAGTGTTGATCATTATGAATGGCGTCGTTGCAAGTATTGCTGAGTCGGTTTTCCCAGTTAACCCTGAGCAACTGGATCCGCGTAACTCAATGTTACAGTCCTTGTTGAGCATTGTTTTTGTGGCACCTTTTACTGCTGTTGTGACCTTAATGGGGTTAAAAAACGCGCGCGATGCCAAGCCTGGAATGGAATGTTTCGCTCACGCCCTGCGTCATACGCCACAAGTGCTGGCGATTACCTTCATTATGAGCCTTGCGGTAATGATCTTGGCTGCATTGTTCTTTTTGATTTTTGGCATTGGTACTGTCGCAGTGTCGTTAGTTCTGGTCACAGCCATCTACTTCCAGTTCTCATTTTTACTGGCCATTCCGTTGGTTCTAGAGCGAGGACTCAAAGTTAATCGCGCCATTCTTGCATCGTTCTTAGTCATGAACAAAAAAATGTTCACCGTATTAGGAATTTACGTCGTGCTTTTCATCATTATATTTATCAGTGCCTTGCCACTATTTTTAGGTTTGATTTTTACTTTCCCAATGAGTTTTAACGTGGTTGGTGTCATCTATAATCGTTTGATTGGCGTACCCAATGACAACGATGCCATTGCAGAGCAACCTGAAGAGACTCAGCTGTAGGAGATTGAATGTTACGCATTAGTTTATTTATGCTTGTCGTACTTGCTGTGGCCGCAGCCGTGATAGCGCCGACCGCCTTGCATTTAGCCAACCCTTATCGGTTGTATGCGAATGTAGTTCCAGCAAAAGAAATCGCGGTGGCAGCGCCACGTGTCACCACCTTGCCGGACTTTACCCAGTACCAGCAAACGGCGGACAAGAAACAGGCGTTTTTTGGCTTTTTAGCGCCCTTGGTAGCGGCAGAGAATGCTCGCATTGAAGAGCATCGTAAGGGTTTAGAAGCATTGCACACGAAGTGGTTATTCAAACCTGACTCTTTAACACGGGAGCAGAAGAGCTGGTTAGCTTACTTGGCTAAACAGTACCGAGTGGAATTTGAACTTGGTTCCTATGAAGAGGGCAAAGCGTCATTTGATCTACTGTTCCGTCGTGTTGACGTTGTGCCGGAAACCTTAGTCCTAGTGCAGGCAGCCAATGAGTCAGCTTGGGGGACGTCGCGTTTTGCCACCGACGCCTTGAACCTGTTCGGCCAGTGGTGCTTTAGCGAAGGTTGTGGACTTGTACCTGAGGCGCGCAGCGCTGCAGCGACACATGAAGTGCGTAAATTTGATTCTGTGAACGCGTCGATTGCGAGTTATATGCGCAATCTTAATACCCATCCTGCTTATTTTGAACTCCGTAGTTTGCGCGCAGAACAGCGCCGACAGGGCAGTGATATCGTGGCTCTCGACCTAACACCTGGCTTATTGAGTTACTCGGAGCGCGGTGAAGCCTACGTTGAAGAGTTAAACGCCATGATTCGTGTCAATCGCCCGTTGATCCTGAGCGCATTGGCGGATTCTGCGAATGAAGAAGGGCCCGTTGCCGAGCCCGGCTTTTCAAGCAGTGGGAGTGGCGGCGAAGACACCGCTAGCCGTGCAGATTCCGCACCTGAATAACCCCCAAGCGGTCATGTGAGGCCGCTTCTTCGTCTTCGTCATCAGCACGATAATTGAGAAATTCGTTAGGCACACTGTGATCGAATGCAGTGTCGCCTAATTCATTCTCGACACCATCGGCAGCGATGCTTTTGAAATCAAAAAGTGCATTGTCAGCAAGGTGTGAAGGGACGACGTTTTGCATCGCGGTAAACATACTTTCGATACGGCCAGGGTACTGGCGATCCCACTGACGTAACATGTCCTTGATGACTTTGCGCTGCAGGTTTTCCTGCGAGCCACACAGGTTACAAGGGATGATTGGGAACTGTTGATAGTCCGCATAACGTTGAATGTCTTTCTCACGCACGTACGCGAGTGGGCGGATGACCACATGTTCGCCGTTATCACTGACCAGTTTCGCCGGCATAGATTTCATTTTTCCACCGTAGAACATGTTCAACATGAGCGTTTCAAGCATGTCGTCACGATGGTGGCCAAGGGCGATTTTAGTTGCGCCGAGCTCTTTCGCGACGCGATACAAAATCCCACGGCGCAAACGTGAACACAGCGAGCAGGTGGTTTTCCCGGCCGGGATTTTCTCTTTGACGATGCTATAGGTATCTTCTTCGACAATGCGGTAGTCAACACCTTCTTGCTCAAGGTAAGCTGGCAAAATATGCTCAGGGAAGCCGGGCTGTTTCTGGTCGAGGTTTACGGCAACGATGGAGAAATGAATCGGTGCGATTTTTTGTAAAAAACGCAAAATAGCAAGCAGGGTATAACTGTCTTTACCACCCGACAGGCACACCATGACTTTGTCACCATCTTCAATCATGTTGAAGTCTTCAATCGCGCGGCCAACATAACGGCGCAAGCGCTTCTCCAGCTTATTGAAGTCGTAACGTTGTTTTTTATCGGCGTCGTTGAGACGTGCAGAACTCATAAAACTTTCCCACTTAACCATCGAGCAAAGCGCATGCTGCGCAAAAAAGTGGGCGGATTATACCTTAACTGGCGACTCAAATCCCGCAGGTTTTACCGCCAATAAATCACAGTTGATTTGCTCGATCACGTGTTCTGCGGTGTTGCCTAGCAATGCGGCGCTGAAGCCAGTACGACCAATGGTCCCAAGCACGACGAGCTCAGCGTCTAATTCATCGGCCAATTCAGGTATTATCTGCTCAGGTAACCCCTCACGTACATGTTGTTGTGCGCTTGGAATGCTAAAGTTTGCCGCATGTTCAGCGAGTGCTTGTTGATGGTTCTCAGCAATGACTTCACGATAATTAGCGGTGTCAAATTCGGGAATTTCAGCCGCAATGGTGACAGGTGCGCCTGGGTAGGCGTTAACAAGGTGAACTTCACTGTGTAAACAGTTAGCAAAACGTTGTGCAGCTTCAGTGATGCGAGTATTGAGACTGTCATGATGCTCACTTTCGCCGGTGGTATGAATCGCCGCAAGGATTTTGCCATGCTCAGGCCATTCATGTTCTTTGACGAGCAACACCAAACACGGCGCTTTACGTAACAGGTGCCAATCCGTTGGCGTAAAAATAAGATGAGCTAAGCCTTCATGAGGATGTGTTGCTTTGACAATAATGTCGTGATTACCGCTGATGGCGGTTTCAATAATGGCTTCATAAGGTCGGTTATGCCAGAGGACTTTTATGTCGATCTGTAAGTCACGCGTATTGTAGTCCTCTAATAAATCGGTGATCCAGACTTTCCGATCATTGATAAGGCTATCGCGCATGTTGGTGCGCTCTTCGGCTGCAAGCATTGTTGTCATTTCATACGAGAAATCATAGATCGACAACATGAGGGTGATTCTCGCCTGACTAATGCGCGCTAATTGGAGGGCCCGGTTTAAAGCTTTTTGTTGCTGCTTATCTGGGTCGAGCACAACTAAGATATTGGTGACGCACGACATTCTACACCTCGTTTAAGACGCTTATTGTTAAGCTCAGTTTAGTCAGAAAAATCGAGGTAAGCCAATTAGTTCATAGCGAAAACTTGGCGTAGGGCAATAACCGCAACCCATAAACCGTAAAGTATCATCAATACGCCCATGGCTTGCCGAAAACCTTGTCCTTTTAACACGCTTTGTAACGCGCCACTAAACCAACCAAAGCCAAGCATGGCGGGGAGGGTGCCGAGGCCAAAAGCCAGCATATAAAGTGCGCCATTGAATGCTGAAGCGCTAAGAGCCGACCAACTAAGGGCGCTGTAGACCAATCCGCAAGGCAGCCAGCCCCAAAGCATGCCGGCTAGATAACGTTTACCTAAGCCTTCACGTTGACGTAATTTTGCGGCGCTTGGCGCAAGTTTACGCCAGAGTGGTCGGCCCAAACGCTCAAGCTTTTGCAAACCGAGCCACCAGCCACCGAAATAGCAACCCAGCGCGATAAGAAAAAAAGCAGCGAGAAAGCGCAAGCTCAACAAAGCAGGACCAAGGCCGCTGACGATTGTTTGGCTAAAGAGACCTACCAAGGCACCCGCCAGCGCATAAGAGCTGAGTCGCCCAAAATTGTAACTTAACAAGGCACTCAATTTTGCTTTTTGCCCGTTGGGACTATTTAGCGCGCCCGCAAGACCTCCGCACATCATCAAGCAATGTCCGGCACCTGCAAGTCCCATTAAAAAAGCGGCAAAAAGATCAAAGCTCATTGTCGTCGTTCGACTGCTGCGTTTTAGGCGGCTTAGGATCATCGTCGTCAAGCAACACGTTCATGCCTTCGCGCTCAAGATCTTCAAACTGATCGCTGCGTACAGCCCAGAAAAAGACGATCACAGCAATAATGACAAAGAGGATGGCGATGGGGATCAAAATGTATAGACTTTCCATGACTACCTCGTGTCTTTTGGAGAGCGGTAAAGTCGCAAAGAGTTAGCTAACACCAGTAGCGAGCTCAGCGACATGCCGATCGCGGCGATATAGGGTGTCACCCAACCTAACACGGCAATCGGGATGATGCCGAGATTATACACCAATGCCCACGCGATATTTTGCCGAAGAATACGACGACTTTGCGCTGTTGCGGTAAAAAGTTGCGCCACAGCGGCAAAGTCATTGCGCATGGCAACGACATCTGCGGCTTGTCGCGCAAGATCTGCGGCCTGGCCGAAGGTCATCGAGACATCTGCCTGGGCGAGGACGGGACCGTCATTGATGCCATCACCAATCATTAATACTGGCGTGCGCTGCTGTAGCTGC
The DNA here is from genome assembly GCA_048267225.1 of Pseudidiomarina sp. Classification (GTDB taxonomy): domain Bacteria; phylum Pseudomonadota; class Gammaproteobacteria; order Enterobacterales; family Alteromonadaceae; genus Pseudidiomarina. Next base: position 189,917 of record JBLWXY010000001.1, read on the forward strand.
TGCACGTGGGCAAGCTTATCGGCAGGTAAGCATTCGGCTTTGAATTGCGTGATCTGTAATTGCTCTGCGACGCTTTGTGCATTGGCTTGTTTGTCGCCGGTCAACATGACGATTTCGAGGCCTTGTTGCCGTAAATGGTCTAAAGTGCTGAGGGCGTCATCGCGAATATGATCTTCGACGCGGTAATAGGCGAGGACTTTATCTGCTGTCGCGAGCACCACGTTCGCCTGCGGCTGTTCACTAACTTCAGGGTGCCATTGCGCAATATAATTTGGCGCGCCTATGCGTACCCCTATTGCTGTTGCATCAGGCGTGTGTTGCCAGAACGCTTGTATGCCGGCACCCATGTGTACTTTTATGTCATGTAGCTGTCCGCATTCGCTGCGCGGCGTCAAGGCTTTGAAGGGTGCTGCAAGAGGATGCTCAGAGTGCTGTTCAAGCGCCTTGGCGAGACTATCGGCAAGTTCGCCATCGCCTTGCGGGTAGTCGCTTTGGCTGATGGTAAAATGACCCGTGGTTAGGGTTCCAGTTTTATCGACTACAACGGTTTTGACGCCAGCTAGAGCTTCAATAACATCAGTGTTGCGCAAGATGATGCCATAACGATTCAATCGGTGAATCACACCAGTGACGGTTGTCGGAGCGGCAAGCGCCAATGCGCAAGGGCAGGTCGCGACGAGCACCGCAAGAGTGACCCAAAAAGCTTCGTTGGGATCGATAAAACTCCAAACCAGAAAGGTCACAGCCGCTAGTATCAAAAGTTGCTTCACAAATTGATTCGCCAAGCGCTCAGCACGTTCAGCAAGTCGCGGCTTATTTGCTAGTGCTTGGTCCTGTAAAGCCGCAATTTTGGCCATGACGGTCGCCTGTTGCGTGGCTTGCACGCGTACACGAATTGGCTGGTTTTGGTTTAAGGTACCAGCGAGAACGCGGCTTCCTTGTTCATGCTGTACGGGAACACTTTCGCCAGTAAGCATACTTTCATTAACTTGTGCGTGTACGCTCAATAGTTCACCATCAGCCGGTATGGTTTGTCCCGCCAGGACTTGGACGATATCGCCGACGTCTAATCTATTGACGGCAACGGATTCGTATTCGCCCGACCCAGTTTCGCGTTGCGCTGTGGCTGGGAGTAATTTGACTAAGTTGGCCGCGGTGGCCACGGCGCGCTGTTTGGCAAGTAATTCGAGATAGCGTCCGACCAGCAATAAAAAGGTGAACATACTGACCGATTCGAAATAGACTTCGCCAGCATTGATAACGGTCGCATAGGCGCTTGCACCGTAGGCGCTTAGCAGCGCTAAACTGACCGGAACGTCCATATTGAGTTGCTTGGCTTGAATACTACGCAGCGCCGATATGTAGAACGGTTGCGCGCTGTAGAGCAGTACCGGGGTAGCAAAGAGCAAACTTATCCACCAAAAAAATTGCCGCATACTATCGTCAAGTTCACTTACCATGCCGAAGTACAACGCCACCGCAATCATCATCACTTGCATGGTAGCCAGCCCGGCGATACCAATACGGCGCACGAAATAACGTCGGCGACGTTTAAAGTCCTGTTCTTGCGTGGCTGCTTGGAAAGGTAGGGCACGATAGCCAAGCCCAGCTATTTGCTGTAAGAGTGAACTCAACTTAACTTGGTCTTCATTCCAACGCAGTGTAACGCGTTCTGTGGTCGCGTTGACGCGCACGCTATCAACGCCTTGTATACGTTGCAGTTGTTGTTCAATCAACCAAGCGCAGGCGGCACAGGTCATACCTTCAACGGACAATGTTGTATTACGCTGTCCGCTGTCATCAAGGTGGGTGAACTGTGCTTGCAGGTCGGCTTGGTCGTAAGCTTCAAGCTGTTGTAGCTCTTCAGGTAGTAACGGTATCTGTAGTGGATTACTGGTGTCGCGAAATTGGTAAAAATGCAACAAACCTTGTTGTTCAATAGTCTGTGCTACAGCTTGGCAACCGTAACAACAGACTTGTTGCGCGCATTCAGCGACCACAACCTCATAACCACCATCATTAGGTAGCGGCTGCAAGCAATGAAAGCAATGACCCGCTGGTGGTTGCGGCAACGCCTTGGTCATTATTACACGCCGTATGTGAGTGGCTCTAAGGTGAGCTCACGATAACTTGGTAACTGAAGTTGTTGGCTCAAGCGCCAACTGTCGTCAAAGGGCGTAATGGTAATGGTCCATTTGCCTTCTTGTTCAACAACGTCGATGGGCAGCTCACCACGAAAGACGCCTTGGGCATCTGCGGTAAGCACCAATGAGAAGTCTTTCGCTGCCAGCGTGGTATGGTAGAAGCGCACATTGAGTGCCGTGAGCTCACTTGGTGCCCCGGTTTTATAAGCTAGGGTTAAACGCTGACCATCTTGCTGAAAGGTAAAGGAAATACCGCGACGTTGTGCTTCTTGGACTTTCTCCACTTGGGCGTTGATGCCGCGACCTTTCTTATAATAATCGTCGACCACCATAGGGTTGTCACCGTAATTTGAAGCGACCGAAAGGGTAATGATCATTGCGATCACCACAGAAAACGGAATACACATTAAAAACCAAGGCCAAAACTGCTTATACCAGGGTTTCTCCATTAGTCTTCACCTCAAATTCAAATACAGTTAGAAAAAACCCCGCGGTTGCGGGGTTTTCAGTTTAGTCGTTTGAAAGCCCGTAAACGTAGGCGCTTATGACATGTATTTTGTCCTCGCCTAGAATGTCTTTCCAAGCAGGCATGACACCGTTGCGTCCATTGTGTAGGGTTTCTTCAATCGCTGCTTGCGAGCCACCATATAACCATATGTTATCGGTTAGATTTGGCGCGCCAAGCTGTTGATTGCCTTTACCGTCCACACCGTGACAGGCTGAGCAAACAGCGAAGTTCTTTTTGCCCGCTGCCGCAAGTTCAGGGTCAACTTTACGTCCACTCATGCTAAGTACGTAGGTTGCAAGCTCAGTGATCTGTTGCTCGTTAAATTGCCCACTAAACGAAGGCATTTGCCCCTGGCGTCCTTGTAACAGCGTTGTTTTGATGGCTTCTGGAGAGCCACCGTACAACCAGTCGTCATCGGTTAAGTTCGGGAAGCCTTTGCCGCCCATAGCGTTCGACCCGTGACACTGTGCACAATTCTGCAAGAATAAGCGTTGGCCAATTTCAACCGCATCTTCATCGTTCGCCAATTCCGGAATAGGGCGTTCTGATAAAGCGGCGAAAATCGGGCCGAACTCTTCTTCTGCAGCTTGTACTTCGCGGTCATACTGCACGATAAGACCAGCTTCGCGGTGAGCTTCGGTCGCTGCGCGTGACTCTTCCAGTGATAAGACTTCTTGGTTAGAGCTACTCCAGCCAAGTAAACCTTTGAAGTTACCTAACCCAGGGAACAACGCAAGGTAAATGAAACCCCACACGATGGTGACCCAAAACAGGATCATCCACCAACGCGGAAGCGGGTTGTTAATTTCAACGATACCGTCGAACTCATGATCCATGAGTTCACCTTCTTTAATTCCGGTATAGTTGCTCATGTTCCAGCGTAATAGCCAAATAATAAAGACTAAAAACGCTAGGGTCAGGACGATAATCCATGCACTCCAGAAGCTACTCATTGTTCTTCGACTCCTGTTTAGTATCGTTTTGTTGGTTGCGGTCTAACTCATCTTCTTCAAAGATGGAGTTGGCGGCCTCGTCGAAGCTTTTCTTTCGCGCTTTACTAAACGCCCACACACCGATACCAATAAACAATACGAAAACGATAACTGTATAAACACTACGCCAAGTGATGTAATCCATCTTAGTTGGCCTGTTTTTGCAACGCTGTGCCCAAAGACTGCAGGTAGGCAATCAACGCTTCCATTTCGGTTTTACCTGCCACAGCAGCTTTAGCACCAGCAATGTCTTCATCGGTGTAAGGCACGCCAAATTGACGAAAGACTTCCATTTTCTTAGCCGTGTCTTCACCGTCAAGAGTGTTTTCTGCAAGCCATGGGAAGCCTGGCATGTTCGACTCTGGCACCACGTCACGTGGGTCCATTAAGTGCACATAATGCCATTCGTCACTGTAACGCCCACCGACGCGAGCAAGATCAGGTCCAGTGCGCTTAGAGCCCCACAAGAACGGACGCTCCCAAACGTGTTCACCGGCTAATGAGTAGTGACCATAACGCTCTGTTTCGGCTCGGAAAGGGCGAATCATTTGGCTGTGACAACCGCTACAGCCTTCGCGAATGTAGATATCACGACCTTCCAATTCGAGTGCTGTGTATGGCTCAAGGCCGACGACTGGCTCGTTGGTTTGTTTTTGGAAAATCAATGGCGTGATCTGTACCAGGCCACCAATGGAAATGACAATGGTGGCGAAAATAGCAAGCCAGCCTACGCGCTTTTCAACGAATTCGTGCTTAACGTTTTTCATGTCAACGACTCCTTAAGCTGAATGCGTGGCTGCTTCACGCGGCGCAACGTTAATGGTTTCGACAGTAGCTTTGCCTGCACGAATGGTGCGGTAAGAGTTCACTGCCATCAAAATCATACCGGTAACAATGAACAAGCCACCGACAAAACGAATAAACCAGAACGGATAAGATGCTTCTACACTTTCCACAAAACTGTAGGTAAGCGTACCGTCTTCAGCATTCACCGCACGCCACATCAGACCTTGCATGACGCCTGAAATCCACAGTGCCACGATGTAAAGTACGACACCGATGGTATGCAACCAGAAGTGGACATTAATCCAGCGAACGCTGTGCATTTGGGTTTGTCCCCAAAGGCGAGGAATCAAATAGTACATTGAGCCAATGGTGATCATTGCAACCCAACCCAATGCACCCGAGTGTACGTGACCGATGGTCCAGTCCGTGTAGTGGGAGAGTGCGTTTACTGACTTGATGGCCATCATTGGACCTTCGAAGGTCGACATGCCGTAGAACGACAATGAAACAATCAAGAAACGCAAAATAGGGTCGGTTTTTAGCTTATGCCAAGCGCCTGACAGGGTCATGATACCGTTGATCATACCACCCCATGATGGCACGAAAAGAATCACTGACATCACCATACCTAGTGACTGAGCCCAGTCTGGCAATGCAGTGTAGTGCAAGTGGTGCGGACCCGCCCAAATATATAGGCCGATGAGCGCCCAGAAGTGCACGACAGACAGGCGATAGGAATAGACCGGACGCTCGGCTTGCTTGGGTACGAAGTAGTACATCATACCCAAGAAACCAGCGGTGAGGAGGAAGCCTACCGCGTTGTGTCCGTACCACCACTGAACCATGGCATCGACTGCCCCAGCGTAAACACTGTAAGACTTGGTGAACGAGACGGGTATGACCATACTATTAACGATATGCAATACCGCGATAGTGATGATAAAACCACCGTAAAACCAGTTTGCCACGTAAATGTGTGACGTACGGCGCTTCACCAAGGTGCCGAAAAACACCATGACGTAGGCGATCCAGGACAAGGCGATTAGAATGTCGATAGGCCACTCAAGTTCAGCGTATTCCTTTGAACTGGTAAGCCCCATAGGCAAGGTAATCACGGCAAGCACAATAACGGTCTGCCATGACCAAAACACAAATGCAGCTAATTTGTCGGAAAACAGTCTGGTGCGACAGGTTTTCTGCACAATATAAAAGGATGTACCCATGAGCGCTGACGTACCAAAGGCAAAAATAACTGCGTTGGTGTGCAAGGGGCGCAAACGAGAGTAGGTTAACCAAGGCGTGTCGAAATTGAGCTCAGGCCAAATTAGCTGAGCTGCTATCCAAACACCTAAAGCCATACCGATGATACCCCAGATAACGGTCATAATCGTAAACTGACGTACGACCTTGAGGTTATATTCGAGCTGTTGTGGACTTGTTTGACTCATTTTTATTTTCCGCGTTGATTCTCTGACTTCGAAACAGAGTAACGTGACAATGATGATCGCTTGTCGGATACTTTGACAAACACCCTGACATTTTATGACGAATGGCCATAAAAATACAGGAAGAATCCATTAAAAATCCAAGCGTGACGCCAACTTGAGGAAATTTTGGGCAAGCCATGAAATTATCTAATCGGTCTTTACCTTTTTTATTTTATTTCCGCATCAAAAGTAGGGTCTTTGTGTTACTTTTGTTGGCGCTGCATAGTATCTCTTGCAGCTTTGATACAACGCAACAACCAGCCACAGTAAAATTTGATCTACATCAAGAAAAAATCCATTTATGGTTCCCGCAGCAACCGGTACCCACCGAACAAGGTTTAGCGTTACGTTTGCAACTACCTGAGGGGGTCATACCGCAGCTAAGCAGTGTCGAGGGAGAGTCGATGGCGATGGGGCGTATTCCCGTACAATGGCAACCGGCCGATGGCAGTTGGCAGGCGACGCTTTACTTAGGCGCTTGCACTGAACCGCAAATGCAATGGCGTATGCATATTCCGCTTGAGCATGATATTGCTACGCTGCCCAAGCGCGTAACTTTTACCTTTTGGAGTCAACAGTAAAGCTGAGCCTGTAGGCTAAAATGCGTAGTAACTTGAAACAAATTCTCAGCTCACTTTCGACATGCTGCGTGCTATAGTCGACGAAACATATTTTTAACGCGTGCGTTTTTACGTGTGATCTTAAAACCAAGGAGTCGCCATGTCCGTTGCTTTGATTTGGATCATTATTGGCATTGTATTAATTTTATCGGAATTGCTATTAACCAGCGTCATAGCGGTGTTTCTTGGCATTGGAGCCATTGCAACTGGGTTGCTTTTACATTGGGGTGCGATTGAGCAAAGCGCAACGCAATTTGCGGTATTTGGAATCGTGAGTTTGGTGCTTCTGGTCGTCGCGCGTGGCCACTTTAAGCGCTGGTTCATGGGCTATACGGCAGATGAAGACGAGGCCAAACCCAATTTTCAACGTGATATAGGTGCTCGCGTGAAGGTTATTCGCGACTTCAACCACGGTGCCGGCCGCGTGCTGCTGAACGGTGTGCAATGGGATGCCTTTTCAGAAGACGAGCTAAAGTCTGGTGATACCGCATGGGTGATTGCCAATGAAGGTATTCAGCTTACGGTTGCAAAACAAAAACCAAGTGTGGCGAGCAAAGCTTAGTGCTTAATAATTATAACGAGGAGTAAGGCTATTATGTTTCCTTTAGATGTTGGTACGGTGCTGGCGATAGGCTTTGCCGTTGCCGTTATTATTGTCATTCTAAAAACTGCGCGTATCGTGCCTCAACGGACGAATTTTGTGATTGAGCGTTTGGGTCGTTATAACCGCACCTTAGATTCGGGCTTTCATTTATTGATTCCCTTCATCGATAAGGTTGCGTATCAGCATACGCTTAAGGAAGAAGTTATCGATGTAGAGCGCCAAGCTTGTGTAACTCGCGATAATATTCAAGTGGGTATCAACGGCGTACTTTATATTCAAGTCGTAGACGCGCACAAAGCCAGCTACGGCATTAACGACTATCGCTATGCGGCATCGCAGCTAGCACAAACCACTATGCGATCTGTGATTGGCCAAACCGACCTTGATAAAACCTTTGAGGAGCGGGCGCGCATCAATGAGATTGTGGTACAAGCTCTTGACGAAGCGGCGGCACCTTGGGGTATCAAAGTATTGCGTTATGAGATTTCCGATATTGAATTGCCGATGAGCATTAAAGATGCACTTGAGCAACAAATGCGTGCCGAACGTGAGCGTCGCGCCGCAATCGCGAAATCAGAAGGGGAGCGGCAATCGATGATTAACGTTTCCGAGGGTCATAAGCAAGAAGTGATCAACTTGTCTGAAGCAGAAAAGCAGAAACAGATTAACGAAGCAGAAGGACGTGCGCGTGAGATTGAACTTATTGCTGAAGCAACGGCCGAGGGGTTAAGCAAAATCGCTGTAGCTATTCAGCAACCCGGTGGGCAAGATGCAGTGAGTTTACGGGTCGCCGAACAGTACGTAAAAGAGTTTGGCAATCTAGCTAAAGAAACCAATACATTGATTTTACCGGCGCAACTTGCGGACATTGGTGGCGCGGTTGCAGGCCTAACTGAAGTGCTAAAAGCCAAGCCGCAACAATAAGTTTTAAACTGGCGTATCTAAAAGACCGTTCATCGAAGATGAGCGGTCTTTTTTGATCATATTTGTTCAAATACGACTATACACAAGCAGTAGCAAAGTATTTCACAAGGATTCAAATTAATGAAGTTGTCTCAGGGCATGAGTGCATTTGCGCTTTTCAGTTGTTTGATCAGCGCCACTATTATTTCTGCGCCAGTAAACGCACAGCAGTGGGGAAATCGTGAACAAGCCGCCTTGGTTGTCACCCAACCCTTGGGCTTTGAGCGCAAGCAAGAGCAAGTTGAAGCTGTGGCTTATGCCGAAGCTTTGCGTTCGGTGGACCTGTACGCTGCCGTTGGTGATGAAATCACTGCAGTCAATTTTGCACCAGGTGACGAAGTAGAAGCGGGTAAGGTTTTGGTTCAGTTAGACGACCGCCGTCAACAAATCGCCTTGCAGCGTGCCAAATTGCAACTCGCTGATGCCGAGCGCACGGTCAAACGTCTGCAGCAAAGTCGTGCAAGTGGCGCGATTCCACAAAGCCAGCTCGATGAAGCTGAAATAGCCCGTGACTTGCTTGAGGTCGCCGTCGCTGAAGCACAAACCGAAGTTGATGACCGCCGTGTGGTGGCACCTTTTAATGGTGTGGTTGGCATTACCGATGTCGAAGTCGGCGATCGTATTACACCGCAAACGCTGATTGCCACACTCGACCAGCGTGAGCAATTGTATTTAGATTTCCAGGCGCCTGAGCAAGCCGCTACTATGTTGCGCGATGGCGCTGAACTCGAAGTTTACTCTTGGCTACGTGCGGAAAACCGCTTACAAGCCGAAGTTGCAGAAATAGGCTCACGTATTGATGCGAGCAACCGAACCTTAAGGATCCGAGCTTTGCTTGATAACGCCGAGGATCGTTACCGCCCGGGAATGAGTTTCCGGGTCGCTTTAACACTGCAAGGCGACAGTTATCCAGCGGTACCAGAAGCGGGACTCATGTGGGGACCAGAGGGTGCGTATGTTTGGATCGTTAAAGAAGGTAAAGCGACCCGTGTTGACGTTAGCATCAAGCAGCGCCTTCCTGGTCGCGTTCTTGTTGATGGTGATTTGCAGCTTGGTGACGAGCTTATCGTCGAAGGTGTGCAAACGCTGCGGCGTGGACAAGCGATTGAACGTCTGGCCGAAAATGGAGGCGTTAATTAATGAAATGGGCGCCGCAATTAAACGATCTACCGTCGATGTCGATACGCCGTCCGGTGTTGATAGTTGTTTTAAACCTACTCATTATTATCGCCGGCATTGCAGCTATTCAGGGCGTTGAAGTTCGTGAACTCCCCGATGTGGATCGACCGGTCATTTCAGTTACCGCGAGCTACCCAGGCGCAGCACCGGAAACGGTCGATACTGAAGTCACCAGCCGACTAGAGGGCGCCGCAGCACGTGTGAGCGGTGTTAAATCTATTCGAGCTTCAAGTGAAGAGGGAAGCTCGCGCATTGTTATTGAGTTTCGTCCCGGTATTGATCTTGATAACGCCGCGAATGAAACACGTGAATCCGTAAGCCGCGTGCAGCGTGGACTTCCTGAAGAAGTCGAAAATGTCTCCATTATTAAAGCCGACAACGATGCCGAGTCTGTGGTGGCGCTGGCTATATCGAGCGATACGTTGGATTTACCGGCACTTACTGAACGTGTGGAAACCGATTTAGCGCCAAACTTTCTGAACATTCCGGGGGTAGCCGATGTTCGTCTAACCGGCGACCGACGCCGCGTTATGCGGGTTGTCATCGACCCATTGCGCTTATCCAGCTATCAATTAACGGTCACCCAGGTGGCAGGGGCTTTGCGGCAAGCGCCCTTTGATGTCCCCGCAGGCAGTTTAAAGTCAACGGACCAACAACTCATTGTTCGTGCCGATGCCAGTTCGGTCTCACCCGAAGATGTCGAGAATATCGTAATTGATGGCACCACCCGTGTCGGCGACGTAGCGACCGTCTATTTCGGTCCGGCGGACGCCAGCAGTATTACTCGGCTCGATGGCAAACAGGTGTTGGGCCTAGGCATTATTCGTCAAGCTCGTTCGAACACCATCGAAATCTCTGATGAGGTGCTGCGTTTAGTCGAGGATTTGCGTAAACAATACCCGGACTTAACCCTACAAGTTACCGATGATGACGCTGAGTTCATTCGTAGTTCAGTTGAAGAAGTCATTACCTCGCTGGGACTAACCATCTTGTTGGTTGTGGCGACCTTATGGCTATTTATAGGGTCGGGGCGGGCAACGATTATTCCTGCGGCTTCGATACCCGTGGCACTTATCGGTGCAATTGCCGTGATTTGGGCGCTAGGTTTCTCAATTAATATTCTGACCTTGCTGGCCCTCGTTCTGGCAACGGGGTTGATTGTTGATGATGCCATTGTTGTGTCGGAGAACATTCAGCGCCGTCGTAGCATGGGACTCGGTGCGCGGGCGGCGGCAGTTATTGGTACGCGCGAAGTCTTCTTCGCTGTGGTTGCGACCACTGCGGTGTTGGTTGCCGTTTTTGTTCCGATCGCGTTTCTACCTTCAACCGCTGGGCGGTTGTTCCGCGAATTTGGCGGTGTGCTTGCCGCTGCGGTAATTATTTCGTCGTTCGTAGCCCTGTCGTTGGTTCCGGCATTGACGGCGCGGCTGCCTTTGAAAGAACACAAAGAAACCTTCCTGACCCGTTTAGGCGGTCGCTTTAACAGTATTTATAAAGGCAGTTTGCATTGGGTGCTGGATCACGCACTTCTGGTATTTGCCGCCTGTAGCTTAATCGCGGCTAGTGCGGTTTGGTTCTATCTGAACGTTGATAACGAACTGATGCCGCAAGAAGACCGCGGGCAAATTCGTATTTTCGCGCGGGGCCCTGATGGTGTTGGCTTAAACTTTATGGATCGCCAAGCTCAACGCATGGAAGAAATTCTTTTGCCTTATGTGAATGGTGGTGCGGTCAAAAGCATTAACACGCGGGTAGGGCAATGGGACCCTAACTTGGTATTCATCACCGTACGCCTAACTGACTGGGAAGAACGTGATCGGTCACAGCAAGAGATTATCGAAGAGATCAGCGAACCCTTAAGCCGCATACCTGGCGCTCCAGCTCGCGCTTTTGGTTCCAACAGCTTAAACTTGCGTGGCCAAGGTGGCGGACTCGAAGTCGCATTAACCGGTGATGAGTACATTGATATTTATAATGCGGCATTAAAATTTGGCGAAGCGGTGCAAGCCGAAATGCCGGAAGTTGGCTTTCCACGCGTGGGCTATCAACCAACCCAGCCACAATTACGGGTCAACATTGACCGCCGGCGCGCTGCTGATCTTGGCGTCTCTCTTAGCGATATTTCGTCAACGTTGCGGGTGGCCATCAACGGTGATGACCTAGTTGACCTCAACATTGGTGATCAAGCGGTGCCAATTATGCTGCAAGCGAATCGCAACCAGATTAAGTCACCTACGGATCTGTCAAATCTGTACGTCGGTACGGCAACAGGCGAATTGGTTCCTTTATCGTCGGTTGCCAGCATTAGCGAGGAGGGCGTCGCTGCGGAACTCGAGCGCAGGGCGCAACGTCGAGCTATTGAAGTCGACATGGAAATGCCGACCTCGATTCCACTCGAAGAAGTTGTCGAGAATCTACGCCGAATAGCTAATGAAACATTACCCGATAACATCGGTATGGTGCTGCTTGGTGAAGCCGAAGCTTACGAAGAAACCGAACGTGAAGTCATGCTGACCTACGTGCTTGCCTTTGTGATTGTATTACTCGTGCTCGCTGCACAATTTGAAAGCGTTAATAGTGCCGTTGTGGTGATGGCAACAGTACCATTTGGCATCGCAGCAGCCTTCTTTGCGCTATTTATAACGGGCACGTCAATCAACGTATTCTCACAAATTGGCTTGGTTATGCTGATCGGGTTAATTGCTAAAAACTCAATCTTGCTTGTAGAATTTGCAGACCAACTTCGCGACAAAGGCCAATCTGTACGGGATGCTGTCGAACACGCTGCAAGTATTCGTTTACGTCCGATTATGATGACCTTGGTTTCGACCTTATTGGGCGCGTTACCGCTTATTCTTTCTGTTGGTGCGGGTGCCGAAGCCCGTAACTCAATTGGTTGGGTGGTCTTTGGCGGACTTGCCTTTGCTGTACTCTTTACGCTTTACTTAACGCCAGTGATTTATTTAGCGCTCGCACGCTTCACTAAGCCGCGCGCAGATGAAACTCAGCGACTAGAGCGCGAAATGGAGCAGGCGGAGGACGCATGAAGACGCATCTAACAAAGATTTCTACAGCTTTGCTGTTTGTGGGCGCAAGTTTATTGCCCACATCCACTGCAGAAGCGGAAATTCTCGATAGCTCAACGCAGGGCTTTACCTTTGAGTTTTCGTTGCCAATTGATGGCCATCTAAAGCTGGTGTTTGATGGCCTGACGCAAGATATTAGTCAGTGGTGGCTTGCTGATCATACCTGGTATGGCCGTAGTGAAAATATGTCGATACAACTCAGGCCAGGTGGATGTTTGTGTGAAGTTGCTGACGAAGGTCGTTTTACCGAACACTTGCGCGTCGTAAAGGTAGAGCCTTATAGCTTAATTAGATTTACCGGCGGACTAGGGCCATTGCAAGCAGAAGGTGTCGATGGTGTGATGGACTGGTCGTTAGCCAATAGTTCTGATGAACAGACAACAACTTTAACGGTGCGTTACCGTGTTGGTGGTTATACTGGCAACGACTTATCGCGCTGGGCACCGGCAGTCGAAAATGTTTTACAACAGCAAATGAAGTCATTCCAAAGCTACATGAATCAGTAGCAGAAGACTACGCGCAAAAAATCTCGCTCAGCGTTCTTCATCACATTAATCCTTTCTACGTAGTGTACGATTTTTACAATCGTGCGCTACGTGCGTGCTTTTGAAAAAGCAGGGGTATTGCCAGTGAAATTTCACGTAGCGACGCAAATATGTGAAGACCTACTTATCTTATATCGACTTACCCATATCGTATTTAACATAATATACATTATGCGTAATCACTAATTAGGGTAAATATGGGCCCGCAGCCTTGGTTTCTCAGGCCTCCGCTGTTTGGCTGTTGTTGATGCTTTGTGACATTTTGTCAGTAGCAATTTTTGTGGACTCTCGCTACTCTCTTTGTGCACTCATCTTTTAAATAGGAATGACTTCAATGCTTAGTAAATTTTCACTTGTGGCTACAGCAACAACTCTAGCGCTGGGTTTATCGGTCAGTGCTGCCAACGCAGCTCTTCTCTATAAAATTACCGGCAAGGACATGGCGGAACCTTCATATCTGTACGGCACCATTCATTTGATTTGTCAGTCTGACTTTAATGTCGCCGATGAAACGCAAGCGGCATTCGCAGAAGCTGACCGCGTTATCATGGAGTTGGATATGGATGACCCGGCTATGCTTCAGTCAATGCAGGCAAAGGTTTTGCATCCAGAAGGCAAAAAGCTTTCAGCGGGCCTAACTGAAGCGCAAGCTGAGAAGCTTGATGCCTTCTTTAAAGCAAATATGGGCGTAGGCTTGCCAGCATTTGACGGTATGCGCCCTTTTGTTGTCAGTGGTATGCTCATGTCAGCACAACTTGATTGCGGCCAACCTGCCTCATTCGAAGGTTACTTCACGCAACAAGCAATGGCGCAACAAAAGCCGGTTGAAGGCTTAGAAACCGTTGAGTTTCAGTTTGGTGTATTTGAGCAAATTCCGCACGCTGAACAGGTGCAGTGGCTCGCTGATGCGCTTGAAGATGAAGCCGGTGCAAAAGCCGAACTGCAACGTATGATTGATCTATACAAAGCTGAAGACATCAACGGTCTTTATGGCATGTTCACTGAAATGGAAGAATATGCTGAATATAAAGAAGTCCTTCTGGACCAGCGGAACATTGCGTGGCAAGAGGCCTTGGACAAAGAGCTGCAAGCTGAAGGCAGTGAATTTATTGCTGTTGGCGCAGGTCATTTAGGCGGGAAAGCTGGTATGATCAACCTTTTAAGAGAGAGCGGCTACACTGTTGAGCCAGTCTCTAAATAAGGGAACATAGGGAACCGCATGCGCGTTGCAGCAGAACAACTCCAACCTCCAATCTATGCATGGGCGCAGCAGCGCCCGGCTTCTCCTTCCGCAAATCCATTAGTCGGCCAGAATCGTGCGTTAGCGGCGATAGAACAAACCATGTGTATTGGTGGTCGGTATGCGCATGGGTTTATGGTAACCACGCCGGGTTTACGGGTGGTGGATGTGTTGCAGGAACTGCAGCAACGCTATCAATGGATGCATTTCGAGCGCCATGATTGGCTTTATTTGGCGAATCCTGACTCGGCGAGTGAGCCGCTTTGCGTGAATGTGCCAGCCGGCACGGCGCGTGACGTTTTAGCCGGCCTGATGAAGCTATTCGAACTTCCAATAGATGCGCGTACTGAACAGCTTAATGAATTGACGCAAGGTTATCCTAGCGAACGCTTCAGCGGCTATTTGTCGCGCGTTGCCGACAAGACGTTCGACGATTTACCGGGCAATGAGTTAGCAACAATCATCGTTGAATCGACTCAACAGACCGATGACTTTGTGCTTTGTGACCGAGTTACCGACACCAGTTTGTTTGGTAGTATTCGGCTGCAATCGGTTGCCGGTACCATAAGTTCGGAGCTGCATTTAATTCAGCCTGGGGCGCTACTCAAAGCGAACGGTGGCGTGCTGGCGATAGATGCCGAGGAATTGTTAACGCAGCCCGGTTTGTGGCGAAAACTTAAGTACATATTGCGCACCAGTTTGTTTCACTGGCCACAACCTGGCGAAGCCAATATAGCGGCTTATTATCAACCCGAGCCTGTACCTATCCATTTGAAGGTACTGCTACTTGGCGACCGTTCTATTTATGGACAATTGCGTGAACTGGACCGCGATTTTGATAATCTTTTCCCTTACTTAGCAGATTTCTCAGCGCATTACTCCCTGAGCCAAGATGAACTAGTGCCCTACTTTGATTATCTTGCTTATGTTGAGCGCGAAGCGGCGACGCTGTCGATTACCGGCGAAGCCTTACCCTTAATTCTGAAAGAAGCCTCACGACTGAGTGATTACCAAACAGAACTCTCACTCGACACCATTGCCCTCATGCAATTGTTACGTGAAGCCGGCGCCGTTGCACAAGCTAAGCAGCAAGCACACATTGATCACGAAGCAGTGTTACAGGTACTTAAGCAACGGCAACAGCGTGAAGGTTACATAGCTGAGTTGAGCCGTCGGCAGATTCTTGAAGGACAAGTCTTTATTGCAACCGAAGGTGAAGTTGTTGGCCAAGTCAATGGCCTCACAGTGGTCACTGTCGGTGGCAGTGAGTTTGGTGAACCTTCGCGCATTACCGCAACGGTTCATTACGGTGACGGTGACATCATCGATATTGATCGCAAATCTGAACTAAGTGGCAGTATCCATACCAAAGGGGTGATGATCCTCTCGGCCTATATCGCCAATGTGTTTGCCAAAAGCGAAGAAATGCGTTTGTCAGCTACAATTGTGTTCGAGCAATCCTACTACGAGGTCGATGGCGATAGCGCCTCCCTTGCGGAGCTTTGTTGTTTACTTTCTGCACTTGCTGAGGCCCCTATCGCCCAAGGCATTGCTATTACCGGTGCCGTCGACCAGTTTGGCGCAGTACAAGCAATTGGTGCAGTCAATGAAAAGATCACCGGGCATTTTGCGCTCTGTCAGGCACGTGGCCTCGATGGTAAGCAAGGCGTCATCATTCCTAAAGCTAATATGAGTCAACTCAATCTTGAGCCAGATATCATTGCCGCAGTCGAAGCCGAGCAGTATCACATTTTTGCTATTGATGATGTGGCAGATGCGCTTGCATTATTAACCGGCGAGAATCAGAAACAGTTGTACGCTCGTATTGAAAAGCGTCTCGAAGAGCTACAACATTGTGAACCCGAGCAACCTTGGTATAAACGTATCTGGTAAAGCTAACTAATCGGACTTGTTAAGCGTACAAGTGTTCGCTAAGCTAGCGAGCACTTGAACAAAGGCAAGGTAGTTATGACTCAATCTAGTTTTACTCGCGAAGACCTGCTCGCCTGTGCAAACGGCGAAATGTTTGGTCCCGGCAATAGCCAGCTCCCCGCTCCTGATATGTTAATGATGGATCGCATTCTGACCATTAGTGACGAAGGTGGTGAGTACGGTAAAGGCTATATTCATGCGGAACTCGATATCAACCCTGATTTGTGGTTTTTTGCGTGTCACTTTAAAGGCGATCCGGTTATGCCAGGCTGTCTTGGTCTTGATGCCATGTGGCAGCTTACCGGTTTCTTCCTTGCTTGGGCAGGTGGTCCTGGTCGTGGGCGTGCGCTCGGTGTCGGCGAAGTGAAGTTTACTGGGCAGATCCTGCCAACGGCAAAAAAAGTCAGTTACCACATCGATATGAAACGTGTGATCAAACGCAAATTGTTTATGGGCGTGGCGGATGGTCGTGTTGAAGTCGATGGTAAAACCATCTACACCGCAAAGGATTTGAAAGTCGGCTTATTTACCGACACGTCAAACTTCTAAGACGAAAAAGCCCGCCAACGGTTCATGTTTGGCGGGCTTACGACTTTCAAGAGAAGATTTTCTATACATTTAGTGCGCTGGACAGATTAATTATAACGATATAACCCTACACTTCGCGCTTCTTGCGCGTCGCGCCAACCGCCTAACCACTGGGAACGAATTTCCTGATTTTGATACGGACATAGTTCTTTAGAACGACCTGTCACACCTGCTTTGAAACCTTGTGCATGTGCCCGTTCTAGGCGATCGCGTTTCTGTCTTTTCATCATTCACTTCCTCGTCCAGTTGTTCTTTTACATTTTTTAGCAAGAGCGAAAATTATTTCACTCTTGTAATAATAGATAGCAACTGTGCTCGGTAGTTCAATAGCAAAAAAAAACGCCTTTTCAGTTTCTGCTATAAGCTACTGAAAAGGCGTTAGATCTGAAACAAACTTTTTTTAGAACAAGTTTTCTAGTTAGACCTTCAACTTGCGGCGTACTGTAATAAGACCACCAATCAACAACATAGAGAACAAGCCTAAAAGACCCGTGCTTGCACCTTGGCGTTCAATTTTGGTTTCTTCTTGCGTACAGTTATTGAGCTCACCTGAAGTAGGATCCAGGATCAGCGTTTTCGCAAACTGTTCGGTCGTGGACTCACCTTCATCGTTGGTAACATCTTCAGCACGAATGCCCGTGGCGACGATTTCACCGTTGTTGTTGATACCGTCTGCACTTGCAATAAAGTAGCCAGAGTCGCAGGCGACGGCGTCATTGAGGTTAATGAAGCTAGCATCGGCAACGGTACTTTCGTAGCTAAAGCCGACACGACGACGTTGTGCAGAGAGATCTGCATCGATTTCAGCGGTACCGACAATGAGGCCATCGTTGTTGATCGCTGTCGGGATCGTACTTGAGCCGTTAAAGAATGCAGGTAGTTCGTTAAAAGTTTCGGTTTCAATGTCGTAGATAAAGCCGACATAGCGGTTAATACCTTGAACACGGCGAATCACAAAACCAACCACTTGATTGTTGTCGTTGATATCTGTGGCCGAGCCCCAGAGGTAGTCTGCGCTTTCGGTCACAGCCTTCACTTCACCATCCATAAAGATGGCAGGCATTTTGATGCGGCGGCCTTCTTCTTGGATACCTTCGTAATAGGTCCAGCTCTGGCCGACCGCAATACCGTTGTTGTTGACTGCTAAGGCATAGCTTGAAAAGTCGCCGTCATCTTCTTCACCACGTTCCATTAATGTTCCGTACTGAGTCGATGAAATGACTTCGCCATTTGCATCAAGCTGCCATAGGGTTGCATTCATGTCGTAGATAGACTGGTTCGTTGCTATCGACGCGCGACTATAGAAGCTTTGCAGGTTGGTCGCTGTTGCATTGCTTAAGTTGATCCAACGCTGCCACAAACAGGTATAGAGTGAACGTGTTGCAGTGCCTTCGTCCAGTCGTGTTTGACAATCATCGGCAAAGGCTTGCGAGGCAGGTGCTACGTCGACACTGGCGTAACCCACTGCAAGATTGGTGTCATTGATATCGGTCATTACTGATTCACCACCCAAATAAGCTTGCTCAGGAGCAGCATAGGTTTTGGTAGTGTTACCATCCGACCAAATAGCTTGGCGCGTGAAGGCCCGTGAGGTATATCGATCAGTGATTTCTTGCTCGTCATCGCCCTCACCTGTGGTGTAGGTGAATTCGTTGAAGCGATAAGGTGCTGAGCCCCAGCCTACACGGATATCACTATTGTTTAAGCCCTGATAAATATGGTCGGTGGTATCGGCCATTTCCGGCGTTTCTGGGTCTGTATCTTCGAAGAACTCGTTGAAAGTAACGTCTTGCCCGTTGAAATATCCGGCAAAATAGAAGGAGACACGTGGGTTTGAGGTGGCGGTATTTACGCTATCACGTAAACCGCGCACGAGTTGGTCATATTGAAATTTGCTGAGCTCATAATTTTCCAGGTCGTCCTCTTCTGGGTCGATACCTAAATTCCGCAAAATGCCTTCCGACATGAGCGTTAAATCAAACTCAACGTCATTGGGAAACTGGCCTAGCACAATGCTATGACGGTTGTCATTGATTCCCATCGGGAAAATATCACGCACCTGTTCTGGTGTCTCGACTTGCTGGATGGTGTAGGTGTCGGCCTGCGCGATAGATACAAGCGATGCTGCAACGGCGACACTAAGCGCCCCTAAAGTAAACTTTTTCATAGATAATCTAACTACTCTCGTTTTGTAAGTTTTCAAGCTCATCCCAGCGCTCAAGGGCTAGTAGAAGCTCTTCTTCTAGTGCTGCAAGGCGCTCTAATACGGGCCCTGTCTGATCATGAGGGCGCGCATAGAAATTTGGGTCATTGGCCTCTGCTTGCAGTTCCTGTTGTTCATTTTCTATAGCTTCAATGCGCTCGGGTAGCATATCAAGTTCACGTTGAAGCTTATAGGATAACTTTTTCTTCGGTTTTGCTGAACCTTTAACTTTCGGGTTTTCTGACTGTGTTCGCGTGCTTTTAGTTCCGCCCTCTACTGCGGAATTTTGTAAGCTTTGTTTTTGTTGATTCAAGTAATGCTCGACATCTTGAAAGTCACCCACAATTTCGGTCACTTTACCGGCACCTTCGAACAATAAAATGCTGGTTGCGGTGTTATTGACGAATTCGCGGTCGTGACTCACCAAAATCACTGTGCCTTGATAATCCGCAATAATTTGCTCCAGTAATTCTAGAGTGTCGATATCCAAATCATTGGTGGGTTCATCGAGGACCAGCAAGTTACTTGGCTGTAAAAACAGCTTAGCTAACAAAGCCCGATTGCGTTCCCCCCCAGACAACGCGTGCACGGGCGTGCGCGCTTGTTGTGGGGCAAACAAAAAGTCTTGCAAGTAGCTCAAAATATGGCGTGTACGGCCATTAAACGTGATGTCTTGTTTACCATCGCCAACATTTTCTGCGACCGATTTTTCTGGATCGAGCTTGGCTCGGTGCTGGTCAAAATAAGCGACTTCAAGATTGGTACCTAGCTTCAGACGTCCACTGTCAACCGCCTGTTGACCTAAAATAATGCGGATTAGCGTGCTTTTGCCGCAACCGTTAGGGCCGACCAAGGCAATTTTATCGCCGCGTTGCAACGTTAAACTAAAGTCCGACAAGATAGGTTTATCTGCGAACGACAAGGAAAGTTGTTCGCCCTCGAACACAAGTTTGCCTGAGCGTTGCGATTCTTGCACGGCTAAACGCGCTGAACCTTGTTGTTCGCGGCGTTGTTGGCGTTCCTTGCGCAACGCTTGGAGCGCGCGAACACGCCCCTCATTGCGGGTGCGACGTGCCTTGATGCCCTGGCGGATCCAGACCTCTTCTTGCGCGAGTTTCTTGTCAAATTCGGCGTTCTGATTTGCTTCCACCTCAAGCAACTCTTGCTTTTTCTCGAGGTAGGCATCGTAATGGCCAGGAAATGAACTAAGTTGCCCACGGTCAAGGTCGATGATTCGCGTTGCCAGCCGACGAATAAACATCCTATCGTGACTGATAAACAGTACCGCACCGCGAAAATCTAACAATACCGACTCCAACCATTGCACCATCTCAATGTCGAGGTGGTTAGTCGGCTCGTCCAGCAGGAGCAAGTCCGGTGCGACCACAAGAGCTCGAGCAAGAGCTACGCGGCGCAGCCAACCACCTGACAGTGCAGCCATGGACATGCTCTCTTCCAGTCCAAGCTTGGTCAGCGTTTGCTCAATACGGGTTTGCAATTGCCAACCGTTAGCCGCCTCAAGTTGGGTTTGCAACTGTGCGAGCGTCCGCATCAGTCCCTCATTTTCGGGGGTGACAGTAAGCTGTTGTGAGGTTTCATGGTAGCGCTTGAGCAGACTTCCAACATCGGCTAGGGCTTCAGCAACATAGTCATAGACACTCTGTTCAGAGTTCGCTGGCGGATCTTGGGGCAGACGCGCGACCACTGTATCCCCTACTTTCTGAATCACACCATCGTCAAGTTGCATCTCACCTGCGATAGCTTTCAGCAAGGTGGATTTGCCCGCACCGTTGCGGCCCACCAAACATAAGCGCTCGCCCTCTTCAATGACCAAGTCAACGTGATCAAGGATAGGCTCCCGGCCAAAAGCAAGCTGGGCTTGCTGAATACGTAAAACGGTCATGCTGTTACAAATTCCAAAAGTTGATCATTAAAAGGCCAGCGTAATTCGGCATCGTCGTTGCCGCGCACCAATACCGGAACCAGCAACGCATACTCTTCCAGTAAGTCAGGTTGCTGAGTGATATCCACCCAATGCAATCGGATCGGCTGTTCCAAAGCTAAGCTATGCAGCTCAGCTAGCGCTTTATCACACAATGGACAGGCGGGTTTGGTTAGTAGATAAAACTCAGCCATGGCGATGCTGAACCTTAAATAGGTGATGAATGCCCTTGTGCCGGGCAAAATCCTGACTTATTGAACGCGTCGTCCAATCTTCCGCCATTAAAAAAGCGTCTTGCAAACCTTCGTGATCAAGTTTGAACTTGCGCTTGTTGTTAGAGAACAAGATAACGCCATCATCTTTAAGCAACCGCGCCGCCAATTTCAGCAACATGACATGATCACGCTGTATGTCGAGCACGTCTTGCATGCGCTTCGAATTTGAAAATGTCGGTGGATCAAGAAAAATCACGTCAAAGCGCTGTTGCGGAGGTTGCTTTTGCAGCCACTGCAAACAATCCGCTTGAATAAACGGGTGCTGGCGTGGATTCAAACCATTCAGGCGAAAGTTATCTTCGCCCCAGGCTAAATAGGTTTTCGATAAATCGACCGAGGTCACCTGTTTAGCGCCCCCTAATGCGGCTTGTACCGACGCTGAGCAGGTGTAAGCAAAAAGATTAAGTACATCCTTCTGCGCGCTTAGCCGCCCTAATTCGCGGCGTGCCCAACGATGATCAAGAAATAACCCAGTGTCTAAATAATCACTCAGGTTGACCTGAAATTGGGCGCCGTATTCGTGCACGTTCGTAATAATGTGGCGCAACTGTTGCCGTTGGTATTGCTGCTTACCACTTTGTTTTTGGCGTACTTTAAGGTGCATATTCGCTGCGGCAAAGGGTAATACTTCCGCTAAAGTATCAAGTAAATACCATAACCGTTCTTTTGCGACGGCGGGCGGAATATCTTTTGGCGCCGCATACTCCTGAATCACCAAGTGTTCGTTGTAAACATCAACCGCAGCGTTGTATTCAGGCAGATCGGCATCGTACAAACGCCATGCGCTAACACCTTCTTTTGCCGCCCATTTCTCTAATTTTTGATAGTTCTTCTTAAGCCTATTGGCGAGGTCGCTAGATTGCTCTTGGGTAAACTCAACTTGCTCTTTTTGCATGTCGTAAAGGGCCAATATCACCTCGAGCGCACCATTAAATAGCTTATATTTCTTGTGGCTACGTAGCTTAAGGCGTTTCAATAGGCTTTCATCACCCGCCAGCAAGGCGACTTGCCAGCCGGTAAAATTCTGGCGTAACTGTTGGCCGATTCGGCGATACAGTAGCAAGGTTTCGACTTCTTCGCCCAAGCGTTCACCGTAAGGCGGGTTTGCTAACAGGATGCACTGCCCCGCTTCGACTTCTGCGGCAGCGACTGGAGCTGTTACTTTTGTTGCGTCTAAGGTTTGCCAGTGACAGCGGTCAGCGAGACCCAGCCGAGTGGCGTTTTGGTCTGCGATTGCTAACATGCGCGCGTCATTGTCGGAGCCGTAAATCGTCAGTGACGATTGCGCAAGCGCTTGCTCGAAGCGTTGTTCAGCTTGCTGCACGAGCTGTTGCCATAGTTGCGGCTGAAATTGTCGCCAGTTCTGTATGCCCCAAGCTTGGCGGCGCAAACCTGGAGCGTGATCAAGGGCGATCATGGCCGCTTCCAGGAGCAAGGTTCCCGAACCACAGAACGGGTCGAGCAACACGGTTGTTTCAGTTGAAACACCAGCGCGTAAGGCGACCGCTGCAGCCAGGGTTTCACGTACAGGAGCGCTGCCTTGTTCAAGTCGATAGCCGCGGCGATGCAAAGGTTCGCCCACTAAATCAAGGTACCAAGTCAGTTGATCTTTATGAAGGTGGGCATGAACTCGAATGTCAGGGCTTTCGCGATCGACATTCGGGCGTCCAAGACCGGCATTACGGAAATGGTCGACAATACCGTCTTTTACTACTTGAGCGCCGAACTGGGTATGGCGAATCTGCTGGTTGGTACCGTTGAAACTGACCACAAAGCTCTGCTCAGCATTAAAATGCTCGTGCCACAGGCTTTCACTTATCGCTTGCGTAACCCGCTCGAGTTGGCGACCGACGTCACATTGGCCAAGTTTGAGCAATACACGGCTTGCTAATCGGCTCCACAAGCACACACGGTAGGCGCCTTCGATATCGCTTTCAAAACGGCAGCCAGCAACGGTTTGCTGGACCTGTTCAAGGCCTAATTGCTGTAGCTCTTCAAAAAGAAGTGGCTCAAGGCCTTTGGCACAGGTGGCGAAATAGAGTGAAGTTGCGGTCATGTGTTCGGCATATCCTTAGCTAAATGTTGCTCTATTATACGGCATGCGCGCGGCAGTGTATTGTTGGAATCGTTGGAAAAAACAGCAGTTAAACGCGATATGCTGAAATAAACAGCAGTTGATGCAATACGTGCTTGCGTTCTACGAAAAGCTTGGTAACATGCGCAGCATCGGACGCGGGGTGGAGCAGTCTGGTAGCTCGTCGGGCTCATAACCCGAAGGTCGTAGGTTCAAATCCTGCCCCCGCAACCAATTACTTGCCAGTGATTTTCTAGCTCTTCTGTATACTGCCCTTGCGGCAAACTGCCTAAATACCCAAGTAAGACATCAGCAAGCATATCTGCGCCACGCAGCACCGTGGTCGAACCATCTAGATGTGGAAACGCCCCGCCGCCATTGGCGCGATAGTTATTGGTCGCTACATAAAAGAGTTGTGCGTCAGAGACCGGCTTGCCTGCGTAGCTTAAATCTTTAATACGCTGGCCATGGGTCGCTGTGATATCAATGGTGTAGCTCAGTCCTAGCAACATATCAAAGTTATAATGCGCGAAATCTTCGTTTAAAACATCCCAACAGCTTGTATTAGTAGTGTTTTCTGAGTCGACAAAAGCATGCGCACTCTGCTCTAACCAGTCTTTAACTTGGGCACCGTTCAATCTGACAATATCGAGTGTATTGGGATACCGATAAAGATCACCAATTGCACCTCGTGTCAGCGGACCGGCGGCGATTTCTGTTGCGCTCTCTGCAGGGTCAAAGGCCGCGTCAAAAGGTGCTGCTGCACTTAATAGGGGCAATGGTTCTGCCGCCGACGCCGCAAGCAGCCGCTGTGCCTGCCAAAGTTGTGCGCGTTGTACAAATTGCACTGCGCTACTGGGCTGCCAACGAGCGGTTTTGTAACTTAAGCTGTGGGTAGTTGAACCTATCGGCTGCTGCATAAAATCGAGCGTCGCTTTATGTGCTGTCTGCAACTGTTCAGCAAGTTCGCCATCGATAGCAGTGTCAGCGGTGACGGCACGCGCGGCACTATGACTTGCGACAACCTGCCAGCCTGCGCTGGTGTCATGCGTTAGAGCCAAATCAATAACACCTAGATGACTGCCATAAATGCCGGGCTGTACTGTTGGCACGCCGCGCACCAGCCCTTTTTTGCTGTGTACCTCGGGTAATTGATCATAAACATCGGTACCCGGAAAAATCTCATGTTGGTGGCCCAATAACATGGCATCTATGCCTTCAATACCAGCCAGTTGCCAGGCCGTTTGCTCACTGTCATTCGGTTGGCTGGTCTGCTTAGGCATGCCCGTATGGGCCGCGAGAATGACGATATCGGCGCCCTGCTCCCGTGCTTCGGCCACGCGTTGCTGAGTCGCACTCACCATATCGGTTACGCTGGCCTTGCCGCTTAAGTGATGTTGGTCCCACTGCATGATTTGCGGTGGTGCCACACCTATCACGGCAATTTTTAAAGTGTGTTGTTCGCCGGCAAAAAGCACCTGTCGTTTGAGCCATGCGATAGCGACAAGTTGTTGCTGCAGGCTAGCCGGCGCTGCTGCGCTTAGCTTAAGGTTGCTTGCTAAAACCGGGAATTTTGCATCGCGATAGGTAGCTGTTAAGTAGTCCAAGCCGAAGTTGAATTCATGGTTACCCAGATTAGCAACGTCATACGCTAAGGTATTCAAGCTGGCAATTATTGGATGCGTTGTTTGTTGCACCGGAAACGCTGCCACCGCATAGTCGGCGAAGGCCGAGCCTTGAATTAGATCGCCGTTTTCGATCAGAAGATTCAAGGGCTCTTCTTGCCGCGCTTGGGCAATAAGCGTGGCAGTTTTAACTAAGCCTTGTTGGTCGATCTCGGTACCGGAAAAATAATCGTAATTGAGCATTTGCCCATGCACGTCGCTCGTGCTCATGATGCGTAAGGTAATGTGGTCTCGTTCGACTGTCAGCATGGGAGTGGTTACGTTAGCGTGGGACTGAGTAAATAAGAGTGCACTGGCGACCAGGCAATAACAAAAAATCCGCGACATAAAGCTCTCAACTTAGGCGTGGCGTAAGTGCTCGTCATCAAGATGGAGTTGTAGGTAGTGACTGGGTTGAAGCCTGTTAAGTAACACCTTCACCGAGTCGAACTGTTGCATTTCTTTGACTTCAGATAGCGTCATCGAGCTTCCCAATAACATGCACTCGGCAAACTCATCATCGATGTTGATGATGGTAAATACGGCAGTTTCAATACCCGAATTGAGTTCGACTAACGCGCCAACTTCGAGTGCATAGTTCGGTGCTTCGGTGCAACTTTGGAAGTACCAGCTTTGTGGCATTTGCGGACGGCCAAAGTGTTCAAGGATCGTGCGGTTAAGCGCTGCTTGGGTAAGTAGCATTGGATCCCAGAGTTCATAGGCGCTAAGGGTGTCGTAGAACTCTTGAAAACAGGCCGCATCCTCCATAGTGAACGCGGCGTGCAACGGATTCATGGGAATCAAACGTGAAGATTTGTAGGGACACTTGTGCACTAACCCGTGATCGAGTTCTACCGTAAGCTGCTGCGTTTCTGGATCATAGACCCAACGCCAATGCTGGGATGCGTGCACGAAAAGCCCCTTCTGTTAAAGCGTGTTGTGATTTTTATAATGCTTAACTGCGTCTTAACATAGCTAAGAACGCAGTGAATTACAAGTTATTCACGATGTCTGCGATCAGTTTTGGACCACGGTAAATGAAGCCCGTATAGACCTGAACCAAGCTCGCACCAGCGGCCAGTTTGGCCTTCGCCGCAGCATAGGAGTCGACACCCCCTACCGCAATGATCGGCAACTTGTTTTGTAACAAGCCAGAAAGTTCCCGCACCACACGTGTACTGTCTTCAAACAGGACGGCACCACTCAAGCCCCCTGCCTCATCAGCATAAGGCAACCCTTTAACCGCATCACGGCTTAAGGTGGTATTAGTAGCGATAACAGCATCAATACCGTGTTTGATAAATGCTTGGGCCATTGCCTGTAACTCTTCGGCGTTCACATCTGGCGCTATTTTCACGGCAATAGGCACGTATTTATCGTGTTTGGTCGTGAGCGCTGCTTGCTCTTTTTTTAACGCAGAGAGCAATGCGTTCAATGCCTCACCATGCTGAAAAGCCCGTAATCCGGGAGTGTTTGGCGATGAAATATTGACCGTAATATAACTCGCATAAGGGTAGACCTTACGCATGCAGGTAATGTAATCATGGACGGCATCGGCTTCTGATGTGTCTTTATTCTTGCCGATGTTGATGCCTAAGACACCCTTGAAGCGGGCCTTTTTAACCTGTTCGACCAGATAATCAACACCGTGATTATTAAAGCCCATGCGATTAATAATGGCCTCTTTTTCCGGAATCCGGAACAAACGCGGTTTGGGATTTCCTGGTTGTGGACGAGGCGTGACGGTACCGACCTCGATAAAGCCAAAGCCCATTTGGGCAAAGGCATCGATGCATTCGGCATTTTTGTCCAACCCGGCGGCGAGCCCAATAGGATTCGGGAACTCGATACCCATGACGTTTACCGGCTTTGCCGCAACTTTCTGGCGCCATAACGCCGCAAGCGGCGTATGGGTATACTTGCGCAGCATACCCATGGATTGATCATGGGCTTGCTCCGCCTCAAGGCGGAACAAGCACCAACGTGCTAGGCCGTACAGGCTCACACGTTCACCGCTGTACAGTTGTGGTTAAGCAACATCAACTCACGCAAAGCCACGGAGAACTTGGCAAATTCGTGGGTCTTGGTGGTACGGAAGTCAGCTAACATATGTAACCAACGATCCACGTAGGCGCGGTTTTCATCAAGCCAGGCGGCAAGAACTTCAAGACCGTCCGTTTTGGTATCCCCGCCCTTCAACATGCTTAGGGTCAAGGAACGCTGTTGCCAATCAAGCTCTTCGCGGAAGGCTGCCCGCGCAAGCGCTTGCCAGTGGTTGTCGACCGGTTGTGAGTTGATTTGTTCAAGGAACCAATGTAACGATACTTCGGCGCCCAAATGGAAGTAAGCATTGGCAACGCTGCCAACCTTCCGTTTCGTTTCGTGCACAATGTCGGCGACATCGAGTGCCGAGAAGAGTGTTGACAGAATTGCGATCTGCTCAGCCAATTTAGCTGGCACACCGGTATTCGTTAAACGCTCAATTTCTTTCTCAATGCCAACACGTTCATCATCGACCAAGTAACTAAGGACATTCTTACGAAGGTCATTGAATGCACCTTGGTAGAAATCCAGTTGTTCTTGAATCGTATTGAGTTCTGGACGACGGTGACGCAGGAACCAACGAGTAGAACGACGCACCACGCGACGCAATTGGAACAACATTTGATTTTGTACGTCAGCAGGGATTTTATTATTACCCGCTTCAATTTGCTCCATTAAGCCACGTAAATTAAAGCATTCACGTGCGACCACATAAGCTGAAGCGACTTCAGCGGCTGTGGCACCGGTCGCATCCATTTTACGGAACACGAAGTTAGGGCCCATATCATTAACGATATTATTCGCTAAGCGCGTGGCAATGATTTGCGCGCGCAATGGATGTGCCTGCATTGCTTCAGCGTACGGTTCTTGTAGTGGTTTCGGAAATGCATTAATCAACGAGCGTGCATGGAATGGGTCAGCCATGACAGCATCATCAAGCAGCTCTTCTTTTAGTACCATTTTGCCGTAAGCAGTGATTACCGCTAGCTCAGGGCGTGTGAAACCTTTACCGTTGGCTTGGCGCTCTGCCAGCTCATCGTCATCCGGCAAGAACTCAAGTGCACGGTTGAGCTGACCTTCACGTTCGAGGTGATGAATAAAGCGTTGCAGCTCTTTCACTTGGTCGGCGCCGCGCAAGGCAGTCACTGAAATGGATTGTGACTGACGGTGACAATCTTTCAAGACGATTTGTGACACTTCGTCGGTCATGTCATAAAGCAACTTATCGCGTTGTTTACGCGTCAACTCACCTTGTGCCACAAGGCCGTTAAGTAGGATCTTAATGTTAACTTCGTTATCGGAGCAGTCGACGCCGCCAACGTTATCAATCGCATCCGTGTTGATACGTCCGCCATTACGCGCATATTCGATACGCCCTAATTGGGTTAGACCTAGGTTACCGCCCTCACCCACAATTTTCGCTCGGAGCTCGTTGCCGTTAACACGCAGAGCATCGTTCGCGCGGTCACCGACATCACTGTCGCTTTCTTTGCTCGACTTCACATAAGTGCCGATACCACCGTTCCAAAGCAAGTCCACAGGCAACATCAAAATGGCGCGGATCATATCGGTCGGCGTCATTGATTTTTTCTGTGTCCCAAACAGCTTTTTCATCTCTGGCGTCAATTCGATAGCTTTGGCGCTGCGTGAGAAAATACCACCGCCACTTGAAATCAGTGAGCTATCGTAGTCTTCCCATGACGAACGAGGAAGCTTAAATAAACGCTCGCGCTCAGCATAGGTTTTCTTCGCATTCGGCTCTGGGTCAATGAAAATATGCATATGGTTAAAGGCTGCCACTAAACGCGTGTGCTTCGATAGCAGCATCCCGTTACCGAATACGTCACCGGCCATATCACCAATACCGACCGCGGTGAATTCAGTACTTTGGCAATCAATACCAATTTCGCGGAAGTGGCGTTTGACCGACTCCCACGCACCGCGTGCGGTAATGCCCATTTTTTTGTGGTCATAGCCGACCGAACCGCCAGAGGCAAAGGCATCGCCTAACCAGAAGTTGTAGTCCTGTGAGATACCATTCGCGATATCAGAGAAGGTCGCCGTGCCTTTATCAGCCGCAACGACCAAGTAAGTGTCGTCTTCGTCGTGACGCACCACATCCACCGGTGGGACGACTTCACCCTCAATAATGTTATCGGTGATATCAAGCAAAGCGCGAATAAAGGTGCGGTAGCACTCTTTACCCTCTTCGAAGAAGGCTTCGCGCTCTTCCGGAAGTTGCTTACAGAAAAAGCCGCCTTTAGCGCCAACCGGGACAATCACGGTGTTTTTCACTTGTTGGGCTTTTACTAGACCTAAAACTTCAGTACGGAAGTCTTCACGACGGTCAGACCAACGCAAGCCACCACGGGCAACTTTGCCACCACGTAAGTGCACGCCTTCCACTCGCGGCGAATAGACGAAAATCTCGTACTTCGGTAGTGGTAACGGCATCTCTGGTACTTTCTCAGGCATAAACTTGACTGAGATGTACGGTTTCTCATCACCCTGCGCATCTTTTTGGAAAAAGTTGGTGCGCAAGGCCGCCAAAATCAATTCAACATAGCGTCGGATAATCCGGTCGTCATCGAGGTTGGCGACGTTATCCAGCTCACTGGTGATGCGTGTTTCCAGCGCTTCAATTTTCTTCGTGCGACTTCTAGTGTTGGGCTCGAATTTGCTGTAGAACAGCTTCACAATCAAGGTCGCAATGACTGGGTATTTACTAAAGGTACTTTCAATATAGCTTTGGCTAAAGGTGGTACCAATCTGTCGCATGTATTTAGCAAACATACGCAAGATAATGACTTGACGACCCGTCAGACCGGCACTCAATACCAAACGGTTGAAACCGTCATCTTCATAGTGCCCTGACCACACTTTAGCGAAGGCATCTTGGAACAAGTCGCGACTCGCCTCGAGGTCTAACGTGACGTTGCTGTGCAACATTTGGAAATCGAGGACCCAGAAAATATCACCGTTGGTGGCTTTAATCTGGTAAGGACTCTCACCAATGATGCGTAAACCAAAGTTTTCCAGCATCGGTAGCACGTCCGACAAATGAATAGGTTCGTCCTTATGGAATAGCTTTAAACGAATACGTTTGCTCTGTTCGTTCTCTTCGCGTGAACGATAAAACAGCATGCCTAACTTGTGATCTTTGTCTAAGGCTTCGAGCTGCTGAATATCGGCAATCGCTACCGAAGGTAAAACTTCTTCTTTATATGCACGCGGGAACGCGTTGGCATATTTCTTATTCAAAGCGTTGGTTTTGGACTCACCAAAAGTACTGCGCAAGATACGCTCAAAGTTGTCTTCCCAAGTGCGTGCCGCTTCGACTAAATTTTGTTCAAGTTCTTTCACGTCGATGTCCTGTATGTTCTCACCAATACGCACGGTGTAATGCGTGCGGGCGAGTGAGGATTCCGAAAAGTAAGTGGTAAATTCCACGTCGTACTTGCTGTTAAGCGTGGTTGCTAAGATGGATTGGGTTTTTTGCCGCAACAGCGTGTTATAGCGCTCTTTTGGCACATAAACCATACATGAAGCAAAGCGGCCAAAAATATCACGGCGCACAAACACTCGCGTCATATCACGCTCTTGCATTTGCAAAACACCAACGCCAACATCGAGTAAGTCGTCTTCGCTAGCCTGCACGACTTCGTCACGTGGGTAAGTTTCAAGAATATTGAGCAAGGCTTTCGCAGCGTGTGAATTCGGTGCGAAACCAGAAGCATCCATCACCCGCTTGACCTTCTCGCCAACCAAGGGCACATCGCGCGCACTGTTGTTGTAGAAGCTACTGGAATAAAGTCCAATAAAGCGGTCTTCGCCAATCACTTTGCCATTTTTATCAAAGCGCTTCACGCCAATATAGTCGCTGTAGGCCGGTCGATGTACACGTGATTTTGAGTTGGTCTTGGTGACCAATAACAGGGTGTTATCGAAGGTAAGCTCACGCGCCACTTCAGGCAGAGAAGACACCAGACGTTCTTTGTTGGTGGCCGACTTGCGCATCAAACCAAGGCTGGATTCGGCTTGTTGACGAATTACATAGTCACCTTCGACTGCCTTTAAGTCATAACGTCGGTAGCCCATTAAGGTGAAGTTATCTTTGGCGAGCCATTGTAAAAAGCGTTGCGCTTCTTTGAGTTCCTTGGCATCACCAGGGTAATTGATATTACTGAGCTCATTAGCCACTTCTTCCATGCGTTCACGCATGGCTTGCCAGTCCGTTACTGAGTAAGTGACATCATCCATCACCGAAGCAAGTTCGCGCTTCAGTTGGGCAATAGCATCTTTGCTGGTCTGTCGATCGATTTCGATCAGGAAAACCGTATCCACCTCGTTATCGCCCCGCGTGCCGGGTTTTAATAACTTTGAGATCCGTTGTTCGCTATCCCGCTCATGACTTAATGGCAGGTGCAAAAGTAAGTGTGAGTTAATGCCCATACGCGACAACGCCATGCGAATTGAATCCACCATGAACGGCATGTCGCTCTGAATAATTTCGATGATGGTATGTGCTGATTCCCACCCGTGGCGTGCAACTTCTGGGTTGTAGACTTTGATCAGGGCTTTTTCACCTGGTCGATAGTCGTTGAAGCTGTGCCAAAGGCCCATAATGGCACCGTAGAGGTCGCTATCGTTTCTCTGGGCGAGTTCGTCAGGAGCGACGTTGCGGAACATGCGGAGGGCGAAGTCTTGAATGATATCAGCGCGGTCAGTCGCTCGTTGCTGAATGAGCGCGGCCACTTTTTGCAGAATAACGGGGGTCTGGCTGTCGCCAACGGAGTTCATGCTAAGTATCCTTGTAACCTAGTGAGGTAGAACAATACTGTGAACTATCACAGATTTTTCCGATAGTCTTTATTGTCGGACATTTAGCCGCGCTATTCAATGATAATAAACAGGAAAAATCAGTGTTCAGACCACGGTTTACGCGGCCTGAACATGAAAATGAGAGCTTTATGCATGTTTATGGGGATTAGTGCACTTATTGCGCGAGTGCGCTATTCACTTTTTCTGCAAGATCACTGGCTAAATTATCCATCTGTTGCAGCTCTAATAGACAGTTTTGCAGCATCTGTTGACGCTTTTCATCAAATCGACGCCACTGCAAAAACGGTGTGATGAGCCGCGCTGCGACTTGCGGATTAAGTGTGTTCAACTGCTTAATTATGCGTAGCACTAATTGGTAGCCCTCACCATCGGCACGATGAAAAGCAACGCTATTGCGACAAAAGGTCGCTAACAAGGCGTACACACGATTCGGATTACGCAGACTGAACTTCTCATGTTCGAGCAATTGAGTCACCCTATCTACGGTAACCTCGTGCGGCGCGCTAGCTTGCGCTGCAAACCACTTATCTAACACCAAAGGTGTGGCGTGCCAGCGCGCTTCAAAGGCCTGCAATGCCTGTTGATTCTCGGCGAGATTCAAGTGTACAGCATATTCCAAGGCTGCCTGTTGCAGCGTCATGTTCTGACCTTCTTTGGCTTGCTGTACAATAGTCTGCGCATACGCCTCAGGCTTCGCGCGTGCTAGATAATAAAGGCAACGGTTTTGCATCGCACGAGTGGCCATCGCGTCAGCGCTGAGATCCTGCTCTTCTGCACTAAGCTGCTCATACAGTGCGGCAAAATCATCGGCGAGTTGCATTGCTAACTCATCGAGGAGCCCATTGACCGCATGCACGATGGCTTCGAGCGGAACCTTCTCGTGGAAATACTCGATCAATTCTTCGGCACTTGGCGGCGTGAAAATAAGTGCTTTTAGTGCATTGTCTAAGGGTGCGCGGAGCGCCTGTCGTAATGCCTGGACGAGCGTTTGCGGCACCTCTACGTGGCTGTGTTGTTTAGCTGCCGACAGCAGCACATGTAAAAACATCTGCTGCGCAGCTTCCCAGCGAGTCACCTCTTGTTCGGCATGGGCAAGTAGCGTGGTGTAGACGCTTAAGTCAACGTCGCGTTCTAACTTCACAGGCGCACTGAAGTTTTCTAGCCAAGCCACCACAGGCTTAGTGGTTATTCCGGTCAGCGTAAGTTCGGCTTGTGCTTGGTCCACCACCCATAATTCACTGCCAGACTCGTGGCGTTGAACCTGAGCGTGTTCAAAGGAAACGCGTTCGCCCGCTTCGCTATAAAGACTAAACAAAAGCGGAACAACAACGGCTTGTTTGTCCTTTTGACCAGGAGTAGCTGGCGTCTGTTGCTGCACTTTCAAGGTTAATGTTTGCTGGGCAGCATCATAGGTTTCAGTAACGTGAAGCGTTGGTGTTCCGGCTTGACTGTACCAGCGTCGAAATTGCGTTAAATCTTGTTTCGTTGCTGCTTCCATAGCCGCGACAAAGTCTTCACAGGTAACGGCTTGCCCATCGTGGCGTTCACGATACAAACGCATTCCGGCTTGAAAGCCCTGCTCGCCAAGCAAGGTATGCAGCATACGAATAACTTCAGCACCTTTGTTGTATACGGTAACGGTGTAGAAATTATTCATTTCCACAACTTTGTCCGGCCGAATGGGATGCGCCATGGGGCTAGCGTCTTCATTAAATTGGTGGCTACGCATAACACGTATGGCATCGATACGATGCACCGCTCGGGAACCGAGATCCGAGCTAAACTCCTGATCACGGAATACCGTTAATCCCTCTTTCAGGCTCAACTGAAACCAATCACGACAGGTAATGCGATTCCCCGTCCAGTTATGAAAATACTCATGTCCAATCACAGACTCTACATGGATAAAGTCCCAATCCGTTGCTGTTGCGGTGTCGGCCAAAACGTACTTAGAATTAAAGATGTTCAGGCCTTTATTTTCCATCGCACCCATATTGAAAAAATCAACGGCAACAATCATGTAGCGGTCAAGGTCGTAGGCCAAACCAAAACGTTCTTCGTCCCAAAGCATCGCTTTCTTTAAGGACTGCATGGCATAGTTGGCGCGATCTAAGTTGCCTTTATCGACGAACAGCTCCAGCAGGACTTCGCGCCCTTCCATGGTGGTGTAATGGTCTTGTAGACGATCGAAGTCACCGGCCACGAGCGCAAACAAGTAGGCAGGTTTTGGATGCGGGTCATGCCAGGTGGCAAAATGTTGTCCCGATTCAAGTTGACCATGGGCATGCAGGTTGCCATTGCTTAATAAATAGGGATAAAGCTGGCTATCGGCACGCACTGTTGTGGTAAATACCGCCAATACATCGGGGCGATCGAGATAGTAGGTGATGCGGCGAAAGCCTTCGGCTTCGCATTGCGTGCAAAATGCCCCACCCGATTTATATAAACCTTCTAGGGCACTGTTTTCACTTGGATTAATCTCGGTTTCAATGCTGAGCTCGAATTGCTCAGGCACATTGTCTAGCACCAGCTGTGTTGCTGTCACTTGGTATTCTGCGGGTGTTAGCTCGCGACCATCAATGGCTACTTTTTTGAGTTGTAGTTGCTCACCATCCAACTCAAGTGCCCCTGAACTTAAGCGGCGAACCGCCATGGTTGCGGTGACGCGCGTTGCGCTATCGTGCAAGTGAAAGTCCAAGTTGACAGTATCGATGGTGAACGCCGGAGTGCGATAATCACTCCGGTATTTCGCGGTTTTTTGACGTGTCATGTCGGCCATAAAGCCCCTACTTCTTTGTTACTTTAATTTGCGTGCGCAGGCGCAACTGCGGCGTCGTTGTCGCGACGTAAAATTCGAATGCCGGTGTAACCATAGAACATAGCTACGAGCGGTGTGAGCCAGTTAAAGAAGGCAAAGGGTGCATACTCTAGCGGGCTAATAGCTAAGGTTCCCATCATAAAGGCACCACAGGTATTCCAAGGAATAAGCGCTGATGTCAACGTACCGCTGTCTTCTAAGGTACGTGACAAGACGCGAGCATCTAGGCCACGGCGCTCGTATTCTTCACGGAACATGCGCCCTGGGATCACGATCGCCATGTACTGGTCAGCGGTAAGTAGGTTTGCGCCAAAACAGGTAAACAACGTCGCGGCAATAAGGTTACCTGTTGATTTAGCAAAGCCTAAAACGCCCGCGATAAGTTTTTGCAACAAACCAATTTTTTCGACCACGGCACCAAACGCCATGGCACTGAGAATCAGCCACACGGTGTTGAGCATGCTCGACATACCACCGCCACTCAATAATGAGTCGAGTTCGGCATTGCCGGTTTCTACCGTGATGCCATCGGTCAACGCCAACCAAACCATTTTCAGGCTGCCGAGCGCCGAATCATCACCGGACAGACGGGTTATCACGTCGCCTTGGAACAATACGGCCCACAAACCGCCAAGCAAGGCTCCAAAAAAGACCGTTGGCAACGCTGGTTTGCGCGTCCCTGCTAAGATCAAAAGCACCACCAATGGGACTAACATTTCCCAACCGATGTTATAGGCATTTGAAATCTCTAACTGCATCCGCTCAAGCTGAACAACACTGGCGTTGATGTCGGTATTTAAGCCCAGCACAGCAAAAATAATCAGCGCTATCAGGTAAGCAGGTCCCGCGGTGTAAAACATGTAGCGAATATGGGCAAATAGCTCGGTACCAGCAACGGCTGGCGCCAAGTTAGTGGTGTCAGACAAGGGTGACATTTTATCACCAAAGTAGGCCCCGGATACCACGGCACCAGCGGTAATTGCAGGTGATAAGCCCATTCCCGCAGCAACACCCATCAAGGCGACACCGATAGTTGCTGCTGTCGTCCAAGAGCTGCCGATCGCTAAAGCGATAATGCCGCAAATCAGCGCACTGGCAGCGTAGAACCAGCTCGGGTTGAGCAGTTCTAAGCCGAAATAAATCATGGTTGGCACTGTGCCGGAAAGCAACCAAGTACCAATCAGCGAGCCGACCGCCAGGATGATCAGTAATGCACCTAAGGCGACCGAAATCCCCTCTTTAATACCCTCTTCAATATCTTCCCAGCGATAGTTATTCATAAAGCCGATAATCACGGCTACCCCACCGGCGACCCATAGTGCAATTTGATTCGGGCCATACGAGGAGTCTTCGCCAAATAAATAAACGGAACTCCCGAGGGCGACAATAAGCACCAACAAAGGCAGTGCCGCCTGCCATAGCGACGGCTCTTTAAAAGCTGAGTAAGATTGGTTTCGCATAATTAATGTCTCAAATTAAGTTCAGCAAATAACTTTGCTCTAGCAAAGGCTTAAATGACGCCCATAAGCTGTAAGAAGATAATGACGATAACCACTGGTGCAAACCAGCGGACCATCCACAGCCAAACGCGGAAGATCGCCGGTTTGGTGTCGAGCTCATCCTGACTTGCAGAACGCGTCATTACCCAACCACTAAACAGGGCTAACAGCAGGCCTCCAAGGGGCAATAAAATTGAGCCGGTTGCATAGTCAATCACATCAAACCAACTCGCTAAAGCTTTGCCTGGAACCTGCCAATCTAATTGCGTCCAGGCTGCACCAGCGAACGAGTAGATGGTGAGTTGGCCGAGCAACCAAAGGGTCAAAACGGCGGTGATGGTAGCACGCCAGCGACCCCAATCGAACTTTTCTTGTAGAAAGGCGACAGCCGACTCAATCATGGCGATAGCTGACGTAAATGCAGCGATAACCAGCATCACAAAAAACAGCGTACCAACGAAAATACCTCCAGGCATACTGCTGAAAGCCACCGGTAGAGTCTGGAAAATGAGCCCGGGGCCAGCCTCGGGGGCAAGTTGGCTGCCAAATACAATAGGGAAAATAGCAAAACCGGCCAGCAAGGCGACGAAGGTATCCGCCAGCGCTACCCATAAGGTGGTTTGCACCACCGAGGTTTCACGTGGCAAATAGGCTCCATACATAATGACGACACCTGACGCGAGCCCCAACGAGAAGAACGCATGACCGAGAGCCAATAGAACACCGTTCCAAGTTAAATCAGCAAAATTCGGCGCGAACATGAAATTGAAAGCGGCGGCGAAGTCACCGATCATTGCAGCATAAATGGCAATAGCTAGTAACAATGCAACCATGATGGGTAACATCCAGCGTACGGTGCGTTCCAGACCGTCCTTCAAGCCTTTACCCACAACCAATGCGACGCCAACAAGAACCAGAGCGTGCCAAAATGTTAGACGGCTGGAGGAGCTTACGAGTTCGCCAAACATCGCTTTTATTGACGCAACATCCTGGCCTACAAAGGCGCCACTGCCCGCTTCAAAGACATAAGCCGCTGCCCAACCGGCAATGACTGCATAAAAGCTCAGTACTAAAAAGCCGGTAGCCATCCCTACCCAACCGGTTATTTGCCAAGCACCACTGCGGCCCGATTCTTTCGCTACTTCGCGTGCGGCAATGCCGGGGCTATGCCGACCACGACGGCCAATAATGATCTCAGCCATCATAATTGGAATGCCAATGGCAACAATGCAGAGTAAATAAACTAAAACGAAGGCACCACCACCATTTTCACCGGTGATGTATGGGAATTTCCAGATGTTACCTAAACCGACCGCAGCTGCGGTCGAAGCCAAGATAAACGCCATGCGGCTGGACCAGCGGCTGGCAATTGTTTTTGGGGCTGTCATAACCAATTGTTCCGTAGTTTTATTATTATTTTTATGTCACAAAAAAGCCGCCACGGGCGGCTTTTGGGGTGAGCAATGCATTTTATTGCATGGCAATCTTCATTGTATCGATGAGCTCAAAACTTAGAACCAATGTTTCGTTTAAATACGGGTCTGGTTGTTCAAAGTCCTCGGGAATATCTTCAAGCTTTTCCACCGGTTCAAACCCAGCACGCTGTAACCGTTCATTCATACGAGCTAAGCGCTTCGCTTCATCAGCTTGTTGTTCTGCTTCACGCTCTGCCAAAACCAAACTGACCCAGTTTTTTGCTTTTTCCTGCTGATACTCGGCAGCATCTTCCATGACATAGTTGAATTCTGGATTAGCAGAAATATTTTGCTTACTAAGCGCGCGAAGCTGTTGCAGCTTTTCTTCAGCCAACATATTCACGGCTTGGTAATCTGCAGTATCCAGCTTATCCCAAGGTAACGCATTCTCGAGACTACTCTCGCCAAACTCTTCCACTTCGGTCACTGTAGGGAAAGTAATATCTGGCGCGACACCTTTAAGCTGCGTGCTTCCACCATTGATGCGATAAAACTTAGCGATAGTGTATTGCACACTACCCAGTGGCTCATCAAAAAAGTCGAATCGGCGTTGTAAACCACGATGTTGTTGCACGGTCCCCTTACCATAGGTGTTTTCACCAACAATAAGAGCGCGTTCGTAATCTTGCATGGCTGCGGCAAAAATCTCTGAGGCCGAAGCACTGTAGCGATCAATCATGACCACCAGTGGACCGTTATAATAGGTTGTATCGTCACGATCGCCATTAACTTCACGTCGGCCGCTACCATCAGCCACTTGCACAACAGGCCCTGAATCAATAAACAATCCTGTTAACCGAATGGCTTCTTGCAAGCTACCGCCGCCGTTGGTGCGGAGGTCCATGATGATGCCCTCAGCACCGCCTTCTTTGGCCTCCGTGATGAGTCGTTTTACATCTTCGCTGACGTTATGATAGAAGCTTGGCACGGTGATAACGCCAAGTGAACGGCCTTTGTATGGACCCTCTTCCATGGTTTTAACTTCAACTTTCGCGGCTCGATCTTCGAGTTTTACCTCGTCACGAACAATTTTTACCACCTTAGGTGTTGCGCTCGCGGATTGATCGGCTTTTAAGACTTGCAATTGTACGGTGGAGCCTTTCGGGCCCTTGATGAGCTCGACCACTTCGTCGAGTCGCCAGCCGATAATATCGACAAACTCGGCGTCTTCGTCCGCACCTTGAGCGACAGCAACAACACGATCATCAGGAGCAATATTGCCGTTTTTATCGGCGGGGCCACCTGGAACAAGGCTGCGAATTACGGTGTAATCATAATCGGACTGCAGAACTGCACCAATGCCCTCGAGCGAGAGGTTCATGTTTTGCTCAAAGCGCTCCGAATTAGCCGGAGATAAATAGCTAGTGTGGGCTTCGACACTGCGTGCAAAGGCGTTCATAACAGTTTGAAACACATCTTCACTGTTGGTTTGAGTGAGGCGTTTCAATGCATTGTTATAGCGTTTCTCTAGAGTCTCAACGACGTCTGGCCACTCTTTGCCGGTCATGGTTAAGTTCAACGCATCATACTTGACCCGTTGCCGCCACAACTCGTTCAACTCGTCGACCGAAGCTGCCCAATCGGCATCTTCACGATCGTAATAATAACGGTCATTAGCCTCAGTGAAATCAAAAGGTTTTTCTTTGTCGAGCAAACTTAATGCATATTCATAGCGCTGGTAATTGCGCTCCATCGCCTTTTCGAAAAGCGCATACGCCGGACTCAATTTACCCGAGTGAATCATGTCGTCGAATAAGTGTTTGTATTCAGCGGCTTGCTCGACGTCTTCACGCACCAAAATCATTTTGTTGTAGTCGAGCATTTCTAAATAGCGGTCAAGAATACGTTCCGACAGTTCGTTATCGAGTTCCATATTTTTGAAATGATAACGCGTGAAATACGTGGTTACGCGTTGACTCACGACACTGTGTTGGTCTTCTTGTTTTAACTCAGGTAATTCACTAACGTCATGGGCTGGTGGTACAGCAAAGGCTGCACTAACAACGCCCAAACTGAAAGTGATCGATAGAGCTAATTTCTTAACCGCTAGTTGAGCCATAGAACTACTCCTGCTGTGCGACAAAAATGGCGTCCGTTGCAACTTTGACCGTTAAACCATTATGAAGTTGCACCACGACATCTTTGCGATCGCGTTCGACGATTTCGCCCGCAATAGGTTGCTTACCTGCTTTCACTTGTACCTTCTGCCCTACTTTCAGATCATCATCTTGGGCAGCCTGCAACTTCGGTTGTGGCGCTTTCTTTGGTTTACGTTTCGTCGTGACTTTTGGTTTAGAGCTAAGTTTTTGCTTAGCTAACTTATCACGTTGTGGCGCGGCCGCACGCTGTTCTGCTTGCGCTTTCTTTTTTCGCTCGGCCGCCGCAGCTTGCGATTCTGCTAGCGCTTCAGCAGCATGGGTCTGGTGCTCTTCTTCTACGGCGCCGACTTCATTACCGTCGAGGTCGACACGTTGCCCGCCAGCCTTCATTGCACGTAGGTAACGCCATGAGTTGGTATAATGGCGCAAGGCTGTACGTAGACGGGTTTTACTTACGCTTTCATCGTCTTCTAAACGTTGCGCAAGCTCCTCGAAAATCCCAATTTTAAGCGGCTTCGCGTCGCCGTCGAGTGAGAAACAAGCGGGGAATTTTGCCGCAAGATAGGCTACTACTTCTTTGTTATTCTTTAACTTCTTTACTTCACTCATCATTATCGCTTTCCTGCTGACGTGCATCAGCTAATTGCTCCATTATGTACGCTTGCATTTCCTCACTATCGAGTCCTAAAAGTTCAGGGTTTTCGATCCACTCGAATAAGGTTCGGCGTACTACTTCTTCTAAGATGTCGAGGTTATCACTTTCTTCACTATAAGCGTGAATATAATGCAACATCTCGTTCATTTGATCGACGGCTTCGTCGGCATCGTCTTCAAAAAAGGCCATGTCACTATGGCTAACTAAATAGGCATAGATATCGAATTCACTAAACATGAGCAAGTGTCGACCAGTTTAGGCTTTCAATGAAACGTCCTAATTGCGTTAGTCCTGCGGCGTCCTCTTCACTAAAGCGTCCGATACTTGGACTATCAAGATCGAACACCCCCACGACTTTATCGTTCACAATCAAGGGCACCACCACTTCGGAATTGGACGCACTATCGCAGGCAATATGGCCCGGGAATTCATGCACATCAGTCACCCGTTGGGTGGTTCGTGAACGCGCTGCGGCGCCGCAAACACCTTTACCGAAGTCTATACGTAAACAGGCAACTTTGCCTTGAAATGGCCCCAAAACGAGCGTTTCAGGTGCTCGAGTAAGGTAGAAGCCAACCCAGTTGACGTCCTCTAACGCATCATAAACCAATGCCGAGAGGTTACTTAAATTGGCAATGAGGTCTTCCTCACCGCTGGTTATTGCCTGCGCTTGCGCAAG
This sequence comes from Pseudidiomarina sp., assembly GCA_048267225.1. Lineage (GTDB taxonomy): Bacteria > Pseudomonadota > Gammaproteobacteria > Enterobacterales > Alteromonadaceae > Pseudidiomarina. Next base: position 230,859 of record JBLWXY010000001.1, read on the forward strand.
CAAGAGAGAATAATCGGTACGACTCATAGCTTAAGACTCATCGCTAGCTAAGGGGAAAGACGCAATGGTTTGCGCCGAGTTTTGTAGAGAGGCTTTCATATCGCGTTTGCTGCGGGTAACCAACAAGCCATCGGCGCCTACACGAAAGGGTTCATCCGAAGGACAATAGGTTGCTTGATACGCCATGACCAACTGAATGGTGTTCTCTTTTTGCGCTTCGGTAAGTGCCACCCCATCAGGCCAGCGACCGGTCTCTACCGCGGCAACTAGACGTTCGAAAGTGTCGGGAGTGATACTGGCAAGTAGATCTTCAAATTGCATCAACGCTCTCGCTTGTTCATAAGCAGACGAACACGATTGACTAAGAACCAGAGCAGTCCCAAGAACAGTAAACTATAGCTGATTTTTGCGTACCAAGATTCTTCGTGTGGTTGTTCGAGAAAAATATAAGCAAAGGCAGCGATCGCTATCAACAAAGCCAACATCGATTGGCTTAAGAGCTTTTCCTTGCGACGTTGTTGAGCACGCTCTTTTTCACGATCAAGGTCGTCTTTACTACGGCCTGCAAGGACGTAATCGCAATGTGAACACTGCTTGGCCTTGTCAGACGTGCGTTTATTGCAGGAGGGGCAACGAATCAGTGCCATCAGTTCCTCTCTCTTTTTACATCAGACTAAGCAATATAAGGGTTTCAGCGCTAAATTCAAGCGCTCAAAAGCTCCAGAGTGTAAAAAAAGAGCCCGCTTGCTGCGGGCTCTCTAAGTTCAAACAATGTGTTTGCGCTAAGTGCTTATTCTTGTTCTTTCTTCTTTGCCTGCTCGGCGTCGAAGTCTTGCCAATAGGCTTTCACGGTGTCTTTCATCTCGCGGCGCAACAAGAAGATACCAAGTAAGTTGGGTAGCGTCATGAGCACTATGGCGACATAGGACAGTGTCCACACCAATGTAGTATCCGCAAACGAGGCGACGAAGAAGCCAGCCACATAAATAATACGATATGGCATCACGCCTTTTTGGCCGAACAAGTAAACCACGGCGCGGTCACCGTAATAAGACCAAGCAATCGCCGTTGAGAAGGCAAACAGCATCAAGCTAATCGGAACAATGTATTCGCCTGCACTGCCTAAGAAACCATTACTGAATGCGATCGATGTTAGCGCTGCAGAATGCACCAAACTCTCGCCTTCAATGACAATGTCTTCTTTCATTAAACGGCCATTATCAATACGCAAGGTTCCTGTATAAGGGTCTTCACCAGCAACGATAAAGCGCACATTTTCTGCAACTGAACGGGCGTGCAACATGGTGTAACCGTTCGAGACCGCTTCACCATTTTCAACTTGAATAGTACCAGTGAATTTCTCGATGGTGTTTTCATCGGTGCTATTCAAATAGTGGTAAAGCGCAGTCCGATCAGCATCAACAGCGTCGTTGTAGTTACCGGCAACAATTTCAAGATCGGTACGTGAGAAGGTGTTCTCGTGCTTTTGATTCCACACGCCAGACGACAAGATAACCAAACCTGTCAAGGTACAGACAATAATGGTATCGATGAAGGGCTCTAAAATTGAAACCAAACCTTCCGAAACAGGCTCATCTGCGCGCGCAGAGGCATGCGCAATTGGCGCCGAACCTTGACCTGCTTCGTTCGAGAACAAGCCGCGGTTAACACCACGGTTAAAGGCATAAGCAAAAGTCGCACCGAGGAAGCCGCCAGTCGCCGCAGAGCCAGTAAAGGCATCGGTAAAGATGGCTGCAAACGAAGGACCAATTTGGTCAACGTTGTAAAAGATAACGCTTAACGCACCAATGACATAAAGCACACCCATGATAGGTACGATTTTGGAGGTGACTGCGGCAATACGCTTAATACCGCCAATGATCACCATAGCCAATAAAATGGCTAGAACACCGCCGGTCAGCATAGGATCAAAGCCGAAGCTCATTTCCATACTTTGGGCAATGTTGTTGATTTGCGGCATGTTACCCGTACCGAACGAGCTAATGATGGTAGCAATGGCAAAAATCACTGCCAACCACTTCATATTTAGACGTCGGTCCATGTAATACATCGGTCCGCCGGCCATAGTGCCATCTTCGGTTTTAACGCGGTATTTGTGCGAAAGTGTGACCTCAACAAATTTGGTGGTCATACCCAAAAATGCAGTGACCCACATCCAAAACAAAGCTGCTGGACCGCCAAGGAAAATTGCCAGTGCCACACCACCAATGTTACCGGTACCTACAGTGCCTGATAACGCTGTAGAAAGTGCTTGGAAATGGCTAGTGTCGCCTTGTGCGCCCTTTTTATCGAACTTACCGGTCACCACTTTCCAGGCATGGCCGAAGAAGCGGATTTGTGGGAAGCCCAGATATAAGGTGAAGAAAATACCTACACCTAGCAGGATATACGGGAAGTAGGCTGCTGAGCCAAGATAGCTATCGAGCAGCAGTAGAAAGTTATTAATCGCTTCCAAGGTGTCCCCCTCGCGAATTGTTATCGTTATTTATTGTGATTATGGTTATTTAAAACTAACTTGCGCGCTTTAATCGCGCAAGTTATTTGCAACTGCATAAACAGCACTTAACACGTCTGCGCCTAACTGCGCACTCCGATTTGCTGACCAACCAAAGTCTTCGTCTGGCAGGTTGGCATTGTCTTTAAATGGCATTTCTAACGTGAACGCCAGACAGTTGAAGCGCTCAGCGACAGCGTTACTGGCCACGGTAAGATTGGCTTCACCGGGTTTATCGACGTCATAACCAAACTCGGTTTGGAACTCTGGCGTAATGGCCAATAGCGTCTGCTTAAATTGCTCAGCGAGTGTTGCGTGACGGTCATCGTAGCAAGGTACGCCCTCACAGCCGGCTAGGAAGTTATACGGTAGATTTTCATCGCCATGAATATCTAAATAGAGATCAACTCCGGTTTCTTGCATAGCATTGAGGACGTGGTAAACCTCAGGGCTTTTCTCAAGAGTTGGCTCAGCCCACTCGCGGTTAAGGTTTGTGCCGACCGCATTGGTACGTAAATGGCCGCGCACGCTGCCATCTGGGTTCATGTTCGGTACCACGTAAAACACGTTGTTTTGCAACAGTTTACGAGCAGCGCCGTCTTCATCGTCGAGTAAGCGACCCAGCATACCTTCGATAAACCATTCAGCCATGCTTTCGCCAGGATGTTGACGTGCGGTGACCCAAATCTTTTGTTTGTTATCGTCAGGCTCGCCGATCACCAACAAATTCATATCGCGGCCATCGAGGGTTTGCCCCAATAGCACGTGTTCAACCAAGCTCGATTGCTGGGCCCAGTGAATCAGATCTTGATGGCGCTCATACGAATACGGCACAAAGTAAGCAAAATAAACACTTTCTTGCTCCAACGTATGCTCGATTGTCAGCGTTTTGCCGTCATAATGGGTCGGAACACGGAACCAAGTTTCGCGGTCGTACGAGGCGAGTGCAGCGTACTCTTTCCAGCCGTCAGGATAAGCAGACTGACCCGCATTGGTGATGTGCATCACGTGCTCGGCCCCTACTTCACCATAGAGTTTAAAGTGGAACCACTGGTAAAAATCAGATTGGTTGTCACGACGAATTTGCAATTCAATGTTGTTGGCTTCTTCTGCTTTAATAACTTCAATGTTGCCGCTATCAAATTGAGCTGTAATGAACATTGCGATTCCCTATTGTTTTAACTTTTGTCATGTGCAAAACAAAAGCGCCGATTGGCGCTTTTGTGAAGATTTACTTTATTTAGGTAGATTCATAAGTTGCTGACCAGCCATTTGTTCAGCAACACGAATCACCTGACAACTATAACCGAACTCGTTGTCGTACCATACGTAAAGCACAGCGCGGTCACCATCAACGATGGTCGCTTGTGAATCAACAACACCAGCGTAGCGTGAGCCAACTAAGTCGGTTGAGACAATTTCAGTTGAAGCTGTGTAGTCGATTTGTGCCTGCAGATCAGAATGTAAGGCTTGATCGCGCAAGAACGCATTAAGCTCATCTTTACTGGTTTCTTTCGCCAAGTTTAGATTCATGATGGCCATGGATACGTTCGGTGTCGGCACACGAATCGCATTCCCCGTAAGTTTACCCGCAAGCTCAGGCAGTGCTTTCGCGACCGCTTTAGCGGCACCCGTTGAGGTAAGTACCATATTCAAAGGCGCAGAACGTCCACGACGCTCAGCTTTGTGGTAGTTATCGATAAGGTTTTGGTCGTTGGTATACGAATGCACGGTCTCAACATGGCCATTGCGAATGGTGTAATGATCGTGAACCGCCTTCAATACCGGCGTAATGGCATTGGTGGTACAGCTTGCGGCACTGACAATAAGATCTTCCGGCTGCACCATATCGTGGTTGACACCATAGACGATATTCTTGATGTCGCCTTTTGACGGTGCCGTTAGCAAAACCTTCTTCACACCTTTTGATTTAAGGTGCAAACCAAGGCCTGCTTCGTCTTTCCAAATACCAGTGTTGTCGATCACGATGGCGTCATTGATGCCATATTCTGTGTAATCAACTTGGTCTGGGCCATCAGAGTAGATGACTTTAATACTGGTACCGTTCGCGCGAATGGCGCTGTTTTCATGGTCAACAGTAATCGAGCCATTGAATGGACCATGAACAGAGTCACGGCGCAGCAAGCTTGCACGTTTTTCGAGGTCGCCCTCGCGCCCGCCACGCACCACAATGGCGCGCAAACGCATTTTGTTATTGCTGCCATTACGTTCAATCAGTAACCGTGCAAGTAACCGGCCAATACGACCAAAGCCATAAAGCACAACGTCTTGGGCTGGGATTTCGTCAGCCATATCAACGATGTCAGCAAGTTCGGTATGCAAATACTCTTCAATGGAAGCGCCTTTGCCGGCGTCTTTATGCAAGTAGTTAAACGCGAGTTTACCAAGGTCGACCCGAGCTGGGGCCAGGCGCATTTTACTTAGCGCTTCAATAAACGGGAAGCTCTCGCGCAGACGCAGCTTGATGCCTTCATGGCGGCGGATCAAACGGTGTGCTTTGATGATGTTGATGGTGTCAACGTTTAACAGAGAACGGCCATAGACCAAAATTTCAACGCCGTAGTTACGGTACAAACGGCCAATGAGCGGTTGCATCATTTCGGCGTATTCCTGGCGCTCCTGCCAGCTTTGTAAGGTCAAATCCTGCTGTTGGTCACTCATGCGATTACCCTTGCGTTACGGTGAAAAGAAACGAAACAGAAAAAAGTGCGCGCTATTGTACTGAAAAGCGCAGTTAAGTGCCAGAAGCTCTGTATCCCCTTGTCGCTCATGCTATAATCCGAAGCTCACCAGGTTCATCTTCATAAGCCCGCTTCTGCCGCAAGGAGTTTTACATGTTACGCCGTACCAAAATCGTCACCACCCTAGGCCCCGCAACCGATAACCGCGATACCCTTGAAGCTCTTATCAAAGCAGGCGCCAACGTGGTGCGGCTTAATTTTTCCCATGGCACGGCCGCTGATCACGAAGAGCGCGCGCAAATGGTACGCGACATCTGTGCCAAGCTCGGCACTCATGTTGCGATTCTCGGCGATTTGCAAGGCCCTAAAATTCGCATTGCAAAATTCAGTCATGACGCAGTGACCCTAGATGAAGGTGATACCTTTGTGCTTGACGCCGAGCTTGCACGCGATGCTGGCACCGGCCAAGCAGTTGGGATTGATTACAAAGAGTTACCGCAAGACGTAGAGCCCGGCGACATTTTGCTATTAGACGATGGCCGCTTGCGCTTGCAAGTCGAGAAAGTTGAAGGTGCAAAGGTCATCACTACGGTGCTCGTAGGTGGCAAACTCTCCAATAATAAAGGTATTAACCGCATGGGTGGCGGCCTATCCGCCTCGGCATTAACCGAAAAAGATTACGAAGACATCAAACTTGCGGCAAAAATCGGCGTGGATTACTTAGCCGTTTCTTTTCCACGCTCAGGTGCTGACATGAACGAGGCACGCCGTTTATTGCGTGCCGCCAACGGCACTGGAATGTTGTGTGCCAAAATTGAACGTGCTGAAGCGGTTGCCAATGACGCCGCGTTAGATGACATCATTCGCGCATCAGAAGCGGTGATGGTCGCCCGTGGCGACCTTGGTGTAGAAATTGGTGATGCACAGCTCGTAGGTAAACAAAAACGCATTATTGAGCGCGCACGGCAGCTCAATAAGGTGGTGATCACGGCCACACAGATGATGGAATCGATGATCGAGAACTCCATGCCGACGCGGGCTGAAGTCATGGACGTTGCTAACGCGGTGCTCGATGGCACCGATGCTGTTATGCTCTCGGCCGAAACTGCAGCAGGTAAACACCCTATCGCTACCGTTAAAGCCATGGCGGAAATTTGCTTGGGTGCAGAAGAACATCCGTCGGCGCGCTTAGACCGCAAAGACCTAGAAGAGACCTTTACCAATACGCAAGAAGCTACGGCGATTACCGCCATGTACGCAGCGACTCACCTTGCCGGTGTTAAAGCGATCATCGCTCTCACCGAGTCAGGCTCGACCGCCAAGCTCATGTCGCGTATTCACACGATTCTGCCGATTTTCTCACTGTCACGCCATGATGCCAGCCGTAACCGTTGTGCACTCTATCGCGGCGTATACCCTATTGCGTTTGACTCAACCCATAGCAAGCCTGAAGATTTGGTCAATGACGCCATCGCTAAAGTTAAAGCCTTAGGTCACATTGTAACTGGCGACTTAGTCGTGCTTACCCACGGCGATGTCATGGAAACGGTAGGTTCAACCAACACTTGTAAAATTATTGAAGTGAAATAACTTAATCGCTGGTTACCGCGTACTCGTCGATCAAAGCGGTCAACGTGGCGCGGTAATCACGAAGTTTGTTCTTTAAGTGTTGTTCTTGTTGCGGACTTAAACTCTGGTAAATCACCAAGATCACCGCAACGGCAAGCTCGCGATTGGCTTGGCTTTGTTGTTGAAGCTGTTCGGAGCGTAACTGCTCGGGTTGGGTAAACAAGGCTTCGAGCTTCAACGCAAAGGTGTCCGCCTCGGGCTCGGTAATCACCTTTTCAAACTCCTCGAGCCAACGTTCTTGATAGTTCAACCACAAAGTATCACTACGCTCCCGCTCCTGTAACCAACGGCGCAACATACGTCGTTGCTCAGGATGTACTCGCCCTAACCACTCTTCTGCACGTTCTTGCATACGCTCATAGCTACGTTCAAACCGCTCTTCAGGTGTGCGTTCAGTTTCTTCCTCGCGTTCCTCTTGCAGGCGCTCGCGTAAATTGTCAATGAGCTCTTGGCGTTGCTCGGCAGACATCCGCGGTATAAAGGTTTGCGCGTAGGGCGTCACTTGCGAACGAATGCGCTGCCAAAGCGCAAACATACGATCAGTCGTGTCAAATAGCTGTTGAGCCTCAACGTTACCTTGGTCAAGATCATGTAGAAGGTCATCTAGCAGATCGCGATAGCGCGGTAGCTCTGAGCGTGCATGCCAAAGGTGTAACTCATCAATTGCGGCATCGACGTCGGTTTCGAGTTGCCCCGAGAGACTAACGTACTTCCCGAGCTGCCATTCTAGGTAGGTATCAGCGAAGCGGTAACCGAACTGTGTTGAACAGCCGGTTACAATGACACTAAGCAGGAGCACGATAAAAATGAAACGGCGATGTAACGTCATGACCGTGCTCCTTTTGCTGTGGGTCAGGTACTTAAAATGAGTTTTTTAATACGCTCTTTATAACTGCGGCTGACTTTCAACTCTTTGCCATTTTTTAGAACAATATGGTATTCGCCATTTTGTCGGCTGCAGAGTTTTTCGATCTGGTCCAAGTTAACGATTGCAGAACGATGAATGCGCTGAAAACGATTAGGGTTTAACTCCTCTTCCAGCTCTTTCATGGTGCGCCGCAAAATGTGTGTTTCATTGGCAGCGTGAATACACATGTAGTCGCCTGCTGCATCAACCCATTCGATAGAGTTAATGGCAACGCGGGTAATTTCACCACTTTCTTTAATGGCAATATGCTCTGGATAGCGCGAAGCACCGACGCTCTCGTTTTCGGCTAGCTTGCGCAAAATCGCTTCGCAATCCTCACCTGTTGCATCAGCTAACAAGTTAAGCATACGTTCTTGCTGCGCGTTTCGTTCACGTTGCGCCAAGTTTTTTGTAACCCGCTCTAACGCTAAAGCGAGTCGCTCATGGTCAACAGGTTTGAGTAAGTAATCAATGGCGCGAACTTCGAAAGCCTTGATGGCGTATTGGTCATATGCCGTCACGAACACCACAATCGGCAATGGGATCCCTTTCGCCTTAACCTCACGCAAGAGCTCAAAGCCATTCATGCCTGGCATTTGAATATCGAGAAAAATCAAATCCGGTTGATGCTCAATAATTTTTTCTAGTGCTTGTCGGGCACTTTGGCATTCGTCGAGCAGCTCAACCTGCGGGAAGTCCTGCAAACGCACGATTAGACCGCGGCGCGCGAGTGACTCATCATCAACCACTAAGGTGCGGATTTTGCTTGTCATGAAACCTCAACCTGTTCGAAGGGGATGCGAATTTCGACACGCATGCCTGAAGGACCGTTAGAGGATAATGTAAATGAGTAGCTCTTCCCATACAAGGCCTGTAAGCGATCACGTGTATTAGCAAGGCCGACACCACCACTGCTAATCAGGTCTTGGGTGGGTTTATTGGTACCGGGACCGTTATCGGCAACCACAAGTACGAGGTCATCGCCCTGTCGTTCGGCGTGAATCGTGATCTCACCCCCCTCTTCGAGTTTGGCAATGGCATATTTAATCGAGTTTTCAATCAGCGGTTGCAAGAATAAGCTCGGCACTAAAGCATGTTGCGCTTCATCACTAATGTTGATAACCACATTGAGACGTTCGTCAAACCGCACTTTCTCAATGTCCAGATAGAGCATCAAAGCTTCGATTTCGCGTGCTAAAGGAATCTTTTTAATCGGCTCATTATCAAGCGAGAAGCGCAAAAATGAACTGAGTTTACTCATCATTTTATTTGCCAGTTCGTTTTCTTTGACAAGGATCAACGTCGAAATGGCATTCAACGTATTGAACAAAAAGTGTGGGTTAAGCTGGTAACGCAGCATTTTGAGCTGTGCTTGGTGCGCCATCGATGTTGCCATCAGTGCCTTTTGTTTCTCATCTTGCAGCATTTGGTAGTACTTAATACCGAAATAGAGGCCACTCCAACTTAGCATGATGTAAAATTTAGCCAGTGTATTTTTGAAATAGAACCAGTTATTTTCTGGGCGAAAACCGAATTTATAGATTTCCCAGTAGGTGGCGTTATCAATAATCGCCCAAATACTTGCTGATATATAGGCAGCGGCGAGCACCACCAGCACCAGTAACCAAGGCGGGCTGTCCCAGATGCGACGATACAGGTAACGTAAGGGGACGGTAAGCAAAAAACCAGCATAGGCACCGAGCAAAATGATTAGCACGTAGATATCGCGCATCTCATGCATCAATGAACCGATGTACTGGACCAACGCATAGCCTAGCCAACCGGCGGCTTGCAGCACCCAGAAGAAACGGTTGCGGTCATCTAATAAAGCTTTCCAGCGTCCAACAATTGGCATTTAACACCCTAACTTAACTTTGCTAACCGCTGATTATACCCGTTCAGCAACTGTGTGTCGGTTCATTTATCGCACGCAAAACGCTACATAGCGAAATCGCAGCGTGCTAACATGCAAGACGATTGTCTTCGTCTACTCAATGTTGAAGGACCAAGCTATGCATTATCACATTTCACCGCTCGATCCTCATGGCCACCAGTTTGCTGTAAGCCTACAACTCGATGTGAGCGCAATGGCTACGATTGAGCTGAAGCTACCCGCCTGGATCCCGGGCAGCTATATGATTCGTGATTTTGCCCGCAATATTCTTGATCTCCGCGCAGAAGCTAACGGCAAAGCCTTGGCTGTGCAAGCGCTCGATAAACAAACCTGGCGTATTGACTGCAATGATGCCGACAGCTTGACGGTCTTTTACCAAGTCTATGCTTTTGATTTATCCGTACGCAGTGCCTACCTAGATCAGTTTTGGGGCTTTTTTAACAACAGCAGTCTATGCCTTGCAGTCGCGGGCCGCATGCATGAAACTGTTGAACTTACCCTTGAACTCAACGAGGCTTGCCAAGGTTGGCGTGTTGCCACAGGTATGCCACGTTTGAGTGGCGACAACTTTGCCGCCGGACGCTTCCAAGCGCAAAGCTATGAAGAACTGATCGACTACCCGTTTCTCTTAGGCGACTTAGGTATTTACGAATTTATTGCCGGTGGTATTAAGCACGCACTGGTAACGGCAGGACGCCATTTTGGTGATGTCGAACGTATTTGTGGTGATTTAGCACGGATTTGTGAGCATCAGATCGCGCTTTTCGAAAAGCAAGTCCCCTTCCAAGAATACCTCTTTCTGACCATGGTGGTGGGTAAAGGCTTTGGCGGCTTGGAACATCGCAACTCAACGGCGTTAATGTGTTCACGTCGTGATTTAGTCAGTCCTGGCACACGGGCGGCTATTGATAGTGATTATCGTACATTTCTAAGTCTTTGTAGTCATGAATACTTCCATAGCTGGAACATTAAAACACTGAAACCCAAGGATTTTATCCCCTATTCACTTGATGCGGAACAGTACACCCGTCAGCTTTGGTTCTATGAAGGTATTACCTCGTATTTTGATGATTTTACTTTGCATGAAGCCGGCTTGATTGATGCGACGACTTATTTAGGCCTCGTTGGCGAAACCATGGCCCGCGTGCACCGCGGTGTGGGTGTCGACCGACATACGGTGGGCGATTCAAGTTTACAGGCATGGAATCGTTTTTATAAACAGGACGAAAATGCCCCAAACGCGATTGTAAGCTATTACGCCAAGGGCGCACTAATTGCCCTTTGTTTGGATTTGCTGATTCGCAGCGAAAGTCGAGGCGCACTAACGCTCGGTGAATGTATGGCGAACTTCTGGCGACAGTTTGGTGCAACCGGAGAAGGTACTACGGATACAACCTTTGGCGACTTTATGCTTGCTGAATATGGTATGCATTTACAGGCATTTATCGAGCGCGCGGTGAATACCACCGAGCCACTCCCCGTGACAGAGTTACTTGAACAGTTTGGCGTTGTTGTTGAGCGCAAAGCGGCCCAAGATGACAATGGATTCGGTGGCCGTCCGGCGGCGAGTCCTTTACCGGTTGCCTTGGGAGCCAAGTTTAAAGCCTCGGCACAGGGATTAGAGCTACAGGTCGTCTATGCCGATGAAGCTGCTCAGCTGGCGGGCTTAAGTGCACAAGACCGCATTATTGCGGTGGATCACTTGCAAGTGACCGACGGCACCATGCGCGAAATCTTTGAACGCTATCAACCTGGTGAGAAGGTTGTCGTGCATGCCTTTCGCCGTGATGAACTACTGCAATTGGATCTTACTTGGCAAGCACCAAAGCTGAACAATTATGTGTTGAAGGTGGTGGAGCCAACGCAAGCACAAGGTTGGCTGCAGCTCAAAAAATAGCTTTGTCGAAGTGCTCAAGGACGAGCGCTGGATCGAGTCGTACATTACCCCAATTCACACGCCAGTCTAAGTGCGGGCCGGTTGCTCGGCCGGTCGCGCCGATTGCGCCTATGACAGCGCCCTGCTCGAGTTGCTGACCCACTTCAACATTGACCGCGCTCAAATGGATGTACGTTGTGGTAATACCGAAACCATGATGCACAATGATGGTGCCACCTGAGTAAAACAGATCTGCATCGGCAAATACCACTTCGCCCGGCCAGACAACTTTAACCGGAGTGCCCGTCGGTGCTGCAACATCAAGGCCGAAATGCGGATTACGCGGCTCACCATTAAAAATTCTTTGGCTACCGTAAACGCCGCTGATACGGCCTTTGGCAGGACTCACCACGGGCGTTAAAAAGTGCAGGTCATCGGTGGTTGTTTGCCGTGCCTGCCATACGGCGGCGGCTTCTTTGCGCGCTCGCGCAACTTGTTCCGGGTCAGGAGTAACCGTCCGCTGCGGGACCCCTTCTACGCGGTCAATCTTGTATTGCCGCGGCTGCAAAGCGATTTTTTGCTCATACACAGTGCCGTCAGAGAGCGTTACGGTCAATTGCTGCGCCCCTTTCGCGTCGCGCTCAAAACCAAACACAACTAAGCCGTCGGCGGATACTTTTAAGGTTTTGCCGTTAAGTTGTACTTCACTACCTGGTTGCGTCTTGCCGATGATCAGGCCGCCCGCCGTTTGTGCGCCGTGAAGCTCAATGACAGAGCCGTGAGCCACGGTGGCAAAGCAAAATAATACCAACCCAAGTAGGAGGTTACGCATAACCAATAGCCCCTTTGCCGACGCCCTCGTAAGCCATGACTTTGACTCGACCTTGGGCGTTTTCTTCACAAGCTATAGTTTGCGCCAAATAGTCAGCAATGCATTCAACCGTTGAATCACTATGAATTACGTCGTTCTCGCGCTGCGGAACGGCCAATTCGAAGAGCCCTTGGTCGGCAGTATAACGATAGGCCTGATGGGTGGCATCGCTGATCTGTTGCCCTGCTGACGAAAGGCTTAATTCACTCACCGCGCAAGTGTCCTCTTGCGAGCCCAAATAGATATCTTGCCAGCGCTGCGCCCAACGTGCCTCGACACCTTCCACGCGAGCATTATCAATAAACACCTGCAGCCGTGAACGATGGCCGTGCGCAATGCGTTGACAGTTACCATCATGTTTTTTCAAACCATGGGTGTAATGGTAAAACGCTCCGGAAATTTGCTCTTCGCGCAGAATAACCTCAAGTCCAGCAACGTTGCCGGGCAGCTCGCGTTTGATCACCGCGCGCAAATAGGCATTCACGCTGGCCATAGAAACGTGATCGGCATCGATAAAAGCGAAGGCATCTGCGGGACAAAAGAGATGAATAGAACCTTCCTGCGGACGCAAAAAGTCAACCCAGTAGCTACTATCATCATCGGTATGGGCGACACGGGTATAGGGGTGCTCAGCGGGTACCGCAAGCTTGTGATCAACCGCGTCATCAATGATGCGCTTGATTTGCTTTTTTACTTTACCGAAATCGAGCACCATCGACTGCTCATTCAGGCTACCGTCAAGAATAATATCGACGATCCAACTCTCACCGACAATGCCACGCTCGGCGCACAAATAGGAAAAATCGATGACCGTCAGATCGTTTACAAATAACTGCATAGGTGTCTCTTTGCCCACTTCTATTTAACGTTGCGGATCATAGCATTATTCACCGCTAACGAGAACTTGTATTACCTGCCACCAGTCACTGATAAGCTTCACGCAAAGCAACAACAGAATCGCGCCCATAAGGCGGTCCAGCCAATGGCCAAAGCGCCAAATGCGCTCATAAATAGGCGCTATGGTGAGTGCCGTTGCCAGCAACGTAAACCAAGCCCCGGTAGCCACCGCCATATAGAGTCCATAGCCAGTTTTTATAAGCGTCGGTGTGGCGGGATCAATCACCGCGGTAAACAGAGCCATGAAGAATAAGGTGGCTTTTACGTTGAGTCCGTTGGTAATAAAGCCAACCCGAAAAGCCTTGCCTGGCGCCAACTGCCCCGCCGCTGATGCGGCCGTGGGTGCTTGTTGAGCAGCCTTTGCCTGAATAGCTTGCCAGCCAATCCAACCAAGGTACAACGCGCCAACTAAGAGCAAGGTTGCGTAGACCCATTGATAGCGGTGAATGATTAAAGTTACCCCAAGCAGCGAGTAAGCCACATGAATGAGAATACCAGCCCCAATGCCCAGCGCGACATAGCGGCCAATACGACGCCCATAGGCTAAGCTATAACGTGCGGTGACCGCAAAGTCAGGCCCCGGTGACGCTACAGCCAAAAAGTGAAGAATGGCGATCTCGATAAATTCGCGTAAATACATTGCTATTGGTTCTCGTTAATCGTTATTCTGTTCTTATTAATGCAAACGAAGTTTCATTTAATGCAACTAATGCAACATCGATAAGCATGTGAATGAAGCCTAACCCTTGCCAGAGGCCCTATTGTGTTATTGAAAAATTACTCGCTAAATGCCCTACGTGTTTTTGCTGTGGCCGCATCGGCTAACTCATTTAAACATGCTGCCCAGCAACTTGGTCTGTCCCAATCTGCCGTGACGCGCCATATCCAAACTCTAGAAGAACAGCTTGGCACGCAACTTTTTCATCGTGATAACCGTATTCATGCGCTAACCCCAGCGGGCCAACTTCTGGGTGACCAGCTGTTGTCGCTCTTCCAACAGCTTGAGCAAAGCGTGGAACGTGCTCGCGCCAGTGGCGATGAGGCCTTAACAACGCTACGCATTTATGTGCCGAGTAGCTTTTTACGTTGGTGGTTAGCTGGACGACTTGCTGATTTTACCGCAATTTATCCGCATATTCGCCTCCAGCTTGATACTTATGATGATTCCGCCGCTGACCATCATCACGCGGCGATCGCGTTGGGGGTTCAGCAAGGCGCCTACGATTTAGCCTTGGTTCACGACCGTATTAAAGATCGCAATCTTAAGCAACAAAGCTTGTATAGTCCTCGCTACGCGCCTGTCGTGGCCCCGAGCGACAGCACCAACACTGACGGTCACTGGTGGATACAACCGCAAAGTGAAGCGTGGCTGCAATTCCATCGTGACTTTCCAGAGCATGCACGCGCGCTGCCAGTTCAGGCTGTGGCAAAACCTAGCATTGGTCTAGAACTCGTAAGTAACGGTAGTGGTGCAACTCTAGTGGACACCCTTTACTTGCGCCATCCGGCACTAGCTGCCTTGAATGCTGACAGTGATCACAGTGTTTCCGGCAAACAGGATGTGATGGTTGTGACCAAACAAGCTGCACGCCACCCAGTGGCTGTCGTTGCTTTTAGTAAATGGCTGCAAAGCCGCGTGCAGCAATCACTATGATTGCCGCGGTGCTTGTGGTGGATAGCGCTCAGCTAGACTAATACTATCGCCCGTATGGGTAACGACCCGCGCATGGCGACGATTGAGCTGGCGCGGATCTGAAACACCACAGGAGTGGGCAATAATATTCACGCCATACTCTAGATACTTGTGGTAATTTGCCACTCGAACCGACTTATCGGCTGGGTCGAGCCCTTTCTGGAGGTCTTTATCGTGCGTCGTGACACCGGTTGGACAGGTGTTTTTGTTGCACTGCATGGCCTGAATACAGCCGAGCGAAAACATAAAGCCGCGCGCCGAAACAATAAAATCGGCCCCCATGGCAAGTGCCCAAGCCACATCGGCGGGCGAAATCATTTTTCCTGATGCAATAACGCGAACTCTATCTTTTAAGCCCGCAGCAATGAGTTTATCCACCAATATAGGTAAACTTTCAGAAAGTTTGAGTCCCACATAATCCATCAATGGCTGTGGCGCTGAACCCGTGCCACCATCTGCGCTATCGAGGGTGATAAAATCCGGTGCTGACTCGATGCCACGCCGTAAAATCGTATCGATAAGTTGATCAATCCAGCCCGGATCGCCCATCACAAATTTAATGCCGACCGGCTTGTTGGTAATGGTACGAATGTTGCTGATAAAATCGAGGAGCTCATCGTCATTTTTGATTTCTGGGTGGCGATTCGGGCTAATCGAGTCCTCGCCCTCCGGAATACCGCGAATTTCCGCGATTTCCTTGTTGACCTTAATGCCCGGCAAAATCCCGCCCTTACCCGGTTTGGCGCCTTGACTTAGCTTCAGCTCGAACATCTTGATGAGTTTGTGTTCACCGAGTTCTTTTAAACGTAATTCATTAAGGCTACCGTCTTTGTTACGTACGCCATATTTGGCTGTACCAATTTGAAAAACCACATCACATTCGCCCTCTAAGTGATACGGGCTCAAACCGCCCTCACCGGTATTCAGCCAACAACCAGCTAACTTGGCGCCTTTTGAAAGGGCTTTAACAGCGACTGGTGAAAGTGCCCCGTAGCTCATGCCCGAAATATGAAAATAAGACACAGGTTTGTAGGGATTTGCGCAATAAGGGCCAATTTCGACTTCTTCCGGATGGGTTTTTTCTTCGGTTTGCCGCGGGTATGGCGCATTGGCAAAAATAATGGTGCCGTTCTTCGTTAAGTCACGCGTCGAGCCAAAGGCGAGCGTGCGATCAGCGTTCTTTGCCGCGCGATACACCCAGCTACGTTGAGCTCGGTTAAACGGCATCTCTTCACGATCCATAGCAAAGAAATACTGCCGAAAAAACTCACCAAGATTTTCAAAAACGTAGCGAAAACGGCCTATGACGGGAAAGTTGCGCCGTATAGTGTGTTTGGTTTGGGTTTTATCGACAATATACATCACAATGATGCTGATCAATCCGACCACCAGCAACAGCACAAATAGCCCTAGCAGCCACTGTGCAACCACCAATAACGTAGAACTGTTCATCCAATCATTGTCGACCATAGCACGCCCCTTAGAAAATTAAGCTGCTTCTAATGTAGCGTGCTAGGGTCATAGCGACAAGCTTAACTCTCGGTAATTTCAGGATGTTTCAGTGCCGTGAATACCTCAGCGAAAGTGTTCGCACGTGGGTACAAGCGCACAGATTCCCCAGTCAATTCAAGAATGCGCAAGCTAGCAATGAAACCAACGAGTTGGCATTCATCTTCGACCAAGACAAAGTCTTTTGCCGCAGCTTGCATAGTTGCAGCAATATCGCCAATCCGCGCAGTGGCGAGTTGACGGCGCTCAATCACCGGAAGTTGCGTTATCGGCACCATCACATGGCGCACCTCAATCTGACTCCAAGGGAGCTGTAAGGCACTACTTAAGGCGCCTGTGTGACGACTATGAAGTTCACGTGCAAGTAAAATTCCACTGAGGTTTTTTTCTGCATCAAGAATACAGACATAGCGATGACCGGTTTGATTAATGCGCTCTTCCGCTTCTGGCAAACGGGTCGATTCGCTCAGCACCAGCGCTTGTTGCTGAAAATGTTCCAAGGCTGCGGTTGCAGCATGGTGCCAATTGAGTTGCGGAGCCGTTTTTAGCGGCGTGGTAGGTACAGATACACCAGCTTCTGCATGGTGCCAATCCAAAGCATGAAATGTTGCCATTGTGGGCCTCTCACTAAGAAAAATTGAAATTTAAACATTCATTTTCTAAGTAAGATGCGGCGGCGCACGGGCTTGCGTGACACATGCGGGTTGCGCATGCTGTTGTTCCGAACGGCCAATAAACAGGCTCGTGAGCGCACTGGATTGCGCGGCTCGCGCTGTAGGGATTGCGTCAAGGTCGACGTCGTTTTGCTGCTCGTTGGCTTCACTCACTGAAGCTTCTGCGGGCAGTGCTTGTGCCGTAAGCGAATCACTCTGCTCTACCCACGCCGGTGCTGAGTTGGCGCGGTGCTCACCACCACCTAACCCTAGTACCAGTAATGTCAGTAGCAGACGAATAGTCACAGTCTCTTCAACCTTTATTGATCCTTATCAACTTACTATGGTGTGCCCCGGCTTTCTTCTCAAGGCCATTGGCCTTAATTTTTTGCAGCTTGAGCGGAAAACCACGTTTCAGCCTTGCAAGACTTTTGCGGTCGGCGTAGCTTAAAAGTTAAACAAAACAAGAAGGAAGCGTCATGAAAGCTCTTAGCAAACTCTTCGTTACCAGCGCCCTTGCGCTCGGTGTGAGTCAGGTGGTTTACGCCGAATCCATTGCTCTCGTCGGTGGACGATTAATTGATGGCACCGCTGAGCAGCCCACCGCCAACAGCGTGATCCTCATTAAAGACGGCGTGATTGAGCAAGTTGGTAGTGTTGGCGAACTGGCAGTGCCAGACGGCTACCGTGTTATTTCCACCGAAGGCCACGACGTGTTGCCGGGGCTATGGGAAAACCATGCCCACATTCAGCTTACCGGACATGCCGATTACCCGCATTGGCAGGCTGAATATGCCGACCGCTTCGTTGACGAAGTTATGCCGGCAGCTTTAGTGCAATTGCTCCTTGCTGGCGTAACGTCGGTACGCGACCTTGGTGCCCCGCTCGATGATACGGTAGCGATTAAAGAAAAAGTGGCTGCAGGCGACATCCCAAGTCCGAACCTCTATACCTCTGGCCCCTTCTTACAGTGGGAAACCGACGAATGGCAAAGCCATTATCGCTGGCCGGTTAAAACCCCAGAGCAAGCCGTGGAAAAGGTGAATCAACTCGCCGATGCGGGTATGGAGATCGTCAAGCTTATTGATCAAGACGATATGCCGCGTGAAGTCATGCAAGCTATTGTTGAACAAGCTCACAAACGTGGCTTAAAAGTGGTGGCTCATGCCCATAAACCCGATGAAATTCGTTTGGGCGTTGAAGTTGGCGTCGATAACTTTGAGCACACTGGTCTCACCACCGCTCCTGGCTACCCTGAAGACGTACTGGCGACCTTAAAAGAGCGCACCGCCACCGGAATCTTCGACGGTTTGTTGTTCTGGACGCCGACCGTTGAGGGTCTCTACAACTACGAAACGACCGTGAAGAACCACGAGCATTTTGATAATACGTGCTGGCATCGCGGCTTGAAGGACGACACTATTGCCGACATAAAACAATCCATCGAAAAGCCCGGCCACTTGAGCTACTCGCAACTTGTGCCACTGCGTAAGCCAACACTTAAAACCAAAATTGCCCAACTACGCGAAACCGGCGTGGTGATGCTCGTCGGCACTGACGTTGGTATTCCCATGAAATTCCACTGCCAAACCACCTGGCGGGAAATGGCCACATGGGTCTATGAAATGGACTTCTCACCAATGGAAACCATCCGCGCGGCAACTTACTGGCCGGCGGTTATGATGGGCGTACAAGACCAATACGGCTCAATCACCCCGGGCAAAGTCGCAGACATTATTGCCGTTGATGGTGATGTGCTGAAATACATCAACTTGCTGCAAGACGTTGACTTCGTAATGCGTGACGGTGTGGTGTATAAGCAGAATGGCCAGGTCAACGAAGACTTGCTTCCAGAGTCATTGCGTATGGAATAAGAATAGAAGCGCTAACGATAAAGGGCTCCTTACGGGAGCCCTTTTTTTTACCTCGTTAGATAATCCTGTTAACGGCTAAGATCTTTCACTTTCTGTTTTGAAAACCACGGGTATAGAACCGGCAACACCACTAAGGTTAACAAGGTTGCTGACACCAGTCCGCCAACAATAACGGTTGCTAAAGGCCGCTGAATTTCAGCTCCAGCACCAGTGGCGAACAACATTGGAATCAACCCTAACGCTGAGGTAATCGCCGTCATCAAGACTGGACGGAGGCGCGACCAAGCGCCGTCGAATACTGCAGCATCAACCCTGTGGCCGTCGGCTATTCTTTGGTTGATACTTTCAACCAAGACCACCCCGTTTAGTACGGCCACTCCGAATAAGGTAATGAAACCGACCGCACTAGGCACCGACAAATATTGCCCAGAAACATACAAGGCCACGATGCCGCCGATAACAGCGAGCGGCACATTGACCAAGATCAGCATAGCTTGCCCAACCGTGCCAAAGGCGAAATAGAGCAAGAGTGCAATCATCGCCAACGATATCGGCACTACGATAGATAAGCGTTGCTGAGCACGTTGTTGGCTTTCAAACTGGCCACCAATGTCGACTGAGTAGCCGCTTGGCAAATCAACCTTTTCATTGATGGCTTGGCGAATATCGGTGACAACACTCCCCATATCACGCTCCTGCACATTGGACTGAATCACAACCCGGCGTTGTACATCGTCACGACGTATTTGCGGCGGACCGGATTCAATTGCGACATTAGCCACTTCACCGAGCGTCACCCAAGCGCCCGATGGCGTTAGCAAGCGCAATGAGCGAATAGATTCCGGAGTATCACGAAAGGCTTCGGCCAGCCTCACATAGATGTCATAACGTTCATTGCCGCGGATGATTTGCCCAGCAGAAGCACCACCGAGTCCGTTATCGACAACACGTAAGACATCCGCCACATCAAGGCCGTAACGTGACAATTGTTGACGTTTTGGTGAGACGACGAGTTGTGCTTCACCCTGGATCTGTTCCATGGCTACAGCAACTGCACCGTCAACTTCCTTCACCGCAGCCTCTATGGCTTCGCCTTTGCTCGCCAGAACATCAAGATCAGGACCAAAAAGTTTGATTGCTAATTGTGACTTTACTCCAGACAAAAGCTCATCAACGCGCGTCGCAATGGGTTGAGAAAAGTTGAACAATAAACCAGGGTAAGCATCAAGTTTAGCTTCCATTTTTTCCTGCAACGCATAACGGTTGGTTGCGGTCGTCCACTCTGATTGAGGCTTAAGGCCAACATAGATCTCAATATTACTAATTGGCTCAGGGTCGCCGCCAACTTCTGCGCGGCCAATCCGGCTTAATGCATAGGTGGTTTCGGGAAACGCCATGAGAACCTGCTCGAGCTTAGGCGCTACCGCAAGGGCCGTTTCTAAATTCGAAGATGGTGCCAAAGTGACACGTATATTAATGGTGCCTTCTTCTAATTCTGGGGCAAACTCAGTGCCAAGTCGCGGCACGAGCAGCAAAGCTCCAACGAACAAAACCGAAGCCAACGTAATGACAACCTTTTTACCTGCCAAAGCTCGTGTTAACAGCTTTTTATAGCCGTTATCGAGTGGCTTTAGCAGCTTGTTTTCACGCGGTTTAATGCCACGGCTGAAAAAGTAGCTGGCTAAGGCTGGTACCACCATAATGGCCACAAAGACAGCAGAAACGATGGCAAGCATGATACTAATCGCCATGGGTTCAAATAGCTTTGCTTCAACACCTTGAAAACTAAACAATGGCATGAAAACAACCAAGATGATCATCGCCGCGAAAAACACCGGGCGTGCGACTTCGTTTGCAGCTTCTTTAACGCGAAGTTTAATGCCATGATTATCGAGTTCCGCTGCCTGCGGGTCTGGGTCACGATATTCAGTGCGCTGATCGGCTTCGTATTTGTGTTCAACGTCGGGCCGACTTAGGTGCTTAAAGATGTTTTCCACCATCACTACCGAACCATCAACCAACATACCTATCGCGACAGCTATGCCCCCAAGTGACATGAGGTTGGCCGACATTCCCATCGCTGCCATCACCATAAGTGCGATGGCAATTGACACTGGTATCGACAGTAGTACCAAAAATGTGGCGCGTAGGTTGAGCAAAAACAACGCCAACACTGCAATAATAAAAATAAAGGCAATGAACAATGAATATGCAACGGTCGAGACAGCTTTTTGAATTAGATCCGCTTGGTCGTAGTACGGCTCGAATTTCACACCATCAGGTAAGGCTTGCTGAATAAGCGGAATACGTTGCTTTATGCCATCAATGGTGGCCTTGGTATTTGACCCCATGCGTTTAAGCACGATGCCAGAGACAACTTCACCCAGTTGGTTGACCTCGCCATCCACCTTACGTGACATAGATACAGCACCTTGGCGAATCTCGCTGCCTATTTCAACCTCAGCAACCTGACCCAAAGTAACCGAAACGCCATCGACCGTTTTCAGAGGGATCTGACGTAGTTGCTCTAGACCATCGTTACCGCTATCGAGCCAGCCGGTACCCCGAATGACCAATTGTTCTTGACCACGCGGCATGTACCAACCACCAACGTTACCATTATTTTGGTTGACTGCTGACATTACATCTTGCTGCGTCAACTCGTAAGAGAGTAACTTCGCGGGATTTAGATTAACCTGATACTGCTTTACCTTACCGCCAAAAGATAATACTTCAGTAATACCTTCTACGGGCATCAGTAAAAGCTTCACGACATAGTCATTTAAACTACGTAATTCCATACTGTTTACGCCAGAGTCGGGTTCGGCAAGGAGTAAATATTGGTAAACCTGGCCAAGTCCAGATGAGTTGGGTCCCATCTCGGGGGTTCCTACACCCTCGGGAATTAATTCTTTGGCGGCTTGCAATCGCTCAAATACTAACTGTCGGGCAAAATAAATATCGACACTTTCGTCGAACACAACCGTTATGCCGGATAGCCCTGTTTTGGAGATTGAACGAACCTCTTTAACGTCGGGCAACGCGTACATCACCGATTCTATCGGGTACGTAATGAGTTGCTCGACTTCTGTTGCAGCCAAACCTGGCGCTTCGGTATTCACGGTCACCTGTACGTTGGTGACATCTGGGAAGGCATCAAGATTAAGCTTTGGTATCACAAAAACTGACGCGATACTTACACTGAAAAGTGCTAACACTAACAAGAGCCGGTTGGCGACAGCAAACTGAATAATACGCTGAAACATACAACCTCCTCTTAGTGGTTATGCGGGTCGAAACCGCCTTTAGCGAGTTGCGAAGCGACAAAAAACGCGCCGTTATCAACATATGTGACACCTTCATCAACACCTGTGATCACTTTCCAAGGACCATTTTCAGCAACGATAGTCACTTCTTGCGGCTCAAACTTACCGGGTTCATGTTCAATGAAAATTTGCCAATCGCCATCAGGCGCGCGCATCAAGGCTGAATCTTGTACGGCAAAAACTGGACCATCCGAGGCGACTGAAAAATAAACATCTGCGAATAAGCCAGGATGTAATTGGTCGTGTTCATTTGGTACTGCTAAGCGAATGGTGCGAGTGCGCGTTTTGTGATCAATGGTGTGACCTTCTTGAATGACTTTGGCGACAAAGCGTTGCCCATCGACCTCTACTGTAACCGCATCACCATAGTTGACCTCAAGATCGGCTGAGCCCGGGAGGCGCGCGTTTACCCAAAGCAGGTCTTCTTGCAAAATTTCAACCAGCTCGTGACCGGCATCTACCTGCTGACCTTGTTTAAAATCATCGCTTACGACGATTCCGTTTATTGCCGCGGTAAGCTGATATTCACCCATCGGGTAATCGGGTTTACTGAGTCTTTCTATAGCAGCCTTTGACATACCGAAAGCCTTCAGTTTTGCCTGCGCAGAGGCAAATCCATTTTTGGCTTCAACAAAACGCTTTTCACCTACGGTTTGCTCGCCTAACGATTGCACGCGTTGCCATTCGTTTAAGCTGACCAAGTAGCCACTTTGAGCCTCTGCCATTGTCGCACTGAACAAAGTCGCCAAAGGCTGTTCTTGTTCGACATGATCACCAATACTGACAAATCGTTTAAGTACGGTTGAATCAATTCTTGGACTCAGTACATAACTGTTAAAGTCATTGGCAACTACTTCACCGGGAGCATAAACCGGGTAGTCGATGACTTTACGTTGCAATTTACTCGTACTAATTTCAGCCATTGCCTGCTGTTGTGAAGAAAGCTCAACACCCTCGCCTTCTTCATGACTTCCTTCGTCGTGTCCTGCCTCCGCATGTTTTTCTGTCTGCTGTTGCGGCTTAGGCTCAGCTTCGGCAGCATGCTCATGTTGATCCTGCGCCATCACTGGCGCATTAAGTGCGAGAATAACTGCTGCGTATAAAGGTTTGATTAACATTATTTTATCTCCAAACTGGTCATCATTTTATTGACTCAACGGTGGCAAACCTAGTTGCTCACTAAGTCCACCGGAGCGGTAAAGCCACTCAATGGCTGCTAATCGGTAGGCTGTTTGCAACTCAATACCAGCAAACTGACTTTCCAATTGCTGTTGCATAGCAGTGAGGTAGTCCGTGGTTGATAAATCACCAGTTAACCAAGCCTGTTTGATAAGCTGCATCGACGTTGTTTGCCGCGATTGGAAATTTTCTGCCCAGCTTTGCCACTGTCGTTTCACGAAGCGGTAGTTATTAAGTGCTGAACTAAGAGAGGCTTCCCATTCTTTGCGCAAAGCCAAAACCCGTTGCTCAGCAGCAACCGCCTCATTGTTCGCCGCCTGCACAGCGTCAGTGTAGTTATTCCGGATTTGCAAAGGCACGCTGAATGATAAGCCGACGACATTTTCATTACCGCTTTCACCAGCTTCGATGCCAAAGGTTGGATTAGCTTGAGTAAGCGAGCGTTGCCAGTTAATGTCGGCCCGTTTGAGCTGCCATTTTAGATAAGCCGCGGTGAGCGTTGGGTGTTGTTGCCAGCTGCCATTCAATTTGGGGTTAACATCAAATAGCTTGCGATCAATTGCTTGTGCGGTTAGCTCAGTGCTTGTGAGCAAAGCACGTAAGTCGGCGTCCGCTGTTTGTAAGCGTTGATAAGCCGCTGCCGTTTGTTGCAGCTGACGACTTAATGCGAGCACCGTTAATTGTTCATCAATCGCACCTAAATCACCTGCTGTTCTTCGCTCAGCGACGAGTTCAATGGCTTGTTGTACAATCTGTTCCTGTTGCTCAGCAAGAGCGAAACGTTGTTTTGCATCGAACCAACGCACATAAGCTGTCAGTAAGGTTTTGGCCTGATCGGTGGCCGCTTGCTCATAAAGGCTCTCGGCAAGTACAGTCATAGCATCACTTTGACTGGCGCGGGCTTCATTCCGCGTACTCCAGTCAAACGTTTGGCTCAGGCCAATTGTGTAATTATTGAATTCACCTTCGCGCTCTAAACGCGAAGAGAGGGTTGGGTTATAGAGGGGCTGAGTTAGCTGTTGGCCCTGCTCTATCATCGCTTCGGCTTGGCGTTCCGCGGCTTTCACACTCGGGTGTTCAAGTACGCTTTGTTGCCACTGCGGTGCGGGTTCTTGCGCATGGGCATAGCCGATCGAAACGACCAGACTCAGAGCAGCAAATAAAACTTTGCTGCGGGTCACTAATGGACGCATAAAAGACTCCTCAGTCATACTACTGCGTAAACATAAAGGTTTAATGCGCTGCTAAGCAGCGTGGACAGTAGTTACGAGGAGATGGGTGGCCGAAATAATGGCGATGCTAAAGGGTTGGTGTAGTCTTGAATGTAATTTGCAATAGTGCTCGTCAAACGCGGTAAAATTAGCGTTTTATCAGCTTTCATTGCGTAAATGTGAAATGAACCGTGACAGTGACAACAATGGTGGCAGTCGAAACTTACCGAGCCCTTCTGTGGCAACTCTTGCGGGCTGATCTGATGTTCATCATGATCAAAGTCGAGGTGTTGCTCAGGTGTCGTTTGATGAGATTGATGTACGTCAGCGATAGCCTGACTGACCTGAGTCAGAAACGCTAACAAAACTAACATGATAATGCCCTGTCTCAACATCACGGCCTTCTGTGAAAGAAAGAATCGCCATCTTAACTTAAGATGGTGTGTTCTGCAACCTCATCAAACCAAGGCTTAGACTGAATTTAATCAGGTGGTGAATCGACAAATCGACATTTGAGTTGCATTCTGATTCTAGGGCGACGGCCTTTTTAGAGCGTTGTTCCAAGCCAAATCAGGAACGACTCCAAGTAGATAATCCGTTTTTCAGTGACCCAGAACCGCAATTTCGGAGTTATCCTTTACGGGGCCGCGCTTGGTTCGTGCCATTGCAATTGGTAAGGATCAAACTGTTCTTGGAGCTGCGGCTTTATGATGGCGAAATACGGCGATATATCGAAATCGCCTGGCACATATTGGCTGTGATGGCGCCTGATAAGCTTTTCTTCCATCGCGTGCGGTAGGATCGGGTAATGAATCGATTGAAACGCTTGGGCAATTAACGAGGAACAAATGGCTTTGGTTGGATCGCCACTGCCGAAGGTTAGCAGACTGCGCCGCCATTCGACGGGTACCGGCGGTGTTCGGATCAGATAACGGGCTAAATCTAAAATATGCCCCGTATCATACTGATGCCCCAGTCGGCGCTTAGCAAAAGCCACAGCCTTCGCCATATCCTCTGGACGGATGCCAAACGGGCGACAGATTCGCGTATGCGCAGATTGATAAAACGACAGCGGCACCAACCGCACCCCCTCAATCACATCTGCCTCTAACAGCATCACCCCTTCGTCTTCATTCTTCGCCACACAAAACGCGGCATGCGACCAAGTGGACTGCGTGAGGTACTTTATCGCGGTGGCAATGCGACTATTACCGTCGACCAGCAATACATCACCCACCTCGATGGCTTGTTCCAGCGCGCTAAAGTCAGACGTCGGAGGATTAGAAAGCCCACTGCTAGGCTTCTGCAGATACCTCGCTATTTTATCGCCGAACCATGCCAATAAGCCCATTCATTTCCACCCTACGTTAAACGCACGGATTTATAGTAGCGAGGAAACTAGCGCAAGTACATGAAGGGGAATTAAATTGAATCAGGAAGTGGTGCCCGGGGCCGGACTTGAACCGGCACGCTGTTACCAGCGAGGGATTTTAAATCCCTTGTGTCTACCAATTTCACCACCCGGGCACATCTAATATGCAGTACCGAGAATCCGATGGAGGCGGGACCCGGAGTCGAACCGAGATCCACGGATTTGCAATCCGCTGCATAGCCATTCTGCCATCCCGCCATCGGGATTTGGAGCGGGAAACGAGATTCGAACTCGCGACCCCAACCTTGGCAAGGTTGTGCTCTACCAGCTGAGCTATTCCCGCATCCAGTGCCGACGCATTCTACTGTCTATTTCGGCAAGGTCAACGATTTTTTGCCGCTAAACCGTTTGTTTGCTTATTTTTAATCCACTTGGCTTAAATCTGACCAAGCGGCGCGCAAATATTCCCACATGGACCACAATGTCAGTACAAATGCGACGTACAACAAGATGGTCGCGGTAACAATAACGAAAGTGTTGGCTTCCCAAATCAAGCCACCAATAGCAACCATTTGTGCGGTGGTTTTGATTTTGCCTAAGTTCGAAACTTTAACTTTTGCTTGTGAACCAATTTGTGCCATCCACTCACGCAAGGCTGAAACCACCAGCTCGCGGCTAACAATCGCTAAGGCAGGTACGCTAATCCACCAGGTCGCGTAGGTCTCAACGACTACGATAAGTGAAGCGGCAACCATGACTTTATCGGCCACTGGGTCTAAAAACGCGCCAAACTTGGTAAATTGATTAAATCGGCGTGCGACATAACCGTCTAAACCGTCGGTAATTGCCGCTAGAGCGAACACAAAGGCCGCCCAAAAGTTAGCATCACTGCCAGGTAAGTAGTAAATACCCAAAAATACTGGAATCAGTAGAATGCGAAAGCTGGTCAGCAGGTTGGGAATATTCCACATGCGACAGAGTGTTCCTTTTTATTCGTCACGAAACGCGTGATAGATGGTTTCAGCTAATTCATGGCTGACGCCAGGTACCGCTGCGAGTTGTTCAATACTAGCCTGTTTTACCTGTTGTAATCCACCTAGATTTTGCAATAACCGTTGCCGACGCTTGGCGCCAATCCCCGGAATATCCTCTAAACGTGACGTGCGACGGACCTTAGCGCGACGTTGCCGGTGACCGGTAATGGCAAAGCGATGGGATTCATCGCGAATGTGCTGCACCAGATGCAACGCAGGCGCATCGGCGGCTAACGGAATAGTCGCGTGGCTGCCGGCTAGAATGAGCGTCTCTAGGCCCGGCTTACGTGACTCCCCTTTCGCGACACCAACTAACAAAGGCGCAGCTTTGGCTGCCTCAGTCGGCCAGTCAGCGAAATAGCTCTCCGCCTGACTGAGTTGCCCTTTACCACCGTCAATGAACAGAATATCCGGCATTGGAGCAGCATCAGCTTTGGCATTTTTAACTGGGTCGAAGCGCCGTTGCAGTGCTTGTGCCATGGCGGCGTAGTCATCGCCCGGGGTAATACCTTTAATATTATAGCGGCGGTAATCGCTTTTCTTCGGCCCTTGTTGGTCGAACACCACACAGGACGCCACGGTTTCTTGTCCCATGGTATGGCTTATATCAAAACATTCCATGCGCGTGATCGGCCGACCAAAATCCAGCGCTTGCTCCAATGCGCCCACCCGCATCATCATGGTACTGGCCTGATTGGCCTTGCTATCCAGTGCATTCATAGCGTTCTTCTGCGCCAGTACTTGATATTGTTTGCGCTCGCCTCGGACATTGTGCGTCATACGGATTTTTTGCGCTAATGCCTGTTCTAGGGTTTTCAGCTCTTGCTCCGGATCAAGCACATTTGCGGCATTTTGCTCAGGCAAAATAATTTCGCGTGGCAGGCGGCGTTCAACTTGATCGTTTAAGTAAAACTGCAACAAGAAGGCGAGTAACACTTCAGCGTCTTCGGTACCCGCTGGGACCTTGGGGAAATAGCTACGACTGCCCTGCACTGCGCCATCGCGCACGAAGAGCAAATGCACTGCGGCTATGCCACCTTGGCGCGCGTAGCCAATCACATCAAGTTCTTGCTGGTTGCCGGTCACCGCGTTGCGCTCTTGCACTTGGCGCAAAGCCGCAATTTGGTCGCGAAAACGTGCGGCGCGTTCAAAATCGAGCTCCGTACTGGCCGCTTCCATGCGTGCGACGAGTTGATCAATAACTTCTTGGTTTTTGCCTTCAAGAAAGCGTTTGGCGAGCTCGACTTGCTCGTTGTATTCGTCATCACTGCAATAGCCCTTTACACATGGCGCTAAGCAGCGCTTGAGTTGGTATTGCAAACACGGGCGACTACGGGCGCGATAATAAGAGTCTTCGCATTGCCGTACGGGGAACAGCTTTTGTAACAGACGTAGACTATTGCGAACCGCTACACCGTTGGGAAATGGCCCAAAGTAGCGCCCTTTTTCCCGCCTTGTGCCGCGATGAAATGCCAGCCGCGGATGTTCATGATCGCTGACCAAAATATACGGATAGGATTTGTCATCACGTAACAAGACGTTGTAACGCGGGCGGTATTTTTTAATGAAATTATTTTCGAGGATCAGTGCTTCGGCTTCGGTGTTGGTCACCGTGACTTCAATTGAGCAAATTTGCTTAACGAGGGTTTGCGTTTTCGGGCTGTCCACTTGGCTGCGGAAATAGCTGCCCACGCGCTTACGCAGGTCTTTGGCTTTACCCACGTAAATAATGTCGCCTGACGCATCGTACATCCGATACACCCCGGGTTGATGCGTCAGACTTTGTAGGAATTGCTTAGCGTCGAACGCCTCCTTCGCTTGCTTCGTCATCGTCTTGTACTGCTACCTCTTCATCAAGATCAACCAATTTCATTTGTAACGCTAAATGCGTCAGCTCAACATCGCCACTGATCCCGAGTTTATCAAAGATCCGGTAGCGAAAGGTATTCACAGTTTTACTACTAATATTGAGTAGTCGCGCGATCACCGCAGAGCGTCGGCCTTGGGCAATCATTTGTGCCACTTGGATTTCGCGTTTACTCAGTTTAGCTAAGAGTTCACCCTGGCGTTGCCGCGCGGGATTCTTCGCTAAGTATTCGGCAACACTCGCTGCCACGTACATACGCCCTTTACTCAGCGTTCGACACGCGTTCAAGAATTCCTCTTTTTGCGCGCTTGCCAGCAAGTAACCTTCAACCCGGTCCAAATTACACTGGAAATCGAGCACATCTTGAAAACGTGCGGCCCAGAGTAACATATGTACATCGGGGTGACGGCGTTGTATGCGGCGCCAGATTTCAATAGTGCCATCATTACAGAGTTGGCTGCCTAAGATCACTGTGGCAAACGGGGAGCGTGCTATAGCATCGCGTAATTGTTGTTGATTAGTGACGGTTGCAACCACGCAAAAGCTAGGTTCCTGGTCAATGAGGGTCTGCATACCGAGCCCCACGAGTTGTGAGGGTACAGCTACGATGAACTCCGTCATCTTCGCTTCCTTATGAAGAGGCCGAGAAATTTCGGCTGACGTACCAACCCCATGTCGGTACGCTTCAAGATATGCCCCAGATACGTCATTTGTACAAGTGCTAATGCAACAATAATGTCATCTTTCTTTAAAGTCTTACGCGATAATCGTTCTCACATCATTAATTTGGCGTCATAAATACCTAATGGCGGTCATATGAACGCTAGGCAAACACCGTCACCGTTTGTCGGCTAATGGCAACCAACTGACCCTGACTGTCCCAAATATGCGCGTGAGTATGGCCATAACCGTCGGCTGCGTAGTCAATGGTTGCGACGTAATGCCACCACTCACTTGTCAGTTGTTGCGGCAGTTGTGTCGGGAACTCAATGGTCCAGGTTAGTGAACTTGCTGGAGCCAGTTCGGTAAGATGGGGTAACACTGCGGGCGGCCAAGCGTCCACCAAGCCAAGAAAGGTCCCGATAGTGATAGGCTTCTCAAGCTCGCGAAAGCGCATAAAGCCGCCAAACTCACGGCTCTTATTCCCACTGAATGGCAAGCCACCAACGGTGACACGGTAATCAAAGGCACGGGCAAACTCAGGTAAGAATTTGGTCGCCGGAAACGGTGTACCTGCGTCGGGTGCTGCGCTTTGTGGTTCTGGGGTATCGGTAACATTGACTTGCGAAGAGCGTGCGGAACCGTAGGTTAACAATGCGGCAAGAACGACCTCACCCGCTTGGACAATATCAACAGCAATTTGCGTAACATTTTTACCTTGGCGTAAGACACGTCGTTGCAAGTTAGCCGGTCCCGCTAACACCGGCGCGACAAAGGATACTGTCATCGCACGAAGTTGTTGGTCAGCGGCGGCACCCGCTTGGCCATGTTGCCAGGCTATCGCTGCGGTTAGGCCGCCAAATAAAGCGCGGCCTTGGCCCCACCCTTCAGGTAATTCTAATGTTTGCTCCGCGGCGGGGGTAATGCGTTGCAGTACCTGATCAAAAGCTTCCATAGCATCCTCACTACTTAAACCAAGGGTTGATTGTTTGCGTATAACAATAAGTAGCTCAGTATAAACAGGTACGACCAGATGATAAAGCCACAAAAAAAGCCCGCTAGCGAACTAGCGGGCTTTCCGGAATTTGGCGGAGAGAGAGGGATTCGAACCCCCGGTGGGTGTGAACCCACGCCTGATTTCAAGTCAGGTGCATTCAACCGAACTCTGCCATCTCTCCTGTGTCTGTGGCTGTGTGCCTCAAGACGAAGCGAATGATAAAGAGCCTGAATCGGCTTGTAAAGCAAAAATTTGAATCATTTGGTTTGTTTGCTGTCATTTTATACAATTAGCAACAAAATTAGCTTGAAAGCATTGCTTGTTACCCCCACTTTTGGGATACACTGCTTGCAGTTAGTTAATCAACGGAGAAGTCCATGAACAATCAAGTTCACGTATCGTCTACTCAGCGTGGCGAATCGGTTCTACAGACCAACAAAGTATTACGCAACACTTATATGTTGCTCGGTTTAACCTTGGCCTTTAGTGCGTTTACCGCATTTTTGGCTGCGAGCATGAACCTACCCCACCCTGGTATGATCATTACGCTGGTAGGTTTTTATGGGTTGCTCTTCTTAGTGCATAAAACCGCGAACAGCTCAATGGGCTTACTTTCGGTGTTCGCCCTCACCGGCTTTATGGGTTACACCTTAGGTCCTATTTTGGGCATGATTAGCGCCATAGGCCCACAAGGCGCGGAAATTATCATGACCGCTCTAGGTGGCACGGCACTGATCTTCTTCTCGTTGTCGGCTTATGTGCTGACCACGAAGAAAGACATGTCTTTCCTTGGTGGCATGATGGTGGCTGGTTTCTTTGTCTTAATCGCGTTATTCATTGCGAACATCTTCTTAAACATGCCAGCCATCGGTTTGGCCTTATCTGGGTTGTTTATTTTGTTCTCAGCCGGTGCCATCTTGATGCAGACCAGTTCCATCATTCATGGTGGCGAACGTAACTACATCTTGGCAACGGTCACGCTTTATGTTTCGATTTACAACATCTTTGTCAGCTTGCTGCACCTCTTAATGGCGTTCGGCGGCGACGAATAAGCTTGTGACAGATATTGTTCTCTCGGTGCACAGTGCACCCGACGAACCTCGCAGCCTGTTAGCGTTTCACTACGCGCAGGCTGCGCTCATGTTAGGCCATCGCATTCAGCACGTCTTTTTTTACGAGGCGGGTGTACTGCATGGCCAACAACAGGGTTCGCAAGTCACACCGGTGGCCGCAGAATGGCTGAAACTGGCGACCCAGCACAGCATTCCATTAGTGCTTTGTGCCACCGTCGTTGAACAGGACTATCAACTTTCAGAGGCAGAGCTACACGACGGTTTTGCCTTAGGCGGGCTAACTGAATTCAGTATGGCAGCCGCAAAAGCTGAACGAGTGATGCAATTCTAATGACCATTTATGTCATCCAATCTCAAGCACCCGATCACCCTGCCAGTTGGCATGGCCAAGCGATGTACTTAGCGCTGGCGACGATGGAGCTCAATCCTCAGTTGGTGTTACTCGGTGATGGCCTTCAACATTTGCAGCAAGGCCATGACGCCCAACACGACGAGCGTTCGTTGCAGAAGCGCTACGCCTTGCTCGACTTATACGAATGCCCAACACCCTTGGTCGTCACTGAAAATGGCTTCATGGCAGACCCAGATTGGGTGATGGACGTCGAACCTATAGCAAACCAGCAACTGGCACAACGGTTAGCCAGCGCCGGTAAAGTTTTGCGTTTTTAAGGTGATTCAGAATGAGTGACATGAGCAGCAACGAAGCCCTGCTTAACGCCGATACTCCTGCACTACGGGCACTGTATTATGTGCGTTCATGGCCGCTATCAGAGGCCGATCAAGCGTGTTTGGTAAGTACCGCGCAAGGCCAGGACCTTACGGCTATTTTCACCGAGCAGGCGTTAACGCAGTTATTAGCGGAGCCT
Source organism: Pseudidiomarina sp. (assembly GCA_048267225.1). Lineage (GTDB taxonomy): Bacteria > Pseudomonadota > Gammaproteobacteria > Enterobacterales > Alteromonadaceae > Pseudidiomarina. Next base: position 263,464 of record JBLWXY010000001.1, read on the forward strand.
GAATTGCTCGATGACTTCCCGTATCCAGCCTATGTTTTACAAACCGAATTAGCCTTGCACGGCGAGCAAGCGCAGGAACTGCCACCTTTTGTTCTGCAATTGAATGATGCCAGTTGGGTCACCATGACACTCGATGCACAACCGGTAAGCTACGTCGGCGGCGGGAAAGCAAGTGAGCTGAACGATGTTTGAATTGAACGGCCGCACCTACGCTACCGATAAACACGAGTACCTAGCTAACTTTGCTGAGTGGAGCCCAGAGCTGGCTGAGTACATCGCTGGTCTTGAAGGGATTGAAATGACCGAAGCGCACTGGGAAGTGGTCAATTTCGTGCGCGATTTTTATCAGGAGTTTGATACCAGTCCCGCCATGCGAGTATTGGTGAAAGCTATAGGTCAACGCTTAGGGCCCGACAAAGCCAACAGTCGTTATCTTTACCGGCTATTCCCGAAAGGTCCGGCAAAGCAGGCCACGCGTATTGCGGGCCTGCCAAAACCGGCGAAGTGTATCTAGTCGGCTGACGCTTGAATCACCGTCTTGCCACCCATATACGGCTGTAATACGGTCGGTATCTTCACCGAGCCGTCAGCTTGCTGATAGTTTTCCAGAATCGCTACCAACGCACGCCCTACCGCCAAACCTGAACCATTCAGGGTATGCAATAATTCAGGCTTTTTCGCGCCTTTACGACGGAAGCGAGCTTGCATGCGGCGCGCTTGGAAGTCACCCATGTTTGAGCATGAGCTGATCTCACGATAGGTCTCTTGAGTAGGCAACCACACCTCTAAATCATAGGTTTTGCAGGCGCCAAAGCCCATGTCGCCGGTGCAGAGCAAGACTTTGCGGTAAGGCAATTCCAATAACTGCAACACGCGTTCGGCGTGCTCAGTTAAGCGCTCAAGTGTTGCCATAGATTCTTCTGGCTTCACTAACCACACCAATTCTACTTTGTCGAACTGATGCTGGCGGATCAAACCGCGCGTATCACGGCCGTGAGAGCCCGCTTCACTGCGAAAACATGGTGTGTGCGCAGCGTATTGCAGCGGGAGTTGCTCTTCGTCAGCAATCTCGTCACGCCACAAGTTCGTTAACGGCACCTCAGCGGTAGGAATCAACGACATTGGCACCTGCTTTTCGGTGGCCCCTTGTACATGGAACAGATCTTCACCGAACTTCGGTAACTGCCCGGTGCCATATAAGGTGTCGTGATTGACCAAGTACGGCACATACGTTTCGGTATAGCCATGCTCATTCACGTGCAGATTCAACATGAATTGTGCGAGGGCACGATGCAGTTGCGCAATAGCTCCTTGCAGGACCACAAAGCGCGCACCTGCAAGCTTAGCGCCTTTTTCAAAGTCCATACCTTGCGCCAACTGAGCCGCCACATCAACGTGGTCCTTCGGTTCAAAATCAAAGCGATGAGGTTCGCCCCAACGGCTAATTTCTTGGTTTTCATCTTCATCGGCGCCCAACGGCACTTCGTCGGCCGGCAAGTTAGGCACACCCGAGATAATGGTATGTAGCTCGTCTTGGATCGCGTTCAAGTCGTGTTTGGCTTGGTCGAGTTCCTGGCCGAGATTGTCGACCGCTGCGAGTAAAGGCTGAATATCTTCGCCCTGCGCCTTGGCTTTACCGATGGCCTTGGCACTGGAATTTCGCTCAGCTTGTAATGATTCGGTCCGCACTTGCAGTTCTTTACGACGTTGTTCAAGCTGTTCGAGCTTGGCCACGTCCAATTGATAGCCGCGCGTCTCTGCGAGGCGAGCAGCGGTTTCAGCGAGTTCACTACGAAATAACTTAGCGTCTAACATGTTAATTCCACATCGATAAAAAATAAGTTTTAAGCCCCAGCGCTAGTGCTACTGCGGCAATACAACAGATAAAGTTTAAGCTGGCATAAAGGAGCGCTTTCAGCAGCTCGCCGTTTTGAAATAACAACACTGTCTCGAGCGAAAAGGTCGAAAACGTGGTGAACGCGCCGAGTACCCCTACGCCAAGAAATAACCAGATGTTTTCATGCACGGTTCCTTGTTGTTGACCAAGGAACAACACCGCCAGCAAAAATGAGCCTACTATGTTAACGATTAGTGTGCCGAAAGGGAATGATTTACCAAAGATTCCTAGTGCTAAAAGTGCGCTGCCATAGCGCGCCAAAGCTCCAATAGCGCCGCCGAGGGCTACCCAAAGTAAACTAGTCAAGATCGTCGCCTCGCTGCCAGTCAGTTTGTTCATCTTGTTGGCGTAACCAATCGAGTTTTGCCTTGAGCTGCTTCTCTAGGCCGCGTTCAGAGGGCTCATACAGTGTTGCGTCCCCCACTTGGCTAGGTAGATAGCGTTCTCCCGGCACCACGGCATTGGGAAAGTTATGCGCGTAGCGATAATCATCACCGAAGCCTTCCTGTTTATGCACCTTGGTCGGCGCATTGCGTAAATGATGAGGAACGGGCGCATCAGGGTAGTCTGCGGCAAGTTTTTTTGCCGCGCCAAAAGCTTGATACACAGCGTTACTTTTCGGCGCCAAGGCGCAATAGACCAATGCTTGTGCAATAGCACGTTCACCTTCGGCTGGCCCTACGCGATGAAAGGTATCCCACGCGTTCAAGGCCAGTTGTAATGCGCGTGGATCGGCATTACCGATATCTTCCGAAGCGATTGCCAGTAAACGCCGTGCGGCAATCAGCGGATCTCCACCGCCGTGTAAAATACGTGCGTACCAGTAAAGGGCGCCGTCGGCAGACGAACCGCGCACGGATTTGTGTAACGCCGAAAGGAGGTCGTAATAGACATCGCCCTGTTTATCGAAGCCGGCTTGTCGCCCGCCAATGGCTTCCACGATCATGTCGCGCTCAAGGGTTTCACCATTGCCAACAGTATCAGCACTGATCTCAAGGTAATTCAGTGCGCGCCGAGCATCGCCACCTGCAGCGTGAATTAAATAATCGAGCGCAGCGTCGGTGAGTTTTAGCTGGCGTTCTCCGAGGCCTCGTTCCTGATCGTTCAGTGCAAGCTGCAGGAGTTTTTGAATGGCATCGTTATCCAAGGCTTTCAAACGATAGACGCGTGCCCGTGATAGTAAGGCACCATTGAGCTCAAAGGCTGGGTTTTCTGTCGTCGCGCCAATAAAAACCACGGTACCGTCTTCAATATGCGGTAAAAAAGCGTCTTGTTGGCTCTTATTAAAACGATGCACCTCATCAACGAACAGCAAGGTACGTTGGCCTTGTTGTTGATTCTCTTTGGCTTTGCTTATGGCAGCCCGGATCTCTTTTACGCCGGAGGTTACTGCGCTCACGCGTTCAATAGCGGCGGCACCGGATTGGGCAATGATTTCAGCCAAGGTGGTTTTCCCGGTGCCCGGCGGCCCCCAGAGAATCATCGAATGCAACTGGCCACGCTCAATCGCATCGCGCAACGGCTTGCCGGGGCCAAGAAGTTGCTCTTGGCCCACATAGTCGTTCAGGGTCAGCGGTCGCATGCGCGCCGCTAAGGGGCGAAAATCGGGTCCGAAATCAAAGCTTTGAGTCGCCACACGCCCCTCTTATGGTGTTGGACGTTGGTCATCGACCACGGCATTTTCCGGGATCTGAAAGCTAAAGGTGGTGTACGGCAAGGCCACATTGGTCTTCAGATCACTTAACCGAATTCGCGTGATTTGCCCTTGCCCGTCATCTAACACCAGCTCGTGGAGCTGCGCCGGTTGTTCGTCTTGCGCAACGAAGTTCACTTGCAGGCGCTGTTGTTGTTGTGCTGCCGCCGTTGGCTCAAGTTGGAAGCTTAAGCCCTCACTAGTGACGTTATAGTCCGACCAGGCGCTCGCTTCAGCATCAAGCAGCAGTAAAAACGGGCTTTGATTAGCTGCTTCGCTTTGCGCGCTGATGGTCACTTGCTCTACGAAAGGGTCGAAATAGTAAACCGCTTGGCCGTCGGCGACCAAAACCAACTCGTCGGGGGCATTGCTATGCCAGTAAAACTTATTTGGCCGAGCTAAGGCTAACTCGCCTTGCAACTCTTGTACGAGTTCACCATTGGCATCTAAAACATGCTGCTGAAAATTAGCCTTTAGGGTACTCATTGGGGCCAACAACTCTTGAAGATCGCTCTTGGCGTCAAGCGCGAAAGTACTGGTGCTAACCGCGTAGGTAGCGACCAACATGGCGATGGATTTTAGTTTAATCATCCTCTATTGCCCCTATTCCTTTGTGATTAATCGCGTGGCGGCCGTGGCGCCAACACATCGCGTTGGCCATTGTTGGCCGCACTACTAACGACACCACTGTGTTCCATTTGTTCAACAATACGCGCAGCGCGATTGTAACCAATTCTAAATTTACGTTGCACGCTCGAGACCGATACGCGTTGCGTTTCGGTGACAAAAGCCACAGCTTCATCATAAAGCGGATCACTTTCGCCGTCGTCGTCTTCCAGACTCTCACCGGGGAGCAGTGCGTCCTCGGTTGGGTCACCATTAAGAATTTCGTCAAGATAATTAGGCTTGCCACGTTTCTTCCAATCCGCTACGACAGCATGGACTTCGTGGTCATCCACGAACGCACCATGAACCCGTGTCGGTACGCCGCTACCTGGCGGAAGGTACAGCATATCGCCCTGCCCCAAAAGTTGATCTGCACCCGGCTGATCAAGAATTGTGCGCGAGTCAATTTTCGACTGCACTTGGAAGGCGATACGGGTTGGAATGTTGGCCTTAATCAAGCCCGTAATTACATCCACCGATGGCCGCTGTGTCGCCAGCACCAAATGAATCCCTGCGGCCCGTGCTTTCTGCGCGATACGTGCAATCAGCTCTTCGACCTTTTTACCGACAATCATCATCATGTCGGCGAATTCATCAATCACCACAACAATACTTGGCAACGTATCTAAATAAGGGGGTAATTCATCAATTGAGTCGCCAGGCTTCCATAAAGGGTCGCGCAAGGGCTCACCACGATCACGGGCTTCGGCAACTTTCGAGTTGTAGCCTTTCAAGTTACGTACGCCAAGGGCCGACATCAGTTTATAGCGTCGTTCCATTTCACCCACACACCAACGTAAGGCATTGGCGGCATCTTTCATATCGGTGACCACTTCGGTCAACAAATGCGGAATACCCTCATAAACCGAGAGCTCAAGCATTTTCGGGTCAATCATGATCAAGCGAACCTCCTCAGGCGTGCTCTTGTAGAGCAAGCTCAAGATCATGACGTTCACCCCGACCGACTTACCCGAACCTGTGGTACCGGCCACCAAAAGGTGTGGCATTTTAGCTAAGTCGACAATCACGGGTTGTCCAGAAATGCCCTTACCTAACACCATAGTTAATGGTGACTGGCTTTGTTGGAAGGCATCGCAGGCAATCACGTCGCTAAAGAAGACGGTTTCACGGCTCTTGTTCGGCAGTTCTAGGCCGACATAAGACTTCCCTGGAATCACTTCGACTACCCGTACCGAAATCGCCGACAATGAACGTGCGATGTCTTTATCTAGGTTGGAAATCTTCGAAACTTTTACACCTGGCGCCAAGTCGAGTTCAAAGCGCGTGATCACTGGGCCAGGCTGCACGTTAGCGACTTTCACCTCAACTCCAAAATCTTGTAACACCGCTTCCACAGTTTGACTGATTTGGTCGAGTTCGGCTGGTGTGAGTGGATTACCGGTTTGCGCGGGTTTATCAAGCAGTGCTATCGACGGCAATGGGTCTAGCGGCGCACGCGGTGCGGCATCCGCTTCATCATCGTCGGCGTTTTCGGCGGCGGCGTTTACTGCGGCGTTAGAAGCCTTCGTTGGCCGCGTTGTTTGCGCTGTTGTTACCGACTCGCTTGCAGCTTCAGGAACCGCTTTCTTTTCGACCTCGGCAAAAATGCCAAGATCTGGCTCAGGATCATCGTCTGTACTGATGGTTAAGTCTAAATCAATGTCAGGTTCATGCCGCTCGTTAGTTTCGTTGGCAGGAATGGCCTTGAGCTTTTGGCGTTTCTTTCGACGCTCTTTACGTTCGCTCAGACTTAAACTGGAGGTTTCGTCTGATTCTTTCTGCTCGTTGCTGCTGCGCTCACTTTGCCATTGCGCAACCTGCCCACGTACCTTGTGGTAGAGCCATGAGGTGCCCATTAACGTCCATTCACCGAGCTTATCGGCTAACCAAACCCAAGAAATCCCAGTGACGAGCGTTAACCCTGTACATAAGAATGTAAGCAACAATAAGGTTGTACCGATGAGGTTAAAATACGGCAACAGTGAACTACTGATGACGTCCCCAACGACGCCCCCAGCGGAGAAGGAATAAAGTGCTGCGAAATTCAACGACGCTAACGCCGAGGCGCCAACTAAGGTCAGTATCAGACCAATCAGACGCAAGCCAAGGGCGAGGTAATCGAGCTCCAGTAGCTTGTGAGGTTGGCGGAACATAACGTAGCCGAGACCGGCGAGGCCAAAGGGAATCGCATAAGCGACAAAACCAAAAGCAAACAATAAGGCATCCGCAAACCAAGCTCCAATGGCACCTGCTGCGTTTTCAATGGTGCCTTGGTAACCCGTTTGCGACCAACTTGGATCCGCCGGGTTAAAGCTCACTAGCGCCAGAAATAAGAAAATAGCAAACGCGCCGCAAAGAATGAGGCCGACTTCGAGTACCCGTTGCGCACCACTCATAGGCCACCCTGCACTTGCGTCATGTCGTCACGTTTGTTTTGCATGTCATTTCCCTGTTAGCGTCGTTCTTATTCTTGTCGCGTTGCTGTCGCATTTTTATGATAACTACTAGTGTAGCGTGTCGGCGCATTATGTTCAGCTGTTTTACGAGCCCTTTGCTAACCTTTTATGAGAACTTTATTATCGTTCTTTACTTCTTCCATGACCACATAGGTCCGTGACTCATTCACACCCGGCATGGTGAGCAAGGTTTCCCCCAAAAGCTTACGGTACGAAGGCATATCCGGCACCCGCGCTTTGATCAAAAAATCAAAATCACCGGCAACTAAGTGGCATTCTAAAATCTCTGGGGTTTTGCGTACTGCATCACTAAACTCGGCAAAGGAATCTGACGAGGTTCGCGTGAGTGTAATTTCAACGAAAACCATTAGGTTTGCGCCGAGCTTACTTGGGTTAATACGAGCGTGATAACTTTCGATGACGCCTTCCTGTTCGAGCTTACGCACACGCTCGTTGCAGGCCGATGCACTCAGCCCTACACGTTGGGCTAGCGCGACATTGGACAAGCGTCCATCATCTTGCAGGAGCCTTAGTATTTTCCGGTCAATTCTGTCAATAGTGATTCGTACGGGTTCTTCGGCATTAAACATGGCTTTTCACGCTTTTTAATCTGATACACCGAAGTATATACGGTATTTAACATTAAAAAAAGTACGAAACACGGTAGTGGTTTCGCCTATAATGCTCGCCGTAAATCCTTATGTGAAACCGCCAACCTTAACGGGAATGAAGTCATGCTAATTGGTGTACCTAAAGAAATTAAAAACCACGAGTATCGTATCGGTCTAACCCCTGCTGCAGTGCGCGAATATGTTGCGCATGGCCACGACGTGATGGTGGAAAACAACGGTGGTGCGGCCATCGGTTTTACCAACGAAGATTACGAGCTTGCGGGTGCAACCATTGTTGATGATCCTGCGGAAATTTTCGCCAAGGCGGAAATGATCATCAAAGTAAAAGAGCCACAGCCAAATGAGTGTGTGCAATTACGCGAAGGTCAGATCCTTTATACTTATCTACACCTTGCCCCAGACCCAACGCAAACCGATTTGTTAGGTAAAGCAGGTGTGACTGCAATTGCCTATGAAACCGTAACCGACCGCAACGGTGGCTTACCACTGCTTGCACCTATGAGTGAAGTTGCGGGTCGTATGTCAATTCAGGCCGGCGCGCACAACCTTGAGAAAGCCAACGGCGGTAGCGGTGTATTGCTTGGCGGCGTACCAGGTGTTGAGCCAGGTAAAGTATTGGTTATTGGTGGTGGCGTGGTCGGTACCCAAGCTGCGAAAATGGCTGTAGGCATGGGCGCCGACGTGACCATCTTAGATCGTTCGTTGCCGCGTCTACGTCAGCTTGATGACATTTTTGCTGGTCGTGTGAAAACCATTTACTCGACGGTTGATGCCGTTGATAAATTCTCACGTGAAGCTGATTTAGTTGTGGGTGCAGTGCTTATTCCAGGTGCAGCAGCGCCTAAACTGCTGACCCGTGAACACTTGAAAAACATGAAGCCAGGTTCTGTTGTGGTTGACGTTGCGATTGACCAAGGCGGTTGTTTTGAGACCTCAAAAGCCACCACGCACCAAGAGCCTACCTACGTGGTTGACGACATTGTGCACTATTGCGTGGCAAACATGCCAGGTGGCGTGGCACGTACCTCAACCATCGCGTTGAACAACGCTACCCTGCCGTTTGGTTTGGCCTTAGCGAACCATGGCTTGAAAGCAATGGAAAACAACGAGCACTTGCGTAACGGCTTGAACATGCACAAAGGTAAGATTACCTACAAAGCCGTGCATGACGACTTAGGCGAAAAACTTGGTTTGGATTATCTAGATCCGCTCGAAGCCATTCGCAGCTAAGTTTACAGTTTTCATTTATTTTGAGGCCCGCACTTTGTTGCGGGTCTCTTGTTTGTGGGCGTTGTAATCCATACAATCAATCCCAATGTATTGATGCACACATGACAAAATTAACAGTTAAGAATGGAGTACAGGAACAATGGCTGAAGCCAAACATTGCCGTCTTTTGATTTTAGGTTCAGGGCCTGCCGGCTACACTGCAGCGGTTTATGCTGCCCGCGCTAACCTAAATCCAGTTCTCGTTACAGGCATGCAGCAAGGCGGTCAGCTGACCACCACCACCGACGTGGAAAACTGGCCAGGCGACGCCGAAGGCCTAACCGGACCTGATTTAATGGTGCGCATGCAGCAACATGCTGAGAAGTTTGATACCGAAATCGTGTTTGACCATATTAATAAGGTCGACTTTAGCCAGCGCCCTTTCCGCTTATTCGGTGACAGTCATGAGTTCACTGCCGATGCCGTGATCATCTCGACCGGAGCTTCAGCGAAATACCTCGGTCTGGATTCGGAAGAAGCCTTTATGGGTAAAGGTGTTTCAGCCTGTGCAACCTGCGATGGCTTTTTCTATCGTAACCAAAAAGTCTGCGTCGTCGGTGGCGGTAATACTGCTGTTGAGGAAGCTTTGTACCTGTCGAACATTGCCAGCGAAGTGCATGTGATTCACCGTCGCGAGCAATTCCGTGCCGAGAAAATCTTGGTCGACCGTCTTATGGATAAAGCGGAAAACGGCAACGTCACCCTGCACCTAAACAAGACCTTAGACGAAGTTTTGGGTGATGACAGTGGTGTCACCGGTGTCCGTGTGAAAGATACCCAAGAGGGTAGCCTGTCGGAGCTTGAGGTGATGGGTTGCTTTATCGCCATCGGTCACCAGCCAAATACCGGGATTTTTGACGGTGAGCTTGAAATGCAAGACGGTTACATCATTGTTCAGTCTGGCTTGCAAGGGAATGCCACCGCAACCAGCGTCCCTGGCGTTTTCGCTGCAGGTGATGTCATGGATCACACCTACCGTCAGGCCATCACTTCAGCCGGAACCGGTTGTATGGCCGCACTCGACGCTGAACGTTACCTTGACGCATTAACCAAAGCTTAATGCTTCACCGGCTCGCCGCGCAAGGCAGTACATTTCCACGTCCTGAGCTTGCGCTGCGAGAGCCTAATGGCCTGCTCGCTGTTGGCGGCAGGCTTACGATTGAACGTTTGCTAAACGCCTACCGTAATGGCATTTTTCCGTGGTTTACTGACGCTGATCCACCGCTCTGGTGGAGCCCCGATCCGCGCGCCCTATTCACTCCAACTAGCCTGCATGAGAGTCGTTCAATGCGACGGTTTCGCCGTCGTACGCCGTTACAGGTGACGCTGAATCATGATTTTGCCGCAGTTATTGAACACTGCGCGGCAACCCATGAAAGCAACGACGGTACTTGGATTACGGAAGACATGCAGCAGGCTTATCTTGGTTTACATCAGCAAGGCCACGCACATTCTGTTGAAGTGTGGGAGCAGGAGCAACTCGTTGGCGGCATGTACGGTGTGGCGGTCGCTGGCGTCTTTTGTGGCGAAAGTATGTTTCACCATGTCAGCAACGCTTCGAAACTCGCTTTTTTGACCTTTGCTGAGCACTTTTTTGCAGCCGGCGGCAAACTTCTCGACGCCCAGGTACCAAACGAGCACCTAGCAAGCCTCGGCCAGATCGATCTGCCGCGCGCGCAATTTTTGCATCTACTTCGCCGTTTTGCGCTACAAAATGACGCCGTTGCCGCCGAATTCTGGGCTCCGCGGCGACTCAACCATAAATCGAGTGGTAATTTGTCGTAAAAACAGCTAGAATTCTGACCACTTTTTCCGAGCTTAGCAAAAAATCGAGGATTTGAATGGCAAAAGAAGACAGTATTGAAATGCAGGGTACGGTTCTTGATACCTTACCGAACACGATGTTCCGCGTTGAATTAGAAAACGGCCACGTGGTCACTGCGCACATCTCTGGCAAGATGCGTAAGCACTACATCCGTATTTTGACCGGTGACACTGTGACCGTGCAACTAACGCCTTACGATCTCACGAAAGGCCGCATTGTCTTCCGCGCGCGCTAATTCGCGCCTGCCGTTAGCCCGTAGTCGAACTACGGGCTTCGCGCTCTTCAATTTTCAGCGTTAGTTCATCCCCTTCAACGCTGACCAGTACATCACCACCATGGGTTAGTTTGCCAAACAGAATTTCGTTGGCGAGTGGCTTTTTCAAGTGCTCTTGAATGACCCGTGCCATCGGCCGTGCACCCATAGCTTTGTCGTAGCCTTTTGCAGCGAGCCAGCTGCGGGCATCGTCATTAAGTTCGAGCGTCACTTGCTTACGGTCAAGCTGCGCCTGTAACTCGGTGACAAACTTGTCGACCACTTGGGCAATCACCTCTGGGTTCAAATGATTGAACCAAACGATGCCATCAAGTCGGTTACGGAACTCTGGACTGAACGTACGGTTAATTTCAAGCATGGCGTCAGGGGCATGGTCTTGTTGCTTGAAGCCAATCGATTGCCGTACGGTTTCCTGTACACCAGCGTTGGTGGTCATGACCAGAATAACATTACGGAAATCGGCTTTACGTCCGTTGTTATCTGTTAAAGTGCCGTGATCCATGACCTGCAATAAGATGTTGTAGATATCACTGTGAGCTTTCTCTATTTCATCTAACAACACGACAGCGTGCGGGTGCTTGATTACACCTTCGGTCAAAAGGCCACCTTGGTCAAAACCAACATAGCCTGGCGGCGCACCAATCAAACGGCTGACAGCGTGGCGTTCCATGTATTCCGACATGTCAAAGCGCAGAAACTCGATGCCCAGCGCTTTTGCAAGTTGCTGGGTGATCTCGGTTTTCCCCACCCCCGTTGGACCGGCAAATAAGAACGAGCCGATCGGCTTGTGCTCCGCGCCTAGTCCTGAACGCGACAAACGAATGGCGGCACTCAACTGATCAATAGCTTGGTCTTGGCCAAAGACCACTAACTTAAGATTGCGGTCCAATTGTTTGAGCAACTGTTGGTCGGAACGTGACACGCTCTGTTCAGGAATACGCGCAATTTTGGCAATGATTTGCTCAATATCGCCGACGTTAATGGTCTTTTTACGTTTTGATGGCGCAACCAAGCGCTGACTAGCCCCGGCTTCGTCAATCACATCTATCGCCTTGTCCGGCAAATGACGTTCATTAATATACCGCGCTGATAGCTCAGCAGCCGCACGGATCGCCGGTTGTGTATAGCGAATACCATGATGGGCTTCGTAGCGTTCTTTCAAGCCCATTAGGATCTTGGTGGTGTCGTCGACTGATGGTTCACTGATGTCGATTTTTTGGAAGCGCCGCACTAACGCACGGTCTTTCTCAAAAATATTTTTGAATTCACTATAGGTGGTCGAGCCAATACATTTGAGCTCACCACTGCTAAGCAAAGGTTTCAACAAGTTTGAGGCATCGAGCACGCCACCGCTGGCCGCACCAGCACCGACGATAGTATGAATTTCGTCAATAAAAAGAATGGCATGGGTTTTGGTTTTGACTTCTTTCAATAGGGCTTTAAACCGTTTCTCGAAGTCACCGCGATATTTAGTTCCGGCCAGCAAGCCGCCCATGTCCAAGGAATAAATCGTCGCATCTGCCATGACCTCGGGAACCTCGTCGTTGACGATACGATAGGCCAACCCCTCGGCGATGGCTGTCTTACCAACGCCCGCCTCACCCACTAACAGTGGATTATTTTTGCGCCGCCGACACAGCACTTGCACACAGCGTTCGAGCTCGATATCCCGCCCAATCAATGGATCAATCTTGCCCTCTTTCGCGCGGGCATTGAGATTGGTACAAAACCGTTTCAGGTAGCTCTCTTGTTCATCGCTTACAGCTTCTTGCTGCTCGGTCTCATCATCGTCTTGTCGAATAATGGGTTCATCCACTTTAGAGAGCCCATGCGATAAGAAATGAACGACATCAAGCCGGGTAATATCATGTTTATTCAATAAATAAACTGCGTGAGACTCTTGCTCACTGAAAATCGCCACCAACACATTAGCGCCAGTCACTTCACTGTTACCTGAAGATTGCACGTGGAACACCGCGCGTTGCAACACCCGTTGAAAACCGAGTGTTGGTTGGGTTTCACTCTCGGCAGTTTCATTATCGAAACTCGGCGTGCTGCGATCGATATAAGCAAGCAGTTCTTGCTTTAACTTGGTAAACTCAAGCCCACATGCGCGCAATGCCTTAGACGCCTCAGGATTATCTAGGAGTGCAAGTAGAAGATGCTCAACCGTCATCAGTTCATGGCGACGATCCCGCGCAATGCGAAAGGCATCATTTAAGGTTATTTCTAGAGCTTTATTTAACATACGCACTCCTCACTTGGACCAGACCACGACAGCGCTTCTGAATGAGCCATTTAAGCTTTTTCCATAGAACACAACAGTGGATGCTCATGTTCCCGCGCATACTGGTTCACTTGTACAACTTTAGTTTCAGCAATTTCTGCTGAATAGACCCCGCACACGGCACGGCCTTTATAATGAATGGTCAACATGGTGTCGGTGGCGCGTTCCTGATCCATCCGAAAAAACTTGATCAACACCTCGACCACAAAGTCCATTGGTGTGTAATCATCATTATTCACGATCACCTTATACATGGGTGGCGGTGCGAGCTTTTCCTTTTCGCTCTGTTGATCATGCACCGCGCCGTGCTGCTGTTGGTCCATACTACTCATACTATGCTTAACCTATATATAGCTAGAAAACGAGAATTTCGCTCACTTTCCTTCGAATTTTACCTATTGGGTGAGGACAATTTACACGGAACGTTCATTAATTAAGCAAATTTTGGCTTGACACTGAACAGAACTCACCTAGAGTAAAACATGGCGTTAACAAATGGCTTTTTAAAGGCCTTGGCGTCATTCTAACAATAATTAAATAGTAACTGCAGAATTAAAGGAAGTAGAAGTATGGCAACCGGTAAAGTGAAATGGTTCAACAACTCTAAAGGTTTTGGATTCATTGAAGCAGAAGACCGTGAAGGTGATATCTTCGCACATTATTCAACTATTGAAATGGAAGGTTATCGCACCCTTAAAGCAGGACAAGACGTCGAGTTTGAACTCGAAGAAGGTCCTAAAGGTCTTCACGCCACGAATATAACTCCTGTGCAGAAATAACTCGTGCAGAAATAAGATTCTTTAAATTAAAAACGCCAGATCAGTTCGCTGACCTGGCGTTTTTTGTGTCCGCTTATCAATGACCTTAGCTATCAATGCCAAAGTAACGTCGCAGTTGGTCACGTAAGTTTGGCGGTGTGCCGTGAATCGTAAGCTTATCGCTATGCGGATCGTATTCGACGCGCTGGCCCAAGAGCTCCTGATCAAAGCCGACACTTAAGCCGCCGCCCTGCCCTTGAAATTTAACCAAGCGCTTCAAGGTAGAACGATCCGTCGGAAATTCGTCCACTAACGCACGCTCTGCTTGGCTTTGGTTAAAATCAGCAAAACTTCGCTCTACTGGCACGGCTTCGCGTAGTTGCTCAGACAAGTCCTTCACGCGCACGGGTTCGCCTTGCTGCCATTGATTGTCGCAGATATCGTACACGGATTTACGTAATTGCCGCGCTTGCTCGTTCTCGAGTTGTTCTTCCTGCGCGTAGCGACTCACGCTTTCAATCAATTGTTGCGACTGCTTCTTAGCATTTAACCCTTCAGCACAACCAAGAAAGTCCAAAAAGAAATCCGATACTTTGCGCCCAGCGCGCCCCTTTATAAAGGAAATGTAGGTGGTCGACTCGGGTTCGTCCTGCCACTCACTTAGGTTAATGGTGGCGGCAAGCTGTACTTTACTAATGGCCAGCTGCGACGATTTATCGACACTTAAATCTGCCGCGATCGTCACGCCATCTTGGCTCGGTAGGAAAGCCACGACGAGAAAATCTTGGCCACGCTCGCGGTAGCTTGCAATCAGCAAAAAACCAGCTTCTAAAATGCCATAGTGTTGCAATTGTTGATGCAACAATTTCGCGCTTTCTTGCGAGAAGTTGACAAACTCTTCGGTGCCCTTGCGCCACAGCTCAAGCAATTCAGGGAAGTTACTCTCAACGCTGCGTTCATGGTCGTCTTCAGGTCGCAAAAAGCGCGCATAGCCTTTGCTGGGCTTCGCTTGGTACACCTCGGTGAGTTCATCGAGCAGTAAACCGACTTCATCGTTAATCGCTAGTGTGGCCGGTGCCACGCGTAAACCGACTTGACCGTCGTTGGTGTAAAATTGGTGAATGATACTGTGCTGTACATCTGCTTGCATGGTGCTGCATTCCTTTCTTACTGCAAATGGTTACGCCTGTGATAAGATTGCGGGCATTCTACCATGTAAGGAAAAAATTCGATGCCAATCGTGTCAAAATATGATGCTAACCAGCAAGAAAAGCTTCTCAACGACGTGCTCGACACGCTCCATAAAGAAAACGTTCCGGTCGACCTTGCGCTCATGACCCTTGGCAATGCAGTGACACACATCTTGTCGCAGCACTATGCGCCACAACAAGCTCAGCAAGTCGCTGAACAATTTGGTAAAGTCCTGCTACAATCGTTGACTAAGTAAGAAAATTTAGGCTTCGCATGAGACAACGCAAACAGCGCCGTGACAAAATTGCTCGACTGATTAGCTGGGGACACTGGTTCACCTTCTTCAATATTATATTGGCGCTAGCCATTGGCACCCTCTATATTGAAGCTGCGGAGACACCCGCGACCTTTCTTGGTGGGATTTACCTGCTGATTAGTTGGCTAGGCCATTTTGCGTTTTTGCCTTTTATTACCTTTATTATTCTGGTCTTTCCCTTTTGCCTGATCATTCCGTTTTCGAGGATCTTAAAAGGTATTGCCACTTTGGTTGCAGCATTTGGCCTGATTGCACTGGTTGCCGATGCCCTGTTTTTCCGCCAATACGGCTATCATTTAAACACTTACTCTCTATCACAACTCGCCCTGGATGCTGAAACCGCGTTTGCCGGTGCCAGTTTCGTTTTGTTGCTGGGAATGTTGTTGGTGTTTTCGGTGCTATTAGTATTTGAGCTCGCCTTGGCGAACATCGCTTGGAAACGCCTCGACCGATTACGCGAAAAACATTGGGGCGCATCGTTTAGTGCGGTGTTCGTGCTTTGCTTTCTGGCCAGTCACAGCATTCATATCTGGGCTGACGCAGTATTTTATACCCCGATCACAAAACAGGACGATTTGTTTCCATTGTCGTACCCAACCACGGCACAAACCTTAATGAGTAAACATGGTTGGCTCGCAGAAGAACGTTCACAAGCCACCGACCGATTGCTCAAAGGCACGACGCAAATTAACTTGAACTATCCGCCGCAGGGGCTGATGTGCGCGCGACAGGCGCAAACCCGTGATACCTACGTGGTGGTTTTCGATGCATTGTCTGCGGCCGAACAGCAACGCTTGCTGAGCGTTCTCCCGCAGCTTGAGCAATATCAATCACCCATGCTTGGACAGACCAGCCTCACGGGCGGAGTCTTTGAACTGCTCTATGGCCTCGCTGATATCTACAGCAAGCCAATGGCGGCGCAACAACAAGTTCCGGCCTTTTGGCAACAGCTCAACGATTATCAGGTTAAAGTGGAATTAACAGGTGATTTGCAGGCCTTTGAAGTTGCTGATTATTTGCGCTCAACAACACTTGAAAGTTATCGTGACACACTCACCTTTGCCTTGCACACCGAAGTGAGCAATGCGCTACTTGAACAATTAGCGAATAAAATCGTCGCCGGCCATCAGGTTGTCGTTACCGCGTTAACGACCATGGAAAACAGCTCTGAGCCCCGAGAAACCTATAGTTTAGATGCCGTACGCGTACCCTTTTTATATACCCCTAACCTGCCATTCGCGACACAAGATGTGGCACTACTCACTGATATCGTTCCTACCCTTACGCAGCGCTATATGAATTGTGCTGGTGGTGTAGAGGCGTTCGCTACCGGCAAAAATATTTTCCAAGCGCATGAACGCGATTTTCCTGTCATGACCAGCTTTGGCCGTGACCTAGTGGTTTATGACCAAGCAGCTACTACTGTGATTAGTGCCGATGGTCGCGTCCGAAGCTTCGCCAACGACGGCTTGGAAGCGAAGCCCAATGTCGCACCAGCAACGCCGGTTTTAGTGGACGGCATTAAGCACCTACAACGCTTTAGCCAACAAAACGACGAATAAATAACCATTCAGACCTGATTGCGCGTCGCGCGACTTGTTATATCAGAAAAAAGCAGTAATATAACGGGCTCGGTCGGCGTGTAGCGCAGCTTGGTAGCGCACTGTCATGGGGTGTCAGGGGTCGCTGGTTCAAATCCAGTCACGCCGACCAATTCTCTTCTAGCTTTTTCGTAATCTCATTAATCACTTTTTGTCGACTCACATCGGGCGTATGAGCCAAGATGGGCGCAAGCGATCGCTCAATAGCTTTGAACTGCTCACGTGATAAGCGATGATGTTTTGCAATAGTCAGGGCTTCCGTCGCCGCATGTCCACGCTGTGTTAGCTGTTGCAACAAGTAAAGTTGGCGGCCGGCCAAGGTCGCAAGTGTCGCATGGTCAACATGCAGTTCGCGTTGCCCGCGCCAACGGTGTTTCAGTTTGTCGCCCAAATGTCGCCAACTCTGATAAAGTCCGCCAGCGGCTGCGCCCAGTGCAGTTGCCGCACCTAAACTTAGTCCACCGACCATCAGGTCAATGCCAGCACCAGCAGCGGCACCCGCGCCAACACCAAAGCCAGCATCTTTACTCCACGCCTTTAACACCTCTGGGGCAAACAAGTCCTCCTGCCATTGCCCTGACGCACTATCAATGTGTTCAGCCAGCGCATCTTCAGGTAAAAAAGCAAAGCGGTTTAACAGGCTTCGCACGGTTGTTTGTTCACGCTCACGAATACGGTGTTGGAGGCGCTTTGTCGCCGCACTTAACTCGTCTTCAATAGCAGTATCGGCCACCACTTCATGGTAACCCGCCACATCGACAAGCAGTTCCGCGACGGCTTGCAGCGCACCACTGATACGTTGTTCGCGTTCTTGTTGACGCCATGCAAGCAGGCGCTTGAGCGGCTGCGCTGCAGTAGGTACCACTGTTGCTAAACTCTCTAATAAGTACGCCTCGCCACCTTCAGGTGGGGTCACGGTATCGAAGGCAACCACCGCATGGAGACTTAATTTAGCCAAAGCGGCGCGCCAGGCTTCTTGCTTCTGTTCAGGGGCTGCAGTGTAATTTAAAACAGGAATTAACGGTTTGCCGCAACGTGACAACAAATGCAATTCGTCTTGATATTTTGGCAATACGGGATCACGGCAGTCAATGACATAAAAAGCAGCGTCGGACTGCAATACCTGACGTAAAACCTTTGCTTCTTGCGCAAACTGTTCCGCCGCCGAAGGGCTTGTTAAGAAAGCCTGTATTTGTGCTGGGCCGTCATGCCGATGCTGCGCAACAAAACCTTCCACTTCGGCGAAGAGTTCCGAACCAGATTCCAGTCCTGGCGTGTCATAAAATGCCAAGAGTTGTTGGCCTTCAAGCCAAACCCCCTGCTCTAAAACACTGCGTGTGGTGCTGGGCCGTTGATCCACTTCGCCAAATTCGCGCGCTTGTAATAAGGTGCGCAGCAACGAGGTCTTACCCGCGTTGGTATGGCCGACGACGGCAATTCTAAGCAACGACATAATCAACTCCATAGTGCGAAAGTTGTTGCTGCCACTGACTCAAATAGGTCGCTTGTGAGCCTTTGACCAAAACTACGGTCAATTGTTGAGTGGTCGGTGCCAGTTGGGCTAAGTAACGTAGACTACTGCGATCAGGAGTCAATTGCGTGGCAATTCGAACCTGAAGCTGGGCGCTTGGCGCAGCCTGCAATCGCTTCAGTAGCTCTTGTTTTTCCGCATAGGTTGCGACGACACCTAAATCTTCGGCTGTGGAGGCCCGGTTAGGATCGACTTCATAGTCTAAACTCAGGACCAAACGGCCTTCGCCTTGCTCTGCATGGGTGAAGCGTAGAGCTTCTGTGCGCGGATCTGTGTCCGCATCTATGGTAGTGCTTGTCGGTTGTGCGTGCTGCAGTGCTTGAACCACTGCATGATAACCGTCTGCTTGGAGGTTTAAGGTTAAGCCTCGCACGCGTTTAAAAAACAATGCCGCCGCGCCCAAGGCCACCAGCCCCCTTGGCACTACGCCATAGGTAAACACACATAGACTTAGCCAACGTCCGGCTTGATTGGCCACGGTAAGATTGGTGACATCATCCGTTAACGCTGGTAATTGCGCGCCAAACAGCAAATGCGGCAGAAAATTAAGCGTTTGTGCGATAGCTTGGACTTGCTCGGCCGCCAGTATTGTCGTCGCCCATTGGAAGCTGTATTGGTTGAAACTCAAATAAAGTAGCAAGGTTAGCCACGACGCTCCAGCGAGCAGCAACCAAAAACCGTGGGTCGCTAGCGCCATCAAGGGTTGCAACAGGCGTTGCTGCTGCACATGGCGTAACCAACTAAGGTCAAGTCCTGCATTACTGCGTTTACGTTGCAGTAACGTCAATAAGGTATAGCCGACGCCGCTTATGCCACTCGGTCGCTGCCGACGCAAGGTAAAAAGCAACCAAAAGAGGAACATCACTAAATTCGGCAGTAGCAACACACTGACCGCAAACAGCAACGAAATCGGCTGCGTTTGACTTAAGGTCGCTTGGCTCACCCCTACCCCCATCAACACGGCAGTCAGGGCAAAGAGCACCGTCAACAAACGGCGCAGGTGTTGCCAATGATGGAGCTGAGTGAGTAGCCCTTGGCGCTCACTCAAGGTTACCGCGCGTCGCAATAATTGCGACTCAGCCGCCGCCTCGCGGTTGCTTTCCGTTAGTTTGAATTGTTGCTGCTGTAACTGGGGATCCTGAGCATCACGCAGGCGTTGATGCTCAGCCAGCCAAAATTGTTCGAAACGACTTAGAACCAAGGATCGCCTTCCTAGCTGTTAAAGGACGTCGGAAAGCTTAAGATACTGGAGCGTTCGCTTAAGGTAAAGCGCCGTTCATGGCTGGTTACAAACGCGAGCGTGGTTGGCAATTGGCACTTTGTAAGGTTTCGTCAACAGCAACATAGGTGCCCGCTGGGCATTCGAGCTTGAGTAAGGTCGGATCACGCTTTTCGGTGGCCTTGCGTTTGAGATCACCAGCAACTTGGCCTAAATCAATGTCAGGCATCATGTGAGCGCCAAAGCCATAGTAATACTGATAAAAGGCTGCAGCGAAAATAGCTAAAATCAGCAATTTACGCATCATGATAAAACTCCACTTGCTTCACAGTTATCGGCACTCTGCGCCCTTCGCAAGGTGGCGACAACTGTTCAATTATTAGCAGAGTAAGCAAAATTCACAAGTTTGTCCGTAAAGTTAAGGTAAAGGCCTAAGGCAAAACGGTTAGCTCGTTGAGTTATCAGCAGTTAATTTTACCGCGGTGCCGTACACCAATAGCTCTGCAGCGCCATGGGCTAACATCGACGTGGTAAAACGTGCGCTGACGATAGCATCGGCGCCTAAACTCGCCGCTTCGGCTTGCATGCGATCTAGCGCTTGCTCACGACTCTCGGCCATGAGTTTGGTGTAATCGCTGATCTCGCCGCCGACGATGTTGCGAAAAGCAGCCAAAATGTCACGCCCAACGTGGCGAGCACGAATGGTATTACCGCGCACTATACCTAATTGCTCCACAATCTGAGCGCCAGCAATAGTTTCTGTGGTTACAATCGGAATATGTTTCATAGTTTTACCTTCTTATAGGGATCGTTTTTTGCAACGCGCATGCGCTGCCGCAACACATTAATAAATAACACAACTAAGCCAAGGACGGTCGCGCCTGTGGTCATTTTCACCCACCATGGGAGGTCGCTGGTCTGACTAAATGCATAGATGGCGTAGCCCAATAAAGGGAGCAGCCCGAGGACGAGTAAAACACCACCGAGACGATTCCAAAAACGGGTACTGGCCGATTCAGCCATTGGATCGCTGGGTTGCACGCCGTGTTTAATGGCGCCACGCTGTTCGGCAAGTTCACGATAGAGTCTTGCACATGTTTCACAGTTGCCTAGATGCAAATGTAATTGCTGACGCTGTTGTTGGGTGAGTTCATTATCTAACGCACCACTAATAAGCGGCTCAATGGCGTGACAGGATTGTTCATGCTGAGTCATTAAAGCTCTCCAATCTTTTGCAGTGCTGCGCGCATCGCCAAGCGTGCGCGGTGTAAACGTGACATGACCGTACCTTCCGGAATACCAACAATGAGCGCTATATCTGCGTAGCTGCAGTCATTGAATTCGCGCAAAACTAACAAGTCACGCTGTTCTTGTGGCAGTGACGCTAAAGCTTTCTGGACGTTATTCACGGTAAAGGGCGTGAGCATGTCTTGCTGTTGCCCAGCAAGTTCAGTGAGTTCAGCATCGTCATTATGACGCTGCAATACCCGCAACTCATCCAAGCAGCGATGGCGTACCACCTGTAAAAACCATGGTTTAACTTTGGCGTCGAGCGGAAAATGGGATGTTTTTAGAGCTTTTTCGAGCGCATCTTGCACCATATCTTTGCCGCGCTGCGGGCAGCGCATAAATTGCGTTGCGACCACCTGCGCGCCAGCAACGTAGGGCTCGAGTGCCCGGTACCTTTCTAAAGATTGCGTCATAACATGTGCTCTAAGTTGTCATCCATCTTGATCGAATCAACCTTTTTATCATGGCCTTCACGATCAAGACGGCGGAGCTTAAGCTTTTATTCCAATTATTTTTCAGCGGCGGCTATTCGGCAATAAAGCCACCGGATTGGCGTGCCCATAAACTCGCATAGAGGCCGTTTTGCGCGAGTAATTCACTATGACTGCCCTGCTCAATGATCCGCCCTTCGTCCATAACAATAAGACGGTCCATAGCAGCAATGGTTGAGAGTCGATGCGCAATCGCAATCACCGTTTTGCCTTCCATTAATCGGTAAAGATTCTCTTGGATGGCTGCCTCTACCTCCGAATCAAGTGCCGAGGTCGCTTCATCAAGAATGAGTATGGGCGCGTCCTTCAACATGACACGAGCAATCGCTATCCGTTGCCGCTGTCCACCTGATAGTTTGACGCCACGTTCGCCAACATGCGCGTCGTAACCGCGCCGGCCATGTGAGTCCTCAAGTTCGGCAATAAAGTCAGTCGCTTCAGCGCGCGCTGCCGCTTGTTCCACTTCGCTCGCAGTCGCTGTTGGGCGCCCGTAAGCAATATTGCCGCGCACCGAACGGTGTAGCAATGAGGTGTCTTGGGTCACCATACCAATGTGCTCACGCAAACTGTCTTGTTTGACCGTTGCAATATCTTGTCCATCAATAAGGATTTGCCCTTGGTTGACCTCGTAGAAACGTAAGAGCAGATTGACCAAGGTCGACTTTCCGGCACCGGATCGGCCAACCAAACCAATTTTCTCGCCAGCTTTAATGGTTAAGTTTAAATCGCGTAAGATCGGTTTATCGTCAGTATAGTCAAAATTGACGTTGCGAAACGCCACCTCGCCGCGCGAGACCTGTAACGCCTTCGCGGTCGGAAGATCTTGAATATGTTGCGGCACAGCTATGGTTTTGATGCCATCTTGCACGGTGCCGAGGTTTTCAAATAGGGCCGATACTTCCCACATAATCCACTGACTCATGCCCCATAGGCGTAACACTAAACTCAAAGCTACGGCGATGGCCCCCACGCTAATGAGAGCGCCTAGCCATAACCAAATCGCTAGGGCCGCTACCGAAAACAATAGCAATGAATTCAGTACATACAGACAGGTATAGAGCTTGGTTACCAAGCGCATTTGTTGGTGCACAGTGCCTAGAAACTGTTCCATTCCTTCACGTGCAAAGGCGCTTTCGCGTTGCGCATGAGAGAACAGTTTCACCGTTTGTATATTGGTATAGCTATCGACCACACGTCCAGTCATTACCGAACGAGCATCGGCTTGTTGCGCCGCAACTTTACCTAGGCGTGGCACAAAATAGCGCAGTAAGATCAAATAACAGCCCAGCCAGACTAAAAGCGGCATTGCTAAGCGCCAATCGGCACTCGCCACAATCACCACAGTACCAATAAAATAGACACTGACGTAATTGAGCACGTCAAATAACTTAATGACACTCTCGCGCACGGCTAATGCGGTTTGCATGACCTTGGTTGCAATGCGTCCAGCGAATTCGTCTTGGTAAAAGGTCAACGACTGGCGTAATAGATAATTGTGCACTAACCAACGAATGCGCATCGGGTAGTTGCCGAGTAACGACTGGTAAGTCACTAGGGAGTGCAATACCACCAACAACGGTAAACCGATAAGCACAATGGCAGCCATGCCAATGAGCCACCATTTTTGCTCGGCTACAAAGGTTTCGCGTGATTGCACGCTCAACCAATCCACAATATTACCAATAAAGCTAAACAGCCAAACCTCGGTCAGCGCAATCAGCGTCATCAATAGCCCGGTGGTAAAAATATAGGGCCATGCACCACGGGTAAAATAACGACAAAAAGCGACTAGGCCGGCAGGTGGCTGCTCGCCTGTCACCGGCGGAAATGGGTTTAAGCGGTTTTCAAACCATCGAAACATAACTATCCTTGCAACAGGCCATCTAGACCTTTGTCGAATATTGACTGTGCGTCATTGCGCTTATGATAAGGCGCAATTTATATTGAACGGTATGGACCTCATCATAAACCAAAAAGGTGCTTCATGAACGCTATTTTACTGATGCTGCTCGGTCTAGGCGGGATGTTTCTCGGTTATGTTTTTTACTCCAAGTATGTCGCCGAAAAAATCTACAAGCTTGACCCTAATTTTCGGACACCCGCACACGAGTTTGAAGATGGCGTTGATTTTGTACCCACCAATAAATATGTACTGTGGGGCCACCACTTTACTTCCGTTGCCGGTGCTGCACCTATTATAGGACCAGCCATCGCCGTCATCTGGGGCTGGGTACCCGCCTTCCTTTGGGTTATTTTCGGTACCATTTTCTTTGCCGGAGTGCATGACGCCGGCGCTATTTGGGCGTCGAACCGTAATCGCGCACGTTCCATTGGTGCGTTGACCGGTGATGTCGTAGGCAAACGCTCACAATCGCTTTTTATGATCGTGATCTTCCTCGTGTTGCTTATGGTAAACGCCGTATTTGCAACGGCGATTTCAGGCCTACTGATTAACTTCCCAAGCTCTGTGGTACCGGTTTGGGGCGCTATTTTTGTCGCGCTCATCATTGGCCAATTCATCTTCCGTAAATGGCTGAATCTTGGCACCGTTTCCATTCTTGGTGTGCTTGCTCTGTACGCACTCATTGTGGCTGGTCCAGAAGTTCCTTTAGCCTTACCTGAAACAGTGATGGGTCTATCGGATAATGCGACGTGGATCATTATCTTGTTCCTCTACGCAGCCATTGCTTCGTTGCTACCGGTATGGATGCTCTTACAGCCGCGTGACTATATTAATGGTCTACAACTGTTCATTGGCTTAATACTCATTTACGGCGCGGTGCTCATTAGCGGCCCGGAGCTCGTCGCCCCAGCGTTTAACACCAACACGCCAGAGGGTACGCCATCGCTGGTTCCCCTATTGTTTGTCACCATTGCTTGTGGCGCAATTTCGGGCTTCCACGGCCTAGTCGCCTCAGGCACCACCTCGAAACAGCTTGATAAAGAAACTGATGCACGCTTTGTAGGGTACTTTGGCGCCATTGGTGAGGGCTCGTTATCTTTGGCAACCATCATTGCGGTAACCGCTGGTTTCGCGACCCTAGCTGATTGGCAAGCCGTCTACCATAGTTTTGGACAAGGCGGTGTGACCGCATTCGTTTCGGGCGGTGCACGTATTCTACAAGAGGGGTTAGGCTTTAATGTCGGCATTGCCGAAACCTTATTGACGGTCATGGCCGTACTCTTTGCAGGTACCACCATGGACACCGGCTTGCGGCTGCAACGTTATATCTTTCAAGAGTGGGGTGCTATTTACAACATCAACTGGATGGAGAAAGCCGCTCCAGCTACCCTACTAGCCGTGGGCTCGTGTCTATTGCTCGCCTTCGGTGCGGGTGGTGCCGATGGTTCTGGCGGCCTCGCCATTTGGCCCTTGTTCGGTACTACCAATCAGTTGCTAGCCGGCTTAACCTTACTGGTCATCACCACCATGCTGGTCAAGCTTAAGCGGCCGATGTATGTGACCTTGTTACCTTTAGTCTTCTTGTTGATCATGACAATCTTTGCCCTATTGATTCAACTGAAGGGCTTCTATGACGCGTCAGATTGGTTCCTGTTCAGTCTTGATCTGCTGGTCTTAATTGCCGCAATCTGGATTGCTTTAGAAGCGGGCGCAACCCTGAGTCGATTACGGAAAGAAAATGCGCATTCCAGCGATTAAAGGCTGGCTGGCCAAAGCGGGTCAGTTTGCCAATGAGTACTACAACGCGCCCTACCGTGCTGCGGTAGCGCGCGCCAAACGTGAACAGGAAGACCTCTTTATGCTCTATGTCTACAGTGAGATGATGGGGATCCCTAACCCAGCCAGTTACTACACGCTGGAATTACAGCCTTTGTTACTTGAGCAATTCCATGAATGGCATTTACGGATGGGTATGGAACACTCGCCGTTTGACGAGTTTCGGTGCTGCTAATGGCTTTAGATCTGTTAGCCACCCCTCCCCCAATCCTATTTGTCGGCGGTAAAGGCGGCGTAGGTAAAACCTCTATAGCGGCAGCTTTGGCGTTGCACCATGCAGCCCAAGGTCGCCGCACCTTGGTGGTCTCTACTGATCCTGCTCATAGCCTGAGTGATGCCTACGCGCAGTCAGTGGGTGCTGAGGTGACCAGTATCGCTCCGCAACTAGACGCACTGGAACTCGATCCAGATCGCCAAGTTGAGCATCACATAAGCGAAGTGCTGGCGAGCATGAAAAGCTTGGTCAAACCAACCCTTTACCCACAAATTGAACGGCAACTCAAACTGACGGCACAATCGCCCGGCACGCAAGAAGCTGCATTGCTCGAAGCGATAGCTCGGCTGATCGATGAGCGCTCCCAGCTTGGCTACGATGTGTTGATTTTCGATACCGCGCCCACCGGTCATACCTTGCGCTTGTTAACCCTACCCGAGGCAATGTCCGCATGGACGCAAGGCATGTTGCAAACATCGAACAAAGCACAGCAATTACAAGGGGTGGTTGATCACCTGTCGAGCGCCCGACAAAAAGCGCATCAGCACCCGTTAGCCGAACCAAAGCAACATGACGTGAACGATCTATCTGAACGCAACCGCGCCATTGCCGAACGCTTGCGCCTACGTCAACAGTTGTTTCAGCGCACACGTGATGTGATCAAAGACCCAGCGCAAACGGCCATAGCCCTTGTATTAACCCCGGAGAAACTGCCGATTTTAGAAACCACGAGAGCCGTCGAACAGCTACAGGACCAACGGCTGCCGCTAGCAGGGCTGTGGGTGAATAGAAATTTGCCGGATCAGGTTGAGGGCGAATTCATGCGCCAACGCCAGCTCCAAGAACACCAGTACCAAGCTGAGATCCGCTCGCGCTTCAGAAACCTACCGCTGGCATTTTTACCGCTTTTCGCGCAAGACTTAGACGGTATCAAGGGGTTACAACAACTGGTGGAAGCGCTGCGCGAGCGACCACTAGAGCTGCTGTAACCCAGCGTTAAACAAACTAGCGTTAAACAAAAATGACCAGTAAATAAATCGCCAGACCAGCGACCAGCACCCCCCAGCCTAAATGTTTTTGCTGTTTCTCCCACCAATTCAAAAGACGCTCGCCTAACCAGTTCACCAACAGCGCTAAACCGTAGTAACGTATACCACGGGCAATGAGCGAGGCGAGTAAAAACAGCGCAAACGGATACCCCGTGCTGCCTGCGGTAAGCATACCGACTTGAAACGGGATTGGGGTGATACCCACCATGAGGAGCGTTAAAAAGCCACCATCGTTGAACTCTTGTTCGAACTCAGCAAAGGCTTCTTGATAGCCGAGGGTTTCTAGCACCCACTGTCCGGCGGTATCAAAAAGGAAAAAGCCGATCCCGTAGCCAAGGGTGGCGCCAACGAGACAGCCAGCCAAGGTGGCCGTAGCAATAGCGAACCAACGTTCACGTTCATGAATTAAGAGTGGGATCAGCACCAATTCCAATGGTACAGGGATAATCGTCGCTTCCAACATGGACAGCACAAAGATCATCCACAATACGTGATTTGAGTCCAAAATCCGCTCAAGCCATTTGTTGGCCTGAGCGTTATTACTTTTTGGCGGCTCGCTAGTCATTCACCAAAAGCTCCAGCAGGTCCAGGAAACACCACTGGGCTTTCAAAACCATCCTGACTGACACTGGCAACGCCAAAGAAGTAGTTGTCGATCACAATGTTTTCGAGGGTATATTCGGTCACCTTGCCTACATCGCGACTAAACTCCCAGTTTGGTGCATCGGTGTGGCGCCAATAGATCCGGTAACTTTTAATTAAATCGGCTTCAGCGGCACTCGGTGCCTGCCATGACAAGGTTGTATCCGGACTCACTGCGCCCTTAATTTGCACGCCGGCTGGTGGGCTTGGTGCCCAGGCCATACTGGCTAACGACACGGCATTTAAGGCGGTGAGTTTGGCGGCGTAATCGAAATCAACACCGTCCAGTGTATCACCGTAGGCTATGCCATCTTCAACACGTATATCTTGGTGCTGACGATGATAGTTTTCGTTGGTTTCCATGATGCGCACACCGGGATAACCGAGGTCGTTAAATGGTCGATGATGGCCACCACGGCCGAAGCGATCTAAACGATAGATGACCATGGTGTCGAGGTTAGGAATGTAACGGTCGGCCATCCAATCAATGTAGCGAGCGAGATTACGGCTAGGCGAATCGACCTCACCACCCGTAAAACGGCGACGTCGCGCATCATCGTCGGTTTCATCCATGCGCGTACCTTCGGCAAAGATCCGTGCAGTGGTGTTATTAATGACGCCGTTAATACCTTCGATATTGCCGATCATATCGTTATTCAGCACCGCCTTAATACGCCAACCGTCTTTTTGTGCCTGCGCTGCCATGATTTTACCACCGAACAAGCCCTGCTCTTCACCTGCTAATGCCGCGTAGACGATACTCCCGGAAAATTCATACTGACTCAGTACCCGTGCAGCTTCCAAAGTTCCAGCCACACCAGAAGCGTTATCGTTCGCTCCCGGTGCATCTGAAACAGCATCCATAACGTCAGAAACACGTGAGTCAATATCACCCGACATGATGACATAACGGTTTGGGTCCACCTTGCCGCGCTGTACTGCGATCACACTTACCACTTCGGTGGCATCTGGAATGCGCGATTCGCCACTAATGACATCACTCTGAAAATAGACCTCAAGGCAGCCGCCGCAGTTCGCGGAAATACGTTCAAACTCAGCTTTAATCCAACGTCTTGCCGCACCGATACCGCGTGTGTCGGACTCAGTTTCCGATAAGGTATGACGTGTACCAAAACTCACCAGCTTGGTGATGTCCTGCTCAATGCGTTCGGCAGAGACAGCCTGCGCGATAGCGTGCAACTCCTGTTGCTCTTGATAACTTGGCGTTTCTGCCAGTGCAGAACTTGCAGTAATGGCGCAAACCAACGCCAACGGTAAGCTCAATTTCATACGATGTACCCTTTATTCGGCCCGGCAATCTGCTGGACTAAAGCGAAAATGAAAGATTTTTAAATCGTTTTGATCAAGGTATTGAAACTCAATGAAGTCAGCACGCTCTCGATAAAACTCAAGCTTATCATCGTTACAATAGGCCGTGCGTAATTGCGGCTCAACTTGTTGTGCGATGGCGTCTTCGTCATGGGTAAAGCGATCGACCCCAACCAAGGTGTAATAAAAACGCATACCATAATTAACGACCTCAGCGCGCTCGAAACGCGTTTGAGTATCCAAAAGACGCGGTAAATCGCGATTGAGCTGCCCGGACAGTTCCAGCAATTCAGTGTACTGGGCGTTGCGGTTCCGCGAACTGTCCGATTGGGCAATGTTTTGCCACCACCAAATGGCAATAAGCCCAATCATGAAAACGATGATCCCGGTAATTAAACTCTTACGAAAAGTTAATGACATAAACTTTTACCAATAAATGGACGTAAACCCAATAAATATGCGATTCCCACTTACAAACATTCATGTATGTATGTATAATTGAGTACCTGTAAATACGCACCCTAAATGTATGAGGTAGATTTTAATGCGTCAACGTACCCTATCACCGATTGCTGTAGCTGTCTTGGCAAGCGCCCTTATGATCAGCGGCTGCAGCGATAGTAATGAAGGTGCTGCCCAACAACAGCAAACACAACAGCAGCAAACTGTCGGTGTGGTCACCGTGCAACCACAGAATGTCGACATGCAGGTGACACTTCCTGGTCGTGCAACAGCTTTTCGCACTGCTGAAGTGCGTCCACAAGTTGGCGGCATCTTAGAACAACAGCTTTTTACCGAAGGCAGTACCGTAGAAGCTGGCCAGTCACTCTATCAAATTGATGCTGCAACTTATCAGGCCGATTTGAGCGCGGCCGAAGCCTCTGTTGCCCAAGCGCAAGCAACCTTAGCCGCAAGTACCGCGCGATTTAAGCGTTTCGAAGGTTTATTAGGTGAAAAAGCCGTCAGCCAACAAGAGTTTGACGAAGCCGAAGCCGCTTACCTGCAAGCTAAAGCAGCACTCGAGGTGGCACAAGCAGACCTTGAGCGTGCCGAGCTTAATTTAGAGTATACCAAAGTGAAGGCGCCGATAGCCGGCCGCATTGGTCGTTCAGTGCTTACCGAAGGCGCTCTCGTAAGTGTCGGGCAAGCCCAACCATTGACGACGATTCACCAACTTGATCCTATTTATGTTGATATCCAACAAGGCAGTGAAGCCTACTTACAACTCCAACAAGCGATAGCTTCAGGGCGTATTACCATGGCCGCTGATAATCAGCCGAAGGTTCGTTTGTTCGCTAACGGTAGCGAGGAAGTCCTCGCGGAAGGTAAGTTGCTGTTCAATGAGGTAACTGTCGACCCGACGACCAGCGCGATTACCTTACGTGCTCAGTTCGCCAATCCAGAGCAACGTATTCTGCCTGGCATGTATGTGACTGCAGAGGTGGCATCTGGCTCGCTACAAAATGCCCTACTCGCCCCGCAATCCGGTGTTTCGCGTGACCCACGTGGTCGTGCCATCGCAATGGTGGTGAATGATGAAGGTAAGGTTGAACAACGTTACCTCACCCTCGACGGTACCAGCGGTAATTCGTGGATCGTTCGGAGTGGCTTACAAAGCGGTGATCAAGTGATTGTTGAAGGTCTGCAGAAAATTCAACCTGGTGCGTCAGTACAAACGGAAGAAGTGAAGTAACCTATGGCCAAGTTTTTTATTGATCGTCCCATCTTCGCATGGGTGATTGCGATTATTATCATGCTCGGTGGTGGTCTTGCGGTGACGCAGCTCCCCGTCGAGCAATACCCTGAAATTGCGCCGCCGTCGGTGCAGATTAACGCAACCTACCCCGGTGCGACTGCCGAGACACTTGAAGAGAGCGTGACCCAGGTTATTGAGCAAAACCTTAACGGTATTGATAACCTTAAGTACTTTTCATCTTCTAGTGACTCAGCGGGTAATGCCAGCATCACCCTCACCTTTGCTGCTGGGACCGATCCAGATATTGCGCAGGTACAAGTACAAAACAAGCTTCAGCTTGTTGTGCCTTTGTTGCCGCAAGCGGTGCAAGATCAAGGTCTGGTGGTCGCCAAATCGAACAACTCGTTTCTAATGGTTTTGGCATTGGTATCAGATAATCCTGAAATCAATCAGATAGATCTTGGCGACTATATCTCTAGTAATATCAAAGATCCGATCGCCCGTACCCGCGGTGTTGGTAATGTGCAGCTTTTCGGCGCGCCTTATGCAATGCGTATATGGCTTGACCCGCAAAAGCTTGTTCGCTACAACCTCACCACGACTGATGTGGTACTAGCCTTGCGCGAGCAAAATAACCAAGTCGCGGCCGGTCAACTCGGCGGAACGCCAGCGGTTGAAGGACAGCGTTTGACCTCGTCGATTATCGCGCAAACCCGACTCGAAACGGTTGAACAATTTGAGAACATTCTTTTACGCGTTAACAATGATGGTTCAGCAGTAAAAGTTGGCGACGTTGCCGAAGTTGAATTAGGTGGCGAGAACTATACGACCGTTGCTCGTTACAATCGCCAGGCGGCTACGGGGTTAGCTATTAACCTAGCAACCGGAGCCAACGCCCTTGATACCGCTGCAGCGGTTAAAGAACGGGTCGCGGAGCTCGAACAATTCTTCCCACCGGGCGTTGAATTGGTGATCCCATACGACACTACGCCGTTTGTCGAAACCTCAATCACCGAGGTGGTGAAGATCCTCTTCGAGGCCTTCGTTTTAGTCTTCTTATTGATGTTGTTGTTCTTGCAAAATCTGCGCGCAACATTAATTCCAACCCTCGCCATTCCGGTGGTTGTGCTAGGTACCTTTGGTATCATGTCGGCCTTTGGTTTCAGCATTAACACGCTAACCATGTTTGGCTTGGTGCTTGCCATCGGCCTCTTGGTGGATGATGCCATCGTTGTGGTCGAAAACGTGGAACGCCTCATGCATGACGAGGGACTGTCACCACGCAAAGCCACGATAAAATCCATGGGGCAGATCACTGGCGCTTTGATTGCTATTGGTTTGGTCATGGCGGCGGTATTCGTGCCTATGGCCTTCTTTGGCGGCTCAACGGGCGCCGTCTATCGACAGTTCTCGATAACCATCATCTCGGCCATGAGTTTGTCAGTCATGGTGGCTATTGTATTCAGCCCAGCGCTGTGTGCGACTATTCTGAAACCTATTGATGATGAGAAAAAGAATAAAGGCATCATGGGTGGCTTTAACCGTGGTTTGAATCGCCTTACGGAAAAGTATACTAAAGGTGTCGGCGGTATCATTCAGCGTAGTGCACGTTTCGTGATGATCTACCTGGTGTTACTCGCTGTGCTTGCGTTCATGTTCTTGCGTATGCCTAGCTCGTTTATTCCGAATGAAGACCGTGGGGTATTCCTAACCCAGATGCAGCTCCCAGCGGGCGCTACACAAGATCAGTCAATGCAGACCATGAAGAAAATCGAGAACTACTTCCTGGATGAAGCGCAAGGTATTCGTTCGGTATTCTCGGTGGTCGGTTTTAGTTTTAGTGGCCAAGGGCAAAATGCGGGTTTGGCGTTCGTACGTATGACGGATTGGTCTGAGCGAACAACGCCCGAGTTACAAATTGAAGCCATCATTGGCCGTGCCATGGGCTACTTTAGTCAGGTCCGTGAGGCGATGATTTTCTCCTTCAACTTGCCGTCAATCCCTGCGTTAGGTAATGCCAGTGGCTTTAACTTATACCTTCAAGACCGTGGAGGTTTGGGCCACGAAGGTTTACTCCAAGCACGTAATCAGTTGCTTGGTATGGCCGCGCAGAACCCTGAAGTGGTCGGCGTGCGTCCGAACGGTTTGGAAGATACGTCACAGTTTAAAATTAACGTCGACTTTCAAAAAGCGAAGGCGCTTGGCTTGTCCATCGATCAGATCAATGCCACCCTTGCCAATGGCTTTGGTTCGACCTACGTCAATGATTTCATTGACCGTGGGCGGGTGAAAAAGGTGTATGTGCAAGGTGTGCCTGATAGTCGCATGACACCAGAAGATCTTAATCAATGGTACGTGCGCAATGATCAGGGTGAGATGGTGCCCTTCTCGGCCTTTGCCACGTCGAGCTGGACCTTCGGACCGCAACGACTGGAACGCTATAACGGCGTACCTGCGATGAATATCCAAGGTGAAGCTGCGCCGGGTAAATCCTCAGGCGACGCCATGATGGCAATGGAAGCCATGATCGACAAGCTACCCGATGGCGTAGGTTATGAATGGAGCGGTATCTCATTAGAGGAAAAAGTCTCGGGTAACCAAGCGCCCATCCTCTATGCACTATCGCTACTTATCGTATTCCTGTGCTTGTCGGCACTTTACGAAAGCTGGTCCATTCCATTCTCCGTAATGCTAGTGGTCCCGTTGGGTATTTTAGGAGCGGTGATTGCAGCGACCATGCGCGGCCTCGAAAACGACGTCTACTTCCAAGTTGGTCTATTGACCACCGTGGGTGTGTCGGCTCGAAACGCGATTTTGATTGTCGAGTTTGCGAAAGATTTGCAGGCCCAAGGCAAAGAGCTGTTAGCGGCGACGCTCGAAGCCGTACGCCTGCGCTTGCGCCCAATTTTGATGACCTCATTGGCTTTCACCTTTGGTGTGCTGCCATTGGCGTTATCAACAGGCGCGGGTGAAGTCAGTCGACAGGCCATCGGTACCGGCGTTATTGGCGGTATGGTCGGCGGTACGATCCTGGCAATCTTCTTTGTACCATTGTTGTTCTATATTGTTCGTCGCACCTTCCCGCCTAAGGTGCGTGAAGAAGACTAGGCTGACAAACGAACATCATGCTAAGGTTACCTCAGGCTGTCTGAGGTAACCTTTGTTATGATCTACCGCTATAGTATTCTTATCATTGCCGCTAGCGCCCTTCTGCTAGGCATTCAGGCGCCCAATCTACTAACCCAATACCAACAACGGCTCGCTGCACAATATGCTGAAGCCATGGTGTACTATCGTGACTATAAGGACTTGGCCGATCGCTTTTACGAAGGTGATGTGGAACGCTTGATCGCGGCACATCAACAAAGCGACGAAGCGGCCTTCCAAGCAGAAGCGAAAATCATTGAAAAGTTAGTTGCCCGTGTCGCTATGTTTGAACAGCAAACACGTCTGCAACAGCAGAGTTATCCGGCACAATTATGGGCTTTGACGTGGCAACATAATGAGGAGTTGATGCAAGGTACACTGCAACACTACAGCTTCAATGTACCTTTAAATCAGCGCGCGATAGCAACAGGCGCGGTGTTTGCTTTAATCGTAGCGGTTCTGATTGATCTGCTCTGGGCTTTGCTTAAACGCCTGTTTTCACCTCGCCGTGTGAGTACTACTGTGAGCGGTCGTCGTCTTTAACCGTATACTCACCATCAATCACTGAGCTATCACCTTTGTCACGCGCTTGTTGGCGTTGCTGTTGGTAGCGTTGTTGCGCATCACGCTGCGCTTGTTGGGCGGCTTTCTTAAACTGCCACATCTGTTTTAATTCGCGACGTTTACGCCACATTACAGGTAGCAACAAAATCCAACCTACCAGTAAAAAGAGTAAGCCTAAGCCTAAGGCGAGCAACAAGAAAAAGCCAAACACCAACCAACTGAACAACACAACCAAAGGATTAGCTCCCGGTTGCGGTTTCATTTTTTCCTGCCATTGGCGAATATAAATAAGCATAGGTCTCACATCTTGTCTTTTGAACTTACTTCTTACTATTGTGGCGATAGCGTTAAATTACAAGCGCTGCGGCCGTCTATCCTGTAACAATTTAAGAATGATGCTCGAAAGGTTAACGATATTGAATACGGTACCAGAAACGCTACCCACAATGATCGCGTAGGCAAGTCCTAGGAGTTCGGCGAGAATAAACCAACGCCGTATCAAATCTGGGTCATTTAACTTAATCGAACCCACGGTAAAGATAATCGATGAGGCATAGGCAATCCAAATCGACCAATGGCTTGGCTGGTCGGAAAATTCAATGTGGAAACCATCGACGAAATGCAACGCGGTAATGGGGTATTGCCATTCGACAAATAGGAAAAAGACGTGCAGTAAGACAAAGCCCCATAACACCACAGGCCCCTGCCAACGTAGAGCGATAAAGTTTCGTAATACCGCGATCCCAGTGACAATACCACCCGCGATGGCATCGAGCATAAAGAAGTGCACAGACAAACTTCCAAGCGCAACTGCTGAAACGATGCGATAACGATCTGCGGTAGGCTGACGATACGCTATGAAGTTTGTGACCAAGGCAATAATGCCGAAAATTTCCGCCGTATAACTCAATTTTTCACCCTTCTTGGTCTTTCATTAACCATAAAAAAACGGCGACAACTGCTGAAGGTCGCCGCCGTTCGTTAACCTATAACGCCTAGTTTACTGACGTTCGCTTGCAGTTTCATCCCGAATTGCACGGAATTCATTGCCCGCATACCAGTTTGGCCAAGCGCCTGAGTTCGCCAGTTCGTTACCAATCCAGTAGTACAACCATAGATCTTGTTGCACGCCACGCAGATCCCATTCCGGGTCGTATTCATCGGCCGGTTTGTGATAAGCCACTTGCACGTACTCGGCACGCTTTTCTTTGCCGTAGGCTTCGCCATGCTCAACGTGGTCATTACCACCTTTCGCATAAAGCATAGGTACGCCTTTTTTGGCTAAATTAAAGTGATCAGAACGGTAAAATGAACCCGCTTCTGGTGTTGGCTCAGGTGCAACATAGCGATCTTGCTGTTCAACATACTTGCCAAGGTACTCTTCTAACTCAGAATTACCATGACCAACAACTACCATATCGCGCATCGGACCATAAACGTTAAGCACGTCCATATTTACGCCCGCAACAGCTTTACCTAGAGGCAGCATTGGGTTGTTCGCATACCATTGCGAGCCCAGTAGTCCGCGCTCCTCGGCGGTTACCAAGACAAACACAACTGAACGTTCAGGCTGTGGTTGACTGGCAAAAAATTCAGCAATGGCCATGACACCCGCGGTACCTGAAGCATTGTCTTGCGCACCATTATAGATTTGGTCATCGCTAGCAATCGGATTGACGCCTAAATGATCCCAGTGCGCCATATAGATTACGTGCTCTTCTGGCTTGGTTTTGCCTTCAATATAACCAATGAGATTCGGTGAATTGAGGTATTCAAAATCCGTTTGCACGCTAACTGACATTGCGGTATCTAGAGCTACTGGCGCAAAGTCTGGTTGCTGTGCACGCTCACGCATTTCCGCATAAGAGGAACCTACGCGAGCAAAGAGTCGGTCTGCAGCTTCAGTCGTGATCCAGCCTTCAATTTCAGTACGGTCCATATTCTTGTTTTCACGGGCCAGGTCAAAACGCACCGGCGAACCGCCAGCGATAACGCCCCAACCGTAGCCTGCTGGACCCGTTTCATGGATCACGATGATGCCAGCTGCGCCTTGGCGCGACGCTTCTTCAAATTTATAAGTCCAGCGTCCGTAATAGGTCATGGCCTTACCGTTGAACACTTCCGGGTCGCCAGAATCATAGCCAGGGTCATTGACTAGAACCACGACGGTCTTGCCCTCGACATCAAGCCCGTCGTAGTCATTCCAGCCGTATTCTGGCGCAACGATACCGTACCCAGCGAACACCATTTCGCTAGCGTCGAGCTCGACACTTTCTTGCACCCGTGGCGACCATGCCATCATATCTTGCTTGTAAGCAAACTCACCAAGGTCACTGTTGGAAAAGCTCATCGCAGAGACGCTGTAAGGCGTCATTTTGACCAGCGGCACTTGTTGTTGATAGTTATTCTGCTCTTGGTTAAAAGGCTCCAGCCCCCAACTACGGAATTTTTCTTCAACGAACTCAACGGTGAGTTGCTCGCCTTTGCTAGCTGGCGCACGCCCTTCGAACTCATCAGAGCTCAAGGTGGCAAGGTAGTCACGGTAGTTCTCATTGAAACTATAAGGATCAACGTCGACCTGTGGTGACGTTGTCGTTTCAGGTTCACTGGCTGGACTGCAGGCTACAATGAGTAGACTTGCCGCCAGTACTGAAAGCTTTTTCATCGGTTGCTCTCCTGTTGTTGACATTGTTGTAGTTGGGTTCCGATTTTAATGCCGTGTTGGGCAAAATAGCCAGCCGACATTTCTAACGCCGACCAATAGTTTGCGTTCGGGCGGTAAGATGGACAGTTACGTGGGTTCGTGCTGGTACATGGCTGCATAGTAAAGGTTTTTACCACACGTAAGTTATCATCAAGGTAAGCGATATCTAGCGGGATCTTAGTATTGTGCATCCAAAAACCCGAATAGCCTGGGCGTTCCTCAGCATAAACAAACCACATCCCGTGATCTTTAGACAGCTCTTCACGATGCATCAGTCCGCGCGCACGTTTGGCAAAGTTATCTGCAATTTCAACGCGCATCACCGGTTGTGTTTTGTCCGCCAAACATAATTGCGTCACTTCATAACTGCACTTCTGTTCGGCTGCGGTACCGCAGTCGGTCTGCGCATGTGCATCACTGCACAAGGTCACCGAACCAATGACCATACCGAGGATTGCGAATTTCAATTTCATAGGTTTGACTTGGGCTTATACGAAAACAAGATGGTGCTAAGTATGGCGCGATTAGTAGTGAAAAAAAAGCCATTGGGAAAGAAAACCAAAAAAGCCCCTTGCGGGGCTTTGAATTGGAGAACAAAGTGATAAACATGCACTAACTTAACTGTCAGCGTGTTTATCCAGAGATGTCTACAGCCGTCACTGCACCATCCCCATCAACGCTAACATTTACAATTCCGTTAAATGTTAGGTCATCGTCTGCCTCAGGATCGTCATCCGTCTGACAGCTCCACGCAGCGGAGTAATCAGCTGCCGCTACGTAACCGGCAGAAAAGGTGTAGGCAGAAACACCATCAAAGTACACCGCTGCAACGGCATACGGTTGATGGGTCTCTGCCCCACCCACATCTGCCAGGGTGGCTATCTCTAAATCACTTCCCTCATAGAGATACACCACAGCCACTGGCTCAGACACGTCGCTTGGCGCGACCGTGCATGAATTGGTAATAAGTAACTCTTCTGCTAATGACCCTTCAATATGGCCAATAGCAAGGTTATTGACCAAGCGCACGCCACGTGGCTTGAGAAAATAACCATCGATCCCAACGGGGTCGACCATAGCCTGACGCAAATCAAATTCGACCGTGTAAGCGGCATTGCCATTTACATCAAGCGTCAAGCTATCAAATTTCAATTCATTCGAAGGTACTTGCAAAGGCAGCTGCTGCTCGCCTACTTGCACATAAGAACCTTCTGCCATCACCAAACGTAGTTGCCCGTATGTACCTGGCTCGACTTCAATGCCTTCAATGAGGCTGGCGGAGTCCGAACCGGTGTAACTCATTAAGTCCACACCATAGGTATTCGGTATAGCGTCGCCATTTTCATCTTTGCAAAGGTCATTGCTGGCAACCGTGTTATCGCTTTCACCAATGGTAAAGGTCTGTGTACCTTGCCCATTACCGACTAACTCAATAGCGTTAAAACAAGCAACAACTGCGTCAGCAGCATCTACCGGAGCATCACTCACCGCTAAAGAGAAGCGAGCCATTTGTTGTTCTTCTTCATTACTCGACGAGCCGCCGCAAGCAGCTAAACCAAGTACACAAGAAACAACAACTAATTTACGATCAAAACATTTGGTTAACATTTATGTATACCTCATGTAATATGTTACAAATGTTATATGAACCTAGCGGGTAATTGCAACCCTGAAAAGTCCCTTTACCCTGCATTTACAGTGCAAAGTTGTTCGTTCGGTTAATTAATAAGCGAAAGTGACAAGAAGTATCTTAGGAGATGAGTCAAATTGCGCAGCTGATGAACAAGTTTTTGCTTAGAATTTACAAAAAACATGGCTTAATCCGCACTCTAGCAAACGACAATAATTGCGAATTGACGGCCTGACGCATAAAGTAGCAAGCACTACTTATACTTTTCATACAAATAAGCTGAGGAAGAGCTCCGCATGGCGAGCCCCGAAACAAAAACATCAACTTATGCCCAGCTAGCGCAATTAACGCGAGTCACAGCAATCGGTGGCGGCCACGGATTAGGTCGCGTACTTGCCTCCCTACGCTTTCTCGAGCGGCGCTTGGTGGGTATAGTTGCAACTACAGATAACGGCGGCGCAAGCGGGCTCCTGCGGCGTTCTCACGAAACCATCGCATGGGGCGATATCCGTAACTGTTTATCGCAACTGGTTGACCAACCATTAGCTGCGGATGTCTTAAATTACCGTTTTAGCGATGACCCGCAGTTAGAGGGACATAATTTTGGCAATTTACTTCTACATACGTTGAACCAAGTGAGTGCGCGGCCGCTCGACGGTATACAATTGCTTAGTCGTTTGCTTAACGTCAACACTCGACTTTTACCCATGTCGGAAGCTGCAGTTGATTTAGTGGCAGACACCCATGAAGGGCTTGAATGTTTTGGTGAATTGTTAGTTGACCAATTGCATCACATGCCAGACGCACTGCGCTTATCAAATGCTGTGACGGCAACTCCCGAAGCCATCAAACATCTTGAGCGCAGCGAACTGATAATCATTGGTCCCGGTAGCTTTTTAACGTCAATAATGCCGCCGCTACTGGTCGATGGAATTGTAGAAGCTATCGAAAACAGTCCAGCACCGGTGGTTTTTATTGATAATCTATTAGCTGAACAGAGTCCTGCAGGCGAATTAAGCGTAAGCGCACGTTTACGCTGGCTTGAACAGATTCTGGGGCGGCAAGTCATTGACTTAGTGATCACGAATCATGCTGACGCAGAGCTAGAGCTACCACACATTAACAGTGTTCGCGCTGACCGTTCTGCACCACAACGGCACGATCAAGAGAGTTTACGCAATGCTTTATCTCGCGCCGTTAAACTCCTTACAACAACATAAACAAAAAGGTTTTTATCATGAAGCTAAAGCATCTAACAGCGGCCCTACTGCTGTGCGTTTCGAGCACCGGTGCTGCCACTACCCATGAGCATCAGCTGCCGACACTCGGCTTAGCCGTCGATTATCAAGGGTCTAGCGTGGATCTAACAACGCTGCTGGGCTACCCCATAGGTACCAGAATCTCTAGCCCTGCCGCACTTTATGAGGCCTTTCAGAAACTACAGCAGGCCCATCCAAACCAAGTTCAGATCATTAACTACGGCGAGACCTGGGAAGGCCGGCCCCTTTATTACGTCGCGGTCAGTAGCGCGAACAACACTAGCAACTTGGACGATTTTCGTGCTGGCATGCAAGCTTTAGCGCATCCGCAAACGACCAGTGCGGATCAAGCAGAGAAACTCATTGCCGAATTGCCTAGCAGTATTTGGCTGTCATATGGCGTGCATGGCAATGAGATTTCATCTCCTGAAGCGGCCTTATTAACGGCCTGGCATTTGCTTGCTGCAACAGATGAGGCCACGCAGCAATGGCTTGACAACACCATTGTTTTTAT
The DNA here is from genome assembly GCA_048267225.1 of Pseudidiomarina sp. Classification (GTDB taxonomy): domain Bacteria; phylum Pseudomonadota; class Gammaproteobacteria; order Enterobacterales; family Alteromonadaceae; genus Pseudidiomarina. The sequence continues at coordinate 303,347 of JBLWXY010000001.1, forward strand.
CGACCCGGTGCAGAACCCTGATGGTCGTGCCCGTTTCGTTAGCCGCTATTACATGACGGCTGGCATGGAACATAGCAGCGATCGTATCTCTGCGGAACACAACGAGCCGTGGCCAAGTGGGCGCAGTAACCACTATTTGTTCGACCTTAACCGCGACTGGCTAGCACTCACGCAGCCAGAGGTTGCTGGACAGGTCGACGCCCTCCTCGACACTTTTCCGTTGATCTTTGTTGATTTGCACGAAATGGGTGGCGACCAAAGTTATTACTTTACGCCGGAAGCTCGGCCTTATAATCCATTAATCGCTAAAAGTCAGCGTGAATCATTGTGGCGAATTGGTGAAAATAACGGCCGTTGGTTTGATGAACAAGGGTATGACTATTTTACCCGGGAAATCTTTGATGCGTTTTACCCGGGTTACGGCGCAAGTTGGCCGCTGTATCACGGCACTTTGGCGATGACCTATGAGATGGCTTCGGCACGTGGCCATCACTTTCGTACCAAAGATGGCGAAATCCTAACCTACGGCGACGGTGTTCAGCGTCACTTCGTCGCCTCCCTAGCGACCATTGAAACGGCTAGCCGCGAACGCGAACGACTGCTCGAGAACTTCTGGAATTACCGTAAACAAGCGATTGCTGACGGCAAAGACAGCGACGAGCGCTACATTTATATTGATGCAAATCGTGATCGTGCTGGTGTGCAGCGTTTGGCGGGACTGTTAACGCAACACGGGGTTGAAGTGCAGCAGAGCCCCGCAGCATTTAGTGCCTGTGGCCGTGATTATGCCGCTGGCAGCTTAGTTATTGATAGTGCGCAACCCGCGCATTATATGATTCGTACCTTGCTCGATGAGCAAGTGGATATGGCCCAAGACTTTCTAGATGAACAAGAACGTCTGCGCGCCAATAATTTGCCGGACCAAATTTACGACGTAACGGCATGGTCACTGCCACTGATGTTTAATCTTGAACAGCAGCGCTGTCAACGCGCCCCGCGTAGTGACTTACAAACGGCCAGTAGCGCTACAGTGGTACCCGGCGAGCTCACCAATGCCGACGCTAAAGTTGGTTTTATTGCCGCCTGGGGTGACATGAATGGCGCCCGACTGCTTGCCGCAGCGCTGCGTGAAGGGCTTCAAGTCAAACAAAGCGATTTAGCCTTTACCCTCAAATCCGGCGAACGTTACCCGGCGGGCTCGTTAATTTTTACCCATGCCGATAATGCGGATGACTTAGCGGCACGTCTTGGCCAACTCGCAAGTGAAACCGGTGCAACCCTTCATGGTATTGACTCCAGCTGGATCGTGGATGGTCCTAACTTTGGCTCGAACAACGTCCAGCAAGTGCATGCACCACGCATCGCTTTGGCTTGGGATGAGCCTTTCAGTAGCCTAAATGCCGGTCACACGCGTTTTGTCATCGAACGGCAAATCGGCTTTCCGGTTACGGCAATTCGTGCAAATCAATTGCGCCGTGCCGATTTAAGCCATTATCAAGTGCTCATTCTGCCAGCCAATTACGGTAGCGTCGCCGGTGCCTTTGGTGATGATGGTGCCAATAATCTCAAACAATGGGTCGAGCGTGGTGGCGTTCTCATTACTATGGGTAACACGACAGCTTGGGCCGTCGAGCAAGAGCTGTTAGCAAGTGCCATAGAAAAGGAAGCGAAAACCACAGATATTGCTGTCCACGATGGGCCACAAGTTGATGGGGTGTTGCTCGAAACTGCCGAACATCTCCACGACTATGTGAATGGCGCGGCGACTGCGCCCTATTGGACCTCAGGGGTGATCACCAAACTCAATGTTGATCAAGAGCATTGGTTAACGGCAGGAGTACCAGAAACCGTTAATAGCATCACCGTAGGGAACCAAATCTATCGCCCGCTGACCATCAACAACGGTCGTAATTTGTTAACTTATGCTGCCGCAGATGAGGTATTGGCGAGTGGCTATTTGTGGGCCGAGAACCAACAACAGTTGGCCCACAAGCCTTATCTGATGTGGCAGCCACGTGGTCGTGGCATGGTGATCAGCTTCACCCAAGAGCCGACTTATCGCGCTTACCTTGATGGTTTAAATATCACCTTGGCAAACGCGATTTTTGGCGGCGCATCTCACGCCCGTCAGCTACGTTAGTCCTTTTCGTCGGCGCTGATGCGTGAAGCAACGGCGCCGCGTTGGTCCTTGTACTTTGCATCCTTACGTTTACTGTAAGGATGCGCACAAGGCTCATCGAGCAACTCAAAGCTTAACGCACCAATTTTCATATGCGGACGCAAGGCTAAGGGGAGTTTGCCACTATTGAAAAACTCCAAGACGATTTGTCCTGACCAACCCGGGTCAATACGATGCGCGGTCACGTGCACCATTAGGCCTAATCGCGCCAATGACGAACGCCCGTCCAGCCAACCGACCATATCGGCCGGTAGAGTAACGCTTTCATGGGTTACCGCTAAGGCAAACTCGCCGGGATGAATAAAGAATGCTTGCTCGGGCTTGAGGACAATAGGATCGCTCATCACTTGCTGGATGGCACGTTCAATATCTTCGCGCGGGCCACTAATATCAATAAACGGCGCCGCATGGTCTTCCAGCACACGAAATTCATTGCCTAGGTGAATATCGACGGTCACGCCACTGATATCTTCTAATTTAGGACGTGGTTCAATGGCAATACGTTGCGCATCGAGGTAGCTCACAATCTGCCGATCGGTTAAGCGCATTTTGCTTTCTCCTGCAAATAAAGCTGACCAGCTATCGCCGCAGCCATAGCTCGAATAGGTTGGTTTAATTCATGCTCAGGCGCCCTGGCAATAAGCGGCTGCCCTTCATCTAAAGCTTCACGTAACGCACTGGCCAAAGGTAGCTGTGCTAGCAACGGAACGCTGTATTCCTGTGCCACCTGTCGACCACCGTCACGGCCAAAAATGGCTTCGTCAAAGCCGCAATTTGGGCAATGGTAATAGCTCATGTTTTCGACCAAACCGGTTAATGGAATACCGACTTTGCGAAACATGGCAATCCCCTTTTCAGCATCGGCCAAGGCCACGTTCTGCGGTGTGGTCACTACGACAGCCCCGGTGACAGGTATTTTCTGTGCCAAGGTAAGCTGAATATCACCCGTGCCGGGCGGCATATCCACCACCAAATAATCCAAGCGTGGCCATTGGCTATCGCGGAATAATTGTTGAAGCGCAGCGCTCGCCATTGGTCCGCGCCAAATGGCTGCCTCTTTGGCGTCAGCTAAATACCCCATAGAACTCACGTGCACGCCATGACGTTCATGCGGGATCAGCTTGTTTTGCGCCGACATCGCTTGTTTTTGCGATCCGCCGCCCATCATGGTCGGTAACGATGGGCCGTAAACGTCCGCATCGAGTAGGCCAACACTTGCCCCTGTTTCCGCTAAAGCTATCGCTAGTTGCACCGCGACGGATGACTTACCCACGCCGCCTTTACCCGACGACACAACAATCACATTACCGTAAACCAGAGGCAATTCTGGTTGTGAGTTGGGCAACTTTTCAATCGTGCATTGGGTGGTAAAACTATAGTCGGCAAAGCAGTCGTTTTGATTGAGTTCTTGCAACAACGAGGCGTGCGCCGCAAAAGGTAAGTTGAGCACCACGGTGTTGCCATCTTTTTGCCACCAATCAGCTGGTACCGCTTGCTGCCAACTCGGTAAGCGAAATTTTTCCAGTACAGCCCGTTGTTTGTCGGTAAATGCGTCATCCACAGCCGGTGTTTTACGCGGCGCTGATTTTTTCCAGAACATACGACCTCCAAACAAGCGTTTATGCCGCATGATACGGTGACTGTTGGTGGATTGCCAGCACTGTTTCAGGTACACTTTTACAACTTTCAAATGAGTAGTTAGACGGACGAATTCGATGACAACGACACCGCGTAAAATTCTAGTCACCAATGCGCTACCCTACGCCAATGGTCCAATTCATATCGGTCATATGCTTGGCTATATTCAAGCCGACATCTGGGTGCGCTTTCAAAAGATGCGGGGCCACGAGTGCCATTACATGTGCGCGGACGATGCCCACGGCACGCCAATCATGCTCAAAGCGCAGCAACTTGGGATAGAACCTGAGCAAATGATTGCCGACATGAATCGTGCTCACCAAGCGGATTTCAGTGACTTCAATGTGGCGTTTGACCACTACTACTCCACCCATAGTCCAGAAAATAAAGAACTTGCTGAGCTGATTTATACGCGCTTACGTGGCGCAGGTCACATCAAGACGAAGACCATTTCGCAACTGTTTGATCCAACTAAAGAAATGTTCCTACCGGATCGTTTCGTTAAAGGCGAATGTCCAAAATGCGGCGCGGCTGATCAATACGGTGACAATTGCGACGTCTGTGGTGCCACCTACGCGCCAACTGAGCTGAAAAACCCAACTTCAGCGGTTTCCGGGGCAACGCCTGAATTGCGCGATTCAGAGCATTACTTCTTTGACCTACCCGCCTTCGAAGACATGTTAAAAGCATGGACCCGCTCCGGCTCACTGCAAGAAGAAATGGCCAACAAACTTAATGAATGGTTCGAAGCTGGTTTGCAGCGCTGGGATATCAGCCGTGATGCACCCTACTTCGGTTTTGAAATTCCTGATGCTCCGGGCAAATATTTCTACGTCTGGCTCGATGCACCTATTGGCTATATGAGTAGCTTCAAAAACTACTGCGAGACGACCGGCAACGCTGATTTTAATAGCTATTGGCAGCCCAATAGCGATGCCGAGGTCTATCATTTTATCGGCAAAGATATCATCTATTTTCACAGCCTATTCTGGCCTGCCATGTTGAAGGGCGCTGATTTCCGTCAGCCTACCAATGTATGGGCCCATGGTTTTATTACCGTGAACGGCACCAAGATGTCGAAGTCGAAAGGCACTTTTATTATGGCGCGCACCTATTTGGATCATCTCGACCCTGATTATTTGCGTTACTATTTTGCTGCTAAATTGACGAGCCGGATTGATGATCTTGATCTCAACCTCACGGACTTCGCCCAGCGCGTAAATAGCGACCTGGTCGGTAAAGTGGTCAACATCGCCAGCCGTTGTGCGGGCTTTATCCAGAAGAAATTTGACGGCAAACTCAAAGCTGAACTGCATGAAACAGCCTTGTTAGAAGAGTTCCAAGCCGCCGGTGATAGCATTGCCGAAGCCTTTGAGAAGCGCGAGTTCTCGCGTGCGATGCGCGACATCATGGCACTTGCCGACAAAGCCAATTTCTATATTGCCGAAGAAGAACCATGGCAGCTTATTAAAGATCCAGCTAATGCCGAGCGTGTACATGAAATTTGTTCCATTGGTATCAACTTATTCCGTCTACTGATGATTTACCTAACGCCGGTAGTGCCAGACCTTGCGCAACGGGTACAGGCCTTCTTGAACGAGGACTTTACTTGGGAAAGCCACCGCAAGGTGCTCACAGATCACGCGATCGCGCCTTTTAAAGCGCTGTTACAACGCATCGATATGGATAACGTAAACAAAATGATTGATGACTCAAAAGAAGCCAACGCTGCTGCACAAACGACTGCAGCGCCCGCTCCCGCAAATGATGAACTCAAGAAAGACCCGATTGCCGACGAAATTACCTTTGACGACTTCGCTAAAGTCGATTTGCGCGTGGCACGAATTGCTAACGCTGAACATGTCGAAGGCGCGGACAAACTCTTGAAATTAACCCTGGACTTGGGTGGTGAAACCCGTCAGGTCTTCGCCGGTATTAAGTCGGCCTACGACCCAGCAACACTTATTGGCCAACACACAGTGATGGTCGCCAACCTCGCGCCGCGCAAAATGCGTTTTGGCATGTCTGAAGGTATGGTGTTGGCAGCAGGCCCAGGCGGTAAGGATATATTCATTCTGAACCCGCACGATGGTGCTCAACCTGGCATGCGAGTCAGCTAACCGATGGTCGCCACCGTACATCTTAAACCGCAAAAATGTAAATCATTGCGCCGCCTGCACCCGTGGGTGTTCAGCGGCGCTATCGAAAAAGTTAAAGGCACGCCCGCCTCAGGTGAGACGGTGAGCATTCATAGCGCTGAAGGCGACTGGCTAGGTTATGGCGCGTGGTCGCCACAGTCCCAGATCCGCGTACGGGTTTGGAGCTTTAACCAACAAGACAAGATTGATTCAGCGTTCTTCCTAGCACGCATTCAAGCTGCCAACGCGTTACGCGAAGGGCTTGAACTGACCAGTAATGCGTATCGACTGGTTGCCGCGGAAGCCGATGAGCTACCGGGTGTGACCATTGATAAATATGATAATTGGCTTGTTTGTCAATTGCTCAGCGCTGGTGCTGAGGTCTGGCGCGAAAGTATTGTCGCAGCGTTACGCACCCTCTTTCCTGAGGGCAATATTTACGAACGCTCGGATGTTGATGTACGCACCAAGGAAGGATTAACGCAGCGTACGGGCGTATTATTCGCTCATCCCGATGCAAACGCAGATGAACTGATTTGGATCCAAGAAAACGGCTTAGAACTTGGCATAGACATCACTCAAGGCCACAAAACTGGCTATTACCTTGACCAACGCGACAGTCGATTGGCTATTCAAAAGTACAGCAAAAACAAACGTGTATTGAATGCATTCAGCTACAGTGGCGGTTTTGGTCTATTTGCGGCAAAAGCCGGAGCCACCGAAGTTGTTAATCTGGATGTTTCCGCAACTGCATTGGCACAGGCGACCGCCAACCATCAACGCAATCAGCTCGAACTCGCCAGTCTAACGAACCTACAGCAGGATGTGTTTCAGGCTCTACGCGATTTTCATCACCGCGGTGAACGCTTCGACACCATCGTCTTGGATCCGCCAAAGTTTGTCGACAGCAAAGCCAACTTGATGAGCGCCTGTCGCGGCTATAAAGACATCAATATGATGGCGTGCAAGCTGCTCAATCCAGGTGGCACATTACTCACCTTTTCGTGCTCTGGTTTGTTAAGTAACGAACTCTTTCAAAAAGTAGTTGCCGACGCCGCACTTGATGCGAAACGTCCGTTGCATATTATCGAGCGTTTATTTCAGGGCGCGGATCATCCGGTGCGAACCAATTTCCCAGAATCTCTGTACCTGAAAGGGCTAGTGCTCAGAGGTTGAGTTGGCTACTATGAGCTTTATAGAGTTCAGGCCAAGTGAGGTAAGTTATGAGTAATCCAACGATTTTTGACAAAATCATCAATCGCGAAATCGCTGCAGAGATTGTCTATGAGGACGATCAGAGCCTTGCGTTCAAAGACATCAATCCGCAAGCGCCTGTGCATTTGTTAATCATTCCGAAAAAGCCGATCGCTACGATTAATGACATTGACGAGGACGATCGCGAACTCGTCGGGCATTTGTTTGTGGTCGCGCGAAAAATTGCCCAGCAACATGGCTTTGCTAAAGACGGCTACCGAGTTGTGATGAATTGTAACGAAGATGGTGGTCAGTCGGTTTACCACATTCACTTGCACCTACTTGCCGGGCAAACCCTAGGTTGGCCGCCTTATGCCAATCACCAACCCAAACAGGTAGATTAAGAGGCTATGGCGACCGAGGTCTGGTGGCGGCTCGGGTGCTTCGTTGGCGTGTTTTTGCTTATGCTTCTGTGGGAGTACAAACAGCCCAAACGGCAGGCACGCTTGCCAATGCGCCAACGCTGGCCTGCCAACCTCGGTATTGTCGCCATCAATACGCTGGCACTACGTCTTCTTATCCCGGCCGGCGCTATCGGCGCTGCGCTATGGGCGCAAGAGCAGAACTTTGGACTTTTACAGCGACTTGAATGGCCATTGTGGCTCACGGCCGCCATTGGCTTTTTAGTCCTTGATTGTGCCATTTATTGGCAGCACCGATTGTTCCACAGGATCCCTTTGCTCTGGCGGGTCCATCGTATGCATCATGCCGATGCGGATTTCGATACCACCACTGGCTTACGTTTTCATCCGCTCGAAATACTATTGAGTATGCTTATCAAAATGGCCGTGGTCGTCGCGTTTGGCATCGCGCCCATTACGGTACTGCTCTTTGAAATCATTTTGAATGCCACATCATTGTTCAACCATGGCAATGTCGCGCTACCGCGCCGCCTGGAGCACCCCGTACGAGCATTGATCGTTACGCAAGAAATGCATCGCATTCATCACAGCCAAATCCCACGCGAAACAGACAGTAACTTTAGTTTTAATTTGTCGCTTTGGGATCGTTTGTTCGGCAGTTATACGGCACAGCCAACCAAAGGTTCTGACGGCATCAACATCGGCTTAAAAGAATACCCTGCGACGCGAGATGGCGCCAAACTTAGCTATCTGTTGGCGATACCTTTTCGGCAGCCTGCTGCTCGGCCTGACGCAGCGTCCGAAAACCATGATACAGACGGGTAACAGCGGTGAACGCACAGAGTGCTGCAAACACGCTTGCACTGTAAACAAAGCCACTTGGCCATAAACAGAACACTACAAAAGCCACTATGGTTTCAAAGCCCTCCGTGAGACCACCCATGTAATGTAATGATTTATTGGGGTAGCGCGGATTCTCGATGCCATGTTTACTGGCGAGCACTGCAAAGGCTAAAAATGTCGCGCCAGTCCCCATAAAACTGAGCATTAGGAAACCTGCCGCGACCGCATTTTGGCTTGGCGCAGCAAGTAAGAAACCCAGCGGAATGGCCATGTAAAACAAAAAGTCGCAGACGCTATCTAAATAGCCACCAGCGTCGGTGCGTTGGGTTTGTCGCGCCATCGCCCCATCAAGGCCATCGCTAAGTCGATTGAGCGCAATACACAGCAACGCCAACCAATAGTGTTCGAACGCGAGGGCCGGTACCGCACACATACCAACAACAAAACCCGCAAGGGTCATCTGGTTGGCGCTGAATCCTAGACGAACCAATGGCCTAGCTAGGCGCTCAAGACTTGGTTGTAGACCACGATACAGGAATGCATCAATCATAATGACTCGCTTCACTTTGCGGCTGCGGCCATTGCAACTGCTGTTGCGCATGCGCCAAATCACTTTGCTCGTGACTCACAATAATGGCAGCTATGCCATGTTGGCGTAAAAAATCGTAGGTCCAGTCGCACACCTGTTGCCGACGCGCTTGGTCAAGTCCATTAAAAGGCTCGTCAAGGAGGATGAGCTGCGGCTTTGCCAGTACCGCGCGTAACAAGGCAACTCGCGCTCGTTCACCGCCACTGAGTTCACCTGGGCGGCGTAGCTCATAACCTTGCAAGCCAATTAAATTGAGTTGTTCAGCGATCAAGCGCTGCCTGGTCTTCGCTGATAATTTTTGCCTAGCTAAGGCAAAGGCAAGGTTATCCGCCACATTATAGTGGGGGAATAATGCTTGTTCCTGCATGACTAAACCGATGTTACGCTCTTCAATAGGTAATTTATCGAGCACGCGCCCGCCGATCGCAAGCGTACCACTGAGGGTTACATAGTCCTGTTTAACGCCGAGTAACCAGCGGAGCCAGGTCGACTTGCCGCAGCCGCTTGGTCCCATCACCCCTAAAGTTTCGCCGGCGGCCAAACTTAGCTGGGGCAATCGAATCTGTGGACCCTGCTGCCATTGTATTTCACAGGCCCCTAAAGCAACTTGCGTTGTCGTTGCTGTATTATCGTTCATGGTCGACGTCTCACCTAAGAATTCCTCCCTCGCCATCTACTTACGCCCTGCCCCAGAAAGACGATCGCTAACAGTGCCAGTAACCATAATAAAGCTGCTGCAACTGCTGGCGCCTGCAGTTCTGCCCCGGAGCTCAATACCACTAACTCAGTGGTCAAGGTACTAACGTACCCCTGTCCGAGCAATAGCGTTGGCACGTATTGGGCAATACTCACTAAAAAGCTTACCAAAAACGCATAAGCCAATGCAGGCATCAGTGCGGGCCGTTTGAAATACCACCAACTGCGCCAATAACTAAAGCCTAAACTGCGTCCACTCAGCAGGTGATCTTGCGTTACCGCCCGCTCTGCCGGCGCATAACTTAAATAGGCATAGGCAAAAGCAAACCAGGTATGCGCGTAGAGTGTTAGCCACCATGCCACTTGTTCAGAGACGGCGGTTAACGGTACTGCTCGAGCATGTAACCAAGCGAGCACCAAGGCTGTTTGCGGTAAAAGTAACGCGGCAATAAACACTAGATCGGGCAATTCACGGGCGTGCCTGCGCTGCCATTCGCGAACACTGATCAACAGTGCCACGACTAGAGTTGCGCTCAGCAACGCCAAGACTAAGGTTGTGAACAATTGCGGTAGTAAGCGCAAAAAGCTATCGTGCGCGCTTTGCCATGACCAGTGCGAAGGTAACCATGCGGGATAAAACCACCCCTGGCCAAAACTCATTGCCAGCAGAGCCAGCCCACTGGCAATACTCGCAGCGAACAATAACCAGCGTAAGCTAGCGACAAAGGCGTTGGCGGTAGCGCTGCTTAAACGTGACCGATGCGCAGCTCGACGCCTTAGTTGCCAGGTGCAGATACCACGCAACAGCGCTTCTTGACCATAGACCCAAGCAATAAGAACTGCCGTAAGTCCGATCAACAGCCATAGGCCTTGTGCCGCTAAGAGCTCAGTAGCAGCGTCAAACTGTTGTTGCCAATTGACGAGCAAAGGTCCCGCCAGTGGCGGGTTGAGCGGGCCAGCCAAAAAGGCGATATCAACCACGCCAACACTGTAGACAGCGACGGCAATAAGTAGCAAGCGCATCGCCCTTAGCCATGCCGGAAAGACCACTAACCACCAACTATGCCACGTCGAAGCACCAAGACTTTGCGCTTGGGTAAGCCATTGCAGGTAAGGCAACTGGACTAATTGTTGCCGTCCTAACACCACCAAAAAAGGTGTTTCCTTAATGATAAGAAGTACCGTGAGGGTCAGCAATGATTGCTGTTCAAGTCCGCCCCAAGTGCCGGGTAGAACACGATCAAACCAAGCAAATGGGGTAAATAGCCATAAAAATGCAACGGTAAAAGCAAGATGCGGGGCGGTAAAGGTCAAAGCCCAAAGTTTGCTTGGTCGGTGGTGTTCGGCATACATGATGAGACTTGCCAGCAAGGTACTGACAATAGTCGCCGTTATACCGACCAGCAATGACTGGCGAATCACCTGGGTGATTCCAGGGTACGCCCAAAGCTCAGCGCCTAACCATGGTAACTGCGCACTCAAGCCGGTTGATGCCAAAGCCCAAGGCAGCACAAAAAAGCCCACCACGACGAACCACAGGAAAAACCCTAAAGGCCTCACCGTTGATACCTTTGCAGCCATTGTTGCTCTAGGACGGTGTTCCAAGACACATGCGGCTCGGGGTGACTGGCGACCAGCGGACTGGCCGCACCATCAGCGCCCTGCTGGAGGTCAATCACACTTGGGTCGGCCCAACCAGAAGCGCTCGCCTTACGTGCTTGTGCTAACGGACTTAGCAGAAAATTAATCACCTTTAGCGCGGCCGTTTGGCGTTCGCTGCTGCGCGGAATCGCCAAGTAATGAAAGTTGGTGAGAGCTTGAGCACCAATACTTACATTCCTCGCATCTGGGGCGAGCTTGTATTGTAACTGCAAGGCACGAACTTCATTTGGGTTAAAGGTAATACTGTTATCAAGGACACCCTGATTGTAAAGCTGCCGTTGTCGCCCTGCGCTTACCGGAAACTCCTTTCCCTCTTGCCAAAGGTAAGGATGCAATTGATCAAGGTAACTCCAAAGTGGTGCAAGCACGCGGTCACTGACTTTTGGATTTACCGGCTGCGCCAATAAACTCGGCTCCGCCACGAGTTGAAACGCTAAAGCTTTCAGCCAACTGGTTCCGTGGAAAGAAGGCGGCTTGGGGTAACTAAACCGTTCTGGGTGTTGCTGCGCTAACTGCAACAGTTGCTGTGGCGTTAGTACCCGTTGCGCAGGCGCGAGGTATGATTTACGCAGAATCAACTGAAGCTGTGCTATGCCCCAAGGTAATTCATAGCCATCTACCTCGGTACCGAAATCCACTTGCCAGCTTAGGTCATCACGGAGTAATTGGCTGTTTGCCACTTTTGTCGGCAGGTCACCAACAAGTTCATTGGCCCGCTTGAGTGCAGCGAAGTTTTCGCCGTTAATCCAAAGTAAATCAATCGCCCGCGTTGCGCCTGAATCCGCACGTAAAAGCGCAACAGATTCACTAATATCGGCGACTTTAACATGCTGTAAATCGATACTTTCTTTGGCTGCGAGCTCTTGCTGTGCCCACTGAATATAGGCATTCACTTCGGCTGAACCCGCCCAGGCATAAAAGCGCACAGGTGTTAGTTGCTGTGCTTGCGCAGCCATCACTTGCATAAGCACAAGAGCCGCCAAGACGAACTTAAATTGCTTCACCGGATTAGGTCTTCCTTCACGATTGATCTAGAGTATAGTCTTGCACGTAACCGACACATTATAATAACTGGAGCGCGTCATGATTCGTAAACTGGGTTCACTATTAGCCATCATCGGCATTCTAGCTGGTTTCCTGCTATTAATTGCCGGCCCTCTCTATCGTTTGCAGTGGGCAGAGTTAGGCATTGCCTTTACCGTATTGCGCTGGGCTGCCTATCTTGGCGTAGCAGCGACAGTCCTTATTGTTATTTACCTTATCTGGCAACGCCCTCGCGGGCTGCGCTTGGCCGTGCTGACTTTCGCCGCGGTGATTGGCTTTATTAGCTTTTACTTGCCTTTCCAACAGTTACAAACAGCGCGCTCAGTTCCTGCAATTCACGATATATCAACCGACCTAGAGAATCCACCGGCGTTTGTTGATATTGCCAAGCTTCGCGCTGACGCGCCAAACCCAGTCGATTATGCTGGCGAAGAAACCGCTGAACAGCAACGCGAAGCTTACCCTTCGATTCAGCCATTAATGCTCGACAACGAATACCAACGCGTTTTTCAAGCAGCGTTAGCCGTTGTTAATGATTTGGGCTGGCAATTGGTTGCTAGCGATTTAACCGAGGGCCGTATTGAAGCCACCGATACCACCTTTTGGTTTGGCTTTAAGGACGATGTAGTGATTCGTTTAATCGCACAGGCTGATCAAGTTCGCATTGATGTTCGTAGTAAGTCTAGAGTCGGACGCAGTGATGTTGGTAAAAACGCCGATCGCATTCATACCTTTATGCGACAACTTCGGGAGCAACTCGCTGCGAACTAAGGTAACCACGATGTGGAGGTTGCATGAGTAGCAGTATAGCGAAGTTAGTAATACTTGGGGCGAGTACCGCAGTTCTGTGGTTCAGCCCCACAAGCCTCGCAGCAGAAGAACGCGTCGCAACTTTTGCGGGTGGCTGTTTTTGGTGTGTAGAGAAAGCTTTTGAAGAGGTTCCCGGAGTGCGGGAAGCCGTGTCTGGTTATGCTGGCGGTGAAGAGGTAGATCCAACCTATGAGCAAGTTTCACGCGGCGCAACCGGGCACACTGAGGCGGTGCAAGTTTATTACGACCCTGACGTTGTTTCATATACAGGACTGATTCAAGCCTTCTGGCGCATGATGGACCCCACCGATCTAGAAGGACAGTTTGTCGATCGCGGTCAACAGTATCGCCCGGTGATTTATTATCACAATGAAATGCAACAAAGCATCGCCCAGCGCGAGCGCTTGCAATTAGAAGCCATGCGCCTCTACGACGAACCTGTGGTCATCCCTATTGAACCCTTTACGACATTATATCGCGCCGAGGACTATCATCAGGATTATTACCGCAAGAATCCTGTGCGTTACTGGGTTTACACTAATAATTCGGGACGCTTCCAATTCACCGAAAAAGCTTGGGGCGACAATTATGAGGTCGACTTTACCAGCTTCACCAATGACATCGAACCAGAGCCAGCAGCAGACAAGAGGTCAGAAATGAACTTTGACGACTTTGAAAAGCCAAGTGACGAAGTTCTTAAAGAGCGACTCACGCCAATGCAGTATGCGGTGTCGCAACAAAATAAAACTGAACGCGCCTTCCAAAACGAGTATTGGGATGAGGAACGGCAAGGTATCTATGTGGATATCGTCAGCGGAGAGCCGCTTTTTTCCTCAGCAGACAAATTCGAATCAGGTACGGGTTGGCCAAGTTTTACCAAACCCATCAACGATGACTACGTGGTGACCAAAAAGGATCGCTCTTGGTTCATGACCCGTATTGAAGTACGCAGCCGTTATGCCGACTCGCATTTAGGCCATGTCTTTGAAGATGGCCCGGAGCCAACGGGTTTGCGGTATTGCATGAATTCAGCAGCCATGCGCTTCGTTCCGCTTGAAGACATGGCTGCCGAAGGCTATGCGGACTATATTCCGCAGGTTAAAAAGGACTAGTCTTTAGCACCCAGCGCCACGCCTTCGCGGCGTGGATCTGCGCCACCAAGAAGGCGTCCCTCTGGCAAAACTGAGATGCCGTGGAGACCACTATTCAGGTCAGTGACTCGTGCTTCGTGGCCTTTGCGTTTTAATTTCTTTTGCAAATCAGCCATCGGTGTCCCCTTTTCCAGAGCCGTGTAATTATTAAGGTTGGTTACATGCGGTAGGTCTATCGCCTGCTGCATGTTCAGCTCCCAATCCAATAGGCCGACCAAGGTTTGTGCGACATAATTAATAATCCGAGCCCCACCGGGCGAGCCGACCACATGTAGCAAGTCATCCCCTTCAGCATCGAATACCATGGTTGGTGACATTGAACTACGCGGACGTTTACTACCTTGCACGCGATTAGCAATGAGTTTACCGTCCGCAGTTGGCACTAAGGAAAAATCTGTCAGTTGGTTATTCAGTAGGAAACCACTGGCCATGACCGCTGAGCCAAAGCCCATTTCAATACTAGTCGTCATGGAGATGGCGTTACCTTGCGCATCAACAATCGAAATATGACTGGTGTTCGGAAATTCCGGCGATTGATCATCAGCTAGCGCAAAGGATTTAAACTCACCTGGTACCGCTTTACTCAAGTCACGATTGCCAATGCGCCGCGAACGTTCAGCGAGATAGCTCTTTTGCAGCATATGCTGCATAGGCACATCAACAAAATCACTGTCAGCAATGTAGCGGTTTCGATCGGCAAAAGCTAAGCGCGAAGCTTGCGTGAAATGATGCGCAAATTCAACACTCTCTGGTTGCCAGTTCGCCACCGGGAAATTTTCTAGGATGCCTAAGATTTGCAACACTGTGAGGCCTCCAGAGCTCGGCGGCCCCATACCACAAACAGTGTAAACACGATAACCATTACACACTGGCTCGCGCACAATAGCTTCGTAATTAGCGAGATCTTCGAGGGTTAGCAGTCCCGGTGAAACTTCACTGGAATTAACAGCAGCGACAATTTTCTCCGCAATAGGTCCCTGGTAAAAAGCGTCGGTCCCTTGCTCTGCAACCAACCGTAAGGCCCAAGCAAGTTCAGGGTTTTGTTTGGTTGTGCCCGCTTGCAAGGCTTCACCGTTAGGGTAAAAATATTCGGCTCCGGCAGCCATGTTAGGCAAGCCTGGGTTCAACTCCATTTCTAACAAGCGTTGCAAACGCGGCGACACAGTAAAACCTTCTTCTGCCGCTTGTATAGTGCTGGTAAAAAGATCCGCCCATTCCGCTTGTCCCCAACGTTTATGAGCCAGTTCCAGGCCTTTAAGTACACCCGGTGTGCCCACAGAGCGGCCGCCAATCACCGCGTCCCAAAAGTTCTCCGGTGGTTGTCCATCGTCGTTAAGGAAAAGATCGGGACCAGCACTTGCAGGCGCTTTCTCCCTTGCATCAATGGTATAGAGTTGCTTACTTTGATTATCCCAGTACAAAATAAACGCACCACCACCAATCCCCGATGACTGCGGCTCCGTAAGCGTTAGCATCGCTTGTACAGCGACCGCAGCATCAATGGCACTGCCGCCTTCGGCGAGGATCTCACGCCCAGCAGCGGCCGCCTGCGGCGTTGCTGCAGCAACCATATAATCGTTTGCCAGCACTGCCGCTTTAGCAATGACGCCAGTTGCAGCTTCGGGTTCACGCTTATCACGTTGCGCTTGTTCTTGGCTCGCATCCGCGCAACCAGTGAGCGCGAATGCTGAAGTGAACAGCAAGACCGCCAACATCTTCGGTTTCATAATTCTTCCTTTGCTGTTGATAACAGTTTACAGGGTCTAGACAGGCTTCTATCATAAAGGTCTTAACCTGTTATCACAACGGCGAAAGGTATATCTACGACCTATGTCTGATCGCATTCAAGTCCTTTTAACTGGCCTCATGCTCGTTATTATCTGCGCATGGGCCTACTACTTTCAGTTTGAGTACACAGCCTTACTCGATACCTTCGATTTCGCACCTGATCGTGTATGGCAAGAACCTTGGCGTTTACTGACGGCGCACTTTCTGCACCTTACCCAACTGCATTGGTTGCTCAATGGCCTCGCCTTTGCAATGCTTACGCTGTTGTTCGCCAATTACTTTACTGTACGCACCTTTTTGAATGCGTTGATGATCATCACCATCGGTAGTGGCGTTGTTCTAACCGCCTTCGGCTTTAACCAGCACTTTGTCGGGCTATCTATCGTCAATCATGGTTTGTTGACCATGGGACTCCTACTCGAACTACAAAGCGCTGAGACCCCTGCGCAACGCAAGCTTATGTTTCTTGCACTCATGTTAGTCGCAGGCAAATGGTTTGCGGAGTTTATAGGGCTCTGGGAGAGCTTCTTGGTAGCTGGACAAGTTCAGCACATCTGGCTATTACATGGCCTTGGTATCCTTTTTGGCATCCTTGCCGCATGGCTACATAACCGCCGTCTCGCCAAACTTGCCCAACTAGGGGGAGACAACTAGAGCTCAATGCGCTCTTTATTAAGTTCGATTAAGCGGGGCCCAATTCCCTTGACCTGCATCAGTTGATTTGCATCGCTGAAGCCGCCAAGCTGCTCACGCAAAGCAATGATCGCCTCGGCTCGGCGCTGGCCCACACCGGTCAGCGACATCGCCAACTCTGCAGCCGATGCAGTGTTGATATTCACTTTGACGATTTCGGGTTGGACCGCTTGGATGGGCTGTGTGGGTTTCACTGTGGTCAGCATGGGTCCTGCATTGACCGTAGAAGTCGCGACCGTACCAAGCAGCGCGACGGTCAAAAGAGTTTTCCGTAACATAAGCTAAGCTCCTTGTAGTAACTCATAAATGACACTGCAAATGCAGTACAAGAAGCTTAGCGGCGCCACTTAAGAAAAGCGACTTGTGATAACGGATTAAGCTGTAAGAGAATGCAGTATTTGTTCAAGCGCCTGAGCTGGATCCGCTGCTTGGGTAATAGGACGGCCAATCACTAAATACTGAATGCCCTGCTCCGCAGCTTGCGCTGGCGTCATGATTCGGCGTTGATCGCCTTGTGCGCTGCCCTCGGGGCGGATGCCCGGGGTCACGAGGGCAAAGTCCGTGCCGCATTGCGCTTGTAACATCGCTGCTTCTTGTGCCGAACACACCACGCCGTCTAACCCGCAGGCTTTACTTAATTGTGCCAAACGGGACACCTGCTCACGCACTGACACGGTGATACCAACCGCCTGTAAATCCTCATCGGTCATACTGGTCAATACGGTTACGGCAATCAGTAACGGCGGTTCTGGTAAATCTTGCAAGGCTTCGCGTGCGGCACTCAGCATCCGCTCCCCGCCTGAGGCATGCACATTCACCATATAGACGCCAAGTTCAGCAGCCGCGCGCACGGCTTTAGCAACGGTGTTTGGAATATCATGAAATTTGAGGTCCAAAAAGACTTTAAATCCCCGCGCGACAAGTTCGCGCACAAAGTCTGGTCCGGCAGCGGTAAAAAGTTCTTTGCCAACTTTCAAACCACATTGTTTGGGATCAAGCTGATCAACTAACGGATAGGCTGTTTCGGCGTTGGGATAATCAAGGGCCACGAAAACCAACGGCTGAGTAGTCATTTAATCTCCATCTAATCCAGTTATAGGTTTAATTTCGCCCCACACACGGCATGAGGGGCAATGCCAATAAAGTGTGCTGCCGGCAAAGCCACAATGTCGACAACGGTATTTCGGTCGCTGTTGCAGTTGCTGTTGCACAAGCTTTTGCAGCATCTGTAAGCTGTCCCTTGCACGCCCTACATCGGCAGCACGAATATGAAAGTCCATCAATTGATGAAAGCCTTTCATGGTCGGGTTACGCAACAAGGCTGATTGCATAAACTGCTCGGCTTCTTCAATTGAGCTGGTTTTCGCAATAGCTTCAGAAAGGAGCATCGCTGCGGTGGTTGAATTGGCTTCACTTACGCATTTATGCAAAAACTGAATAAAGCCAACTTCGTCATGCTGACTTTCAAAACAGGCTTGCAAAATAGGTAAAGCTTCAGAAATAAAAGCCGGATCTGCGTCCAAAATGCTCATCAGAATCTTCTGCGCTTTCGCATGTGCGCCTTGCTCGTACCACATGCGCCCGAGCGCTAAAGCGGCACGTACGTTGTCAGGTTCGTGCTTGCGTGCCTTTTGGTAATACTTCTCACTGAGCTCTGGGTCATCTTGTAAACTGGCTAATTCGCAATAAAGCTGCGCAACTAAGGGTTCCGCACTGCTATCTCGGCGAGCAAGTTTGAGCGCGACCTTGATGGCTTTATCCCATTCATGGGTGGATTCATAAAGTTCTAATAAGTACCGCTGACAAGGCTCAGCAAACTCCTTGTCATTTTGCATCGCTACCAGCATTTCTTCGGCGCGATCAAAAATACCTGCGGCCAAATAATCTAAACCTAGCTCAAACATCGCCAAACGGCGCTGGCGTTCACTTATGGTGGGCCGCGAAGTTAGGTTTTGATGGATTTTAATCGCCCGGTCGACCTCGCCTCGGCGACGGAACAACTTACCTAAAGTCCAATGGGTCTCAAGGGTATCGGTATCCACATCAAGTAGCTGAATAAAAAGGTCAACAGCTTTGTCCGGTTGGTCCGATAACAGGAGGTTAAGCCCGGTAACGTACTGCTTAGAGAACTCTTCTTGCTCACGCCGATCTTCGTTACGGACGCTATTGCGTCCCATAAACCAACCGTAGGCGGCTGCAACCGGGAGTAGCAAGAACAACAATTCAAGCATTCGGACTCTCGCGCTTGATCACTTGTTTACGCAACTTGCGATTTTCATTCCGTAAAGCGACCTGCTTGGCTGACATGGCGGCAAGCCCAAGCAAAAAGCCTAAACCGATAAAAAGACCTGTTAAAACCGAAACAGGTAGGGTCATCTCACCAATTATAAAATTAAATGAAATGGCTTGTTTATTAAGCGCGCCAAAGGCAACCGCCAATAAAAATAAGATAAGTAAGGGAAGACCAATGAATATAAAACGCAGCATTATAAGTCCTAGTGCTTAGTTTGAGCGCAACTCATAAAAAAACGGCATGCTTTACTATAGCATGCCGTTTTGCTGAACTCGACGCGAAATTGCCGCCCGATTAACTGATGTTATCTACGCGTTCACGTAGCTCTTTGCCTGGCTTGAAATGTGGCACATGTTTACCATCAAGCTCGACCTTTTCACCAGTTTTCGGATTACGGCCGACACGCGGCGCTCGGTAATGCAGTGAAAAACTACCAAATCCTCGGATTTCGATTCGATCGCCCCCAGCAAGCTGCTGAGCCATCTGTTCGATAAGTTCTTTCACCGCATCTTCAACTTGACGCGGAGAAAGCTCTGGATACAAGCCCGTTAACTGTTGAATCAGTTCGGATTTCGTCATCTTAAGCTCCTCTGTGTTGCGTCAATACCGAGTGCACGTTTGTCTTAGTCGTCGCTTTTCGCTGCTTTGAAAGCTTCAGCCATTGCGTTACTGAAGTCGCCTTCGTCTTGCTTGTTCACTGACTCAAGAGCTTCTTTCTCTTCAGCTTCGTCTTTCGCTTTGATAGACAAGCTCAAGGTACGGTTCTTGCGGTCAACGCCCATGAAGCGAGCTTCGACTTCGTCACCAACTTTCAATTCAGTGGTAGCATCTTCGATGCGGTCACGTGAAATGTCAGCAACGCGGATGTAACCTTCAACGCTTTCAGCAAGTTCGACTTTAGCGCCCTTGGCATCAACTTCGATGACCTTACCTGTAACAATAGCACCTTTTTTATTGGCTGCCAGATAATTGTTGAACGGATCTTCTTCTAATTGCTTGACGCCTAAAGAGATTCGCTCACGCTCTGCATCGACTTGCAAGACCACAGCAGTGATTTCGTCACCTTTCTTGAATTCACGTACAGCTTCTTCGCCAGCAGCATTCCAGCTAAGATCTGACAAGTGAACCAAACCGTCGATGCCGCCATCAAGACCGATGAAGATACCGAAGTCAGTGATTGACTTGATCTTACCGCTAACTTTTTCACCTTTGTTGAAGTTCTTCGCGAACTCTTCCCAAGGGTTAGGCTTACACTGTTTCAAGCCAAGTGAAATACGGCGACGCTCTTCGTCGATTTCAAGAACCATAACTTCAACAACGTCATCCAAGTTAACAACTTTAGATGGGTGAACGTTCTTGTTGGTCCAATCCATTTCAGAAACGTGAACCAAACCTTCAACGCCTTCTTCGATTTCAACGAAGCAGCCGTAGTCAGTCAAGTTAGTTACGCGACCTTGCAGACGGTGACCTTCTGGATAACGTGCTGCAATATCTGACCATGGATCTTCGCCCAATTGCTTGAGGCCAAGTGAAACGCGCGTGCGCTCACGGTCAAACTTAAGTACTTTAACGTTGATTTCGTCACCAACATTAACAACTTCGCTTGGGTGCTTAACGCGCTTCCAAGCCATATCAGTGATGTGCAACAAGCCATCGACGCCGCCCAAATCAACGAACGCACCGTAGTCAGTAAGGTTCTTAACGATACCCTTAACTTCTTGGCCTTCTTGCAAGCTTTCGAGCAGCTCTTCGCGCTCAGCACTGTTTTCAGTTTCGATAACAGCACGACGTGAAACAACAACGTTGTTGCGCTTCTGGTCAAGCTTGATCACTTTGAATTCTAAATCTTTGTTTTCTAAGTGTGCAGTTTCGCGAACTGGACGAACGTCTACCAATGAACCTGGCAAGAACGCACGTACGCCACCTAGATCAACTGTGAAACCACCTTTAACTTTACCGCTGATAACACCGGTAACAGTCTCTTGGTCTTCGTAGGCTTTTTCCAACTGCAACCATGCTTCGTGACGCTTGGCTTTCTCGCGTGACAAAATCGTCTCGCCGAAACCGTCTTCTACGGCGTCCAAAGCAACGTCGACTTGATCGCCAATGTTGATTTCAACTTCGCCTTCAGCGTTACGGAATTGCTCTACTGGAATAGCACTTTCAGATTTCAGGCCAGCGTCAACCAATACAACGTCACGGTTGATCGCAACGACAGTACCTTTAACGATAGAACCTGGGCGGGTTTCGACCTCTTTGAGGCTTTCTTCAAACAGTTGTGCAAAATTTTCGGTCATATGAGTTAACTTACTTCAGTTAAGTACATCCACCAAACAATCCTGTGAGATGGGGTTGTTAAAATCTATCTGTTTGCATCCATGCTACAGACCCCTAAGTTGGCAAGTTTACGAGCTTGCCTTCTCAGTATTTTTTAGCTTGCCATGGGCAAAGCGTAAGATTTGATCCACCACTTCATCGATGCTCAAATCTGTTGAATCTACATAAAGCGCATCGTCGGCCGCTTTCATGGGCGCTACCGCTCGATTCGCATCGCGTTCATCACGTTCTTTGATTTCGGCGATTAATTGGTCGATTTTAGCAGTAAAACCTTTCTCGAGCAATTGTTTGTAGCGGCGTTCGGCCCTTTCTTCGGCACTTGCCGTTAAGAAAACTTTCGCCGCGGCGCTAGGGAACACCACAGTGCCCATATCGCGACCATCGGCAATTAAACCTGGCAGCTCCTTAAAGGCGCGTTGGCGGCGTAGTAAAGCTTCGCGAACACGGGGTAAAGCCGCTATTTTTGAGGCCATGCTACCCACAGCTTCTGTGCGAATCGACATGGTCACATCTTCGCCTTCAAGAATGATATGGGTGAGCGATTCGTCACTTTCCACCTCGAATTTGACATCGAGGTTGCTCGCTAAGGCGACCAAGCTTTCTTCATCTTCCGGCGCGAAATCATGATGCAGCGCAGCAAGCGCTAGCACGCGGTAGATAGCACCACTGTCAAGCAAGTGCCAGCCCAGACTTTCCGCTAAAATGCGGCTGACTGTGCCCTTGCCAGCCCCACCAGGGCCGTCAATGGTAATCACGGGAATCGAATCGGTCATAGCATCCTCTAGCAACTAAAAGCGCCGCAATTATACGGATTTGCCAGAAAATTGCATCTCAATTAGATGAAGCTTTACAGAAGCGTTAATGACAGTTTGCAAAAATCGTCCCAAATAGCGCACTATTTTAGCGACAAAGACTTAGTGACAAAGACGCGCAAACTCTATGAAATAGTCAGGATAGGTTTTGGCGCAGCAAAGCGGATCGAGAATAGTAACACCAGCGCTACTGAAGCCTAACAGTGAGAAACACATGGCCATCCGGTGATCGTCATAGGTTTCAATGGTCGCGTTTTGCAGTTCTTGGGGTGGTTTTATGCGGATATAATCAGGTCCCTCTTCCACCTCTGCGCCACACTTGCGTAATTCCGTCGCCATAGCGTTTAAACGATCGGTTTCTTTAATGCGCCAATTCGCAATGTTGCGAATACAGGTTTCACCTTTCGCAAACAACGCCAGTGTGGCAAAGGTCATTGCGGCATCGGGAATAGCATTGAGATCGGCATCAAGGCCACGCAGTTCACCGCCACTTACGACGGCATGCTCATCATGAAGTTCGACCTTGCCGCCCATAGCACGCAGGTAGTCAACAAAAGCAATATCGCCTTGGATGCTTTTACGGCCCACCCCTTGCACGGTCAATGGCCCCCCACCAAGCACACCCGCGGCTAGCCAATAACTGGCAGCACTGGCATCACCCTCAATCCAATAATGTTCCGGCGATTGGTAGTGTTGCTGGCCTTTAATCGTAAATCGCTGCTCTGAATGTTGCACGATGTCGATGCCAAAACTGGCGAGCATGGCGAGGGTGAGTTCGATATACGGCCACGAGACCACCTCACCGATCAATTCGAGCTCGCTGTCTTGGGGTAACAATGGCAAGGCCATCAATAAGGCAGAAATATACTGGCTCGAGGCGCTGCCATTGACCTGAATGCGCCCACCCGACATGGTGCTGAGCAACTCAAGCGGCGGATAACCTTGATTGTGCAAAAAGTTGATCCTTGCCCCACCTTGGCTGAGCGCACGCGTGAGATCGGCAATAGGCCGCTCCTGCATGCGCGCATCGCCAGTCAAGACTATGGGTTGCGCTGTGGTCGCTGCCATTACTGCCGTGAGCGGCCGCATTGCGGTACCAGCGTTACCCAGATAGAGCTCGCTCGGTTGTTGTGGCCATTGGCCACCGCAGCCGTGCACGCGTAAGGTTGTGGGCGTTAACTCTTCGACCACTACGCCGAGCGCGCTGAGCGCTTCTAACATGCGCTCTGTGTCGTCACTCCGCAGCATGTGCCGCAGTTCGGTAACCTGCTCGCTACGACACAGTGCTGCCATCAGTAATGCGCGATTAGCGATACTTTTCGAGCCGGGTAAGTCGACTGTTCCCTGACAGCGCTTAAGGCCCTGTAGGCGCAACTTTTCCACGTTACAGCAAGTTCTCCATAGCGCGCATGAAGGCTTCATTCTCTTCGGGTAAGCCAATGCTTACGCGCAAGTGATGTGGTAACTCGTAACCCGCCACCGGGCGTACAATGACCCCAGCCTCCAATAGCTTTTGATAAAGTTCAGCAGCGTGCTCACCAACTTCAATGGTCAAGAAATTACCATGCGAAGGAATGTAAGCTAAGCCGTGTTTATCACAGAACGTCATTAACTGTTCCATTCCGGCAGCATTGACCGCCACCGACTGTTGCAGGTAATCCTCATCGTCGAGGGCGACTTCTGCCGCGCGCAAACTGAGGCTATTCATGTTGAACGGTTGCCGAGCCCGATTCATCAAGTCGGCAACGTCTGGATGCGAGACCATGTAGCCCGCGCGCAGACCTGCCAAACCATAGGCTTTTGAGAAGGTTCGACTGACTAACAGATTCGGATAGTCTTGTAACCACTCAAATGATGGCGCGCGTTCAGCTTCGGGTACATATTCATAATAGGCTTCATCAAGCACCACCAACACATCACTCGGTACCTTGGCGAGAAAGTCAGCAAGTTCAGCCGCAGTTAGGAAGGTCCCCGTCGGATTGTTTGGGTTGGCAATAAAAATCATCCGCGTCTTCGGGGTAATGGCCGCCGCCATAGCGTCAAGATCATGACCATAATCTTTCGCGGGCACGGCGACACCTTTGGCTCCAATAGCTTGCGTCACTAATGGATACACCACAAACGCATGCTGCGAGAAAATTACTTCGTGGCTGGCATCAACAAAAGTGCGTGCCACCAATTCTAAACAGTCATTCGAACCATTACCCAGCGTGATTTGGTTGGTGGCTAAGCCAAACTTTTTCGCCAGTTTGCTTTTTAAGTAAAAGCCGTTGGCATCAGGGTAGCGCGCTAGACCTGATAGGGTCTCTTGTAGTGCCGCGCGGACCTTAGAGCTTAAGCCTAAAGGGTTTTCATTTGAAGCCAGCTTGACAATATCGGTAATGCCTAGCTCGCGCTCAAGTTCTTCAATGGGTTTGCCAGCTTGGTACGGTTGCAGATTTCGTACGCCAACATTGGCAAGTTTTTTTGCATCAAAAGTGGTCATAGCGTTGTTCTTGTTAGGTTCTGTTCAGATGTATAAAAGATACCGTTAGCTGTGCTTCTGTTCGAAGTCACGCATAAAGCTGATGAGTGCTTCAACGCCCTCTACCGGCATGGCGTTGTAGATACTCGCGCGCATACCGCCAACATAGCGATGCCCTTTCAAACCTAGCAAGCCCTGTTGTTCGGCACGAGCGAGAAAATCACCATCAAGCTTTGCATCAGCAAGCAAGAAGGGTACGTTCATTTTCGAACGAAAGTCAGGGTGCACGGGATTTGAATAGAAGTCAGAACTGTCAATATAGCGATACAACAAGTTCGCCTTATGCTGATTACGCTCGCCCATGGCGGCAACGCCCCCCTGCTCTTTCAACCATTCGAAAACCAGACCTGAAAGGTACCAAGCCCATGTGTTGGGGGTGTTGTACATTGAGCGTTCTTTGGCTTGAACGGTGTAGTCCATAATCGTCGAGGTGTTGCCCTGCGAGCGGCCGAGCAAGTCTTCGCGCACAATCGCTATGGCAAAACCAGAAGGACCTATGTTCTTCTGAGCGCCGGCGTAAATAATGCCGAACTTATCAACCGGTAATGGCTCAGAGAGAATGTTCGACGACATATCGACCACTAATGGCGCGCTGACATCGGGAATCGCATGCAGCGCAATGCCGTCTACAGTCTCATTCGGGCAATAATGCACATAAGCCGCGTCGTCGCTCAGTTGCCACTGCGATACTGGGGTCAACGCACGGCCTAAATCAGTGTCCATTACGCCGCCGACGATATTAACTTTGGCGACAAACTTGTGCGCTTCACGAATCGCAAAATCCGACCAAATGCCGCTGTTAAGGTAATCAACGGTATCGTTGGGGCCAGCGATATTTTGCGGTACCGCACTAAATTGCCCGCGCCCGCCGCCATGCATGAACAACACCTGATAATTATCAGGAATCGTCATCAAATCACGCAAATCTTGTTCGGCTTTGAACGCCATTTGCATGAACGCCGGGTCACGGTGACTTATTTCCATCACCGAGATACCCGAGCCCCGCCAACTTCTTAGTTCTTCTTGCGCACGTTGCAATACAGCAGCTGGCAACATGGCTGGACCAGCAGAAAAATTAAACGGGGCTGACATAGCGTTCTAATTACTCCTCAGGTTTTGTATCTTCGTTGGCTACATCGGCATCGTCAGTTGCGCCGCCTTCTGCACCCTCTGCTAACATTTCGTCATCCAGCAGTTCATCTTCATCGATATCGTCAATACGTTGCATGCCGACCACTTTCTCGTCACCACCGGTGCGGATCAAACGCACGCCTTGGGTGTTACGGCCAACAATTGAAACTTCATTGACACGGGTACGCACCAAGGTTCCTTTGTTGCTGATCAGCATGATTTGGTTAGTATCAACGACTTCCATGGCGCCTACCACTGCACCGTTTCGTTCGCTTACTTTGATCGAAACGACACCTTTGGTGGCGCGGCTCTTCGCTGGGTAATCAGTGATTGGCGTACGCTTACCGTAGCCATTTTCAGTGACCGTAAGAATGGTTGGTACTTCATCTTCAATCTGCCGTGGCACAATAAGCGAAACCACACGTTGGCCCTCTTCTAAGCGAATACCTCGGACACCTGTCGCCGTGCGTCCCATAGAACGCACTTGGTCTTCACTAAAGCGCACCACTTTACCGGCGTCTGAGAACAACATCACTTCGTCGCCCGCCGAGGTCATATTTACACCGATCAGTTCATCACCATCATTCAAATTCAAGGCGATAATACCGCCTGTACGAGGACGCGAGTAATCGACCATTGGCGTCTTCTTCACCGTACCCTTGCGCGTTGCCATCAAGATAAACTTATCTTCTGGATAATCGCGCGTCGGAAGAATCGCGGTGATGCGTTCATCCGCCTCAAGCGGAAGTAAGTTAACAATTGGGCGGCCACGCGAGGTGCGCGTTGCCAACGGCAATTGATAGACCTTCATCCAATAAATTCGGCCACGGGTCGAGAAACACAGAATCGTATCGTGGGTGTTAGCGACCCATAAACGCTCGATAAAGTCTTCATCTTTCATTTTGGTCGCGGACTTGCCTTTACCGCCGCGTCGCTGCGCTTCATATTCGGTTAATGGCTGATACTTCACGTAACCATGGTGTGACAAGGTCACCACAACATCTTCTTCGTTGATGAGATCTTCCATGGAAATATCGTGCGCCGCGGCAGTGATTTCTGTGCGTCGCGCATCACCATATTCAGCTTTCACTTTCTCAAGTTCTTCGCGAATAACTTCCATCAAACGCTCAGAACTATTCAAGATGTGCAGTAATTCTTCGATTTGCTGCAACAAGCCTTTGTATTCATCTAGAATTTTCTCATGTTCCAAACCTGTCAGCTTGTGTAAGCGCAGATCTAGAATGGCTTGCGCCTGCTCTTCCGTTAAATGGTATTGACCATCACGAATGCCATACTGAGGATCAAGATGATCAGGTCGCGCAGCGTCTACTCCCGCTCGTTCGAGCATGTTGGCAACATCACCCAACACCCATGAACGGCCAATCAAACCAGCCTTAGCTTCGGCAGCGGTTTGCGAGCGACGAATGAGCTCAATGACTTCATCAATGTTAGCCAGCGCAATCGCAAGACCTTCGAGGATGTGCGCTCGCTCACGCGCTTTGCGTAATTCATAAACAGAGCGGCGGGTCACTACTTCGCGACGGTGCAGAATAAAGCAATCCAACATGTCGCGCAGATTAAACAAACGCGGTTGGTTTTTATCGAGCGCCACCATGTTAATGCCGAATACCACTTGCATTTGGGTATTGGCATACAGATGATTCAGAATAACTTCGCCGACTTCGCCACGTTTGAGCTCAATCACAATACGCATACCGTCTTTGTCAGACTCATCGCGTAAGCCACTGATACCCTCAAGGCGTTTTTCCTTGACCAGTTCGGCGATTTTTTCAATCAGCTTTGCTTTATTTACCTGATACGGGATCTCATTGACGATAATGGCTTCGCGGCCATTGGCATCGGTTTCAATTTCCGCTTTAGCGCGCAAGTGAATGCGGCCACGGCCCGTTTTATAAGCTTCAATAATGCCGGCGCGTCCCGAAATTGTCGCGGCGGTAGGAAAGTCAGGCCCGGGAATGTATTCCATCAACTCTTCAACAGTGATGTCGTTGTTATCAATCATGGCTAAACAGCCATCAATGACTTCACTTAAGTTGTGCGGTGGAATATTGGTGGCCATACCGACCGCAATACCCGAAGAACCATTCACCAACAGGTTCGGCACCCGAGTGGGTAAGACATCTGGAATTTGTTCAGTGCCGTCGTAGTTTGGCACAAAGTCGACAGTTTCCTTGTCGAGGTCAGAGAGCAGTTCTGCGGCGATTTTGGCCATGCGAATTTCGGTGTAACGCATGGCTGCTGCAGAGTCACCGTCTACGGAGCCGAAGTTACCTTGGCCGTCGACCAGCATGTAACGCAACGAGAACGGCTGTGCCATACGCACAATCGTATCGTAAACTGCACTGTCGCCGTGGGGGTGATACTTACCAATCACGTCACCGACGATACGGGCAGACTTTTTATAAGGCTTGTTGTAGTCATTGCGTAACTCATTCATGGCGAATAAGACGCGGCGGTGCACAGGTTTCAAACCATCACGCACATCTGGCAAGGCCCGGCCGACGATGACACTCATGGCATAGTCGAGATACGAACTTTTCAGCTCATCTTCAATATTGACCGGAACGACTTCTCTGGCGAGATCACTCATAGTTATATCCCTAAACGATCTGTCTTTCTTATAATTGTCTTAGGCGCATCATTGTACCCTTAGCGCTGCGCCCTCGCATCCTTTTTTCCGACGCATTTTTAGTTGTGCTTTTTTTGCGTCGCTAGCTTGAGTACACTGTACCGAGTTTTTTCACGAAGCAGAAGTACTATGGCGCAATCCGATAACGTAGATCCGAAAGAAATTGAAAAATTCAGTGCCCTCGCCTCACGTTGGTGGGACCCTGAAGGTGAATTCAAGCCACTCCACCTTATTAATCCACTTCGTGTTGATTTTATTCAACAGCACTGTGATGGTGTATTTGGCAAGCGTGTGCTGGATATCGGTTGCGGCGGTGGACTGGTCACCGAAGCTATGGCGCGTGCCGGCGGCACGGTTACCGGTATCGATTTAGCTGAACAATCCCTACAAGTCGCGCGCTTACATGCTTTAGAGAGCCAACTTAACATTGACTACCAATGTGTTGCCGCAGAGGCCTTCGC
Source organism: Pseudidiomarina sp. (assembly GCA_048267225.1). Classification (GTDB taxonomy): domain Bacteria; phylum Pseudomonadota; class Gammaproteobacteria; order Enterobacterales; family Alteromonadaceae; genus Pseudidiomarina. The sequence goes on from JBLWXY010000001.1 coordinate 332,402, forward strand.
CGAACAACACTCTGGTACCTTTGACCTTGTCACTTGTCTTGAGATGCTAGAACACGTGCCTAACCCTGAAAGTATCGTTCAGGCCGCAGCCAAACTCGTTAGGCCTGGTGGCACCTTAGTCTTTTCGACACTGAATCGAAATGTGAAGTCTTGGTTACTCGGCATTGTTGCCGCGGAATATATTCTGCGCTGGGTGCCAAAAGGCACCCATGAGCATGCTAAATTTATTCAACCCGCTGAATTGCTGCGTATGACCGATGCCACGGGTGCGAAACCCATAGCCATCACAGGCATGCATTATTTGCCATGGCGTGGTTTTTATTTAGATAGCACCAACGTTGACGTGAATTATATCGTCGCCCTACGTATGCCAACGGCAAACTAGTATGGCTCAAGCACCACAAGCGATACTCTTCGATCTCGATGGTACCTTGCTCGATACAGCCGCCGACATGGGTGCCGCGCTCAATGCCGTATTGATCGAAGAAGGGCGTGAACCCGTGGGCCCAGAGGTTGCGCAAGCTTTGGCCTCACACGGCTCGCGCGGGCTATTAGAATTTGCTTATGGGGCTGACTTTTACCGACGTAAAGCCTATTTGCGCGAGCGCTTCTTGAGCCACTACAGCGCGGCTATCGTTAAGCAAACCCAACTTTACGAAGGCGTAGCCGAGGTCTTGACCGAACTGCGAGACAGTGGTCTACAAACCGCTATAGTGACCAATAAACCCGCCGCATTGACCGAGCAACTGGTTCCCTACTTTCCAGCACTTGCGGCGATTGCAGTGCGCGTTGGCGGCGATACTTTGCCGGTAGCTAAGCCCGACCCAGCGCCTATCCTGCATGCCGCTAAGCAGCTCAAGGTTGAACCACAAAAATGCTGGTACGTAGGTGATGCCGAGCGCGATATCATCGCCGGTCGTGCCGCCGGTATGAGCACCGTATTGGCGCGTTATGGTTATTTTATCGAGAGCGATGAGCCGCACCTTTGGGGCGCCGATATGGAAATCCATAAGCCCGTCGAGTTACTGCAATTCATCAAAGAACACCAGATCTAGATGATTCTTGCGAAAAGATCACTATATCTAGTGTAGGCGTTGAATTCTCTAGCTTAGAGCTTTGCTCTATTAGCACAGCATTTGTAAGAGCAAAAAGTTATTTATAAAAATTTTTTTCTTCTTGCTTTTGCCGAAAGTCTTAAGACACAAGACCTTGCGATAAGACCACCGGACCCAAGCTACTTTTACAGCTAAGATTTAACAAAATCACGCTTGATCCCCATACGATAAGTGCTAGCATACATAGCATCTATCCAACCCAAGATATTGTGTATTTTTCGCACGGAATGCCTATTCCATACCCATATCTTGTGGTGCCAACAAAGAAACATAACGATAAATTGGTGGGTGCGCCGCATGAATCAAAAGCTTTTTGTTACCAAACGCAGTGGTGAACGTGAACCGCTAGACCTCGATAAAATCCATCGTGTCATTAGTTGGGCTGCTGAAGGCCTCGACAATGTTTCGGTCTCCGAAGTCGAAATCAAGTCGCGTATTCAATTTTACGACGGCATCAAAACGGAAGATATTCACGAAACCATTATTAAAGCCGCCGCCGATCTTATCTCGGAAGACGCGCCAGATTATCAATACTTAGCTGCTCGCCTAGCGATTTTCCACCTGCGTAAGCTTGCGTATGGGCAATTCGAGCCACCGCACCTGCTCGACCAAGTCAAAACTATGGTTGCCAATGGTCGCTACGACAAGCATTTACTCGACGATTACAGCGCCGAGGAATTTGAACAAATGAACGGCTTTATTGACCATTCACGTGACCTTAATTTCTCCTACGCTGCTGTGAAGCAGCTCGAAGGCAAATATTTGGTTCAAAACCGTGTAACGGGCGAAATCTTCGAAAGCGCCCAGTTCTTATATGTTCTCGTTGCTGCTTGTTTGTTTGCCAACTATCCACGTGACACACGGTTAGATTATGTGAAGCGTTTCTATGATGCGACGTCACTCTTTAAGATCTCATTACCAACGCCGATCATGTCAGGTGTACGTACTCCGACGCGTCAGTTTAGCTCATGCGTTTTGATTGAAGCAGGTGACAGCCTTGATTCGATTAACGCGACCGCCAGCGCCATCGTGAAGTATGTTTCTCAACGTGCCGGTATCGGCATCAATGCCGGCCGTATTCGTGCCCTAGGCAGCCCTATCCGTGGCGGTGAAGCTTTCCACACCGGCTGTATCCCGTTCTACAAATACTTCCAAACAGCGGTAAAAAGCTGCTCGCAAGGCGGTGTTCGTGGTGGCGCAGCAACCTTGTTCTACCCAGTTTGGCACCTTGAAGTCGAAAGTCTTTTGGTCTTGAAGAATAACCGAGGGGTTGAAGAAAACCGCGTACGACACCTGGACTACGGCGTGCAATTTAATCGCTTGATGTACCAGCGTTTGGTCAAAGATGATTACATCACTTTATTCAGCCCATCAGATTGCCCAGGCCTTTATGATGCGTTCTTTGCTGATCAAAGTGAGTTTGAACGTCTGTACCTGCAATACGAAAATGACGAATCCATCCGTAAAAAGCGGATCAAGGCGATCGAACTCTTTAGCTTGTTCATGCAAGAACGTGCAAGTACGGGCCGTATTTATTTGCAGAACGTCGATCACTGCAACACTCACAGTCCGTTCGACCCTAAAGTTGCCCCCATCCGTCAGAGTAACCTGTGTCTAGAGATTGCTTTGCCGACGAAGCCTTTAGCACACGTGAACGACGAAGAAGGCGAAATCGCACTCTGTACCCTCTCAGCATTTAACCTAGGCGCAATTAAGTCACTTGCTGACTTAGAAGAAATGGCTGAACTCGCCGTGCGTGCGCTTGATAGCCTACTCGATTACCAAGAGTACCCTGTCCCTGCGGCCCGCAATGCCACCATGGGGCGTCGTACCCTTGGCATTGGTGTTATCAACTTTGCTTACTACTTAGCGAAAAACGGCGTGCGCTATTCTGATGGTTCCGCAAACGGTCTTGTACACCGCACCTTTGAAGCCATTCAGTACTACTTGATGAAGGCATCAATGAATTTAGCCAAGGAACTTGGTGCTTGTCCGAAGTTCAATGAAACTACCTATGCACAAGGCATCATGCCGATTGATACCTATAAAAAAGACCTTGATGCAGTGTGTAGCGAACCTTATCAACTCGATTGGGATCAGTTACGCGAAGACGTTAAAAAATACGGCATGCGCAACTCAACTCTGTCAGCATTAATGCCGTCAGAAACTTCTTCACAAATTTCGAATGCGACCAACGGGATTGAACCGCCACGCGGGCATATCAGTATTAAAGCATCGAAGGATGGCGTGACAAAGCAAGTGGTTCCCGATTACGAGAACCTTAAAGATGCCTACGAGTTGTTGTGGACCATTCCAAATAACAAGGGCTACTTGGAGCTCGTTGGTATTATGCAGAAGTTCGTTGACCAGACGATTTCGGCAAACACCAACTACGACCCAAGCAAGTTTGAAGGCGGCAAAGTTTCCATGAAGCAACTCCTGCAAGACTTGCTCTACGCCTACAAACTTGGGGTGAAAACGCTGTACTACCATAACACCCGTGATGGCGCATCAGACAACCAAGTCGACTTGCGCGATAAAGTCGATGCCAAACAGCGTGAAGCAGAGAATCAACAAGCGACCGTGGCCGTCACCGAAGAAGATGACGATTGTGCCGGCGGCGCATGTAAAATCTAATAATAAGGCGCTAACAGCATGAGTTATTCAACGTTTAATAAAAATCAGATCAATCCACTACAGGAGCCAATGTTCTTTGGGAACTCGGTGAACGTAGCGCGCTATGATCAGCAAAAACACAATGTTTTTGAAAAGCTCATCGAAAAACAAATTAGCTTTTTCTGGCGTCCTGAAGAAGTCGATGTGAGCCGTGATCGCGTCGACTTTCAAGGGCTTACTGAGAGCGAAAAGCACATTTTCATCTCAAATCTGAAGTATCAAACGCTATTGGATTCGGTCCAAGGACGCAGCCCTAACATTGCACTACTGCCGATCGTGTCTATTCCAGAGCTCGAGACTTGGATTGAGACGTGGTCGTTCTTTGAGACCATTCACTCACGTTCATACACGCACATATTGCGTAACCTTTTCACTGATCCAAGCCAAGTCTTTGAAGATATCGTCATCAACGAAGAGATCCAAAAACGTGCCAATGATATCTCGAAGTATTATGACGATCTGATTTTCTACACGCAGTTATGGCAAACCCATGGCGAAGGCGAAGTTGAAGTCGATGGTGAAGTACATAAGGTTACGATGCGTGAGTTAAAGAAAAAGCTATTTTTGTGCATTAACTCAGTGAACGCACTCGAAGCGATTCGCTTTTACGTGAGCTTCGCTTGTACCTTTGCTTTCGCAGAGCGCGACCTCATGGAAGGCAATTCGAAAATCATTCGTTTGATTGCACGTGATGAAAACTTGCACTTAGTGTCGACGCAAAACATTCTTAATCTGTGGCAGTACGGCAAAGATGACCCAGAAATGAAAGAGATTGCCGAAGAACTACGTGATGAAGCGCTGGCGATTTTTATGAAGGCCGTTGAGCAAGAAAAAGAGTGGGCACACTACTTGTTCCGTCACGGTTCGATGATTGGCCTCAACGAAGATATTCTTTGCCAATACGTCGAGTACATTGCCAATATGCGGATGGAAGCCATTGGTTTTGATGCACCGTTCAAGCAACGTAGCAACCCACTGCCGTGGATGAATAAATACTTGGTTTCCGATAATGTTCAAGTGGCGCCGCAAGAAGCAGAAATCACCTCCTATCTTGTCGGTCAGATTGACAGCTCGGTGAGCGCATCTGACTTAGGAGACTTTGAGCTGTAACGCCAATGAGCAAAACCTTTAAAGTTCGCGTCAACGGTCAGCATGAGCTGACCGTTGATCCATCCGCAGGCTCGCTTTTAGAAGCCATGGAAGCCGCTGGAATTGAAACGCGCTATCATTGCCGAGATGGATTTTGCGGTGCCTGTCGAACAAAAGTCACCAGCGGTGATGTCGATTACATTAATGAACCCTTAGCCATCGTGCGCCCTGGCGAGTGTTTGGCCTGCTGTTGCATCCCCGCTTCCGATTTAGAAATTGATCACTAATCGAATCAGACGATTGTTCCAATAGACACAGATCATTAGCACTGTGCTGCAATTTCAGGCAAACTACGCACCTATAAAGTTAATCTATTTTGAAATGTGGGAGTCCCAATGTTTACAGTAATTTTTGGCCGTCCGGGCTGTCCTTTTTGTGTTCGTGCAAAGCAAATCGCTGAGAAGCTGACCGAAGAGCGTGACGATTTTGAGTTTCGTTATATCGACATGCACGAAGAAGGCATCACTAAAGCTGACTTAGAGAAAACTGTCGGCGCTCCAGTGCAAACAGTGCCACAAATCTTTATCGATGAGCAGCACATTGGAGGTTGCACCGAATTTGAAGCCTATGCTCGTGAAAACTTAGGGCTTTACGCTGCTTAAAGCTTGCTGAACCCGCTTTTCCGAAATCGGATAGCGGGTTCCCAGTTGCTGCGCGAAAAAGCTCACGCGCAGCTCCTCTAACATCCAACGAATCTCCTGCACTTCTTCACTAAGCGGTAATCCTTTCGGCCACTTACCTAACAGTTCATTGTAGTTTCGCTCAAGCTTTTCCAACGTCAGCGTGTGTAATCGATCGCGATTCGGGTCCACAGGAAGCTTCTCTAGACGTCGCTCAATAGCCTTCAAGTAACGCTCAATATCCTGCAAACGCGACGCCCCTGCAGCACTCACGAAGCCGGGATAGACGAGTTGTTCTAATTGCGCTTTGATGTCGCCGTGTGCTTGGATCTGATCAAGCGCAACGGAGCCCTTTAATTGCTTACGAATTTTCTGCGTCAGCAACAAACAAGGCTCAACCCGTTCGGCAATTGCGGTGACGCGTTCATTGAGTTCGCCGCGCGCCTGTTCGGTAACTCGGCGAAAGCTTGCTTCATCACGAATCGGCTCGGCGCTAATAAATTCATTGAGCGCCGCTTGAATACAGTCTTCGATCAACGCATCTACCTTCCCCCACGGGTTATAGTACATGGCGAGTTTTGCTTTGTTCGATAAATTCTTTTGCAAATAACGCATGGGTGATGGCAATTGCAACTGCAGCAATTTACGTAAAGCTTTTTGGTGTGCGGCCGCGGCTTGCTCTGGTTTATCAAACAAGCTTTCACGCACACCTTGTTCGGCTACCTCCAACGCTGGGTATGCCTTAACTGAATAGCCGCGTTGCTGACGTTCACGCACCTCTGGTAAAGCGCCAAATTGCCAATCGTCGGCGACTATTGCTTGGGGTTCTTCCGCCACGACTTTACGCAACGCATGCTGAACGCGACCCTGCAGTCGTTGCTGTAAGGCAACAAGATCGCGGCCATCGGCAACCACTTTGCCCTTTTCATCCTCAATAACAAAGCGCATACGCAAGTAATCCGGGAGCTGTTCTGCGTCCCACGCGTCTGCAGGCACCGTTACGCCCGACATACGTCGAAGTTTGTCGGTCAAAGCGTCCAATAAGGGCCGTTCAAGCGCTTCCCTTGCCCCATTGTCTTGCAGAAACGCCTGGGCGTAATTCGGCGCCGGCACAAAATGGCGACGCAACGGCTTCGGCAAGGATTTAATCCACGCCACCACAAGTTGCTCACGTAACGCCGGCACCTGCCAATCAAACCCTTCGGCATTAAGCTGATTCACTAAGGTCAAGGGGATATGAACGGCGACACCGTCTTGTGGATCATTGGGTTCAAAGTGGTAACTCAAGGGGAAACTAAAGTCACCTTGTTGCCAAGTATCGGGGTAGTCCAATTCAGTAACGTGCTCAGCACTTTGCGCCATCAAATCATCGCGCGCAAAAAACAGCAAACGTGGCGCTTGCTTAACCGCCTTGTGCCACCAACCCGCGAGCAACTGTTCGTTATAAATCCCCGCCGGAATATGGGCATCGTAAGCTTGGAATAAAGCTTCGTCATCGACCAAAATATCGCGCCGCCGCGATTTGTCTTCGAGGTCACGAATCTCAGCGATCAAGCGTTGATTATGCTTAATAAAGGGTAGCTGTCGTTTCAGTTCGGCATTCACCAACGCCTCGCGAATAAAAATCTCACGGGCCTCGACGGGGTTCACCGGACCGTACTGCACCCGACGGCGCGGCACGATAATCAAGCCATACAAGGTCACCTGTTCATCGGCCACCACTGAACCCGACTTCTTCGCAAAATGCGGCTCAAAATAGTTCTTTTTCACCAAATGCTGCGCCGCAGGCTCAACCCACTCAGGCTCAATTCGTGCATTCACTCGCGCAAACAAACGACTGGTTTCCACCAGTTCAGCCGCCATCACCCATTTAGGCGGTTTTTTAAAGAGTCCAGAGCCGGGAAACACGTAGAACTTGCGATTCCGTGCACCTAAAAACTCGTGCCCTTCTTGTTTGTTACCCAGATGCGATAGCAACCCCGTCAGTAGCGCGCGATGAATAGCTTCGTAACTGGCGGGCTCTTCGTTAATGCTAAAGCCTAACGCACGTACCGTTTGCCTAATTTGACTATAAACGTCTTGCCATTCTCGTACCCGCAAAAAGTGCAGAAACTCACTCTTCAGTTGTTTGCGAAATTGTGACTTAGAAAGATCGCGTTGCTGTTCGCGCAAATAATCCCAGAACTTTAAATAGCCCATGAAGTCTGAGTCTTTATCATGGAAGCGCTGGTGAAACTCGTCGGCTTTTTGCTGGGCTTGCTGCGGCCGCTCACGCGGGTCTTGGATGCTCATCGCTGCGGTAATCACCATGACTTCGCGTACACAACCGAACTCACGTGCAGCCAACACCATACGTGCCATACGCGGGTCGATGGGAAGCTGAGCAAGCTGACGGCCAAGCGCAGTCAATTGTGGTCCCGAAAGCCCCTTTCGCCCCTTGTGTTTGTGCCCTCGCCGCGCAGCAGGCTTCAATGCATGCAACTCTTGCAGTAAGTTCATGCCATCTTTGATAAAACGTTCATCAGGACGATCAATAAAAGGAAACTTGCGAATATCGCCCAGTTTCGCCGCCGTCATTTGCAGAATCACCGCTGCTAAGTTCGTACGCAATATCTCGGGCTCGGTAAATTCTGGGCGCTGCAAAAAATCGTCTTCGCTGTACAGTCGAATGCAAATACCCGGCGCAACTCGTCCACAACGGCCCATGCGCTGGTTGGCACTGGCTTGCGAAATTTTTTCAATCGGCAAGCGTTGTACTTTGGTGCGATAGCTGTAACGACTCATGCGTGCTGTACCCGGGTCGATCACGTAGCGAATTCCGGGAACAGTCAGTGAGGTTTCGGCGACATTGGTCGCAATCACAATGCGCCGTGCACTATGGCTTTGAAACACGCGGTTTTGCTCCGCCGCCGATAGCCGAGCAAATAACGGCAGCAATTCAGTGTTAGGTAAGTCGAGTTCCGTTAAAGCTTCCGCAAAATCGCGGATTTCACGTTCACCCGAGGCGAACACAAGAATGTCGCCGCTGGCTTCTCGATAAAGCTCCTGTGCTGCATCGCAGACGCCCTGCACCACATCACCACTATCATCGTCGCCTTCTAGCGGACGGTAGCGCACTTCGACCGGGTAGGTGCGGCCACTCACTGAAATCACCGGCGCATTGCCAAAGTGCTTAGCAAAACGTTCGGTTTCAATGGTCGCCGAGGTAATAATAAGTTTTAAATCTGGGCGCTGCGGTAAGAGCTTTGCTACAACACCTAGCAAGAAATCAATGTTGAGGCTACGTTCATGCGCCTCATCAATAATTAGCGCGTCGTACTGTTTCAACAAGCGGTCATTTTGCAACTCTGCCAGCAACATACCATCGGTGACCAGTTTGATCGCCGTCGTCGGCGCGGTTTGGTCTTGAAAACGTACCTTAAAGCCGACTTTTTCGCCTAGCGGGGTTTGCAATTCTTCGGCAATCCGCTGCGCCACACTGCGTGCAGCTAATCGCCGTGGTTGCGTATGGCCAATCAAGGTGCCCTCTTCCGCGCGGCCGTAGCCTAATTCCATCAGCATTTTGGGCAGCTGTGTGGTTTTACCTGAGCCCGTTTCGCCGGCCACAATCACCACTTGATGATCGCGTATGGCTTGTTGGATCTCGGCTTTGGCTTGTACGACCGGCAGGTCGCTTGGAAAAGATATGCTTGCGTGCACGCGGAGTCCTAACTGATTGAACCTAGCTCTAGTTAACAGAGCAACGACAAGGAAGCCGCTAGTTTAGCAGTGTGCGCGCCGCTTGTTAACGGCGCCGGTAGGAATCTTGAAAGTATTGATCGATAGCAGCTAAAACATCAGTGCGCGTGATCACGCCGACTAGCTGTTTGGTCGAATCATCAAGGACTGGGTAAACCTTTGGCCTTTTGGTATCCATGCGCTGCGCGATATCGGTAATTGAATCATCAGCGAAAACACTCAAAACTTCGCCCCGATACATACAATCACCGACATTGGCCGAGGTTTCTTTATGGTAAGTATCACGCAACATTGCCGCTAAGCAATCTTGTTCAGACAAGAAGCCGATGACTTTGTGCTTCGCATCGATGACCGGACCACCGCGTTGACGTGATTGCAATAAACGTTCTACCGCCGCCTCAATAGATAAGTCTTCGGTAAAGACCACGGGACGACGATGCATAAAGTCAGCGACTTTCATAGAATGCATAATACTTACCTCAAGATCCTAAGAAACCTAAGTTTAAGTATAGTCAATCTTTGTAAATGGCAACGTTAATCTCACCGTTACCGACGCGGCTCGCGCGATACATGCCTTCGGTGTTAAATGGCATATGGACGTTACCTTCAGCATCAACAATAATCACGCCGCCGGTGCCACCAGCAGGTAGCAAGACATCGTGTATGACCGTGTCACCCGCTACCTTAATGGATTGGTCTAAGTATTTAACCCGACTACAAATATCGGCCGCAACGTGGTAACGAATAAAGTACTCACCATGGCCCGTAGCAGAAACCGCACAGCTGGCGTTGTCGGCCCAAGTTCCGGCGCCAATGATCGGCGAATCGCCAATACGTCCATAGCGTTTAGCGGTCATGCCGCCCGTCGATGTTGCCGCAGCTAGGTTACCCTGTTGATCTAACGCAACAGCGCCGACAGTACCCATCTTATACTTATCATCCAGAGCTAAATAAGCTTGTTTGTCCGCCGCGCCGAGTTTTTCGCGCGCACGCTCAAGCTGCTCATAGCGACGTTCGGTATTGAAATAGCTGTTGTCGACCTGTTCCAAGCCTTGCTCTTGGGCAAACTGTTCTGCACCTTCACCGCTGAGCATGACATGGACAGAGTTTTCCATGACTGCGCGGGCCAAGGCAATCGGACTTTTAACGGTTTTCACACCGGCCACAGCACCCGCCTCGAGATTGGCACCATTCATAATCGAAGCATCGAGTTCGTGTTCACCGTCGAAGGTATAAACGGCGCCGCGCCCAGAATTAAATAAAGGTGATTCTTCCATGATTTGAATCGCGGCAATGACCGCATCCATGCTCGTACCACCCTCCGCCAAAATGGCATGACCGGCATTTAACGCCTCGGTAAGCTTGGCCTGATACGCAGCCTCTTGTTCTGCACTTAGGTCAGCCCGGGTAATGGTGCCCGCGCCACCGTGAATGGCAATTGAGAATGGCGAGTCGTCGGCAGCTAGAGCTGTCGTGCTCAAACCGGCACTTAACACCAGCGTCGGTAAAAGTGAGAAAAGTGATTTCATGATTTTTGTCCTTGTTGGAACGAAAACGGTTGAGACTATCCTGCCATGCTTCACGCCGCCTCGCCAGCGTCACTATGGAGACTCAGCGCAGTAATTGCGGCAATGACCGCATTCAGGTAGTCTGCTTACAAACCATTAGATGCCTGAATAAGCCTGATATGACACAAGAAACTTTCTACTGGCACGACTACGAAACCTGGGGCGCTAATCCGCAGGTGGATCGCCCGGCACAGTTTGCTGGGCTGCGCACCGATCTGGCGCTCGAACCTGTTGGTCGACCGCTGACAATTTTCAGCCAGCCGACACCGGACTTTCTCCCGCACCCGCAGGCGGTACTGATCACTGGCATTACCCCACAACACGCGCTAACTCAAGGGATGAACGAGACGTCATTCGCCGCTAAGATTGCCGCCGAATTTAACGCGCCCAACACCACTATTATCGGTTACAACTCGGTCAGCTTCGACGACGAAGTCACCCGGCATCTGTTCTACCGTAATTTTATTGATCCTTATGCCCACACATGGCAAAACAATAACTCACGCTGGGATCTGATTGATGTGGTGCGCGCCTGCTATGCGCTCCGGCCCGATGGTATTGAGTGGCCCACCAATGAAGCAGGCCAAATCAGCATGCGCCTTGAACATTTAACCAAAGCCAATGGCATCGATCATGGGCAAGCCCACGATGCCATGGCCGACGTTTATGCCACCATCGCAATCGCCAAATTACTTAAGCAAGCGCAACCTAAACTCTTTGAATACGCCTTCACTATTCGTCGCAAGCAGGCGCTGAAACCGCTCATCGATCTGGTGAATTTTACACCGCTCGCGCATGTTGCTGGCTTCTATGGCACTGACAACGGCTGCCTCTCGCTTATCATGCCGTTAGGCTATCAGGACGATAATCCGAACGCCCTCGTGTATTGGAATCTGCGCGAAGATCCGCGCGAGCTCGCCGATTTAACCCTCGAGCAACTGCAGGAACGGCGTTTTGCCAAACGCGAACAACGCCAAGCTGAAGGCTGGGGCCTGTATGGTGCGCAACAACTCATGCTTAATCGTTGTCCTTTTTTGGCGACGCAAAAGGTTTTAACTTCAGATGTACAAGAGCGTTGGCAACTGCCTCTGGCCGAAATGCGCGAACGCGCGAGCTGGCTAGCCTCACAACCTGAATTACGGGAACGTTTGCTACAGAGTGTGCGTTTTCAAAGCGACAACGAGCCGCCTAAAGATCCTGAGTTACAACTCTACAGTGGTGCCTTCTTTAGCGACCAAGATCGTTCAACCATGGCGATTATTCGTGATACCGCACCAGAGCAATTGGCGGCATTACAATTGAATTTCAGTGACGACCGCTTGCCCGAGATGTTATTCCGCTACCGCGCACGAAATTATCCCGCGACTTTGACGGACCAAGAATTGCAGCGTTGGCGTTCTTTCTGTCAGCAACGCTTGCATGAGCCCTTGCCGAAAGCCTTGTCCGCCGAAGCCTTTCTGTTCGAACTTGAGCAATGTGCCGAAGCCACCAGTAATGATCCGCGCAAACAGGCGTTGCTGAAAGACCTCTACCGTTACGTACAGAGCTTATAAGCATGACGAGCACCACATTTGATTTCATTATTGTTGGCGGCGGCAGCGCGGGTTGCGTGCTAGCTGAACGTTTATCACGCTGTGGTGCTTATCAGGTTGCCCTGCTGGAAGCCGGGGGCAATGGCACCTCACCCTTTGTTACTATGCCAGGCGGTGTGGCTGCCATGATGCACAATAAGCGCCTCAATTGGATGTTACGTAGCGAAGACCAACATTTACGTGGCGGCAAGGGACTTTATACCCCGCGCGGCAAAGGTCTGGGCGGCAGTAGTGCTATCAATGCAATGATTTATACGCGCGGCGCGCCAAGTGATTACCATCACTGGGCCAAAGTGAGCAGCGTCGAATGGGCATGGGCCAACATTCTCAAACGTTTCAAACAGCTCGAGAACAATCAACGTGGTGCCGATGCCTTTCACGGTGACCAAGGCCCCTTGCATGTAAGTGACGTAGCACCCTTCTACGAAGTGTCAAAGCGCTTTATCGACGCAGCGGTGCAGGCCGGGATCCCCCATAATCATGATTTCAATGGTGCGGATTTATATGGAGTTGGGGCGTTTCAGTTTACCATTTACAAAGGTGAGCGTTTTGGTACGCGCCGGGCGTTTTTAGAGCCTGCGCGTGAGCGCCCAAATTTAACTGTTTTTACCCATGCGCAAGTCGAGCGCGTAACTTTCAAAGACCAACGCGCTGATGGTGTGCTCATCCGCAAAGGCAATCACCATGAACACATTAAGGCCCATCGTGAAGTCATTTTAAGCGCCGGTGCCTTCCACTCACCACAATTATTGATGCTCTCAGGCATTGGCTGCCCTGAAGAATTACGCCGCCACGGACTTGTGGCGGTAGTTGAACGCCCTGCTGTTGGCGCCAACTTGCAGGAGCACGTTGATGTGCTGGTGCATTACCGCAATGCGCAAAAAGACAGCTTAAACTTGGGCCCTATTGGTTTAAGTAAGCTCGCTGGACAAACCTTGAAATACTGGCGTACACGAGACGGAGCCATGGCTCATCCGCCAGCAGAAGTAGGCGGCTTTATACGTAGTCGTGACGACATCGATACCCCTGATCTACAACTTCACTTAGTGCCAACTCGCTTTGATGACAGTGGCTACGATCTTACTGCAGCGTTTCGCCACGGTTTTGCCTGTCATGTCTGTGTATTAAGGCCTGAAGCGCGTGGACGTCTGTACTTGCACAGCAAAGATGTGCGTAAAGCACCAGGCTTTACCTATGACTTCTTACAAAATACCGCTGACCGTAGTGCGCTACTTTCGGGCGTACGGCAAGTCCGTGACATCATGAGTCAACCCGCCATATCTGCACACAACGGTGGTGAAGTACTCCCGGGAAAAACCTCCAGTGATGACGAATTGCTTGCACGAATTCATAAGCATTGCGGGTTGATTTACCATCCCACCTCGACCTGTCGTATGGGTCATGATAACGAGGCTGTGGTTGATGCGAAACTACGCGTGCGCGGTGTAGAAGGCTTGCGGGTTATTGATGCGTCAATCATGCCGACAGTGATTAGTGGCAATACCAACGCACCAACAATGGTCATCGCTGACTTGGGTGCCGACTTCATCTTGGCTGACGCCAACGCCGGCACCCCTTAAGTTTTTAGTGAATACGCTTACCGAAGCGCGCGAATAGGCGCGCTAGGGCTGGAATCAAGATCAACGCACCCAACATATTCCACAAGAACATGAAGGTCAGCAAGATCCCCATATCCGCTTGGAACTTAATGGGTGAGAAGATCCAGGTCGCCACGCCAATGGCTAAGGTAAGCCCTGTAAAACCAACTGCTTTACCGGTGCTATCAAGGGCGTACTTGTAACACTCGTTAAGGTGCATACCGCGCTCAAGACCCTCTTTGATCTTGGCATAAATATAGATGCCGTAGTCGACCCCAATACCTACACCCAAGGCAATCACCGGTAATGTGGCAACCTTCACACCAATACCTAGTGTGGCCATTAAGCCCTGACTCATGATCGTGGTTAAGGCCAGCGGCAACACAATACACGCGACGGTGCGCAAGCTGCGGAAAGTGATAAACACTAAAACGATTACTACGCCGTAAACCCACAACAGCATTTTGTACTGCGCCGTTTCAATCACTGAGTTGGTCGCCGCTTCAATACCCGAGTTACCCGCAGCCATCAGCAAATCTAAGCCTTCTTGCTGATACTCAGCATTAAAGCTATCCACTGCACTTACTACGGTTTTCAGTGTTTCGGCTTTGTGGTCATTCAGATAGATGATGATCGGTGCCATCGAACAATCAGGGTTGATCAAACCTGGCGGTGTACGGCCAGTATTCGCATTCAGTACATACTGGTTGCGATTTAGGCTGAACCACTTCAGGTTACCTTCATTCAAAGCGTAGCCGCCCATCTTGGCGACATAGACAACAGACTTCACATCTTGGACGCCTGGCGTGTTTTCCATATGCCAGCTAAAGCGGTCCATCACTTCTAAATTGTCATAGGCGATACATTGCGACGGCTGAGTCGCAGCCATGACAACAAAGATGTCAGTACTGGAGCTGTAATTATCAACAATGAACTGATTGTCGAGGTTGTAGCGGCTATCTGGGCGGAGCTCTGGTGCCCCCGCATCAAGGTCACCGATTTTCATGTTTTGCCCTTGAATGAGGCCCCATGAAAGACCAATCAAAGCAACAACCAAGGCACTGTACGCCCATTTCGGCTCAGAAAAACGTTCAAAGAAGGTCAGAATTGGATGGCTTTCATTACGAACTTTCTCGCTGTAGGCGCGACCACGTTCTGAAATACCGCCGTATGACATGATGATCGGCAACAAACCAAGGTTGGTCAGCACGACAACAGCCACACCGATACTTGCCGCGATGGCAAGTTCCTGAATAACGGCAATATCAATCACCATCAAGGTGGTGAAGCCAATTGCATCGGACACTAGCGCCGTTAGACCTGCAATGTACAGCGCACGGAATGCAAGTCGTGCGGCCATGGTGCGGTCATGTCCATCAACACGGTTGGCGCTCATGGCATTAATAATCTGCACGCCATGACTCACGCCAATAGCGAATACCAAGAACGGAACCAACATCGAGTAAGGGTTAATACCACTACCGATGAGTTTGATAATACCAAGCTGCCAAATCACCGCGATGATCGAACAGCCAAGCACTGTGAGCGAGCTCCGCCAGCAGCGACTGTAAGCGAATAACATGACTAGCGTAATTGCTAAGGCGAGCAAGAAGAACAACCCGACTTGCATCGCGCCTTCAATTAGGTCGCCGATGATTTTTGCGAAGCCAGTAATGTGAATTTTTACCGTTTCGGTCTGATATTTATCACGAATTTTTTCTTCCAATTGCTCAGAAAAAGCCTGGTAATCGAGGGCTTCACCGGTATCTGGATTAACTTCGTTTAACGGCACATAGATCAACGCCGACTTGAAGTTGTTCGCGACTAAATTGCCGACCTCTCCTGAACGTAAAACATTGGTTCGCAACTGCTCAAGGGATTGCTCCGAAGCATCCCAGTTATCAGGAATGACCGGACCACCAACAAAGCCTTCTTCAGTGACCTCACTCCAACGCACGTTCGGCGTCCAAATACTTTTCAGACCGGCACGGTCAACGCCAGGAATAAAAAATACTTCGTCAGTGATTTCTTGTAGGGTTTTCTGAAATTCAGGGGTAAAAATGGTGCCTTCGGTGGTTTCCACCGCGATCCGTACCACATTGCCTAGGCTGGCTAGGTCATCCTGATACTCAAAATAGTTCTGAATAAATGGATGGTTGGTCGGGATCATTTTGGTCAAGCTTGCTTCAGGACGCACCTGACTTGCATGCCAGCCCAAAAATACCGTCAGCAGTGCAAAGAGCACCAACCACATGGGCCGAAAATTAAAGATCACGCGCTCAAGAAACACGCTTTTGTCTTTTTGTTGCTGTTGTTGTTCAGACATCGCGAGATTACTCCTTCTCAGCTAGCGCACTGCTCGGCATTGTCAAAATACCGCGCTGACCGACCAAAGTAAGACTTCCATCGGCATCTATGACTAAATCGGTTAAGGCTGCCCCACTGTCGTGGGTACGTTCAACCAGCTCGCCCGACTCACTTAAATAGGCCACAACGCCGGCGTTGCCGACGAAATAAAGGCCGCCGTTCGGGGCATCAATGGCATTGTTAATGTTGACCGGATCTTCAAGCGTTAATTGGGTGAAACTCTCGCCTTGGTCTTCGCTGACAAAAATATTGCCGCGCAAACCGTAAATCCAAAGCCGCTCTTGCTGGTCAATGTGAACCCCAAAAAACGACCCATAATAAGGCGAGTCTAAGGTTTCCCAGCTAGCGCCGCGATCTAGACTCCGAAACAACAAGCCCGACTCACCGACCATATAAACAGCATCGCCATGAGCTTGGATGGCGTTCAGGTGAAAGCCGTCAAGGTTATCCACCAGATGATCAATAATGTTCCAAGACTCCCCGCCATCGGTGCTGTGTAAAAAAGCGCCATAGGCCCCCGTGACGAAGAGTTCTTGATCAGACAGCGCTAGCACATCCAAAAATGGCTTGGTAGGGCCTTCCTCTTGAGCGATTTGCGCTGTGTCGTATTTGAACAACGCGTCATCAAGAGCGAACTCGAGGTCATCACGAACTGTAGGATCCATTTCCGTGCTGCTATCGAGCTGTGTTTCGAGTTCAGCAACACGTTGCTCGTAATGCGCAACCTGTAAGTCGATATACTCAAAACCATCAAGTTGGCGCTGCCACGTCAAACCGCCGTCGGTGGTTTGCAGGATCACCCCATGGTGACCGACCGCCCAACCGAGTTGGTCGTTGGCAAAATCGACACTGGTCAAGAAGATACTGCTGGGTACTTCCGCCTGATGCCATTCATCGCTACCCTGCTCGCGTGTAATAATGACGCCGTAGTCACCCACCGCGACTTGCCGCTGCCCTAGTGCTGCGATTTCAGTAAGGACCGCCCGTGGCGCTTCTGGTGCTTGCATCGCGGGCGCGTAAATAACGTCGTAATCCGTAGTCGCTGCCGTTTGTTCTGGCGCGGGTTGCGACGCTTCTTGCATCGCTAAAGCTGCGTGTGCGCTTGCGTTAAAGCCAGCACTGAAGCTCAGCGCGATTGCGGCGGCACAGACCTTAGTTCTTGTCATGGAACCCTCTTGCTTTTTCTGTGTCTTAGAATTGTTATGTTTACTGTTGCAAATTTTTCGTAAGCCGTACATGCTATGGATAAATTAAGACAGGTCAAACCAGCGGATACCTTACCGTGAGATGCGTATAAACGCTAGTATTAGCTGGGCATTTAATTTTTCTATTTTTTAATGTAGCTTTAGCTAGGTACATAGAACAAACAAGGAAAAAACCATGAATAAAATGATGCTGAAGGCTGGAGTTTTTGCTCTGTCAGTAATTTCAGTCAGCGTTATGGCCAAAGTCACGCCGGAAGAAGCGGCGCGTTTAGGTAACGATTTAACTCCTGTAGGTGCTGAAAAAGCAGGCAATGCCGATGGCTCTATCCCTGCTTGGACTGGCGGCTACAGTGTGGAAGCTAATGGCGAGATTCCATCACGCCCGGCTGACCCTTACGCAGATGATGAAATTTTGTTCACCATCACCAGCGCCAACCTTGATGAGCATAAAGACATGCTATCGGCCGGTCAGGTCGCTATGTTTGAAAAGTACCCTGACTATAAGATGAACATCTACCCGACGCACCGCAGCGCTGCGTATCCGCAAGAAGTGTATGATGTCATTAAAGAAAACGCCGAAAATGCCGAAATGGTGGCCGGTGGTAATGGCTTAGAAAACTTCAAAATGCACGTACCATTCCCAATTCCTTCAAATGGTTTGGAAGTTATTTGGAACCACATCACCCGTTACCGTGGTGGTGCCGTGCAACGCTTAGTCAACCAATTCCCAGTTTTGGAAGATGGCAACTTTGTTCCAGTTCTTTTGCGCGAATCGTTGGTTTTCCCTGAGTACATGGAAGGTGGACGTGAAGCAGCAGACGACAACATTTTGTTCTACTTCTTACAAGAAGTCTTAGCCCCTGCCCGTCAAACCGGTACCGTGCTTTTGGTACATGAAACCATTAACCAGGTTAAAGAAGGTCGCCGTGCTTGGTTGTACAACGCGGGTCAGCGTCGTGTACGTCGCGCACCAAACGTTTCTTACGACGGTCCAGGCACCGCCTCTGATGGTCTACGTACCTCCGACGGTCTCGATATGTTCAACGGTGCCCCTAACAAGTACAACTGGGAACTTGTTGGCAAGCGCGAAATGTACATTCCTTACAACAACTACAAGTTGTTGGATACCAGCCTTAGCTATGATGACATCATCAATGCTGGCCATATGGATCAAGATCTTGTGCGCTATGAAAAACACCGTGTTTGGGAAGTGAAAGCAACCCTTAAAGATGGTGAGCGTCACATCTATCAAACCCGTCATATGTTTATTGACGAAGATACCTGGACTGCCAGCGTCATTGACCATTACGACAACCGTGGTGAGTTATGGCGTGTAGCAGAAGCTTATAACACGCAGTTCTACTATCACGATACGCCGTGGATGGCTGCAGAAGCGCTGTATGACTTGAACTCAGGTCGTTATGTGTTGCTTGGTTTGGCAAACGAAGAGTCGTCTTACATGGATTTCGATATTGAGCCTTCGCGCAGTGACTTCAGTACTTCGGCGTTGCGTCGCATGGGTATCCGGTAAGAGAGCGTTGTTTGATATTTGCTGTTTGATGTTTGATGAAACAAAAAACAAAAAACAGAAAACAAAGAACCAAGAAAAAGCCCCTTTTTAAGGGGCTTTTTTTGTGGGCGTTCATTAGCGTTAGAAGATAAAGTGCTAGGTGTGTTTTTCGAGGCGGGCTAGGAGGCTGGAGGTGTCCCAGCGGCGGCCGCCCATTTGTTGGACTTCAGCGTAGAACTGATCGACCAATGCAGTAAGCGGCATGCTGAGGCCGTTACGATCCGCTTCTTCAAGCGCAATTTTTAGGTCTTTGCGCATCCAATCAACGGCAAAGCCATGCTCGTAATGGCCCTGCCACATGGTTTGGTAGCGATTTTGCATTTGCCATGAGCCTGCTGCGCCTTGACTGATGGCACGTATCAGAGTGTCAGCATCAAGACCGACTTTGCGCGCCAACTGTAAGCCTTCTGCTAAGCCTTGTACGACGCCGGCGATACAAATTTGATTCACCATTTTCGCCAGTTGCCCATGGCCTGCTGGGCCCATGTACTCGCGGGTTTTGCAATAACACTTTAAAGCTGCCTGCGCATCATCAAAGGCATCACGATCACCGCCAATCATGGCCGTGAGCACACCGTTCTCGGCACCCTGCTGACCGCCCGATACGGGTGCGTCTAAAAAGTAGGCTACGCGATTATGCACTTCGTCAGAAAGTTCTCGTGCGAGCTCCGCAGAAGCCGTTGTATGGTCAATCACTATGGTGTTCTCAGCGATACTCGCCAGTAAGCCATCATCACCATAGAACACACTACGAACGTCTTCGTCATTGCCCACACAAACCATCACTACATCAGCGCCTGTTGCGGCTTCGCGCGGAGTTTCGGCAGACTCACCGCCATAGTCTTTTACCCACTGTTTAGCTTTCGCTGCGGAGCGATTATAAACGGTGGTTGCAAACCCGTTGCGTTGCAAATGACCGGCCATAGGGTAGCCCATGACACCAAGTCCAATAAATGCACATTTCATTGCGTTCTCCCTTGGGTGTATACATTCAAAGCGTTCTGCATCACTTGCGCTGTGGCCGGCCCTTGCAGTTCAATAGCATCGCCATCTAGCTCAATAATGTTAGTTGCATCAGCTAAAGTAAAGGTAGCAGTTTCATGGCAACCTAACAGTCTACTTTGGTCGGGTCGCTTATAGAGTATCCAAAACAGTGCACTCAACTGCCGCCAACGCGGCACTTTAGGCACCTGCAGCACACCTAACACCTGTGTCTCTAGTGTGGCTGCCGGATAGACAATAATGCCTCCACCAATGGCACGGTTCACCGCGGCGACCTGAAACTCCCATGGGCGGCCCTGAGCATCTTTGATGTGGCAGCGCCTACTGGGACGGATAAACAAATACCGAACCAGCGCCCATAAATAGGAGTAGCGCTTTAACCAGCGTTTACTCCAAGCCCCTTGCAGGTCACGTAGCGCAACACTTATGCCGGCACCCGCATGGTTGATGAAAATGTGTTGTTCGATGCGCCCTACTGAGCGTGACCTTAGTTCAGGCTCGCCTTGCAAACGCCAACGCCAATCGGAAATTCCCAATGCTGTGGCAAAATCATTGCCTGTTCCGGCAGGTACAACACTTAAGCGGACGGCACTATGGACACAGGCATTAGCAGCAATATTGACACTGCCATCACCGCCAATCACAACCAACTCACCGACGTCATCAGCGCCAAGTTGACTCACCCATTGCTTTAACTGAACAATATCATGATGGCGTTCTGGACTGCTTTCGAGCACCACAACCGCTTTCGCTGTTAGATGTTCGGCAAAAAACTGACGATAAACTGCCGCCTTGTGACAATTCTGCGCAACTAAGGACTTTACATAAATCAGAACCTTAGTCGTCTGCATGAATGATTTGCCAATGTTGATAGCGACCTAATGCGGCGAAGGGTTGCTGTTGGTTATATTGCATTTCCAAACGCAACAACTGTTCGAAGTGTTGTTTGCCTTGTTCAGGCTCACGCAGATAATCATGAAAACAGCGCACTCCAGTGCGTTGCTCCACCTCTAATTGGTGTTCTACTAACCAACGTGTCATATCGGCCGGAGCTATGGGTTGTTGCGGGCTCATACGCACGCGCTTTTTAACCTTTAAGTCCGCCTCAACATAATCAAAATTACCAAAGACCATGTTCGCCATGAGCTTTGCGTCGCGATTGTAAAACATTAGCGATAGCTTACCTTGGGGCTTCAAAAAGCGCTTTAATATGGGTAGTGCGGCGACCGGTTCTGCCAACCATTCGAGTACAGCATGGCACAATACGACATCAAACTGCTCGTCATGCAGTAGTTCTGGCAGCTGCTGTAAGCTCGCACAGAGATAGCTATAGTTGTCTTTTAATTGCGCCTGTCGATGTTTTTCTTGCGCGGCTTCAACCATATCCGCGGCAATATCCGTATGCGTTACATGGTGCCCGTGGCGCGCAAAGTTTTGCGAAAATTGCCCGATCCCCGCGCCAATATCGAGTACCCTCAGAGGCGTCGATTGCTGATACAAAGGGGCCAGATCGCGGGCTAACACCGCTAAACGAATTTGTCCTTTAGCGGTGGCATAAATATTCTTCGCGAATTTATCGGTCAAACCGGCAAAACTTTGATCTTTTGTCTGTTTGCTCACAAAACCACTCTTTAGTTCCGACAACAGTTCCGACAACACAGCAGCTAAGCTGGACTATCAATGTCAATAAACCGGTGCGTCATGCCAAATTGTTCCGCCAAGTATTCACCCAATGCCTGAATGCCGTAGCGTTCTGTTGCATGATGGCCCGCCGCATAGAAAGCTATGCCTTGCTCACGTGCACTGTGAATGGTTTGCTCAGAAACCTCTCCGGTAATAAACGCATCACAGCCAGCTTGTGCCGCAGCATCAATGAAACCCTGGCCGCCACCGGTACACCAAGCAATGCGACGAATCGGCTGATTCTCATGGACCGCACAAAATAAGGGGCGCCCGAGTCGCTGCTCAAGTTGCTCAGCAACGGTCGCAGCGCTCTCATCATGGGATAGCTCCGAACACATGACCACGCCCTCGGGCTCAATCGTAAGCAGAGGTGAAGGATCAGGCCAATCCATTAGACGCGCCAATTGGGCATTATTGCCTAAGCGAGGATGTACATCCAACGGCAAATGATAGGCGAACAAATTAATGTCGTTGCGCAGCAACAACTGCAGTCGCCGTTTCTTCATGCCTTGGATTTCTGCGGGTTCGCCCTTCCAAAAGTAACCGTGGTGTACTAACACAGCATCGGCATCTTCCGCAACGGCTTGTTCTATCAGTGCTTGGCAGGCAGTAACGCCGGTAATAATCTTCTGGACCTGTTCACGCCCCTCGACTTGTAAGCCGTTGGGGCAATAATCTTTGATGCGATCAACGGCCAAAAAGTCGTTAAGATAGCTCTGTAATTCTGCTCTTTTCACGTCCTTGGCTCCTCTTTTGTTACGCAATATCGCCGAAAATAAGACAAAATTAGACATAGTGCGCAAAAAACGGTATAAAAATGGAGAACTTTTACTCAATATGCAAAGGGTTTTTCCATGAGCAAACTTGATAAAGACCAAGTCATCGCCGATTTTACCGCAGCCTACGAAAAGGCACACGGTAAAAAACCTACTATCGAGGCCAAAAGTGGCTGGTATAGTGTAGATGGTGGCAAAAATATGCGCTTGGCACAACTTGCCGAAGAGGCAGAAGCTTTGGCAGGCGGTAGCAAGAAGCCGGCAGCAAAAGCAGATAAGCCTGCCGCTAAGAAAGCAGCGAAGCCAGCAAAAGCAACCGAAAAGAAAGCGGCGACTAAAAAGCCTGCTGCTAAAACATCGGGTGTTAAGACAAAAAGCTCTGGCAACGGCCTGACGGCGCGTGAACTTTGGCGCCAAAAGTTAGAAGAAAGCTCAAGTTTGTCGCGCCTACCGCGGGGCTACTAAGTCTTTTAAGTTAATAAAAAAGCAGCTCCATGAGCTGCTTTTTTTTAGTTCGCAATAGCGCCTTACTTTTTACCAATGTAGAGGGTAATTTCGCCGACATTAAAACCGTATTTGTACATTTGCGTACGGTTGATCATGTTGTCTTCATCCACTAAATAGAGCCAGTCATCAAGTTTCACCGAGAAAGGTTCGCCATCCAGCTCAATGTTCAACACGTAGGTCCAATTGAGCGTGTTCCCAGCAACTTTACCTTCGGCAACGCCTTCAACATCACTGGCACGGCCTTCATAGCGATCGGGCGCGGTCTTGGTAAGGTACCAAATACGCTTTTGGGTGCTTCCATCAGCGTAATAAAAGGTTTCATCTAGGACGCCTTCGTTGCCTTCCCACGTACCGACTAGGTCGACTCTAAAGCGTTGAATTACCTCGCCGCTGTAGTCTTGT
Organism: Pseudidiomarina sp.; assembly: GCA_048267225.1. Classification (GTDB taxonomy): domain Bacteria; phylum Pseudomonadota; class Gammaproteobacteria; order Enterobacterales; family Alteromonadaceae; genus Pseudidiomarina. Next base: position 355,970 of record JBLWXY010000001.1, read on the forward strand.
ACCATACCGTAGGCTTCAAGCTCACCGTTAAAAAACTCTTCTAGCTTTAGATGTGGCTCAACGTTGCTATAAGTATCTAATGACGTTGAACAACCTAGCACCACAAAAGCCATTAAGCTGGCGACGAATAGTTTTATGCGTTTCATTGCGTTGCTCCTATCAGCTCGTTACGTTCCTCTTTAAAACGTGAATTCGGGCTTAGCCAAATCGCGAGAAAGTCGTCGGTAAACTGCGCTGAGCTGATTTCTCCCAAACGACCCTTGGCGTTGTAAAAGGTGCTATGTCCCTGTTCAGTCTCAACCAGCATAAGGCAATCGCCTTCGCTCACATCGGGCCACATGGTATTAAGATCCTTTAGCCACTGTTCATGTTCGGCAGAAATTTCAATAGCCATTCGCTGCCACTCTTCCTTGGTGGTATCCACTAAGTCCTTAGCTTCGATGTCGCGCAAATAACTCAAGCGCAGCGCGCGCCGCTCATAGTCTTCATAATTGCCACTATCGGTCAGGAGCTGCGCATCATAAACATCCCAGAACCAAACGCTCAGACGGGTTTTACCTACCGGTTTAAGCTCTTGTGCAGACTCAGGCTCACAGGCGAAAGCCATGGTTGGTGCAATGACACAACACACGGCTAACCCTGTAACGATTCGCTTAATGCGCTTCTTCGTGTCACGCTTTTGCATGTTGCACCTCACTCTTTTTCATTAACCAGGCAAAAATCACCATGTATGCGCCCCATAATAGGCCGTAGGCTAACCACATGATCCATTCAGCTACCAATAAATCGGCGGCACCAAGGCGACTCCCGATAGCATAAGTTAGAGGCCCAGAGCCAACCCCGATGAGGGCAGCAATCACATAGCGCCCTGCCAACCAGTCAAGGGTTGTCGTTACCATAGCCGCAAAGCCCAACCACAAGGCTAAAAGCCATAACGGCAGCCAACCGCCAGTAAAGTCCAATATCCCTAGACCGACCACAGTGGCCTCGAGCACTAATCCCAGCGCCAATAATTTGGCATACAAAGCCCAATTAAAGCCCGGCCTTGTACTGCTTAAAAAGACCTGCACGGCAACCACGGGTAAGGCTAACCACAGCCAATCGTTGCGCCCTGCAACTGTGCTAAACCAAACCAAGTCAAACCACAATAAACCTGCAACACGACGCAAGTTATCTTTGGCTAACCAATTTTTCAGATTTAGCGACATGCTGGCTTCGTCGCGACCAATTGCACCGCCGAAACGCTGCGCTCTAAAAAGCCGCCCTCACAGTAACTTAAGTAAAAATTCCACAACCGGCCAAAGCGTTCATCGTAGCCGTGTTCTTTCAGCTTCGGATGAGCGGCGTTAAACCGCTCGCGCCAGTCGTGTAATGTGCGCGCATAGTCAAAGCCAATATCATCGACATAACGCACTACCATGTCGGTATGTTTGGTAAACATTTCGGTGATCATGGTTAACGACGGCAAAAAGCCACCGGGAAATACATGCTGCTGAATAAAGTCTACCGAACGGGCATAGGTCTTCATCCGTTGGTCCGCAATAGTGATGGCTTGCAGCGCAAACTTACCATTAGGTTTTAGTAAATGACTGCAGGTTTTGAAATAGGTCGCCATAAATTGACGTCCGACAGCTTCAATCATTTCGACCGATACCAACTTGTCGTATTGCCCTTCAAGATCGCGATAGTCTTGCTTTAAAACTGTAATTTTGTCACTTAATCCAGCAGCTTCGACCTGCTCTTTAGCATGCCGATACTGTTCGCTGGAAATGGTTGTGGTGGTTACCTTACAGCCATAATGACGCGCGGCGAACAGCGCCAAGCCGCCCCAACCTGTGCCAATCTCGAGTAAGTGATCAGATTCGTTCAGATCCAAGCTATCGCACAAGCGCTTGAGCTTATATTGTTGTGCTGCAGCGAGATCAGCATCAGTTTGCGGGTACACAGCACTCGAATACTGCATCGTCGGATCAAGAAAGGCTTCATAAAGGTCATTGCCGAGATCATAATGGGCCGAGATGTTTTCTTTGGCCTGCTGTTTACTGTTGCGGCGCCGCCAATGCTGAAACTTCTGCCATGGCATCAATAACCAGCTAAAACGCGCTTCAAAAGCGTCAAGCGCCGGTAAATTGCGAGCAAAAAGCTGAATAACTTTGGTCAAGTCTGGGGTATCCCAAGACTGATCAATAAAGGTTTCACCTGAAGCAATGCTTCCGCCGAATAGTAAACGCCGATAGAAACTCGGTTTTAAAACGTTAATTTCTGCTTTTAGATCGCTCTGCTCGCGACCAAAATTGCCAATGACTTCACCCTGCTCGCGCAAGGTTACATAGCCATCTTGCAGCTCTTGTAACAATCGAAGCACTGCACGGCGCGCCCACTTATCTGCGGTGCTGGCCTGAGGCATTGTCATCAGTGCGGATTCTGTATTCATGGTTTCCCCAATGGTTCCAAAATAACGTAAACGTTTTTTATTATTATTCGCCCTACGAATGATCGTAAATGGGCGTTTTCTTAAGCCATAAGCGTAAGGCTTGCCAATAGATGGCAAGCACTGTGGTCAAGGTATTGACCGGATATCTATACAATACGTGTCGAATTGCTTTGCGGTTCATTTCTTGTCGTTGCAAGCGCAGGGTTGCGGTGAAGTGGCGTTCGTTCTTTACCGCGGCTAAATGGATGCTGCTCTGGTGTTCAGGACGGTTTTCGGGGGCTTTAATTTGCCATTCATAGCGCATGTCCATGGGGTTAAATGGCGATACATGAAAGGCTTTATCATGCGTCAGTGGCTGATTTAAGTCGAGCAAATAGTAATGGCGCTCATTCCAAGGCGTATTACTCACCTCGGCTAACATATGGCTGTAATGCCCTTCTTCTTGCTCTAAGAAATAGCAGTTAATGGGACTAAAATAGAGGCCAAAGGTGCGCAGGTTACCTAAAAAGTAGACCCGACCATCTAACACTCTTCCTGCAAGTTCACCCATCTTTTCGCGCACTGCCTGCGCTAAGTCGCCCGAGGTGCCACGCAAGTAATCTTTGCGCCGGAACCATAAAGGGGCAAAGCGTCGGGTCGACAACAACCAACTTTGTTGTTGCAGTTGCGGCAACTCGTCAAGCGCTAACCACCATTGTGACGTTGGGTAATCAAAAGCATGCTGCGTCGGTCGCAGCCGTCGATGAAAGACCCGCCCCTTGAGTATTGCGCTACGTAGCCCATTACTCGCCATGCCACGCTACTCCTAGCCGTTGGGTGACATCAAGCGCGCTGCGCACGCCATCTTCATGGAAACCGTTGTACCAATAAGCACCACAAAAATGCGTGTGTTGCTGACCGCAAATGTCTGCACGACGCGCTCGTGCCTGCATCGACTCTAGACTGTACACCGGGTGCGCATAGGTAAACTTGCGCAATATACGTTCGGGTTGAATGGCATCGGTGTTATTGAGCGTCACGCAAAAGGTTTCCGGTGCCTCAATCCCTTGCAATATATTCATATTATAAGTGACTGAGCTCGGTCGCGTGCGCGCACCCTCACCATGATGTAACAAGTAATTCCAACTTGCCCACGCGCGTTTCTCGCGCGGTAACAAGCGGATATCGGTATGCAGGACAACTTCGTTATCTTGATAGGGAATAGCACCTAAGACTGCACTTTCTTTGTCGCTCGGTTCAGCTAACAGAGCTAAGGCTTGGTCGCTATGGCAGGCTAGAATAACTTCATCGAAGTCGGCAAGGGTGCCATCAGCAAATTCAAGCGTAACTGCCCCATCACGATTTGCAAGCTGGCGGTGGACGGCTCTTAGTTTGGTATTCAAGTGCGTCTGGGCCTTCAAATGCCCCACCAAAGGTTCAATATAGGCCGATGAGCCACCATTAATCGTCGCCCACTGCGGACGGTCTGCGACATTAAGCAGACCGTGGTTTTCGAAAAAGCGCAGGAAGAAATCGAGCGGAAAGTCCGCCGCGTCATCAATACTCGCTGACCAAATCGCTGCGACCATGGGGAGTAAATAATAATCGGCAACCTTTTGCGGAAGCTTTTGTGCAGCTAAAAATTCGCCTAAGGTCTGCTCTTGGGCGCGACTCAGATCCTGATGCGCTGCTTTGGCTTGCTTATTAAAGGCTAAAATGCCATTTAAAAGCTTATAAAACGACGGTTTAAAGAGGTTCTTACGCTGCGCAAACAACGTGTTGATGGAGTGACCGTTGTATTCGAGGCCCGATAAGGGATCACGCACACTGAAGCTCATTTCGGTATCGCGCCAAGTGACGCCAATTTTACGCATGAGCGCCCGAAAATTTAGATAGGTGCGGTCATTGAAAACAATAAATCCGGTATCAATGGCGTAGCTTTGTCCCTGTACTTCCACATCGACCGTATGCGTGTGGCCACCAATGTAGTCATTACTCTCAAACAGCTCCACCTGATGTTCTTCACTTAACAGGTGTGCACAGGTCATCCCTGCAATACCACTGCCAATTACTGCTATTTTCATTATCTATCCTTTATGAATGACCTTGCTTGGTACTCTTTACAACTACGTCATACGGCGCGAGAGCGCCACTTGCCAACTTTGTGGTAATCGCGATGCGAATTTTAGGAACCAACCAAAAGTTCGCGGGAAAGTGATATCAATTCGGTTTTTATCAATGCCTTTACGAATGGCTTGGGAAGCGAATTCGACACTCACTTGCATAGGCATCTCAAAGTCATTTTGCGCGGTCATTGGTGTTTCGACGAAGCCTGGTGAGACATGCAGCACTTTAATGCCTCGCTTGCCGAGATCGACCTGCAGACTGCGGGTAATGTAGTGGATAGCAGCCTTCGAACCGCCATAGGCTTCAGCTCGGGTAAAGGGTAATAGCCGCGCTGTACTCCCCACTATGACAAGTTTTGAACCGGCTTTGAGGTTGGGTAAAAGTGCTTCGACGCAGCGCATGGTACCCACCACATTGACCTCAAATACCCGTGCAAATAGGTCTGCTTCAAACTTGTCTATGTCCAAGTACTCACAGACTCCTGCCGCTAAGATCACCACATCAATATCGGTATAGGCACGCAAACTCTGTAGGGTCTGTTCGGCGTTCGCAATATCAAGCTTCTGTCCAGCAATGTGCACACTATCGCGGTTTTCGAGTTCTTTGAGCGCCTCCTCATTGCGGCCGCAAGCAATAACATGGTGCCCAGCAGCAGCATAATCTAATGCCAGTTGCTTACCGATCCCCGAGGTGGCTCCAGTAATGAGAATATTCATGCGGGTACCATCCGTGCTTTGATTTTGCCAATGACATAGCTCAACAGCGTGACATGTTCATAGAGCATCGCACCCATGTCGTAATAGTCGCGCTGCATAATGATTTTGTCGTCTTTAAATTCCATGTGACTGACGCCAGGCACAACGATTTCTTGCCCATTCGCTAGTTTGGGGTGCCGCAAACGCATCTGCCAATTGACGAATAAATGTGCATCATTTTGCGCGTGGTCGGTGAAGGCAAAATGACACTCGTCAACGTTTTCCATGGTGTATTTAAAATAGTCCTGTAGGTCATCCAAGCCGTGCACTTGATGGATAGGATCAATAAAAGTGACCTCTTCATGATAAAGCTCACCCAGCTTATCAATGTTCACATCACTAAATTCATCGTAGTACTTAAGCAGGCGTTGAATCACTTCCGGCTGTTCGTCCTGAGCTTGCAATTCTTCGGTACGGTCTTTCGGCTGATTCTCGTTGGTGCTGTTTTCTTGTTTCTGTTTCGACATCGTATTCGCCTCCGTTTAGCCGTTGTCCTACGTTAATTGATAAATCCTTCATCAGTATAGTCGCCACAGCTAAAGCGCTTTGAATTTCCGCAGAAAAGATTCGCGCGCTTGCCCGTGATCAACAATGGGCTCTGGATAATCGACTTGCGCAGCGCGAGCCCATTGGGCCGGCGCATGAACTTCTTTACTCGGACAGTTCACTAATTCGTTGACATAGTTACGAATATAGCTGCCATCGGGATCAACTTTTTTACTCTGTGACGTGGGGTTAAAGACCCTGAAGTAAGGCACCGCGTCTGTGCCTGTTGAGGCGCTCCACTGCCAGCCGCCATTGTTGGCAGGAAAGCTGCCATCAATAAGATGTTGCATAAAGAATTTTTCACCACGACGCCAATCGATGTGCAGGTCCTTAACTAAGAAATTTGCCACGATCATGCGCACCCGATTATGCATCCACCCTTCTTGTTGGAGTTGCCGCATACCCGCGTCGACAATTGGATAACCCGTACGCCCCTCACACCAAGCCTTAAAGTGCGCTTCGTTGTCACTCCATGGAAAGGCATCGGTGTGCGCTTGAAAAGCCTTGCCATAGCTCAATCGTGGTTCAGCATCCATAAGGTGCTGATAGAATTCACGCCACGCCAATTCGCTCAACCACGTCTTCGCGCCCTCCGCTAGACCATCGGGAAATTCCGGCGACTCATGCTGCAATAACCGTGCGGCCGTTACTGGCGACAACACACCTAATTCCCAATACGGCGACAATTTCGACGTGCCATGAATAGCGGGTCGGTCACGATCGCCGTCATAATCGTTAATGCGCTCGGCAATAAAGTTCTGCAGCAAGCCGTAGGCTGCGTCTTCCCCAACCACGTAAGCACTGCTATCGCGCAAAGGGTAGTCAAACTGCGCCGGAAACGCGGGTCGGCTTACCGCTTTCCGCTCAGGCTTGGGGTAAGGTTGTGGCAGTCCTACTTGGCGCAGATGTGCTAACCACGACTTATAGTAGGGCGTGAATTTCTTATAATAGTCGCCGGCTTGGGTACGCAGTACCGGCGGTACCATGACCATGCCGTGAAAGGTATTGACGGCAATATTTTGCTCGGCAAGCCAACTCTGTGTGGCACGATCCCGCCGTTGCTCGTGTACTGGGTACTCGCGATTAAAACTGACTTCGTCGATGTCACATTCACTGCAAAAGTCGCGCACTACCCTTGGCACCGTTTGCCAATCGCGGCAGTTCTTTAAATGCAGCTCAATACCCCATTCAGCAGCTTCCTGTTGCAAACTCTCTAAGTGTCGGCGCAAAAGATCGACTTTTATCGGCGCCCAGTCGTGACGCCGCCACTGCGCTTCGCTGTAAAGGTAAAGCCCGTAAATCGCACCCTGTTCACCTGCCCTTTTTAGTGCATGCACGACCGCCGGATTGTCGCGTAAACGTAAGTCATTCCGAAACCAAATCAATTGTGCCATTTAAAGTCCATACCTTAGCTTTAAGTCTTTCGGATACGGGTTGAGGTAGCGTTGCCCCGCCAAGTAGTCGTTTGGAAATTCGCGCAGATAGTGGCGCAATAAGGTTAACGGAACCAACAAGGGTTCAATACCTTGACGGTAGGCGAGTATGGCTTCCGTCAACTCCGCTCGCTGATCCTCATTAAGCGCTGCCTTGAAGTAGCCCTGAATATGTTGCAACACATTGGTGTGATTCGCTCGTGTGGCAGGCTCCGCAAGGGCCTGCATGACCTGCTCAATATAATTGGTCAGAAACTCTTGGTTCATTTCCTGTTGTTGCGCAACACGCCGCCCCAAGTCACGGTAAACCTGCTGATTGTGCGCCAACAATAACAGTTTAAGGCTGGTATGAAAGTTGAGTAGATGAGCTTTGGTAACCGGTTGTGGCAACCCTTGCCAAGCGGCGTAAACAAAAACCCGCATGACAAAATTTTCGCGCAGCATGGGGTCATTTAAGCGACCATCTTCTTCAAGTGGCAAGGCAGGATAGTTCTGTTGTAATTGCGCCGCAAAAATCCCTGTGCCCTCTTTTCGCGCGTGACCATTTTCAGGGTTATACAACTTGACCCTTTCCATGCCACAACTGGGTGATTTGGCGCACAAGACATAGCCACTAATTTGCTTGAGGTGTCCCTGCGCGCGTCCCGCGAACGCAATCAGCTTCTCGGTTACATCTTCGCCCGTTTTGGGCACCACTGCGCGAACCCCTTGCGGTTGTTGCTCTAAACGAATGGTTGGCCGCGGCACCGGCATACCGATGCCCACTTCCGGGCAGAGCTTTACAAACTCAACATGGCGACCCAATTCGTCGCTACAAAAAGCAGAACGTTTGTGACCGCCATCAAAACGTACTTCGTCACCTAACAGACAAGCACTGATCCCAACTTTTATGGTTTGCATAGTTTTAGTCATACACCTATTTGACACGCTTGCAGAGAGTTACGCTGCAAGTCAAAAAAAGTTCATTTAGAAAGATCTTAACGAATACAAATAACGTAACCACAGAACAACGAGTGAAACAAGCCATGTTTCCAATGAGGCAGTAACGATGAACCGTGCACTAAATAACATACCACTATTTCCGCTCGCCGGGCATGTGTTACCAGGCGGCGTCATGCGTTTACGTATTTTTGAGCCACGTTATCTGCGAATGGTGCGCGAAGTTTGCGCGCAGGGCGAAACAGGCCGCATTGGCATGTGTATGTTCAATGAAAACGGCTCCGTAGAACAAAATACGCATATCCACTCAGTGGCGACACTTGCCCGTGTGATTGATTTCGAGCACCGCGACGACGGACTACTGGGCATCACCGTCGAAGGTGTAGAAGCTTGTGAGATTGACGCCATTAGCGTTGATAGCGACGGTCTTCGACGTGGTGAGGTACGCTTGCGTGAAGCCTGGCAGCCGACCCCGCTGCCAGCCGACTATAGTCACCTTGCGGAACGTCTATGCCAAGTCTTCCACGAATATCCCGAATTAGGTGAATGCCCCAAAGACGACCGTCTGGCGCGTGCTGATTGGGTTTGTCAGCGTTGGTTAGAATTGCTGCCCGTCAATGCCGAAGTTAAGCAGGAATTACTGCAAGAGCCCTGTTGTTCACGTACGCTCGACTATTTAGCTGGATTAATCCATGAAAGTGAAAATAAATCTGATCCATAAGTATACAACTGGCGTAAAGGTAAAGTAACTTGAGGAAATATCCAACAGGTATTACTATGCAGACAGCGACTGAAACTACAACAAAACGGAAACTTATGTCCTCTGCGCAGCCTGATGATCCAGACCATGCTGCGGCTTTACTCGCCCTTGTTGCGTCCGAACAATCTCGCAAAGCATTCAGTGAATTGTTTAACTACTTCGCACCTCGCTTGAAAGCCTACGCCACCCGGCAGTTCGGCAACGAACAGACGGCGATGGATCTGGTGCAAGAAACGATGACGAACGTCTGGAACAAAGCGCATTTGTTCAAACCAGACCGCGGTTCGGCATCCACTTGGATTTTTACCATAGCTCGAAATATTCGCTTCGACTTCCTCAGAAAGAATAAACATCGCCAGCACGACCTGAGTGCTGACGAACTTTGGCCTGTATTGGCTGAACAAAACGATAGTCTTGATGATGACTACGCACTCGATGACGACCTGCTAATGCAGCAACTCGCGGGGTATTGTGAACTTTTACCGAAGGCACAGCGTATCGTTATCCAATTGATTTACATTGAAGGTAAATCACAACAAGAAGTGGCCGACGCCATCGGTATTCCGTTAGGTACCGTAAAGTCGCGCACACGTTTAGCGTTACAGAAATTAAGAGAGTTGATTAATAGCGATGATTAAGTTTCACCCTAACGAAGAACATCTTTTCCATTACGTGACTGGGGACCTTAACCCAGCCATGCTCATGATGGTCGGTACCCATGTCGATATGTGTCCGCACTGCCAAGAGCAAGTACAAGAAATGGAAGACATGTTGGCCAACAAAGTGTTTGGTCAATCCCACATCCCTCATGAATTTGCTGCGGCGAACGATGATTTTAACGGTGATGCCATGTTGCAACAAATCATGGCGCAATCCCCTGCACCAAGCGATAGCATTCGTGTAGCACCAATGTCGAACGAGCTTATTCTTGAAGGGAAACGCTTCACCCTGCCGGCAACGCTTGCGCGTAGTCAGCATCGCATCGGTGAATGGCACAAACTCATTGGGCAAATGTGGCGTGCACCCATCAGTGTTGGTGGTGACGACGTTCTCACTTTTATCTATATGGATAAAGGGGTTAGGGTTCCTGAGCATACCCACAAAGGGCGTGAAGCAACCTTAGTAGTGAACGGTGTTTTCAACGATGAAAGCGCAGAATATAAAGACGGCGATTTCGTTTTCCTCGATGGTTCGGTAAAACATACACCAGAGACCCGCGACGAAGACTGCCTTACGTTAGCAGCGCTTGACGCTCCTATGCAGTTCACGTCTGGCTTGAGTCGTTTACTCAACCCATTTAGCAGTTTGTTCTTCAAGTAAACTGCTTAGCTTTACATCATCGCTTACAAGAAAGCCGCTCATTGAGCGGCTTTTTTTATTCTCATTTAGGTTTCGCGTTGCTGACCCGCTGTTTAAGCTTTTGTCCAGGCCGGAAGGTGACGACACGACGTGCTGAAATGGGTATATCTTCTCCAGTTTTTGGGTTGCGCCCCGGACGTTCATTTTTCGTCCGTAACTCAAAGTTACCAAAACCTGAGAGCTTCACCTCTTCGCCCTGCTCTAACGTCCGTCGAATTTCTTCAAAAAAATTCTCAACCAGATCTTTTGCATCACGTTTATTGATACCGAATTTATCAAATAAATGTTCAGCCATATCTGCTTTGGTCAGCGCCATAGCTTACTCCCTAAGGGTTGCCCCAAATTCGTTGGTCAGCATATCAACAACTACTTGCACAGCAGCATTGATTTCTTGGTCTTCTAACGTGCGTTCTGGATGCTGTAAGGTTAACGACAACGCGAGACTACGATAACCATCGGCTACCCCAGAACCTTCATAAACGTCAAATAAGTTTAGGCCAACTAAATGATTTACGCCAATATTTTCAATAGCCTTGAGGATTTCGCCTGCCGCAAGTTGGGTAGGAACCACAATCGCTAAATCACGACGAATTGACGGGTACTTTGATACCGCTTGTGCTTGTGGCAATACACGGTTCTGTACTGCGGCTAATTCAAGCTCAAACACGTACGTGCGTCCATTTAGCCCTAACTTTTTCTCAAACTGCGGATGTACCGCTCCAACATAACCTACGCATTTACCGTTTTTAAAGATCGCAGCGGCCTGCCCGGGATGAAGTGCTGGATGTGAGTCTGCGACAAACGTATAAGAAGCAGCTTCACCAGTTAGCTCGAGAAGAGCTTCCACGTCACCTTTAACATCGAAAAAGTCGACTGCTCGTTCGCCTTCTTGCCAATGCTCAGCATGTGCCTTACCGGCGCGGACACCAGCAATCATAGCTTCCTGGCGGACACCGTTCTCGGCGTTGTCATCAGGAACGAAACGCAGGCCGGTTTCACAGAACGCTAAGCTCTGCTGTTGACGTTTTTGGTTGTGCGCCACGGCACCCAGCAAGCCAGGCCATAAGCTGACACGCATAGATGACATTTCCACACTGATCGGAAACGGCAGCGTTAAGGCTGCGGTGTCATCAAACAACAAGGCTTGATGCTTGGGATCCACAAAGCTATAGGTAATCGCTTCTTGATAGCCGCGGTCGATGAGTAAACGCTTCAGTTTCGCCGCACTTACTTGCGCTTCCTGGCGTGGCACCATACGTAATTGCGCCGCAGGAGCCGCCGCTTGAATGCGGTGATAACCGTAAATACGCGCGACTTCCTCAATCAAATCTTCTTCGATGCTGATATCAAAGCGGAAGGTCGGAACCGTAACCTGCCAGACACCATCGGCAAACTTCACGCCGAAACCAAGACGTTCAAGAATCTCAGTCACTTCAGCAGCATTAAGGGTGATACCCAGCACTTTGTTCAGCCGCTCTTGGCGCAGGGCCACTTGTTGCGCTTGCGGTATGAAGCGTTCATCTAGAGCTTCAACGATAGGTCCTGCGTCGCCACCACAAATGTCGATAATCAACTGTGTGGCACGCTCCATGGCAGTACGCTGAAGCTCAGGATCGACACCACGTTCATAGCGGTGTGAGGCGTCTGTATGCAAGCCGAAACGGCGCGCACGCCCGGCGATAGCGTCCGGCGCGAAAAAGGCACTTTCTAGGAATATCGATGTGCTTTCAGTGGTCACACCGCTCGCTTCACCACCGAAAATACCGGCCATCGCAAGTGGCTTCTCTTCATCGGCAATCACCAATACATCGTCTTGCAAGGTGACTTCATTGCCGTCGAGCAAGGTTAATTTTTCTTCCGGCTTCGCCATACGCACATGCACTGCACCAGCGAGCTTGTCGTTATCGAAGGCGTGCATCGGGTGGCCGAGCTCAAGTAACACATAATTGGTCACGTCGACCACGGGGTCGATGCTACGCACGCCACTGCGACGCAAACGCTCGGTCAACCACAAGGGCGAGGCGGCTTGCACATTCACATTGCGAACAATACGCCCTAAATAACGCGGACAAGCTTCCGCAGCATCAAGCACAATTTCGCGTTGGTCTTGATGTTGTACTTCAACCACATTGATTTCAGGTTCACTGACTTCAAGGCGGTTCAACACCCCTACTTCGCGTGCAATACCACGTACGCCCAAACAATCTGCGCGATTCGGCGTTAAATCAACGTCAAAAGTTACATCGTTAAGTTCAAGGTACTCACGATAGTCCATACCGACCGGCGCGTCTTGAGGCAGCTCAATAATGCCATCATGATCGTCGTTTAAGCCCAGTTCCGAGCTCGAACACAACATGCCATGTGACGGCTGACCACGTAACTTGGCCTTTTTGATTTTGAAGTCACCAGGTAGTACCGCGCCAATGGTTGCTACTGCAACCTTCAGACCTTGACGGCAGTTCGGCGCGCCACAAACAATAGTCGCAGGTTCATCTTCACCAATATTAACTTCGGTGACTTGCAATTTATCGGCATCAGGATGCTGCCAGCACTTCGTCACCTCACCGACGACGACCTTACTAAAGGCTTCCGCGACCGGTGTCACATCATCAACTTCAAGGCCCGCCATGCTTAACTGCTCGGCTAGCGCGACTTGATCAAGTGCGGGGTTTACCCAACTACGTAACCACTTTTCACTAAATTTCATCACTGCACCCGAACTTAATTAAACTGTTTTAAGAAACGTACGTCGTTTTCGAAGAACGCACGCAAATCATTGACGCCATAACGCAACATGGTTAGACGCTCAACGCCCATACCGAAGGCAAAGCCAGTGTATTTTTCACTGTCGATACCGACCGCTTGTAGGACCTTCGGGTGCACCATGCCGCAGCCCAGAACTTCCAGCCACTGGCCGTCTTTGCGGCGCACATCAACCTCAGCCGAAGGTTCAGTGAATGGGAAATAGGAAGGACGGAAGCGCACTTCGAGGGACTCTTCAAAGAAGTTCACCAAGAAATCTTCCAGAATGCCTTTTAACTGCGTGAAACTCACATCAGTGTCGACCATCAAGCCTTCAACTTGGTGGAACATTGGCGTGTGTGTTTGATCGTAGTCATTACGATACACACGGCCAGGCGAAATAATGCGTAACGGCGGCTGTTCACGTTCCATGGTACGGATTTGCACGCCCGAGGTTTGCGTACGCAGCATGGTTTTCGGCGTAAAATAGAAGGTATCGTGGTCAGCACGTGCCGGATGATTCGCCGGAATATTCAAAGCGTCGAAATTATGGAAGTCATCTTCAACTTCTGGCCCTTCTTCAACGCGAAAGCCTAAATCACCAAAGAATTGTTCAATGCGCTGAATCGTCTGCGTCACTGGATGAAAACCACCGACGGCTGCGCGTCGTCCAGGAAGGGTGACATCAATGCGCTCCGCAGCTAGCTTTTCTGCTAATTGCGCTTGTTTGAGTTCTTCGTTACGCGCGTTGATCGCTTGCTGTACAGCTTGCTTAGCTTGGTTGATGGCTTGACCTGCGGCTGGCCGCTCTTCCGCCGATAACTTACCTAAACTCTTTAGCTGTTCAGTCAACAGTCCTTTTTTGCCCATGTACTCGACCCGCACTGTATCTAGCTCTTGCGGACTGGTAGCGGCAGCGATGGCAGCTTCGGCCTTCGCGACAATGTCATTTAACTCCATGACCTTCCTCGGTGATGTGTTCTTTAGAAAGCGCTTATGATAGCGAAAATCCATAAAAAAAGGGAGCAATCATGCTCCCTTTTTCAACTTTATTCATGGCTTACAGAGAGCTTTTTGCTTTCTCTACTAGCGCAGCAAAACCATTTTGGTCGTGAACTGCGATGTCAGCCAGAATTTTACGATCGATTTCAACAGATGCTTTTTTCAAACCGTTGATAAAGCGGCTGTATGACAAACCGTTTTGACGTGCCGCAGCGTTGATACGCACAATCCACAATTGACGGAATTGACGTTTCTTGTTGCGACGGTCACGATATGCATATTGACCTGCTTTGATAACTGCTTGCTTCGCTACGCGATAAACGCGTGAACGAGCACCATAATAACCTTTCGCCTGCTTCAGGACTTTCTTGTGACGCGCACGCGCGATCACACCACGTTTTACTCGTGCCATTTGCTATCTCCTTTCCTTACGCGAATGGTAACATACGCTGAACTAAGCCAACATCGGCTTCGTGCACCATGCTTTTAGCACGCAGGTGACGCTTCCGCTTTGAGCTCTTTTTGGTCAGGATGTGACGCAAATGAGACTGTTTACATTTAAAGCCGCCTGAAGCGGTTTTTTTGAAGCGCTTAGATGCGCCCTTTTTCGATTTCATTTTCGGCATGAAAACTACTCCGCATTGTTAACTACAAGTGTAACAGGGTGAGGTCGGCCAATGCCTTCCTACTTGTGGACCACAGTTACTTCTTAGCAGGGGCCAGAACCATAATCATCTGGCGACCCTCAGCACGTCTTGGGAACGACTCAAGCGTTGATATCTCTTGCAAATCGTCTTTGATACGATTCAACAATTCGATACCAATCTCTTGGTGCGCCATTTCACGGCCACGGAAACGAACGGTGACTTTAGTTTTGTCACCTCCCTCGAGGAAGCGAGTCAGGTTGCGTAGTTTTACCTGATAATCGCCCTCATCAGTACCAGGACGGAATTTGACTTCCTTGACCTGAATTTGTTTCTGATTTTTCTTTTGCTCTTTCGCGTTCTTAGCTTTTTCGTAGAGGAACTTGCCATAATCCATCAGACGACATACTGGTGGCTCCGCATTAGGGCTAATTTCCACCAGATCAACACCGGCCTCTTCGGCCTTTCCAAGAGCTTCTTGAATACTTACGACACCAATCTGTTCACCTTCAACGCCGATCAAGCGCACTTCATTAACGCGAATATCTTCGTTGATACGATTTTTGTCAGCAGCTTTCTGAGTTCTTTTTCCGCCTTTAATGGGTCATTCCTCCAATCAATTAACTAATTTTGCGACTACGTACTTCGTCTTTCAGCTCTGCAATAAATTGCTCCAGGCCTTTTACGCCTTGGTCTTCACCGCGACGGGTACGTACCGCAACCGCTTGGTTTTCGACTTCTTTATCGCCGACAACCAACATATAAGGAACACGTTTTAATGTGTGTTCGCGAATTTTAAAGCCTATTTTCTCATTTCTCAAGTCGGCTGTCGCCCTAAATCCGAGTTTATTCAGCTCTTTTACCGTATTTTTGGCATAATCGGCCTGATTATCAGTGATATTCATCACCACAATCTGCGTTGGCGCAAGCCAAAGTGGGAAATACCCTGCATATTCTTCAATCAGAATGCCCATAAAGCGCTCAAGCGAACCTAAAATCGCACGGTGGATCATCACCGGCGTATGGCGTTCGTTATCTTCGCCTACATAAGTAGCGCCTAAACGTCCCGGCAAGGCAAAGTCGAGCTGCACAGTACCACACTGCCAAGCACGACCTAAGCAGTCATGTAGCGTGAATTCAATCTTCGGACCGTAGAATGCACCCTCTCCCGGCAAATACTCAAATTCGATACCGTTGTTTTTCAGCGCTTCAGCCAGCGCTTGCTCGGCATGATCCCAGGTTGCATCATCACCCAAACGTTTTTCTGGGCGCGTTGACAACTTCACGACGATATCTTCGAAACCAAACGTCTTGTAAGTTTCATAAACCATTTGGATACAGCCACTGACTTCATCTTGTACCTGTTCAGGGGTACAGAAAACGTGGGCATCATCCTGCGTAAAACCGCGCACGCGCATCAAGCCATGCAAGGCGCCCGACGGTTCATTACGGTGGCAGCAACCAAACTCAGCCATACGCAGTGGCAAGTCGCGGTACGATTTCAAACCTTGGTTAAAGATTTGCACGTGGCCTGGACAGTTCATCGGTTTAATCGCGTACTCGCGATTTTCCGACGCCGTGGTAAACATAAGCTCCGAGAATTTTTCCCAGTGCCCTGATTTTTCCCACAACACACGGTCCATCATGAACGGACCTTTGACTTCCTGATAGTCGTACTCGCGGAGTTTTTCGCGCACATAGTTTTCCAGCTCTTGGAAAATCGTCCAGCCATTGTGATGCCAGAACACCATGCCTGGCGCTTCTTCCTGCCAGTGGAAAAGATCTTGTGACTTACCAATCTTACGGTGATCACGTTTTTCGGCTTCTTCCAGACGTTGTAAATACGCTTTCAGTTGCTTTTTATCTGACCATGCCGTGCCGTAAATGCGTTGCAGCATTTTGTTGTCAGAGTTACCGCGCCAGTACGCACCCGCCACTTTCATAATTTTGAAGTGCTGACAGAACTTCATGTTCGGCACATGCGGACCACGACACATGTCAGTGTATTCTTCGTGATGATAAAGCGCAGGACGATCGTCTTGGCTAATATTTTCATCAAGAATTTCGATTTTGTAAGGCTCATGGCGTTCAACGAAAGCTTCGCGCGCTTCTTGCCAGCTCACTTTCTTTTTCACCACTTGGTATTCAGTCTTAGCCAGCTCCTTCATGCGCTTTTCGAGCGCATCGAGGTCTTCTTGAGTTAACGCTTTATCAAGGTCAACGTCGTAATAGAAGCCGTTATCGATAACTGGGCCAATCGCCATTTTCACTTGCGGGAACAATTGCTTCAACGCATGACCTAACAGGTGCGCACACGAGTGGCGGATGATCTCTACGCCTTCCTCGTCTTTCGGGGTAATAATATGAACCGTCGAATCTTCGGTGATCAGATCACAGGCATCAGCCAATTCGCCGTTAATTTTACCCGCCACGGTCGCTTTAGCGAGGCCAGGGCCGATATCTTGGGCTACTTCGAGGATAGAGACAGGTTTATCGAAAGCGCGTTGACTTCCATCAGGCAGCGTTACTACAGGCATTCTTTTGTTCCTTTTACAGTGGTGGCACCTACCAAGTGTCACTTGTGATTCAACGAGAAGCGGCCACTATACCGCATGGCTGCAGCGCACGCAATGCAACGCTTGGCCTTGTTTTGCTAGGCAGGTATGATAGCGCGCTATGGAATCGCTACTTGGCCCATTGGCCGCCCTTTTTGCCGCGCTCTTTTGGGCCCTTGCTACCTTACTTTACAGTCAGGCAGGAAGCTATTTGTCCGCCAGTCAGCTCAATCTCGTCAAAGGCTTTGTGGCCGTCCCCCTACTGTTTATTGTCGGTCTTGCCACGCAACAACTGGTGCAGTTTGATGGTAGCGCTGCGGCATGGCTGCTGTTAGCCAGCGGCGTCATTGGTATTACCCTTGGCGATACACTGTACTTCACTGCACTGCGACGCATTGGTCCATGGTACACCATGCTATTTGAGTACTTAGCGCCGCCCTTTGCCGCTGTGATTGCTTGGCTGTGGTTACAAGAAGCCATGACGTCGCGGGAACTCCTGGCAGCGCTGGTGGTGCTCGTCGGCATTATGGTCATCACCACAGAGCGAAATAACAAACGCCCACAAGTGAGCCTCAATGCCCCAGGTATGGCCGCTGCTACAGGCGCATCACTGTGCCAAGCGTTAGGCTTGGTGATGGCGTTCGAAGCCTTAGCGAGCTTTGCGGTGAATCCACTGCAAGCGGCCTTCGTGCGCCTCGCCGCTGGCACAGCCGCACTTACCCTTGCGTTGCTGCTGTTGAAGCCCCGCATGTTCCTGCAAACCAAAGCCGCACTGCGTCACACATCATTGCCGTGGCTGCTTATCGCCATTTTTATGGGCACCTTTTTGGCCATTTGGTTACAACAAACTGCGATTGCCTATCTGCACCCCGGCTTAGCGCAAACCTTATTGGCTACGGCGCCACTGTGGCTCATACCGATTCAATGGTGGCGCGGTGAACCGCCTACGCTGCGCAGCATCATGGGCGCCCTGCTCGCCGCCGCTGGTATTGCCATGCTGTTTTGGCGCTAACACCTTTACACGATCTGATACCTATTTAGATGGCGGGAATAGCTTCTTTGCACCATAATCAACTTAGGTTGAATGCAAAAGCGAGAGGCTCGCTATGAACGTTGAAAAACTTCATGACGCCGCAGTGCGCTGTCCTCATTGTGGCCATCAAATCCATGTGAGCATTGATATCTCACAAGGCGATCAAGATTATCAAGACGAGTGTCCGGCCTGTGGCAGTGATGTGCATTTGGATGTCCACGTCGACGACGCGCAAGACAAAATCATCGTCAAAGTACTAGAAGAGTGAAAAGCGTTGTTCGTTAATCGTTATTCGTTAATCGTAGAGCGGCTAAGCTGTCTTTTGCGAGTAGCGCGAACAGTAGACGCAATAAGCGGACAAAAAGTGAGGTGTGACCGAACGGACGAATAACCAATAACGAATAACGATTAACGGTTTTGGTTTAGGTGGCGGTTGACGGTGTCGACGATGGTGATGGTTTGCTGGTCGAATTCAAGATTCACCTTGTCGCCCGGGGCTAAATCCGCAAGATTCGTTAAGCGCAATGTTTCGGGAATCAAATGCAGTGAAAACTGGCTATCATGCACTTGGCCAATGGTCAAACTCGCACCGTTGACACTGATAAAGCCTTTGGCAAACACGTACGGTTGAAATTCTGCTGGAAAGGCTATCCACATGGCCACGTTATCGGCCGTTTCGGTTAGGGTTTCGAGGGTCCCGGTGGTGTGGATATGACCTGAAACGTGATGCCCGCCGATCTCATCGCCTACTTTCAGTGAACGCTCTAAGTTGACGGTGCTGCCAACTTTTAACGCGCCTAAGTTTGTTAATTTCAGGGTTTCATCGATCACATCAAAACGTACGGTATCTGTGGTAAATTGAACCACTGTTAAACAACAGCCGTTAATAGCAATACTGGCACCGATTTCAAGGTGTTGCAGAAATTGCGGTGCTACCTGCAAGGTCAACTGGCGAAATTGTTCACCTTGTTCAATGGTCATAACTTTAGCTTGCGTTTGTACGATACCGGTAAACATGATGCGCGACTGGCTCCAACAACAATTAGTAGGTTCTATTGTACGGTCTCTACGCGCCCTTGGCTACGTCTTCGTTGCGCTGTGGCTCAGTGGCTGTAGTGACGTACCAACGGCACTCACACCTCTTGCTGACTATCAAACCCGCGTCGCTAATACGCTTCAGCGCGAGACCATTAGCTACCAGGTCGTCCCCGTGCCACAGCTACCCGATGTCCGCGAGCTACGTAATGAGGTGCCTCGCGTAAGTGTTTCGTTGCTTGACTCATGGCGGCTTGATCAATGCGCCGCTGGGCAGCTCATCGCCCAGCGCAACAGCGCTCTAGGTAAGCTTGAGGGTGGTGTCAGTCGCTACTTTTTCGATCGTAAACTGACTCAGGCGCTCGCCGACTGCGTTGCGACCTTGCAGCAAAGCGGTGAGCAAGCGCTAGCAACGCGTTTGCAAAACGCATATCAGAACAAGCTGCAAACCTTGCCTGCTAGTAGGCAACTTGCTCTTGCCACAGACGACGCCCTGCGCCACAGCCTACGTATAGCACCGACGAGTCTTGAAACGGCGGATGATGACGCATTTGCTGCCACACTCGCGGCGTTGGATAGGGTTATTGCGGTGTTGTCCGAGCCCATATCCGCACGCACAGATAGCAGCGACACTCAGCTTGAACAAGCGCTACAGCGCCTGCATCAGTCGGACTACCTCCCGAGACTTTGGCGTACCCTACATGAATTGAACTATTACTTGGTACAACTCGAGCCTTTGCTCAGTGAACTTGCCACTGCTGCCGGATGCGATAGCCGCGGGCGTCCAGAGCGGGCCGAAGTGCTGCACACGGTGTTTTTGAAGTATTTCATTCAACAGGTACAACCCCAACTTGCTGGATTTACCCGACAAGGCTATGCCGTTAACGAACGCTTGCAGCAACTCGCTGAAGTCAGTGAGCAGACCGCACTGCAGCAGTATTTGCAAGAACTCAGCGCATTGACCCTACGCCTGAACCAAAGCAGTAAGGCGCATGTACAACCTTGGCAAGATTTCTTTGCAGCCTGCGACTTTACACCAGGCTAACTACCTCTCTTGGTGTATGGACAATGTTCAGGTATTATTGATAATAATTCTCATTAAGAATCAATTCACTTTTAGAGGACCTATCTATGAAACTTTCGATT
Organism: Pseudidiomarina sp.; assembly: GCA_048267225.1. Taxonomy (GTDB): domain Bacteria; phylum Pseudomonadota; class Gammaproteobacteria; order Enterobacterales; family Alteromonadaceae; genus Pseudidiomarina. Next base: position 376,459 of record JBLWXY010000001.1, read on the forward strand.
GCTGCTTTGACTTTGACCACCCTACTTACCTCGGCAGCGGGCCTTGGTGTCGCGCAAGCAGACGAAGATCAACGTTACGAGCATTTCAAAGGCCAGCCTGCGAAGAACTTGGATCAAGCCTTGTTTAATCTCGCCAACTTTAATGCCAAACTCGAAGACATCATGGCCAAAGATGAGTTGACGCCTAATGATATGGCAACCATCCATCAATTGAGCTACACCCTTGAAAATGCCCTGCAACGCCTCGATGAAGAGGTAGACACCATGCAAGAAGTACTCGAAGAAGTGCATCTGGCCTCAGAAAGCATGGATTATGAAACGGTACAGAAACAAGGTAAGGTTTACCTTGAATCAACCGCAAAAATCGTTAAGAAATAAGGACACTTATGCGCTTTAGCAGTACCTCGAGTTATATCGTTGCAGATGAACTAGCACTAGCAGTCAATGCTGCTGTGACACTTGAAAAGCCACTCTTGTTAAAAGGTGAGCCAGGTACTGGCAAAACCAGACTTGCGGAAGAACTTGCCGCAAGTCTCGGTGTGCCCCTGCTACGGTGGCAAATTAAATCGACCACCAAAGCACAGCAAGGCCTGTATGAGTACGACGCGGTTTCGCGCCTGCGAGACAGTCAGCTCGGTAGCGATAAAGTGCATGACATTGCCAATTACATTAAACCGGGTAAGTTATGGCAGGCGTTTACTGCGCCAGAACGCCCGGTACTGTTGATCGATGAAATCGACAAGGCAGACATTGAGTTTCCAAATGATTTGTTGCACGAGCTCGATCAAATGGAATTCCATGTTTATGAAACTGGCGAACAGATCACAGCGCAGCACCGCCCTATTGTGGTGATCACTTCGAACAACGAAAAAGAACTGCCGGATGCATTTTTGCGGCGTTGTTTTTTCCACTACATTAACTTTCCGGACGCCGAAACCTTGGGGCAAATTGTGCGAGTGCATCATCCAGATGTTCAGCGTGATTTGCTGCAAACTGCGTTGGAAGTCTTTTTTGATGTCCGCAAACTACCGAATTTGAAGAAGAAGCCTTCGACTTCGGAGCTCATTGATTGGCTCAAGCTGCTGTTAGTTGAAGACATCGGCGTGCGTGATTTAAAAGAAAGCAACGGTCTGATGCCGATGTTCGGTGCTCTTCTTAAAAACGAGCAAGACGTGCAATTGGTTGAGAAACTGGCGTTTATGACGCGCCGCCGAGAAAGCTAATGCTGATTGAGTTTTTCTTTACGCTGCGCAAGCATGGCCTGAAAACCAGTATTACTGAACTGATGGACCTGCTCGCAGCGCTTGAAAAGCAAGTCGTGTTTGCCGATGTTGAAGCCTTTTATTATCTGGCTCGCTTAACCTTAGTCAAAGACGAGAGTCAGTTTGACCGCTTTGACCGCGCCTTTGCCGAGTACTTTGAAGGGGTTGAACAAGTCGACCTTGCCAGTGCGATCCCCGAGGACTGGTTGCGCCGCTCGCTACAGCGCCAACTTACCGACGAAGACAAAGCCAAGCTACAAAGCATGGGCGGCTTAGACGAACTTCTGAAAGCCTTTCAAGAGCGCATGAAAGAGCAACAAAAGCGCCATGCTGGAGGCAATAAATGGATTGGTACTGGCGGCACCTCACCTTTTGGTGCTTATGGCTATCATCCCGAAGGGATTCGCATCGGCCAAGAGGGTTCGAATGCGCGCCGCGCAGTTAAAGTGTGGGACAAACGCGAGTTTCGTGACCTCGACACCGAGGGCGAACTGAACAACCGCACCATGCAGCTTGCTTTGCGTAAGTTACGCAAATTCGCTCGCACCGGCAGTGCCGAAGAACTCGACTTAGATGAAACCATTCGTGCCACTTCACAAAAGGCTGGCTTACTCGACTTGAAATGGCGTCCGGAACGCCACAATGCGGTCAAAGTCTTGCTCTTGTTTGACGTGGGCGGTTCGATGGATGACTTCATTTACGAGTGCCAACAACTCTTTGCAGCAGCCCGCAGTGAATTCAAACACCTCGAGTTTTATTACTTTCATAACTGCGTTTATGAAGAGGTCTGGCAATCGAACGAGCGGCGCTTCAGCGAGAAAACGCCGACTCGCGAGCTCATCAATAAATATGGGCGCGATTACAAGCTTATTTTCGTTGGTGACGCCACTATGGGCCCCTACGAAATCGCTTACCCCGGTGGCAGTGTTGAACATTGGAACGAAGAGCCAGGCCAGGTTTGGATGAGACGTCTATTAAATCACTTTGACAACGCAGTGTGGCTGAATCCGCAGCCGTTGGAACACTGGAAGTGGCATCACTCAATCGACATGATGCACGAACTCATGGGCGCGCGCATGTACCCTATGACGCTCGATGGCATCAGCGAAGCGATTACGACGCTGTTGAGAAAATCTGCTGCAACTGCCCCCGTTTCTTGAGCAAGTCAGCCAATGTGAACTCTCGTAAATAGTCGTAAAAGAGTTCCTTGCCGCGCGCCACAATGCCATTGAGTTCACACGCTGGTAGTGCCACACAATAAGGGTTGTGGCACTCAATCCACGGTTCATCGCCTTCGAGCTGACGAATCACATAATCCAAACGAATTTCATTCGGTGCCTTGGCTAAGAAAAAACCACCGTTTTTGCCGCGCCGCGTTTCAATCAAGTGCAGTCGACCTAGGTGATGCACCACTTTGTTGACGTGATTGCTCGATAAACTGAAGGTTTCGCAGATGTCTTTGATGGTGGTTAAGCGCTCCGAAGTTTCCGTCCTCTCGTTCGAACTTTCTTTAGCTCTTTCTTTAGCACCAAGGTACATCAAAATCCGTAAACCATAATCGGTGTATTTCTTTAATTGCATGACGCCCACCTACCCTTGCGAAATTTACATCTTCAAACTTGATTTTCGCTAAAGATACATGAATAATGCATATTATAAAACATGCATTGGAGATGTAGGTTATGACAGCTCAAACACTATTACGCAGTGCTAACACCGCGATGGTGGTTTTCCTCGTCCTTTTTTGTATTGTCGCTTATGTAGCGTGGGGCATGGAAGCGCAACTTCCGTTAATGTTGATCGCAGTCTTACATTTTCTACAAATACTGCTGGCTGGGCTATTCAAAGTTTCGTATGTCGTGCGCTTGATTGCACAAAATCAGCTTGGTCAGGCGCTACGGTAGCCACAAGACACGCAATTGCTGAAATGTTAGACAAACAACCCAACCAACCGCTATTTTTCGCAAAAATGGCTTGCACGTATACCACAGAATGACTAATATAGCGGCCGTTCACGCAACGTGGACAAGCTTCTCAAAGTGTACGACCGTAGCTCAGTTGGTTAGAGCGCTACCTTGACATGGTAGAGGTCGGTGGTTCGAATCCACTCGGTCGTACCAATTCCTAAGAATCCCTATCTTATAGTAAACATTCAAACACTTGTTTGATTCGCCTTTTCGAATGCGTCGACAAGCGTTATCCTTATTCCACACACTTGATGTAATAAGGAAGACCATGACTACATTCAAAGCGATCCACCTTGTCAAACGTCCCTCTCCCGGTCCGATAAAAAGCGATCTATTTGAGGTCGTTGAAAAAGAACTCCCAGAAGTAAAAAAGGGACAGTTTTTAATAAAGCAGAGTCATATGTCGCTTGATCCCGCAATGTTTGGCTGGATGAGTGCCGACAAAGAGAGTTATATTCCGCCGGTTGAACTCAACACCGTCATGCGCAGCTCGGGCGTCGGCGAAGTCGTCGCCAGTGAACACCCTGACTTTGCTGTTGGCGATCGGGTTATGGGCATGATGGGTTGGCAAGAGTATTTTCTGAGCGACGGCCAAGGCATTAATAAAGTCCAAGCTGATGTGCCAGACGAAATGGTGCTTTCTGTGTTTGCACTGCCCGGCCTTACTGCTACGCAAGGGTTGTTCAACGTCGGCAAACCGCAAGCCGGTGAGACACTTATTGTCACTGGCGCAGCGGGTTCCGTGGGCTCGATTGTGGGCCAGCTCGCCAAAGCTGACGGTCTCAAAGTGATTGGTGTTGTTGGCAGTGACGAAAAAGCGAATTGGATCCTAAACGAACTTGGCTTTGATGGCGCGATAAACTACAAAACCGACGACCTCGAACACAAGCTGAACGAGCTAGCGCCCGAGGGAATCGATCTCTACTTCGAGAATACAGGTGGACCCATTCAGCACCACGTGATGCAGCACATGAATGCCCATGGCCGCATCGTCGTTTGTGGCATGATCGCTGATTACGATAAGGCTGAACCTGCTCCAGGTCCAAGCTGGGTGCCAATTATTAAAAAACGTCTTCGTATTGAAGGCTTCACCATGCCGGACCACTTCCATAAGGTGCCAGCATTGCTTGAGAAGCTCACTCCTTATGTGACGTCAGGTAAAATTAAATACCGCGCACATACCCTCGAAGGTCTTGAGTCAGCAATTGAAGGCTTGAACTTATTTTTAAGCGGCGAAAATAAAGGCAAACTCCTGGTTAAGCTGTAAGAACTAGCCAACCCTAGCCGTTGGTGCTGGCGACACTTCGCGCGCTTCAACGGCTAAAACTTCAACCGTTTGCACGCCTCGGTTTGTATGCCAAGTGATATTCTGGCCAACACGTAAACCAATCAACGCCGCGCCTAAAGGTGCAAACACAGATAAGTTGTCTTCGGCTCTGTTGGCTTTGCTTGGCACCACAAGCGTCCTGGTAAAAATCTTGTCCGTTTCGACCACGCGGAAGGTCACTTGCTGGTCTAGCGCAACACAGTCGCTCGGCAAGTCAGCAGGCTTAACGATTTTCGCACGAGCTAATTCGGTTTCGAGCGCATCAATAAAGTCGGGCGTAAGGGTAGCATTAATAAGGCTCTGTTCAATCGCGTCAAGATCACGTTGTGTCAATAGAATGTCTGGTTTGGTCATTGGTAATTCTCCTTAATTGCCATTAAGCAAAAAGGCTCCGAAGAGCCTTTCGTTGCTCTTCGATGCTATGAGTTACTATTTATTGTCATTATTTCCCAACAGCTTTTGCGGCCGCGCCAATCTAACTTAACTCTTGCGCCACGGCGGCACCCTAGCACCGCGCTACCTATTGGTGAAAGAATCGAAATACGATGCGCTACAGGGTCTGCTTGTTGCGGCGTAACGACATAAAATGTGATTTGTACGTCGTCAGTACACTGTTTAAGCGTGACTTTACTCCCTACTCTTACACAGGCATCCAAGCGCGAACGTTGATGCGAGGCCTCATCCAAGTTGTTTAACAGCGATTGCAATCTTTGTGGCTGCAACAGAATCCGCTGACTCGCGTCCTGAAAAATGGGTTGGCGAGTACAGTTCGATCTGGTACAGGTGGTCAACATGCGCCTAAGCACAATGCTTCTCCAAACGTTTAATGTGATTAAAATTTAGATGTTTTTGAACAGCAAGAATTGCACGCCGGACACAGCTCCTGCGCCCGGCTTAAATTGGAAAGGTGAGATCGGTACTCAATAACGTATAGCTCGACTTAAACATAAGCCCCTCAACGAAGTAGAGCTCTATAATAGCCCAATGGCGGTTTTTAGCAAGCTTCCGCTAACGTTGAAATATTTGTTTGCATTCAGTTACTTGCAACGACACTTATTTAGCCCTTAAATGAATGCTTAGATAACAAACAAAAAGTACAAAACTATGCGACGCCTATTAACTGCCATTGCTATTACCGTTACCGTCACCGCCATGAGTGCTTGCGGCGAAAAAGGTTACCCAAGGCATTTGTTGGTAGAGAAAGTAGCTACAAAAGAGCTGCAAGCTTTGCTCGTTGCGCCTAAAGCCACTGAGCCAACTTCGACGGTCATCGTATTAGGTGGTTCAGATGGCGGCTATCAAAGTGCGGCAGCGACAGCTCAGGAGCTTGCCGAGCAAGGTATTGCCGCCCTCGCCGTGGCTTACTTTGGCATCGATGGGCTACCTGCGACACTCAATGAAATACCGCTTGAGTACTTCACGAATGCCGTGAATTTTATTGATGCGCACCCGCAGCTCAGCCGCAATCAATGCGGGCAAATCGGTGTGGTGGGAAGCTCTCGTGGAGCTGAGCTTGCGCTTCTGCTTGGCGCACATAATTCTAATTTCGCACCCATTGCCGCCCTTTCACCGAGCTCGCATGTTTGGGGAGGTGCTGGCAATACTAGCGCAGCTTGGACGTACAACGGCGAGCCAATGAATTTTGTGCCTCGTCATTCTGATCCAAACTATGACGTCTCTAGATTCGTTGGTGTCGACTACTTCCGCAAAGACCTTCAACATGCAGATGCGGGTACTGCGCAAATTCCTGTCACCGCGATTGCTGGCCAAGTTCTGTTGCTGGCGGGCACTGATGATCAGTTATGGCCCTCTGCCGCTATGGCTCGCACGCTAGAACAGCAATTCGCTGAAGCGCAGCAACCGAGCAAAGTACAGGCGTTGTACTTTAAAGACGCTGGTCACGTGATTGCGCCGGGTGCACCTAACACTATTACCGAAGTCACCGCACCGGAGGGCACAACCATTGTGCTTGGCGGCAATCCAACAGCAAATCAATCAGCACAAGATGCATCGCTCGAGGCAATGATCGAACTCTTCAAGGAGCCGGTTTGCCGGTCCGAACCAGAAGAAAGCAACTTCGACCAAGCGAAACTCGACGCGTTACGTGAGACCGTGAAACAAGCGGGTAGCTCCTCCATGGTGCTAATGGAGAATGGTGAGATCGCTTTTGAATTTGGTGATATTCACGAAAAACATACGATCCACTCGATTCGCAAAGCGATGCTGAACTCATTGTATGGCATCTATGTTGAGCGCGGTGTTATCGATTTAGATCAAACCCTTGCCGAGCTTGAAATTGACGACATTCATGGCTTATCGGACACCGAAAAATCGGCGACCGTACGTCACCTTTTAAAATCGAGAAGCGGTATTTATCATCCTTCAGCAGCAACCAATGAAGCAATGCTAGCGGCCATGCCTGAACGTCACAGCAAGAAACCCGACGAGCATTACGTCTACAACAATTGGGACTTCAACACCGCCGGCGCTATTTTCGAAAAGCTCACCGATGAGAACATCTATGAAGCGTTCGCTCGCGAGATCGCTAAGCCTCTTGGCATGTTGGATTACCAAGGCAACTACACCACCATCAGTGAAGACACCGATATTTCGAAGCTCAAGGTCGACGGCTTTTATTACTACGAACCTGAGAAGTCAAAGTACCCTGCCTCAGACCTAGTCTTTGTGCATCGCGTGGCCACCGAGACCGACTACACTTTTGATCAACAAAACCTCTACCGCATTATCGGAGGTATCTGGAGCGCGCGGCGACAGTAAAAATAAATCACAATAAAGTTTGACTTCGCTAGGAATCAGCGTATGGTGGGCGGCGTTGGATAAGAATTTGAAAGATAAACCTCCTCTACGTCGCTTTATTAGCAGTAAGTCTTCGTCCTGTAGTTTTAAATCTCCATTTTTTACCCGCATGATCGCGTCAAGGTCTTAGGCCTTTGCGCAAAACAAATTTATATATAGGATGACTATTATGTCTAATACAGTAACTGGCGTTGTTAAATGGTTTAACGAAGCAAAAGGTTTTGGTTTCATCGAGCAGCAAGGTGGCGCGGACGTATTCGCTCACTTTAGCGCTATCTCTGGCAACGGTTTCAAAACCTTAGCAGAAGGCCAAAGCGTATCGTTCTCAATCACTCAAGGTCCTAAAGGCCCACAAGCTGAGAACATCGTAGCGATTTAATCGCCAACGAAGATTGTGAGAAAGAGCGAACCCAGGTTCGCTCTTTTTTTATGTCTGAAATTTACTTTTTCACCCCTGCCACGGCTGTCGCAGCTGCCTCTTCTACCGCTTTCCAGTTCTTCGCATCAATAGCAGGCTTCGGCAAAATCCATGAGCCACCGACACAGTTGACATTCGGTAGTGCCAAATAATCGTGGTAATTGCCTTGATGAATGCCGCCGGTCGGACAAAAGGTGATATCGGGAAACGGCCCAGCGATGGATTTCAACATGGCTACGCCACCCGCAGCTTCGGCTGGAAAGAATTTTAAGTGGGTATACCCCAGTTCCTTGGCGGTCATCAACTCAGAAATGGTAGCAACCCCAGGAATCAAGGGGACATCACCGCGCGCACCCGCTTGCAGCAAGTTAGTGGTAATCCCCGGACTAATCGCAAATTGCGCACCAGCCGCTTTAACTTGCGCCAACTCTTCAGGTGTTGTCACCGTGCCAGCACCCACGACCGCGCGCGGTAGCTTTTCACGTAAAGTTTCAATTGCAGCTAAAGCCACTGGCGTACGCAACGTTACTTCAAGAATGGGTATTCCTGCGGCGAGCAATGCTTCCGCCATAGGTACGGCATCCTCTAAACGCTCAATCACCATGACTGGAACCACAGGGCTTAATTTAAACAAATCAGCCGGAGCCAATTGCCAATGGGGAAAACTCATAGTGACCTCTATTTACTGATCTGAAAACAGTACACAGGCACCCTCTTCGGCACCGCTATAATTGGCTCGGAACACGCCAAACAGCTCGCGTCCCATGCCCTGATGGCTGTCGCTTAGATCTAACGTCGCTTGAGCGCGCTGCTCTAGCTCGTCACTTTCGACCAATACATCAAGCGTGCCACTCAGCGCATCAAGACGCACTAAATCACCATCTTGAATTTTACCAATCACGCCACCGTCTACCGCTTCTGGCGTCACGTGAATCGCTGCCGGTACCTTACCTGAAGCCCCCGACATACGGCCGTCAGTCACCAATGCGACTTTGTAGCCACGTTTTTGTAATACGCCTAACGGCGGCGTTAGTTTATGTAGCTCTGGCATGCCAATCGCTTTGGGGCCTTGAAAACGCACCACGACCACGCAGTCACGGTCCAGCTCACCAGCTTTAAAGCGCTGTTCCAGCTCATGTTGACTCGACATCACCACCGCTGGTGCGGTGATGATCTCGGTACCCTCCGGAATTGCAGAGGTTTTCATTACTGCACGGCCCAGATTACCGGACAAGACGGCGAGCCCACCGTGGTCACTAAAGGGCGCATCGGCAGCACGTAAAACATCGGTGTCCATGGATTCAGTCGGTCCATCGCGCCACACAACTTTGCCATTTTCCAGCTCTGGTTTTTGTGTGTAACGGCGCAGGCCTTGACCCGCCACGGTTTTGACATCTTCGTGGAGCAAGCCGGCATCAAGTAAGGTCCGCACTAGGAACGCCATGCCGCCAGCACGCTGGAAGTGGTTGATATCGGCATCACCGTTGGGGTAAATACGCGTGACTAACGGTGTAACGCTCGAAATTTCCGCGAAATCATCCCAATCGAGGCGATAACCAGCAGCACGCGCCACCGCAATTAAATGCATCGTGTGATTGGTGGAGCCGCCTGTAGCCAACAGCCCGACAAGGCCATTAACAATGCTTTTCGCCGTGACAATTTCGCTAATTGGTGTGTAGTCAGTGCCTAGGTCGGTGATCCGTGTTACTTGTTGTCCAGCGACGCGGGTGAGTTCTTCACGCAGTTCACTGCCAGGATTCACGAACGATGAACCCGGCAACTGCAGCCCCATCATTTCGACCACAAGCTGATTCGAGTTGGCGGTTCCATAAAAAGTGCAGGTGCCTGGACTATGGTAAGAAGCCGCTTCGGCTTCGAGCAGGTCGTCTTTGCTCACTTTGCCTTCGGCGTAGAGTTCGCGTACACGCGCTTTTTCTTTGTTGGTAATCCCTGATGGCATGGGCCCTGCAGGCACAAAGACAAAAGGCAAGTGACCGAAGCGCAGCGCAGCAATAAGCAGTCCGGGAACGATTTTATCGCAAATCCCCAGCATCAAACCGCCATCGAACATGTTGTGCGACAAGCTGACGGCAGTCGCCATGGCGATCACATCACGACTGATCAGGCTCAGTTCCATACCTGGCTGCCCTTGCGTGACCCCATCACACATGGCCGGCACACCACCAGCAACCTGCGCCACACTGCCAACTTCGCGGATTGCAGCTTTGAGCTTGTCGGGATAATCGTGATAAGGCTGGTGCGCAGAAAGCATGTCGTTAAACGCGGTCACGATGCCAATATTGGCCTTGGTTAAACTGCGTAACTCGCCTTTTTCATCTTTACCACAGGCCGCAAAGCCGTGGGCAAGGTTACCACAGGATAAGGCACCACGATGCGGTCCTTTGCTGCGTGCGGCAGCCATGTGTTCAAGGTAACGCTGCCGGTCCGCAGCACTACGTTCTTCAATGCGTTGCGTTACACGTTCAATAACAGGATGCATAACTTACTCCTCTGGCACGGCCAGCATAACTTCAACCGGAACCTGTTGTTGTTGCAAAAAGCGACTGGCAGGAAAGTCAGCCTCTGGCCGCATCACTTTTTCTAAAGTCGCGGCTTTTGCAGTTCCGGAGAGATGAAAATAAATATGGCGACTGTTCAGCAGGCGCGAATAACTGAGCGACATGCGCTGATGCGGCGCCGTCGTTGGGGTGACTGCTGCCACAGGCGCGTCCGTTATGAGCGCATGTTCGAGTTCGGTACTACAGGGAAATAGTGATGCTGTATGACCATCTTCGCCCATCCCTAGAATTACCGCATCAAACCGCGGTAGGTCCGCTAATCGCTCACTTACTTTTGTCACCGCTTGGTGGGCATCGCTATCGTCAGTTAATAGGCTCACAAAGTTTGCCGCAGCCGCTTGGTGTTGTAAAAGATGTTCACGTACCAAACCCTCGTTGCTTTGCGCGTCGGTCGCGGGTAACCAACGTTCGTCAGCCAAAAGAATGGTGATTTGTGGCCACGGCAACATCTGCCGACTTAAGCGCTCAAACAAAGGTACCGGCGTACGGCCGCCAGAAACAACCAGATAGGCATGGCCGCGCGCGGCCACTGCGTGTTCGAGTTCGCGGCATAACTGTCGTGAAAACTGATCAATTAGGTCACTATCGTGACTAAACTTAGAAACTGACACCGTCATTCGTTATCTCATTTACTACGTTGTATTTAAGCGTCGTCATCCCACTCGCGGCCATCTTGCGCCAATAAAGTCACTGACGCGACTGGCCCCCAAGTGCCGGCTTGGTAGCTCTTGGGAGTTTCACCTAAATGCATCCAAGCATCACGGATACCGTCGATCCAACGCCACGCATGCTCAACCTCTTCGCGCGAAACAAACAAGTATTGGTTCCCCTGAATCGCTTCCAAAAGCAGACGTTCGTATGCATCAGCAATGCGTTTGTTTTCAAAGGTTTCGTAGAAGCTTAAATCTAGTGTTGTGGGTTTAAGCTGCATCTGTTTGCCAAGGCCAGGCACTTTATTCATCATTTGAATCTCAACGCCTTCATCGGGTTGCAGACGAATAATCAAACGGTTTGGTGGCAACTGGCTCAGGCTTTCATGGAAAATATTGTGCGGTTGGCGCTTAAAGGTGATCACCACTTCGGTGCGTTTTTCTGGCATACGCTTGCCGGTGCGCAAGTAAAAAGGCACCCCTGACCAACGCCAGTTGTCGATATGAGCCTTCAGCGCAACAAAGGTTTCCGTGGCGCTTTCTTTACGAGCGCCCTCTTCCTCAAGATAGCCAGGCACTTTGCTATCGCCGACAAAACCTGCCGTATACTGACCTCGTACCGTATCTTCTTGCACATTTTCGGCCGTCACCGGACGCAATGAACGCAGGACTTTAAGTTTTTCTTCGCGAATATTTTCGGTATCCAAGCGTGTTGGCGGCTCCATGGCAATCAACGACAGTACTTGTAACAGGTGGTTTTGTACCATGTCACGTAACTGACCCGCGTCATCGTAGTAACTCCAGCGCCCTTCCACGCCCACTTGCTCGGCAGCCGTGATTTGAATGTGGTCAATGGTGTTGTGATTCCACTGGTCAGAAAAGATTGAATTGGCAAAGCGCAGTGCTAATAGGTTGAGTACAGTTTCTTTACCGAGGTAATGATCGATTCGGTAAACCTGTGATTCATCGAAGTACTGTGCGACTTGTTGGTTGATCGCACATGACGAAGGCAAATCTTCACCCAGAGGTTTCTCTAGCACGACACGTGCTGGCTGTTGGGTTAAACCAATACTACTCAAGCCATCACAAATGGTTGAAAAGAGTTGTGGTGGTGTCGCCAAATAGCTGACCGGAGTGCGCCCTTCAGCCACTTGCACCACATCAGCAATGGCTTGATAGGCATCGACATTCTTGAGGTCGACATTGCAATAGTGGAGTTTTCTCGAAAAGCGCTGCCAGACATCGTCAGCCACTGGCTCTTTGGTCATGAACTTTTCAAGACTGGTTTTCACTTGCTGGCGGTATGCCGCTGTATCAATGTCATCGCGTGCGACCCCGACCACTCGCGCATCTGCATGCAACAAACCGGATTTTTCCAATTGATAAAGCGCCGGTAGCAACTTGCGTCGCGCAAGGTCACCTAAGGTTCCGAATAGAATCAAATCGCAACAGGGTGCGGATGTGGTCATTGGTTACCTCTTTTTTGGGTCGTTTATTATGTAATTTTCCAACAATTTGGCTAAGATGCTAGCAACCTATTGCTATAAAATCCAATAAAATGTAATTTAATTACAAAATGAACTAGGATTTAGCTATGAACCTTCTCGAACAGTTGCAACAGAGCTTGCCAAGCCTAAGCAAGTCAGAGCGAAAAGTTGCCCAGGTCATACTTGCTGACCCACAGTCTGCTATTCACCAAAGCATAGCAAGTTTGGCAGAACAAGCTGCGGTTAGCGAACCGACCGTGAATCGTTTTTGCCGAACGATGGGTGCTAAAGGCTACCCGGATTTTAAGTTGCTACTGGCACAAAGCTTGGTCAAAGGTACACCTTACGTCAATCGACATGTCGAGCAAGACGATTCCCTGGCGGACTATACGGCGAAGATCTTTGAGTCCACCATGGCGGCGCTAAACGTCACCCGCAATCATGTCGACAATGCCGCGCTTCAACGTGCAATTCAGGCACTCAATCAAGCGCAAAAAGTGGCCTTCTTTGGTTTAGGCGCGTCGGCTTCGGTGGCGCACGACGCCCACAACAAGTTTCTACGTTTTGAAACCCCGGTCCAGTTCTCCGATGACGTGCTAATGCAGCGCATGGCCGCCATCAACGCTAAAGCCGGCGATGTCTTGGTCTTCATCAGTCACACCGGCCGCACCAAAGCCTTGTGCGAAGTCGCAGCAATCGCCAAAGCCAGCGAAGCAACGGTGATTGGACTTACCGCAGGCGATAGCCCGTTAGCTCGCGAATGCCACATTGTGCTATCCACCCAAGTTCCAGAAGACACCGACGTCTATATGCCAATGGCTTCTCGCATTGCACAACTCGTCATCATCGACGTGCTCGTGACTGGCTTCACCCTTGATAAGGGCCCTGCGTTCCGCGACAAGTTACGCCGCATTAAAGCCAGCTTACGCGACTCGCGTTACCAAAAAACGACAAAGAATAAGGAGTAATTATGACTATTCGCGTGGCCATCAATGGGTTTGGCTTTCTGTGCTGAAATGGCTAATCAATATAACTTATTGCACGCGACTCGGCTTAACGCTAGGCTGATACGGTTTTTGGAAGTTAGCTAATCAACAAGGAATCCTATGAAGCACCTATTCTTACCCCTAGTTGCAGTCTTTGCGTTAAGTGCGTGTAGCGAACAAGCGCAGCAAGCCGAACAAAAGGTACCGAGCTCGCCAGCCGAGCAATACCTCGCCGACTTTGAACAATTCAATGCGGAAATGGCTGAACTTGCGAACCAAGCTGAAGTCTGCGCAACAAAGGTCATCGAGGTCTTTGAGAAATACGACCATCTTGCGCCGGAAAATAACGAAAATTTCGATACGATGTTCAACGAAAGCCAACAGGCCGAGTATGAAAAATTAGAGACGCGCATTAGCGAAGCCCTTGGCAAAGCCCGTAAAGCCGTCAACACCGAATGCTAAAAAAAAGCCCCGCAAAGCGGGGCTCAAGGTCGTGCCGGGGGGGCACTATGCGAGAAAGTGCTTAAATTAAGAAGCGTTTTCGCTCTTTACCTTTAAATCGTTCTCCACATCTTTCACACCGTCAAGACCACGCACAATCTTCTCGGCAGTATCGATGTCTTCTTCTTGCTCAACGAAACCGCTCAGTTGCACAACACCGTCCTGGGTTTCAACATTGATCTCAAGAACATTCAAAGCATCGCTTGAAAGAATCGTCGCTTTCACTTTAGTCGTGATAGCTGCGTCGGTGATGTACTCACCGGTTTCATCCATGGCTTGTTCGGCTTTGTTTTGCTGATCTTGAATCGCATCAAGATTCATCGCAAGTACAGAAGGACCAAAAGTCAAAGCAAAAACAGACGAAATAACAGTAGCTAAACGTAAGTTTTTCATGGGAACACCTCCATTTGGTGACAAGTTAAAATTAACTTACGCTTTCACTATAGCGACTGAATTTTATCCTTGAAGGCGCTTTTCTGGGCTTTTACATACTCAATTTTTTGTAAAGACGGCAAGATTCTAACTGTAGGCAGGAGCTGGCTCATTCACTGTCGATGCAGGTGGTCGCTCTAACCAATTCTCAACCAGTAAGCCACTTACGCGGTCAAACTCACGTCGATTATTGGTGACTACAGTAAGATTGTGTGAGCGTGCATGCCCCGCAATCATTTGGTCATACGGACCGATCGGAGTGCCCTTCTGCGCTAGCTGCTGGCGGATAACCGCAGTCTGAACAGCGGCTTCTGTATCATAATCGAGCACCTTCAACCGCGCTAGAAAGCTGGCAAGCTTTTCACCGTTTGCCACACGTTGCTGCGAACGCTCAACACCATAGTAGAGCTCCATCACGGTGATACTGCTTACCGCAATTTGCCGCGCATGCTGCTCAAAAATTGGCAAAAGAAAACTTGGGCGGTTCTTCATCAGATAAATACAAAAATTGGTATCCAATAAATAATGCAGCATTACCAAGAGTCTCGCTCTTGTTCGTCGGGTTGTTCACGCTCTAGCATAAAGTCTTCGCTAACAGGAGCACCCGCAAACCAAGACGCCCAAGATTTTTGCGCGGGTGTAATAATCCGGCTCTCGCCGACCACCAAAACTTCGACTTCATTGACATCCTCAGGAAAAGCGACATCTTTCGGCAGACGCACAGCTTGCGTGCGATTATTTTTAAAAATTTTGGTTTTTGTCATCGAACACCTCAATGTATATACCCAACGTATATACATTAGTCGTATCTCCAAATAAAATCAATGCCGAACAACGCGTGTGCGCGCATTGGCTTCGGCCAAGGCATCGCGCATGACTTGGTTGTTGTAGCGCTGCACAATCCGTTGCGCCATAAAGAGCTGCGGCAACTCGAGCAGCACCAATAGAATCAGCAACACAAAACCGCCCAGCGGAAAGGTTAAAATACCTATGATCATGAGCGTCAAATCAATGCTGCCCCAAAGGTATTTACGCAAGTAGAAGTGATGCAGACCGGCGACGAAAAAGTAGTTCAAAACAGCATAGGTATCGGGGTCTTTGGTGTGTTTTTCTTGCAGCTTGTAAAACAATTTACGTTGTTCTGAGCTGAGCTCACGCACCTGTTGGCGTAACTGCTCTTCTTCTTCACGGAGTTGTTCAAGATTCATTGGCATTCAAACTCGCGGGTGATGTAGGTACAGGGTCGAAGTGCTTCTCGATGCAGTCAGGATCGTTGCAGCGGCGAATACGCTGCAATCCCAGCTTTAGACCATCATTTAAGCCATGCAACTCAATAGCCTGGGCGGTATATTCCGAGCAGGACGGCTCGAAATTACACTCAAGATTAAAGAAACGGCGCGAACCACCCTGGCGTTGGTACCAGCGTATTGCTTTGAGTACCGAAGCTTGTAACATGGACGTTTAGCGGCCTAAGGTGATAATCGCTGCTTCACGGGTCCAGAACAACCAAAAACGTTTTTGTTCCAAGACCTGAAACACCACTTGCCAACCATCTGCGGCCTCGCGGTTCAGCGTCGCTTCAATTTTCTTCAGAGGTAAACCACTGGAGCCAAGCAATAAAGTGCCGCAGCCACCTTCGGCGACATGGATCATTTTATATTCGGTGAATTTAGACATAAGAATTCCCTGTTGTTGTATTATCTCCGAACGTCATAGTAACGCAACAACAGGGATTGTCTAGCTAGCGGCGCGCGCCTTTTAGCTCGTTGCCGTTTATAGTGATCAACATGGTTTTGTCACCGAATTCAATGGTCAATTCATCGGTGTAGGTTAAGCCGATAACGCCCTCGCCTTTAGTCGCCATAAGCTCGTCATTCATGAAGAGTTTATTTTCAAACGTATGCAACTTCACTGTTTCGGCATTCATGCCAAGATGCATTTTCATTTGTGCAGCATCAAAAGTGTAAACGCCTAAGTACTGTTCGTAGTCTTTCGGCTGTGCAAGTTGGCGTGCTTCTGGAGGCACGACCTGCTGGCCTTTTAAAGTTAAATAGACATCAGCAAGCATGTTGAGAATCGGCGTATTGCCCCAATTTGAAGTGATTGCGATGAAATCTTTGCTCTGCGGCGCACGGATCATCACGCTTTTGGTGCCGTAGCCGCTGCCCGCAGCAAAATATAATGTTTCATCACCAAACTGCTTGATACTCCAAGCATAACCCTCAGCATCGGTTTCACCGCTTTGGATGTGCGGTGTAAAAAGTAGTGCAGTACTTGCCTCACTAAGAAGTTCATGGGACTCAATGGCAAGCACGTAGTTGTACAGATCACTCGCCGTAGAATAGAGACCACCTCCGGCATTGCCGCCATAATGCTTGCTGCGCTGCGCAAATTCCAAGCCGGTACTGGTCATGCGGTATGGCGTCGCTTGATTGTCGACCACATTACGACCTTCATAGTAGCCAGTATTGCTTAGCCCCATCGGACGAATCACACGTTCTGTAATAAATGTTCCGTAGTCTTGAGCCGACACCTGCTCAAGCAACGCGCCAAGCAGAATAAGTCCAGAGTTGGAATAACCGTATTGGCTGCCAGGTTCAAACAAGAGTTCTTGTTTATCCACCAACTGCTGTGTCTGTTGTTTTAACGTGAATTCATTGTGAGGCTGCACGCCCGACTCACGTGGCAAACCAGAGCTGTGGGTGAGCAAATGATGAACCGTTATTTCATCTTTCCACGGAGCCGTTAAATAAGGCAAATAGGTACCGATACTCTCGTGTAGTTCAAGCTTTCCTTCTTCGCGCAACAGCAGGATGCCAAACGCGGTAAAGGTTTTCGAAATTGAGTTAATCGAGTTTCGTGTGTTGGGCGTGTTTTTTATCCCAAAACTGCGGTTCGCTAAACCGTAGCTCTTTTCGAACATTGGTTTATCGCCTTGCACCACCTTAACCGTGCCCGTGAAACCGTAAGTTGCATGATAAGCCTGCAGCAGCTCATCAAATTCTTGTGGTGTTGGCTTAGCCGTAGCCGCAAAAGCTTGGCTGCTTGCGAACGCCAAAAGCGCCAATGCAAGTACCTTAGTAAAATTCAACAACATGAATAAGCCTCTTTGATAGTGATTTATCTTTTCACAAAAGTTTATTATCTTTTTGCAAAACTATCAATAAGTCACAAAGGCGATCGCTAGAAAACCCCCTGCGTAATTGTAAAAAAATGTGCAATCGATATTACTCGGTATAACTGCGGGCCGCTAAGATAAGGTCGTAGGCATAGTGCTGAATGACCAATCCAAACTCGCTCAGCCAAATTAAAACCGCTAAGTTCGCGAGTACAGAAAGCCAAAAATAATTTCGGAACGGTTGTTTACGTGTTTTGTGGCGAAAGGTATGCCGAGCAAGCAAACCGCCAATCCAGCCACCTGCAACACCCAATGTATGCAACGTCTTCTCAGATACACGATTTAACTTACGTTCAGCATGTGACTTGTCGTGGCTGTACACCGCAAAAGCCAAGATATTAATGGTAGGGAAATAAAACAGCATCCAAGCTGGCATTTGCCGCACCACGACAGCGTAAACCAACGCCACCATAACAGCAGCAAACAAAAGAAAAGAAAGCATCCGCATTGTTAATTATTCTCTAATTCTTCCATGACGAGATCTACTTTAGCTGAAGTTACTAAATCATCAAAACTGTCTTGCAATGCATGCTCTATAGCTTGTCGTTGTGTCTCGCCTTGCAGCATATAGTTCACGGCTGATTCAGCAATGGCGTAGTATTCATCGGTACAGTCATTTTCAACACAGCAAGTGTGCATTGGGTCGCGTTTATATAGAGCCATGTTTAAGCGACGACAAAATTCATCCAGCTTGACATCTGTCCAGTGTTCCAAGTTTTTATTCATAGGTACTCCTCGGTTTTACTCGTAGTTCTGCAAACCGCAAGTTAACCCATGCGCGCGACACAAAGTGACGTAAGAAGTTTTTAAAACTCACTTAAAGAAAAACCCGCAAGCTTAACTTGCGGGTTTTCGGTCTTTTAGTGGCGACGTTAACGATGCGAACGATACAACGCGTCGCGCAGCAGACGTGCTTCGCTATAGTCAATTACGCCGTCGCTCACCAAACCATAAGCCACTTGCTTCTCGCAGTAGCTTGGACCGCGGTAGAACGAGAATGAACGACGCGTGAAGTTTTGCTCTTCCTGATCAGCTTCGCAAGCCGCGTAACGGTCCATGATGGTACAGCCAGCTTCGTCAACGTAGTTGGTGACGCCTGAATCGTACTCGCCGAACATGACGGTTTCATCGGTTAATGACGCAGGGCAGGAATCCACGTCATCGGAAACACCATCATTGTCACCATCTCTTGCGGCTAAATAAATCGAATGTATTGAAGCTGAGCCAAAAGATAAACCGTAGCCACCATCTAGGTAGTACCGCAAAGTCGCTGAATGATCCGCGTTACCGAAATAGTGTTCTGGAACAATAGAGACACCATCATCAAACAACAATGGCAGACTTCCTTGATACACATCGAACGAAAATATGACAGAACATTGGTTATTCACGTAACAGATCTGAGGATCAGACGAATAGTAGTAGCGGTCACTATCAATCATATCTCTTGAATCGTAATTCAAATATTGAAAATCATAATCGTCACCTTCGCCGCCATACATCGCATCTGCTACTGGGATAGATGTGGGGAACGTTGATTGCGGTACCGGCTGCCCATCTGAATCCACGAAAATGATTTCGATTGAAGTGATACCACCAAAGCCGTCATTGTCGTATTCGGTCATGTACGAACTATCGCGGTAAATCATGAATTCAGATTCATAAGCAATTTCCGCACGGTATCCCGCAATTGCGCTTAAATTATCGACCGGAAAACCATTGCTAACCTGAAGTTCGCCAGGAGCTAAATCACCCTCGACGATTAATACAAATTCTTCTGCTAACGCAGGAGTTGAACAGGCAACCATTAAAGCTAAGGTAAGTTTCGAAAGATTTTTTGATTTCACGATGCATTCCTTTGTTTATTATTTGTTGGATACTTTTATACGAACAAAGGCTCCAGACAATATGCTAAACCTCATAGGCTCTCACGAAACTCTCGGAAGGTCTGCCCCGTCCAGCGGCGAAAAGCTTTGGCAAAGGCCTGCTCGTCACTGTACCCCAGCAGATCAGCGAGGCTCGCCTGCGTTGTCTGCGGTTGCTCGGCATGGCGTAACGCCAGTTGCTTTTTAATCTGCTGCGCCAGCGCGTTATAACTGGTGTTTGCAGCGGCGAGATGTCGCGCGAGCGTACGTTCGCTAACAGCAAGGCTCGCAGCGAGCTGGGTGCGCGTAAGCCAAGGCTGGCGTTGCAACAGGGCTTCCACACGTTCAGGTAGGGATTGCGACTGCAACTGCGCGAGCTGTTGCTTCGCAAGCTCTAGCATTTGTGCTTGCAGTGCTGGATTCACTTCCCGTTGCCGGAAATGCCAATCGCTCTCGCTGTAGGTAATGCTATTTTGTGATTGCTCGAAAAACAGTTCGGCACTGCCAAAAGCCTGTCGATACTGCTCGCTAGAGTTTTGCTGTGGATGTTTGAAGCACACTTCAATGGGGGTAATCGGTTTGCCAGCGACCCAACGAGCCCCTGTAGCAATGCTGGCAAAAATCGCTTCAATTCGCAGCGCTACGGCAACCGTGAAATGATCTTCGTAGCAGATCTGCCAGCCATCAGCGACCTTTGCCGTGTGAAAAGTGCCACCCTCGCCAATCAACGACGAGTAATTCACCAAACTTTCGACCGCAGTACTCAGCGACGGCGAACTCAGCAGTAAAAAACCTATGGTATCGAAATGCTGTGGCTGCAACGCCATACCAATGTGCAAACCTAGCTGAGGCCGCTGCAGTTGTTCAAGGCTTTGCCACATGGCGTCTTGCACGGCGAGCGGTAAGCGCTGCTGGCCATGTTGTTGTGTTAATTGCTGAGCTAAGCCACTGGGCAGCGTGACACCCAACTGTGCGAGTTGCTGCACAATGGCATGGGTAAAACTTTGCGTGACACTTGCTCTATTTAGAGGTGTTTGTTCAATCGTCATAGACACCAATCTACGTTGTTTGGCCTTAATTAACCAGTTAAATGTCCGTTCAAAGCATGGCTTGATTCTGATCAATTGTTATTATCTTGCTAGCTGATCTAAAACAAGGAAGACATGACATGAATCCATGCGTCGTGATAGGCGCCGGCCCAATGGGCTTGTGCACCGTACGTCGACTTGTTGAACAAAACCTTGAGGTCATTGGCCTTGAGGCGCACAGTGACGTGGGCGGTCTATGGGATATCGATAGCCCGACCAGCACCATGTACGACTCGGCACATTTAATTTCGTCGAAGCGGATGACCGAGTACAAAGATTTTCCGATGGCGGAAAAGGTTGCGACCTACCCCAAGCATGACGAAATGCGTCAGTATTTTCGCGATTATGCGGCCCACTTCGATCTGAAAAAACATTACCGTTTTGAGAGTTGGGTGGAGAAAGTTGAACCCACTGACGACAACCAATGGCGCGTGGTCTATCGCTCGGGCGATGACACACAGGAAATCATTGCCAGCAATGTGTTACTTGCCAACGGTACCCTACACCACCCAAATCGCATCAATTTTAAAGGTGAATTCACGGGCGACATGTTGCATAGCTGCGACTATCGCGACCCAGCAGTCTTTGCCGAGAAACGCGTGTTGATCATCGGCTGTGGAAATAGCGGTTGCGACATCGCCGTCGACGCTGTGCATCGTGCTAAAAGCGTCGATATGGCCGTGCGCCGTGGCTACTACTTCTTACCTAAGTTTGTCGCCGGACGTCCCATCGACACCTTAGGTGGCAAAGTCAAATTGCCATTACGCTTGAAGCAAGCTGTTGACGGCTTACTGGTGCGTCTTATTTCAGGCAAGCCGAGCAGCTTTGGCTTACCTGACCCCGACTACAAGATGTACGAGTCGCACCCAGTCATTAATTCGCTGTTCTTGCATCATATTGGCCATGGCGACATTACCGTAAGGCCTGACATTCAACAGCTGACCCCCACAGGCGTGGATTTTGTTGATGGTCAGCACGCCGACTACGATCTGATTTTGCAAGCCACCGGCTACAAACTGCACTATCCGTTTATTGACGCGGAACATTTGAATTGGCACGGCCATGCGCCTCAACTTTACCTGAATGTGTTCAACCCCCGCCATGACAATCTTTTTGTTATGGGCATGGTTGAAGCTTCGGGACTGGGCTGGCAAGGCCGCGACGAGCAAGCGCAATTGGTGGCCGAAGTGATTCGCCAGCAGCGCGACAACCCTAGTGCGTTTGCGCGCTTCCAAGACAAAGTGCGAGCACAGGCCCAGCAGCGCATCGACGGCGGTATGAATTACCTGCAAGTCGAACGTATGGCGTACTACGTGCACAAAGACACCTACCTGAAAGCGCTAAGCGACGAAATGCGCGCTCTAAAGGCTTCATAGATGTCAGCTACGTCGTTACTGATCCTTAACGCCGTATTGGCAATGATGATGTTCGGCATTGCGCTGAGCCTTACCCCTGCCGACTTTAAACGGGTCCTTAAAGAGCCCAAAGGGCCGCTGGTGGGTCTATTGGCACAGTTCTTACTGCTGCCGTTGATCACCTTTGCAGCGATTTCCGTGGTACCCATGCCCGCCGAAATTGCGCTGGGCTTGTTGTTGGTCAGTTGCTGCCCGGGCGGCAGCTTCTCTAATATCATGACCCATTTAGCCAATGGTAACGCCGCCATGTCGGTGAGCATGACGGGTATCGCCAGCCTGCTAGCATCGTTGTTGACGCCCATTAACTTTATGTTCTATGCAAGTCTCAACCCACACACCGATGCCCTATTGAAGTCCATTGATGTGTCGACCTGGGACATGCTGACCATTGTCTTCTTCGTGCTGGCCGTGCCCTTGGTCTTAGGCCTTTGGTGTGCGCGCCAATTCCCTGATTTCGCGCGGCGTAGCGAGAGCTTTTTCCGAATTGCGTCGTTGCTGGCACTGTTCGGCTTTGTCGGCATCGCGCTGGTATTGAACTGGGACCGTTTTGTCGCGGGCGCCAGCATCTTTTTGTTAGCGGTCATTGTGCACAACGCCATTGCCATGGGTATCGGCTGGGGCTCAGCGCGCTCATTGGGGCTGGCAGCTCCTGAGCGACGCGCTGTTACCTTGGAAGTTGGCCTGCAAAATTCAGGCTTGGGCCTAGGGATTATCTTCACCTATTTTTCCGCACAAACCGAAATGGCCATTATTGCCGCCGCGTGGGGCATTTGGCATCTGATCTCCGGCCTAAGCCTAACGCTGTTTTGGCAATGGCGGGATCGCCGTTTAGCTGTTGCCGGAGGTCGCGCATGAGTTCGAACATGAAGGTGCTGATTACCGGCAGTGAAGGTTACATTGGCCAAGCACTGGTACTTAAGCTGGTAAACTCCTGCAGCGTCGTTGGTATCGATCTTCGTCGTCACTCCGCGCCTATCGATGGCTATGGCTTTGTTGAAATGGATATCCGTGCGGCGGAACTGGCCGAGCTCATGGAACGCGAGCAAATCACCCACGTCGTGCACCTTGCCAGCGTGATGCAGGCCAGTCCCGACCGCGCGCGCGACTACGACATTGATGTGAACGGCACCGCAAACGTGTTGCGGGCCTGCACGCAGGCAGGTGTGCGCCACATTACCGTGACCAGTAGCGGTGCAGCTTATGGCTATCATGCCGATAATCCTGCTTGGCTAAGCGAAACCGACGCGCTGCGTGGCAACGAAAGCTTTGCCTACAGTCACCACAAACGTTTGATTGAAGAGTTGCTCGCCGACTACCGTGAGCAACACCCTGAGCTGCAACAACTGGTGTTACGTCCGGGCACCGTTTTAGGTCGTTCTACCAACAACCAGATCACCGACTTGTTTAAGCGCAAACGCCTACTCGCGATTAAAGGTTCACCCTCGCCTTTTGTGTTTATTTGGGACCAAGACGTGATTGAAATTATTTATCAGGGCGTCGTGGGCTCAAAAGCTGGCGTGTATAACCTTGCGGGCGATGGCGCACTGACGATGAACGACATCGCTGCTGCGCTAGGTAAACCGCTGCTTGTGTTGCCCGCTTGGCTACTCAGCAGCGCTTTGCGTCTTGGACATGCTTTAGGCTTGACGCAATACAGCGCCGAACAATTGGACTTCCTGCGTTACCGCCCGGTGCTGGACAATAGTGCTTTAAAGAATGAATTTGGCTACACGCCTATGAAGACCAGTCATGAGGTCTTTGATTACTTTATTAAGCACAACCTGCATGCCGCGGAGCCTACGCGATGAGGCCAACTGCACTGATCACGGGAGCCGCATCTGGACTCGGCCTTGAACTCGCGCGCATCTTGCAGCACCAGTACCAACTCGTCTTAGTGGATGTGAATGCCGACGGTTTACGCGCTTGCTCCGAAGAGTTTGCCAGCGCACGTTGTTACCAAGTGGATTTAGCTGACGCTGCTGCGGTGACGCAATTGTGTGAACAACTAAAGACGGACCTTCCCCGCTTGGACGTATTGGTCAACAACGCGGGTATCACCCACCGCTCGCTGTCACGGGTCACCGCAAATGAGGTTCTGCAAAAAGTGATGGCCGTGGACTATCATGCGCCAGTGCAGCTGACCCAGGCGCTACTACCCTTATTAGAAGCCGATGACGGCGGACGCATTGTGACCATTGGTTCTATGGCGGGTTGGATGCCAGTGATTGAGCGGGCCGGCTACTGTGCAGCGAAATCAGCCTTGCATCAGTATTTTGAGGTGTTGCGTGCCGAGTTGGTGACCGCGTCTTCATCGGTTCACGTGCTGCAAGTGTACCCAAGCTTTCTCGATACACCGATTGAAAAGCATGCGCTGGCTGGTGACGGCGGACTTGCCACGCATCCTCGTTCTAGAGTTGGCCGTATGCGCTCGAGCACGTGGATGGCACAACGCATCGTAACGGCAATCGAGAACGATCGCGAACGGCTCTTCCCTGACAAATTCACCTACTTCGCAAGTTTACTGTATCGCGTTGCACCAAGGCTTTATCAGCGCTTGATGCAACGCAAGTTCGCTAGCAGAACCTAGCGGATAAGTCGCACTGCTCCAGCAACTTTGACGCTAGAGCCTTTTACTTCGCTGAGTTCGATAGCAATACGTGATGGCATTTGCATTTCTGCGCCTTGATAGACCGTCAAAGCCCCCTGATGGGGCCACTTGAGGTCACGCAAATAGCCCGCAAGTGCTGCGGCCGCCGAGCCTGTTGCCGGATCTTCAAAAACGCCACCCACAGGGAAAGGATTCCGTGAGTGAAAGACTTGCGGCGCTCCAGCGTACACTAAATTCAAAGTGACCAGCCGTTCACGTGTACACAGCGCGTGGCCACGCTTTTGGTCGTAATTCATGTTTTGCAACGCTTCATGGCTATTCAGCGCTAGGACAATATGGTCGCCACCCGCGTTAGCTATTGCTGGTGGAATGCACGGATCGAGATCGCTGGAATTTAGACTAAATAAGTTCAACGTTTCTTCCAGCAATTCTGGGGCTATGGGGCGACTTTGTGTGTTTGGCGACTGAAAAGCAGCGCCCCACTCTTGATCGCGGTCGTAACCTTCGACAGTGATACTGGCCTTATTCAGTTTTAGCGTGAAGTTTCCCGAGCCAAGTTCGCGCGCTAAGGCTGCCCCCAGTGCAATGGTCGCATGGCCACAAAAGTCCACCTCCACTTCCGGTGAGAAATAACGTACTCGCCACGCGTTGCCCTCCGGCGCCGCGAAGACCGTTTCGGAAAAGCCCACTTGCTTCGCAATCGCCTGCATTTCTGCATCTTGCGGAAGTGTGTCGCACAACACTACACCGGCGGGATTACCACCCGCGTTGTCAGTGGCGAATGCCGACACTCGTAGAACTTCAGTCACTCTGTAGATACCTTATTTGAAGATTCACTCATTGTTGGACAGCGTTTGTATCCACAAAGCTTCAGGCCCACTAAGCTTTACAGTTTAGCTTCTTGCGGACGGCTAGAATGTCGTCCAATAGACTGTCGTCTGGCCCTTGCATGTTCTCGGCAGTTGCCGTTTGCAGCTCTTCTGCGTCGTACTTCCACTGCGCCAGAACCTTGCACTTTTCTGCATCAGTCAGACTATCGTCCGCTAAGACTTCATGCGGCTTGCTATAAACTTCTGCGGGGTCTTGTAGGATGTCTTCGAGCTTCATAACGCCTCCTCTACCGCATGTATTTACATGCATTATGGCTAGTCGGTGAGTTCGTGCTACCTATGCTTTAAGCCTAGCTGAATTGGTGTGTTTTTCCAGCGCTTTGACTAGGACTTTACATCCGCACCAAAATAAACCACACTCAATCTCATAACTCGACAACAACAATAAAAACCATGCTCGATACAATCCCTTACGCACAAAGACAACGCCTCGCCTATATCGATTTTTGCTTGCTGTTTCGTGGCTCGGTGCACCGCAATGACTTGGTGCAACGCTTCGAGGTGGGCCTTTCGGCCGGATCGCGTGATTTCGCAATGTACAAAGAGCTCGCACCCGAGAACCTAACCTACAACACCAAAGAAAAACGCTATTTTCAGACCGAGCAGTTTGTGCCGTTCTTTGAGCATGACGCCCAACGCACCTTGGTGAAACTGGCGAATGACATCTCCGATGGCTTCGATGCCATTGGCGATGTGCACTTTCCGGTGGAAGCACCGTCGACACTTAACGTGCCCAACATCTTTATTGTCGCGCGTATCGTACAAGCCATGCTGAATGGCAGGGCCATTAGTGTCAGCTATACCTCGTTAACGAGCGGCAACGTCACCCGCGAGCTCGTGCCCCACGCTATCGTCGACAATGGCCTGCGCTGGCACGTGCGCGCCTTCGACCGTAAGTCAGAAAGCTTCCGCGACTTCGTTCTCACCCGCGTGCGTGCCGTTAACTTTGTCGACGCAGCGCCCGCCCCGCACGAAGAAGCCGAAGCCGACCACGAGTGGCAGCGCATGATCCCACTGCAACTCACGCCGCACCCACACAATATTGACTATCCCAAAGCCATCGAGATGGACTACGGCATGCGCAACAGCCTGCTCACCGTCGAAGTCCGCGCCGCCATGGCCGGCTACCTGCTGCGCCGCTGGAACGTCGACTGCACCGCCGATGCCGCGCTGCGCGGCCCTGAATATCAGCTGTGGCTGCAAAATCGCGCTACGTTGATGGATGTTGGGAATTTGGCGATTGCGCCGGGATATGAGGCTAGTTGAAGAGAATTGGAGGTCCGTTTTGAGCGAAGAACGGACCTTGGAGTTTTCCGAACTTACATTGGCTCTTTGCCCTTCTATTATTATTAAGTGTTGGGGAATTAGGTAATGCACACTTATCTCTGCGTTATTGCACGTTTTGTTATTGTGTTTCGCACTTGAGTCTTTTAGTCTCGATGACATGACGAAAATTAACGTTGGTTATGGTGCACTCGATAGAGCTTAATTGAGCATGCCCAGTATACAAATGTAAGTTACACAAGAATCAATACATGATAACAATACCTACAGCACTTACAGCTCTTTCTTCTGGTGGTTCCGCTGCGCAGTCGGTAACTTCATGGTGGAAGAAATCAAAAGGTGATTCACGTGCGCTAGTTGGGGAGCTAAAAGATAACCTATCGTATCTTGATATGGTCGCTTGTGATGGTGTACCGCTAGGTGATGTTGCAGAGAAACTATCAGTGACTGAATACAAGCGCCTAGCTAATGAAGGTTTCAACTTTAACAAGCTCAAGAAATCGAAAATAGCGAAATATCCGTCACTTGAAGGGACAGACTTGGAGAAATGGAGAGGGAAAGAAACCGAAGAGTTGGTTGTTTCTATTTACGAAAAGATTAACGAAATCAAAATACGTTTCCCTCATGTTAGTAATAGTCAGAATTATCGTTGGGGAGTGAGGGTAATCAATATTCGTAAAAGGATATGGCTGTTGTTGAAACATGTCAGCAGCTAACAAGGCGCTGCGCTCGTAATTCATCGGTGAGCGCGGCGTTATGCATCATGAGTGAGAAATAATGGGAATACTAACTGTTATCGCTGGCGTATCATTTCTGTTAGGAGCTATTAGTTGTCACCTGTTTTGGAAGTGGTATCAGTCTGCTGAAATTAAAGAAAAAGTTGACGATCTTAAAAATTCTCCAGTATCTAGAATATTTAAACTGGGAGGCGGTGTGACTTTTCATCGGCCCCGCAGGCTTGGTAAAGGCCAAGAGGGCTCGGATGGGAAACTTCACGGAATCAGCGAAATAAATTTAATTGAACATGATGGTTTTGTAGAGCTTTTCGGCACTTGGAATAGAAATGGAAAAGACCAAGTCGATCCGTATAGTTTTTATTTGCCTACCAGCCTAGAAACTATTGACCCTGACAGGCTTGTCGAGTTTGGTCAGTATTTTGTCGATCTGGGTGATAAAAGAAAAAGAGAGTTTGAAAATGCATAACAAGCAAAGGCAGCATCGCCCCACTGGCTGGACGCGTTAACGCGCGCCGCTGCTTTGGGCGTTATGCATCTGTGTAGATTGAGCAATGGAAGAGAGACCTAATAAATCTCAAGAGTTATTCCTCAGTCTTGGATACAACCGGTTTTACGACTTGTTCGATGAGATCATGGGGGATGATTTCTGGGCAAAAGAGGGTTGCTATAGGTTTGGCAAAGTGTCGAGCATCTTTGCAGTTTATTCGGAGCTTTTAGCCTATGAGCCATTCGAACATGTACTTGAAGCGCTAAAGACGCAGCGTCCTCCGATGGAATCTGAGGTTGGAGGCCCTCTGTTTAAGTTTGTACGTAACATACTCGCTCATTTCCCCTTATTTGAAACATGGGATGAGGTGTGGGTTAGTAAAGAGTTAGTTAATTGGCAGAAGGCAGGCTTGACGATTGATCGCTTCCTAAAGAAGTATGCAGGCCACGATGAAGTGAAGTATCGCTTCTGGGAAGCAGATAAAAAACGCATGACTTATATGAGTATTCGTTTCCCTGAAGAATACGATAACAACAAGATATATCTTAAAGATATGATCGAAGAAAAAAACGGAGTGAAATTTTCACTCATAATGATGCGCCAGATACTTAATACACAAGTAGAGTCAGTTGGTGAAAATGCATAACAAACAAAGGCAGCGAACGCTAAAAAGCCGCGCTCGCTGTTTTGGGCGCTAACGTCCGCTCTTGGCACAAAGCGGACTGGCCCCCAGTGTCCTCATTGATATCGAGACGCGGTAATTAGCGAGCATCTTACCAAGCCCAAAATCACTATTGATGATAACGAATCAAAGTGATGTAGTATCGCTAACATAGGCTGATAATCAGAAACGCAAAATCAATGAAAACAATTGCCCTAATCGCTTTGTTATTTCTTAGTCCTTACACGTCGGCCGAGGAACCAGTCGAAATCCCCCGAAGCACTAAAGTCGAGCTCTCGGATCCACTAACGAATCGCATCTATCCAGTCTATGTAAAGCTGCCACGCTCTTACGCGGCAAAGCCAGACAAAGTCTATCCCGTGATTTACCTCACTGACGGGCTCTACAGTTTCCAGATTGCTTCTGGAGCCACACGTTTTCCGATGAACAGCGGTGCCACGGACGAGGCGATTCTAGTCGGTATATCTTACTCAAAGGGCTCAAAAGGTGCGTCGAGTCGTATACGCGACTATACGCCGAGCGAGGCCAAGGACTGGAAGCTGCAGACTGGCAAAGCGACTGAGCATGCGCAGTTTATACGCGAGACGGTTTTTCCTTATATGGCCCAACAGTATCGTGTTCACCCCGAACAACGCACCTATGCAGGAAACTCTTTGGGAGGCTTATTTGGCGCTTATCTGTTGTTCAAACACCCAGACATGTTCGACAGTTATATACTCGGGAGTCCATCGGTGTGGTTCGACAACCATAAGCTCTTATCAATGGCGATGGCCAAGTTGGAACGACCTGTTCGCGTCTATTTATCCGTCGGCGCGCTCGAGCGCCCCCAATATGGTGAACAACAGGACATGGTCGCTGGTGCCACGCGATTAAATAACAAACTTCTCAACGAAGGTGGCGATAACCTCACCGTCAAATTCGTAACCATTGACGGCGCCAAACATGCCACCGCCTTCCCTACCACCCTAATCCAAGGCTTAGACTGGCTCTACGGGCTACCGCGATGACGCTGACGATGTGCTAACAATTAAATTCACTGCACCAACGCCCACTCTGCGGTACAATACGCGTCCTTATCCTAATTAGGTTGCACATTTATACATGACTTTTTCTGAACTCCAGCTTTGCCCTGAAATCCTTTCCGCCCTTACCCGCCAAGGTTATACCGAGCCTACACCGATTCAAGCGCAGGCGATTCCGCCAGTACTCGAAGGTCGTGATGTGATGGCGGCGGCGCAAACGGGCACGGGTAAAACCGCAGGCTTTACGCTGCCGATTCTGGAAAAGTTGAAAGATGGCGAACGTGCTAAAGCCAATACTGCACGGGTACTTATTCTAACGCCGACGCGCGAGCTTGCCGCGCAGGTTGGTGAGAGCGTCGCGACCTATGGTGCGGGCTTAAACTTGAATTACGCCGTGGTGTTTGGCGGCGTGAAAATTAATCCGCAGATGATGAAACTGCGCAAAGGCGTCGACATTTTGGTCGCTACACCAGGTCGTTTGCTCGATTTGTATCAGCAGAATGCCGTTCGTTTCCCCAGCTTAGAAGTGTTGGTGCTCGATGAAGCGGACCGCATGCTCGATATGGGCTTTATCCACGACATCCGGAAAATTATCAAAGTGTTGCCAGCGAAGCGCCAGACGTTGATGTTTTCGGCGACTTTCTCGAAAGATATTCGTGCGTTGGCAAAAACCCTGGTCAACAACCCAGTTGAGGTTTCTGTGGCACCGCCAAAC
Source organism: Pseudidiomarina sp. (assembly GCA_048267225.1). Taxonomy (GTDB): domain Bacteria; phylum Pseudomonadota; class Gammaproteobacteria; order Enterobacterales; family Alteromonadaceae; genus Pseudidiomarina. The sequence goes on from JBLWXY010000001.1 coordinate 406,856, forward strand.
TCAACGGCGGAGCGTATTGAGCAGACCATGTATGCAGCGGCCAAAACCGAAAAGCCGCGTATGTTGATGCAGTTGTTGCGCAACCTTAACTTGCCGCAAGTCATCGTATTCTCGCGCACCAAACATGGCGCTAACCGGTTGGTGCGTCAACTTAACTCCGATGGTTTCTTGGCCGCAGCGATTCACGGTAATAAAAGCCAAGGCGCACGCACGAAAGCGCTTGCTGACTTTAAATCCGGTGACGTCAACGTCTTAGTTGCCACCGACATCGCCGCTCGTGGCCTCGATATCGATAAACTGCCGTACGTGATTAACTACGACCTACCGCAAGTAGCCGAAGACTACGTCCACCGTATCGGCCGCACCGGTCGCGCTGGCCAAATCGGCCATGCGATTTCTTTGGTCATGGACGAAGAATTCAAAACCTTAAAAGCAATCGAGAAGCTTATCGGCCAACCGATTGAGCGTCGTAAACTCGAAGGCTTCACTGATGTAGTGCTAAATGGCAGAACGCCGCCGCCGAAAAAGCAGCAGCGCCCACCGCGCAGACCTCGAAATTCAAGCAAGGGCTGAATTTTTCGCTGCGGGTCGTTATACTCAGACTAAATAATAAAATGAGTAGCTAATTATGCCCGCAGCGAGCCCTATATCATGGCCTTTAGTTAACAATACGCGAGTTCTTGCGGTTCCGCTTGCGTTATTATGTGCCCTTTTTGCGGTGATCGTTCTATTTGGCTACGGGGTGGGGTTAGAGAGCTTGTATCGCCCTATATCTGATGGTCCAGCAACCCACCCTCTCACAGCAACCAGTATTTTATTGCTGGCGATAGGTGTGTTAACTGCAGAGCGTCCAAGACACGTAAGCCAAACACTTTTTATAACGGCTCTCGCGCTCGCCTTATGTTTAATTGTCGTCAACCTATTCGACATCGTTAATCAAACCAGCCAAGCCAACCTGCTGACGCCTTTTCATGAGGTTGTCAGCGCCGAGGAGCTTTTGGATAGAGAGAATTCAATGGGGTTTAATACGTCGATCGCCCTTCTCTTTATTACCCTGTCGTTACTCTTTCAACATATTCACTTTCCGACAGTAGCTCAGCTATTATCCTTCGTTGGTATCGCAATCCCAACTATTTCGTTTACCGGCTACGCGTATGGCCTCGACAACTTTTACGGACAAATGTCGCTTATCAGTGCCACTCTTGTCTTCTTACTGGGTATGGCAACGCTTGCACGAAACGCCCATAACAACCCCATACGCTCGATTTTAAGCCCTTACTTCGGCGGCAAGCTCGCTCGCTTTCAAGTCATCGTTGGGTACGCTTTTCCTGCGCTAATTGGCTATTTGATGCTTAAGTTTGTTACTTCACTTGACGGCTTGGCTGTTGGCTTACTTATCGTCATTATGAGTTGGTTCATCATTTTGATGGTTAGCATCTCTGCGATGTTTCAAACAGCCGCAGAACAAACAACGCAAAAGCTCATGAAAAAGTTAGCAGAACAAGCGGAAACAGATCCCTTGACACAGTTACCGAATCGTCGTCGCTTTGTAGAATTTCTGACGCATGAACTTAACCGTCTGACACGCTATAAAAACCAAGATTTGTGCGTATTGATGTTGGATATTGATCACTTTAAGAACATAAATGATACTGCTGGCCATGAAGTTGGTGACCGCGTGCTTATATCGCTGGGAGCCCTACTTAAATCTTCCATCCGCAATGTCGATTTAGTTGCTCGCATAGGCGGAGAAGAGTTCGTGGTTGTTTTACCTGACACAAAATTTACGGGCGCACAGCGTGTGGCAAGCCATCTCCTCGAATACGTCCAGCGTCTGGAGGTACCCGGCTGGACTGATACTCACGGTAGCATCACTACATCTATTGGTATCGCTATTGCCAACCCAAAATCGACTCTTGAGAGCCTGCTTTCTGAAGCCGACCAGAGACTTTATGAAGCAAAAGCAAATGGCCGAAATTGTATTACACCTGCGAGCGATACCGTTGCGCAAAACGCTGCAAGCGTCTAAGTAGATTGCGTTGCAACCGCTAACTCGCGCGCGGTCAGCAGCTGGTTGTGGTCGTGGTGCAAGCCGTTGTCGACGCGCTGACGGCCGCCATCATGGCTGGCATCATCACAGCTACCATGACTGCGGCTTGTACGCCTTCGATGACGTCGGCGGTGATTTCACCCAGTTCTTCGCCTTTCGAGATCTGCTCAATGCGTTCTTTGTGCTTCTTAAGCTCTTCTTTACTAAAGACTTGGTTGAGCAAGTACGCGCTCTTCGCCAAAGCCACCATCAACGCAATCTTAGGATGAATCTCCAGCGGCTTATCTAGCACCAAACGGCGCATTTCACGCTTCAAGTGCGTTTCTGGCTCTGGATTCACTTCCGGATAGATCTTCTGCGTAAAAATCCACAACACTTTCTTTTCATCAGCTTTAATAATACCGTCGGCCACAAGCTGTTCGGCAATTTTATGCTTGAGATTTTTAATCCCGCCTAGCGCCATCACCCAATTATTCAGTGTGTCGGGCTTCTTCTTGTCAGCCATTTTCTGCAACGCCTCGTCCATAATAGGATCCCCCGTCGGCGAGGCGTCAAGCACGTCAACTTTGTCTTTGTTTTCAGGGTTCACTTTTATGCGCTGTGACAGAAGCAGCTCTGATAGGATTGCAGCGGCGGCCGTGTACTCAATGTAATAGCCTTCGGTGGTGCCTTTCTCGTCGTTCAACGCAAGTAGCATCAGCCCTTCGTACAGCTTAATATCCATAATTATCCCCTAACCAATACTTTTGGAATTCTTCCCATTTCTTCTGTTTTTCTGCATTGCTCGGCCCAAATTTCTTGCGCTGATACAAGCGCCAGCATCGTTTGATCGAGCCCTGCACTCCCGCGTTTATGCTGAACCAAATAGCCCAGATTCGTCGCAAAATCGGCTGCTTGCTTCCCTGTAGTCATAGCACTAACCTCCATGTTGATGCTCCAAGTCTAGCCCATAGCTACGCAGCCTGCGCTGCTGCTAGAATGACGCATTGTCGCTTTTCTACCTCATGAAACATACCTGCATCCTATCCGCCGCAATCAAACGCACGTGCATTTAATTTGACGCAAACCTGAATTAACTTAGCAATTGCGTACTCTCTCGTACGCAGACGTTACCGATTAGCCAGATGATGAAAAGATGTCGGTCACCTGAAGCAAACGTGGTGCAACATTTTCAAATCGTGTCAAAAATAATGCGAAAAATGTCCATTGCCATGCTTTTTTGCTCCTAAAACCAATTCTATTTTAGTCCCACCATGGCTGGCTCACATAGCGTTGAGGCGGGTATGGTGGTCGATTAGGTGCGCGACGTGAACCTCCAAAGTCGTAGCGCAAGTACAGCGTAAAGTTGTTCGGATCGTAGAACTCGGAACGCTCCAGCAACGCAGCTGCACCGATATACCAATGGTTCGTAACTTGGTATTCAAGCGTTGCACTCAGACTTCTGCCAAAGCCACCGCCTTCACCTCCTTCAAACACGGGCGTGATGCCGGTCTGCTCGGTCAGTGCAAGAGCTTCCTCTTGAAGCTCAGGATGTGCCGGGAAAAAGTCTGCGGCGTGTAAGCGCGACTCGGATTGCCCGAACGATGCGCGCACGTGGTAAGAAAAACGACCAAGACGACCATAGATACTCAGCGGTATACTTAGCGAGAAATAGTTTTTGGGGCTGTAATAGCCGCCTTGCCCATAGGTGGTCTGACTTTGATCGTTATCAAATCCCCAAGTCAGTGCGGTAAGGCCACTGTCAAAGGCTAATGCTTCAGTGTCATAAAAGGTCTTATAAACACCCGTATAAGCATACCAGCGCTGGTTCGATTTCACATTAGAGCCAGCATAGCGACTCACGCCCAAATTAGACCACCAGCCCCACCCGGTACCTTGATCCCAATTAAAGCTGCCCCCCAATGTGGTTTCGACCACGGGTCCCCACTCCCGTGCTGAGAATGGATCTCCGGCTCCAGCAAAGTTGACTAAAGCAGAAGTTAGCACTCGCCGCTCAATTTCGGCGCCCCAACCAAACTCACCGATATCACCGTCGTAGCCGAGCGAGCCAACCCATTTTGACTCACTGAACCCGATCGGTGATTTGCCAAGGTCGGCGTGCCAGTTTTGCCATTCGACGCCTATGCCAATAGCTACACCACTGTCTTTGGCCTCAGGCCACAGCCCCGTTGGGCAGCTATCGTCACACAAGAGTCCGGTTCCAAAGCGCGGTCGCCAGTAGCTGTCGCTCAAATCCGCTGCTCCGGCGTTGACCTTGGTCGGCTCGATTTGTACAAACCAACGGTCTTCTTGTTCACTGCCAAAGCTCGAACTGTAGCGCAGCATCCACGTCTTCGCTTCCAGTGAGCTGATGCCTGGCGTGCTATCGCGATCAGCGAGGTTATAGCCGAGCCATAGGTAACGTTCCGCGTTGCTGTTCTGGCGTTGCGGCTGTTCGCTCGATTCCTCAGCCGCAGCCAATACCGCCTCCGCCTCCGCCGCAGCAACTGCTTCCGCTTCAGCTTGCGCAGCCCTTGCGGTTAAACGCTCGAACAAAGCCACTACACCGTCGCCTTTGTCTTCGGCAAGCACCTGGCGAGCAAGCACTAATGCTTCATCCTCACGGTCAAGTTTTTCCAAAATCAAAGCATAGGCAAAGCGCGCATCGGTGGAGTTATTTTCTGCAATCACTTGCTGCATTTCTAGTTCAGCTTTGCCAGGCTGTCCCGCTTCTATAGCAGCCACCGCACTATCAAATGCGGCCCATGGATCAGGTAGTACCGGAGCTTCGGGTTCGGGCGTTACCTGCGGTTGTGCATCGCCGGTCACTTGCTGCTCTGGCACCACTTCATTCTGGCGTGCCAGGAGAAGTTTTCGATACCGTGCAATCTCACTATGTTTAGGGTAATAGCCGGCAAGATGATTAACTTCTCTTAGCGTTGCGGCATCAGGTGTTAAACTAGGAAACGCGCGCAGCCAGAGACTTAAAGCTTGTTCACCATAGAACGGGTTTAGACTCAAATCGGTCAATCGGGCTAAAACCTCAGGCTCGACCGCATCAATCGCCACTTGATGGCCGATAATCGCCAGTTCAAGCTCTGCTGCTTCAGGGTACCACGATCGCAGTTGGCGCAGGCCGCCGATGGCTTGCTCGCGACTCTGGGCATTGCCAATGACATCCCAGTATAAAATCGCCGTACTGAGGGTTATCGGGGGCTCGGGATAAAGAGCACGTAATAGCCGCTGCGCTTCGTCATAGCGACCAGCAAAATAGTACAACTCCACTTGCGCTAGTGTTTGCTGTTGCTCAGCCGACAACTGCATTCTTTCTGCGACTCGGCGCGTCGCAATATGATTAGGTGCTTGCCGCTGTAACCTTTGCCATAAGCTCTGCACGTCCCCAATACGCTCCTCTGCAAGTGCACCATAAATAGCCAACTCTAGTAAGTGGGGATGCTCGGGGGCAACACGCATCAGTTGCGCCATGACCTCTTCAAGTTGCACGTTTTGCTTGCGATGATTCCAAAGTTGTAGTCGCTCTTCGACAAGGCTGCGTGAACGCTCAAATAGGCGTTGATCCACCAGCTCAACTTGGCTAACAGGCTGCGTGTTCTGCCAAACCATCAGCGCGAGGGTAATCGATTTACTCAATAACATGCACACACTCCGGATTGCTCCAATCCGTTTGTAGGTTGCCGAAAGCATCAAAGTTCAAGCAACCTTGGTCCGCGCCTACGCCGTAGAGCAGGAGCATGGTGTCATAATAATTGTCGGCATAGGCTGCTGGATTCATCGCTACGATACGTTGCCGCTCAGCAGTTGCTAGCTGCGGCGCAAGTTGGCCGAGTAGCGGTAAAACTGCTGCCGAAAACCCTATTGGCCCCTGCTCCGAATAACTTCCGGTCAGCCAATCAGTATGCAGCGCCATACTTCCCAAATCTTCAATTGCAGTCGGCACGCCATAAAACGACGAGAGCTGAGCCTTAACGTTAGCGTCATGTTTAGCCGCCAATGCCCACCAGTAATACGCGCGAATAGCGTCGTAATCAGCCTCAGCTTGCTGCGTATCCGCAAGCTCACCACTGTTTTTGAGAACAATCCAGTCACTGGCAAACCCATGCTGGTGATAATTTAATAACGCGATTGCGCCGTCATACACCTGTTGCCACTCGGCATGTCCTAACTCTGTGGCAAAGTTCTTCAATAGCGGCAACGCGTAATAACTTAGGTTTAGCTTTATGGTCTCTGCTGCGCCATCTACAAAACCATAGTAACCAGGCAGCAGCCAGCGGTGGGAGCCAACGATTTGAACTTCACGTTCTAAGATAAGCCAAGCTAAACGCTCGCCTAAGGCTTGATAACGAGGCGCTTGCCATAGTTTGCCGGCTTGTAGAAGCGCGTAAGCAAGGATGACATCGGCATCGCTTGCCGAGTTTTCGTCGAGGACTTGCCACTGTCCGTCGTCAGCTTGCCCCCAGAGCCATGCGGGTAGATGGGTGGTTAAGTCACCCTGAGCCAAATTATTCTCGGTCCATTCAAGTAGCTTTGCAAACAGCGTTTCATCATTTGCCACGAGCGCAAATAACATCGCGTAGCTTTGCCCTTCAGAGGTACTGATGCGGCGCGAATCACTGTAATCAATAACTCGCCCTTGATGATCAACAAACTTTTCGACCATCCGCTGATAATGGCTCTGGAATACCAATGCATCAGCTTTTGTTGGCATTGCCACCTCTTGAGGTATCTGTTGCGCTGAGCGGTTGTCCTCCGCCTTACCACAACCGACAAGCAACAAAGCCCAAACTATTGCTAGCGAATATTGCACTGTTCTCATTGCAGCCGACTCCTATTGACGAACTCTAACTTTGGCGACGAACAATCGATAGAGTGCAATCACAAGGACTAGCAATGCTAATAAGGCCAACACAGTTACCAACACAGGGTATTTTGCTAAGTGGTACATCAAACGATTCCACCAACTTAGATTACCAACATAGTAGTCGCTCTGAGGCTCAAATGAACTAACCCGCGCAGGTGTCAGCACGGCCAGGAAGCCTGTCATTTGATTCGACAGCATGTCACTTGTTAACGCTTCTCGATAACGACTCAGATAGCTATCGGTCGTCGAAGTCACGGCAACAACCGAGCGCTGCTCTGCGAAGGGCGACTGGAAACCCACGACAGCTGCGCTTGGGCCGCTGTTTCTAAGCGCCAATTGAGGGCTGTATAACAACTGTTCGCGTCCCGCCAATCGTTGTTTTTCAACCTGACGATCAAGTTGTGCTGTACCATAGGTTCGTAGAAAGCTTTGCAAACTATCGCTGCCGAGTAACAACATATCCTTCTCAGTGCTATCAGGTAAATCATCAGCACTGATAAGCTGCAATTGGGTAGCTGGATACCCTGTGGCACCACTCAATTTAGCAAGCGTCATGAGTAGGGTTACGTACAATTCACTATTAAGCCGCTCCGGTACGACCACCAATGACTCTGATAGGTCATCCCAACGGGTAAATGGATAGCCCGTCTTCATGAACAACTGCACGTCAGGTAGTGCGACGTAATTATCGTAACCACGCAAATCAATAGTCGAATCACCATCGATAACCCCTTGCGAGTTCAATAACGGCGGCGTACTACAAACGTCACTTACACTGCCAAAATCGAAACGGAATTCCATGCTGTTGACAGCGCCTAAGCGAAACGAAGGCAAGGTCACATTATCTTCCTCAGGGAGGAGCGAACCCGATAAAATCGGAATGCGCAAACGCTCTTCGGTATTTTCGCTGCCGCTATCGTTCAAGTCGAAAGCTTTAACAAACTCGTTGTTTATGCTCACTAACATGCGACTTTCATCTTCCGTTAACGGTGGCGTGTAACGAAAGCGCAAATCCAATGGAATGCCATTACGTTGCCAAATAAACAAGTCCGGTGGTAGACGCAGTTCTACGTTCACTGGTGCCGTGTTACGCGCAGAGCGCTGCAGCTCGCTTGGGTGATCAACAAGCTCACTTATCTGCACGGGTCGTTGCGTTGACACCCAACGGGGTGCTTGATAAGCCTCGCGCGGCTCGATAGGCTGTGGATTCACGACCACCCTATCGCCACTCATGGTCTGATTGCTCAACACAAAAGTACTCACCGTGGCACGTAATTGTTGCTCATCGGGAGCTGCGATCAGAAGCAACTTATAAGCCGGATAAGCGGGATTAGGAATCACCCTGATCGTGGGTGCATCCACCTTCTCTAAATTATGGAATGGGCGCGGTCGCTCTTCATTTGTTAACGTCATAATCGCATGAGCTCGCGGCCATTGCTGACGCCACTCATGATCTTGCAGAAGACTACCAACAACTGGTTCAACGTCGAAGTGCTCGACAGTTACAGCCCGCCAATCGGCTGCTTGGCCAAAATAACTTGCGAGTACTGCATGCGCCTCGGCTGTCGCTAAGTTTGGCACCCCGAAGCTGACAAAGTTTAGGTTCACTGCGCTAAAGTCATTGCGGTCAAACCAAGGCTCTGGAAAATAGGACAACTCGTTTGCTACACGAAGCTGCTGATAATCGAGCGTTAGCGTACTGTCATCTAAAAACTCAATCCACGCGGCGGGCGATGCCAAAGTACATTGCCCATTAAAAACCTCGCTGATTAACTCTAGGCGTAATTCGTTGTAGCTAGTGAACAGCCGCGGGTCGATGTTAAAGCTGCGTTGCTGAACAGTATTCGCCATACTTTTTTGCAGTGGCACAGAGCCAATAACTTCTTGGTTCATGCTAACGCGGAGTTGACTTACGGTATCGACCATCGCCGGCGATATCATGAAAGCCAGATCTAGTTCCGCTCCCTCAACCACACGATCATAGCGACCGCCGAAGCCAATGGTCATTTCGGGACGCAAACCATCTATGCGCAGTTGCTGTAAGTTTGCTGCCGCGTTGAGCGAATAATCTTCTTGCCAGCGTGGCAGTAGTTGCCACTCTTCGAGCTGATCAACAGAAGTTTCTTGTTGAGCTTGTGCGGGACTGCCCCCGACAATCAATGTCAGCAGTAACAATGGCAAAGTCCAAGACATATTCATCCTTCGTTCCTCGTTATGGGTGAGCGCGGCAATAGACTTCGAAAAATACGCCACCCTTTACCTAATAAATTCGCTACTGGCCTCATCCGCGGGGCCATATGTAAAAACAGACGTTGATACCCTTTAATACCGATACCAACAACTTCTCGTAAACTTTGAATCGGTCTGTCGACACTATCTTCCGGGCGCCAACCTAACCACGCATCGGCTCGAGCAAAGGTTGCCCGTAAAAACGCTCGCTCTTGCTCATAGGAGTCAAACAGCACTCTGGTCCCCACACTTTGTCCGCGCCGCGATTTGATATGAAGCTTTACAGCGGTTTGTTGAGAACCGTCGTGCAGGATAAGGTGAACGATATCGCCTTCGCGTAGCAACAGTCCCTTGGGCAACTCTAACCCCACCCCGGCATGAGAGAAGTCGGTCATGGTAACTTGATACATGCGCTCTTCATTATCAACGATGGTGACCGCTTGTTTTACGTTAATACGGTGCGACTGTCTTACTTGCTTGGCCTCTTCAGCCACAGCCACAGCGCCGCCCAATAAAATGAGGTTGTAAATCACCCAAAAGAGATTCAAAACAACCGTCAAATACTCATCTTTCGGTCCGTCGTAAAGGCGCCAAACGCCAAAACCAAAACCAAGGAAGCTGAGACTGATTAAAGTGATATAGGGCCAAGATATTCGCCAATCAAAAAAAGAGCGTTCGGTAACACCGCCTTTTTGCGTAACATTAAACTTGCCATGCTTGGGCGAAATTAAGGCGACGGTTGTGGGGCGTAATATGTACCAAGCTAAAACGGTTTCATACATTTCAGCCCAAAAGGAGTGACGAAACTTTCCTTGTGACCGAGAATTAGCTAAATTCGCGTGAACGAGGTGCGGGATCGCATAAATCGCAATCATAATCGCCGGCGCAAATACGATGTAACTATGCAAAAGTAGAAATGCTAACGGCGCGAGTAGAAATATGACACGAGGAATACCATTCAAGAAATACAACATAGCATTGGCATAACACAGTCGCTGGCCCCAGTTGAGCCCTTTGCCAGTCAGGGGGTTATCCAACCTAAATATCTGTGCCATACCTCGCGCCCAACGTATACGCTGACCGATATGCGCCGATAAACTCTCAGTCGCCAACCCTGCCGCCAACGGAATATTTAAGTACGCTGAGTTGTAGCCAAGGCGATGTAACTTTAATGCCGTATGCGCATCTTCGGTCACCGTCTCGACAGCAATACCACCAACCTCTTCCAGTGGTCCACGTTTAATGACCGCACATGAACCGCAAAAGAACGAAGCATTCCACATGTCATTGCCATCTTGAATAAGCCCGTAAAACAATTCTCCTTCGTTTGGATTCTTGCGGAAGACACGTAAGTTTTTCTCAAACGGATCGGCTGAAAAAAAGTGATGCGGCGTTTGCACTAACGCCAACTTTTCGTCGCGTAAAAACCAACCCATTGTTAGTTGCAAAAAGCCACGCGTCGGAATGTGATCACAGTCAAATATCGCTATGTAATCACCCTCTGAAAAACGCAACGCGTGATTTAAGTTACCCGCTTTTGCATGATTGTTATCAGGCCGAGTCAGGTAGGTTACGTCAATGTCATGGCAGAAATCTCGAATTTCATCACGCTTACCATCATCCAGCACATAGACCTTTAACTTCTCTTGCGGCCAATCAATAACTTGCGCCGCCAAAATTGTATGTCGAACGACTGACAATGGCTCATTGTAAGTGGGTATAAACACATCGACACTCGGCCAACGGCTTAGGTCACTAGGTAACGGCGCAACTTTTCGTTGCAACGGCCAAGCTGACTGAATGTACCCCAATATCAGAATGGTCCAAGCGTACAACTCTGCGCTAAGCAAGATCAGGCCAAATATCATATCGGCGGTGACATCCCAGTTGATGGTTTGCGTGACGCGCCAAAACAAGTAACGTGTACTCACTAATATCGACAAAGTCACCATCAACAATAACGGTATGCGGCCACGAATATTACGTACCCACAACGCGACCGCCCAGAAACATAAAAGCAGGAGCCCTTGCGACGTGGCCTCCATCGGCAAGCCGATAATAATTAATGCCGTTACACTCGCTATAATGGTCAACAAAATTCGAAATGGCAGATTCCAGCGGTTGGTTTCACTTTGCGCGCGTTGCTGAAAAAATCGTTCAAACCAAACGGTGGCCCAGCGAAGGGGATGTCGCAGGGTTAAGCGTAAGCCTTGTTGGGTTATTTCTACCGGTGTTGTGACAGACCAACCTTGTTGCTGACGTTGTTGCCGCTCTTGCCGTGTTTTTCCAACTACAAGCCACATTGCTTGTAGCACAACTCGGACTGCGTCTAAGGGTCCTGGGTGATCCCAACGCACATGCGGAAACCAAAACCGCAAACTACGACGCTCGCTTGTTGCCGCGGCAGGAGCCGTTCTATCATTTACTTGCAAGAACACGACCTCTAAATAAAGGATCACTAAATTCATGCCAGCACGCAGACTGGACTGCCTTCGCCTGAGCTCATGCCACTGTTGAAGAATTAACATTTAAATTCTGACTCCGCTGCTTCTTGCAGCCACTGTGCGAGTTCAGCAATATCGGTGTTGCCTTGTGCTCCCAAGGTATATTCATAAAGAAGCTGTTGCGTTGCTAACGCTTCTGGAATGTGTTGGTCACGATTAATGTAAAGCGGCAACAACCACTCCGGATCGAGTTCAGCCCGACAAAGGTCAAAGATGTCGCGCGGCAACTCAAGATGAGGGGCAACTTTATTCATAATCGCACGATAGCGAAGCTGCATTGGCCGCGATTCAAACCTTTGCCAACGTTTTAAATTCATATAGCAGCGCGGCTCTGGCTCCAAAACCAGCAGGCATGAAGTTTCATTGGGCAAGTCAAAGCTTGGCGCAAAACTGAAGCCTGTGGGTAAGTTAATTAACAGCCAATCAACCTTATACTCTTGCTGTTCCTGCAACTGTTGCAAAAGCCGATCAAAACGCTTCTGCTGCTGTTCACCAGGTCGTTGAGTTTTGTCGGCGCCAAAAGGCGCAACGATAACATCTGACGCAGCTAAAAATGTTTGCTGTAACTCTAAGTCATCACCGAGCGGCTGCCCGAAGTGCGCGGCAAGATGATTTTGCGCACAACAATCAATAACAGCGACGTGCGCGTCTCCGCTTCGCAGGGCTGCCGCAAGGTTCGCAACTAAAGTCGTTGCACCAGCGCCGCCAACTAGACTCTCCAAGGCAAGTAACTTCATCCTATTCCTCGCTGACACTACTGTTAGCAGACTCGGCGGTACTGAACAGGCGCCACTTCTTGCGAATTGCTACGACACGTTGCGTCGCAACAGTCTCAACAAAAGGTTGCTGATACGAAGGAACAAAGCGGTGCAGATTGCGGATGTCCAGAGCAGTAGTTCTTGCACTTTGGTTAATTGAACTCAAAACGGCCTCGCCCAAACTCTAACTTATTGATTACATTTATATATGAACAATATAGCTAGTGTTATTTTTTATTAGTTGTTTTTATTTATTTTCGTTTGTTATTATAATAAAAATTATAGATAAAAGACAAATTCGAAATGCTCACACTGACGAAGCTGGTAAACCATAATGACGACTTCTTACCACCTTTAAACTCAGGTCAGGTACATGCCTTTAGTGCGACAACACACGAGCCTCTCGTTAAAATCGTCGCTGTATTGCAACAACAAGCTTCCGTCATCTATCTGTGTGCTGCGGAGGTTAGTGAGCGCGAGCGCCTTTTTTCTCCTTCCGAACATGTTGCGCAAGCCGAAGTTAAGCTCCGAAAGCTGTTTAACAGCGCTGACTTTTATAGTGGTCTCGATGCGCTGACTGCAGGGCACAAAGTTGTTGTAATGCATTTAAGTACTGAGCCGAGTGCCCTCAATGACTTCTTACTAAATGGAGCACAGCTTGTCACCCTTGAAAAATGGGCAGCGAGCGAAGATAAAATTCTTTGTTTGTGCTTTTCCGGTGACTTAACTTCAACATCACTGGAGCAGCAATTAACGCAGCTAGAAAGCCGTTTTCAAAGTTTTAGTAGCTTTTCCCTTGCCCCAAATGGGTTTTGGCTCGAGGTAAACTATTGGTTTCATCGCGGCAAAGTCCGCCAAGACAAATTTCGTATTGTTGCAGGTAGCGAGCACGAATGGACGCTGGACTCAACCAACCCAATGGATGAAGACCACGCTAAGTTGCGGTTGGAGCAGGCTCCTATTTTTTATCTAAGCAGTGCGGTTACCGGACAAGAGATCGCCCCCGTGGAATGGCAACAACTCCGCTCCGAGCAAGCTGTTGCAACTGCACTCGAGCGTAACAGTGACGACGCAATATTATTATCCTATTATCGGGGACAAGATATCGTCACGTTAATGAAAACAATCTTTCAGTTGCGCAGCTATTTTGGCCGCTACCTGCGGATTTATGTGCGCGAATTGGATCAGTCCATCCGTCACACAGATGAACAGCTATTGTTGCAGGCGGGAGCCACACTAATACTGCCAATCAATTTACGCTTTAGCCAAGTCGTCTCATTGATAGAAAGCTCTGTTGGCTGGCGTTTCTCGCGCTTTTTGCCACATAGTTTTGCCGCTTTACAAGAGCAGTTTGTACCCAAAGAACTACAGGGCTACACCCCACTTTCCTCATTTGTCCAGCATGTCCGAAGGTTAGCCCGTTTAGCTAGTGAACAAAACATTGACTATAGCCTGGTCTTAGGTAAACCGGCACGAGGGTTAAAAGTAGTCGATATTGTCCAACGCTTTCACCATCGTCGCGGCGGCGATCTGGTGAGCAGTGCCGAACGTCTAGTCCCGATATTTTTATTTGGTTGTCGAGCACAAGACGTCACACACACTTTGGAATTCTTATTTGGCGCACCACTCGCTAATGTTTTCGCCAATGATCAACGCATACATACTTTACAGAGTCTCGAGGGTAAGCTTGATGACCTTGAAGCGGGTCACAACAACCTCGATCTAACGAGTGCCTTAGTTCAGGCAGAACATACCGAGGAGCATGTTGGCGAAGACTTGTACCGTCGCGTGTTCCCTCAGGGTTTCTCGCCACTACATGAGATAACACCACCTTCAGAGTCGGAGTCTTAACATGCCAGAGTCTCAAGTGATTCAAGTTGTGCTCGCGGCTTTTGCGCTCGGCTTTACTGCCGGCTTGTTGAGCCTCAAGCTCATTAGAATTTTCTTAAATTGGGTGCGACGCCTAACCGCACGATATCGTTATTTTCGCAAACTCAACTAAATCTGATTAATAGAGGGTATCAATGGCCGAGCCGAGCCTTTATTGGCGTCATCGTGAAGAATTACTAAACCGTCCCCTATTTATGTGGCCCGGTCTTAACGCTTGGGCGTTTTACTTTATCGCTAAAGTAATTCTCTCTTTTCTTGGTTACCTAAATATAGGTATTTGGGAAAACCTAGCGATGATGATGCTGTTGGTCTTACCCATGCGAGCAACGGCGCTTAAGTGGTTACGCCAGCTCGTAGCCATTCCAGTAGCTATTGGCCTGCTCTACCACGAGAGTTCGTTGCCACCTTTTAGTAGCGTGATTGATCAATGGTCATCAATTTCGGGTTTCAGCCTTGCTTATATGTGGGAGTTAGTGACGCGCTCGATAAAGCTTGAGTTCGTTATTATTCTTTTGATCGCATGGATCAGCTTTATTTACTTGCAAAACATCATTCGTATGACGGTCGTTGCCTTTGTTGCTGTGCTTGTTACCGCAGGTATGCAACAGCCCAGTGAAAGTGAATTACCAATGCTGCAACCAACGCTGGATATGACGACAATTAATACGCCTGACGCCATACAATTTAGTTCGCCAAGTGAAAAGCTAACGGCTTTTTACGAAGAGCAGCAAGATTTAATGCTAGCGCCAAATCGCCAAATCGCGGCTGATTTTGATATTTTACTCATCAATATCTGCTCCATGGCTTGGCAGGATCTACAAAGTGCTAATTTACAGTCACACCCGTTAATTTCTGATGCTCATATACTGTTGCGTAATTACAACAGTGCTAGCTCTTATTCGGGCCCGTCGGCCTTGCGCTTATTACGCGCAAGCTGTGGCCATCGTCCACATCAACAATTGTTTACTAACAGCCCTCAATGTTTTGTTAGTAAACAACTTGCGAAGCTAGGCTTCACGCCCGAAGTCCTACTCAATCACACCGGTGAGTACGACGACTTTAAAGGTTTGCTACAGCAATTTGGCGGCATGCCTGAGCCCACGTTAGACACAAGCGCCCCAGTAAGTATGACCGGCTTTGACGGGAGCCTAATTAAATCGGACGGCACCATCCTCAATAATTGGTTATCAGCAAGTTCTGACACCACAACTCGCTTCACGTTTTATAACACCTTGACGTTACATGACGGCAACCGTGTTCCCGGATTTAACGGCAACAGTCTCGAAAGTTACGCATTACGCACAGCCAATTTACTCGATGAGATTTATCAATTACAAGAAGCTATTAAAGCCTCGGGGCGTCGTGTATTGCTCATTGTAGCTCCCGAACACGGTGCCAATTTGCAGGGAGATGCGTTACAACTTCCCGGCTTACGTGAAATACCAACCCCGCCCGTGACCCACGTTCCGGTCATGATATCCCTATTTGGCGAAGGGTTTGAAGCTCCCCAAGAACAACTGGTTGTCGAGCGAAAAACTGGCCCGACAGCTATCACCAGTGCGATATTTTCGGTTCATGAACAGCAACCGTTTTCCAATGCTTCGTTCTCGCTAAACAAGGTCGCAGAGCAATTGCCATCTACAGAGTGGGTTGCCGAGAACAAAGATATTAAAGTCATTGATTATAAAGATAGGTTTTGGCTCAAAGTCAAAGAGCGTAATTGGTTGCCCTACAAGGAGTAGAGGCTTCCGTTAACGACAATAAAAAACCCCGAGGGCAAGCGCGGCCACACGGGGTTACGGGAGATTGTCGAGCGACGGAGTGTTAAGCTTCAGACTTAACCGTCAGCTCGTTGCGAACACTCTTCACGCCTTCAACATTGCGTGCAATGCGCTCGATTGCGCTGATGTCCGCTTGGCTTTCAACTTCACCGCTTAGCGTAACTTCGCCGTCAGTGGTTGAGACGTTGATTTGCATACCACTGGCTTGTGACATCAATGCGCTTTTCACATTCGCAGTGATAGCTGAGTCACTGATGTGGTCACCAGCTTGCTCCATACCCTGCTGCTGCGTGGTTTCCGGATCTTGCAAAGTGGTGGCCATAGCCACAGTACCGAAAGTTAAAGCCATTACTGATGCTACAGATGTAAATACATTTGAAAGTTTCATGGTCGTTCCTCCTAGTTATTCCCAATTGCTTGGTGCAATTTCACTATAGTCACCTCAATCAAAACGTGAAGGGCCTTTGCAGGGCTTTTGCTCTTTCAAGATTTGGTTAATTTCTGAGCATGGGTTATACCTATGGATACCCTATCGAGGAGAATCACTATGAAAATTTCTACCTTAACACTAGCGCTGCTACTCGCTTTGCCTGCGGCTGCCTATGCGCAAGATCAAGACAAAGCTGAACAGAAGGAATTACCGGAAGCGGCAGCAAAAGGTCAAGCCACCGCTGAAGCCGCCCGTGCCGGTGGTGATCGCAATCCACAAACCGGCAAGGAGCTCAAAGGCGTTGGCAAAAAAGAGGCCAAGTTCAAAGCTGGAAAGGCACTCGCGGAAACCGTTAAGTCGAAAGCCCCCGACCCTGATTACCGTGACGAAGATTCCGATGACGACGGTTTAAGCGACGCCACCGAAAGCTCACATGAAGCAACCCATACCGTGCAGCAAAAAGAAGGCGCCGATGCCACCAAGCGCAAACGCCCTGGCCGCGTCAAATACGCCGATGTTACGTTGAAGAAAGACGCTGCCGAAGCTGACGATGGCACCGCCGAAGCTGAAAAGCCTAAAAAAGCTGACAAAAAGAAAGGCGATAACGACTAGCAAACCATAGCTCCTGTGCTAACATTTGTGTGTACGCACTAGGCTAGCAAATGCTACGCAGGAGCAGTTATGGAGACTCGGATCCAATTCCGCATCGACGAAGAGACTAAACGCCTCGCGCAAGAAATGGCTGAGAGTCAAGGGATGACGCTAAGTGAGGCCTGTCGTCGGCATACAGAGTTGTTAGCAGAGCAACAACGTTTAAAAAGCTCTCACGACGAGTGGTTAGCTGAAGAAGTTCAGAGAGCCTACGCAAAACTCGAGCGCGGTGAAGCCGAATTTATCGACGCTGACACTGCCGACGAACGTATGCACGAATTTAAACGAAGCGATTCACCGCCTCGAAGATTTTCCCGAGCTAGGCGTACAGCGCCATAATCTACCCGGTCGCTTGCTTGTTCTACCAACGCTATCTCTTTTGGTTCTTTACACCGCCGACGTAACACCGCAGGCCACGACTATCTACGTGCTATGGGTGCTGCACCAAAAACAGCACCCGCTCCCTCCGAGTAACGAATAACGAATAACGAATAACGGCTCTACTGCAATTGAATGACCACTCCCGCCAACACGGCTAGCGCCACCTCACCTTGCTTGGTTAGCAAGAAGGTCGCATTTTGCCGTTGTTGGGGGCGTGAGCCAGGGATGTTGTGCGGATTCACCAATACAGGAACGTGTGTACGCGCCTTGAGCATCGCTTCGTCGCCCGTGAAGTGGGTATAGCCTTGCTTCAGCAAGTCCAAGTATTCATGATGCGATAGCTCCAAGGCCTCGCCCGCAGTTGGCAATGCGTAAGCTTTGCCCGCTTGATACAGGTAGGCGTTGGTGTCGTAGCGATTGAACGCCGGGAAGACGGACAAATCGCCGATTTCACGGATGTAGCCATTTTGTCGCGCATCGCTGCTGCGATTGATACCGATATCAATGCGGTAGTCGTGACCACTATCGCGCACCAACACTTGCTCCAGAATCACGTCTTTGAAGCTGTTGGAGTTGTTCATCGGAATACTGTTGTAAGGTTCTAGCGTCTGTTGTGCATAGTCGCCGCTGGCGATGCTGTCGATGGCTTCGATGAGCATAGCAACGTTCACTGCCCGCGCCTTTTGGCGATTGGGATCGTTCGGAAATGCACCTGACTCGATCAAAATGGTACTAATACCCATGGCAGCGAAATTGTCTCCAAAAGCGCGTGGCGCAAAGGTATCGTTGTAGCGGCCCATGTGCCCTGGGATCATATGGTCGCCAACGGCTTTTAACTCGCCGATAAGCTGCATCGCCCGCTTACGCTTAGCATTAATGTCTTTGGCGTGGTTGAAGGCCGGTGCGAGCAAGGAAATCGTCGCAGGTTTGCCGGTGTTACCTACTTCGTAATAGCGGCTTTGGTCGTGTAAATTAAATCCAAAATCTGGCTTTAATGAGCGCCCCTGCGCCATCAATAGACGCCCTTCCGGGGTCTGTTGTGCGCGCGCGTCGCGATTAACGTCAATGCCCTGCACGTTATAGCGCTGGGCTAATTCGGCACCGTCCGGATTCACCATGGGCAAGATGTGCAAAGTGATCTTATCGCTCCAATGTTTGCGCCAATGGTTGTCGCTTTCAATCTTTTGCATCAAATCGAACAACGCTGGGGTGGCAGTCGACTCGTCGCCGTGCATTTGTGACCACATGAACACCACAGTGTCGCCACTGCCGACAGTGAAGCGGTAAATCGGCCGACCTTGATAGGATTCGCCCACCTGTTCGGTTCTAATCACTTCGCTGCGCTCCACGCGACGAATCAACGGCTCAATATCGGCCAAGCGAATTTGCTGCTTGTCGAGGCCTGGCAACAGCTCAACGTCCTGATGATGGTTTTCGTGCGCGTGCGCTGCTAGGCTCAATGTCATAACTGCGCTGCTCGCGATGCTTAAAATAAGGCTTTGAAAGCTTTTTTTCATTTTTTATTGCACTCTAGGGTTCAATTACTAATAAATTATTACTAGGATTGAGCCTAACGGTTACGTCGAACAGGCGTCAACTGACAGTCGTTGAACAGGCCCAAAACTAAGACCAACAAAAGGTGACCTTGTCATGGATCGCAGATCGTTTATGAAAACCCTAGCCGCTGGTGCGGTGGCAACCTCTGTTTTATCGCCCAGTGCGCTCGCCAATGCGCCACTATTTCAACAAGGCACTGGCCTTGGTGCCGGGCGTTTACCCAAACGTCTGAAACAAGGTGACACAGTGCGGATGGTGGCACCTGCCAGTGCTGTGCTCGACCGCCACCATGTCATGATTGCCAAAGAATCCTTTGAAGCTTTAGGCTTTAAGGTGCAGCTTGGTGAGCATGTGTTTGGCCGCCATGGCTATTTGTCGGGCACTGATCAACAGCGTGCCGAGGACGTCAACAAAGCCTTCGCCGATGACAGCGTCGATGGGGTGATTGCGGTACGCGGTGGCTGGGGTTGTAACCGTATTCTGCCACTACTCGACTACGACATGATCAAGGCCAACAACAAGGTTTTGCTGGGCTACAGCGATATCACCTCGCTCATGAACGCCCTGTACGTGAAAACTGGCATGGCCTCGTTCCACGGTCCCAATGGCTTCTCCTATTGGGCTGACTTTCAGGCACAACAATTCCGCGACGTGATCATGGACGGCAAGTCCACCACCATGCGCAACTACAAAGAAAAAGAAGAAACCCTGACCATGATGAGCAACCGCACCACAACGGTGAATAGCGGTAAGGCGCAAGGTGTGCTGGTCGGCGGTAACCTCACAGTTTTAACAAGCTTATGTGGCACGCCTTACTTCCCAGACCTGAAAGGTAAGATTTTAATGCTGGAAGATGTTGGTGAGAATATTTACCGCATTGACCGCTTCTTATCGCAATTGCAATTGGCTGGACATCTAGACGGCGTTGCCGGAATTGTCTTCGGCCACTGCACCGAGTGTGACCCAGGTGGCGGTTTCGGCAGCTTTACCTTGCATGAAGTGTTCGAACACTACTTCAAGCCGTTGGGTGTGCCAACCTACACCGGCGCCCAATTTGGCCACATTCGCGACAACCATATTTTACCGGTTGGTCATGTGGTCGAACTCGACGCCGATGCCGCAACGCTGAAGCTACTGGGTTCAGCAGTCGCTTAAGTGACCTGTAGATTTGTGCCGAGCAGCTTCCTTAGGGATGCTGTCGGCACGCTCCCCTCGCGCGTAACTAGGAGCTGCTTGCCACGCAAATCTAGAATCGTTGACTTGGCACTCGCACTGCATGCGCCGCTATCCAACACGCCGTCAATTTTTCCATCGAGCAACGCATGCGCCTCTTTCGCAGTGCAATAATCATCACCAATCGACGGTGCAATGATACCGAGATTGAACTTGCTGAGCAGTTCACGCAATTGTTCTTGCGCCGGCACCCGCACCGCGATGCTATGCCCTCCTCCGGTCACCAACGGTGATATGTGCGGATGACGATGCAGTATCAGCGTCAACGCCCCTGGCCAGTGTGCTTCAACTAAGGATTCCGCTACCTCGGGAATGTCAACTGCCCAGTCCTTTAACTGTCGTGCATGACCAAGGTGAACTATCGAAGGCTCGCCAACCGGCCGTTCTAACACCGCGTAAGCATTTTTAACTGCTTCAACGTTATTGGCATCCGCCGCCACACCGTAGGCAATGTCGGTAGGTAAAGCGGCCACACCGCCGAGCTCTAAGATGCGACCTACGTGGCGCAACTCTTTCGGGTTATCTGCATTAAATCGCAAGGTCATGTTGCGTCTCCTGTAGGTTGGTAAGCTGTTGCCAGCCGTTGGCTGTACGCTGTTGTAATGCTCCGCTACCCGGCTCCCATTGCCATAAATACAGCCATTCGTTGTCGATAAGCTCGCGCACTACGCTTTGCGCGTTGATGACCTTATCGATGGCTTCACACGGCGCCGCGATCACCACGGTGAGGCGCAGCGGCTGGTGATACCAGTCTTTGCCGTCGTGCAGCGACTGTTTTGCTAGGCCGATGCGCAAATCACCACCATTACCTTCGAACACGCCGACGCCATCGGCGACGACGTTGTGCAACAGCTTGTTGCCACTGCCGAAGGTTTGCGGCGCGGTCATAGAGCCGAAGTACTGCATATTGATCCAATGGGCGACCACCATGGGGGCGGTCATCAGTTGTGTCAGTACCGTCTGCTCGGGGTCGCGCTCGGCATGATAGGTGTGCAAGAAAGCTCGCGCGTCAAAATGCCCTTTTGCGGTAGCTTCACGTGGCGCAAAAATAATTGCGGCATTGCGCGCCAAACCCCACTCCGGTCGCACCTCCGCCCAGCTCGCCGCGCGTTGCTGCAACGCATTGGCCGCTTGCGGACGGTCGGCTAAGCGTTTGCGTTGCTCCTGCTGGGCGGCACTACTCGCCTTTTCGAGCCATTGCTTGAGCTGATCCGTGCCATTGCCACCGTCAGTGCCAAGCAAGCTTAACTGCTGTTGCGTAGTGTCGTGCAGCGCTGGGTAAAATTGGGTATCGTGCGGGATCTCGATGCCATGCTGTTCGGCCAAGATTTGCCTCACCTCAGCGTCATTGAACAATTGCACCAACACCCGCGCATTAACCTCGCCCGATTGTCCGCCACAGGCACCACAATCAAGACTCGCAGCATGTGGATTGTTGGTCACACAAGCACTGTGACCGACGATCAGCACTTGCGGCGCAAAATTTTTGGTCAGCCCCATGCCCGTGAGTGCATTGGCGGCCAGCCCTGCTAGCTCTGTTTTTGATACCGGCGCTCCGTCATCGCCTTGGCCGCCTTTGGTAATCTGCCAAGCGTCATCACGAATAACTTCGCTACCAATGCGCGCTTGCGGTTTTGGCCACAGGCTACGTTCGAGCAACTTCCAAATCTTAGCGAGTCCACTCATTTCGACCCAGCCGTAAGCGCCGGCAGGACTTTCTAGTGAGCGGTGCCAGCTGGCCGCACGCCAACTGTGAGTGCGTTGCGCGAGCGCGGCTTTATCTTGCGCTTGGCGCACCTGAAATTGCGGTGCCAATAGGCCCGGTAATTGCGGCTTCGCTAAGGTGTCGCTGACACGGTACTCGACCGGCAAGCCAAAGAAACCGGCAAACCCGAAGGTTTGAATGCCATGGTGTTGGGCTTCCAGAGCGCGACGGATGGGCTCGGAACGCACGTCAATACAAAACACCGCTTGCACTTGGCGCTCAGAACCATTATCGGCAGGCTGCAAAGCTGACAGTTGCTGCGCCAACGACTGTTGGTAACTGATCTCCAAGGCTCGCTGCCAAACCCACAGGGTAGCTTGCGCTTGCGCGGTTTGTTCGCGCCGTTGCGGCAAGGTTTGATAGGCGGCGATAAATTGTTGCTGTTGTGCATCTGCACTCAAACGCCAACAGACCAATTCCCACGCCACTCGAATGGCTAAGAGCTGATCGAGCTCATCGTAAACATTTTCGCTATTTTCCAACTCGCGCGCCCATCGGCGCTGGGCAAACACGCTGGCCCAACCGTAAATATCATGAAGCGCCACTTGCAACCACGCCTCTAATTGCTCGGGGTCAGTTAGCGGCAGCTCGTCTTCCACAAGCTGCCAAAGTTCTGCGCTACTCCGCGGTAATTTCGCCAGTTCAGCTTCCACCCGGCGTTCGCCCACTAACAGTTCAATGCCGCGGTCGTGGCGAACAATATCGAGCCAAGCTAAATAGAGGGCGTCAGCGCTATCTGCACCGTTAAATTGTTCTGGGTAATTCACCCACAAGGCGCAGAATTGACTGAGCTGATGTACGATTTCTGTGCGCCAAGGCAAGGTGCGAGTGCGCTCTTGTCCGCTGTTCATCACCTCGGCCACGCTGGGCATGGCGGCACTTTCTTCGGTAACGTCGTGCAACCCTTGCAGCAGTTGCTGCGCTGACGCCGTAATTCCCTGCTCTGCGGCGGCCTGTCGCAGGTGCTCAGGCTGAATCTCACGTAGCCAACGCTGTTGGTAATAGGCTGCGGGCATCAATAGCCGTACATTTTTGCGGGTTTGCTCCCGCTCAGCCACCTCACGAATCGACGCACCACGCTCTTGCCACCAAGGATTCACGGCAATACTGCGCGGCAGCGGCCACACAGGTGCAACACGCTTACAAACCGTTTTGCCAAGTCGCTGCAAATCGCTGGCACTCATGCTTGATCTCCTTTGTTGACGGTAGTCGCGGACGGCAAGCGCAACGGCCACACCCGTAAACTAAAGCGGGTGGCCCACTCATCGAGGTACAATCCGGCGTTTAGCGCAATAAACAAACGGTGGCCGAGAGCGCGACGCGGGCGGTACAGCAACCATAAATACACGGCGGCAATGCCCAGCAACACCGCACACACCCACAAGTCAATGCCAAGCAGATACTGGCCAGCCGTTGGCGTCGGCAACAGTAACTTAAATAGCCAGGCACCGGCCACGTACAAACCTAACCAAAACGAGGCAATCAAGGCCGTGCGCAGACTATGACGTTTGCCGAAATAATCGACTTCACTGGCCAGCCATAGGGCTAAGGCCATGCCTACGGCGAGCCAAGGTGCAAAGTACAACTGCGCGATGAATAACCAAGCCGCCAGCATGACCAAAACAAAGGCGAGCACGCCACCAATGAGTAAAGCGCGGACACGCGGCAAGGTAAGCTCGGCAAACTGCTGCCGCTCGCCCTGCTCGACCACACTGCCGGCTGATAAAAAAGAATAAGCTTTGTAACAGGAGTGCGCCAACAGATGCAGCGCCGCCAGAGCATAAAAGCCTAGGCTAATTTCGACCAACATCAACGCCATTTGCGCTACCGTGGACCACGCCAAGCGTACCTTCACGCTAATCCGCGTCATGGTAACCGATGCGGCGACCAGCATGCTTAAACCAGCAACAACGGCCAATAGCCAACGCGCACCCTCGGCTGGTGTTAACAGAGGTGAGAACTGCAGCAACAGATAACCACCGAGATTAATGATCCCGGCATGGAGTAGCGCGGACACTGGAGTCGGCGCCTCGACCACCTGCAACAACCAGCCATGTACCGGCAACTGAGCACATTTCATTGCTGCCACAGTGACCAAGAGCAAGGCCAGCCAGTTGCTCACGCCGTGGTCAGTGATTTGCGCTAACTCGCTAATGGCTTGCACGTCATAAACCCAATACAAGCTCAGCAAAGTCGCACCCAGCAGGGTTTCGGCAATACGGGCGAAGATAAACTTTTTGTGGGCGGCAAGCATGGCGCGCGGGCGTTCGGGGTAGAACACCAGCAACCGGTGCAAGGTTAAACTAACGGCGACCCAGCCTAACCAGAACAGAAGAAAATGATCGGCAATGGCGGTCAGCAAAATCGCGCCAATGGTACTGACTAAACGTCGCCAGAACTTGCTGCTATCTTGCTCATCGCGAAATTGCACCGCGGCGTAGCGCGTTACCACAAAGCCAATAAAGCAAATCATGGCAGCAAAGCCGGCACTTAATGGCGTCAATGCAATGCCCCAGCCTTGCAGCGGCTCG
Source organism: Pseudidiomarina sp. (assembly GCA_048267225.1). GTDB lineage: Bacteria > Pseudomonadota > Gammaproteobacteria > Enterobacterales > Alteromonadaceae > Pseudidiomarina. The sequence continues at coordinate 431,474 of JBLWXY010000001.1, forward strand.
ATAAGATCGGTCGCTACGGCAATACAGCTCGCCAAAAACAAGGTCATTAGCGTTACCAGCACAATTTGCGTTCCACGCCACGGCATAAAGTCCTTACCCCTCAACGAATTGACATGCGGTTATTCTGCAAGCACTGGATGCATTATAAAAATACATATATTATTAAATAACGTTCACTTTTATAGAATGAATCCTCATGAACCGACTGAATTACCATCATCTGTACTACTTTTGGCGCGTTGCCAAACAAGGCAATCTGACGGCGACTGCAGAGAAACTGGCCATTTCACAGTCGGCGTTGTCGGCACAAATCAATCAGTTGGAGCACACCATTGGGCAGCCTTTATTTGCCCGTGAAGGTCGTGCCTTGGTGTTAACCGAGTTGGGGCATACGGTATTAAACTACGCTGAGGATATTTTCCAGCGCGGTGAAGAACTGCAACAATTATTGACGCGCGGTGTGATCACCCTGCCATCGCTGCGGATTGGCATGCTGTCGAGTATGTCGCGTAATTTTATCGAGAGCTTTATCGAACCCTTGCTCAAAGACAAAACCGACGCTAGCTTTCGTTTGCTCGCCCGGCCGCAACCTGAATTATTAGATTTATTGGCGCAGCACCAGATTGACGTGGTGCTGACCAATCGCGAAGTGTCGTTAAGTGATGACATTGCGTGGCAATCGCAGCTGCTTTCACGCCAAGCGGTGAGTGTCATTGCCCCGGCGTCACGTGCTGACCTTCCAGCGCATATTGACCCGGCCTACAAGCATCAGCGTTGGGTAGTGCCTGGTAGTGCCTCGCCGTTGCGAGCTGCCTTCGAAAGCTTTTGCACCCAGCACCAACTGGAGCCTGAGATTGTCGCGGAAGTGGATGACATGGCGATGTTGCGGCTGTTAGCGCGTGACAGCGGAGCGCTGGCTGCCATGCCCGCCGTTGTGGTACGTGATGAGTTGCAAAGCGGTGTGTTGAGCAAGCGATTTGACGTACCCAACGCCTTTGAGAATTTTTATGCGGTGACTTTAAAGCGTAAGTTTCAGCATCCACTGTTGTCAGGGCTGTTACAATCGCCCATGATCGATGCCATTCAACAAGCGACCGCGGAGCAACAAACCGATGCCGTCTAACTCCATCCACAGCGAACACAGCTACAGCCAACTTGATCCGCGCTTGAGTGCAAGCTGCGAACCGACGCCGGTCATGCAGCCGCAATGGTTGGCGGTGAACACGGAGCTGGCCGAATACCTTGGTATTCCCGAAGACTTACTTGCCAGTGAGCAAGGGCTGCCCTTTTTCGCCGGCAACGCGCTGCCCGATTGGGCGCAACCTGCAGCACTAGGTTATGCCGGACATCAGTTTGCCAACTATGTGCCGCAATTAGGCGATGGCCGCGCGTTGCTCTTGGCCGAAGTCATTGCTGCCGACGGCAAACGCTTTGACGTGCAACTTAAAGGTTCCGGCCGCACCCCCTTTTCCCGTGGTGGCGACGGCCGCTCCCCCATAGGTCCAGTGTTACGCGAATATGTCGTCAGCGAAGCCATGCACCGGCTTGGTGTTCCCACCACCCGCGCCCTAGCGGCAGTTGCAACGGGCGAACTCGTGCAACGCGAACAAGCAGAGCCTGGCGCCATTTTGACGCGCGTCGCCAGCAGTCACCTACGGGTTGGTACCGCACAATATGTGCTGGCCTTTAAAGACCGCGAATTATTGCAACGCTTCGCTGACTATGTGATTGAGCGTCATTACCCAGAGTGCACTACGGCCGAACAACCCTATTTAGCACTGCTCGAGGCCGTGATTGAGCGCCAAGCACAACTCATCGCCAAGTGGATGAGTTTAGGTTTCATCCACGGCGTTATGAACACCGACAATATGACTTTATCAGGCGAAACCATCGACTATGGTCCCTGCGCTTTTATGGAAGTCTACGATCCAGCCACGGTATTTAGCTCCATCGATCGGCGCGGCCGCTACATGTATCAGAATCAACCGCCCATAGCTATGTGGAACTTGGCGCGCTTTGCCGAGACCTTGCTACCGCTATTGCATGCCGAAGGCGAAGATGCCGAGCCGGCCATTAAAGAAGCGACCCAAGCCGTAGAGGGCTTTGAAGCGAGCTATCAGCAGTACTATTGGCAGGAAATGACGCGCAAGATAGGACTCACGCCAGACAGCAAAGGCGCACAGATCTTGGTACAAGATTTTCTTGATCTGCTAGAACAGCGCAAGATCGATTTTACTCTGGCGTTTCGCTACCTAAGTGATGCTGAACCGACGCGTTTAGCGCAGCTATTCACTGCAGACGAGCACTGGCGGCCATGGTATGAACGCTGGCAAGCAGCATGGCCGCAAGGCTTCAAACCGGAGCAGTTACAACAGATCAATCCGGCGTATATTCCGCGTAATCACCGTATTCAGGAGTTGATTGATGAGGCCATCAACGAAGGCTCGTTAGCCAAGTTTAATCGACTGAACCAAGTGCTTCGCGAGCCATATACTGAACGTGAGGAAAACCAAGATTTGCTGGCACCTGCCGCGGCGGGCGAACAGGTCACCCGCACCTTCTGTGGTACCTAACGGCCAAGGCATTTAACAATTAGAGAGTTCCAGGATTTAGCTGCCAAATACTAAAGTTTAAAAATGCGGCAAAGGTCACCCACGCTAAGTAAGGCAGCAGCAAAATGGCTGCTGCTTTATTCAAACGCCAGTACAACACTATGGTCGCCACAATCGCGCCCCACAGTAGAATGATTTCAACGAAACTGACGGCACCTAGGTACCAGGCAAAGAATAACCAACTCCATAGCATGTTTAAGCCAAGCTGTACAAAATTCACCTGCAATGCGCGCTTGGCCTGATCTTTAAAACCAAACTCGCGCCAAATGAGCCACGCCGAAATCGCCATCATGGTATAAAGCGCGCTCCACACCGGACCAAACAACCAAGCTGGTGGCGCCCAACCCGGCAGCATCAACTCACGATAAAACACCGGAGCATTAGCCGAGCCCCAACCGCCTATCGCCGCCACCAAAAATGACAGCGCTAACCACGCAAGTAAGCCACCAATTTGCTTCATAATAGGCATAAATAAGTCCTTGTTATCGTTTGTACTGGGTCGGACAGTTGGCCCGACTGACGCCCGGTTCCCGCAGCTCAATAATCCGTGACAACTCATCCGGCCGCCACGCCCGCTCTTGCTTTCCCATTAACTGTGTCATCCTAAGTTTAGTAAATCACACCAAAATTACGAGTTTTCAGTAAATTAAGTTCACCATTGCACCCATCTCAAATTCAACATAAGCTCTACGAATAACGAATAACGAACAACGAATAACCAAAATGTCTTTCACCACTTTCCTTGTCGCGCTTATCCGCTTCATCCCGCGTCTACCGCGGTTTGCCTTAACGCTGATCCAGCTCGCGTGGGCACACAAAGGTCGCCAAGGCTCGACTGGCTATTTCCTGCAACGTGCCGCCGCGCGTCACCCCAACCGCACCTTGCTCCAAAGCGCTCAGGGCCAATACAGCTACGCAGAATTCAACCAATGGGTAAATGGCTTAGTGCAGGTACTGCAGCAACATGGCATTGGAAAAGGTGATTGTGTGGCGCTGCTTGACCGCAACAGCCCTGAACTACTTGCTTGGGCCTTTGCCGCCAATAAATTAGGTGCCGTGGCTGGCATGCTAAACCCCAAGCAACAAGGTGAAGCCTTGCAACACAGCATTGCAGTTATGCAACCCAAATTGCTCGTCACCACACCCGACTACACAACTGAAATTGAAACGCTCGCCTCATGCCAGACGTTGGTTGCAACTCACCAGCTGCATCAACAAGCGCGGCAAAAGAACGCCGAAAATCCGTCCGAGACCCTGCACGTTCGCCTCGGCGACACATGCTTTTTCATGCTGACCTCAGGTACCACAGGACTCCCCAAAGCAGCCGCCATGACCCATTTACGCTGGTACAAAGCGGGGATTGCTTTTGGCCGTATGTCACTGACCCTTGGCAAAAACGACACTCTCTACAACTGCTTACCGCTCTACCACAACACCGCACTGTCGATTGCCGTAAGCTCAGTGATCATGACCGGCAGTAGTCTTGCCCTCGCCGAACGCTTCAGCGCCAGCCAATTCTGGAGCGAAATCAAAAACTACGGCGCCACCTGCTTTGTTTATGTGGGTGAACTCTGCCGCTACTTACTGCACCAAGAGCAACAACCGCTCGAGGCCAATAACAGGATTCGTGCGGTTATAGGCAACGGTTTACGCGCTGAGCTTTGGGACGACTTTCAACAGCGCTTTGCCATTCCGCGCATTTGCGAACTTTATGGCGCCAGCGAAGGCAACGTCGGCTTTGTCAACGTCTTCAATCTAAAGCGAACCGTCGGCTTCTCGCCCATGACTTACGCTATCGTGCGTTTTGATCACGAACAAGAAACGCCGTTGCGTGACCACCACGGGCGACTGCAACGGGTCAGTAAAGGCGACGTAGGCTTACTGCTAACCGAAGTGTCGCGCAAGGCGCCCTTTGACGGTTACACCCACAACCCCGAAGCCAATAACGCCAAACTGTTCCGCGATGTGTTTAAGCCTGGGGATTGTTGGTTTAATAGCGGTGATTTAGTTCGTCACCAAGGCTATCGTCATATCGCCTTTGTCGATCGCGTTGGCGATACTTTCCGTTGGAAATCAGAGAACGTGGCGACCACCGAGGTTGAAGCGCAAGCCAGTCGCTTTCGTGATGTGCTTGCAGCCGTGGCTTACGGCGTAAAAGTACCTCACACAGAAGGCCGAGCTGGCATGGTGAGCTTAGTCCTCGCGCGCGGCGCTCGCTTTGACGCACAAGCCTTTTACCAGCACATTCGCAACGCTTTACCGGACTATGCACAACCTATGTTTGTGCGTTTACAGCAGGCGCACGACATCACCACCACCTTTAAGATCCGCAAAACCCAGCTCAAATTAGAAAGCTTTGCCATTGAGCATATCCGTGACCCACTGTATGTGCTGATTGACCGCCACAAAGGCTATCAACCCTTAGATAACGAGGTCTACCGGGCTATTCACTCGGGGCAGTTGCGCTTGTAGCCGAGGCACGGGGTTTTACCAACCGATAAAAACGCCGCCACGGTAAGAAATACGCGGCATGAATAATCACCAACAGCAAAGCTTCAGACCACTGCATCGCCTGCGCACCAGCAAACACAAAAATCAAAATGTGTAAGCGTACTACCTTGGCGTAAGGCTTCATCAGGTTCATTTTGCTCATGGCTTTTTTGGTGCTCTGCGGTTCGGCAGGCAGAGGCGCTCTTTTCCCTAGTACCTCATGCCGATCAGAAACTAAGACAATAAGTAAGAACCACCAGTATTCGCTCACCACCCAGGCATATTGCTGGGCATCAAGGAACAACCCTTGGCGATTCGCGTCCACGGGAATGGGGAAAAAGTCATTCAGGAAAATCGCGTGGCCTAAATGAAAGCCGCCAAAATGAATGGTGAAAAAGCCGAGAAGAAAGAGCCCGTTCACTAAACCAAACAAAAACATGCCGGTCCCAACTTTATACATGGCGAACACCCATCGCAGAATGGAACTGACAATATAGGTGTAACCAAGTAATAGGCTACTAAGCCACATGCCCCAAACAATGCTATGGCCATCATCGCGTTGCCACAAAGCGATCGCCAATGCGCCAACAAATAAAAGTAAATCGAGCAAGATCTCGCGCCGCTCTGTCATAGTTCTGCCAACCTGTACCTTTAATTTTTTTACCAAATTAGCGATTTGCTGAAGGTTGTCAATCTCTTAAAAGTGACTAAGCTTAAACGCAAACAATAAAAGAGAACAATTCATGACCACCACCACCACGACCCCTGTCGCCCAACGCGAACGCATTCAAATGCTCGATGTGATCCGTGGCTTTGCCCTGCTCGGCATTCTATTGATGAACATCGAATATTTTCAGCGCCCCATGACCGCCATGTTGTTTGGCCTTGATCAGTCGTTAGCAGGCGTCGATAAAGCTGTTGGCTGGACCGTATTTACCTTCGTACAAGGTAAGTTCTACACCATGTTTTCGCTGTTGTTTGGCATTGGCTTTGTGATTTTTTGTGACCGCGCCAAAGAAAAACAACACCCACGACCGCGCCTTTTGTTCTTGCGGCGCGCAGCCATACTCGCATTGTTCGGCTGGGTGCATATGTACTTCTTTTGGGGCGGCGATATCTTGCTACCGTACGCCCTTTGCGCCGTCTTGCTGGTGCTCTTCATTAACAAACCGGCGCGTAGCCTATGGAAGTGGGGCCTAGGTATCTATCTGTTGCCCATCATTGCCGTTTGGTTGGCCGCCATAGGCATACATTTCGCGTTGCAAGACCCAGCCGCTGCCGATGAAATATTAACTGACATGAGCCAAACACAGACGGCGATCAAGGCTTTTATCGTGCAGGCGAATGGCATCTATGCTGAAGGCACTTGGAGTGAAATCATTGCTATTCGCATGACTGAAATGGGCAAAATGTACGGCACCGGAGGCATGTTCTTCTTTATCCCCACTTTATTCGGTATTTTCCTCATCGGCGCGAGCTTCGCCCGTGGTGGCGTCTTTACCTCGTTTGATAAACGGCCTACCGCCTACAAACACTTGCTCCGTTGGGGGCTAATACTTGGCTTGCCTGCCGCAATTTACACTGGGTTCTACAACACCAACCCAAATATGCTGCTGCCCACACCCGACTCGGCCTTGGGCTTCACCATTACCGCCGTGGCTAGTATCGGCCTTTGCTTTGCCTACATGAGCATTATCGCCTTGGCCCTGCGCGGCGCACAACGCGCCAAACGCGAACATTGGCTTCGCCATCTCGCCCCCGCCGGCCGCATGGCACTCACCAACTACTTGATGCACTCCATTGTCTTTACCACCCTGTTTTATGGCTATGGTTTCGGCATGTACGGAGAAATCAGTCGTAGCGTGGCCACTGCCTTGGCGATTGGCTTATGGCTGCTGCAGTTACCGCTAAGCAAATGGTGGCTCGAGCGCTTCCGCTTCGGTCCATGCGAATGGCTCTGGCGCACCCTCACTTACGGCGCGCGCCAACCCTTTCGACGCTAATCGACCTTGCCTAACACATAGCCGTGGTGTAAGTTTACACCACGGCTAAATAGTTGAGGTTTTCAGAAATGACGCGTCAAAGTATCACTCTTACCGAACAGAACGACCTTTGGTTACGTGAACACGTTGAATTGACTGGCGAATATGCCAGCAAAAGTGAGTTAATTAATGATCTCATTCGACGTGCGCGTCGGGTTGAAATGGTCAACGAAAAATTAGCGCAAGCCGAACTCAGTGGTTTTACTTCGCAATCAGAAGACGACATTTTGCGGGAGTTTAAGCGCGATTTGGCGAAAAAAACGAGTTAGATACGATGGCTCTTTATCAACTCGCTAACGCCGCAAAAGAAGATTTACGCCGCATTTATGAATACGGCGTCATCCATTATGGCGAGCAAGCAGCCGAAACCTATTATCGCGGATTTTTTAAAACCTTCACTGAAATTGCTGAAAACCCACTACGTTTTCCCAGCGTCGAACATATCCGTCAGGGCTATCGTCGCGCGGTCTGTGGTACTGACAGCGTCTATTTTCGAGGGCGTAACGAGCAGGTCGAGATTATGGCCATACTTGGCGGACAAGATGCCGAACAATGGCTTTAATTTAGGCTCTCAATTGGCTTTAGGTAATACCAACGCCCGTCTTCACGAACAAACGCTGACAGTTCTTCGTGCTCGCCAACTTCGCCGTCGAACTGAAAGTACGCACAAAAGTGGACCCTGCCCTCGTCGCCGCTTTGTTCAGCGTTATAGATATCGAGTTGCAGCCATTTGGGGCTATCACTGAAATCTAACTCGCTCGGACGCGTGCTGGGATGCCAGGTTTCAAGCAGGTAGTCGGCCATACCCAAGGCAAAAGCACTGTACCGCGAACGCATCAGCAGCTCGACATTCTTCGGCAGCGCGACGCTCTCACCCGCAAACAGCGGGTGAAAACGACCGCAGCATTTGCGGTATAAGCCATTACCACAGGGGCACTTCTTCGGGGCTTTAAACATCATTAGAAGCAATCACCTGGTACACGTACCCAACCTTCCATTAGAACCCGTGCACTGCGGCTCATAATAGCTTTGGTAGCTGTCCACTCGCCATTGACTTGCTTGGCTTCCGAGCCGACTTGCAAGGTGCCTGACGGGTGACCAAAGCGAATTGAGGTGCGGTCACCACCACCGGCGGCTAAGTTCACCAAAGTGCCGGGCACAGCGGCAGCTGCAGCAATGGCCACAGCAGCGGTGCCCATCATGGCATGGTGCAACTTGCCCATGGACATGGCGCGAACGAGTACATCAATGTCGGTGGCATGAATTTGCTTGCCGCTCGATGCCAAGTAGTCTTGCGGTGCTGCGACAAAGGCAATTTTCGGTGTATGCTGACGGTTCGCAGCTTCCGCCACATCGTCAATCAAGCCCATTTTCACCGCACCATGGGCGCGTAGGCTTTCGAACATTTGCAGGGCTTGCGGATCTTCATTAATCGCGCCCTGTAGTTCGGTGCCGTTATAGCCAATGGCTTCGGCATTGACGAAAATAGTCGGAATACCCGCGTTGATAAAGGTCGCTTGCAGTTCACCTAAACCCGGTACTTCGAAGTTGTCGACCACATTCCCCGTGGGGAACATCGCGCCTTCACCGGCCGCAGGATCCATAAACTCAACTTGCACTTCCGCTGCTGGGAAGGTCACACCGTCGAGTTCGAAGTCACCGGTTTCTTGAACTTCGCCATTGGTCATGGGCACTCGCGCAACAATGGTTTTCTCAATGTTGGCTTGCCAAATACGTACGGTGCAAATACCGTTTTCTGGCACTTGTGCCGGATCAATCAAACCATTACTGATAGCAAACGAGCCTACGGCAGCGGTTAAGTTACCGCAGTTACCGCTCCAATCGATAAATGGCTTATCAATCGAGACCTGACCGAACAAGTAATCCACGTCATGGTCGGGGCTTTTTGAGCGCGAAAGAATCACCGTTTTACTTGTGCTTGAGGTCGCGCCGCCCATACCGTCGGTATGCTTAGCATAAGGATCTGGGCTTCCAATAACCCGCAACAACAGGTTGTCACGCGCAGCGCCGGGTTGTTGCGCCTCAGCAGGTAGGTCCTCCAAACGGAAAAACACACCCTTAGAGGTCCCGCCACGCATATAGGTGGCGGGAATTTTGATTTGCGGGGCAAAAACCTTGTCTGAACTCATCGGCTTAGCTCGCTTCTGCTTCAAGGAAGTCCTGCGCGAAACGTTGCAAGACACCACCGGCCGAGTAAATCGACAACTCTTCGAAGGTATCAAGGCGACATTTCACCGGCACTTCGAGGCTTTCGCCATTGGCGCGATGGATGCCCAAGGTCATACGAGCACCTGGCGCGATCTCACCCTGCACATCGTAGGTTTCGCTACCATCAAGGTTAAGTGTTTTGCGCGTAGTGCCCGCTTCGAATTCCAGCGGTAGCACGCCCATACCAATCAAATTGGTACGGTGAATACGCTCAAATCCCTCGGCTACAATGCACTCCACGCCAGCAAGGCGCACGCCTTTCGCAGCCCAGTCACGTGACGAGCCTTGGCCATAGTCAGCGCCAGCCACAATAATCAACGGCTGCTTACGCTCCATGTAGGTTTCAATCGCTTCCCACATGCGCATGACTTTGCCTTCGGGCTCGACACGCGCGAATGAACCTTGAATCACTTCACCGTTTTCGTCCCGCACCATTTCGTTAAATAGTTTCGGGTTGGCAAAGGTTGCGCGCTGTGCGGTCAAGTGATCACCACGGTGGGTGGCATAAGAGTTAAAGTCTTCCTCAGGTACACCCATCTTAGTTAAGTACTCACCGGCAGCACTGTCGGCCAAAATAGCGTTCGATGGCGACAAGTGGTCGGTGGTGATGTTGTCACCCAGCACGGCTAATGGACGCAAGCCTTTAAGCTTGTTCGCCGCGGCCATTTGCCCTTCCCAATACGGCGGACGACGAATGTAAGTGCTCGTAGGACGCCAGTCGTACAGCGGATTGTTCTGCTCGCCGTAATCCACCGACAAGCTAAACATTGGGTCGTACACTTTACGGAATTGCTCTGGTTTCACCGAAGCCTTCACAATGGCATCAATCTCTTCATCCTTCGGCCAGATGTCTTTCAAGGTAATTGGATTACCTTCGTCATCAAAGCCCAGTGGATCTTTTTCGATATCAAAGCGAATCGTACCGGCAATCGCATAGGCCACAACCAAAGGCGGCGACGCTAAGAACGCTTGCTTAGCATAAGGGTGAATCCGCCCGTCAAAGTTACGGTTGCCTGAAAGTACCGCGGTTGAATACAAATCACGGTCAATAATTTCTTGTTGGATCTTCGGATCCAAGGCACCGCTCATGCCGTTACAGGTGGTACATGCGAACGCCACCACACCAAAACCAAGTTCTTCCAGCTCTGGTAGCAACTCGGCCTCTTCCAGATACATTTTCACCGTTTTTGAGCCCGGCGCCAGCGAGCTTTTCACCCATGGTTTGCGGGTCAAGCCCAGCTTATTGGCATTACGCGCAATCAAGCCTGCGGCAATCATGTTGCGCGGGTTTGAGGTGTTCGTACAGCTGGTGATTGCCGCAATAATACAAGCACCATCTGGCATCAACCCGTCTTCTGGCGCATCCATGTGCTTAGCGATACCGCGCTGCGCCAATTCATTGGCTGGCAACAAGGAATGTGGATTCGACGGGCCGGCCAAGTTTCGTTCAACTTTGCTCATATCAAAGGTCAACACACGCTCGTATTCCGCCGTTTTCAGGCTATCGCTCCACAAACCAGTTTCTTTGGCAAAGTGTTCAACAAGCTTCACTTGTTCGTCATCACGGCCCGTCAACTTCAAGTAATCGATGGTCTGGTCGTCGATATAGAACATCGCCGCCGTTGCACCATACTCTGGCGTCATGTTCGAAATGGTTGCACGGTCACCCACGGTCAAGGCGTCAGCGCCTTCACCATAAAACTCAAGGTAGGCGCCGACCACACGTTCTTTACGCAAGAACTCGGTTAACGCCAACACCAAATCGGTGCCGGTAATGCCCGGACGCAATTTACCTTTCAGCTCAACACCGACAATGTCCGGCAAACGCATGTAAGACGCGCGACCCAGCATGACGCTCTCGGCTTCTAAGCCGCCCACGCCCACTGAAATAACACCTAAGGCGTCAACCATAGGGGTGTGGCTATCGGTACCAACACAGGTATCGGCAAAGGCCACACCGTCACGCACTTGTACCACTGGCGACATCTTTTCCAAGTTGATTTGGTGCATGATGCCGTTACCCGGCGGGATCACGTCAACGTTTTTAAACGCGGTTTTGGTCCAATTTATAAAGTGAAAACGGTCGTCGTTGCGACGGTCTTCGATGGCGCGGTTTTTCTCAAAAGCATCTTTTTCAAAACCAGCATGTTCGACGGCCAACGAGTGGTCTACGATCAACTGGGTTGGCACCACTGGATTCACCTTTGCTGGGTCACCACCTTTCTCGGCGATGGCATCACGCAGGCCAGCCAAATCAACTAGGGCCGTTTGCCCCAGAATATCATGGCATACCACACGCGCTGGGAACCATGGAAAGTCCAAGTCGCGCTTACGGTAAATCAATTGACTTAAGGCGTCCGTAAGCTCACTCGGCTCACAACGACGCACTAAATTCTCGGCAAAAATCCGCGAGCTGTACGGCAGTTTGTCGTAGGCACCTGGCTCGATGTCGTTGACCGCTTTACGCGCGTCATAGTACATCAGCGAGGTACCGGGCAACTGCGCCCGGTAGTTTTCGTTAAACATCCAACGGCTCCTTAGCGTTCGTTCAGTGTTGGTACTGGACGTGGCTCTGGACCAATGTAGTCAGCACTTGGACGAATAATACGGTTATTGGCACGCTGCTCTTTCACGTGAGCAGTCCAGCCAGTTACGCGTGACATGACGAAAATTGGCGTGAACAACTTGGTTGGAATGCCCATGAAGTGATACGCCGAAGCGTGGAAGAAGTCGGCATTTGGGAATAATTTCTTCTCGCGCCACATGACTTCTTCACAGCGTACTGACACGTCGTACAAACGGGTGTCGCCGTTCTCTTTCGCCAGTTTTTCTGACCATGCTTTGATAATGTCGTTACGTGGATCGAATTCACGATACACCGCGTGACCAAAGCCCATGATTTTTTCTTTGCGCTCAAGCATGCCCATCAGGGTTTGCTCAGCGTCATCAGCATCTTTCATGTCTTCAATCAGTTCCATCGCGGCTTCGTTCGCACCGCCGTGCAATGGACCACGTAGTGAACCGATAGCGCCAGTTACACAAGAGAAAATGTCAGACAAGGTCGACGCACACACACGCGCGGTGAAGGTCGATGCATTAAACTCGTGCTCTGCATACAGAATCAACGAGGTGTTCATTACATCAGCGTGCAATTGCGTTGGTTTCTCTCCGTGCAACAGCTCCAAGAAATGCGCACCAATCGAATCGGCGTCTGTCTCAGTTTCAATACGTTTGCCATTGTGGCTGAAGTGGTACCAGTACAACAAGATGCTTGGGAAAGCTGCCAGCAAACGCTCAATTTTGTCGTCCGCTTGGCTAAAGTCGTCTTCTGGCTCAATGTTACCTAGGAACGAGCAACCGGTACGCATCACATCCATCGGATGGGCATCAGCCGGAATACGCTCAAGCACATCTTTCAGCGCTTGTGGCAAGCCGCGTAATTTCGCCAAACGGCCTTTGTAGGCTGCCAAGTCATCCGCTTTTGGCAATTCACCGTGGGCCAACAGATACGCCACTTCTTCAAAGCTAACTTTCTCAGCCAATTCTTTGATGTCATAACCGGAATAGGTCAAGCCTGAACCGCTTTTACCAACGGTACATAATTTTGTTTCACCAGCGACTTGTCCGCGCAAACCTGCGCCACTCAATTTCTTATCAACCATAATAAACTCCTTTAAATGCCGTTATTCGTTACTCGTTAATCGTTACTCGTGGGGCGCTTTCCGTTTTTCTTTTCCGAATAACGAATAACGAATAACGAATAACGATTAACGTGCTTTTTATTTTTTAAATAACTGATCGAGCTTTTGCTCGAAATCGTGATAGTTCAAAAATTCGTATAACTCCGCGCGCGTTTGCATGTCATCAACGACCGCTTTTTGATCGCCGTTGGCGAGAATGCTTTCGTACACGTTCAAAGCCGCTTTATTCATAGCGCGGAACGCACTTAGTGGGTACAGCACCATTTCAACGCCCACATCAGCGAGCTCTTGTTTGTTAAACAATGGTGTTGCACCGAATTCGGTTATGTTAGCAAGAACTGGCACGTTCAGCGCGTTAGTGAACGCTTGGTACTGTTCAAGAGTGTGTACAGCTTCGGCGAAGATAGCGTCGGCACCTGCGTCAACACAGGCTTGAGCGCGTTCGATGGCGGCTTCTAAGCCTTCTTGTTGCAAGGCATCAGTACGCGCCATGATCAAGAACTGGTCATCGATTCGTGCATCCACAGCAGCTTTGACCCGATCGACCATTTCGCCTTGGCTGACAATTTCTTTATTTGGGCGATGGCCACAACGTTTTTGTGCGACTTGGTCTTCAATATGAAAGCCTGCGGCGCCGGCACGGGTCATTTCTTTTACTGTGCGCGAAATATTGAAAGCGCCCCCCCAACCGGTGTCGGCATCGACCAATAAAGGCACATCAGTTGCACCGGTAATCCGGCGGATATCTTCACAGACATCATTTAGTGAGGTCATGCCAAGGTCTGGCAGGCCGAACGAAGCATTGGCGACGCCGGCGCCCGACAAATAGAGAGCTTTATGCCCTACTTTCTCGGCCATCATGGCGGTGTAGGCGTTGATCGTGCCAACAATTTGCAATGGATTTTCGTCTTTGATCGCTTGGCGTAATTTTGCGCCCGCGCTATGTACTTGGCTCATGCGTTTTCCTTTTCTGCTCGTTGTAATTCGTGTAACTGGTTGTCGCTTAACTGCTTTTCGATGTTGCGACGCGAGGCCGCGATGTGCCGACGCATTAACAAGTCGGCCAGCTCACCATCGCGATTAGCAATGGCGGTTAAAATCGCTTTGTGCTCGTCAAAGGCACGTGACACGCGTGGCCCGTTCATGCCCATTTGGACGCGATACATGCGCACTAAGTAATAAAGCTCGTCACAAAGCATATTAATAAGGTAGGGATTTTTACTGCCTAAAATGACACGGTAATGAAAGTCGAGATCACCGGCCTCTTGATAATAACTTTCGCCTTCACGAACCCGCTGTGTGCTTAGGTGTTGGTCGAGTAGCTTGGCCAGCTCTTCAATCTCGTCTTCTGGCATTTTCTCGGCAGCCAAGCGGCAGGCTAAGCCTTCAAGCTCTTCGCGGATTTGGTAGAGCGAGATCAGGCCGTGCGGGGTGAGCGTAACCACTCGCGCCCCGGCGTTTGGGATGCGCTCTATGAGATGGCAGCGTTCCAGTCGCGCCAGCGCTTCGCGCAAAGGCGCGCGACTAACGTCAAAACGGCGAGCGAGTTCCGGCTCACTGATTTTACTGCCCGCTGGGATCGTGCCTTCAACAATGGCGCGTTGAATTTCGTACAACACACGGTCCGATGCGGTGATCGCTTGGCGTAATAAGCTAGGATGCTCAGTCATACAGAATATGTCGACAGTTTCCAAAAGAGGGGTGCATTTTAATCGGTTTAATTGCTTAAATCAATGTTCGAACTCGACAGATTGTCGACATATCATAAAAAAGCCCCGCCGAAGCGGGGCCTATAACTTACATCTTTAGGGAGAACTTTTTAACGCATTGACGGTGGCAAAATCACTGCATCAATTACGTGGATGACGCCGTTGCTTGCCATGATGTCGGCTTTTACGACGTTAGCACCACCGACTTGTACGCCGTCTGTCGCATCAATCGCGACTTCTTCACCTTGCACGGTGGCAGTCGACAATTCTTTACCGGCGATCGCTGAACTAGGTACTTTGTCACCTAAGACGTGATAGGTCAGAACAGCTACGAGCTGGTCTTTATTTTCCGGCTTAAGCAAGCTGTCTAACGTGCCTTCAGGTAAGGCAGCGAAAGCGTCGTTGGTTGGTGCGAACACGGTGAACGGACCGTCACCTTTCAAGGTCTCCACCAAGCCTGCGGCTTTTACTGCAGTCACAAGCGTTGAGAATTGACCATCGCTCGCGGCGATGTCGACGATGTCTTTCTTTTTGCCGTGGTTATGTGCAGCGGCAGTGGTTGATACTGCAGCGACAAGTAAAGCACCGGCAAGCCATTTCATTGTTGAAGCTAGATTTAACATAGCAGAACTCCTCGTTTAAAGAACGTTAATCGTTATTCGTTAATCGTTAATCGAAAAAAGTATTGACGTCGTCGAGTTGTACGGAGGTGGGTTCGGAAAAGGATTAATTTTTATACGATATTTTTTTGTAAAGACCGTGACGCCCAATAAATACAAGTGATCAATCAATGGGATATGCTAGTATTACCTACTACATAATTAGCTAACGGAGGTATTATGCTGAAGTCACTCCTAACAACTGCTGCGGCAGCAGCGCTGCTGAGCACGTCGGTTCTTGCCGCGGATTGGACGCTAGATAGTGAGCGCTCAACGCTACATTTCGTCTCGGTGAAGAATGACACCGTGGCCGAGATTCATCGTTTTACTGAGCTTTCCGGCGCAATGAATGATGGTGAGCTCAAGGTAACTATTCCGGTAGCGAGTATCGACACCGCGATTCCGATTCGTAATGAACGCATGCTGAAGCATTTGTTCAATGCTGATGAGTACGCAACGGTGACCGCAACGGCAACGATTCCAACCGATATTTACGATATTGAGACCGCCACGGGTACCTTGCCTGTTGTCGTGCCCATGACCGTATTTATTGCTGGCGAAGCCGTCGAGGTTGATGCGGCATTGCAAGTTACGAAACTCGATGCTGACCATGTGGTGGCCACCACATCGCAACCCGTTCTCATTAACGCAAGCGAGTTCGGCTTGGTCAAAGGTATTCAAAAACTGCAAGAGATCGCAGGTCTTAACGCCATCGACCATGTAATTCCAGTCACTTTCACGGTGCAGTTTAGTCGTGACAACTAAGTTACAAGCGCGCCACTTTAGCGCGGCCACATCGCAAGATGTTGCCGCGCTTTTTGCATTAGAAGCCAGTCATTATCCTGATGACGGCTACCCTGCTCCGCTATTCTATCAAGCCTTGCATCAATGGCCCGACTTACTCCAAGTCGTCCGCCTAGGAACAACGGCAGAAGCGACTATTGACGGTTACTGTATGGGCGCGCCGGGACAAACCCATGGTGAGGTGTGGTTAATGTCGCTCTTGATAGGGCCACAATGCCGAGGCATGGGACTAGGTCATCAATTGCTGCAGCATTGGCTACATTGCGTCGATGCCATGGGTTTTGCTCAAGTACGGCTGAGTGTCGCGCCGACAAATAGCGCGGCTATCAAGCTTTATGAGAGTTCTGGATTTGTCATCGAACGCCTTGAAGAAGACTACTTAGGCGCCGGCGAAGATCGTTTTGTGATGTGCCGCAAAGCATTGACCTGAACGGCGAATTAGCTCATATTGCAAGGAGCATATTCGAAACGTTTCAAAAAAAATAACAAAAAATTATGATCTACCGCCGTAGTCTTACGCTGTCGTTAGTGAATGTGACGTTATTTGTCACCATTAGCGCCACTTTCATGTTCGGCTTGCTTGGTTTGCTGCTCAACAGTTACAGCAACCCGGCAAGTGCTTTCGAACGCGTCATATCGAACACCTCAGGCGTGGTGGCGATCGCCGTTGCCTTCGCCTTATTTGGATTGGCGGCGAAAAAGCGTAAAGTGCAGTGGATTTTTGCCAGTATTGTCATACTCGCGGCGCTACACAGCTTACTGGTCAACCTTTCGCTGGCATCGATCTTTTATCTTGATGTGCTGCATGCTATTGATGCCTACTTTTATCCGCCCGTAGCTTTTACCTTCGTATTGCTTGGGGTCACGCTGTTGCTGAATCCGCGCGAGAAGATTCAACGGCATTGGATGCGTGCCTTTGCTATCTTTCTAATCCTGTTGGCGATAACAGCTATCAGCACGCACTTTATCAAAGATGGCTTCGCTTATTTGGGCCCGCATCCGCCAGTCACCAGCCTTGCCGCTTTAACTATGTTACTGATTGGTGTGTCGTTATTGCTGGCAAGTAACCATCGTATTCTGTTGTTTGACCTTAACCGCAATCCAGCGGCATGGTTCACCTTTGGCTTTGTCACCATCATTTGTTCAATCTGGTTCCTGTTAAGCTATAACCAAATTAAAGATATCCGTGCAGAAGCGATTGACACCATTGAGAAAGTTGCCAAAGTGCGACAAGAAACGATTCAGGTAAATCTGCAAATTCTATCGCGTCTGCGTGAGCGTTGGGAGCAACTTCAAGTCAGTCCAACGGAGGATTTTGCACGGTTTGATGCGCGTTCTTATTTGCGCGATATACCGCACTACCTCGGGATTCATTTGCTCGACCAACGTGGCGTGCCGCAATGGCAACTGCACCGCAACGGTGAACGCAACTACATGGAGCACGTCAATCATCCCGCAGTCCAGTCATGGTTAGGATCCAATCCCGAAAACATTACCATGCACATACCAGAGGATGAGTTCAAGGCGAACAAGCAACCTATGGGCCTGTTGTTGTTACCACTCGGGCAAGAGTTCGAGCAGGGCTACTACTTGTTGGTGGTGTTTGATTTGATGCGCCTTATTAGTCCTGAAACACGCTTACTCCCCAACTATTTAAAGATCTATGCTGCCCTCGACAATGACCACACACTCAGCTTCGCCGACGATAAACCCTTCCGGCGGAATGAGTTGGCTATTGCCAGTGCAAAGCTGTCGGTTCCTAACGGTCCGCCCCTTGGGTTATCTATAAGCCTGTATTCTTTTGAGGAACTCATTTCCGCCTCTAACTTACGCATGTCCTTAGCGCTTCTGGGTTTCTTGTTTTGTATCGCGTTCCTCGCTTTGGCACAGCAGAATCGTATCTTACGCAAACACAGCAACCGCCTGCGCGTAACGCAAGAACGTCTACATGTACAACAACAACAAATGCAGTTGAATGAACAGCAATACCGTTCACTTTTTGCTTACCACCCGGACGCTGTATTCTCGCTCGATACCGATGGCATGGTCACCAGCGCCAATGACGCGGTCTTGCAAATATTAAGTGTCGACATGGCGACTGTGCTGGGAACCCATTTCAGTGCCTTTGTACATCCTGCTGAACGCGGCAAGGCGGAAGCGCATTTTCAGCGCACCTTGCAGGGAGAAACCCAACAGTACCCGCTGACGGTTTTTAATTCGAATGCTGAGATAATGCACATTTACGTGACCAATTTGCCGATTAAAATCGATGATGAGATCATCGGAGTATTCGGTATTGCCAAAGACATTACCAAATCACGTGCGAAAGACGAGCAACTGCATATTTTGGAACGTAGTATTGATGTGAGTACCAACGGCATTGTGATTTCTGACGCTGGCGACGACAGTAGTCCCATTATCTACACCAACGCGGCTTTCCAAAAGATGTCTGGTTACAACGCCGCAGAAATCGTCGGTAAGTCTTGTGATTTCTTGGTTGGCCCAAATACCGACGCGCAAAGTATTGCGACCGTCCGCCAAGCGCTCAAAGAACGCCGCGAGTGCAGTGTCGAAGTCATGCATTATCGCAAAGACGGCACACCCTTCTGGGATGAGCTGCAACTTGCACCAGTGACCGACAGTGAAGGCAAAGTGACGCACTTTATCGGCATCCATCAAGACGTAACTGAACGTATTGCGCACAAACATGAACTTGCCTTCCAGGCTGAGCATGATGCCCTGACCTCGTTGTATAACCGGCATGCTTTTGAACAGCGCTTCGCGCGCGTGTTGCGCGACAGTGAAAAGCATCAAGCTAATCACCAATGGGCGGTTCTGTTTATCGACCTTGATGGTTTTAAACCCATCAATGAGGCCCTAGGTCTTGCCGCTGGAGACGAGGTCCTGCAGCAGGTAGCCCAGCGCTTAAAAGATGCTCTTCCAACGCCTAACTTTGTCGCCCGTTTTGGCGGCGACGAATTTGTTGTCGCACTCCAAGAGTCGTCGTTATTGGCCATAGAAGCGGTGGGCGACGCACTTCTTGCAAAACTTGCTACGCCCTACCAAGTGCGACAACAAAAACTTTATCTCACCGCCAGTATTGGCGTTGCCTGTAAATGTGCGCAAGGCCAGTCTGCCGTGGACTTGATCCAACAAGCAGATACCGCAATGACCTTTGCCAAACGGCAAGGTCGCAATCACTTGCACTTCTTCAAACGCGCTGAAGAACATAGCCAACGCGTGGATATTCATCTTCGTAACCGCTTCCAGCAAGCCATAGATAACGAACAATTAGCGCTTTATTATCAGCCGATTATAGAACTGCAAAGCGGTCAAGTTACCGGGGTTGAAGCGCTGATGCGCTGGCAACTCGAAGACGGGAGTTTTATACCACCGGATCGCTTTATCCCGATGGCCGAAGCCACCGGCCAAATTATTCCAGCCAGTGAGTGGGCCATGGAACAAGCCTGCCGCGATTTGACGAAGCTACTCGAGCAACGCGAGCAGATGTGTATGGCGGTAAACTTATCAGCACTGCAATTTAGTCGTGCTAATTTCTTTGAGCAGATCATTGAAACAATAAAAAGCCATAACCTCACCAACGAGTGCATTGAGCTCGAGCTAACCGAAAGCATCCTGATGGATGATAGTAACCATGCCATTAAACTGATTGAACGCTTTCGCGCCGCTGGTATCGCAACCGCCATTGACGACTTCGGGACTGGCTTTTCGAGCCTGAGTTACTTGAAAAAACTGCCGGTGAACAAGCTCAAAATCGATCGGGCTTTCATCCAAGATATCATCGCGAAGCCGAGTGATGAGGCCATCGTAAGAGGTATCTTGGCCATGGCAAAGCAGTTGCAGATAGATGTTGTTGCTGAGGGTATAGAGACTGCGGAACAGGCCATTCGCCTGACGGAGCTTGGTTGTGGCTATGGGCAAGGCTATTATTTTGCCAAGCCCATGCCACTTGATGAGCTACTTAAAAGCTTGAAGTAACGACCTCAACTAATTGAGGTCGTCGTCATGCTTCTCGAGATCCCAAGGTAAGCTACCTGGTGAAATATGCATGAACTGTAGGTAGTTTTCGAACTGATTAATGACATCATTAATGATATCGCCTGGTTCGTACCCATACAGGTCATAGGCTTGGCCACCTTGGCGTAAGAAGACTTCCGCACGGTAGTATTCTTTGTCACCACGTTTAGCGTTGACCACAGCAAAATCAGGCCGCTGATAGGCACGTAAACGCACTTCGTAGTTGAACTCGATCTCGTCATCTTTGCGTACCGTCAAGACGGAGCGCACATGCTCTTCATCGAATAGCGTCTCGGTATCCCAATCATGTTCCTTGAGCTCTTTGGCCACATCGTTCAAACAGTCAATGACTGTGTGCTCAATAAACTCGCGTACTTCACGTTCATGGGGAAACTCAACCACCCCAGCGAGGCGTTTCTTCCAATAGCTTGGCCCTGCATGCACGCCACGACGGTGCGTACGCATGGCACTTTTCAGGCTCGCATATTGATGCCCTTCAATGACCAACGCTCGCCACATACCAAAGGCGGAGATAAGAATAATCACGGCAAAGGGCAAGGCGCTGGTGATCGAAGCTGTCTGTAAGGCGCCAAGTCCACCCGCCAACAACAATACCCCGGCTACGATACCTTCTGAGCTTGCCCAGAAAATACGCTGCCACACTGGCGTATCGGTGCGGCCACCTGAGGCTAAGGAATCAATCACTAAAGAGCCGGAGTCCGATGAGGTGACAAAGAAGGTCACAATCAGCACCACGGTGGCAAAACTCAGAATACTGGTGAGTGGTAGCCGTTCATAAAGCTTAAATAGAGCAATCGCTTCATCGTTTTGCACATCGCTGATAAGCGTGGTGTAGCCCTCGTTCATGATCAGATTCAGCGCGGTATCGCCAAACACACTAAACCAGAAGAACGTAAACAGGGTGGGTACAAACATGACGCCAAAAACAAACTGACGAATCGTACGTCCGCGGCTGATCTTAGCAATAAAGAGGCCGACAAAAGGCGCCCAAGCGATGGTCCAGCCAAAGATAAACAGCGTCCAGTTACCGATCCAATCACTGCGCGAATAGGCCTGCAGGTTAAAGGTGCGTTCGACAATATTGTTTAGGTAGGCACCGGTATTCTGTAGATAGGTCTCTAAGATGTGAACCGTTGGCCCCGCAAAGAACACGAACAGCAGAATAAAGAGCACTAGCACCATGTTCACATATGACAAGCGCTTGATGCCTTTATCGAGGCCAGCCACCACCGACATGATGGCAAACACTGTGATCACCGCAATGGCAATGATTTGCACGGTGGTGCCAACGGGAATTTCGGGCCATAAGTAATTCAGACCCGCATTGATTTGAATGACCGAAAGACCAAGGGTGGTTGCGATACCAAACATGGTGCCCAGAATCGCGAAGGTATCGACAGCGTGCCCCATAGGGCCATGGATCTTCTCGCCAATAATGGGGTATAGCGTAGAGCGCATCGACAATGGCAGGCCATGACGAAACGAGAAGTAAGCTAAAACGAGGCCGACTAAACCGTAAATGGCCCAAATATGAAACCCCCAGTGGAAGTAGGCGATTTGCATGGCCTGCTTCGCCGAGTCGACGGTTTCTGCGGCGCCAACGGGCGGACTAGAATAGTGCAAAACGGGCTCAGCCACACCGAAGAACAGTAAAGCGATACCATAGCCCGCCGAGAACAACATGGCGAACCAGGCAGGAAAACTATACTCCGGTTCGGCGTGATCGGGGCCTAGCTTAATGCGCCCCCACTTAGACACCGCCACACCAACAATAAAGACCAAGAAAATAGCGACCGCGAGCATGTAAAACCAACCAAAGTCTGCAGTTATCCATGCCAGCACATCACTAAACACTTCGCCTGCAAGCTCGGGGTTCGCAAGCGTACCAATGACGAGTAATGCAATGACTGCCACCGCCGGAAAAAAAACCGGTACCAGAATGGCAGAATTCCACTTCCTGCGCTCTGTCATAACCTACTCCTTTTGTTTATTGTTCTTTTACCCTATGTTGTATAGAACTAAATTTCAAATAAGACAATCACATGCAGAAATGGCACTTACTCTTAGCTCCGTTCGCCGCCATTGCCGCTTACAGCATGGTGCAAGGGCTGTTTGGCTTCGCCCATCCCGCGGCATGGACCCTTGCCGCAACGGTTTGGATCGCTTGGTGGTGGATTAGCGAAGCACTGCCGTTGCCGGTGACCTCGTTACTGCCCTTTTTACTGTTGCCATTGGGTGGCATTACGCCGCTCAATGAAATGTCTGCGGCGCTCGGTAATCCAATCATTTGGCTTTTTATGGCTGCTTTTATGCTAGCGAAGGCGGTTGAGCTAAGTGGCGTGCATCGCCGCTTAGCCTTGGGCCTAGTGCACACTATTGGGAACGGCCACGGTAAACGCATGTTGTTTGCCTTTATGTTGGCTACGGCATTGCTGTCCATGTGGATCTCGAACACTGCGGCAGTATTGGCGTTACTTCCAGTTGCGTTAGCCCTTGCTGATGCCTGTGACGATGCGCCCTTTCAACGAGCGTTGTTGCTGGGTTTAGCCTATTCGGCCTCGGTGGGTGGTATTGCCACGCTGGTTGGCACACCGCCGAATTTAATTTTTGCTTCGGTGTACGAAACCACGACAGGCCAAGCCTTTAGTTTTACCGAGTGGATGCTTATCGGTGTGCCCTTTGTCGCCGTGTCACTGCCGATTATGGCGTGGTGGTTGGCCCGCAATGTCAAAGATAACATTGAGCTTAGGATTGAGCCGCCCGGCCCGATGCGCTCCGCCGAACGCCGAGTGTTGCTGGTGTTCGCGATTGTGGTGGTGCTGTGGGTGACCCGCACCACACCCTTTGGCGGCTGGACTGGCTTAACGGGACTCATCTATGTTGGTGATGCGACGGTAGCCATTGCCGGCGTTTTAGCGATGTTTATCCTGCGTGATCGTGAAGGCCAACCGTTGCTTACATGGAATGCGGCCGTTTCGATACCCTGGGGCATCCTCCTGCTGTTCGCAGGTGGTATTGCCTTGGCCCAAGGTTTTATCAGTAGTGGTCTGAGTGAGCGCATTGGCGATGCACTGACCGGCTTGGGTGTACTGCCGGTGGCCTTACTGGTGTTTTGCTTAACCTTGAGCGTGTCCTTTCTGACTGAAGTGACGTCGAATACGGCGACGGCAACCTTGCTGATGCCGATCATGGCGGCCGCTGCGGTAGCACTTGAACTGCCCCCTGCGCTACTGATGATCCCGGCGACCATCGCCTGTAGCACAGCGTTTTGCATGCCCGTCGCCACACCGCCTAACTCGATTGTATTTTCGTCGGAGCGTATTACGGTGCGCGAAATGGCGCGCGAAGGTGTGGCTTTGAATGTCATCTTGGCGGTGGTGACCACCGCCGCGGTGATGGTGTTCGTTGCTTAACCCGTGTTACTTAACCAGCGTCGAAGTGCAGGACCTGCTGATAAGCCGCCACACGTACCTCGTAGCTCGTGGTTTGCTTTAAATAGTCCGACATCGCTTCTAAGGCATCGGGTTCGCCATGCACAAGAAAGACCTTGGCGTTCGAAGGTAAATCTGATTGCTTCAACCAAGCGCCAATTTCAGCGTAATCGGCATGCCCAGATAGACCTTCAAGTTGACGGATCTTGGCTTTCACGGGTAACCACTCACCATGCAATTTAATGCGTTCGTTGCCCTGCACCATTTTCGCGCCGCGGGTACCACCTGCTTGGTGACCACTGAATAGGACCGCACTGCGGTGATCGTTCAGCCAATGTTTGAAGTGATGCAAAATACGACCGCCAGTCGCCATACCACTACCGGCAATGATGATATGCGGCGCACCTTGGTGGGCAATCGCCTTAGACTCATCCACACTATGGGTGTAGATCACCGCATTTTCCGCCGCATCACATTGCGCTTGGGTTAAACGATGGTATTCATTTTGCTCGCTGTACACGTCGGAAACACTGATGGCCATCGGGCTATCAAGAAAGATCGGTAAGCGCGGAATACGACCATCACTCATCATGGTCACCAGCATATGCTGCAACAGTTGCGCGCGGCCGACCGCAAAACTCGGGATCATCAGCACCCCACCGGCAGCAGCCGTCTCGTTGACCGCTTCGGCAAGCTCCGCCCACGGGTCGGTCTCGGGATGACGCCGATCGCCATAGGTTGACTCAAGCAGTAAATAATCCACCGCAGGCAGCGGACGTGGTGGCTTCATGAGAATATCATGCGGCCGTCCTACGTCACCGCTAAAGCCAATACGCACGCCCTCATGCTCGGCAATAACGCTCGCCGCGCCCAAAATGTGACCCACGGGTTGTAAGGTGAAATCAATATCGCCAACGCGAAAAGGCTTATCAAAATCAATGCCATGCAGAAGCTTCAACGCCGCTTCGGCCGTGGCTTCGTCATAAAGCGGTCGTGGATCTTGGTGCTTGCTTAATTTGTGCTTTTGCAGAAACTTAGCATCTTCTTCTTGAATACGCCCACTATCCGGCCACAGAATTTGGCACAGCCCAACGGTGCCATAATGGGTGTACACTGGCCCACGAAAGCCATGCTCGTAAAGCACCGGCAAAAACCCTGAATGGTCCAGGTGCGCATGGGTAAGCACCACCGCATCGACCTCATGAATACCTAGCGGTAGCGGCTGCCAGTTGCGTTCGCGCAACCACTTATAGCCTTGAAACAAACCACAATCAATGAGCACTCGCGTGGTCTCGGTTTCCAACAAATACTTGGACCCGGTGACCGTTTCACTTGCACCAAGAAAGGTTAACCGCATTGCCTGACTCCTCAGAGAAAGCGCTCAATCGGCAAGCGCTCTAGAATTCGTACGGCAAGACGCCGCCAAATAGAAGCATTAGGTTCCGAATAGTACCAGGACTTTTGCGTGCCTAAGCGTTCTACCCAAACCACTTTATTCTTAATTAAGCGTAGTTGATAAGCATAGTTCGGCAAGGTGCTGATAATCGCCTGCTCAATACGACTCGCCAGTGCTCGACTATGCATCACAAAGCCAAGTTCGGTGTTGATCGCTGCTGAGCGCGGATCAAAGTTCAACGAACCAATAAACACTCGCGCCATGTCCACCATAAAGGTTTTGGCGTGCAGGCTCGAGGCCGAGGTACCAAAGCGTTCTTTACCCTTCAAGCGTTGCCGCCGCTCTTTGCGTTGGTCACGGCGTGCTAATGGGCTCAACTTCTGCATCTCAAACAATTGAATACCATGACGTAGAAGTTTACGTCGCCACTTGGCGTAACCAGCATGCACCACAGCCACATCGGTCGCCTCTAGGGAGTTGGTGAGCACAATAATTTGCACGCCACGTTTTGCCATCGCAATGAGCTCATTGACGCCAGTGCGCGTTGGCACAAAGTATGGCGAAACCAAGGTGACATGCGATTGTGGCTCACCAATCGCTTGTTGCAGTTGATGTGGCAACATTTGCTGTGGTTTCGCCCGACCTAGGGCTTTCGCTGGGGAGTCACTGACAAGTTGGGTTTTTGCCCAGTAGATTTCGACCTGTTGCTGGCGGAGCTGCTCGATAAAAGGGAGCTCTTCAATAGCTTTGACGTAGGCCTGAGCACGCGGGTCTTGTTCGTAACGCTTGGCACCTTTGTGCAGCGTGGCAAGACTCTGTGGCTGAGTAAAACTGTAGAGTTTATCTAGGGGAACCGCGGACTCACTGCACCAATAACGTTCAAAATCATCTTGCACTGCGGTCACTACGTCACCGATCAATAAAGTATCCAAATCGGCAAAGAGTACGTCACTGGTAGCGCCAAAATATTCGTCACCAATGTTGCGACCGCCGCTAATCACAACTTGGCCGTCGACCACAAAGGCCTTGTTATGCATGCGCCGATTCAGCCGCCGCAGTTCGAATAGATAATTAATAAAACGCGGCCAACGCAGTTTAAGTGGATTAAACAGGCGCACTTCAATATTGGGGTGTTGATGCAAGCCTTTTAGGGTAGCGTCGAGGCCGACCGTGTTGTGATCATCAAGCAGTAGGCGTACTTTTACGCCCCGCTCCGCGGCTTCATGCAAAGCCTCAAACATCAAAGTGCCAGTAATATCGTGACGCCAAATGTAATACTGCACATCAAGACTGTGCTGCGCTTGCCGCGCAAGAAGTACTCGAGCAGCAAAGGCTTCACGCGCGTCAACTAGTGGAATAACCCCACTCTCACCGTCATGAGCTCGCAATAACGGCGAAATGGCGTCACTAAGACTACGCTCCTGTGCTGCTTGGCGTTCCACCGTTAATCGCACTCCTTCTGCTCATACTAAAAAGTACCGTAGTTCTGCTTACGGTGTTTGGCAAGCATTGCACTTTGCTCTGTATCTCGTGTGAGCTGCCATCCATGTATCTCACGTTGCACTAGTGCATGCAAGGCATCAATGTGCTCTGCCATAGCATTTAAGGCCGGAATATAAGCATAGGATTCGCCACCGGCCTCAAGAAAGTACTCCCGATTCTCTTCGCCGATTTCCTCAATGGTTTCCAAACAGTCCGCGCTAAAGCCAGGACAAAACACTTGCACCTGTTTGATGCCAAGATCTGGCAACGCTTTTAACGTTTCATCGGTATACGGCTTGAGCCATTCTTCGCGGCCAAAACGTGACTGAAAAGTTGTGAGGTACTGGGTTTTATCGAGGCCTAAAGCTTCAGCAATCAAGCGCGAAGTTTTGTGGCATTCGCAGTGATACGGGTCACCTTTCTGCAAGTACTTTAACGGCACGCCATGGTACGAAAAGATAAGCTTTTCCGGCTGCCCATGCTCCGCCCAGTACGCTTTGATCTGCGCGGCACAAGCGCTGATGTAACCGGCGTCATCATGATAATGACTAATAAAACGTAAGTCTGGCAGCCAACGGCGCTGGGTAAAGTCCTTGGCCAGCGCATCAAAGGTCGAGCCAGTTGTCGCCGCTGAGTACTGCGGATACAAAGGCAACAACACGAGTTTACGCACCCCGCTAGCAAGCATGTCATCAATAACCTGTGCCATGCTTGGGCTACCGTACCGCATGGCATGACGCACCACCACTTGGTCACCATACTCAGCCGCAAAGCGCGCTTGCAGTTGTTCGGCCTGGTCTTGGGTATGAAACAATAACGGCGAACCACGTTCAGTCCATACGGTACGATACGCGGCGGCGGAACGGCGCGGACGGATACGTAAAATCACCCCATTTAAAATGAGCCACCAAAGCACACGAGGCACTTCAACCACCCGCGGATCCGAAAGAAACTCCTTCAAATAACGGCGTAAAGACGGCGTGTCGGGCGCATCTGGGGTGCCTAGATTGGTGACGAGTACACCGATTTTATCGGCCTGTTCATGCGCAAAGTTCGGAAAACCGCGGTAGTCCATGTTCTTACCTCTTGTTAGGTCCACAACTCAACGTGGTCGCGAATGCGATCGGTGGCGATCCATTCATGCAATTGGTCCGCCATACGCCGGCCTTGATCAATGGCTTGCTGCCAATATTTAATGCGCTCATCGGCGGCCATGTTGGCAAAATCATTGCGATCAGGAATTTTCTGATACGGCAATGCGTCAATGAATTCTTGGGTTGGCGTTAAAAGGATCACATTTGGCCACAAGGCACCGGTGGTACGGCGCTTTTTTAGATTCTTATCAAACCAGCCTGGGATCACTTCTTGATGGAAATGGGGGTACAAAACCAACCCCTCAACACCGCTAAAATCCAGGTCAAAATGATAATCGGTGACCCCACCGTCGCGATAAATACCTGCAGGAGCACCGGGAATATCACGTACCCCTTCAAGCACCATAGGAATAGAGCCTGTCGCTAAAATAGCTTGCTTAAAGTTATCGCGGCTCAGCGTGGCATAGCGCGTGGGCAAGTCACGCCAATGCTCGGTGAAGGCTGCGGACGAGGCCGGATGATGAAAAATAACCCGTTCGTAAAACTTACCTAGCCACTGACGTTTAACGGTATTGGCAGCCGCAGATGCTAATAAACCAAAAAGTTGTCGCTTGCCTTCTGCCGCAGTTAAACCGCGGCAGCGCACTACAATCCAATGATGACGAAAACGGTCTTGATTTAAAATCTCATCCACTGCGCTATCTGGAATATATTCCGCCAGCAACTTTCGCGCCTCGTCAGTGATTTCGCGAACATCTGGTTTTTCACTGTAGGTTTGTGTGCTATACAAACGCGCAAATAGCTCGCTGGCCGCGACGGGATCACGTTGCCCAAGGGCGGCAAAGCGCCATGCGCCAGCCGAGGTGCCAAGCAAATTAAGTGGTGTTTCGCGTTGGGCAAAGAACTCGCCAAATAAATAACGGTCGAGTCCCTGTAGGACAAACCATTTGGGCCCCCCAGAGGCGCCCACGAGTAATTCGATGTCTTGCTGCGACAGTCCCTGTTCCTTAATCTGCAACCACGCACTTTTGCCCGCGCGTAACTGCAACCATTGGGTTGCCATGTTGCTCTCTCCGCTGTCTTTTCTAATGATTTTTATAGTGTTGCCAGTATACCCAAATTTTACCGCGACAACAGCCTCAAGGTCGCACCCACGCAGACCTTCTGGTATCCTAATCGGCAGTCATTAAGCTAGCTTAATTATGCTAAAAACTGAGCAACGGAAGTAAACTTCTATGAAAGTGATTTCTTTTAATATCAACGGCATTCGCGCGCGTTTGCACCAACTGCAAGCGCTCATTGAAAAGCATCAACCTGATGTGATCGGACTACAAGAAACCAAGGTCCACGATGACCAATTCCCCTTAGCAGATGTCGAAGCCATGGGCTATCACGTCTTATTTCATGGCCAGAAAGGGCATTATGGCGTGGCCTTGTTGAGTAAACAGCCACTGGAAAATCCACAGTTTGGCTTTCCGACCGATGACGAAGACGCGCAACGCCGTATGATCATGGGTGATTGGGTCAAAGCTGACGGCACCCGCGTGCGCATTCTCAATGGCTACTTTCCGCAAGGCGAAAGCCGTGACCATCCGCTGAAGTTCCCTGCTAAAGAAAAGTTCTACGCCGACTTAATGGCCTATCTGCAGAAGGAACTCGACCCAGCACAACCAGTGGTGGTCATGGGTGATGTGAATATTTCGCATCAAGATTGCGATATTGGGATTGGCGAAGACAACGCCAAACGCTGGCTGCGCACCGGCAAATGTAGTTTCCTCCCGGAAGAGCGCGAATGGTTGAATACCCTGCTCGACTGGGGTCTGGTGGACACATACCGCCAGCAGCATAGTGATGTCACCGACCAATTTAGCTGGTTTGACTACCGCTCACGTGGTTTTGATGATAACCGCGGCCTGCGTATTGATTTGATTTTGGCCACGCCAAGTTTAGCCGAAACCTTGATCGACACAGGCATCGATTATGAACTCCGCGGTATTGAAAAGCCATCAGATCACGCCCCTATTTGGAGCGAGTTTAAGCTGTAAAACAGCTTAATGCTCATCGGGCGGCAGTTCCCGTAAGGCTTTATTCAGCAGGCGAGCCAAGTCCATTCGGGTGGGCTTGGTGCGCGGCTGGATATTGAGCTTCTGCGCCAATTCCAGGTACCAATGCTTTAGCCGTGGGTCGAGCTGACTCAAGGCGCGCCGCCCCAACCAATACCACCCCTGCAATGGCACCGATAACAGAAACAACGAGCTGACCATGGCTTGCGGTAACATTGTGCTACCCAACCACTGATACTGTACCCATAAATTGATCACCGCCGCCGCTGGCATCCACTTTGCAGCAAACTTAACCCCAGGCACCACCCGTGTTTCGGTCATCGCTGCTACTACTGCGTGATGCGGCCATATCGCAGCGTACTCTTGCCCACTTTTAAACACTTGCCAAATAGAATGCTTCATTTTTGCTCGAAACTCGCGCTTTTTGATCGATGTGGTCAAGCATTGACCATATCAATATACTATTACATATCAAACACTTATACAGTTCACAGCAGCTAACTCACAGACTTATCCACACAAATTGTGGAGAATCCACATGGCATTTGTCACAATGCCTTGCATAACGACTAGCTAGCTAAAAAAGGTAACCCATGACCACAACCATTTATGGTATTCCAAACTGTGACACCGTGCGCAAAGCGCGCCGTTTTCTTGATCAACATGGCGTTGATTATGACTTTCATGATGTCCGCGAGCAACCTCTGCACGCCGAAACCCTTACCGAGTGGCTACAAAAGGTCGATCGCGATACCTTAATCAATAAACGCAGCACCAGCTGGCGACAACTTAGTGATGATGAACAACAGTTAGCCGATAACGGCGTTGCTATCGAATTACTGCAACGCTACCCAACGCTCATGAAGCGTCCAGTACTCAGTAGCGCCGACCACTTATTGGTGGGCTTTAAAGAAGCACAATGGCAACAGGTTTTGGGGCTGTAAGTCATCATGAAGCAACCTTCTGATCTTGCCGACCATGAGGTCGTGCAACTTGCCCAGGCACTCATTGCCCGCATGTCGGTAACCCCAGAAGATGCCGGTTGTCAGCAACTTCTGGGTGAGCGCTTAGCGGCCATAGATTTCAGCTTGGAGAGCATGGTGTTCGCCGACACCACCAACCTTTGGGCACGGCGCGGCAACGAGGGCCCGGTGTTTTGCTTTGCTGGGCATACCGATGTGGTGCCTGCAGGCGCCGAGCACGCGTGGCGTTTTCCACCATTTACACCGACCCTGCACGAGGGCATGTTGTACGGTCGCGGTGCGGCTGACATGAAAGGCAGCCTAGCGGCAATGCTTGTTGCCACAGAACGCTTTGTCGCGCGTTTTCCAAATCATCGCGGCAGCATCGCCTTCTTGATCACCAGTGACGAAGAAGGCCCCTTTATTAACGGCACGCCCAAAGTGGTCGAGACCCTCGAAGCACGCAACGAGAAAATCACTTGGTGTGTGGTTGGGGAACCCTCGAGTACAACTGCACTCGGCGACGTCGTCAAAAATGGACGACGCGGCTCGTTATCTGGTGAACTTCGCGTATTTGGCGTGCAAGGGCATGTCGCCTATCCACACCTTGCCGATAATCCCGTACATAAAGCGGCACCGGCGTTAGCAGTGTTGGCTGGTACAGAATGGGATCAAGGCAATGCCTTTTTCCCACCCACCAGCTTTCAAATTTCTAATGTGCAGGCGGGAACAGGTGCTGGCAATGTCATTCCCGGGGAGCTACATGTGAGCTTCAACTTGCGCTATAGCACGGAATCGACAGCCGACGACTTGAAGCAACGTATTTGTGCCATACTTGATGCACATGAACTCGATTACGCGATTGATTGGAAGCTCAACGGCGAGCCCTTTCTAACCGCCGAAGGCGATTTGGTGCAAGCTACCGTTGCTGCGGTTCGTTATCACACAGGGACCGCACCGCAACTGTCAACGGCTGGAGGCACCTCAGATGGCCGCTTTATCGCGCCTACGGGGGCCGAAGTTATTGAGCTCGGCCCGGTGAATGCCACCATTCATAAAATCGACGAATGTGTCGCCATCGACGATCTCGTACAACTGGCCGATATCTATGAAAGTCTATTGGAGCAACTCTTATGCTAACCGCACAACAGCTCACCGGACAATTCGACAGCCATGTCGTAAATGATCCCTGTTGTCGCCCCACGGTGCGGCTACAAGCTAGTGTGTTCGCGGCCTTTAAGGCCATGCAAGCCGCCGCTCAAGACGCTGGCTTAGCCATTGATATTGCTTCTGGCTTTCGTGATTTTGCCCGCCAAAAGGCCATTTGGAACCGTAAGTTTAGTGGTCAAGCGCCGTTGTACGATAGCCATGGCGCGTTGCTCGACCCAAGCCAACTGAGCGTCGGCGAAAAAGTTGAAGCCATCATGACCTGGTCCGCCCTACCCGGTGCCAGTCGTCACCATTGGGGAACCGATTTGGATGTGTTTGATCCGCGCCCATTTGCGCAAGGTGACGTAAGCTTACAATTGCTACCCGCAGAATATCAAGAGGGCGGTCCCTGCCATGAGTTGGCGATTTGGCTCTATCAACACGCAGCAGACTTCGGTTTTTTCTTTCCTTATCGTCACTATCGTGGTGGTGTGGCGGCTGAACCCTGGCACTTAAGCCATATCAGTGCAGCGCAACAGGCCCACGCGCAATTGACGACCGAAGTGTTGGCCGAAGCACTTCGCGTCCAGGATGTCGCCGGCAAAGATTTTGTGCTCAGTTGCCTTGCTGAACTCAAAGAGCGCTACGTAGATACGATTTGCTCGCCCAGCGCGACAACAGGAGATGACGGATGGCTTTTTGGCTAATTCTACTGGTGGTCTTTGCCGTGGTCATTGGCAATATTATGCTGCTTAAGCACACCGCACATATGAAAATGCCGTCGCTAAAGCAACGGCATTCAGACAAAGACAAGCCTAAAGACCCTTGGGATGACGATGAGGACGAGCGTTAGAGCTGCACGCCTAAACGTTGTGCGACTTCTTCATAGGCTTCAACAACGCCGCCTAAGCCCTGACGGAAGCGATCTTTGTCGAGCTTTTTACGCGTTTCAGCGTCCCATAAACGACAACCGTCTGGACTGAACTCGTCGCCGAGCACGATAGTGCCATGCGCATCCACACCAAACTCAAGTTTGAAGTCCACCAATAACATGCCCGCATCGGCAAACAACTTACTCAGCACATCGTTGACTCTGAAGGTCAAACTTTTCATCTCGGCAAGTTGTTCAGCCGTAGCCCAACCAAAGGCCTCTGCATGACTTTCGTTAATCATTGGATCATGCAGTGCGTCATTTTTCAGAAATAATTCAAAGGTAGCCGGGCTCAGTGCTTGGCCCTCTTCTACGCCTAACCGACGCACAAGACTACCTGCTGCATAGTTACGCACTACACATTCAACCGGAATCATATCCAAGCGCTTGACGAGGGTGTCAGTATCACTCAGCACTTTGTCGATCTGCGTTGGAATGCCTGCTGCCTCAAGTTTACCCATAATAAAGTTGTTAAACTTATTATTGATCATGCCCTTACGTTCAAGTTGTTCGACTTTTTCACCATCAAAAGCCGAGGTATCGTTACGAAAGTGCAAGACCAAACGCTCCGGATCATCAGTTGTAAAAACCGTTTTGGCTTTACCACGATAAAGTTCAGTACGTTTTTCCATGAGCAGCAGGTTCTCCAGCTAAGTCACAAGTTACAGCGCGCTGCGCTGACGAATTTCCGCCGCAATCGGCCCATACAGGCGATCAATATCGGCAGCAGTTAATGGGGTTTCACCACGATAAATGGTCACAGTGGTGCTATCGTCGTCGCCTTTGACGTTGACCTGATAGGAACCATCAGCGAGATCAAGCTTACCTTCTTCATTACCGTCCCAGAAGGCAAGGCTAAAGCCAGGCTCGCGCATGTACTCTAAATAATACATGCCTGCAGATTGGTTCAAATCATCAATCTCAAAACCGACGCCTTCGAGTACATCAGCCATCAACGGCCAAGCCACATCAAAGCCAATATCCAATTCGTACGCTGGGAAGCCAGCATCATTAAAGCTTGGCGTCACATTCACCGTAGCTGCAGCTTCTGCAGCGGCGAAAACACCTTGTTGGCGTACCGCGACTTCATTGATCATGGAGTTCAACAAGTTGGCCTCGGCGTTGCCATCACTGACGCCACCAGGCACTAAACTTGCACCCGGGCCCGTCACTTCTTTGTCGGTCATTGCCACAGTGACAGTGGCGGTGCGACGGTGGTCAGGCACTTCCATGGTCACTTTAAATTGACGCGCAACTGTTGCCGCTAATTCGTCATCGCCGACTTCGAGTTGTTGGCGTTGCCAGTCAGTCAGCAAAGACTGTTCAGGCGTTTCCGAAATAATGCCAATATTCTGCCGTGCTAAAGCAGCTTTGATACCTTCCCAAGTGAAGCTTGGTAAATCATCCATACCATCGAGTTCAGAAAAATCGACGGCGGTGATCTCGACATTTTCACTGGCACGACTTCCTGCGGCCGTACCGCGAACCAAAACCGGCGGTAACACATTAATGTCTTTACCTATGGCCCCAGCGACACTTACCGGCGGGATTTCATACTGCCGTGAGCGCTCCGGCAACTGCTTGCCCGGCGCTGGCTGCAGGTTTTCAACCGGCTCAACATTGGTGTAATCAAAATCGCCTTCGGCCTGCTCGCGAGGGGTAAACCCACAGGCGCTAATAGCTAGGCTCGAAAGGCAAATCAGTGCAATAGAAGAAACTTTCATTAGGACTCCGCGCTTATAATTCCGGCTTGTTTTAATGTTTGTTCGATATGTTGTTGTTGCGGAAGTTCCGGCTCCGTCATCGGTAACCGGTAATTCGGTGCTAATTTTTCCATACACGCCAAGGCCCACTTCACTGGGATTGGGTTAGCCTGCACAAACATGGCTTCATGGATAGTTTGCATAGCAGCGTCGAGGCTACGTGCTTCATCGGCATTGCCGCGCAAAGCAGCATCAACCATTTGCTTCATTTGTTGTGGCACAACATTGGCCGTGACACTGATCACGCCATCACCACCTTGTAAGATGAAGTCACAACCCGTGGGGTCATCGCCACTTAATAAAATAAAGTTGCTACCACAGAGTTTGCGCAACTCTGCTACGCGCGCAACATCTCCGGTCGCCTCTTTAATGCCGACAATATTTTGAATTTCGGCAAGTTCCGCCACCTGTTCCGGCAGTACATCGGCGCCGGTGCGCCCAGGCACATTGTACAACAACTGCGGCAGATCACTTGCCGCGCAACAGGCGCGGTAATGTTCCAAGAGGCCACGTTGCGAGGGTTTATTATAGTATGGATTAACGTTCAGGAAGCCTGCTAACGGCAGATGAGCCATGCGCTCCGTTAAATGCACCGCTTCAGCAGTTGCATTGGAACCATTGCCAGCAATGATGTTAATGCGTCCGTCAGCAAGTTCACAAGCAGCACTTACGACCATAACGTGCTCATCGTGACTCATGGCCGCTGATTCGCCCGTAGTGCCCATGATAACAAGACCGTCGCTGCCTTGTTCGACATGCCAATTGATAAGGTCCTCGAACGCTGCATAATCAACGTTACCTTGCTCAGTAAAAGGCGTCACCAAGGCGACGATACTACCTGTTAACATTGCTACTCCTGATCTTTTTTAAGGCGACAATGGTACTTTCGAATGCGGGCAAACACAAGGGCTGTCGCTTTGCGTTCTGGTCTGGGTTTGCCTATCATAGCCAGCACTTTTAACGATTTCACACGAGCCAACTTAGTCGCTAAGTTTAAGGATGATTATGAAAACTTTACAAGCGGGTGATAAAGCACCTGAGTTTACCTTACTTGATGCTAATGAACAGCAAGTAGCACTGAATGATTTGCTAAAAGAAGGCAAAGTCTTGGTTTATTTTTATCCAAAAGCCATGACCCCAGGCTGTACTGTGCAGGCGCAACAGCTGCGCGACCATCAACAAGAATTGGCACAGCGCAATGTGGTTACGGTAGGTATTAGTCCAGATGCACCGAAACGTCTCGCTAAGTTCACCGAACGTGATGCACTGAATTTTACCCTGCTCAGTGATGAAGATCACGCCGTCGCCGAAGCCTTCGGGGTGTGGGGACTCAAGAAATTTATGGGCCGCGAGTACGACGGTATTCACCGCATTAGCTTTTTGATTGATCAGGACGGTAAGATTGCGAAGGTCTTTGATAAGTTTAAAACCAAAGACCATCACCAAGTGGTGTTAGATGCGCTCGACGCCTAAGGTCACGACGATGGTGTCGATTCCTCTTTAGCAGGGATCGGCACATCGCTTGATAAAGCGGTAATCACAGCTTTGACCAAACTTGCTAGTGGAATCGCGAAGAACACGCCCCAAAAGCCCCACAGACCGCCAAAAATCAATACCGCAGCAATAATATAGACAGGGTTTAAACTCACCGCTTCCGAGAACAATAACGGCACCAACAGGTTGCCATCGAGTGCTTGAATGATCAGATAGGCTAGCATCACGTAAGCGAACATCGCCGACCAACCAAATTGAAACAACGCAACCAAGGCGACCGGTAGCGTAACGACCGCGGCACCAATATAGGGAATCAATACTGACAACCCGACTAGCACGCCGAGTAACGCTGCGTAACGCAGGTCGAACAGTGCGAAACAGATATAACTCACACCACCAACAATGACCACCTCGATGGCCTTACCACGAATGTAGTTCATAATTTGCAGGTTCATTTCATCACTGACTTGTGAGATCAAGCGCCGATTGGCCGGTAAGGTGCGATTAATGTGACCAAGCAATTCCCGCTTGTCTTTCAGCATAAAGAAGACCAACAGCGGCACCACAATCAAGTAAATCAGCAATGCCATAAAGCCGACGATACGACTGAGCGACTGGCTAATGATCAACTCACCCAGTGACAGCACGCGTTGATTGATGTTTTCAATAAAGTTGTGAATGTAGGTTTCACTCACATAACCGGGGAACATTTCTGGCAAGCGATTCAACAAGTTCTTCAGCTCAGTGAACATTTGCGGCAGTTCGCTAACAAGGGTAATACTCTGTTGCCAGATCACCGGCACAAAGAACAGGATCAGTAGCACATTGAGGGTTATAAACAACAGAAACACTACCAACACCGCCGCCAACCGGCTCGCGCCTAGCCCCTGCAAACGTTGAATCGGCCAATCCAACAAATAGGCTAAGGCGATGGCGACTAAAATCGGCGCCAACAAATTACCGAAAAAGATAATTAATAAAAACAGGGCTGCCAGCAGCAGGAATAGCGTGATAGCGTCTGGATCAGAGAATTTCCGTTGATACCAAGCCTTTAAGTAGTCCCACATAACGCTAGCTTCTCCTGAGTTTGGCGGTGCTGTCGCCCATGATAGCCCTGTTTGCCGATTTTATACAGTTTAAACTATTCAAAAATGGGAACCTTTTCCCTATAGTGGACTCTATTACAAAGCCGTACTCAGTAGGTTTTTAGAACATGATGTTGTCCACCGTCAAGGCGCGCCTCGCGCCCCTTAGCATTGCCCTCGCCCTAGCCCTTGGTAGCGCCTCCGCCAGTGCTCAACAGACGCGTTTGCCAGAAATTGGCACCGCCGGCGGTAGTGTCATGTCGATTGAACGCGAACAAGCGATTGGTGAAATGTACATGCGGCAAATCCGCGCGTCGGCGCCGGTTGTCGGTGATCCAGTGCTAAATGCTTATCTGCACGACGTGGGCACACGCTTGGTCCGCAACGCCAACGATATTCGCTTTCCGTTCAAGTTCTTCTGGGTCAACCAAGATCAAATCAATGCCTTTGCTTTTTTCGGTGGTCATATTGGTATCAATACCGGCTTGATTGCCGAAACCCGCAATGAGTCTGAGCTTGCTTCAGTCATTGCCCACGAAATTGCCCACGTCTCGCAACGCCACATTGCGCGTAATATGGAGGCCATGGAGCGCAGTTCGCCGATGTCGATCGTCACCCTACTCGGCGCAATTTTGGTAGGTATGGCCAATCCAGAAGCGGGGATCGCCGCAGCACAAGCCACAGTAGCGGGGATGAAACAGCGAAGTATTAATTACACACGCTTGTTCGAGCAAGAAGCCGACCGCATTGGCTTATCGATTTTAGCGAACACCGGTTTTGACCCTATGGGTGCCCCTGATTTCTTTGGCCGACTGGCCGAAAAATACCGTTACGTCAGTAAGCCCCCTGAGATGTTATTAACCCACCCGCTCAGTGAGTCGCGCATTGCCGACACGCGTGTACGAGCGGAACAACTTCGGCAAAACCGCAATTTCGACCGCGATGAGAGTGCATTCTGGTTAGCCAAGTATCGCGTAATGGTCCGTCACTTACGCAACTATAACGCCGAAGCCGCGCGGCGCGACATGGCCAGTGATAACCCTGCCATTGCTAATGCCGCGCGCTATGGCTTGGCCATTGCCCTACTCGACAGTGATCAAGCCGATGCCGCCGAACGCGCCTTAGCGCCGTTGTATCAGCAAGCACCATTGAATACGTTTTACTTGGACGTACAAACTGATATTTTGTTGGCGCAGGAACGCTATGAAGAAGTATTGTCCATGTTAGCCTTTGCCTACCAGCGTATGCCCAATGAACAAACGGTTACGCTGAACTACGCCAACGCTGCGATTAAGGCCAATCAAGCCAAGCTAGCAATAGAGTTACTGCGCGAATACATCGTCCGCAACCAAAACAGCACCCTTGCCTTCTCCTTGCTGATTGATGCGCACCGCAGCCTCGGCAACAGCAGTGGCATGCACGAGGCTAATGCCGAGCTGATGGCGCTCTATGGCCAATTCGACCGCGCCATTGACCACCTCCATAACGCCCATGCGCAAAACGATAATCGGCTCGAGCAGCGCCGTATTCAAGCACGCATTGAGCAGCTCATGGCTACCAAACAAGAACTAGAATCTATGCGTTAAGGCGCGGCATTAAT
Organism: Pseudidiomarina sp.; assembly: GCA_048267225.1. Lineage (GTDB taxonomy): Bacteria > Pseudomonadota > Gammaproteobacteria > Enterobacterales > Alteromonadaceae > Pseudidiomarina. Next base: position 470,229 of record JBLWXY010000001.1, read on the forward strand.
TGCCTGTAGTAATGACGCTTCGGTTTGCTCACCCAACAACGGACCTTTGACCTCACCCGCTGGCGTCACAATATAGGTCGCCGGTAACATTTTCGGCTGCGCAAACGGCAGTTGCGCCAAGGGTTCATTCAGCACTAATGGAAACTCAATACCGTGTTTGCTTTGTAATGCCGCAAGCTGTGTATTGTTCAAGCCATCAAAACTCACGCCAAATAAACGCGCCTTATCACCGTGCTGATGATAGAACTCGTTCAATTCGGGCAATTCACGCAGGCAAGGCGCGCACCATTCAGCAAAGTAGTTCACAATAACGTACTCACCTTCGAGTTCGCTCCAACTTAGTTGTTGACCTTGGTTGGTATGAAAGTCGGCAGCAGGTGCGCAAGCATTGAGCAAACAGAGGCAGGCGCTTAGTTGTAACAGGCGTAGTAATCGACAAGGCATAGCAAATCCCGTAAGCTTCATAACAAAACTGTTATTCGATCGCTGCGCTTGTCGTTACTCGTTACTCGAGAAAGAAAAAAACACACGAATAACGAATAACGAATAACGAATAACGAATAACGAATAACGAATAACGTCTTTAACGGAGGTAGCATGTCTCAAGTTTCGATTTATCACAACCCACGATGCTCCAAAAGTCGCCAAACTCTCGCCCTATTGCAAGAGCAAGGCCTCGAGCCAAACATCATTGAATACCTAAAAGATACGCCCGATGTCGCCGAGCTCAAAACCTTACTGAGCAAACTAGGCTTTGTTTCAGCACGCGAACTCATGCGTTCAAAAGAAGACGTCTTTAAAGAGTTAGATTTGAAAAACGAAAGCGATGAAGAGAAGCTACTCGAGGCTATGGCCGCGCATCCGAAGCTAATTGAGCGCCCCATTGTAGTCAAAGGTGAGCAAGCGCGCTTAGGGCGACCTCCTGAAGCGGTGTTGGAGATTCTATAAATGGCGGCTGCGGTACGCATAGTCATTTTGTATTACAGCCGTAACGGCGCCACCCAACAGCTCGCCGATGCCATCGCCAATGGCGTCAGCAAAGCCGGCGGCGAAGCGGTGTTGCGCACCGTCAACTGTGAGGGCGACGCGGCATGTCAGCGCGACCTAGTTATCGAAACTGATGACCTAGCCAAGTGCGACGGCTTGATCATGGGGAGTCCAACGCGATTTGGACACATGTACAGCGGCCTACAAAAGTTTTGGGAACAAACCTCGCGGGACTGGCTTAAGGGCAGCTTAGTGGATAAACCCGCTGCGGTCTTTACCTCAAGTAGCTCCATGCACGGTGGGCAAGAGAGTACGCTGTTGGCCATGGGCGTACCGCTGTTGCACCACGGCATGATGTTACTCGGCATTCCCTACACAGCGCCCGAACTACAACAAACTGCTGCAGGGGGTTCGCCATACGGTGCCTCACACGTGGAGCACGCCGCAGGTAAGAACCTTGACCAGCATGAACAATCGCTAGCTAAACAGCTAGGCGAACGCGTCACGCGAGCAGCTCAACAGCTGCGCACAAGTGCTTAATCATTAGAAAAGGAATAGATGTATGGATCCGACCATAGCTCGTTACCGTTGGCTTGCTTTGGTGAGTTATGTGGGCTTATTGATCTGGGTGCTGCTCTGGCAATTTGCCACCGACTTTAGCGCGCAGTCGATGCTCTTTAAAGTCATCGTCTACGTGCTGCCCTTGCTGTTTCCATTGTTTGGTATTTTGCGCGCTAAGCCCTACACCCATGCGTGGGCAAACTTCATTCTCATGTGGTACTTCTTGCATAGCTTAACCATGCTTTATATTGCGCCTGAACAGCGCTGGTGGGCGGCGATTGAATTACTACTGACCACTTTGGCATTCGCTGGGTGCACACTCTTCGCTCGCAATCAGGGCCGCGCGCTAGGCTTGGGTTTGAAAAAGTTAAAAGACGAACAAGACGGCTAAAGCGCCGCTAAATAGACAATACGGCTTTGACGAAAGGAATCGTCAACTTGCGTTGTGCCGCAATCGAGGCTTTATCGAGCCGCTCCAGACTTTGCATGAGATCTGCTAAATCCCGCCCTAAGCGCTGCACCATAAACTGTGCGGTATCGCTGCGTAATTCCAACCCCATTGCATGGGCGCGTCGTTGCAGGGCAACAACTTTTTCGGTGTCGCTCAAGCGTTGCAGTTGCACCACCAAACCCCAGCTCAAACGCGATTGCACATCAGGATAAGCTGATTGAAGTTGCGCTGGCGAGGTACTGGCGGTGACCAATAAGCGGGCTCGCCCGTCGTCTCGCACACGGTTCAGCAGGGCAAACACTTCGAAACACCAGGCTTCGTCGGTAAGAACGGCATCAATATCATCTAAACAAATTAACTCATAACTTTCGAGACCGCGCAATATACCGGCATCCATGCTGTCTTTTAGCTCAGCTAACGGCAGGTAAATCACCTGTTCAGCTTGCTCATTACAGACCCCATGCAAGAGGTGGCTTTTGCCGACACCAGCACCGCCCCACAGATAGACCAAGGCCTCTGGCCCAGTTCGCACCAACGCTAACGCCTCGGTATTGGGCCCTGCCACCAAAGTGGCAAAGGTTTGATTACTTGGCAGCTGCACATTTAGCGGCAATTGTTGCAAGGTCATGATCAGTCGACCCACCTAAAACGCGCGGCTTGCTCATTGGCATCAGGCGTTTCGTCACTCATCAAAGCCTCGAGTTGCGGACTCAAATCCATGGCTTGGCGAATGCGTGCTGGGTCAGTTTGCAAACGCAAAACATACTGTGCGGCACGGCCATTGTAGCTCACCAATTGCACGTTAAGCACCGCGGGCATAGCGGCCAATAGCTGTTCCGCAGCGATGGTGTGCTCAAGTTTGTGTAAGTTCTCAATGGTTACCGTCCAATCCTGTAAGGTGTCGGTTTGACTACCAATGCGATAACGCGCAGCAAGCTGATCGGTAACATCAGCAATGATTAAGGCACCTATTTCACTTCGATCCATCGCGCGCACTGAGCCACTCCACCGCAGCTCTCCAATGTGCAGGGTCCAGTCACCGGACCAAGCTTCGGGTTGTTGTTCGGTGATCATGCTGGGATCGGTACGATAAAAACGGGCAACCACAGTACCATCAGGGCTATAACGCGTGCTCGCGAAGCTTATGGTGTCCATAAAGCGTGCCCACACATCGATCACCGAGACTGTCATACTGTCGTTCAGGTCGAGTAGCGGTAGCTGGATCGGTAAACCGCGTCGTTGCGCAGCATTCTTTAGTTGCTGCACCACAATAGCCTCGCTGTCTGCAGCAAAGAGTTGCCGTTGCAGGTCGTCGTTTTCACCGACCAACCAGACCAGTAACTTAGGTCGCAAATTACTCCAGATACCTGAGCCCGACTCTTGGATTAGCCGATCCACTTGGCTCTGATCGAACTGCGCCCACAACCAGAGCTGATCATCTTGTTGGTAACCGTATTGCACAACATAATCGCGCACATTGCGTAATGCTTGATTCACCACTGGATGCCCATCTAACTGACTGTCACCCGTGAGCTTCAGCAAGGTGGCTTCAAGCGCTTCTTGCAATGCTTGTTGTCGCTCGCCTGGCGCTTGGCTATTCACTTGCACCCGAAACTGGTAAAGCCCTTTCAACTCCACCGCGGCATGACTCACGCTGGGATTGATCAGGCTTGATCCCAGCACGCCAAAAATTGCCAACCCAACTAGCAAAATGATCTGTCGCATAAGCTTCCTATTGACCTCTTCTTTGCACATCATAAACAGCCCCTACCCAGCGAGCAAGTAACAAGCTGTGGATAACCTCTTGACGTTTCCGAAAAAATGCTTCCGTGTTACACTTTCCCTAATTTTTCGCCTATTCGCTCACGCGTTCGCAAGGATCTGTTGGCATGCTCAAACAACAACTACGCGCCATTAGCTCGTTACTCACCAGTATCACTTTAATTGGCATCTGCGTGGGCATGACCAGTACCCTGTTAAGTTTACGCGCAACCATCGAAAACTTTGGCACCCTAACCACCGGTGTCATTATGTCGGCCTATTTTATTGGCTTCTTGTTCGGTACCACCCGCGCGCCCAAGGATATTCGGCGCGTTGGCTATATCCGTGCTTTCGGTGGCCTGGCCGCACTCGCCGCCGCCTCAATTCTTATTCAGGCGATCTGGGTCGATCCGACCGTGTGGTTTATCATGCGCTTTCTAACGGGTTTTGCCATTTCGGCAATTTTCGTGATTGTCGAAAGTTGGTTGAATACCATGGCGGACAATAAAAACCGAGGCACTTTACTCTCTGTTTACCTTGTTCTCATTTATGGTGGCTTGGTGGCCGGTCAACTTATTCTTGGTGTCGCCGACCCAGCTGGCTTTTTGGCGTTTGCGATAGTAGCGCTGTTAATTAACCTGGCACTTATCCCTATTCTGATCAGTGTGACCGTTGAGCCCACCACCCACGAACCCAAGAAAGTTCCGATCCGCAGCCTCTTCAAGTTAGTGCCCTTAGGAATCGTCAACGCATTTATTATGCAGGCCTGCTACGCCATGTTTTATGGTATTGGGCCAATGTACGCCACCTATATTGGCTTGAGCGTTGCGCAAGTCTCGTTATTTATGGCGTCATTTATTCTTGGTGGCATGCTTGCACAAGCCCCTATCGGGCTTCTTTCGGACCGCTTTGATCGCCGAATTATTATGGCCGTTTGCGCGGGTTTAGGCGCCATTATGGCGTTTATTTTGGCGCAACTGGGCGCCTCAGTTGCTTGGCTTATTTACTTATGCGTCGGCCTGTTTGGCGCCTGCGTCTTACCACTCTATTCGCTAGGTATGGCGCATACCAATGATTACCTCGAAAAAGATCAGATGGTCGGTGCGACCGGAGCCATTATCAAGATTGGTGGTGTGGGTTCAATTATTGGAGCTCCCGCCGTAGCTGCTTTGATGCAATTTGGCGCCGTGGACTACTTTTTCTTACTGATTATGGCGCTAACCATCGTCGTTTGTCTTTATTCACTCTACCGTGTTACCCGCCGTGCTAAGGCCGATGAACAACTTAGCAGTAGTTATGCCATGTTGGGTCCGTCACAGACGTCAGACGAGCTACTCACTACGTTGGTCGATGAACATGAATATCAAGTGGAGTTGGCAGAGCGCGAAGCCGAAGAAGCAGACGAGGAAGACGAAACTAAGGAACGCTCAGTCAGTTAGACTGAGCGTCCGTACCCGATTTATTTAGGCTGTAACCAGCTTGTCACCAGTGCTTGCGCGGCGCTAGCGAGCTCATCTAAGTGCGCTTCACTGACGAAGCTTTCACAATAGATTTTGTAAATGGGCTCGGTGCCTGAGGGGCGTGCCGCAAACCAGCCGTTCGCCGTGGTCACTTTAACCCCACCAATAAGTGCGTCATTGCCCGGTGCTTTGGTCATGATGTCCGTCACCGCATCGCCCGCCAACTCGGTAAGCTTGAGTTTATACGCGCGGATAGCACCGAAAGCTTTATTTTGCTCAGGCGTTGATGGCGCATCGACACGGCGATAATAGCTAGTGCCGTGCTGGCGACACAGGTTCTGATAGTAATCACCTAGATCCTGCCCCGTCACGGCAACGATTTCCGCCGCGAGTAGCGCTAGAATAATGCCGTCTTTGTCGGTACTCCACGGCTTTCCTTGCTTGTCTAAAAAGGTCGCCCCGGCGCTCTCTTCGCCGGCAAAAGCAATACTGCCGTCGTGCAACGCTTGCGCAAACCATTTAAAACCCACAGGCATTTCTTTCAATGCCCGCCCATGTTGCGCCACTACCCTGTCAATAAGCGCGCTGGATACCAGGGTTTTTCCGATGGCTGCAGACGCTGGCCAATTGCGGTGTTTGCACAAGTAGTCAATGGCAATGGCTAGGTAATGATTGGGGTTCAATAGCCCATGGGTTGGACTGACAATACCATGGCGGTCATAGTCGGGATCGTTGCCCACCGCCACATCATAATCGCCCCTCATGTGCAGTAATGACGCCATCGCGTAAGGCGACGAGCAATCCATTCGGATTTTGCCGTCTTTATCGAGCGCCATAAACCGGAAGCTGGCATCGACTTCATCGTGGTAGACATCAATTTCCAGGCCGTAGTGCTCGGCAATCAAGCGCCAATAACTGGCCCCCGCACCGCCCATGGCATCGACACCGATACGCAAGTTGGCTTTGGCAATAGCCTCCATGTCGATAACCTGTGCCAGCCCATCAATGTACTGCGTGCGCCAATCTACTTGCTTGAGCAGTTGACTCGCCCGAGCTTCGGCATAACTGACTGCATTGACACCCATTAATTCCGATGACAACAGCGCATTCGCATATTTTTCGATCACCTTGGTGGCATCACTGTCTGCTGGCCCGCCATGGGGAGGGTTGTACTTAAAGCCACCGTCGCTTGGCGGATTATGTGAAGGCGTGATCACCACACCATCAGCAAGCCCAGTCGTGCGGCCTTTGTTGTAGCTTAGAATCGCATTGCTGATCACAGGTGTTGGTGTATAGCCGTCGTCACTTTGCACGTGAACTTCAACGCCGTTACCAATGAAAACCTCTAGCGCCGTCATATAGGCAGCTTCGGATAAGGCATGGGTATCGCGGCCTAACATCAAAGGCCCGGTAATACCTTGCTCTTCACGATAGGCGACCAATGCTTGGCTAATAGCGAGAATATGTGCTTCGTTAAACGAGCTATCGAACGCGCACCCGCGGTGGCCTGAAGTGCCAAATTGCACTTGTTGCGCACGCTGGCGTGGGTCAACTTCGTTAACGAAATAGGCGCTCACCAACTTCGCAATATTGGTAAGATCTTCGGCGAGTGCTGGTTGTCCAGCGCGTTCATGCAATGCCATTAGAGAAAGTCCCTGATGCGTTCTGCTTGATCCTGATCATAGCCCAGCTCTAACGCCACTTGCGTGAGCATCGATTTCTTTCGCGTGGTGTTGTTATTGGTCACCACGTAGAATTCAGCATCAGGAATTTGCTTAGGATTAGTACTGGTGCCACTGGCTTCGAGCTCGGCCGCACTGCGCGAAAAATACTGCCGATCACGACCACTGATCTGCAAAACTTTAGCAAAAGTCTGCGGATGGCATTTGTGCAGCATACTTAAAATATATAAGAAACGCGCAACCACACTGCGTTGGCCGGCCAAATCAGCACTGGTCATGGTGTCAAAAATCGTGCGTCCATGGGCTTGTTCTGCCACCGGCGGTTCAACTTCCGCACTGGTTGCCGTGCCTTCTAGCCCCAACAAGCGGCGCAGAATGGAGGATGCACTCTCGCCAATGTTTTCGGTATGGCTTACCAAATACCGATAAATGTCGTCTTCTATTTCGATTCTTTTGCTCATGCGCCTTCACTTCTTTTTAGGTTTATAGCTAGCACTATGCACGCTATTATACTCAACCGACCTCGAGGGTACAGGAATTCACTATGACTGATCAGCAAGAAAACATCGTTAATTACGAAATTATGGGTGATAAAGGCCCTGCCGTGTTGCTTATTCATGGCCTATTTGGCGATCTGGATAATCTTAAACGTCTTGGCCGTGATCTTGAAAAAGACCATAAAGTCATTGTTATGGACTGCCGTAATCACGGTGACTCCTTTCATAGCGACAGTATGAGTTACGCCGCTATGGCCAAAGATGTTGAACGCCTGCTGGATCACTTAGCGCTCGACCACGTCAGTATAGTCGGCCATTCCATGGGCGGTAAGTTAGCCATGGAATTTGCCCTTACGCACCCAGAGCGCGTGCAAACGCTCATTGTCGCCGACGTTGCACCAGCGCCTTACGATGCGCGGCATCGGCACATTCTCGACGCTTTAGAGAACATTGATTTGAGTCAAGTTAAGGTGCGGCAAGATGCCGACAAGCAACTCGCGAAAGCCGTCGACGAACGTGGCGTACGGCAATTCTTACTGAAAAACTTAAAACGTGAAAACGAACAGTACCAATGGCGCCTAAATCTGCCAGTTATTGACGCTTGTTACGAAGAGATTTCTGGCGGCGTGCGCGAAGGCAGCTACGATGGACCTGTGTTGTTCATCAAAGGTGGTGACTCGAATTATCTCACCGAGGCACACCGTGACGCGGTAAGTTCGCGCTTTAGTGATGTTGATATCAAGATTATCGAAGGCACCGGCCATTGGTTACACGCCGAAAAGCCACGTATTTTTAACCGTCTGGCGCGCAGCTTTCTGGAGCAACATTCTCGCACCTAGAGGCCTAGCGTGTTATAATCGCCGCACATTTTTGGTCGAACTGGTAGCGCTGTTATGTTGTCAGAGCATTTTGAAACCATCGAGATTCTGGGTACTAATTTTGCCATCGCAATTTTGTTTGTACTCATAGGTTTGGCGATTCAAGACGTCCTCAAAAAAGGTGACGTCCCAAAATTCGGCCGCTGGTTTGTGTGGCTGGTGCTGTTTCTCGGCTGCGCCGGTTTCATCGCCAAAGGCATTATTCAAGTTATCTGGGAATCAGGCTTGTAAGCCTGCCCTTTCATCATTTCGTTAAGGTAGTAACAAGACTATGGCAAGTGTTGGAATTTTCTTCGGCAGTGATACCGGTAACACCGAAGCTGTCGCACAAATGATCCAAAAAGAATTAGGCAAGCAGCTCATCGATGTGTTTGATATCGCAAAATCAAGCAAAGAAGATATTGCAAGCTATGACCTGCTCATGTTCGGCATTCCGACTTGGTACTATGGCGAAGCCCAATGCGATTGGGACGATTTCTTCCCGGAACTCGAAGAAATTGACTTTAACAATAAGCTCATCGCCATTTTCGGTTGCGGTGACCAAGAAGATTACGCCGAGTATTTCCTCGACGCTATGGGCACCGTCCGTGACATCGTTGAAGCGCGCGGCGGTATTATCATTGGCCACTGGCCAACTGCGGGCTACCATTTCGAGGCATCACGCGCTATGGCCGACGACGAGCATTTTGTCGGCTTGGGTATCGACGAAGACCGTCAACCCGAACTCACTAAAGAGCGCGTCAAACAATGGTGCGATCAATTGCGCGAAGAGATGGCCCTTGACCAATTAGGTTAAAGGGTCATTCCCTTTCTTATGAAACTTTGCCTATAATGGCGACACCACTGACAAACTAAGTGAAGATAGATGAGCAGCAACGGCGAACAACAACTTAAAAAAGCAGGGCTGAAAGTCACCTCTCCTCGCGTCAAGATCCTCGAGATTTTGAAGAATCCAGATAATCAGCATATTAGCGCTGAAGACGTCTACAAGATCCTGTTAGAGAAAAACGAAGAAATTGGTTTGGCCACCGTGTATCGCGTGTTGAACCAATTTGACGACGCCGGTATTGTGACCCGCCATCACTTCGAAGGTGGCCGTTCGGTATTTGAACTTAGCGCAAAAGATCACCACGACCATTTGGTCTGTCTCACTTGTGGACACGTGTTCGAATTTGAAGATGACGTCATCGAAGACCGTCAGTTGCAAGTGGCCGAAGCCAATAATATCAAGCTAACTAACCACAGTTTATATTTGTACGGCGAATGCAAAACGCCAGATACCTGCGAAAATAACCACGACGCTGACTAATCAGCGTCGTTGGCTTGTTCATCATCAGCAATTTGGAACTCCCCGCGCTCGTATTCTTCCACCAAAGCTAGCGCTTTGCCGGCGTCTTCGTCCGCGACCCATAACTTGGCAAAGCCGCTTGCCGCCAAGTCACCCACAGCTCCTTGTAAGTAAAAACCACCGCTGTGGCAGGCAATGTCGTGCGCTTCCAGCAGCCCCTTCACGAGTTCTGCTTCGACTACATTGTCGGCCTGAAAAACACACTGCATAAGAATCCTTAGCGCTTCGCCCAGCGGCGCAATAAGTTATTGTAGGTTTTACTGAGCACATCAAATTGCGCTGATTTACCTTGTTGTTCAAATTCGTGACGCATTGCCGTGTAGAGCTCAAAGCAGATTTCGCGCTGTTGTGGTTCTCGCAGCAGGCTTTCAATCCAGCCTACCATAGCTATACGTGAACCCTTACTGACCGGATTGACCCGGTGCAAGAACTGGGTGGGATATAACAGTACATCGCCCTGCTCGAGCCGCCACGCACGCTCACCGGAACTGTCTTCGATCACTAGCTCACCGCCCTCATAATCACTCAATGGCGTTAGACCTAGAGTAAATGACATATCTGTGCGGGTAGTGCCCATGAGCGCGTCATCCATGTGTGTGCCGTAGGCTTGACCTTGATCGTAACGATTGATCATCACATTGACGAAATGGGCCGGTCGCGCTGCAACTTTAAACAGCTCATGTTGCTCTAAACGTTTATGCAGCAATTCGATCAAAGGATGTGGCGCACGAATTTGTTGGTTATTTTTAACCTGTTTGGCGGCCCAACCGGCGCTTTCCGCGCCAGTGGTAAATTGTTCTTGGGTTAATTTGTCACGAATCACTGACAGCGTGCCGCGGTCAATAACGTTTTCGATATGTAGGATCATAGGATGCGCTATTGAGAATGACTCTCATTTGTGGAATTATGTGCAGTATAACGAATCCCGTTACAGACACGCAACTAAAGGGGTAAAGAATGTACGAGAAACGTAAAGTTTGGCTTGCTGTTGGCGCTGCGGTGCTTGGCACCGGCGCTGCGCAGGCAGACAACACTGACCTTGAGCCTATGCAGCAACAGAATATGACCATCGTGGCACCTTTTGCCGGTGCTGGCGAGGGCGAAGGCGAAGGTGAAGGTTCAGGAGTGGTTGATTTGCGCGTCAATGACAGTGCTTATCTCGCACGCTTGGGGCTGATTCGTGGCCATTTGTATGTCGGCAAAAAGCTCTATGACCAAGGCCACTTGGCCATGGCGAAAACTCATATGAAGCATCCTGAAGATGAGCTTTACGCGGCATTAGTACCAGCCTTTACTGCCCGTGGTGTCGAAGGCTTTGGCGCAGAGCTAAGCGCTTTGGCCGACGCCGTAAACCAAGAACAAGGTGACGATGCGGTGAACACGGCCTATGCCAACCTCGTAAACGCCATCACCGCTGCTGAACAAGTTGAAAAGAAAGCCGTCAACGACGTGTTGATGAGCCTCAGCACCATGTTACTGACCGCGGCCGAGGAATACGACATTGGCGTGAAGTCTGGCAACGTCGTCAACGTACATGAGTTCCAAGATGCTTATGGCTTTACTACGGTCGCCAAAGCGCGCATTGCTGAGCTTACTGAAGTACAAAAAGACGCTAATGCGGCAGCACTGGCAGAAGTTGAAGGTATTTTGGCTGATCTGCCAGAATTGTGGCCGACCATTACGCCTGAGGGTACAGTGGAAGGCGACTCGAGTGAGTTGTACGGCGCCGCCGCTCGAATCGAGCTAGCGACGCTAAACTAGAAAGCACTAGCAAAACGGGGCTTAAGCGTGCTTAAGCCTCGTCATTCCAGGTATCACGCAAACCTACCGTCTGGTTAAACACCAAGTGCTCTGCTGAACTGTCTTTGCTATCGGCACAGAAGTAACCAATACGCTCAAACTGGAACGGCTTCTCTGCTTCCGCTGTAGCCATGCTTGGCTCCACGTAACCTTGCTTGACCACTAACGAGTCAGGGTTCAAGGTACTAAAGAAGTCTTCTTCAGCGGCTGGATTTGGCACCTGAAACAAACGGTCATATAAACGAAATTCCGCGGGCTTCGCATGTTCTGCCGCGACCCAATGAATCACGCCTTTCACCTTGCGGCCATCGGCTGGATCTTTGCCTAAAGTGTCAGGGTCATAGCTACAGAAAATGGTGGTGATATTACCGTCCGCGTCTTTCTCGACCCGCTCCGCTTTGATCACGTAAGCGTTACGTAAGCGCACTTCTTTGTCGAGCACCAAACGCTTGTATTTTTTGTTCGCTGACTCACGGAAGTCCTCACGCTCAATAAAAATTTCACGTGCAAAAGGCACTTCGCGCGTACCCATACTTTCGTCATTCGGGTGATTCGGTGCTTGTAACTGCTCCACTTCACCTTCAGGATAGTTCTCAATCACCAAACGCACCGGATCAATAACCGCCATGGCACGCGGCGCGCCGTGGTTGAGTTCATCACGGATACAGGCCTCGAGCATGCTCATCTCGACCTGATTGTCCATTTTGGTGACGCCAATACGGTGACAGAATTCACGCACTGAGCTTGGCGTGTAACCGCGACGACGCATACCGGCAATGGTCGGCATCCGTGGGTCATCCCAGCCATTGACTTTACCTTCTTCCACCAACAAGTTGAGCTTGCGCTTGCTCATTACGGTGTACTGCAGGTTCAGGCGTGAGAATTCAATCTGCTGTGGGTGGCAGTCAATACTGATGTTATCCAACACCCAGTCATACAAACGACGGTTATCCTGGAATTCCAAGGTACACAGTGAGTGAGTAATGCCTTCTAACGCATCCGAAATACAGTGCGTGAAGTCGTACATTGGGTAAACGCACCATTTGTCACCAGTTTGGTGATGGTGAGCGAAACGCACACGATAAATCACTGGATCACGCAGCACCATAAACGGCGAGCTCATATCGATTTTGGCGCGCAACGCCGCCTTACCTTCCTCGTATTTACCGGCGGTCATGTCGGCAAAATGCTGCAGATTTTCTTCTACAGAGGTATCACGATAGGGGCTATTTTTACCAGGCTCTTTCAAGGTGCCACGCATTTCACGCATTTCGTCTTGGCTCGAAAAGTCGACATAGGCCAAACCTTTCTCGATCAGTTCCACCGCATAGGCATGCAACTGGTCAAAATAGTTCGACGAATACCGTGGTTGACCTTCCCAAGCGTAACCCAGCCACTTTACGTCTTCTTGAATCGAATTAACGTAATCGACCTTTTCTTTCAGCGGGTTGGTGTCATCAAAGCGCAGGTTGCATTGGCCCTGGTAATCTTCAGCAATACCGAAATTCAGCACAATCGACTTGGCGTGACCAATGTGCAGGAAGCCGTTCGGCTCAGGTGGGAACCGGGTATGCACCGACGAGTGCTTGCCACTGGCAAGATCTTTGTCGATGATCTGACGAATAAAGTTACTGCGAGGCGCATCTGCTGCCATGGACGTTACTACTCCACTCTCGTTCCAAAAAAGAGCGTTATGATCGCAGTTTCTTGGCCTGCTGGCAAGGCTCAGCGGCGGATATTGAAAAACCGATACACTTGGCGCAGTTCACGCTGCGCTTCATCCAGCTCTTGCCAGAGAAACTGGATTTTTCGCCCTGCTGGTAGCTGCGCCAGAATGCTACGTGCAGTCCACGTTAACACGCCTATCTTTGGGTACCCGCCCAAGGTTTGATGGTCATTCATCATGGCAATGGGTTGGCCATCGGCAGGGATTTGAATGCTGCCGAGCGGGAGCGGCTCGGAAATCATCGACTGCGGCACATCGGCAAGCTTATGCAAACCTTTAAAACGCACGCCCATACGATCTTGCTGCGCCGTCACTTCATAGCTCTGACTGACAAACTGCTCGCGTGCGTCACGACTGAACTTGACCCACTGTGCGGCGGGTACAACATTGAGTACTGGTTGTTGCGGTATACTCAACTGCAAACGACTACTCGGCCGGCGACTTTCTAAGGTCTTTTGACGTGGAGCGTGCGCGCTTAATGCATCGCCCGCATGCAATGGCGTACCGTCTTGCCGTAAGCCGCCCAAGCCATCACGCACAACAGTGGCGACACTGCCATGCACAGGTTTAGCGGCAAAGCCACCAGCGACGGCAAGGTAACAACGTAAGCCGCGCTCATTGACCGCGATCGTAAGAGTGTCCCCAGCCCGCGCTTGCAGCACCCGCCAAGTCTTCACCGCTTGGCCATTTAACTGCAGCGGAAACTCGGCTCCAGTGACGACAAACAAGGTATCGCGCGTAAACTCTGCTTGAAATTGGCCTAAAGTGATTTCAATTTGCGCCGCGTTAAAGCCATTACCAAGTAACCGATTGGCCCACAAAAACGCCCGTTCATCCATAGGGCCACCATGGGTGATCCCCTGCGCAAGCTGGCCATAGCGACCATAATCTTGCAGGGTTGCCAATAAACCGGGTTGTTTAACTCGCAGCAGTTCAGCGGCCATCGTTGACCTCCTGCGTGTGGCGACGCTGGAACTCAGCTAAGGAAATCGGCTGAAACTTCACCTGATCCCCCGCTTTGAGCTCGGGCCAGCTCAACGCCCGACCGATCAACTGCCAACCACCGGGCGACGTGCGCGGGTAGATAGCTGTCTGCTGTTCGGCAATGGCAACACTGCCCTTAGGTACTTTTTGTCGCGGCGTTTGATGACGTGCGACTCTTAGTTGGTCAGGCACATCACCTAAGTAAGCAAAACCGGGCGCGAAACCTAAGGCATAGACTTGATAGGTGGTGTCGCTGTGCAATTGTGCCACGGCTTCCATTGACAACTGTGCCTGCTCGGCGACGGCAGTCAGATCGGCTGCGACCTCAGGATGATAGCAGACCTCAATGGTATGCAGCGTTGCTTCGCGTCCATCGGCTTCGTCATCAGCCAGCAGTAGCTCCTTCACAATAGGTTCTAACGCATGGCGCAATTGCTTTTCGTTGACTTCGAGTAGGTCGTAGTAGATTAATAGAGTGTGGTAGCTCGGCACTACTTCGCGCACCGCTTCATGCTCGGCAAGCGCTTGCGCAAGCCGCTGCACTTTGCGGTTAACGTGCAGATCAATACGCTCTTCGAGTGCCAACATCAGGGCATCGGGAGCTGCGGTTTGGAACTGCCACTTCATAGGATTTCAGCGCGGATAGCTTTCACCGCTGCGAGGGCTTGCGGGTTATCGCCATGCACACATAAAGTATCGGCGCGCAGCAACAAGGCGCTACCGTCATGGGCAGTAATAGCTTCACCACGCGAGAACGCTAGCGCTTGCGCCACAATGGCGTCTTGGTCATGTAATACGGCTCCGTCAAAGCTGCGAGCACGTAACTGCCCGTTACTTTCGTAGCAACGATCGGCAAAGGCTTCAAATATCAGTTCGACATCGTATTTTGCCGCAATCTCTAGCTCTCGCTCACGCTGCACTTTCGCTAAAGTCATGAGCTGCAACGGTTGCGCACGACCACGATTGAGCTCACCAAGAGTTTGCGCCACTTGGGTGAACAGCGTTACATCATTTTGCATGTCATTGTACAGCGCCCCGTGGGGCTTCACATAGCGCAAAGGCACTTGTTCAGCATGGCATATAGCTTGTAATGCGCCAATTTGATACAGCAGTTGTGCCCGCAACTCATCGGCCGTTACCGCCATTGAGCGGCGGCCAAAACCATGACGGTCGGGGTAACTGGGATGGGCACCGACCTTGACACCATGTGCTTTAGCAAGGCGCACCGTAGTTTGCATAATGGCAAAGTCACCGGCGTGAAAACCACAGGCAATATTGGCGCGGTCAATAAACGGCATCACTGCAGCGTCGTCGCCCATGCGCCACACCCCATAGCCCTCGCCTAAATCACAATTCAAATCCATGCTATGACTCGCTATCTTTGCTTGCCACGGCATCTTTCTTGTGTGCCGAAAAGCGCGCAAAACTATAGACAAACAAATAAAGTCCCACACCAATAGCACTAATCATCAACGCAGGAAGTAACAGTCCCGCTTGTTGATGCGCAGCATAGATAGCCGCAGCACCGGTAAGTCCTAGGGTAGTCAACGAGGCACTGATAAACGTCAGTGGCTCCAACCATTTGTCCAGGCGAGTGAGCCCGATCAAATTCACCAGAGCACCTAAAATAAGGCCCCAAGCTAGAGGAACACCGAGCTTATACCAACTGAGCTGATAATCGATGATGGTCGCCCAAAGTTGTTCAGCACTGGCATTATAAAACATCAGGCCGACTAAGCCGGCCAAAATAACCAAACGTTTAGTTAGCGACATAGAGTGACACCAAAGCAATGACGGCGGCCACAATAGGCACCCATAGAATCGGTGACTGATACCACTTTATCGGCGGCGTGGCTGTGCGCTGTTGCGCTGCCTGCTCACGTTGCTCGGGACTGCTGGTTTGACTTACTAAAAAGTAAATACCTGAAACCAGTAAAAACAAGCCCATCCAGCGCACACTGCCGGCATCTTTCGACGCTAATACGGCAGTCACAACACCTGCTACAATCAAGGCGATAGCGAGAATTCGTTTTACGATACTACTTTTCATTGTTGTCGAGTTGCCCCTGTTTTTTAGCGGATCGCCATTTTACGAAAAACCAAACCCAGCCGATAACCTCAAGCAAGGCACCGAGCATGATGGTAAACAAGTTTTGCTCCCATACACCGCTCAATGCCACTGCTATACCGATGACAATCAAAATCAATGCATAGATCATGGTGGCTCCTAGGTTGTTGATTCACCTTAACCAATCTTAGTCGAAGAAGAAAGTCAGCGTATAGTCGAATATCGATCTTTCGCAGCAACGCTGGCATACTCTGGTCAAGGTTTTGCAACTTTGCAAAAGGATGCATGGGTTATGACACGCACACCAGCAGATAGTGAAAGCCAACCAACAGCATGTGAATCAGCGCATACGCGTCGTGACGCCAAAGTCTTGCCGGCATTAGCGCGCCAACTCACGCCCCACATGCGCGTTTTTCGCAGTGTTCCTCAACGTGAGTTACGCATGATAGGCCCTTGGTGTTTCCTTGATCATTTTGGTCCAGTTGCAGCGGCCGACTATCAACAGTTTGACGTGCCGCCGCATCCGCATATTGGCTTGCAAACCATCACTTGGCTCCTCTCAGGTCAATTGCTGCATCAAGACAGTCTCGGTTTTGAACAGGCATTACGCGCCAACGAACTGAATTTGATGACCGCAGGCAAGGGAATTTCGCACGCTGAAGTAGCGGCACAACAAGTGACTGAGCCATTGCATGGCCTGCAATTGTGGGCTGCGTTGCCGCCGGATTCTGAAACCACAGCCCCCTGCTTCGACCATTACAAAAACTTGCCGTCGTTTGCCGTGGGCGAAAGCCAAGCGACCTTAATTATGGGCGAATACACGACCACTGAGCGCAAGTACAGCTCGCCTGCACGCCACTTTCATCCTATTTTTGCGATGCAATTAAAGACGCCGCGGGTGGCGGTTAGTGAACTGCGCTTAAATGACCAGCATGAATATGGTTTGTATGTGGTCGAGGGGCGTCTTGATGCGCTACATAAAACCGTCGCACGTCATGAGCTGCTATTTCTAGGTGCAGGCCGTTCTGAGCTGACCCTTGAATTGGCCGCCGATACCGTCGTTTTAGTGCTTGGTGGCGAAGCATTTGAACGCCCGGTACACATGTGGTGGAATTTTGTTAGTAGTGATGCCGATCGGGTTAGACAAGCCCAACAGGAATGGAATGCTGGGCACGAGCGCTTTGGCAAAGTACAACGCTATCGAGGTGAACGACTTCTAGCGCCAGAGCTGCCCCCCAGCACTAAATTCAAAAACGAATAGGATTGTAACTCATGAAACGCATTGGCTTATGGTTTTTAGCTGCGACGATAACTCTAGCAGTGCTTTTTATCGCGGTGCTGCTCTACCAATGGACTGTTTACGAACCTGAACCGCCTACGGTCGCCAATTGCCAATCCATTGAAACCCTAGTTACCGCGGACAGTGCGGCACAGTTATATGTGTATCAGTGCAAGCGCGGCTCAAATCCAAGTTGGGAGGGCTATGAAGTTTGGGCCCAGAAACTCGTCGAACAGGATTGGCAACGCCTAGCTACTTCGCCAAAGGCCGCAGGCTGTGTGGGCATCGTTTTGGAAGATCGTCGCCTAATGATTTTACATGAAGCATCGCGAGGTGATTTGAGCGTTGCGGCAAGTTCTTTTGTTTATGAGCTCGCCGCTGGCGGCGCCGCCACACTCAGTGTCGCCACTGAGCGGGTCAACGATTGTCGCCCTGCAAACAGCAAGGATTAGCCAAGTTTCATGACCATTTTCAGCGGTAGGCGCTTCATCAGAAAGCCGATAAGCGCCCACGGCCAGCTTGGTACATAAGCCTTCACCGGCTCTTTCTCGATGGCTTTAACGAGCAACCGACAACCGGTTTCGTTATCGATCATAAAGGGCGTGTTCTTCACCTTCTCGTTGATTTCTGAGCGAATATAGCCCGGCATAATGCAGCTCGTTTTGATGGGCGAGCGCGACTTAATCAAATCGGCGCGAATGCCTTCGGTTAATGCCGACAACCCCGCCTTGGTGGCCGCATAAACAGTCATTGCACGCGGCATACCGCGGAGCGCGCTGATCGAGCTGATGGTGACAAGGTGACCGCTGTTTTGCTCACGAAAAATCTCTAACGCCGCCTCACACTGGGCCACAGCCGCAACAAAGTTGGTTTGCGCGGTTTGCACATTGGCATAAAAATACCCCGTGCCCAAAGATGCGCCCTTGCCCATCCCAGCGTTGACGATCACACGGTCAATGCTACCAAACTCTGCTTTAAAACTTTTAAAAACCTCAAACACGGCTTCATGCTCATTGACGTCCAATGCTTTGACACTTACTTTGCAATCGGGGTGCTTGGCTTCAAGTTCGCTTTTCAACTGCTCTAAGCGGTCGGTACGCCGTGCGCAAAGCGCTAGATTGCGACCTTTGGCAGCAAACTCACGTGCCATACCCTCGCCCAACCCTGAGCTCGCGCCAGTAATAAGAATGGTTTTTCGTACCGAATGCGTCATGACTTCCCCTTGTTGTTTTTATTGGCTTGGCGCATGATTTTGCGGCAACGCCAGTGCAGATAGTGCACCAAGAACCAAAAATTCTTGAAGGCTTTGTTGCGCGTTTGTTTGTGGTGATAGCGGTAATAGATTTGCTGAGCGATGACGCTCAAACGAAATAAGCCAAAGACTTCGTAGAAACTAAAGTCGGCGATATCAACGTTCATACGCTCACAGTAATAGCGAATCACTTCGTCACGTGTCAGCATGCCTTTCAAGTGCGTCGGTTGCCGACGTGTAGAGCGGGCAATAGCATCGTCATCGGCTTGGATCCAATAAGCAAGACTGTTACCGACATCCATTAGTGGGTTGCCAATAGTGGCGAGCTCCCAATCCAACACACCTATAATGTGGGTTGGGTCCTCGGTATCCAGCACCAAGTTGTCGAAGCGAAAATCATTATGGGTCATGCATAAACGTTCGTTTTTTGGCATGTTGTGCTCAAGCCACTGCATGATTTTTTCGCTTTTCGGTACATTCCAGGTTTTCGCCAGCCGATAACGCTTGTTCCAGCCGAGTACTTGACGCTCGGTATAACCTTCGCCTTTGGCGAGCTGATCTAAGCCATGCTCATTGATATCGATACTATGCAGCTCAATGAGACAATCAAGCGCATTTTCACAGAGCTTGCGCGTTTGCGTTTCGCTTAGTTCGAGCCCGCGTGGCATATTCTTACGCGGGATAATACCGGCGACGCGCTCCATGACATAAAACTCTGCACCGATAATGCTCTCGTCGTCGGTGTAGTGCAGCATTTTCGGCACATAACGAAACACCGGCTCCAAGGCTTTTTGCAAACGGTATTCGCGGCCCATGTCATGGGCTGATTTGGCCTTAGTGCCGGCTGGAGGACGGCGTAGAATCCAGTCGGCATTGGCAAACTGTAAGCGATAGGTCCAGTTCGAGGCGCCACCGGCGTATTGGGTGATCCGCAAATCCCCCTCAAGGTGCGGAAATTGCTCCTTAAGGTACTTCGCTAAGCGCTCGCGATGAATTTCTTCGCCGTCGCGGACCTTGCCAGCGCGATCTTCAAGTTCACTGCGACTCATGTTAGCGCTCCCGATACTTCGCTAGTTCAACTTTGGCAATGGTCGCACGATGCACCGCATCTGGGCCATCGGCGATACGCAAGGCCCGCGCCACGGCAAACAGTTGCGTGAGCGGTACGTCATGGCTCACGCCTGCACCGCCATAAAGCTGAATAGCTTCATCCACAACCTGCTGTAATACATTCGGAGCCACCACTTTAATCGCTGAGATCTCGGCTAAGGCTTTCATGGCACCGACTTGATCGATTTTCCACGCGGCGAAGAAGGTCAATAGGCGCGCTTGGTCAATAGCAATACGCATGTCGGCTACGCGCTCAAGATTGCCGCCAAGCTGCAACAATGGCTTACCAAAAGCGATGCGGTCTTGGCCGCGCTTCATAAACAGCTGTAAGGCCTTCTCAGCCGCACCTAACGCCCGCATGCAATGGTGAATACGCCCTGGCCCGAGACGCCCTTGAGCAATCTTAAAGCCATCGCCTAAATCACCAATGACGTTGGCTTTCGGCACCCGCACCTGGTCAAAAATCACTTCACCATGGCCATAAGGCGCATCGTACTCACCAAAGGCGGGGAGCATACGCTCTATGTTCACGCCAGGAGTGTCAAGAGGAACCAGTACCATCGAGTGCCGTTGGTGCTTGGCTGCATCTGGGTCCGTTAAGCCCATCACTATGGTAAATTTCGCATCTGGGTGGCCCAAACCCGTCGACCACCACTTACGGCCGCTAATGACCACCTCGTCGCCATCCGCCACAATTGAGGTTTGCATATTGGTGGCATCCGATGAGGCCACGTCAGGTTCGGTCATGCAAAACACCGAGCGGATCTCGCCATTAAGTAAAGGCGTGAGCCATGCTTGCTTTTGCGCGTCGGAACCAAAGTGATACAGCACCTCCATGTTGCCAGTATCAGGCGCATTGCAATTGAAAATTTCCGGCGCGAGTAGACTGTGCCCCATGACTTCCGCCAAGGGCGCGTACTCTAACGTGGTTAGGCCAGCGCCTAGCTCAGCGTCGGGTAGGAAGAGATTCCATAACCCAGCCGCACGCGCCTTAGCCTTGAGTTCAGCAACAATCGGCGGTACTTCCCAGTTGCGCCAATTGGCATCTGGATTCAACCGACGGCATTCTTTGTGGTAATTCGATTCAATCGGTTCAATGTTTTCTTTTATAAATTGAATCAGTCGCTTGCGATAATCTAACGTTTTGGCACTGGGCTGAAAATCCATTGTTGTTCTGCTCTTTTTCAAACGATTGTTTAAATGATTGTAGAGAGCATCGGCTATCCGATCAATAAGGAACGTTGCGCAAGCACAGGAATATGTTCGACCAAGTAATCAATCAGGACGCGCACGGCCGGAAGTAAGCCGCGGCGATGTGGGTAAACTAAATGCATAATCCCCACTGGTAACTGCCAGTGCGGCAAGACTTGTTGCAACTGGCCAGCGGCAACCGCTTCGGCGCACAGGTAGTTGGGCAACGCGACCACGCCCTCGCCTTGTATGGCCGCTTCACGCAGCACAATCATATCGTCGGTGACCAGACGCGGCTGAAAAGAAATCGTCAGTTGGTCGCCATCGTCGGCATTCAATTGATACACATAGCGTCCGCTGGTGTAATGCAAGGAAAGATGGGGGAAATCGATCAAATCTAACGGGTGCTTCGGTACCCCGCGCGCCTTCAGTAATTTGGGCGCGGCATAAAGCGTTAGCGGAGAATCCGCGAGGGGGCGAGCAATCAGCGACGAATCCTCAATACTTGAGCGCACGCGCAGCGCCACATCAATGCCTTCATCAACCAAGCTCACAGGGCGATTGGTGACCATTAGGTGCACATCCACCTCTGGATAGGCTTGCATAAAGGGCGGCAATAGTTCTGTCAGTAAGCTTTGACTCAAGGCGTATGGCGCACTCAGGTGAACCGTGCCGCGTGGTGTTTCCCGCACCAACTGGGTGACTTGTTGTGCCGCCTCGGCTGCACTGACTAATGCCTCACAATGAATTAGAAAAGCTTGGCCTACGTCAGTCAATTTGAGCCCACGCCGGGTGCGGTGTACTAAGCGAATGCCCTGCTCTTCTTCGAGCTCCGTCAGCCGTCGGCTCACCGTCGACTTTGGCATGCCCAAGTCACGTGCACCAGCACTAATGCTACCCGCCTGCACCACACGTGCAAAAATCAGGTAATTGGTGAGATCCGGAAGAGCCATGGCAACGTTTTCCTTTGTAGACCGGCTAAATGTTCCAATTATGGAACGATTGCTTCCATTATAACCATCTACCACCATTTTTGGAACTTGTTAAACTAGGCAACACTTAAATTACAGCGCACACGTATTCGGAGAACTTTTTATGACGATCTTACATTTAGATTCAGGACTTTTTGTCGATCAATCGGTCAGCCGTAAACTCAGCAAGCAGATCGTTGCGCGCGTCAAAAGCGACAACGATACCGTGGTGTACCGTGACTTGGTGACCAACGCCGTGCCGCACCTTGACGCGGAAACCTTGTTGGCTGAAGAAAACCCATTAACCGAAGAGCTTTTGGCTGAGTTGTTTGCCGCAGACGTCATTGTCATCGGCGCACCGATGTACAACTTCACCATTCCAACGCAACTGAAAGCGTGGTTCGATCGCGTATTGAAAGCAGGCGTTACCTTCAAGTACACCGAACAAGGTGCCGAAGGCTTACTCAAAGGTAAGAAGGTATACATCGCTTCGGGCCGTGGTGGCATCTACAGTGAAGGCGCTGCGGCTGCGATGGACCACCAAGAAAGCTATCTACGCAATGCCTTAGGCTTTATTGGTATCACTGACGTGACGGTCATTCGTGCAGAAGGCGTAAATCTAGGTGAAGAGCCTCGCCAGCAAGCCTTACAAGCTGCTGACGAAGCCATTGCTGAACTCGCTTAAGCTTTCTACTTAGGCTGATCAATGCGGGTGGTATAATTGGCGGGTACCCAACGGTATCCGTCATTTTCTTTTTTCAGGCGACCAATACCTGGAAAGGCAATGTGCGCGCCGGCAACCCAGTACTCATTCTCGGCGATAGTTTCGAATAACTGCAGTCGCTGCTCACGAGCTTTTTCAGGATCGCTATCATACTGAATCGTGACTTCTGGATGGGCGAACTGCACACCGGCAACGTGCAGGGTATCCCCCCATACCACCATGGTTTGTCCTTCGCTTTCAACATGATAAACGCTATGCCCAGGCGTATGACCCGGCGCCGGATTAACTTTAATGCCTGCATGCGGGCTCTCGCCATCAGCAAAGGTCATAAACGCGTCTGCGGCCTTATAAGGTGCATATTTAGCTTGCGCGCTCTCTGCGTCAGCATCGCGCTCATGCACATAGACGTTGGCATTGGTAAAAACGCGTTCGCCGTTATTGACCAAGCCGCTCACGTGATCCCCGTGAAAGTGCGTGATATAGACCGCATCGATATCGCCCAAAGTATAGCCCGCCGCCTCAAGGTGCGTGGTAAGCTTGCCAAGACTCGGGCTTACGCCCTTGCCCATGCCGGTATCAATCAAGATTTGTTGCTCACCAGTATCAACCAGAAAGCCATTGATCGAACCTTCCACAGGTGAATCCATGAAGTGCTCCGCCATTGCCCCACGGATCTTTTCTTCATCCCAATGCAATAATTTATGTGCCGCCATAGGCCTCGTGCCATCATTGAGCGCCGTGACCACAAAGTCACCCACATTCATACGGTAATAGCCTGGGGCTTGTTCAAGTTGATGATCGTCGGCCATCGCTTGTGTTGCCGCCAGCAAGCTGCTGGCAGCGATGGCTGCGAATAAACTGTTCTGGGTAAATTTCATAGAATGCTCCTAACAAAGCAAAAAGACCTTGTTAGGTATGGCAGTTCAGGGCAAAAAGTTCAATTTTTGCTTAAGGGGCAACTTGTTGGGGCGCCAACTGGGCGAAACGCTGCGCGATTTGCCCGCGTAATTGTTGGGCAAAGTCTTCACTGGTTAGCTGCGCCATGAGCTCAAAATAGAGGTCAACCGGATCGCTGCGGGGATTATCTGCAAGTGCTTCGACGTACATGTACCATAAGAAAAACAAACCATGAGGGTATTCACGCTTGATTTGCTGATCAATATCAGCAGCCCACAACAGGCCACAGGCGTAGAACAATTCAAACTTATCGGAGCTACTTAAGCATTGCTCACTGGCTTTGCTTACGCGATGGTCAAGATAGACCGAGTTCGCTTGAATCGAGCGCAAGTATTCGAGCGCCATGTACTCCGCCGCCCCTTCATGAATCCAAGCAGAATCGTTGCTAAACTGCCCGGCTTGGTACAAATGTGCAAACTCATGGGCCACAAACCATAGCGTGTCCTCAACAAAATAAGGTGCGGTTATACGCTCGGCCATGCTATGGCCATACCAGTGCAACACCATTTGATTCCCAATCACGCCACCTTGATAACCATAACGGCCATTATCTGTTGAACTAAACGAAGCTAACAACATGGGTCGCTCGGCGAGCCGCGGCATGCGTTGGTTAAAGTACTCTGTGAGCGGAGGTACATCACGTAACAAGCGCTGTTTCAGTGAGGTTGGCAGAACAGGATCAATAATTGTCTCGAAACCATGCTCGGCTGCAGGTCCGGCTTGCTGCGGGCCAACATAAACAACTTGACCGTCACTTGCCGATTCCCGCCAGGTCAGTTCGCCGCGCTCACTGCGCTCGGGTAAACGCACAAAGTCACTCAGCGGGGCTTCCATGCTGAAGGCGTAATCAAAACGCAACGCGCTACGACAACTTTGTGGACAGACTTTAAAGCGGCCCGAGTACCAAGACATACCGCCATCGCTAAAAGGCGAAAACGGTGCATAGTCTTTGCGCAGACTAACGTAGGAAGGTTCGAGCTGAAAAGCGACACTGTTGAAAGCTTGGCCGTCGACGCGAGCAATAAACTCGTGGTTGGTTTCGGCGTCAATACCAATGTAGTAGTCATTATCTATTGGTTGCCAACGTTCAACCCGGGTATGGTCAGGGTTACGAACAAAGGTCGCCTGGGTCACACTTTCATCGAACAGGTAGGCTACAAACCACTCATCTTGCTGGGTTTTCGTCATTTGCACTTGGACTTCGGTGCGCGCATTTTCTTGCAACCATGCAGCCGCAAACCAAATACCTATGGCACACGCCAATAGCCCTAGCAACACTAACTTTTTGTGCATGACCTCTACCTGCTTTTACTTCATCTTGAGTCAAGCATACAACTGATTTAAACAATTGCGCAAATAACGACGTTAGTTTTGTGTATCAGAGTTTGTCTCGGGCGGAAAATCCTCTTCGCAAGGAATACCATTGGCATCGTCATCCAATTGAGTTTCGGGGCAATTGGTTAAGAAAAACCGTGCTTCGTCCGCCGAACGCATTTCATGGCAGAATCGCCGGCCATCGCAACGGTACTGCGGATCGCGCTTGAACACTGCGCCCTGCACGCCCTGCACTATTTCTTTAATGAGACCGCGCTCTTCGCCGCGTTCTTCCGCTTCTTTATTGAGGTGATAATTCCATGCGGCAAGCGCTAGAATGGCCAGCAAAATCCACTTTTTCATTGATGTGTCCCCGTCGCGACAGCTTTAGTGTGGTGTGTCACTGCACAGGATTTAGACTAGCCTATTATCAAAAATAGTAAAACCATGAAGGTTAGTTTATTGCTTTGTTTTATTTTTGTTTTATTTACTCTGGGCGCGATAGCTTATGACTAACGCGATACCACCTAGTGTGACCGCACTAGCCACAAAGAACCTGAGTGCGAGCGCTTCACCGACAAAAACAAATCCGCCGAGCGCAGCAATAAGCGGCACCGAGAGCTGACCAACAGCGGCGCTACTCACCCGCAGGTGCGGTAAAACCTTGAACCAAAGCGCATAACCGATAGCCGATGTCACCACACCCGAGAGCACCGCGAGCAATAGCGCTTGCCAGGGCAGATCGCTGTAGATAAAGCCCATGGCCAACAATGGCAAACTTAACAGACTCGCGCGCACAAAGTGTATTTTGGTATCTTCGAGAGGTGCACGCGAACCACGACCTACCGTGCTATAAGCGCCCCATGCGGTGCCCGCTAAGCTCATTAGCACTACGGCAAAAGCGGTTAGCGGCTCGGCAAACTGTGGCCAAACTAGATACAGAAAACCAGTCAACGCCAACACGATGCCAAGGATTTCGATTGCGCCATAACGTGTCCCGCGCCATGCGCCGATCGCTAACATACTCAGTTGGACAGCGGTGAACAGAATCAACGCCCCAACCCCGGTGGCTAGGCCTACATATGCATAGGCAAAACAATAAGCGTATGCCGTCAGCCACAGTGCGCCCCACCAATTGGCTTTTTGGGGGCGCTCAAGTACGCCGCGCGGACCTTTTTGTTGCGCAATCCAGACGATAACCGCTAGCGCCCCGGCGCCAGAAACAAGTCGCAGCAACGTAAATTGCGCTGGTTCCATCCCAAACTCGGCCAGCGCCCAACGGCACAGCACCGAGTTACCGGCGAAAGCGCACAGTGCCAATAACGTTAGCAGCACTTTCATACTTGGCTTCACTGGTTATCCTTTCGCAGTTTGATGCATCGCTTCATGTTACAAGAACGCGCACAAAAAAGGCACCAACGTTGCCGAAGGTGCCTTTAGCTTAGCTTGTTGCTAAAAAACGTGGCTTACCAGCCCGTTTTTTCACGCAATGCTTTACCGATGTCAGCCAAGCTGCGTACGGTTTTAACGCCAGCGGCTTCAAGAGCTGCGAACTTCTCGTCTGCAGTACCTTTACCACCGGAGATGATGGCACCAGCGTGGCCCATACGCTTGCCCGGAGGAGCAGTAACACCAGCGATGTAAGATACCACTGGCTTGGTCACGTTGTGCTTGATGTACTCAGCCGCTTCTTCTTCAGCAGTACCGCCGATCTCACCGATCATAACGATAGCTTCGGTGGCTGGATCTTTTTCGAACATTTCGAGAATGTCGATGAAGTTAGAACCAGGGATTGGGTCACCACCGATACCAACACAGGTTGACTGGCCGAAGCCTTCGTCTGTGGTTTGCTTCACGGCTTCATAGGTCAAAGTACCTGAACGTGAAACGATGCCCACTTTACCTGCTTTGTGGATGTGACCTGGCATGATACCGATCTTGCACTCGTCAGGAGTGATAACGCCTGGGCAGTTTGGACCGATCATACGCACGCCTTTGTGCGTCAAATATTCTTTCACGTAAAGCATATCCAACGTCGGGATACCTTCAGTGATACAAACGATCAACTCGATGCCCGCATCAGCAGCTTCGATGATTGAATCTTTACAGAAAGGTGCTGGTACGTAGATAACAGATGCAGTTGCACCCGTTTGTTCTACGGCTTCACGCACAGTGTTGAATACTGGCAAACCTAGGTGCGTTTGACCGCCTTTACCTGGGGTTACACCGCCAACCATTTGCGTACCGTAAGCAATTGCTTGCTCAGAGTGGAACGTACCCTGACCACCAGTGAAACCCTGGCAGATAACTTTGGTGTTTTTATCGATCAAGATAGACATTATTGACCTCCTGCCGCAGCAACCACTTTATCAGCAGCGTCAGACAAGCTCTCTGCTGCGATGATGTTCAGGCCACTTTCTGCTAATTTCTGACGACCTAGTTCTGCGTTGTTACCTTCAAGACGAACAACCACTGGAACTTTAACGCCAACTTCTTCAACTGCGCCCATGATACCTTCTGCGATCATGTCACAACGTACGATACCACCGAAGATGTTAACCAGTACGGCTTGTACTGCGTCGTCAGACAAGATGATCTTGAATGCTTCAGTTACGCGCTCTTTGGTTGCGCCGCCACCAACATCCAAGAAGTTTGCAGGCTGGCCGCCAGCAAGCTTAACGATGTCCATGGTACCCATCGCCAAACCAGCACCGTTGACCATACAACCGATGTTGCCATCAAGTGCAACGTAGTTAAGTTCCCACTGTGCTGCTTGTGCTTCACGCTCGTCTTCTTGCGAAGGATCGTGCATTTCACGGATCTTCGGCTGACGATACAACGCGTTGCTGTCGATGTTGATCTTACCGTCTAAGCAATGCAGGTTGCCTTGGTCAGTAATCACCAATGGGTTGATTTCTAGCAATGCGAAGTCGTACTGTTCGAACATTTTCGCAAGGCCTAAGAAAATCTTGGTGAACTGCTTCACTTGGTCTGGGTTAAGGCCCAGTTTGAAGCCCAGCTCACGACCTTGGTAAGGCTGTGCACCCACAGTTGGGTCAATCACAGCTTTCAAGATCTTTTCAGGTGTTTCTTCTGCAACTTTCTCGATTTCAACACCACCTTCAGTTGACGCCATGAACACGATTTTGCGTGTTGCGCGGTCAACAACTGCGCCTAAGTACAGTTCTGAAGCGATATCAGTAAGGCTCTCAACCAAGATTTTCGCTACCGGCTGACCGTTCGCGTCTGTTTGGTAAGTGACCAAGTTTTTGCCTAACCAGTTGTTAGCGAAGTCACGTACTTCGTCGTGGCTAGAAACAAGCTTTACACCGCCCGCTTTACCGCGGCCACCGGCGTGCACTTGTGCTTTAACTACCCAACGCTCACCGCCAATTTTCTTAGCGGCTTCAACGGCTTCGTCTGCAGTATCAACTGCGAAGCCTTCAGATACTGGCAAACCGAACTCTTTGAAGAGTTGTTTGGCCTGATACTCATGCAAATTCATGATGATCTTCCGATTCGTTTGAACAACAAAAGCAGCTAAGTGCTGCTTACCCGAAAATTTCGCGCGTATTTTACAGTTTTGCGCGCAAAAAAGACAGCCGCATGTGCAAATGGCATGCTACATGCGGCTTTACTTCTGTTAGATGTCCAACAACAAACGTTGTGGATCTTCTAGTAACTCTTTGATAGTGACCAAGAAGCCTACCGATTCTTTACCATCGATAATGCGGTGGTCATACGACAATGCTAAGTACATCATCGGCAAGATTTCGACTTTACCGTCTACCGCCATAGGGCGATCTTGGATTTTGTGCATACCCAAGATAGCGCTTTGCGGTGGATTCAGGATTGGCGTCGACAACAGTGAACCGAACACACCACCGTTAGTGATGGTGAAGTTACCACCTTGCATGTCGTCCATGGTCAACTTACCGTCACGACCTTTGATAGCAAGGTCACGGATGCCATTTTCGATTTCAGCAATGCTCATTTTGTCAGTGTCACGCAAGACTGGCGTTACCAGACCACGTGGTGTCGACACGGCAATACTGATGTCAAAGTAGTTGTGATAAACAATGTCATCACCGTCAATTGAAGCATTCACTTCTGGGAAGCGTTTAAGCGCTTCGGTCACGGCTTTTACGTAGAAGCCCATGAAGCCAAGACGCGTGTCATGACGCTTCTCAAATTCGTCTTTGTACTTCTTACGCAAGTCCATGATGGGCTTCATGTTGACTTCGTTGAAGGTGGTCAACATGGCCGTTGCGTTCTTCGCTTCAAGCAAGCGCTTGGCGATAGTCTTACGCAGGCGTGTCATAGGTACACGTTTTTGATCACGGTCACCCGCGGCTGCTGGTGCGCTGCTCTCGCTCTTAGCTGCAGCAGGCGCTTCTTTCTTACCGCCATCTTTAACGTGCTTCTCGACGTCTTCTTTGGTGACGCGACCGCCTTTACCAGTGCCTTTTACGTCAGACGCTTTCAGGTCGTGCTCAGCCAGTAAGCGACGTACGGCTGGGCCGGCGACTTCGCTGTCGCCGTCATCGTCTGAGTCGTTGCTGTCAGCAGATGTGTCAGATGATTTCGCGTCGCCAGAAGAGGCAGCTTCACCACCGGCTTCAACGATACCAATAACGTCATCAGCACCCACAGTCGCGCCTTCTTCTTGCTTGATTTCAGCAAGTACGCCGTCGGCTGGAGCAACTACTTCGAGCACCACTTTGTCGGTTTCGATGTCGACCAGGTTTTGGTCACGGGTGACTTTCTCGCCAGCTTTCACGTGCCATGCAGCGATAGTCGCGTCAGCTACTGATTCTGGTAACTGTGGTACTTTGACTTCGAGTTTTTCACCGCTGCCAGATTTGGCTGCTGGTTTCTCGTCTTTTTTGTCCTCTTTCTTGTCGTCAGCTTTTTTCTCGTCTGACTTGTCGGCAGATTCTGACTTCTTCGAATCGTCAGCATCCCCCGCAGTAGAACTGCGGGCTACGATTTTACCGATGACTTCTTCGGCGCCAACCGTGGTGCCTTCTTCGGCAATGATTTCACCGATTTCGCCATCTTCTGGCGCGACAACTTCAAGGACAACCTTGTCAGTTTCGATGTCGACCAAGTTTTGATCGCGCGACACTTTGTCACCTGGCTTCACGTGCCAAGTAGCGACTGTTGCGTCTGCAACAGATTCAGGGAGTTGTGGAACTTTAATATCAGTAGCCATGGTCAATTGTCACCTATTTAATGGTTAGCGCGTCATCGACTAATTTTTGTTGCTGTTTGTTGTGTTCAGATAAATAACCTACTGCTGGTGCAGCCGAAGCTTCACGGCCTGCGTAGGTTAAATCTGCGCCTTTTGGAATCGCCGCTCTAAAGTGATGCTGGCTGCTATACCAGGCACCTTGGTTTTGCGGTTCTTCTTGGCACCAAACGAAATCTTTCACATGCTTGTATTGCTTCAGGATCTCAGCCACTTCTTCGGCTGGGAACGGATACAACTGCTCTATACGGACAAGCGCAACATCTGTTTGTTCACGCTCACGGCGTTCTTTCAACAGATCGTAGTACACTTTGCCCGAGCAGAATACCACGCGTTTAACTTTCTTCGCGTCCAATTTATCGATTTCGGCAATCGCATTTTGGAACACGCCATCGGTCATTTCATCAATGTCTGAAACCGCCAACGGATGGCGTAGTAATGACTTCGGTGTCATGACGATCAGCGGACGCCGCACCGGACGTAATTGCTGACGACGCAGCATGTGAAACACCTGTGCCGGAGTGGTAGGAACACACACCGACCAGTTGTGGTCAGCCGACAATTGCAAGAAACGTTCAAGACGCGCTGAGCTGTGCTCCGGCCCCTGACCTTCATAGCCGTGCGGCAACAACATGGTCAGGCCACATAAACGGCCCCACTTTTGCTCGCCCGAGCTTAAGAACTGGTCAATCACCACTTGCGCGCCGTTAACGAAGTCACCGAATTGGGCTTCCCACATCACCAAAGCTTTGGGTTCGGCTGTGGCATAGCCGTACTCAAAGGCAACCACGGCAGCTTCAGACAACACCGAGTCGTAAATTTCGATAGGGCCTTGGCCTTCACGAATATTATTCAGCGGCATATAGGTCGATGCATCGTTCTGGTTGTGCAGCACTGCATGACGATGGAAGAAGGTACCGCGGCCACTGTCTTGGCCAGTTAAGCGAATATGAACACCTTGGTCCACTAGCGTCGCGTAGGCTAAGGTTTCGGCAAAGCCCCAGTCGGCTTTCTTCTCGCCTTTCGCCATTTTCATGCGTTCGTCATAAACTTTTTTCACACGAGAATGAAGTTTATGTTCCTTCGGCACGGTACTCATGGCAATGCCAAGCTCCTCAAGTTGAGCTTTGCTGATCTTGGCGTCGTATTCGACATCCCATTCATTGCCAATGTACTGTGACCAGTCACTTGAATGCGCCTTCATTTCACGCCATTCATCAACCACGATCTCGCCCTTATCAAGCTGATCACGGTAGTCACTAACGAAACTGTCTTCGGCATCGGACTTAATCACACCGGCATCTGCAAGGCGTTTTGCATAAATGCTGCGCGCCACAGGATGCTTTTTAACTTTCGCATACATGACCGGTTGTGTCGCACTCGGCTCATCGGCTTCGTTGTGACCATGACGACGGTAGCACACCAAATCAATCATCACGTCGCGTTTGAATTCGTTGCGGAAATCAATCGCTAACTGGGTCACGAAAACGACCGCTTCAGGATCATCGGCGTTCACGTGGAAAATCGGTGCCTGTACCATTTTCGCAATGTCGGTACAGTATTGCGTTGAGCGGGCATCTTCACGCTTCGAGGTGGTAAAACCAACTTGGTTATTCACCACGATGCGAATCGAGCCACCGCACTGAAAGGCACGCGTTTGCGACATGTTAAAGGTTTCTTGAACGATACCTTGGCCGGCAATCGCGGAATCACCATGAATGGTAATTGGCAATACTTTAGCGCCGTCTTTGTCGCCTAAACGATCCATACGAGCTCGCACCGAGCCCATGACCACTGGGTTCACAATTTCCAAATGCGACGGGTTGAAGGCCAACGCTAAATGCACATCGCCACCCGGCGTCGCGAAATCTGACGAAAAGCCCATATGGTACTTCACGTCGCCAGAACCTTTGCTGGCTGCGTGCTTACCGGCGAACTCGTCAAATAAATCTTGTGGCTTTTTACCCAGTACGTTAACTAAGACGTTCAAACGACCGCGGTGCGCCATGCCGATCACGGCTTCTTTGGTGCCCTGCTCGCCCGCGCGGCTAATTAACGCCTTGAGCATTGGAATAAGACTATCGCCACCTTCCAGCGAGAAGCGCTTGGCACCCGGGAACTTCGAGCCTAAGTATTTTTCTAGGCCGTCGGCGGCAATTAATTCCTTAAGAATTTTCTTTTGTTGCTCAGATTTGAACTCTGGACGCCCACGCACACCTTCGAGACGTTGTTGAATCCAACGTTTTTCTTCGGTCGATACGATATGCATGTACTCGGCGCCAATCGAGCCACAATAAATCTGCTCGAGCAACTGGTGGATTTCACCAAGCTTCATGGTCTCTTGACCGACTGCTAGTGACCCCACGTTAAATTCTTTGTCGAAGTCATCTTTCGACAAATCATGATGCTCTAAAGAAAGGTCTGGAACCTGTTCCTGCTTCCATAAATCGAGCGGATCAAGGTTCGCGTGTTGATGACCGCGGAATCGATAGGCATTGATCAGTTGCAGTACACGTACCTGTTTCTGATCAGGGGCACCGGCAACTACCGTTCCCGCTTGCTTGAGTTTATTCTTAGCAAGGTTACGGAATTGCTCACGAATTTCACTGTGCTTGGTGTCATGGCCGCTACCTTCTCGCGGCAACTGGTCGAAAAAGCTTCGCCATTCATCACCAACAGCAGTCGGATCGTCAAGGTACAGCTCAAAGAGCTCCTCAACGTATGCCATGTTACCACCAGCTAGGTGGGAGGATTCAAGCCAGGCTTGCATTACGCCATCTTGCATCGCTGTTCCTTCACACTCGTTTTATAAAAAAATAGCCATCCAAGCTGGATGGCTATTTCGATACAGCTCGGCCATTACTATAGCAAATCAACGCGATAGTATTAAATCGCGCGACTTAATAGCATGGATTTGATGTGTCCAATAGCCTTTGTTGGGTTCAAACCTTTCGGGCAAACATTCACGCAGTTCATGATGCCGTGGCAACGGAATACGCTGAATGCGTCGTCGAGGTCATCAAGGCGCTCTTCGGTAGCGGTGTCGCGACTATCGATCAAGAAGCGATAGGCGTGCAACAAACCAGCCGGGCCGATGAATTTATCTGGGTTCCACCAGAATGATGGGCACGATGTTGAACAGCAAGCACAGAGAATACACTCGTACAAACCGTCAAGCTTGGCACGCTCTTCTGGCGATTGCAGACGTTCACGCGCTGGTGGCGTTTTGTCGTCATTAATCAAATAAGGTTTGATCTTTTCGTACTGCTTGTAGAACTGTGTCATGTCTACAATCAAATCACGAATCACCGGCAAGCCAGGCAATGGACGAATCACAATTTTGCTGCCTTTCAGAGCAGACATCGGCGTGATACATGCCAAGCCGTTCTTACCGTTCATGTTCAAACCGTCAGAACCACACACGCCTTCACGGCATGAGCGACGGAATGCTAACGTTGGATCTTGCTCTTTCAATTTCAACAGCAAGTCCAGCACCATCATGTCCTGATTATCCTCGATTTCGAGGGTGTAATCCTTCATATAAGGTGCGTTATCAACATCCGGGTTGTAACGATAAACTGAAATACTCAACTTCTTCATCGTTGTCACCTAACCTTAGTAAGTCCGCGCTTTTGGCGGGAATGCTTCACGTAGCTTCGGCTGCATGTTCACTTCGCGCTTCAGCATTTCTTCCGTTTCCGGACGATAAACACTGTGTACTAACCAGTTTTCGTCGTCGCGATCTGGGTAGTCAGCGCGGCTATGTGCGCCACGACTTTCCGTACGGAAGTTCGCTGAAACAGCCGTTGAATAAGCGGTTTCCATCAGGTTATCAAGCTCTAAGCACTCGATACGCTGGGTATTGAACTCAGCACTGGTGTCATCAAGGCGGGCGTTCTTCAGACGCTCACGGATCTCTTTAAGCTCCGCCAAGCCTTCTTTCATCGCTTCGCCTTCACGGAAGACCGAGAAGTTCAACTGCATGCACTGCTGTAGATCTTTCTTGATTTGTACTGGGTCTTCACCGTCTTTATTGCTTTCCCAACGGTTGACGCGCGCTAATGCTGCGTCAATGTCGCTTTGGCTCGCGTCACGCGCTTCGGTGTTGGCTGCCAAAGCATCGCCCAAGTGCAAGCCTGTCGCACGACCGAACACCACCAAATCAAGTAGTGAGTTACCGCCCAAGCGGTTCGCACCGTGCACCGATACACAAGCGATTTCACCACAAGCGAACAAGCCTTGAATCGGCGACGTTTTGCCGTCGGCATCGATTTGCAACGCTTGGCCATTCACGTCAGTTGGGATACCGCCCATCATGTAGTGACAGGTTGGAATAACTGGAATTGGCTCTTCAGCTGGGTCAACGTGAGCGAAGGTCTTCGCCAAGTCACAGACGCCTGGCAAGCGACTTTCAAGCACTTCACGGCCCAAGTGGTCCAGTTTCAGTTTCAAGTGCGGACCTAAAGGACCATCACAGCCACGGCCTTCGCGGATTTCGGTCATCATTGACCGGGCAACCACGTCACGTGAGGCCAAATCTTTAGCGTTTGGCGCATAGCGTTCCATGAAGCGCTCGCCATCTTTATTCAAGAGGTAACCACCTTCACCACGGCAACCCTCAGTTACCAAGGTCCCTGCACCGGCGATACCGGTCGGGTGGAACTGCCACATTTCCATATCTTGCACTGGCACACCTGCACGCAATGCCATACCAACGCCGTCACCGGTGTTGATGTGCGCGTTAGTGGTTGAGGCGTAGATACGACCTGCACCACCAGTGGCAAGCACTACGGCTTTTGCTTTCACGTAGAAGATTTCACCAGTTTCGATGTTCAGAGTGGTGACACCCACTACGGCACCGTCTTGGTTCTTCACGAGATCAAGGGCATACCACTCAGAGAAAACGGTGGTCTTGTTCTTGACGTTTTGTTGGTACAACAAGTGCAACAAGGCGTGACCTGTACGATCTGCGGCTGCAGCTGTACGTGCGGCTTGTTCGCCGCCGAATGATTTCGACTGACCACCGAATGGGCGCTGATAAACTTTACCGTTCTCAAAACGTGAGAAAGGCAAGCCCATGTTCTCCAGTTCCAAAATCGCTTCTGGACCGGTCTTACACATGTACTCGATAGCGTCTTGGTCACCGATGTAGTCCGAACCTTTCACGGTATCGAACATGTGCCATTCCCAGTTATCTTCGTGCGCGTTACCCAATGCAACGGTGATACCACCTTGCGCAGATACGGTGTGCGAACGGGTTGGGAAGACTTTCGACATCAGTGCACAGGTCATGCCTGACTGAGAAATCTGTAGTGCTGCGCGCATACCTGCACCGCCGGCACCAATGACTACTGCATCATATTCAAGAGTTTGTACGCTCACTTACACACCCTCCACAGGCCACACTACGAGCAGGCCAGCCAGCCAGTACACGATAAGTGCAACACTTACTACGAATTGAATGAAAGCTCGTAAGCCAGAATTTTTGACGTAATCAGTTAATACCTGCCAGATACCAATCCAGCCGTGGATAAGAACTGAAGTTAACGCCAACATAGTGAAGATCTTCATGCCTAAGTGCGCGAACAAGTTCGTCCACACGGCATAGTTCACGGTTTCGGCTGAAACCAAGAAGCTCACCATGAAGATGGCGTACAAAGCCATGATGATGGCTGATGCACGTAGCAGGATAAAATCGTGGGTTCCGCTACGGCCAAATGTTGAAGCTACTTTTACCATAACCACACCCCTGCTAACACTGATAGTACGATGGCGAGTACAAATACGATTTGTGCGCTGATACGGCCGGAATTGAGCTCTTCAAAGTAGCCCATGTCCATGCACATGTGACGTACGCCAGCGAGTAGGTGATAACCTAATGCGGTTAGAGTGCCCCAGGCGATAAACTTAGCAATGAAGCTGGTGAACAGGTCGTGCACCATTGCAAAGCCCTCGGCTGATTGCAGTGAAGTTGCCAATGCCCACACCAACAAACCGATCGAGATCAGCATGATCACGCCAGAAACACGGTGCAAGATGGAACTAAGTCCCGCTGCGGGGAGACTAATAGTTGTAAGGTCTAAATTTACAGGTCTTTGTTTTTTCACGATTGTTGTGCCTTTCAGAAAAGCATTGTTAACATGCTCGGAACTTCAAACATCCTCGCCCTGTTACTTGTTTTGCTACTGTAAAGTATACGGTAAGAGGACCCTGTGAGATCGCTGCCAAAGTATATAAGCCATAGCAATGAATTACAATTCTCTAGCGGCGACTTTCCAAGAAAAACGTGATTTTTTTCGCTTTAGATCAACAGACAAGAAACTCGGTCTTGTCGCAACCCTACCTTAGTCGTATACACAGCAGTTACGAATCCACGTATAACCGTTTCGATTGAATTGACGAAAGCGCGCAAGATTGTCATCCAAATGCCATACTGGTGCGTAACAATGACAGTTTTACTTGACGCTGATCGGGATTTTACCCAGAACTAAACAGCCGTTTGAATTGACAATGGCGGTTAAGATCAAGTAAATTCTAGCGCTCTTTTTTAGTGATGAAGCAGATTAAAACAAGGAGATTTCCTTATGGCTGATCGTAAAGCCACCCTGCAGATTGACGGCCAATCCATTGAATTGCCAGTGTTATCTGGTACAGCCGGCTATGATGTAGTTGACGTGCGTACTCTTGGAAAACACGGGTTCTTCACCTTTGACCCAGGCTTTCTAGCAACGGGTTCATGTGAATCAAAAATCACCTACATTGATGGTGAGAACGGCATCCTTCTGCACCGCGGATATCCGATTGATCAGCTCGCTACGCAAGCGGATTATCTCGAAGTATGTTACATGCTGCTCCACGGTGAAGCTCCTACAGCGGAGCAATATGATGATTTTAAAGCGACGATCACCAAGCACACTATGGTGCATCAAGGCTTGCACAACTTCTTTAACGGTTTCCGTCGTGATGCGCATCCAATGGCGATGCTTTGTGCAGTGACCGGCGCATTGTCTTCGTTCTATCATGATGACCTTGATATTCATGACGAGAAGCAACGTCTGCGCAGCGCCTATCGCTTGATTGCGAAGATGCCTACCATCGCTGCAATGGCTTATAAATTTAGTATCGGTCAGCCGTTTGTATACCCACAAAACGACTTGTCGTACTCAGAGAACTTCTTGAACATGATGTTCTCGGTTCCTGCAGAAGACTACAAAGTGAATCCGATCATCGCCAAAGCGATGGACCGTATCTTTACTTTGCATGCTGACCACGAGCAAAACGCCTCAACTTCGACCGTGCGTTTGGCAGGTTCTTCAGGTGCTAACCCATACGCATGTATCGCAGCGGGTGTTGCGTCTCTATGGGGGCCTGCACACGGCGGCGCCAACGAAG
The DNA here is from genome assembly GCA_048267225.1 of Pseudidiomarina sp. Taxonomy (GTDB): domain Bacteria; phylum Pseudomonadota; class Gammaproteobacteria; order Enterobacterales; family Alteromonadaceae; genus Pseudidiomarina. The sequence continues at coordinate 507,873 of JBLWXY010000001.1, forward strand.
CTTGTTTGCGTATGTTGAAAGAGATTGGTTCTGTCGACAACATTCCTAAGTACATCGAGAAAGCCAAAGACAAGAACGATCCGTTCCGTCTAATGGGCTTTGGTCACCGTGTTTACAAAAACTTTGACCCACGCGCAACGGTTATGCGTGAAAGTGCTCACGAAGTATTGAAAGAATTGAACATCGACGATCCTTTGCTCGACGTTGCTATGGAACTTGAGCGTATCGCGCTGGAAGACCCATACTTCGTAGAGAAGAAACTCTACCCTAACGTGGATTTTTATTCAGGTATCATTTTGAAAGCCATTGGTATCCCAACCAATATGTTCACTGTGATCTTCGCCTTGTCACGTACTGTCGGCTGGATTTCACACTGGCACGAAATGATGGGTGAAGCGAACCAGAAGATCGGTCGTCCACGTCAGCTTTACACTGGTGAAGCAAAACGCGACTTCTCACCGATCAAGCGTTAAGATTTTCGCCAACTTGGTGAGTTTCGCTAAAGATTCGTAAAAAGCACGCTTCGGCGTGCTTTTTTTATGCCTACTTATTCGCCAATCGAAAATTATTAGTAAACAAGCACCTTCGCTACAGACCATAAAAAACAATAGGTTGCGATAAAAATCAAACCCAAATTAGAAATTTGGCACGCAACCTGCATAAACCTTTCCAAAGAAACAAACGTCTTAACTTGCATTCGTTGTATCGGCAGGTTTGACCCGTGGTAGAACCACGAGCTACCACCAACGAACAGCGAACAGCAAATAGCGAACAACGAAGTAAAAACGGGGGTAATTCACATGAGTTCTATTGCAGGCAGTAGCCTCAAAAACAAAGCAAGCTTTGCCGGCTTGACTGCTTTAATTCTGACTTCAAGTCTGTTGCTAAACGGTTGCGGTCAGGCCGGCGCCTCAAATCAAGCCGAAGCTCAAGAGGAAGCTGTGGTACGTATTCCGGTCGCCACCGAAGTGGTCGAGCGACAAGCTATTACGTCTAGCTTCCGTACCACGGCAACGCTAGAGGCTCGTGAAGAAACCGACATTATCAGCAAGGCGAACGGTATTGTTGAAGAAATTCTAGTCGAAGAAGGTGACTGGGTAGAAAAAGGCCAGTTGCTCGCGACTCTTCGCGACGACGAATATCGCATTCAAGTGGCCCAAGCCAAAGCCGAACTCAACAGCATTCAGCAAGAACTCAAACGCGTCAAAGATATGGCCGAGCGTGACATGATCAGCGCCGACGCCTATGACAAACTGCGCTTTCAAGCTGATACGCTGCAAGCACGCTATGACATGGCCGCTCTGAACTTAGCGGAAACTGAGATTCGTGCACCTATTTCCGGTTTTATCGCCACGCGCTACGCCAAAACGGGCAACATGATCAGCCAGTATCAAGCGCAGAAGCTCTTTCACATTGTTGCCCTTGATGAGCTACAAGGTAATGTTTACTTGCCTGAGCGCGAGCTACAGTTTATTGAGGTGGGCCAAACCGCAGAACTGCAAGTGAGTGCATTGCCAGGTAAACGTCTGACCGCCAAGGTCGACCGTATTAGTCCAGTTGTAGACAGCCAGTCAGGTACTTTCAAAGTCGTGTTAAGTGTAGCCAACCCTAATACTCAGCTTAAAGCAGGTATGTTTGCTCACGTTAAGCTGCACTACGCTACCCATGAAGATGCCGTAACCGTGCCGCGTTACGCCGTACAGAGCCTTGACGGTAAACACAGTGTGTTCACTGTTGATGCCGAAGGTGTTGCCCACAAAGTTGATGTCGTGCTTGGCTTTGAAGATGAGACTCACGTTGAAATCATCGAAGGTATACAAGCTGGTGAACAGTTAGTCGTTAGCGGACAAGCTAACTTAAAAGATGCCGCCTTGGTCGAAGTTATCGCTAGCAGCAAGAGCGAGCAACAATCATGAGCTTAGCCAAATTAGCAGTACGGCGACCGGTTACGGTCGCCATGTTTACCCTCGCAGTATTGCTGTTTGGCATGGTCTCACTAGGCCGCATTCCAGTCACTTTATTGCCTGATCTTTCGTATCCGACACTCACCGTGCGCACCGACTACCCCGGCGGTGCGCCCAGCGAAGTCGAGCAACTTGTTAGCAAACCTATTGAAGAAGCGTTAGGGACCGTAAAGGGCGTGCGCCGCATCGAATCCATTTCCCGCGCTGGGCAAAGCGATGTCCTGCTCGAGTTTGCCTGGGGCAGTGATATGGACATGGCGAGCCTGGACGTACGCGAGAAAATGGATCTGGTGCCCTTACCGCTTGACTTAGAAAAGCCCACACTATTGCGCTTTAATCCCGCAGAAGAACCTATATTTCGTCTGGCATTGGGTTATGCCGAAATCACTGACCCGAATGTTGACGAACTCAAGCGCTTACGTACTTTTGCCGAAGAAGAATTGAAACGTCACCTTGAAGCCGTTGAAGGTGTTGCCTCCGTGCGTTTGGGCGGTGGTTTGGAAGATGAAATCCAAGTCTTAGTTAACGAGCAACAGGCAACTCAGCTACAAATTCCCATGAGCCTGATCCTGCAGCGCCTGAAAGAAGAAAATATTAATCTATCGGGTGGTCGCCTCGAAGCACAACGCGCAGAATATTTAGTGCGTACCTTAAACCAGTTCGAAGACTTGGAAGATATTCGCGGAATTTATATTGCCACGCGCAATGACCGCCCTATTTTGCTGCGCGACCTTGCCGAGGTCACCAACAGTTATAAGGAGCGTGATTCCATCAGCCGTGTTGCCGGGCGCGAAGCCGTAGAAGTCTCGCTTTATAAAGAAGGCGATGCCAACACGGTACAAGTTTCCAAAGCGATTCAAAGCCATTTAAATTATCTGCAAGAACGCGATGTGGTACCCAACCAGTATCAAATAACGCCTATTTCGGACCAAGCCGTGTTTATTCAAGCGGCTATCGCCGAGGTCCGTGATGCTGCTATTTTCGGCGGCTTATTGGCCATGGTCATCATCTATTTATTCTTACAACGCTTGTGGCCGACGGTCATTATTTCCATGGCAATCCCGGTTTCCATCATCGCCACCTTTAACTTGATGCACGGCTACCAGATTTCACTCAACATGATGTCGCTAGGTGGTATTGCACTCGCGGTGGGGATGCTGGTCGATAACGCCATTGTGGTTTTGGAAAACATTGCGCGGCACAACGAAGAGACTGACGTTGCCACCGCCGCCGAAAAAGGCACCAGTGAGGTGACTGGGGCAATTATCGCTTCAACCTTGACCACCATGGCCGTTTTCTTTCCATTGGTGTTTGTTGAAGGTCTGGCGGGACAATTATTTGCCGATCAGGCCTTAACAGTTACCTTTTCACTACTGGCGTCGCTGTTAGTCGCACTAACGTTAATACCTATGCTGTCAGCCAAGCAAAAGAGTGCCGACGCAGCAATTACCGCACAACAGCATTTTGCCCCAGCACAACAGCGCAGCGGTTGGCGCTTTTGGGTAATGACGCCACTATTCGTCGTTTTCCGTTGGTTGCCGCTTGCTGTTGTCAGTGTCTTGACCTTTATTTGGCGCGGCCTTGGCAAAGTTCTCGGTATTGCCGTCAAGCCGCTATTAAAAGGCTTTGATTGGAGTTACCAACGCCTTGCGAGCAGCTATCAACGCTTGTTGACACGAGCTTTGGCAAACGCCAAAGCAACCTTGGCCATCATTATTCTTGTCGCCGCGAGTTGCTATGCGCTACTGCCCCATTTGCCGGTGAGTTTATTACCAAGCATGGCACAAGGCGAATTCTACGTGGAAGTTGAGTTACAGCCTGGCGCTACCATTGCCGAAACCGACGCTGTGCTCACGGGACTTGCAGAGCACCTTGCTGCAGATCCCGAATTATCGACACAAGTCGCGAAAGCCTACAGCATTGCCGGAACAGGTAGCTTGCTTAACGCCTCTCCAGGGCAAAATGGTAATCAATGGGGGCGTTTTAACGTTGTCATGAAAGACGCCAGCGATGTTTTTGCCGAAACACGTGTGCAGAACTATCTACGTGATTATGTCCAGCGTATTCCCGGCGTTAGCGTCAAACTTGGACGACCAGAGTTGTTCAGTTTCAGCAGCCCAATGGCGATTGAAATTACCGGTTACGACATCACGCTCTTGCAGCAGGCGGCCGATACTGTCGCCGCAGCCTTAGCCGAGAACGAACGCTTTACTGATGTCCGGACCAATATGGCCGAAGGCCAACCCGAAATCGCGATTTTCTTTGATCATGCACGCTTGGCCCAGTACGGATTGACCAGTGCAACGGTCTCTGAATTATTGGCAACCAAGATTGGTGGCCGCGTGGCCACACAATTCAGCCTTGAAGACCGAAAAATCGACGTTCTGGTACGCAGCCAGGCTGAGGCGCGTGATTCACTGCGTGATTTGCAGCTCATGGTGGTGAACCCGGGGGCTGAACGCGAGATTCCGCTGCAGGCCGTTGCTGATATTCAGCAAATTACCGGACCAAGTGAGATCACGCGCTTGGACCAAGAGCGCACCGCTATTGTTAATGCCAACTTGGCCTATGGCGACTTAGGTGCTGCAGTGCAAGCCGCACAGCAAGTGCTGGCCGACACCCAGTTACCGTTAACAGTGGAAGCACACATTGCGGGTCAAAACGAAGAAATGCAACAGTCGTTTAAGTCGTTGCAAATGGCGCTACTGCTGGCGATATTCTTGGTTTACCTAATCATGGCATCTCAGTTTGAGTCATTATTGCATCCGTTCTTTATTCTCTTCAGTGTCCCTCTGGCGGGTGCGGGTTCGGTGTTGGGCTTGTATCTACTGAATACCGAACTCAGTGTGATCGTCTTCATTGGTTTGATTATGCTCGCGGGTATTGTCGTCAATAACGCCATTGTCTTGGTGGACCGTATTAATCAGCTCAGGCTGCAAGGGGCTGACCGCTATGACGCTGTGTACCAAGCTGCACAGCAACGTCTGCGCCCTATTCTGATGACCATGTTCACTACGGTCTTGGGCTTGTTACCCTTGGCCTTGGGGCTTGGTGAAGGCGCCGAGATTCGCGCCCCAATGGCAATAAGCGTTATTGCAGGCTTGTTGTTCTCAACATTGCTGACCCTGCTGTTCATTCCTTGCCTGTACTTACTTGTCGACCGCAAGCAACTTAAGCCCGCACCGACTGAGCACGCACAAGTAGAGGAGACGCAAGCATGACCGCAGCCGAAATGGGTGCCAGCTTAGCGCGTCTTGCGCTCAAGCGTCCGGTCACCATCTGTATGCTGTTCCTGTCGATGTTGCTGTTAGGCGCGATCAGTTCGCGCCTGCTGCCACTCGAGAAGTTCCCAGGCATTGAGATCCCAGAAATGGTGGTCACTGTGCCCTACCCCAATTCGACGCCCGCAGAAGTTGAGCGCTTGATCACGCGACCTTTGGAGGAAGCCTTAGCGACGATTACCAATATCAAACGTATGCGTTCGTTTTCCACCAGCGATAATGCGCAAGTGGTCTTGCAGTTTGAATGGGGCGAAGACATCAATGCGAAAAGTATCGAAGCACGTGAGAAAGTAGATGGTATTAAGCACCTGCTACCTGATGATGTTGAACGCATTCAAGTGATGCAATTCAACACCGAAGATATGCCAGTGTTTCAGTTACGTATTTCCAGTCAACGTGATTTGAATAACGCCTACGACTTGCTTGATCGTAGCTTACGTCGCCCTATCGAGCGCGTTGAAGGCGTCTCGCAAGTAACCCTTTATGGTGTTGAAAAGCAACAAATTGTTATCCGTCTGAACCAAGAACGTCTGCTGCAACACCGATTGACGGCGGCAGATGTTACCACGCGCTTACGCGCCGCGAATTTCTCGCTCACCGCAGGCTACATTGAGAACGCCAACGAACGCATTTTGGTGAATCCCGTCGGTGAGTTTCAGTCGGAATATGAAATTCGACAATTTCCAATTACCGCGCAGCTAAAACTCGGCGACATTGCCACCGTACAACGGGAAATGCCGCGCAAAACTGACGGCCGTCATTTAGATCAAGTGTATGCCATCGGTATGGACGTTTTTAAAGAGTCGTCACAAAACTTGGTCGAAGTTTCTGACCGCGTCCGTGCGGTGGTAGAAGAGATTCGCAATGACCCGCAGTTTAACGGTATCAACCTCTTCGTCATGGACGATACCGCAAAGAGCGTTAAAACCTCTCTGCACGATCTGCTCATTGCCGGCCTGATTGGTGCCGGCTTGTCGTTTATTGTGCTGTTTTTATTCTTGCGCAATATCGTCACCACGCTGGTGGTGGTGTTGTCTGTGCCCATTGCGATTTGTATTGCCTTGGGCGGTATGTATTTCCTCGGCTACTCACTCAATGTGCTGTCCCTAATGGGGCTCATGCTTGCCATAGGTATGCTGGTAGATAACGCGGTGGTGATCACCGAAAGTATTCAATACGAGGTCGAGCAAGGGCGCAAAGCTGAGCAAGCGACGTTAGATGGCGTCGGTAATGTCTCACTAGCGGTGCTCGCCGGTACGCTCACCACAGCCATTGTGTTCTTGCCAAATATTTTTGGTAAAAAAATCGATATTACGATTTTCTTAGAACACACTGCGGTGGCGATTTGCTTGTCATTGTTGGCTTCGCTGTTGATTGCGCAAACCTTGATCCCGTTGCTGGCCAGTAAACTTACCAGCGTCATGGGCAGCAAGAAACCGCAGCACCGACCGTCGCGTTATCGCAAAGCACTGCAATGGAGCTGGCGTCATCCACGTTGGACCGGGCTATTTGCGCTGCTTATTTTGGCCAGTATCGTCATTCCCCTTGGCGCCGTTTCCGGTGATCAGCAAGACGAAGGCTTTAACGACCGCTTGTTCCTCAACTATAACCTGCATCAACAGTACAGTTTGGCGGAAGTCGAAGACGAAGTCGCGCGCATGGAGGCTTTTCTCTATGAGAACCAAGACGCCTTTTATATCGATGCTGTGTACAGCTACTACACGCCGAATTATGCCATTTCGACGTTACTCATGAAGTCCGAACGCCCGGTCAAAATGAGTGAGCTCATGGCCGAAATGCGCGAAAAGTTTCCGAAAATGCTCCGCAGCGAACCGCAATTTGGTTGGGGTGGCGGTGGCGAAGGGGTGCGGATCACGCTCAACGGCCAATCGACCGAGGTGCTACAAGAGCTAAGCGCGCGTTTTATTCCTTTGCTCTCATCTATTGCTGGGCTTAATGACTTACGCAGTGAAACAGATGCTGGGCAGTTCGAATACTTGGTCACTATCGATCGCGAGCGCGCGCACAACCTTGGCCTCAGTTCGGCCGCGGTGTCCCAACAAATCGCCACGGCGTTACGCGGCAACCGCCTGCGTTCGTTCCGTGGTGATCCTAATGGCGAAGTTCCGTTACGGATAGCCTTCGATAAAGACTTGGAAACCTCCCTTGAGGCTTTGCAGAATTTGCCAATTAGCCAAGTAGATGGCCGTACGGTGCCATTAGCAGCGGTTGCAGACTTTCGCATTGAGCCACGCTTAGGCGCGATTCGTCGCCTTGACCGGCGTACCTCACTAGCGATTCAGGCGAACTTAAACAGCGACGAGTTGACCTTGGATCAAGCCCGTGAACAGATCACCGAACTGCTCGATCAAGTTGCCCTGCCCGACGGCTACACTTGGTCACTCGACGGCAGCTTCCAACGTCAGCAAGAGGCGGAGAACGTGATGCTGACGAACACGCTATTGGCAGTGGTGATGATCTATATTGTGATGGCCGCGCTATTTGAGTCGGTGTTGCTGCCGACCTCGGTCATTACCTCCCTACTGTTCTCCATTGTTGGCGTGTTCTGGGCACTGATGCTCACCGGTCAAAATATGGATATTATGGCCATGATTGGCATTCTGATTTTAATGGGAATCGTGGTGAATAACGGAATTGTGCTGGTCGACAGGATAAATCAGCTGCTGGCGGCTGGACATACTCTCGAGGACGCGATTATCGAGGGCAGTGTGAGTCGCCTACGGCCGATTCTAATGACCGTAGCGACCACCGTATTGGGCTTAGTACCGCTTGCCTTTGGCACTACCCAAATTGGTGGTGACGGACCGCCGTACGCGCCAATGGCGATCGCCATTATCGGCGGCCTTCTATTGTCGACGCTGACCAGCCTGTTCTTGGTGCCTTATGTTTACGCCCGTTTGTTGTGGTGGCGCGAACGCTGGCACGCCCTGAAAGCGCGCGCCAGTGGTGTCGTCGATCGTACTGGGTTAATCAAGTAATTGCTGGTTAGCTCGATCTAAGTCGGCTGGCGTATCTATGCCAGCCGGCGGATTGGCAATAGCTTCGGCAACATGAATACGTTCGCCGTACCACAACACCCGCAGTTGTTCCAAAGATTCAATAGCCTCTAGTGGACTAGGCTCCCACTCGACATAACGCCAAACAAAACCGGCGCGATAAGCATAAATACCAATATGCCGCATGTAGGCCGCCTGTTCACCGATTTTGTCATGACTCAAAGCATCTCGTTCATAAGGAATTGGCGCCCGTGAAAAATACAACGCGTAGCCATTGGCGTCGGTCACCACTTTCACTGCATTGGGGTTTTTGACTTCTTCCAAATTGGTGATGGGTACGGCCAAGGTCGCCATATGAGCAGCACGCTGATTCATGAGGTTATCGGCAACTTGGCGGATAATCTCAGGAGGAATGAAGGGCTCGTCGCCCTGCACATTCACCACAACTTGGTCGTCGGCGATGGCCAAATAATCAATCACTTCAGCAATCCGCTCAGTACCTGACTGATGATGACTCGCCGTAAGCATGGCACGCCCGCCAAAAGCTTCCACCGCGTCGACGATGCGCTGATCATCAGTCGCCACAATCACTTCCGCGGCACCAGCAGCGGCAGCACGCTCATAAACGCGTTGAATCATAGATTTATTGCCAATCATGGCCAACGGCTTACCTGGTAAACGCGTTGATGCATATCGAGCTGGAATAATTACGGTAAAACTCATTTCGGCAGTTGCTCCAAGTCAGCAGCGCTCAATTCGCGCGCTTCGCTACGAAGTAAAAAAGGAATGTCATTACGCACAGGATACGCCAAGCGATCGCCACGGCAAATCAGTTCTTCGTTGGCGGCATGCCAAACCAAACGTCCTTTGCATAATGGACAAGCAAGCAATGCTAACGTACGTTCATCAAGCGCCATCGTTAAACCTCTGTAATGCTGCGTCAATTTGCTGCCAAAAGGCCTGTGGTAACTGCGCCGCTACGGGCAAATAATAACTTTGCTCGGGGGCAAAAGAACGCCACTTCATGGCGTCTTTTTCGGTCATTAAAATAACCTCATAGTTAGCGAGTGCAGTCGCATCTTGTGCCTTAAAAGCATAATGGTCAGGGTACGCCTTGGTGTCAAAATCGCGTTTTTCGAGGGCTTTCACTGTGCTAAAAAATCGCTGCGGATGACCGATACCGGCTAACGCTAGGGTTGGTCCGTTCGGCAATTGCTCGCAACGCGCATCGTCGGTCACCTTACGCCAGCCTTGGGCAACAAGTTGCATAGTGTAGGTTTGCGCTGCTGGCAATGCAGTATGCGCTGCCGCTAAATCACCGTTCACGACCACCGCATCAACACTGTTTAACCGCGCCGAGCTCTCACGTAGCGGCCCTATGGGCAAACACCAACCATTGCCAAGCCCACGCTTGCCGTCGATGACCGCAATTTCAAATTGCCGTGGTAAGGCATAATGTTGTAAGCCATCGTCGCTGATCAATACGGTGGTTTCCGGCGCTTGCGCCAGTACTTGCAGAGCCGCAGCTACGCGGTTGGGTGCGACGACGACGGGGACTTGTGCGCGCCGTGCCAACAACAAAGGTTCATCACCGCAGGCCCGTGCTGAAGTGGTCGCAGTCACCGTCAGCGGAAAAGGCCCCTTACCACCGTAACCGCGCGAAATAATAGCTGGACGCTCGCCCTGGGCAAGCAAATGCTGCACCAACGCCAAGGTCACCGGCGTTTTACCCGTCCCTCCAACGCTGATATTCCCCACCACAATAACCGGAAGCGGCAGTGGTTTGGGCGGATTCGCTAGCGCGACCTTGCGCCGCCAACGACTCACCAGCACAAATAGCGCGTGTAATGGCAGCAAAAACCACAACCACCAGGTGACTCGCGGGCGATACCAAGCGTCGCTAAGAGACATCAGCCGAGCTCGCCACTAAATTGCAAACTGTACAGTTGGTAATAAGCGCCCTCTTGCTCTAACAACGCTTGATGGCTGCCACGTTCAACCACGGCCCCATCTTCAAGCACCATAATCTCGTCAGCCTTTTCAATGGTCGATAAACGGTGAGCAATGACGATCGAGGTACGGTCTTTTTGCAAGTTCTGTAGCGCCGTTTGAATGTGTCGCTCGGATTCAGTATCTAAGGCTGAGGTCGCCTCATCTAACACCAGTATAGGTGCATCACGCAGCAACGCGCGAGCAATAGCGATACGCTGCCGCTGGCCACCCGAGAGCATCACCCCATTTTCCCCTACCATGGTATCCAAACCGTTCGGCAAGTTGTCGGTAAATTCAGTGACATAGGCAAGCTCAGCAACCTCGCGCAGACGCTCCGCTGAAACTTCACCCCGCGCGCCATAGGCAATATTGTTAGCGATACTGTCGTTGAACAGCGTCACATGCTGCGAGACCAAGGCAAACTGACGTCGCAAGGACTTCAACTTGTAATCATAAATGTCGACGCCATCCAGTTTGATCACGCCATCTTGCGGGGTGTAAAAACGTGCTAACAAATTCGAGATGGTCGATTTACCACTTCCCGAACGCCCTACCAGCGCAAGGGTTTTTCCGGGGGCAACATGGAAACTGACATCATTGAGTGCAGGAGAGTCGGTTTCGTCGTAGCTAAAGGTCACATGCTGGAAGCGAATATCCCCTTGCGCACGGTCGAGCTGCTTTTTACCCGAATCGTTTTCGGCTTTTTCATCAAGAATACTGAAGATGCTTTGCGCCGCGGCAATACCACGTTGAAAATCACTGTTGACCGTTGTGAGCTGTTTCAACGGGCGCAACAACATGATCATCGCCGTCAACATGGTGGTAAAGGCACCGGCTGTAAGCTGTTCGAGCATTTCTGGGTAGCTCGCCAGCACCAGCACCATCGACAAACTAAAGGATGCAATCAGTTGAATCACCGAGGTGCTCAAAGTTTGCGCATTCACCAATTTCATGTGTTGATTACGGGTGAAGTCTGTCACTTTCTCGAAACGCTTCGACTCGCGTTTTTGCCCCTCGTACATCACCACCACTTTGTGGCCGTTGAGCATTTGCTCAGCGCTAGTGGTTACATCGCCCATGGCATTTTGAATACGATTCGAAACCTTACGAAAGCGCTTGGAAACGACCGAGACAATTTTGGCAATGATGGGGCCAATCAAAAGGAAAACCAGCGATAACAGCCAACTATGGTAAAACATCAAACCTAGCAAACCGATGACGTAAGCACCTTCACGAATCAGAACGATCACCGCTCGGCTACTGGCCTCGGCAACTTGCTGCGTGGTGTAGGTCAGTTTGGAAAGTAAGTCACCGGTAGAGTGCTTGTCGTGAAAAGAGACCGGAAGCTTCACCAAATGATCGAAAAGCTGCTGTCGCATTGAGGTCACTACACGAAAACCGACCCAGTTCAAAAAATACGTCGAAATAAAATTGAACAAGCCACGTAAAATAAATATCACCGGCACGAAGATCGCACCGTACAAGAGAATTTTCGGATCGCTCTCGGTCAAACCGTCGTCAATCAAGGTTTGGATTTGCGAAAGAAAAAAGGTGTCAACGGCGGCATAGCCGAGCATGCCAAAAATGGAAAAAACGAACGCTGCGCGATAGGGCTTGATGTAACCAAGCAGGCGTCGGAAGGTCTTTTGTTTTACAGTCTCTGCACTCATGCAATGGCTTCTAGTGGCAAATCATTCGCTCATTCTAACCGTTTTCTGCGGTGACTGGCTAGTTTCCGCATCAAACCAACGACCTAGGGCTGCAGAAAATGGCCGCTCCACCCGCCAGCTCACGCCATCGCTATGCACGGTAATTTGTCCGCCCTTGGCAGTATCCAACAGCGGTATTTTGTGTTTCGAATAGGTGGCTACGACCTGTCGATGTGGATGCCCGTAAGCAGAATTACGCCCCCGGCTAAGCAATGCCAGAGAAGGTTTGACGTGACGCACAAAATAATCCTCTGACGAGCTTTTACTGCCATGGTGCGGCACCATTAAGATGTCCGCCTGCAATGGCGCCAATTGCGCTAAAAGCGCGCGTTCAGTGCGCTTCTCAATATCCCCAGTGACCAAAAGTTTAAGTGCGCCGAATTGCAGTAAGATCACGCACGAACTGTTATTACTATGATTGCCCCGTTCTGCGTCATGGCGTGGATGCAACACCCGCCAACTGACCCGTCGCCATTCGCCTTGTTGCCCCGCCAAACAAGGCGCTCCCTGACTACCACCATACCAAGGTGTCGCAGGGTATACCTGCTCGAGTGTGGCATAACCGCCCTCGTGGTCGCGGTCTGTGTGGGTGATAAAACCGAGTTCGGGCTGCAAGCGCCGATGCTGTAAAAACGGTACAATCACCCGTTCAGCCATACCACCACCCGCGTCCCAGCTTGCACCGCTATCGATGAGTAATGCGTGCCCCTGCCGCTCAATGACTAGCGCCGAACCTTGTTCCACATCTAACACATGGAGCTGCAAGGTGCTCGGCATGGGGACCGCGGCGTAAATGAGATAGCCAAAGCCTAACAACGCACAGCCGAGTGAGCGCGCCAGCCAAGGCAGCGGCATAACCACCACAACCATCAAAGCTGTCAGCCAAGGCCACGGCGGTAGCTCCACTGCTGGGATCCATTGCCAAGGTTGCTCAGCCAAGTAAGCTAAGCTCGGCCATACCTTAGCCAAGGGCCATATCGCCCCTTGCAACCACCATTGCGCCCACGCCACTTGTTCAAGGGCCGCAAACCCTAAACCGATCAGCCCGAGCGGCAAGACCCAAAAGCTCACCAGAGGCACCACCAACAGATTGGTTAGCGCAGCGAGGCTTGCCACGCCAGCAAATTGTGCCGCCATCACCGGTACGAATAGTAAGGTGATCAACCATTCGAAGCGCCAGAGCGCACGCAGCGCGGCGAAGCGGCCACGGTAATGCGGCCAACGCCAAGTCATAAAAAAGATACAAACCACAGCTCCCACGGATAACCAAAAACCCATACTCAGTGGCGCCAGCGGTTGCACAATGATAACCACCGCTACCGCGCGCAGCACAATGCGCAACGGACTCACGCGCTGTGCATAAACTTTATGCCACCAGACCACAGCGAGCATAAGTAAGGCGCGTAAGGTTGCGATCGCAAAGCCAGCGAGCCAGGCATAAACCAATGCTAAGGGTAATGCGAACCAAGGCGTAAGGCGCCACAAATTAAGTTGTTCACGCCGTGCACGACGGCGCGTGATGCGCGCTAAAAAATGCCATGCCAACACGAAAGCAAAGCCGGTCACCAGCGACAAATGCATGCCCGAAATAGCCAGTAAGTGCGCCAGCCCGGTACGTTGTACCACGTGCCATTGCTCGCGCGTCAAACCCTCACGTTCTCCTACCAACAACGCTAGCAGCACGCCGCTGAGTGGTATGTTGGTGAGGGCGTTCTCTAGGCGTAACACCAACTGTTGCCGGTTGGCTCGGTTACCTTGTAAGTAGCGCCCTGCTCGAATCGTACCCAACGCTTGAATATTCTGCGCCAACAAATGTCGGTGATAAGGCATGCTGCCCTGATTACGGGTGCCCTGCGGAGCTTTCAAACGTACCTCAAAACGCCATTGCTCGCCTTGCCGTGGCACACGTTGGGGGCCATTGGCATGAGGCTGATACCAATACAGCCGCAGTTGTTCTGGGGTGGGTTTCGATAAGCCAAAGGGAGTTTCGATTGGCGCGGCATGGATACGCCAGGAGCCATTTTGCACGGCAGTGACCGCATTGATCTGTACATTAAGCGTGACAGTATCGGTAAACCAGTCATTAGCGACTTGCTTTTGCATCACCAAATAAGCGTTGCCAGCTCCCCACAGAATACCGCACAATACGCCCCCTAAAAAAAAGCTTCGAAGCGGTGTACAATAGCTAAGCAGAAGGCAAATGCTGGCAAGCACGAAGAGCAATGCGAGCAAGGCCAGGTCCGCCGTCTGACGAAAGTAAAAGCTTAAGGCGTAACCGCCAAGTAATGCGCACAACCACCGATCCATGGATGTTGTACCTCGTAGGTGCAGCTAAAGAGTAACGAGCCAGCGAACTATGCCGAGAAAGTTTTTTCAGCGCATCATGCCGAATCATGAAGCCATTAAAAGCAGTCGTAGCTTGAAGATCTTTGGGAAATTGCTGCACGATGCTAATTTATGGCATTTGAACCGTCGCTCAGCATCCGGTGCTTTCGCCATCGGTCTTTTTTGTGCCTTTATTCCTGTGCCTTTTCAGATGGTACTTGCCGCGGCTTTAGCCATTCCCTTTCGCGTCAATCTACCGCTGTCCGTCGCTTTAGTTTGGGTCTCCAACCCAATCACTATGCCGCCCTTGTTTTATTTTTGCTATGTGGTCGGAACGTGGATTATCGGTGCACCGGCGCAAGCATTCCATTTTGAGCTTTCCTGGCAATGGCTCGGCGATAGTATTACCACCATTGGGCCAGCCTTTTTGCTTGGCTGTCTGGTCCTTGGCACCATTGCCAGTTTGGTCGGCTATTTTGTCATTCGCTTGCTTTGGCGCCAGTCTGTTGTCAGTGCTTGGCGCTCGCGGCCACACCGTTTTAAGCGGAAATCGCGCTAACCACTTGCACCCGTGCCGCTTGCCAGGCTGGATACAAAGTTGCGAGCAGACTCAGCAATAAGGCCACTGCAGCAACCACCACCACATCGAGTGCCTGAATCAGCACCGGAATACTATCAACAAAGTACACATCGCTTGCCAGCAGCGCACTGCCACTGACGGCTTCGAGCAATCGCAATAGCGTGGGCAAACTCAAACTGAGCAAAATGCCGGCACAACAACCGACGAACACCCCAACGGCACCATTTTGTAAGCCTTGCAAGACAAACACCTTAACCAAACCACCGCGGCGTAATCCCATGGTACGCAGAATGCCAATATGCCGACGCTTTTCTTGCACTGTCATCACCAACGTTGAGACAATATTGAAACAGGCCACGGCTAAGACCAAAATCAGCACTAGGTACATCACCACACGGACCATTTGGATGTCGCGATAAAGATGCCCCTGAGCCCGCATCCAATGGTCAAGATAAACGTAATCGCGCAGTTGATAGCCGATTTCGTTGGCGATACGCTCCGCAGCAAATAAATCTGTGACCTCAAGTTCGACGCCAGTAAAGCCTTGCGATAAGCCAATCAGGTTGCGAGCACTGGCTAAATTCACGTAGGCCATTTGATGGTCGACCTGACCACCAAAGCGAAACACCCCTACCACCTCCAGAGCCACCCGCTTAGGCGCTTGAAAACCGCGCTCGGCGGCGACCACGAGGCGAATTTTATCCCCTACTTTGGCATTCAGTTGCTGCGCCAAACCACTGCCGAGGACCACCGTATTCAGTTGCTGCAAATCTTGCCATGCTTGCGCCGCCATATAGGCCGCGATCGCATGGTCTTGGCTCGGATCAATTCCGTTGACCTGTACGCCAATAAATTCGCGGCCTTGCTGCACCAGCGCTTGGGTGCGAATGTTAGCTCTCGCGGCTTGCACTTGCGGATGTTGTTCGGCCAACTCAAACAGCGACTCTGGGTACTTTAACGCGCCTTCAACAGCGCGAAATTCGACGTGCGGTACCAACTTAAGAAAGCGTTCCTCAAGGACTTGACCAAAGCCATTCATTACACTTAGGCCCGTTATAAACACCATACAGCCCAACGCGATGCCTGCCGTTGACGAAGCCGAAATAAATGACAAAAACCGACTACGTTCACGGCCGCGACGAAAGCGACGCGCTAATAGCCAAGCAAGACGCCATTGTGCCCACATCAGTTAGCAACCTGTTCGGCCTGCAACAGGCCTTGCTGCAAGGTAATTTGACGCGGCAAGCTGGCTGCTAGCTGTTGATCGTGGGTAACAATCACAAAGCAGGTTTGCATTTCAGCGTTCAATTCGAGCATCAGTTGCATCACCTGTTGCGCACTCTCATCATCAAGATTACCGGTGGGCTCATCAGCAAGAATCAAGGCGGGTTTATTGGCCAAAGCTCGCGCAATGGCGACCCGCTGCCGCTCGCCGCCAGACAATTCGGCTGGGCGATGCTTACCGCGTTCAGCTAACCCCACCCGCGCCAACAATTCCGCCGCACGCGCGCGCGCGACCTGTGCCGATTGGCCTTGAATCAATAGGGGCATCGCCACATTCTCAAGCGCAGTAAATTCAGGCAACAAATGGTGAAATTGGTAAATAAACCCTAATTGTTGGTTGCGCCATTCGGCCAGTGCCCGTGGAGACCACTTGGCAATGGCTTCACCACGAAAGAAAATCTCGCCACTACTCGGCTGGTCGAGGCCACCAAGACAATGCAATAGCGTACTTTTGCCCGATCCCGAACTGCCGACAATAGCGAGCAGTTCGCCGTCATGTAAGCTTAGGTTAATGTCTTGCAGCACCTGTAAATCATGGTTACCGTCCCAATAACTTTTACTCAAGTGTGCACAACGCAGTAGTTCCTTGCTCATTTGTCCTCACTCATATCGCAATGCTTGGGCAGGCAATAACCGACTCGCTTGCCATGCTGGAAATAAAGTTGCCAAAAAGGTAAGCGCCAACGCCGCGATCACCGTTGCCGTAACTTGTATCTCATCGACCACCACAGGTAAGCCATTGGGGCCGGCAAAACTTAAGTCCACTCCAAGCGTCTGCAACAACGGATTCATATACCAGGCCATTAACAGCCCTAAAGCCAGGCCGATAAGGCTACCTACGGCACCAGTGACCAGTCCTTGCAACACCACCATGCGCCTTACCCGAAACGGTGCTAAGCCCATGGTTTGCAAAATCGCGATGTCCGCACGCTTGTCTTGTACCACCATCATTAACGACGAAATAATATTAAACGCCGCCACTGCAATGATTAAGCCTAGCATCAAGTTAACCATGCGCTTTTCCATGCTGACCGCATCAAACAAATGCCCGTAACTGTCGCGCCAGCTGGTCACTTCAAGGGTGTCCCCAAGCTGCTCTTGTAAGGGTGCCACCGCGTCCAAAGCTTGAAAAGGATCGGCAAAGTAATAGCGTAACCCAGAAACCTGTTCGGGGGCCATCCGCAATAGTCGTGCGAGATCGGCACCGTGCATCACCAGCAAATGCTTATCCGCCTCGGATTGCATGCGCACGATGCCACTGACCGTGACCAAGCGCTGCGCCGGTAACATGCCAAGTGGCGTGTAGATTCCGCCCCCTGCGGCGATAAGCCGTAATTGTTGCCCCGGCCAAGCATTCAACTGCTGCGCTAAGGCATAGCCAAGCACCACGTTGAAACTTCCCGGCTGTAGCGCTAGCTCACCAGTGCTTAAATTTTCAGCCAAAGGCTGCAGTTGTATTTCGGCCCCCTCAGCCTGCGGAAAAACACCTTGTACTTGCACCGCCTGCAAGCGTTGCTGGCCCTGCAACACACCCGCCGTACTGACTTCTGGCACCAGCGCACGTTGTCCAGCCACCGCAGGTAAGGAGGACGCGACCTGTTGCCAGTTCGCTAAACCGCGTTCTGCTTTTATTTCGAGTTGGGGTACCACGGTGAGAATGCGTTGCTTCAATTCGCCTTCAAAGCCGTTCATGACGGAACCGACAACAATAAGTGCCGCCACACCGACCACAATACCTACCAGCGAAACGCGCTGGATGAAACGCGTGAAGCGTTGCCCATGGCGGGCACGGCTGTAGCGCAGGCCTAAAAATAGCGTTAACGGCTGGTACATGTGTTCTCTAATCAGTAATGAAGGTCGCGCTGCAAGCATAAAGAAATCTGCGCACTGATCCAAGTCAGAGTTTCAGGTATACTTTCAGCCACTTGAGATGTAACTAAAGCAGGACCTATGAGCAAGGCATCGATCCTAACGCCCCCGAAACCACCATCGGCACGTACCGACATTACTTGGCAAGGCCTCGCCGGCAGCAGCGTCGCCTTTGCCCTTGCTGAACTTATCGATCAGCACGATAAACCCGTGTTAATTGTCACACCTGATGCGCCGCAGGCACATCGCTTAGAACATGAAATCCAATATCTAAGCCGGAAAGGTGAACAGGTGATGGTATTTCCGGACTGGGAAACCTTGCCCTACGATAGTTTCTCGCCCCATCAAGATATTATCTCAGAGCGCCTGAGTGTGTTGGCACAATTGCCAAGCATGCAAAGCGGTGCGTTGATCGTGTCGTTGAATACCTTGTTACAACGTATCGCGCCGGTTGACTATGTTAGTGGGCAAGCTTTGCAAGTCAGCAAAGGGCAACAACTCGATGGACATAAACTGCGGCAACGGCTTGAGCGTGCAGGCTACCGCCATGTGAATCAAGTCATGGAACATGGTGAGTTCTGTGCGCGTGGTTCCTTGCTTGATTTATTCCCGATGGGCAGCAGTACCCCGTTCCGTATCGACTTTTTTGACGATGAAGTCGACTCCATTCGTACTTTTGACCCCGATTCACAGCTTTCGGCTGAAGAAGTGCCAGCCATTGATCTACTGCCAGCACACGAGTTCCCGACCACGCCGACGGCTATCGAAGGCTTTCGTGCCCGCTATCGCGAACAATTTGAGGCTTCGAATGAGCGCGATTCAGTGTATTACCAAGTCTCACAAGGGCAGCTCCCTGGCGGGGTAGAATACTATTTACCACTGTTTTTCGAAGCAACGGCAACACTTTTTGACTACTTGCCCGAAGACGTTTTGCTGGTCACTTTCGGTGATTTGCAGGGCAGCCTTGACCACCTCTGGCACGATATCGAACAACGCTACGAGCAGCGGCGTTATGATCGTTTGCGTCCACTGTTGCCGCCAGCACAACTATTCATGGCAGTGGACCAATTGCACGGGCAATTTAAACAATTACCGCGTATTCGCGCCTTTGTACCCGACGACAAGCCACAACCGGGGCTGAAAGCCTTTACCACGCAAACCATTGGCGAAGTTGCGCTCAACCATCAACTCAAAGATCCATTGCAAGCGCTGCGCAAGCGGCTCACCGAGCTGTTTGAAGCCGACTACCGTGTGGTGTTTGCGGTTGAATCCGCAGGGCGGCGCGAGTCGTTGCGCGAACTGCTTGCCCCGCTGCAGTTAGAATTAACCGAACTCGCACATTTACGCGACATGCAACAGCATCAAGCGCGCACCGCGATTACCGTTGCGCCGCTGATCAACTCGTTCGTCTTGGATGATGCCAAACTCGCGGTCATCACCGAGACCGAATTGCTTGGTAACCGTATTGCTCAGCGCCGTCGCCGTGACCAGAAGGCGACCGTCTCTAGTGAGCAAATGGTGCGCAACCTGGCCGAGTTACGTATCGGCCAGCCTTTAGTACATATTGACCATGGTGTCGGTCGCTATCAAGGCTTACAAACCATTGAAGCTGGCGGCATGACCACCGAGTTTGTGACCATAACCTACGCCAACGACAGCAAACTCTATGTGCCAGTCGCCTCGCTACACGTCTTGCAACGTTACAGTGGCGGCGAAGAAGCTCACGCGCCCTTGCATAAACTCGGTAATGACACCTGGGAGCGAGCCAAACGTAAAGCCGCTGAAAAAATTCGAGATGTGGCTGCTGAGCTGCTTGATGTTTACGCGCAGCGTGAGGCAAAGCCAGGTTATCAATATCAACTCGACCACGCAGAATACCAACGCTTCGCCAATAGCTTCCCGTTTGAAGAAACCGATGATCAACAGCAAGCCATTGCTGCGGTTCTGGATGATATGCAATCTACCCGTGCGATGGACCGTTTGGTGTGCGGCGATGTAGGCTTTGGCAAAACTGAGGTCGCCATGCGTGCCGCCTTTGTCGCCGTCAATGACAATAAACAAGTCGCTGTGCTTGTACCAACGACCTTGTTGGCCCAACAGCACTATGAAAACTTCAAGGACCGCTTCGCCGATTGGCCGGTGCGCATTGAAGTATTGTCGCGCTTCAAGACCGCTAAGCAAACCCAAGCGATTCTTGCTGACGCCGCCGCTGGCAAGGTGGATATGGTGATAGGCACGCATAAACTCTTGCAGGGCTCAATTCAATTTAAAGATTTAGGCTTATTGATTGTCGACGAGGAACATCGCTTTGGTGTGCGGCAAAAAGAAGCGATTAAACGCTTGCGCGCCGATGTTGATATTTTGACGCTTACGGCAACACCAATCCCGCGTACCTTGAATATGGCCATGAATGGAGTTCGGGATTTATCGATTATCGCGACCCCACCGGCCAAACGATTGGCGGTTAAAACCTTTGTGCGCGAGTACGATGCGCCCACCATTCGCGAAGCAATTCTGCGCGAAATTTTACGTGGCGGACAAGTGTACTTTTTACATAATAATGTCGAAACTATCGAAAAGACCGCACGGGACCTCACTGAGTTGGTTCCTGAAGCGCGCATTACCATCGCCCATGGACAAATGCGTGAACGCGAACTCGAACGTATTATGTCCGATTTCTATCACCAACGTTTTAATGTGTTGGTGTGCACGACTATTGTTGAAACCGGCATCGACGTCCCGACCGCCAACACCATCATTATGGACCGTGCAGACCATCTTGGTCTCGCGCAAATGCACCAATTACGTGGTCGTGTTGGACGCTCGCACCATCAAGCCTATGCCTATTTACTAACGCCACATCCAAAGCGCATGACCAAGGATGCCTTAAAACGTTTGGAAGCCATTTCGCAACTCGAAGATCTGGGCGCTGGCTTTATGCTTGCCACCCATGATCTCGAGATCCGTGGTGCTGGGGAACTGCTTGGTGACGAGCAAAGTGGACAAATTGAAAGTATCGGCTTCACGCTCTACATGGACATGCTGGAACAAGCCGTGACCGCACTACAGCAGGGCAAAGAACCTGCTTTAGACATGCTCTTAAGAGCCCAAAGCGAAGTCGATTTACGCGTACCAGCGCTGCTCCCCGAAACTTATATTGCCGACGTCACCCTGCGTTTGAGTATGTACAAACGTATTGCTAGCGCGGACAACAGCGAAGAACTGCGCGCGCTGCAGGTGGAAATGATTGACCGCTTTGGTTTGCTGCCCGATGCAGCAAAGAATCTTGTGCGCATAACCGAATTACGTAATCGCGCTGGGCAACTGGGGATCCGCAAAATTGATGGTGGCCCACAGGGCATTAGCCTTGAGTTTGCCGAAGACACCAAAGTTAACCCAAGTTACCTGATTGAACTTATTCAAACTTACCCACAAGACTACAAGCTTGAAGGCCCTACGCGTTTACGCATTCTTGCCAAAATCAGCGATACTCAAGAGCGCATGAAACTGGTAGAGTCAGTAGTGAATGAGTTAGCCGAAAAAAGTGACAAACATGCATAGAACCGCGAAGTTCAAAGGTTTAGGTTGTTATCTTGCCAGCTTGCTGGCTGCCGTCACCTTGCCGGTGACTGCGACAACACTTGCCTTACCGGATGTCCCCCAAGACACGTGGCGTTGGTTTGAAATTGAAGTCTTAGTGTTTAAACATGCGGACACCGACGCCGTCGCTGAACAGTTTGCTTGGCAGCCTCCGACAACCCCTGACACCAAAGCCTATGACCCTTTGGTCGACTACTTTGTGCCCGATATTACCGGCGCGCTTGCGGGGATGCCGCGTTGTGCCCCACCATCGCTTGATGCCCCACTTGGCGATACCAACCTTTGGTGCGTAGAGCCCCACGAACTCGACCCTTTGCTGCCGCAAAACTGGCAACGAAGGGCGCGTATGCTCGCGACCTTAAGCCGTGCCCCAGAGCGTGTCATTAACGGCAATGGCGGTTTGGTACAAAACGCCAACCAGCCTTTCATTGCGCCGGCCGAGCAACTTGAACTTGATGAGATGCGCCAACAGATTATTCGTCGAGGTGTGGGTACGCCATTGCTACATATGAGTTGGTATCAACCGGTTTTTGGTATGGATGGGCAGTTCAAAGTGCGACTCTTTGGCGGTGAAAACTTTGGTCACCGTTTTGCGCCATCGGGCTACCGTTACGCCAACAATGATTCCGCCCAGACCTCGGCAGCACCTACAGAACTGCAAGCACGCTTAGCCGAGCTCTTAGCGCAACAACAAAATGGCCAACTGCAATTCACTGCCAGTAGCAGCGATGAGCCGCTCGCGCCACCACCCTTGTTGCAGCGCGAGGCGGACGCACCGGCAGTATGGGAGCTTGATGGCACCGTACATGTGTACCTGGTTGGCAACTACCTGCACATCGCTAGTGATTTGGAACTGCGTGAGCCGCAATCAGTGAATTGGCAGCCCGCAGCGCTACAAGCACAAGCAGAGCGCGCCCTTCAACCTCGCCAAGATAGCGAGTTTTTGCGCAGCTATAAGCTCGACCAACTCCGCCGTGTGATTAGTCACGAAACGCATTATTTCGATCACCCAAAACTCGGCCTTGCCGTGCAGATACGCCGTACCGATTTGTCCGCTAGACGCTATTAGTTATGGAAAAATACGAAGAACTTTTGTTGGCTCTGCGTAAGGTAATCCGCGCAACCGATCTTTACTCAAAACAATTGAATAAGCTGACCGGGCTCACCGCACCGCAATTACTTATCTTGCGCGAAGTTGCGGCGGCACCCGAGGGCATTACGGCCAGTGCAGTGGCACAGAACATCACCTTGAGTCCTGCTACGGTGAGTAATGTCATCGATCGCCTTGAACATCGCGAGCTTATTCATCGCGAACGCAGCACCCAAGATCGACGCCGCGTAGTGCTCTCGCTTACCCCGCGAGGCGCCGAACGACTTGCAGTGGCACCCAAGCCGCTACAAGAAGACTTTATCCGTAAATTCCAAGCGCTCGCCGACTGGGAACAATCACAATTACTGTCATCCATGCAGCGTATCGCTGCCATGATGGACGCTGAACGCCTTGACGCCGCCGATGTACTCGAAGTAGGAACCTATGCTCAACAACACTTTAAGCAATCTAACTAAGCTCTTATTCACTAGCGTCGCCGGTCTCAGCCTTGCCGCTTGTAGCCATTCACCCCAGACCGCACAGCAGCCAAGTAGCGACTGCGACACAGTCCCCTACAGCATTGCCGCAGTGCAAGGTAATGCGATGCAGTCGCCATTGCTGGGCGAGAAGGTTAGTGTCAGCGGTGTCGTCACTGCGAGCTGGCAAGAAAATAACCAGTTAGGCGGTTTTTTCTTGCAAGACAATGAAGCCGGTATTTTTGTCAATTATGCGCCTAAACTCGAAGTTGGCGCGCGCGTTGCCGTCGACGGTATGGTTAGCGAAGCACAACAGCTCACCCAGCTCGACAATGTGATGAAAGTCACTGTCTGCGGCACCGGCGACATCCCCGCAGCGAAAACCCTAACACTGCCGGTGGCAGATGTTGCAGCCTTCGAAGCTCTCGAGGGACAACGGGTGCACATACCACAGGAGTTGGTGGTCAACGGCACCTATTTATTGGGCCGTCACGGCAGCTTTGATGTGGCGGCCGAGCGGTTGTTTACACCGACGCAAGTCGCCGCACCCGGTGCTCCTGCACAGGCATTGGCGGCAAGTTACCCTCTGCAACGCTTAGTGGTTGACGACAATCAAGCCGCGCAACCGCAGCAAGTCCCCTATCCGCAGCCGCAGCTAAGTGCAGACAATACCCTACGCAGCGGTGATAAAGTTAAGGCAATGACCGGCATTCTCAGTGAGTACAACGGTCGTTATCGCTTGCAACCCACTGCGGCGGTGGACTTCATTCACAGTAATCCACGCCCTGCAGCGCCGGCACCAATGGCTGACGAACGCGTACTGCGAATCGCCACTTTTAATGTGCTCAATTATTTCAATGGTGAAGGGCCAAGCCAGCAGTTTCCAACCGACCGCGGCGCGCAAACCAGGGCCGACTTTTTACGCCAAGAAGCTAAAATCATCGCCGCCTTGACCGCTTTAGATGCTGACATTGTCGGTTTAATGGAATTAGAAAACGACGGTTACGCAAGCGATAGTGCGATTGTGCGCCTCGTCAACCGTCTGCGCACCACAACCCAGCAAGACTGGCGCTACGTTGCCGCTGCCGAAGGGCCTTTTGGCGGCGCTTCTATTACCAATGGCCTCATTTACCGTGGTGAGCGAGTAACGCCAGTGGGCGACGCCTTGACCGTAACCAAGGGACCGTTCAGTAATCGCAGTCGCTACCCACTTATTCAACGTTTTCAAACCGCACAAAGTGCCGAAAACTTTGTCGTCGCCGTTAACCATTTCAAGTCGAAAGGTTCATGTCCGCGCGATGCCAACAACCCCAACGCTAACCAAGGTGATGGCCAAGCCTGTTGGAACGCTGCACGTACCGAGTCGGCGCGATTGCTCGTCGAATTTATGCGCACTGAGCCTAGCCTCGCGCAAACACCGGCACAGATTTTGCTCGGCGACTTTAATGCCTACGCGCAAGAAGATCCGCTGCAGGTCTTTGCCCAAGCGGGATATCACAACCGCATCGAACATTTTGAACCGCAAGGCTACTCCTATGTTTATGATGCCCAGGCCGGAAGCCTTGACCACATTTTCGTTTCTGACGCCTTGCATGGTCGGGTATTGCAACAACAGCATTGGCTCATTAATGCCGATGAGCCTACCGCACTAGGCTATGATAACTACGCGCAACAACCGGATTGGTATGCGCCGTCCGCCTATCGTTCTTCCGACCACGACCCGGTGATTATCGACCTGCAATTTTAAGCGCATAAGTGAGTCGTACTTGTCACAACTACGGCTCCTGTTGCATCTTATTCATGAACAAGTTGCAACAGGAACGTTATGTTAGGACAAGGGTTCGGACAACAACTCGCGAAGGACGTTATTGACGGCGCAAAACAGGGTCGTCGCGACAGCCAACGTGTGCTTTTTGAAACCTTTCAGCCGGCTGTGCAACGCCTGCTGGTGGGCATGTGTCGCGATCAAGAACTCGCCCGCGATCTCACCCAAGATGTCTTTTTAAAAGCGTTCCAAAAGATTGCTCAGTTGCGAGATGCGAAAGCGCTCGGTGGCTGGTTAAAACAGCTCACGGTGAATAGTGCACTATCGTATTTTCGCCGGCCGCACCAAGCCTCAGGAACAACCGATGACGGCCCTGAACTCGAAGCACAAGACTGGCTGAGTCAAAGCGACTGGCTAACGCAACTGGATAACATCGAACAGTTATTGGCCCAACTTGACGACCACGAGTACCAATTGATTTGGCTCTACTTGGTCGAGGGTTATCAACATGATGAGCTGGCCGACATGTTTGACACCACAGCAGTGGTCATTCGGCAACGCTATCATCGTGCGCTAAAGAAATTAAAAGAGAGGAGTCAGGTATGAAGCAGCACCGGACCGAACATGAATTAAGCGCGGCCGAGCAAGTTCTGCGGCAGCGTTTACAAACCCAAGCTGAGCCTGAGCGCGCTGTGCAATGGCAGGAGCTGGCCAGCAAGCTAGGGCCCACAGCTCGGGTCAAGACCTCGAGACGTTGGTCGCTGTGGTTGGCGCCAGTCGCTATCGCCGCAACTGTAGCTTGGCTGGTCGTGCTACAACCACAAGCAACGGTGCAGCCACAACCCGTAGCTAGCCCCATGCTGCTCGCTGGCAACTACAGTTTAGATACGCTCGATAAGCAACTACAACGTGCTTATCTTAACGGCGCTGACAACGCTACTATCGAAGCTTTATGGCAACGTCGTGCGGCACTCACTGCAGCAACGACAACGGCCCTCACTACGGAGACTTCATCATGAAACAGGTATTAAGTGTGCTCGGCTTAGCATTAGCACTTAGCAGCGCTCCTCTTGCCGCACAAGAAGATCAAGCACGCGAACATGCGCGCGCGGCTGCGGTAGCGGCAGCCAAAGCCTATGGTAAAGATCCGGCCGTAAGCATGGAAGAACCGGCGCGCAGCTATTTTGATTGGGGCGCAGTCATCCATCCTAACGGCGAAATTATGTCAGTACGTGCGGGATCAGTAGCTGCGACCATGGGCGTTGAAACAGGTGATCGACTGCTTCAAGTCGATGAGCAGAAATTCTCAGCACAGAATCTTGCTGACATTGTTGCTTACCTTGAAAGTCTTGAACACGGCCATGAGTTGGTGGTCATTGTTGCGCGCGGCGCGCAAACCAAAACCCTTGCGGGCGACGTGGTTGCAACTGTGATCCCAGGCTGGCGACTCGAAGTGGATGTCGCCAACGAACAAGTGGACATTGCCGACAGTAATGCCTGCGGTCGCATTAGCGTGTTCGCCACACCGCCACAAACGCGTGACCTGTACCCCGCCTATTTTTCTGAAATTGACGGCGAAAACGCGCCACCACGGCGATCGATTATTAAGCTGTCACCGGGCAAACATATCATCGAGTTGCACGAGTTGATCGCAGACCAATGGGTACGCCGTAAGAAAGGTTTGCAGGAAGCCAAGCCAATCGAAATTGATATCAAGGCCAATACCACCTATTACTTAGCTGCGAAGTTTATTCGTGAGAAGCGACTGAGTACGTTTAACGAAGAATACTGGGAGCCGGTAGTTTGGCGTGAAATTGAACAGCAATGTGAGGGCGACTAGGTCGCCCTCTGGTAGGTTTATTTACTCGCCTTGACCGAGCAAGTTAAGTGACTTCCCAATGGTGATTTTCTTCGGCTTCATGGCTTCGGGAATGATTTTTTCCAAGCCAATGGTCAGCAAGCCATTTTCCATTTTGGCGCCCTTCACTTCAACGTGATCGGCCAAATTGAATTTGCGCTCAAAGCTGCGGAAGCCGATACCTTTGTGCAAGTATTGACGCTCTTTGTTGTCTTCTTCTTTCCGGCCCTGAACTTTCAAAATGCCGTTCTCAACTTCAATGCTGAGTTCGTCATCGGCAAAGCCTGCTACCGCTAGCGTGATGGCATAGCGATTGTCGCCAATGACTTCAATATTGTATGGAGGATAACCGCCAGCGGCGTTACTGTCGGCGCGCATAGCTGAATCAAGTAAGCGAGCCATACGGTCAAAACCAATACTGCTGCGATAAAGTGGTGATAAATCAATTGTAGCCATAATCATTCTCCTAAGAAGCAATGTTTAGTTAATGTCGCGACTCTCTCGGAGACATCGCGTACACCTTATAAATGGGTCCCCAAAACACGGTTTCAAGAGTTCGTCTCAACTATTTTTTGTTTCGCCGCAGTGTCATACGATTGCCATAAGCACTGTGGTAGTATGTCGGCGTTTCTATTCAATCAGGGAGCTTTGGATGTTTCGTCGTACCCTTCTAGTCACCACGTTAGGCTTTGTTTTAACTGCATGTACACATACTCCGACGCCATCTTCTACCACCACCAAGATCGACCGCGTGGTGACGAGTGACGGCGCGCAAACAGCACCGAATATCATCTTTCTAATTGGCGACGGGACAGGCTTTGAGTTTATTTCAGCTTACCGTTACGCGCATAGCCAACTTGGCGAGCCGGTCATCGAAACCCCATTTGATGACATGCTGGTGGGTGCCGCAACCACCTACCCTGACGATGATACCTGGGTTACTGATTCAGCGGCGAGTGCCACCGCATTAGCAACTGGAGTGAAAAGCTACAATGGCGCGATTGGCGTCGATAGCGAACAGCACCCACAACAAACCCTGATGGAAAAAGCTCGTGAGCACGGTTGGCTAACCGGCGCAGTGTCGACTTCTCAAGTCACGCACGCCACGCCGGCATCGTTCTTTACCCATCATCCTTCACGCAGCATGTATAACGCCATTGCCGACTCCTTTGCCAGCACCAAATTTGGCGCAAACAACGAGCTATGGAGCTTTGATGTCTTGCTAGGTGGTGGTATGAGCTACTTCAAACGCGACGACAAAAACTGGCTACCTGAGCTACGTGCGCAAGGCATGACGATTGTCGATGACTACCAGGAATTAGAAACGACCGAGCAACTACCGGTATTAGGTTTATTTGCACCTGTGGCACTTCCCTATGCGCTTGATGACCAGCCGCGTTTGGCCCAGTTGACAGATAATGCGTTACGCTTATTAACCGCAAAGCAGGAAGACTCAGGCCAGCCTTTTGCGCTTATGATCGAAGGCTCCAAAATTGACTGGTGTGGGCACGCCAACGATATCGCCTGTGCCGTTCATGAAGTTGCCGATTTTGCCGCAGCCTTGCAAGTCGCTAAGGATTATCAAGCGCAGCACCCCAACACGCTCATTGTGGTCACCGCTGACCACTCGACCGGTGGTTTGACGCTTGGTCAAGGTGGCGAATATGCATGGTATTCCGAGCACGTCATGGCCATCAAAAACTCATTAGAGGTGCTCATTGGCGGCCTGCTCGAGCGCTCACGTGACGAATGGCGTACGTACTTAGAGCCACGCTTAAACTTGCCCTTAAGTGAGCAGCAATGGCAGCAGCTCCTCGACACAGAAATGAGCGGTAGCGAAGACCGCAAAGATCACGAAAAGCGCCTGCATAAAGCGCTGGTAAACCTGATTAGCGAAACCACACGGACCGGCTGGACAACCACCGGCCACACTGCGGTGGACGTGCCCATTATGGCTTCAGGCCCGTATGCTGAGCAGCTACGTGGTTACAAAGACAATACCGATATCGCTAAGGTATTACTGCAAATCGTGCGTTAAGCACGATCTGCAATAGCTTGACTGCTGTATCTAGTTACAGCAGTCGACTTACGCGTGCCAACCCAGTTCTTTGGCACGCTGCGCCGCAAGCTCCGGCACATCGGTTTTGACAAAGTGGTGATGCAAGATTTGCACGCCTAGCATGTGATTGATCACCGCATCAAGTTGCACTTTCTCATCAATGCTGACTTGGTCGGATTCATGCTTGGCAAAGGTGCGTTCGACCTCAGCAAAATCAAGTAGCCCTGCCTCTTCAACAGCCTCTTTCGACAAAAACTGTTCCGCTAGCTTCAACACCGCTTGCCACTTCTTCGGATCGGTATGCGCTGGCGGTGCCATAAAGGCAAATTTCTCGCGCTTATAGAGCGTCTCGGGCAACAAACCTTTCATTGCCTCGCGCAATACATACTTTTCTTTGTTGCCTTTAATGCGCAAATGCGGCGGTACACTAAAGGCATATTCGGCAAGGTGGTGATCTAGAAAAGCCGGACGTGCTTCCATCGAATTCGCCATATCAACGCGGTCACCACCCCAGGTCAAAATCTGCCCTTCGAGCATGGTTTTAATCCATACATATTGGGCGCGGTCGAGCGGGTGACGCCCCTTAAGCATGCTGGCATCAAGGGTATCGGCAATGGCTTTACCCGGATCATAATCAGCAACTTCACTACGACGTTGCTCGGCAATCAAAGGTAAAGCGACATCGGCGCAGGACAACCAAGGCTGCACGCAGCTTGGGGTAAAGCCCATCTTGGCGTTAAAGGCAGGGCTAACATGTTCTTCCCGGGCCAGCATAGCGCCTTTGAATAACTTGTTATTTTTCTCCAGCAGTTCTTGCCAAGCGGCACGCTCGCTATCAGGTAAGTGATCCAAACCATGCAAGAACATGTCTTTGCGGAACGCTGGGTAGCCGGCAAACAGTTCGTCGGAACCTTCACCTGTCAGAACCACCTTATAATTAACCTCATTGACCTGTTGGCTCATCAGGTACTTGGCCACACCCAGCGTGTTATAAATCGTGCGCTCCGTATGCCAGATGGTCTTCACGAAGTGATCATACAAGTCATCGGCTTTTAGCCGCATGATGTGATGATCAGCACCGGTCGCCTCGGCCATTTCTTGGGCAATCGGCGTTTCGTCGTACTCATCTGAATCAAAGCCGATGGTGAATGCCTTCACTGAGGTTTGCGTTGCCGCGGCCGACAAGCCAAGAATCGCACAGGAGTCGATACCACCTGACAGGTAGCAACCGACCGGAACGTCAGCGGTAAGGCGATGTTGCACGGCTTCGAGCAAATGCTTGCGGACACCATCGATGTACGGCTGCTCGTCGACATCATCACCGGGGTATTCACTTTCTTGCGGAAAGTTAACGTCCCAGTATTTGTGTTCTTGCAATTCAAGCTTGCCGTTGCGGCGTTGAATTTTCACCACATGACCTGGCGGTACCTGACGAATGCCCTCAAAGGCAGTTGAGCCTGGCACCATGACTTGTATCAATTGATGGTACAAACCTTCTGAGGAAAACTCGCGCTTTACCGAAGGGTGCGCAAAAAGCACTTTGAGCTCTGAGCCAAACACCACACCTTCATCGGTTTCGGTGTAGTACAACGGCTTAATACCAAAGCGGTCGCGCACCAAGTACATGCTGTCGTCCTGCTTGTCGTACAAGCCAAAGGCGAACTCGCCGCGTAAATGCTTCAAGGTTTCTTCAAGGCCTTCACGCTGAAACAAATGCATGACGATTTCCGAGTCACTTTTGGTGCGGAAGCGTGCACCTTGCGCAGTTAAATCGGCACGAATGCGTTTAAAGTCGTAAAACTCTCCGTTATGGGCCAACAGCAAGTTGCCATCACTGGAAACGAACGGCTGCCGTGCCCTTTCTTCGTTTAAGTCAATAATCGACAACCGCGCATGGCTAAACCCCACCCCGGTATCGTCCATGATCTTATAACCAAAGCCATCAGGACCGCGATGGTGCATAATTGCGGCCATATTCACAAGCGTTTGCGCGTCGGGTGTTTGTTCCCCACGCAGATTAAAAATTCCTGCAATACCACACATGTTTGCTTAATCCTCGCTTTGTTATTACACCACATCAATCACGCGTTCAGCGCGTTCGACCATGCAGGTTAAAAGTGCCATCCGTAAAAACACCGCGCCACGAGCTTGGCTGAAATACCAATTGTGCGTAGTGTGATCAAGGTCAGTCGAAAGTTCATCACCGCGTGCCAATGGATGCAAAATAATGGCGTCCTGCTTGAGCGGCGACTTCGCTGTTAAATGAAAAGCGCTGCCGTAAGTATTAAAAGTGTCGCCCTCCCATGAGATGGCGTTGATATAGACCACGTCGAGTTCAGGCAGCACGCTATCGAGATCGGTTACCGTACGGATTTTAATCCCGCGACTTTCCAGCTCTTCGCGTTGGCCTTGGCCAAAGAGTTCACCCGTGCTGGCTTCGTCATGAATAATCACCAGTTCATCTACTGCATGAGGAAACACTGACAGACATTTCAAGAAGCTACGTACAGTGCGCATTTTATTGGGCACACCAATGACGCCAATTTTAATTTTGTCATTTTCTTCTGGGTTAATCAGCGTTGGACGCCATTTGAAAATCGCGTACATATCAGACAGCGCTTGGGTTGGGTGTTCATCCACCCCGTTGCCGGCATTAATAATGGGAATACGCAGCGCATCCATCATTTCAAACAGTGAACTTTCATGGTTGTCACGTAAGACCACGCAGTCGCCATAGTTGTTAAACATTTCGGCGACGTCCGCTAGGCATTCGCCTTTGGCAATACCCGTCGTTGAGCGGTCCGTGATCGACATAATGTCGCCACCTAAGCGATGCCAAGCACTCTCAAAACTAAGACGCGTGCGCGTGCTCGGTTCATAAAATGCGCTAATTAGAATTTTATTTTGCAACGGCGAGCTAAAGCGCTTGGGATTACTTTCAATCTTAGCGGCTAAGCGAAACAGTTGCTTCATGGTGTCTTGATCAAACTGGTCACCCGACACAATGTGTTGGTTGGCAAGTTTTACCAGAAAGTCACCATCTTCTTGAATCGTCCGTAACAACGCCTTGGGATGTGCATCCCCATAGACATCCGGACGTTCACGCTCAAACGAGACGTCATTCACGTTCATAGTGGATTACCATAATTGTTTAGAAAGGAAATCTTTTAACCACAGCCCCAATAGAATAAGCGGCGCGCAGGCAGTCAGTGCAAGGCAAATCCACACTAAGGTACTAAATGCCGTAAGACCCATGATCATGAGGTTGGCTCCTCTTTTTCATTCAACTGCTGCCAATCAAAGCGCGCTTGGCTGGTAAGTAAGCCAAGCCCACAAATTGCCGCCGAGACAATGCACGACAATAACGCTGCGACATAAAAACCAATCGCAAAGTAGCCAATAAGACCACTTAATGTGCCCAGCGCCATGGCTGCTGCGGCGTATGTCCCGGTCAATTTACGTTGATACAGACCAAGAACAATCGGGAAAATCGTACTGGCGACAAAAGCGCCAGCAAAGTTTAATAAAGCGCCAAGCGTTGCGATTTGCGGCAAACAAAACAGCCAAGTCACAACACCTAGCCCTAAAATGCTATAGCGATTGAAACGTAATAAATGTTTATCGCTCGCTTTGGGCTGTAAGTATTTGTGATAAATATCACGGGTGACAAGGTCAGAGGTTGCCGCGAGTAATGAATCAAGACTAGACGCTAATGCCGAAAATACCACAATAAAAACAACCACAGCGCCAACTTTACCGAGTACATCTGCTGCCACCATCGGCCCAACCATGTCGGCGCTCGGCGGGAAAATACCAAGCTGCGGTGCGGCTAAGGCAATAAAGCCCGTCACGATAGGGATCGGTAACCACAGCAGACCACCTAACAAATAGGCTTTAAAAGCCACCTTGCCTTTAAACGCCAGGGCGCGTGACCACCACACATTGGAGTGAAAAATTTCACCCAAGCCAAAGAAGATATTGTTGAACAGAAACATAATTGCTGCTGGGAAGAGCAAGTCCAGTAATTGTGGATGGTTGGTTTTTACTTCGTGATGAATCGACTCCAGACTCACTGTGTCAATCAAGAACCAAGCAATCAAGACCACGCCCACGATGATAATAAGCGCCTGAATAAAGTCAGTCGCTATAACTGCACGTAGGCCGCCAAACAGTGTGTAGCCGACACAAATCAGAAGGATGGCACTCATGCCAATGTGGTAGTCCAAACCACTGAGAGCTTCAAGCAGTATGCCTCCAGCCATACCCAGCGACACTAACCAACCAAAGGCATACACGATAGAAATAAGGATAAAAACCCACCACGCCGCGCGGCCATAGCGCAAGCGAATGAAGTCACCTGAAGTGTAACCATTGGGCATTAACCGTTTAATGCGAGCAGCTAAGGGGGCGAATAAAATCAAGCCCAGTGCCGCAAAGGAATACCCCACCATGCCCCAAACGCCAAATTGGTAGGTCAATTGCGGTGCCACCAAGGTGGTATTACTGGTGACCCAAGTTGCCATAGCGGTTGCGGCAGCTAGAGCGAAACCGACGTTGCGTCCGGCCAAGGCAAAATCTTCGTGGGTTTTATTGGCTCGGCCCAAATACCACCCAAACGCGATCCAAGCCAGACCAAACAGAATAACTAGAGTCAGCCCCAACGAGCTGGACAAGGCAAATCCACTTGCTTCGCTCATCTCACCTCCTGCCGACGCGTACGTAAATGCAAGGTGATAATGCAAACCACCAATAGGGTAAACAGCACTAAGCCAATAAAAAACAGACTGTAGGCTTGCCAGCTTGGATAATGTTCAACAGTGATCTGCGCTACATTGCTCGCTACCTGAGCACCAGGTTTCAGGCGAAAGTAGTACACACCATCACTAAAGCCGGTTAGCGTCATTTCGGTGAAGTCACCGAACCATGCGAACTCGGCTTCGATGCTGGAGAAATCTTCTTGGCGACTTTGTTGCACTAGCAATTGGCCTTGCGGTGCTTGGTCAATGGCAACCACGAAATAGCCTTCGCGACTGCGTTCGGTGGACACTGTCAGTTCATAATCGATAGGTTGCTGGGCGGTGTCAGCGTTAGGAGCTTGTTGCGCAGCAGCAGGTCGCGCCAACAGCGTGATGAGAAACAACAGAGCGATGTGAATACAAAAGCCGTCGAGTTTCGGCACGTTTCCTTCCTGTAGCTCTTTGTTTCTAGGCTAGCAAGCTGCGAAAAGCATTGCAACTTGAGGGATCTGTCTTTCGAGATGTTGCGTATCAGGGTATGCTAACGCAGACAACAACAAGGCTATTCGGTTATGACGTACAGGTATTTATGCAGCATGGGCGCCAACATTGCGCCTGAGAAAAACTTCGCCTTAGCGAAAGATCGGCTCGTGCAACTCGGGCAGACACAGTTTTCCAGTGCGCATTACACACAACCCGTTGCTATAAATACCGACCTCGAGTTTCTGAACGCCTTGTTCGTCATCGAAAGTCCGCTGGCGGCCGAGCAATTAAAAGCTAAGTTTAATGCCATTGAGGAAGCTCTTGGTCGTGACCGCTCCGATCCACTCAGCAGTGAAAAAGATCGCCCCATGGACATTGATATTCTTGCCGAACTGACACCACAAACGGCGCAACAAGCCTGGCAGCAAGTGCCCGACTACCTAACTTTTATGGCCGAAGAACTCAAAAGTGCACTACCCCATGAGGAGCTAAGCGCATGAGCCAACAACCTGTGGCATTCATTACTGGAGCCGGAAGACGTTTCGGCTATGAGCTCGCCAAATCTCTGCTAAGCGAAGGTTATCGGGTCTTTGCGCATTACAACTCTTCGCGTGACGGGGTCGCTGAACTTGAACAGCTCGGCGCTATCGGCGTACAAGCTGACCTGACAGATGGAGCAGCCATTGCTGAGCTCATTGCCAGTGTGCAACGGCAAACCGAACGCCTGGACCTTTTGGTCAATAACGCTTCGTGTTTTTTCGACAACCAGGTCGTTGATGACGACCCCGCTGCACTCGCGGCAGTGTTTGAAGTTCATGTGCAAGCCCCCTACCTGCTCATTAAGGGTCTGCAGTCACAGTTGCGGAATGCCAAGAATGGCGTGGTAATCAATATCACCGACATCTACACCGATAGCCCCTCGACGGATTACATTGCTTATTGTGCGGCAAAAGCTGGGCTGGCGAATTTAACCCTAAGTTTTGCCAAGGCGCTGGCCCCACAAGTGCGCGTGAACGGCATTCAGCCTGGGCCAATACTATTTTTGCCCGAACACGACAGCGAACATCGGCAAAAAGTGCTCGCCGAGACGCCACTTGAGCTTGAAGGTGGGCTGGAACCTATGCTGCAAGCCGTACGCTTTTTGCGTGATAATCCCTTTGTTACCGGTGAGTTTATTAAGGTCGACGGCGGCCGCGCGCTGATAATCTAAGCCGCGATGCCAATTCTTGTGTTAAATTGTTGGATGACTTGCAGTTAAACTCACCCAACTCTTTAGCAAGAAGGGCATACGAATGAAAACCAATAAGCTCCTCTGGGTTGCAGTGGCGGCATTGAGCGTTAGCGTCAATGCCAGCGAATCCGAAGAAACACGACTCCTTGAACAACCGGATATTTCCGCCGACCACATCGCTTTTGTGCATAGTGGCGATATTTGGCTGGCCAATCATGATGGCAGCCACCCCCGGCAACTGACCAGTCATCCAGCCAGCGAATCGAAACCTCTATTTTCACCAGATGGCCAATGGCTGGCGTTCTCGGCTGATTATCATGGCAACGACGATGTCTATGTAATGTCGATTCATGGTGGCGCGGCCAAGCGACTGACCTTTCACCCCAGTCACGATGTTGTCACCGACTGGTCGGCCTCGGGTGAGCAGATCTATTTCACCTCGAACCGCGCGGTGTTAAACACCCGCAGTAGCCAACTCTTTAGTGTTGCCGTCGACGGTGGTTTCCCCACTAAATATATGGAAGCTGTGGTCGCCGAGGGTAAGTTTGCCGCCGATGGCGAAACCCTTGCCTATCGACCAAATCGCTTGCCCAACAACCAAACGGCTGGTTGGCGCCTGCATCGTGGTGGCTCCACACCGCCAATATGGTTACTAAACAAAGAGGAAGGTGAATTTACTCAGCTACCACGGGCCAATGCGAGTCACCATCATCCGTTTTGGTTAGCCGACAACCTCTATTTGATTTCCGATCGTGATGATGTCGCAGCCAATTTGTACCGCTATCGCGCTGGTGAGCTTGAACAACTCACGCAGTTTAGCGAGTGGGATATTAGCAGTGCCAATGGCCACGATGATACGGTCGTATTCGCTGCGGGTGGCTATTTGTACCGCTGGCAAGTCGACCGCAGTGAACCGCAGCGATTGCAGGTGAAGCTTGCCGCTCCCGCACCGCAACTTGAACCCGACTGGCAAGATGCGAGCAAAATGATCACCGATTTTGACTTGTCGAAAACCGGCAAACGCGTCGCCTTGACTGCTCGCGGTGACATCTTCTCGGTAGCTGTCGAGCATGGTCCAACCCGCAACCTTAGCGGCACCGATGGGCAGCGCGAATACACAGGTTTGTGGCACCCAGAAGGTGACCGAATTGCTTTCATTCAAGACGATGGCAACCAAGCGGTGGTCATAGCGCCACAAGATGGCATTGGTGACGAGCAAAGATTTGCCTTGCCGGGCTCGAGCTATTACAGCCTTTTGGCGTGGTCACCCGATGGCCAACGGATTGCCTTGACCGATAATCATATCAACCTGTACTTGCTCGATACCGCATCAGGCGAACTCAGCCAAGTTCACTCTGGCGAACGGCGTTGGGACCAACAGGTTTCCTTTGCTCCCGACGGTAGCTACCTTGCCTTTAATGCGCTCAACGCGCAGGGCTTCAGCAAAATCTATTTGTACAACACTGAAACCGAAGCCAAGCAAGCGCTCACTGAAGGCATGAGCTTTGCCAGTAATCCTGTCTTTAGCAACGACCACCTATTCTTCACAGCGTCAGTCAATGCTGGCCCGGCGATTAGTTGGCTGGATTTGTCGGCGCAAGAGCGCCCTGTACGCATGGGCATCTATGCCTTGAGTTTACGCAAAGATGTGCCGTCACCCGTTGCACCACGTTTAAGTGATGAGAGCGCAGACAGTGCCGACAGCGAGGCGAACGGCGAACAAGAAGAACCTGCATTCAGCATTGATAGCGAGGGTCTAACTTCGCGCATCAGCGCCCTGCCCGTCGGTGAACAGTATTACCAACAACTTGCAGTGGCCGCGGACGGTAGCTTGTTCTACTTGCTGCAACCCCAAGACGGCGTGAAAACGCCAAGTAATGGACCAAATCAGATGAGCTTAATGCGTTACGACTTTGCTACCCGCGAAGCCGCGCAAGTAAGTCAAAACCTTGCCAGTTACGACCTTAGTGCCGATGGCAAACAGCTACTGACATTCAGTGCACCGAGCACCTTGGCGGTCGGCCCTGCTGCAGCGAAGTTTGAAGGAAAGCCGCTGGCCCTAAATCAGGTCAAAAGCTTTATCGATCCGCAACGCGAATGGCAGCAAATTTTTGACGATGTCTGGCGTATGCAAAAAGAATACTTTTACGCGGAAAATATGCACGGCATCGACTGGCAAGGGGTCTACGACAAATACGCAGCACTCCTGCCTCACGTAAAACGTCGCGCTGATCTGAACACTGTGTTGGTAGGCATGATCAGTGAACTGCAAGTTGGTCACAATAATGTCGGCGGCGGCGACGTCTTCCAAGGTGAAAGCGATAACGTTGGCTTACTTGGCGCAGACTTCAGCGTGGTAGATAACCGTTACCAAATTGCCACGCTCTATCAAGGCGATCGTTGGAGCCCGGATTTACATGCCCCATTGGCGGTGCCAGGGATCAACGTTGCCGAAGGCGATTTCATTCTCGCCATCAATGGTCAACAGGTGACCGCCGATAAGTCTCTTTACGCGCATTTTGTCGGTACCGCAGGACAAGCCATCACATTGACCGTAGCGGATTCAGCCGCCGGCGCAAATGCGCGTGAAGTCACCGTGACGCCAACAGCAAATGAGGGCGAGCTAAGAGTATGGCATTGGATCCAGAAGAATCAACGCTATGTTGACGAACAAAGTGACGGGCAAATTGCCTATGTCTACTTACCGAACACAACGGATGCTGGTTATTACTTCTTTAACCGTATGTTTTTCCCACAAGCCAACAAACCTGCACTGCTCATTGACGAGCGTCGCAACGGTGGCGGGCAAGCGGCAAACTACATTACCGAGCTGCTAGCACGACCGCACTTATCCGGTTGGTATGAGCGTGATGCAGCCGTGTGGACGACACCAGGAGCGGCTATTCATGGACCGAAAACTATGCTGATTGACCAAGATGCTGGCTCAGGTGGGGACTTCCTGCCTTGGTCTTTCTCGTACTTAGAGCTGGGCACAACGGTCGGCACGCGTACTTGGGGCGGCTTAATTGGTATTAGTGCCAACCCCAACTTGATTGATGGCGGTTTTCATACCGTGCCCTACTTCCGTTTCTTTACCCCAGAAGGCGAATGGGCGGTCGAGAATGAAGGTGTTAAGCCGGACATCGAAGTCATCCTCAATCCATTGGCTGTGAACGAGGGGCGTGATCCGCAACTCGAACGAGGAGTTGCGGAAACCTTGCGAAAATTACGCGCTAAACCACCTCGTGACTACCGCGAGCCACCAGCTTTACCCACTGAGTTGGGCGGCTAACTTGCCTACATCTTATGCTTTGCAGAAACAAAAACGCCAGGCACATTGCCTGGCGTTTTATTTGAGGTGCGTAAAGGTTTACGCCTACAGCATCTGACGCAATACGTAATGCAAAATACCACCGTTCTTGTAGTACTGCAGTTCGTTATTAGTGTCGATGCGACACTTCACTTTAAAGTTAACTTCTGAGCCATCGTCTTTCTTGGCCGTTACTTTTAGCATTTGTCCCGGTTTGAGATTCTCATCAATACCTTCGATTGAGATTTGCTCGTGCCCGGTCAAACCATGGGCTTTTACGCCTTGGTCATCTTCAAATTGCAACGGCAACACGCCCATACCGACCAGATTTGAGCGGTGAATACGCTCAAAGCTTTCGGCAATCACGGCTTTAACGCCCAGCAAGATAGTACCTTTAGCTGCCCAGTCACGGCTTGAGCCGGTACCGTACTCTTTACCTGCCAACACTACCAATGGCGTGTTGTCTTTTTGGTATTTCATCGCAGCATCGTAAATGGGCATCTGCTCACCCGATGGCACGTGCACGGTAAAGCCGCCTTCGACATCATCGAGCATTTGGTTCTTAATGCGGATGTTAGCAAAGGTACCGCGCATCATGACCTCATGATTACCCCGACGCGAGCCGTACGAGTTAAAGTCTTTAACTTCAACGCCATTGGCTTGCAAGTATTTACCCGCCGGTGAATCAGGCTTGATCGAGCCCGCCGGAGAGATATGGTCGGTGGTAATTGAATCGGCAAACAATGCCAACACACGAGCGTCTTTGATGTCACTCATTGGCGTCAGAGGCTGATCAATTTCGGTGAAGTACGGCGGATTCTTCACATAAGTTGAATCGTCACTCCAGTTGTAGGTTTTACCCTCACCAATTGGAATGCTGCGCCATTCTTCATCGCCATCAAATACCTCAGCATATTCGTTGCGGAACATTTGCCCATCAACGAAGCTAACGGCATCGGCAATTTCTTTGCTGCTTGGCCAAATATCTTTCAGGTAAACAGGATTACCGTCTTGGTCTTCACCCAGTGGTTCGCTGCTCAAGTCGATACGCGTCGTACCCGCCAAGGCATACGCCACAACTAAGGGTGGTGACGCCAACCAGTTGGCTTGGACTTCAGGGTGTACGCGACCTTCAAAGTTACGGTTCCCGGAGAGTACCGAAGACACGGTCAAGTCACCTTCTTTGATAGCGGCACTGATTTCATCAGGCAATGGACCCGAGTTACCAATACAGGTGGTACAACCGTAACCCACTAAGTTAAAGCCTAACTTATCAAGGAATGGCGTAAAGCCAGCTTTGGCAAGGTAATCGGTGACGACCTTAGAGCCGGGTGCAAGTGATGATTTCACCCAAGGTTTGCGATTGAGGCCTTTTTCGACCGCTTTCTTCGCCACCAAGCCGGCGGCCATCAGCACGCTTGGATTAGAGGTGTTGGTACACGAAGTAATTGCGGCAATCACCACATCACCGTGCGCCAGTTCATAGTCTTTACCCGGTACTTGAACTTTCTTGTCTTTCTCGTTGGCTTTGCCGTCTTGTTCAAGAATGAGATCAAAGTTCGAGCCCAATTGCGGCATTGCCACACGGTCCTGCGGACGTTTTGGTCCTGCCAGCGACGCTTCGACAGTGCTCAAATCAAGTTCTAACGAATCGGTGAAGACCGGTTCTTTCTCGGTTTCGCGCCACATGCCTTGGGCTTTACTGTAGGCTTCAACCAAATCAATGGTGTCTTGGTCTCGTCCAGAAAGCTCTAAATAGCGCAAGGTTTCTTGGTCAACCGGGAAGAAACCACAAGTTGCACCATATTCCGGCGCCATATTGGCGATAGTTGCGCGGTCAGCTAGCGGCAAGTTATCTAAACCTGGGCCGTAGAATTCTACGAATTTACCGACAACGCCCTGCTTACGTAGCATTTGCGTAACGGTCAAGACTAAGTCAGTGGCAGTAACGCCTTCTGGCAGTTTACCGGTCATGCGGAAGCCAACAACTTCTGGGATCAGCATGGAAATCGGCTGCCCGAGCATCGCCGCTTCGGCTTCGATACCACCTACGCCCCAACCAAGCACACCAAGGCCGTTGATCATGGTGGTATGGGAGTCGGTTCCAACTAACGTATCTGGCATGACAAAGGTCTTGTCGTCTTGGTCCTTCGTCCAAGCAACTTTTGCGAGGTACTCTAGGTTCACCTGGTGGCAAATACCCGTACCCGGCGGTACTACGCGGAAATTTTTAAAGGCACTTTGGCCCCAACGCAAGAATTGATAACGCTCAAAGTTACGTTCCATTTCAATACGAACGTTTTCTTTGAAGGCTTCT
The DNA here is from genome assembly GCA_048267225.1 of Pseudidiomarina sp. Lineage (GTDB taxonomy): Bacteria > Pseudomonadota > Gammaproteobacteria > Enterobacterales > Alteromonadaceae > Pseudidiomarina. Next base: position 548,819 of record JBLWXY010000001.1, read on the forward strand.
GGCGAGGCGAATTTATCTACCATGACCGAGTGGTCAATGACCAAGTCGACGGCAGATAACGGATTAATTTGCTCTGGATCTTGTCCGGCTTTACCAACCGCGTCGCGCATTGCGGCTAAGTCCACAATAGCAGGTACACCGGTAAAATCTTGCATGAGTACCCGTGCTGGACGGTATTGAATTTCTTTATCGGATTTACGTTCACTCAACCACTGCGCAATAGCTTCAATATCGCTTTCTTTAACGGTATCGCCATCTTCATTGCGCAACATGTTTTCCAGTAGAACTTTCATCGATGTCGGAAGTTTGTCGACATCTCCAATCGCCGCTAACTTTTCTGCGGCTTTTGGCAAACTATGATAGTGATAGGTTTTCCCATTCACTTCTAACGTACTTAAGGTCTTCAGGCTGTCGTGGCTCGACATAGCTCTCTCCTTCTCCACGAACGATAGATTCCTTAAGCTTAGCCATAAATTGCCAGCTAAGCCATAAATGATAGCTATGTTCACTATGGGATCTTCGAAAACAAAGATCAACTGACTAAGCTGCTGAAACACATCTTAATTCACTTATTGCTCAGCTTTTGTGCAGAATGATTTTAAGTTCACCCTGTTAGTGCTATAAACAATGTGATGCCAGTCAAAAAGGAAACGCCTGTGCCGCACGCTAAACTGCCAATGTTTGAAGCCTTAGGGCAGTACATGGATTTGCTCATGGACGCGATTTGTGTGGTGAATACCGAAAATGAATTTGTCTACATCAGCGCTGGCGGTGAAAGAGTTTTCGGCTATTCGCCAGAAGACATGATCGGTCGCTGCATGTTTGATTTTATTCATCCCGAAGACCATGACAAAACCCGTCGAGTGGTGTCAGAAATCGTTGCTGGCGACGCCAAAGTTCACTTCGAAAATCGCTATCTGCGTAAAAATGGTGAAGTGGCGCATATTGTTTGGTCAGCACGTTATTCGCCCGATGATGAGATCCGTATTGCCGTCGCTCGCGATGTGACAGAACAGCGACAGATCGAGGCCGACCGCGAACAGCTTTTAGAGCGTCTACAACACAGTGCTAATTACGACGTGCTTACCGGCTTGCCGAATCGGAACTATTTTTACCAGCGAGCCGACTTAGCAATAAAGACCCAAACCCCATTAGCGGTTGCCTATATCGACTTAAATAACTTTAAAGAGGTTAACGACCGATACGGTCATGCCATCGGTGATCGACTTCTACGCGCCGGAGCGATGCGCTTGAAAAGCCAAATCCGTGCCGACGACACCATTGCCCGCATCGGTGGTGACGAGTTCGTTGCGCTCTTTACCAATGTTCATGATGAGCCCAGCGCTACCGCGATCGTGGAAAAATTACACCAAGCACTCGTTAGCCCTATTCAGCTTGATAGTATGGCGTTTACCATCAGCGCTAGCGTTGGCTGCGTCCTCTCCGCAACCCCACATAACGCACTCGAAACCCTGTTACAAAAAGCCGATGATGCCATGTACCAAGCGAAGCACCATTCCGATATTGCCACCTTAGTGGTATGCGCTGACTAGCAAATAGACCCGCAAGACTATTGTCGCAGGTTATCAGGCGCTTATAATGGTGAGCTCACGCCACTCTTTAGGAAGGATTATGAGCCAGGTATTGCATGATTTATTAGACTTGTTGCGCTTAGAGACCATCGAACAAGGGATTTATCGCGGACAAAGCCAAGATTTAGGTTTTGGCGCTGTTTTCGGTGGCCAAGTCATTGGGCAGGCGCTCTCTGCGGCGAAAGAAACCTTGCCCGAAGACCGTAAGGTTCACTCCTTACATTCTTATTTTTTGCGTCCAGGTGATGCACAGAAACCCATCGTTTACGATGTCGAGAATGTGCGCGATGGTAAAAGCTTTTCAACCCGACGGGTAAAGGCCGTGCAGTATGGCAAGCCGATTTTTTACATGACGGCTTCATTTCAAATCGACGAGCCCGGTTTCGAGCACCAAGATTGCATGCCCGAAGTGCCTGGCCCAGAAGGTTTAGTCTCCGATATCGATATCTACCGCGAACATGCGGAGCTGATCCCAGAGCGTATACGCAACAAATTTATCTCGGAAAAACCCATCGAAATGCGGTTTGTAACCGCGAACAACCCGTTCAAACCCAAAATTGATGAACCCAAGCGCTACGTTTGGATTAAAGCCAATGGCGAGATGCCAAATGACCCGCGTATCCACAAATATTTACTTGCCTACGCGTCCGATTTCAACTTCTTGCCAACTGCGTTACAGCCGCACGGCGCAAGCTTTGCGCAGCCTGATATGCAAATGGCGACCATTGATCACTCCATGTGGTTCCACAAGGATTTTCGTATGGATGACTGGATGTTGTATGCGATTGATAGTCCGGTCGCCTGCGGCGCGCGCGGTTTAGTGCGGGGGCAGTTCTACACGCGTGATGGGGTTTTAGTAGCATCAACCGCCCAAGAAGGCGTAATGCGAAAGCACAAAAAGCGTTAATCGTTATTCGTTATTCGTTATTCGTTATTCGTGATGAGCTTATAGGGCAGTCACGAATAACGACAAGCGAAGCGATCGAATAACGAATAACGCGTAACGGGCGAAGCCCGTTACGAGATGGTGAAGAAGAAGCCGGCGATGGCCGCGCTCATCATGTTTGCCAAAGTGGCCGCCAATAAGGCACGTAAACCTAAGCGGGCAATATCATGACGACGGCTCGGTGCCATACCACCTAAACCACCCAGCAGGATAGCAATTGACGAGAAGTTGGCAAAGCCACAAAGCACGAAAGTGATGATAACCTCGCTATGCTCACTGAGCTGCTCGCGGTAATTCACGAAATCAAGGTAAGCCACGAATTCGTTAATGACTAGCTTTTGTCCGATAAAGCTGCCGGCAAGCTGCGCTTCATCCCAGCTCACGCCGAGTACATAAGCAATCGGCTGGAAGACATAACCGAAGAGCTCTTGTAACGACAGGTCTGGATGCCCAAACCAGCCGCCTACCCAGCCGAAAATGCCGTTGATAAGAGCGATAAGTGCTACGAAAGCAATCAGCATAGCACCGACGTTGATCGCCAGCTGCACACCACTTGATGCACCCGCGGCGGCAGCGTCGATCACGTTAACTGCGCGGTCTTCCACTTGCACGTCACCGGCTTTTTGTGTGTCGTTATTCTCAATGATGTTTTCGATGTCTTCACGCGGCTTATCGAGTTCAGGCATGAGAATTTTAGCCATCATCAAACCTGCAGGCGCTGCCATGAAACTTGCTGCGATGAGGTATTTGAGCTCGACCCCAACGCCTGCGTAACCAGCGAGTACCGACCCTGAAACTGAACACATACCGCCGACCATCACAGCAAAGAGTTCTGAGCGAGTCATGCTTGAAATAAATGGTCTCACCATCATAGGGGCTTCAGTTTGGCCAACAAAAATATTGGCTGCCGCAGACATTGATTCGGGACGGCTACTACCAATAATTTTCTGTAAGCCGCCACCAAGAATACGAATAATCCACTTCATAATGCCCAAGTAATAGAGCACAGAGATCAGCGACGAGAAAAAGACGATGACGCTTAACACTTGAATGGCAAAAACGAAGCCAAAATCAGCCGAGGCCAAGCCGCCGAACATAAAGTCGATACCGGCGCTAGTAAACGAGATGATTTTTGAAACGCCTGAAGCGACCGCGTACAAAACGTCTTGCCCGAATGGTACGTACAAAACAAAAGCGGCAAGTAAGACTTGAATGGCAAAGGCGCCACCCACGGTGCGCCAGCGAATGCTTTTGCGATTGGTCGAAAACAAAATGGCAATTGCAAACAAAATGGCGATGCCGAGGAAACTATTCATAAAAAGACCGTTTTATTAGTTAGTTTTTATTCCGCCAATAACTGACGAATTTTTGATTTTATAAGGTCGATGGCAATCTCATTTTGACCGCCGCGGGTCACCACCAAATCAGCAAACTGCTTTGATGGCAAAATAAACTCGAAGAACGCAGGACGCACGGTCTCCTCGTACTGCTCGGCGACCGACTGGATCGTACGACCACGCTCCTCCACATCTCGGATCATGCGGCGCAACAAACAAACATCGAGCGGCGTATCCATAAAAACCGAGATGTCGAATAACTTACGCAAATGTGGGTCATGGAGCAACAAAATCCCTTCAACCATGATGACTTTGCCAGGCTGCACTTTAATGGTTTCTTCGGTGCGCGTGTGGGTTTTGTAATTGTACTGCGGCATCGCGATGGCGTTGCCAACACTTAGTTCTTCTAAATGCTGCACCAACAATTCATGCTCAAACGCCGAAGGATGGTCATAGTTAGTCAATTGCCGTTGCTCAAAGGTCAAATGACTTTGATCGCGGTAGTAAGCATCTTCATTCAAAATGGCAATACCCTGCCCGCCCAATTCGGCGACCAGTTCTTGGTAAACCGTCGATGCGAATAAACTTTTACCTGATGCTGAAGCACCAGCAATAGCTATGATGGTTGTTTTTCCCACACTAAAATTCTTCGTTTGCCCGACAACAACGCGCAATTATCCTTGATCCATTAGCTAATTGGAAGCGTTGTCGTTGTTTGACTGATCTTGTTACATTTTTTCACAGCTTACACGATTACAACAAAGTTGCCGTCCTTTATGATGGCAAAGTTAATTAAAACAAAACGGAAGAAAACCATGCGATTATCAAAAACTCTAACAGCGATGGCTGTAGCGTCTGTTCTGCTGGGCGGTTGCCAAGCAACTGCGCAACAGTCGGCCGCAAACGATTCTGTTGTTGTGCAACAGAACCTACCTGAAGTCGACATTAGCTATGAAAGCTTCACCTTAGATAACGGCTTGCGTGTTGTTGTGCACGAAGATCGCAAAGCACCTATCGTCGCCGTTAACGTCTGGTATGGCGTAGGTTCGAAAGATGAACCTGAAGGCAAGTCTGGCTTTGCTCACCTGTTCGAACACTTAATGTTTAACGGCACCGAAAACTACGACGACGAATATTTTGGTCCATTTGAACGCGCTGGTGCTACCGACATGAACGGCACCACCAATAGTGACCGCACTAACTATTTCCAGAACGTCCCAACGCCAGCACTTGATATGGCCTTGTGGATGGAATCGGACCGTATGGGTCACCTGCTTGGTGCCATCACCCAAGAGAAGCTTGACGAGCAACGTGGCGTTGTACAAAACGAAAAACGTCAAGGCGAAGCACAGCCCTACGGCCGTGTATTTGGTTACCTTGCTGAACAAACCTTCCCAGAAGGTCACCCGTATTCTTGGTCAGTTATTGGCTCAATGGAAGACTTGAATGCTGCGTCTTTAGAAGATGTGCACCAGTGGTTCAACGATTACTACGGTACAGCTAACGCAGTTGTTGTGCTTGCGGGCGATATCGATGTTGAAACCGCCAAAGCCAAAATGAACAAGTACTTTGGTCACATCGACGCTGGCAAGCCTTTGAAGAAAATGAAGAGCTGGGTTGCTAAGCGTGAAGGTACCAAACGTGCCACCATGGAAGACAATGTGCCAGCAGCGCGTTTATACAAACTTTGGAACACCGCTGAAATGGGCACCGCTGACTCAGAATACTTGGGTATGTTGGTCGATATCTTAGCAAGTGGTAAGAACTCACGCTTGTATCAGCGTCTCGTCTACGATGAGCAAATTGCGAGCATGGTTTCTGGTTTCCAATATGAGCGCCAGCTTGCCGGTCAGTTCTTTGTTATTGCTGACGCGAAGCCAGGTGTTGATATGGATCGTATTGAAGCGATCATCGACGAAGAATTAGCAAAAATCGTTGCTGAAGGCCCAACTGCAGAAGAACTCGCGCGAACCAAATTCAGCAACGCTGCTGGCTTCGTTCGTGGGGCTGAGCGCATTGGTGGCTTCGGCGGTAAATCCGATATCCTAGCTGCTGGTACGGTTTATCATGACGACCCAGGCTTCTATCAGAAATCTTGGGACATCATTGAGAGCGCTACACCTGCCGACGTGCAAGCAGCAGCAGAACGTTGGTTGAGCGACGGTGCCTTCGTCCTCAATGTTGTACCACAACCGAAGTACACCACAGCCGAGCCACAAGCTGACCGCTCGCAGTTGCCTGAAGTCGGTGAGTTGCCGCAGTTAGACCTGCCAGAACTGACCACTTTTACCTTGTCGAACGGCTTAGAAGTCGCTTTAGCAGAGCGTCATGATGTACCAACGGTACAAATGCGTTTAGTTATCGACAGTGGTTATGCTTCTGACTTTGGAAATAAAGTCGGTACCGCAAGCTACACCATGAGCATGTTACGTGAAGGTACAACCTCGCGTGATAGCCTTGAGTTGAGTAAAGAGCTTGAGTCACTGGGTACGAACCTGTACGCCAGCGCTAGCTTAGATAACTCAACAGTAAGCATGGATAGCTTGGTAACTAACCTTGAGCCAAGCTTAGAAATCATGGCCGACGTGCTGATGAATCCTGCTTTCTCTGAAGAAGAGATTGAGCGCAAGCGCGGCTTATGGCTGGAAAACATCAAGAAAGAAAAGGCGCAGCCAACAGCAATGGCCTATCGCGTATTACCGAAATTGGTATTTGGCGATGACCATGCCTACAGCGTGCCATTGACCGGCTCGGGCACTGAAGCTTCGATTCAATCACTGACTCGTGATGACCTAGTCGCCCATGCTAACACTTGGTTGCGTCCAGATATTTCGCGTTTGGTTATTGTCGGCGCGACCACCGAAGCTGAAATCAAGCCATTGCTTGAGAAGCACCTTGGTACTTGGCAGGCTCCAGCAGCCGCTGCACCAGCGAAGCAATTCTCTGACGTTCAGCCACAGCAAGAAGCCCGTGTGTTCTTGATTGACCAACCAGGTACACCACAGTCGACGATTATTGCCGGCCATTTAGCACCACAAGATGGTGTAGACAACGAAATCGCGATTGATGTGATGAATACCATCCTAGGTGGTAGCTTCACTAGCCGTTTGAACATGAACCTGCGTGAAGACAAAGGTTGGTCTTACGGTGCGCGTTCAAGTTGGTTGGCCGCCGATGAAGCCGGTATGCTCTTGGCTTCAGCTCCGGTACAAACAGATAAAACCAAAGAATCAATTCAAGAGATCTTGAAAGAGTTCAATGGTTACATGGGCGACAACCCAGCGACTGCAGACGAGTTAGAGAAAGTCATTGCTAATAAAACTGCTAAGTTGCCAGGTGCTTATGAAACGAAATCTTCGTTGCTAGGTTCTATTGTCGATACCTTAGAAAAAGGCAAAGGCATGGAGTGGCTCGAAAGCTACGGTTCACGTGTGCGTTCGCTGGAACTCGATAATGTGCAGCAAACTGCTGACGACATCTTGCGTCCGGACGCATTGACCTGGGTCATCATTGGCGATCTCAGCCAGATTGAAGATGATGTGCGTGAGCTTAACCTTGGTACCGTGACCAAGCTTGATAGCAACGGTAACGAGATCTAAGTCACCCCTTGTATCCAACCGGATACCTTGTAAGCCGCTCCTTCGTGAGCGGCTTTTTTTATGTCTACGACTATGGTCGTTTTGGCCTTTCACTGCGTACGTTGTACCATATAAATAATTCGCATCGATAAAAAAGGACATAACCATGGAAATGATCAAAACGCGCGCAGCCGTTGCTTGGGCGCCAGGCGAACCGCTGAAGATTGAAGAAGTCGATTTAATGCCACCACAAAAAGGCGAAGTCTTGGTTCGCATAGTCGCCACAGGTGTTTGTCATACCGATGCTTACACCCTGTCCGGTGCTGACCCAGAGGGTATTTTCCCGGCAATCCTGGGCCATGAAGGTGGCGGTATTGTCGAAGCCGTGGGTGAAGGTGTGACATCCGTTGAAGTCGGCGACCACGTGATTCCGCTCTACACCCCAGAATGTGGTGAGTGCAAATTCTGTAAATCAGGCAAAACCAATTTATGCCAAGCCATCCGTAGCACCCAAGGCCAAGGTCTAATGCCTGATGGCACCACACGCTTCTCGAAAGACGGCAAACCTATCTATCACTACATGGGCACCTCGACTTTTGCTGAGCATACTGTAGTTCCCGAAATTGCACTTGCTAAAGTCAGTAAGGAAGCGCCCCTCGAAGAAGTTTGCTTGCTGGGCTGTGGCGTCACCACAGGTATGGGTGCCGTCAAGAACACCGCAAAAGTACAAGAAGGCGATACTGTAGCTGTATTCGGCTTAGGTGGAATTGGTTTGTCGGTGATCATTGGCGCTGTTATGGCTAAAGCTAGCCGTATTATTGCGATTGATATTAACGAAAGTAAGTTTGATATCGCGCGTAAGCTCGGTGCGACCGAATGCGTGAATCCCAACGACTATGATAAGCCTATTCAAGAAGTCATTGTCGACATGACCGATGGCGGCGTCGATTTCTCGTTCGAGTGTATTGGCAACGTTAAAGTCATGCGTTCAGCACTTGAGTGCTGCCACAAAGGCTGGGGCGAATCGGTGATCATTGGGGTTGCCGGCGCCGGCGAAGAAATTTCCACTCGTCCGTTCCAACTTGTGACTGGCCGCGTATGGCGTGGGAGCGCTTTTGGCGGCGTAAAAGGTCGCTCGCAGTTGCCAGACTATGTACAACGTTACCTTGATGGCGAGTTCGCCCTAAGCACTTTTATCACCCATACCATGGGCCTTGAAGATATCAATAAAGCCTTCGAGCTGATGCATGAAGGTAAATCCATTCGCTCCGTCATTCACTTCGACAAATAGCGAGGCATAGTATGAGCGGTTTAAAGTTAGTCCAAAGCGTGCGCTGCTTCGAAGGCGAGCAGCGTCGCTATGAGCACCATGCCAACACACTGAATTGCACCATGCAATTCAGCGTGTTTTTGCCGCCTCAGGCACTGCATGGTGAGCATGTTCCAGCGCTGTTATGGCTTTCGGGGCTCACCTGTAGTGATGAGAATTTTAGCGCCAAAGCTGGCGCGCAACGTATTGCCGCCGAACTCGGGCTAGCACTGATCATTCCAGATACCAGCCCACGCGGCGATGACGTGCCAGATGACGATGCTTATGACTTTGGTAAAGGTGCTGGCTTTTACGTGAATGCCACTGCAGCACCGTGGAATAAGCATTACCAAATGTACGATTACATTAGTAAAGAGCTGCTTGCCACTGTCCAAGGCGAACTGCCTCTCAACGGACGTTGGAGCATCAGTGGCCATTCGATGGGTGGGCATGGTGCTTTGATCATGGCGTTACGTGAGAAAGAGCGCTTTGAGAGCGTATCGGCATTTGCGCCTATTGCACACCCGAGTGCCTGTCCATGGGGCTTAAAAGCCTTTTCAGGTTATTTGGGCGATGATCGTGAAGCTTGGCAAGACTACGACGCTGTTGCTCTTCTTCGTCAAGGCTATCAATGTCCGCCGCTGCTGGTGGACCAAGGCAGTGATGACAACTTTTTGGCGGAACAACTCAATTTTTCGCTGTTAGAAGAAACAGTCGAGGCGCAAGACGTTTTGGGTCAACTGCGCATGCAAGAAGGCTATGACCATAGCTATTACTTCATTGCCAGCTTTATTGAAGACCACTTACGTTTTCACCATTCGTACTTAAATAGTTAAAAATTTGGTAAATAATGTACTCCTTGCTAATGTTAAACCTGCGTGATTGATAAAATTGTGCGCTTTAGCAAAGGAGTACGCGCTCTATGTCACCAAATCGGGCTGCCGGTTTGATTGCGGCGGTTTATCTGATTCTTGGATTAGTTTGGATTCGCTATTCTGACCAGTTTTTACTGGCGCTTGCGGCTGACTCGAATTTACTTACTGAGCTGCAGACCTTCAAAGGCTGGGCCTACGTTGTCGTCACCGCAATTCTCCTTTTCTTTCTAGCGAAGTCAGCACTTGACCGCGAACGCAACCTTTCTGAACGCGACCCGCTCACACGCCTATTAAATCGACACATGTTCAACCGTGAACTAGCAAGCGAGCTGGCCTTTTGCGCTGAGCATGAGCAAAGCCTGACACTTATTGTGCTCAATGTAGATGGCTTTAAACAGCTCAATAGTAATGCCGGAACAGAAGCAGGCGATCGGTTTTTGCAAAGTGTCGCGAATCTGCTGCGCGATCACTTTCAACAGCGCGTACTCATCAGTCGCTTTGCCGGTGACGAGTTTGCCATAGCAATTCCTGCGGCGCGTTGGCCTGATCAAGTATTGCCGCAAACCCAACACTTGCAGCAATTGATCCGCACTATCAACATTCCGGAGCTACCGGACTCGGCATTGACCGCCTGCTTCGGCATTGCGCGCTTTCCCCATGATGCAAAGAACAGCGAGGAGCTTATTGAAGCGGCGATGATGGCACAGGATGAAGCAAAGTCCCTAGGCAGCAACCGCTTACGCGTTTACAAAAGCGAATATGGCGAGAATGCATCCAAGCGAACCAAGTTATTGTTCGATTTGAAAGCCGCCATTGCCAACAATAAGCTAAGCGTCGCCTACCAGCCGCAATTTCGTTTGCGTGACCAGCGCATTAGTGGTGTCGAAGTACTGGCACGCTGGCATCACCCGGAAGATGGCATGATCCCGCCCGATGTATTTATTCCGCTAGCTGAGCAACATGGGTTGATTTGCGATATCACTGACTTTGTTATGCAGACCGCAATTAAAGAACTCATTAGCACTGACTTGCTCTACAGCTACATTCCACGCGTTTCGTTTAACGTTTCGGCGGCTGACTTTAATAACTCAAAGAGCTCTGAACGGTTTTTGCACAACCTGGCTGAACTTCCAGGGCATTGGTCCGTGGTCGAGCTTGAGCTTACCGAAACCTCAGCACTACTTAACTTAGAAGGTGTAAAGAATGTGCTTAGTGTGCTGTCCGAGCGCGGAGTGCAAGTCTCTCTCGACGACTTTGGTACTGGCTATTCGTCGCTAAGCACCCTGCGCTTGCTCCCCATACAAGAGCTGAAAATCGACCAGAGCTTCGTCCGCGATATTGTCAAAAACTCGCAAGATGCGCGCTTGGTCAAAACCATTTTAGCAATGGCACAAGCCCTGCATTTGCGAGTGGTCGCTGAAGGCGTGGAAAGTCAACAGCAAGCCAGCTACTTAGAACGCGCTGGCTGTGAAGAAGTGCAAGGTTACTTATACGCCAAACCGATGAGCCTCTCGGCATTACAATCGTTTGTGAAGAACATTAATGCGGCAAAGGCGCAGAATTGATGCGATTCTTGCCTTCGCGTTTACCTGAGTACATGGCTTGATCGGCAACGCGCAAAATGGTCTCAACGGTACAATGCTCAGAAAAGTACTCGCAATAACAAACACCAATCGATAACGACACTTGCCAACCGTGGTCTTGGGTTGCCAGTAATACATTTTCCCGCACCCGCTCAAGAATCGTCGCCGCGTCGGCTAAGGTCGCGCCAGGATGAATGGTCGCAAACTCATCGCCACCAATGCGTGCGACAAAGTCACTGCCGCGACAGGCTTCCTTAATGCTGGTCGCAATCACTTGCAGTGCTTTGTCGCCTTCGTCATGACCAAAGTTGTCATTGACCAATTTAAAATCATCTAAATCGATCAGTGCCACTGCAAAGGTATGATGCCCTGCTCGCAGTTCGGCAATATCATCAGCAAGCTCTTGATAGAAAGCGCGTCGATTCGCCAACCCGGTTAAGTAATCGGTCAGCGCTTGCTTGCGTTCACTTTCTAATTCGCGCCTGATCTTTTCTTCCGTTTGCTTAAACTGTGTTGCGTCGCGAATGAACGCGATGGCGTAGGATTGTTGTTTCACTTGCACATGGCTAAGCATGATGTCGACATGAAATGACTCACCATTTTTACGCACACCCAAAAATCGAAAGCCCCGCCCCATAGGGCGATTTTGCTGAGTTTGAAAGAAGCTGCCGACATGCTGTTCGTGCTGCGCACGAATTTCCGGCGGCAACAGCATGGCAAGTTTACTTCCCTTAAGTTCTGCGTGCGCGTACCCAAACATGGATGCCGCTAATTCATTAACCAGCACTATCTCGCCATCATTGTTGACAACGAGCGCTGCGTCAGGAATGATTTCGATAAGTTCGCTGAGGTCGCGTTCGTCTTTCATGCCCCTCTCGAATACCAAGGATTTGATACCTCAAGCTTAACGGAACTTAACCTTAATGCCTATAGCGCACCGCACGTTGCAAGTGTTTTTTTTGGCCGTTTTAGGACTGGTCAGCCTTGTCGCATGGCCGCAGGAGTTCCGTCCGCTGAGCGATCGTGCCATGCGGATTTGGAATACCACCGATGGCTTACCCCATAATTCTATAAATCACATCACCCAAGACAGCCAAGGCTATTTGTGGATTGCCACATGGCAAGGCCCTGTGCGCTTTAATGGGCGCGTTTTCGAGGTGTTTAATGATGAGACGCAACTGCCCGACCCGGGCGCACTTTTTGTTGGCGAAAATCCATTTACCGGAGCTATGGTTGCAACTGGCGCCCGCGGCGGCGTAAGCCATTTTCAGCCAGCACTTGCTGCTGGCGACTGGGAAGCTCGTCCGCGAGTATTCGATCGGGTAGACTTCGCCTTGTTCACATCGGCTGATTGCACTTGGTATGCCACCGTGACTACGGGCACAGTTCGCGAATGTAACGGTGAACGCACACAGTTCACCCGCAAAGATGGCCTCCCTAGCAATTCGGTTTTGACCTTAGCACAAGATAGCCAAGGCCGTGTTTGGGCAGCAACAGATCGGGGCCCTGCTTATTTCAATGCTGAACAACAGCAGTTTCAAACACTACCCAATTTACCCCAGGGGTACAGCTTTGGAGTGGTCAACGATCACACCAATGGTGACCTGTGGTTGAATATTGATGAGCACGTTTATCGTGTTGACGTTGATGATTTAAGCGTTCAGCAATGGCCGGTAAGCTACCCAAGCACCATTACCGAGCTCTACCAAGACCCACACGACAACATTTGGGTGGGCACCCACGAGCATGGTTTAACCCAGCTTAATGAGCAGTCGGCGGTCATGACGTCAGTCGAGAATGGCTTACCCAACAATCATATTCTGTCTATTTTCGTTGATCGGGAAAATACTCTTTGGGTCGGCACTCACCGCGGTTTAACGCAGTTTCGCCAAGCGCCGTTTCACAGTCATCGGAAAGAGGACGGCCTAGGTTATGACTACGTGCGAGCCCTCTTACAATTGCAAAGCGGTAACATCCTCGTTGGCGGCTTGGGCGGAATCAAACAAATCGCCAACGAGACTATTCTCCCCTTCCCTACTACCAGCTCCGTAGCCGAAGAAAGCATCTTAACTTTTGCCCAAGCCAAAAACGGTTTGCTTTACGTGGGAACCTTCACCAACGGCCTCTATGTGTTGCGCAATGGCGAGCAAATTGCTCATTACAATGAAACTAACGGCTTTCCAGGCAATGACATTCGCAGTATTTTGCTGGCCAACGATGGTTATTTGTATGCTGCGACGTCACGCGGTGTGTTACGGGCCAAACGGCAAGCCAATGGGGAGCTAAGTGCGCCCGACTACTTCGGCATCGCGCAGGGCTTACCCGACGAAATTATTTACGCCATTTTGCAAAGCGAGACTGGCGACATTTGGATTGGTAGTATGCGCGGGCTCTCAGTGCTCAACGAAAACGGTATCCAACGAATCGACTTAAGCGCCGTAACCAATGCCGAATTTATGTTTGGCTTCCATGAATCTGATCAACACATCTATGTGGCCAGTGATCGTGGACTCATCATTTACCACAAGCAAACCGAGCAATGGCAAGTCTTCGACGATGATAACGGCCTACCCTTTGTGAAGTTCTTTGACGTCACCCGCGATCAACAAGGTCACCTTTGGCTAGCGACAGGGCGTGGTCTTTATTTTATTGACGCAAATGAGTTTGATCGTGCCGTCTATGACGACAATCCGGCGACGCCGCTAAATTACACCTTTTATACGTCCTTTCATGGCTTAGCCAGTGCCCAAATCAATACTGGCGGACCACCTATGATGGTCGACCGACAAGGTGAACTTTGGCTGGCAACTTCGCAAGGGGTGGGTCACTATCTGCCTGCGAATTTAGCGGCACTTGAACGACAACCACCACAGCCCGTCATTGAGAGCGTGCGCGCTGATGGCGTGGCAGTCACCCCCGAGAGCTACCTTGAGGCGACCACGGGACGCATTGAGTTTGGCTTTGCTGGCTTAGGCTTTCATCACCCCGAGTCCATCCGCTATCGTGTGCAACTTGCCGGTTACGATGAAGGCTGGGTAAGCCCGACCGCTGGTCAGCTTAGCGTCGCGTATACTGAACTGCCGCCGGGTGCGTATATTTTTCAAATACAAACAGCATACCCCAACGGCGACTGGAGTGCTGCGGCGACCTTTGCTTTTCACAAGCTCCCTACTTTGTGGCAACGACCGCTGGTTTGGTTCATTATCGGCGCCGTGGTTTTAGTGCTTGTGGTTCTCATCATTCGCTTGCGCTCGTATTCATTGAAACGCAGCAAAGCACGCTTGCAAGAACTTGTACGTGAACAAACCAAGTCACTAGAACAGCTCGCCCACCAAGATAGTTTAACGCTGCTTGCCAATCGGCGTGCCTTTGACGAATTTTTGCGGCAAAAAGTCGCGCAAACAAAGGGGAATCAATTAGGGCTCATCCTGCTGGATTTGGACTACTTCAAAGATATTAACGACCGCTACTTGCACACCACCGGCGATAAAGTCCTAAAACGGGTTGCTCAAATCATCACCGCGACCGCGCGCGAAAGCGATATGGTGGCGCGTTGGGGCGGTGAAGAGTTCGCGGTACTGCTCACCCACACCAGTCGGGAACAGCTTTATGCAGTGTGCGAACGCATGCGCACGGAGCTGGAAAACGCTGATTTGCATGATCTCGTAAGTGATCTCAACGTTACCGGCAGTTTTGGCGCCGCGTTACATGAACCGAACGAGACTGCTGCGAGCCTTTTGCGCCGGACAGACAAAGCACTTTATAAAGCTAAAACTGAGGGGCGCAACCGCACCGAGTTGGCCCCAGAGCAGTCGTAGCCTAGGGCGTTTCGGGCACGGGCACGTACAAACGCAATTGCTGCACGGCGTCGTCAGAAGGGGTAAACGTAAGCACAAACAAATCGCCGTAGTCCTGTTCGGTTAAGTCTTCGCTATGTCCGCCAAGCGCGCGCACCAACTTTGGCACGGTATTGCTATGCCCGACTACAAGTGCATTATTCGCTGCCGCCTTTAGCTTTTGAATTAACTCGTCTGCAGCGCCAGGTCGATAGTCTTGGACGCTGAGGTCCAGCGCAGCAGCGAGTGGCTGAGCAGTTTGTTGAGTACGTCGATACGGTGTGCTGTAAAGCGCTTGGATGTCGGCCTTTTTTAGCATCTCTGCTAACACTAAAGCACGCTTATGCCCCTGCTCGCTCAACGGCGGATCCGATTCGGCGGGCGCTTTTTCAGCGTGCCGTACGACATAAACAGTAAACTCATTTGCCATAGCAAAACTTCCTCCGAGTAGCAGACTTATTCCGCAAAGTACTGCGCTTAAACGTTGTTTCATGTGATTCACTCACTATTCTCGTTGACACCCTATCGCCCGCCACCTATGTTGCTAGATAGCGATTGTAAAAACAATCACCCTTTCTTCTAATGACTTGGACGCAGTTATGCTTCGGGCAGAAGGCATTACTAAAGTTTATCGCATGGGCGAAGTTGAAATTCATGCCCTACGCGGCGTGAGTCTGCAACTCCACAGTGGCGAACTCGTTGTGTTGCTGGGCGCCTCTGGTTCTGGCAAGTCAACCTTACTCAATATTATGGGCGGCTTAGATACGCCCTCCAGTGGCGAACTCTATTATCGCGAACAACCTTTGCATGCAGCCAATGACCGTGAGCTGACGCGATTTCGTCGCGATCACGTCGGCTTCGTGTTCCAATTCTACAACCTTATTCCAAGTCTTACCGCACGCGAAAATGTCGCCATGGTGACCGATATCGCAAGAAACCCTATGGCGCCCGAAGAGGCGCTTGAACGGGTCGGACTAGATGCGCGCAAGAACCACTTTCCTGCACAGCTTTCCGGTGGCGAACAGCAACGGGTCGCCATTGCTCGCGCCATTGCTAAACGCCCAGAAATACTCCTCTGCGACGAGCCCACTGGCGCACTCGATTCCACCACTGGGGGCTTGGTCCTGGACGTGCTGCAGAACATTAATCGCGAGCTAGGCACCACGACCGCAATCATCACCCATAACGCCATCATTGCTGACATGGCCAATCGTGTGATTAGGCTTTCCGACGGACAAATCGTCGAGCAACACACCAACCATCAGCAAAGGCCAGCGCGGGAGTTGCAGTGGTGAGCCCACATGTCACCTTGCTAGCCAAGTTGCTACGTGAGGTTTGGCATGCGCGTGCACAGCTCTTCGCGATTGCCATCGTCGTCAGCGTTGGGGTGATGGTGTTGTTGATCATGACCACCGCGCGGCAAAGCTTGGTTAACGCGCAACAAACATTTTATGAAGAACACCGCTTTGCTGATATTTTTGCTGAACTAACTCGAGCGCCGCAGAGCCTGTTAACAACAGTGCAAGAACTACCCGGTGTTGCTCTAGCTGAGACGCGTGTTCGCAGCGCAGCGCGGATTGAGCTTGATGGCTTTAGCGATCCTATCCAAGCTCAACTGGTTTCTCTGCCTGAGCAAGCAACGCAGTTACTTAACACGCTGCACCTACGCAGTGGCTCATTACCTAACAACAATCGACAAGTAGTGGTGTCGGAGCCCTTTGCGCAGGCACACAAACTACAACTCTATGACTCGATAACAGCGATTCTCAACGGCCGCCGCACTGAACTTGAAATTGTCGGCATTGCCATCTCACCTGAGTTTATCTACCAAATTGGCCCCGCTGACATTATGCCAGACTATCAACGCTACGGCGTCTTCTGGCTCCGTGAGGACGCTCTGGCAGCAGCGCTTGATATGGATGGTGCCTTCAATAGCCTACTGGTAAAACTCGAGGCCCAGGCCGATAGCGCCACCGTACAATTACGTCTAGACCAGCTGTTCGAGCGTTATGGTGGCCGCGGTAGCTACACTCGAGACGAGCAAATCTCCCATCGTTTCTTGAGCGAAGAGCTCAAGCAGTTGCGTACCAACGCTATCTTCTTGCCACTGGTGTTCTTGGGGACCTCGGCATTTTTGTTCAATATTTTCATGCAACGTCAGATTCATACCCAGCAGCAAATCATTGCGATTATGAAAGCCTTTGGCTACCGACCAGCGGTGATTTTTTTACACTACTTGGGCTATAGCACTTTAGTCGTGCTTTTGGGGCTCGCCTTAGGTGTCCTTCTAAGTCGCTGGCTGGCGGCGACTATGGTCGACTTATACGGCACCTATTTCAGTTTTATCGAACTTCGCGTAACACTGAACTGGCGCAGCCTAGCCATCGCCATTGTGGTGACTTTTGCTGCTGGCCTTGTTGGCACTTGGCGAGCCATTTATCAGGCGGTACAAGTTCCACCCGCACAAGCCATGCGCCCGCCGAGTCCGGCAAATTTCCAGCAAAGTCGCATCAACCACTTCATCGCGATCATGGGCTTAGGCCAAACTTGGCGCATTATTTTACGCAACCTTGTGCGTCACCCGCTGCGCAGTACCCTGTCAGTGCTCGGTATCGCCCTTGCCGGCGGCCTGTTGTTGTTCGGCAGCTACCAGTTTCAAGCCATCAGCACCATGCTCGATCGGAATTATCGGGTCGAACAACAAATGGATCTCATTGTTCACTTCACCCAAATTACCGACGCGCAGGCGCTGACCAGTCTTGCCGCATTACCCGGAGTCAACTATGTCGAAGGCATGCGCAGTGTTCCGGTGCGCCTGCACCATGGCCGGCAAGTTTACAGTACGTCAATCACCGCCTTTGACGCCGCAAGCCAACTGCGCCAATTGGCCAGTGTGCGCAGTATGCCGACCACGGGACTCATACTTACCGACCACCTTGCTGAACACTTGCAGCTTGAGACCGGAAACAATGTCAATGTTGAATTCATTGGCGAGCGACGCTTAACACGTTCAGTGCCTTTGGTTGCCACTACTAATGAAGCCATTGGTGTAGGTGCCTATATGGCGTTACCGGAACTCAACCACACCTTATTGGAAAGTTCTGTATTAAGCGGCGCTTGGTTACTCATCGACGACCGCTACAAAGACGCCCTTTATGCTGAGCTTAACGACATGCCGCAAGTCGCCGGCTACAGCCACATTCGCGAAGCCGAAACCAAGTTGCGCAGCTATATGGATGACACCGTACTGACCGCAATGAGCATTATTTTTGTCCTGGCTGGCTCGTTGACATTTGCTATGGTCTACAACAATGCCCGCATTGCTCTAGCCGAACGTGAGCGAGAACTCGCGACTCTGCGAGTACTGGGTTACAGCTATAGCGAAGTCGCGCGTTTATTGTTTGGTGAATTGTTGTTGCTGGTCTTGCTTGCCATTCCATTGGGCTGGCTTTGCGGTTTTATATTCGCCGCTGGCATGACTGAACTCATGAGCAGTGAGCTGTTTCGTATTCCTTTTGTGATCAGTCGACAGCTTTTCGGACTCTCAGCGTTCGGGGTGTTGACCGCAGCCCTAATAGCCGTCATCTTTATGTTACGCCGGCTTCAACGCATCGACTTAGTGGCCGCATTGAAGTCGGAATAAAAGAGACAACACTATGAAAAAACCACTGGCAAAAACGCTTCCTTGGTTGCTCCTTGCACTGTTGATTGTTGCACTCGTGTATAGCTTGCGGCCGGAGCCACCACAGGTGGTGGTTACCACGGTCTATGAAGGCCCACTTTCAGCGACAGTCAATGATGAAGGCCGCACCCACCTGCGCAACACCTATCAAGTCTCAGCACCCATAGCGGGCTATTTGCGCCGCGTAGTTCTTGAGCCTGGAGATGTTGTACAACAAGGCGATGCCGTGTTTTTAGTCGAGCCTACGCCAACACCAGCGCTGGACCAGCGCAGCCGTGAACAAGCCGAACAAACCTTAAATGCAGCCGCAGCGCGCTTGCAAGCTGCCATTGCCTTACAACAAAACAGTGAGAGCGAAGCCCAACTGGCGACCAATGAACAGCAACGTATCCAGAAACTCTACGACGCCGGTATTGCCTCAACAGTCGATATGGAGCGCGCACAAACGGCGTTATTTCGCGCGCAATCGAATTTACGCTCAGCTACAGCAGCCGTTGCCGTTGCCCAAGCCGATGTGAGTAATGCCAAGCTGGTTTTAGAGATTGCCGAAGGCGCGCGCAGCAGCGATAAAACCCGTGTTCTCGAAGTCACCGCTCCGATTAGCGGTACGGTATTGCAGCGCTATCGTTGTTGTGAGGGGGTCGTTGCTGCCGGTGAAACAATTCTAGAACTGGGTGACTTGCAAGAACTTGAGGTACAGGTCGATTTGCTGAGTAGTGCTGCGGTCAAAGTGCGCCCGGGAATGGCAGCACGAATTAATCAATGGGGCGGCCAAGAAGTCCTAAGCGGCATCGTGCGCCGTGTTAATCCGGCCGGTTTCACGCGTATTTCTGCGCTAGGCATTGAAGAGCAACGCGTCAGTGTTTTTATTGAATTCACCGAACCTACTCCTGAACTAGGCAATGATTATCGGGTCAACGCCGAGATTATCGTAGAACAAGCCGCGCAAACCCTAGCCGTTCCTATCACAGCACTTTTTAGGCAAGATCAGCAATGGCAAGTGTTCGTGTATCATGACGGACAACTTGAACAGCGTGCGGTTGACGTCGGCTTCCAAAGTGGGATTTATCGCCAAATTTTACAAGGCCTAGAGCCCGGCATGCGCGTTGTGAACCATCCGAGCAGTGATTTAGAAAGTGGCATGAACGTACAGATATGAAGTATTGGTTAGTCAAAACAGAACCCGATGAATGTAGCATCGATGACATCGCTAATGCAGGTGATAACGGCATGGTCTGGGACGGTGTCCGCAACTATCAGGCGCGCAATTTTTTACGCGAAATGCGCGTTGGTGACCACATTTTTATCTATCATTCAAGCTGCGCCAAGGTTGGTATCGTCGGCCTCGCTGAAGTAATACACGAGGCATTTGCCGACCCGCTACAGTTTGAACCAAGCTCGCCCTACTTCGATGCCAAATCAAAACGTGAAGCCCCGCGTTGGAGCGCGGTGAAGTTGCGTTTCCTACAAAAATTCAGTGACGTGCTAGCCTTGCAGTATTTGAAGCAATTACCGGCAATTGCCGAGAACCCGCTCGTGCAAAAAGGCTCGCGTTTAAGTGTTGTACCCTTTACAAAAGCCGAATATCAGGCTGTGTTAAATCAAGTCAGCTGATATTTCGGCCCGTCGTGCAGACTTGCTTCGATAGAGCGCTTGATCTGCGCGTCGGTAAACAGCTTCGAAGGTTTCCTCTGGATTACTACATGCAAAACCGACACTTGCGCCTATCGCGATTTGCTCATTGCCAATCTGCATGGGGGCTTCTACGGTTTGTCTTAACCGCTCACAAAAGGCTTCAGGGTTGGCAACGCTGTGCGACAACACCACACCGTATTCGTCGCCACCAAAACGCACCACCCAGTCATTGCGTTCGTTGCGAATGCAGGCCTTAAGCCGTTTGGCAACACAGATCAGCACCTCATCACCGGCTTGATGGCCGTAGCGATCATTTATCGGCTTAAAGCCATCAAGATCAACTAAGACTAAGCAAAACATCGGGGCCTTGTTCGGACGTTGTAACCGCGCCATCATTCCACGTCGATTCAAGAGGCCTGTTAGGCTGTCATGTTGCGCATCGATAACAGCCTCAGAGCGTTGTTCGCGCAATTCGCCAATGCGATGTGCGAGCGCTAGCGAGAACAGCACAGCCTCCAACGCCACGGCAACCGGGAACCAATACGAAACAATATCTTCTGGCCGCAGTACGCCGACCTGGCGCAGTACCATGGCCAAAGCAGCCAAAAGCATGATGCTTTGCGCAACCACGAAATAGGCCGCAGGTTTATAGCCTTGCCGCCAACGCACCGCAGCAGCGCAAAGTAGAATTGGAATAATCAACATGGCGATACTGTTGACGATCAACGAAGCGTAGCGCGTAAAGCCCAAAGCATTGGCGATATAAACAAGAACAAAGAGCAGTACCGCAAGCTGCAGCACCATGGCGACATAGGGTAGGTTCTTCCGCAAGCGCAGAAACTCAATACTGAAAATCAGTAAGGCGCCGCCCCACATTGCCGCAGTGCTCACGCGACCAAGCCACCACGGGTGACTGTGATGAGGCCACAGCAGTTGCGGACCAATCCCAGTACCATCAAGCAAGAGCAAAATCGCCGCAGCCATGCTGAGTACATACCAAAAATAGGTAGGATCTCTCAGTTGCATTAAGAGAATCAGGTTGTAGAGCAGTAATGCCAATATTGCGCCGAACACAGCACCAAAAACGAAATTTTCTTCAAGGTAATGTTCGGTGTAGTCAGCAACGGTGAGCAGATTGAACGGAAACGTACTGCCTGCGGGATCGTACAACCTTATATAGAGCGTTACGGGCCCGTCCGAGAAATCGAGCCGTAGTGCTGGATGGCGATAATTCAAACGATCGCTATTCGCATAACCGCCCGCAGTTCCCGCTGGAATGTGCTGCCACGCATTGCCTTGCTGTAGATAGAAGTCCGCGTGACGCTGCGAGATCGCATGCATGAGGAGATAACGTCGCGGCTCATTGAAGTCAAAATCGGGCGCTGCACGAAGCTGCAGTTTAAGCCATACAGCATGCTCGCGATCAGAGCTTGACGCAATACCTGCGAAAGGTTTAAACCGTTTTGCTCGGTCAGCGTAAAGGACGTCATCGAGTCCCCATTCAAGCGGCGCAGAGCGGAAGATTTCAGCTTGCTCATGCAGACCATACAAGCTTTCGTTGCCGACCTCTAACGACTTGGCTTTTGCCCAAGGCGAAGCCATACAAAACAGCACAACAGCGAAATAAAAAAAGATGAAGCGCTGCGCCACAAAAATTCCTTTTTGTTTTTTATCGAGAGGTTAATTAGCAGCGTATTAAATGTTGAATGGGTATTCAAGCGCTATGTTGAATTTGCTTACTCATCAAGTGAGCACTGCAAACAGCGTTCTTTTCCGGTGATCAATTTTGAAATACGGTTGCGGTGTTTAGCAAAACCTAGGTAGCCTTTGTCCGCAAGCCAGCGCACCAATGGCCAGCGTAAAGGAGCAGTAAGCCAACCTCGCCCCACCGCAGACCAAGCCGCGTGCGTCACGTCTAAGCCATAAAGCATGGTGCCGTCAGCTTTCTGTCCATGCAAGATACGATTCGCCTGTGCGGTCTCAATATGTGGAAAGCGCTCACTAAAATCGTGCGCCCAGATATCCTCAAACTGAAGCTGCTGCTGTCGTTTTTGATCTAAGGCTTTGAGTTGCCGCATCTCGTGCACGCATAGTGGGCAACCACCGTCATAAAACAAAATTAGCTGTGTCGCCAAGCTGGCCTCCATAAACACTTCGTCACTCAACTGTTGTTTACGAAAGCCAGCTTCGTAGCGATCAGTCCTCGCCATTCACCTTAGCAATGAAGTAGATGACATAAAAAATGCAGATGCCAATGACCACTGCGAGCCCAGTGAATGAGAAAAAGATAACTGGGTCTGATACAAACTCTTTCAGCAATTGCATAAGACGCCTCCTTAGAAGCTATAACGGATACCAAGCATTGCAACCGTGGGATCGATGTCTACTGCTACAGATTCCGCCGTTACACCGTTAATACGTACATCAGCCACGGTGTCAATTGCCATGCGACTGACCATGACATGCAAGCCCCAATTGTCAGCCAATTCGATGTTCACGCCCGCTTGCAACGCGAACCCCCAACTGTTTGAGAGCGCAAGCTCAACTTCGTCATCCGCTGTGATCACTGCGAGATCGGTCAATACCCCGCCAAGATCCGGACTAACTTTTTCTTCAAAGAACGTAGTGTAATTCACGCCAAAACCAATAAATGGGTCAATCGCATCATTGTCCAAAGTGAAGTGATACTGCGCTAATAAGGTTGGAGGTAAGTGTTTGGTTTCGCCGATTTTCAAACCATCAATTGCGCCAGTACCATGAATTTCATGCTTGAACGGTGTTGCAGCCACCAACTCAAGACTCCAGTTTGGAGTTAAGCGGTAGTCGAAAGTAATGCCCAATTGCGTATTCTCGTCGACAGTCACGCCAGTACTACCGGCATCTAAACCAGCAATGGATTCAATTACAGGCAACGATGCGCTATCATCATTTGGCATGACACCAATAGCACCCACGTTGACAGAAAACTTGTCTGCGGCCATAGCGATTGGCGAAGCAAGACCGACAATGATTAAGCTACTTACGATCAATGAGGTTTTCATACAGCACTCCTTAGTTAATGCCCCTGTATTTTATGGGGTTATGTGCGAAAAACCTTGATCTCGATCAAGCTTTGTTCCTACTCAACACTGAAAAAAACAACGACAAGTTAAAGGCTTATGGGACATCATCACGGACACCATCACGGCCATCACCACCACGGCGATGCGTCATCAAAACGTATCGGTTTAGCCTTTTGGTTAAACTTCTTTTTTACCATTATTGAATTCATTGGCGGCGTGCTGACCAACAGTACCGCGATCATCGCCGATGCCGTGCACGACCTTGGTGACAGTCTGTCCCTCGGCCTCGCTTGGCTACTCAACAAGCTCGGTGCGAAACAGGCAACGACCGGTTTTACCTATGGCTATAAGCGCTTCAGCTTACTCGGCGCATTAATTAACGCCATTGTCTTGCTGGCAGGCTCAACTTGGGTGTTGTTCGAAGCGATACCGCGTCTCACCGACCCAGTGATGCCCAATACCGAAGGCATGATTTATTTGGCGATTTTGGGTGTGGTGGTCAATGGCTTTGCCGCGTTTAAACTCTCGGCTGGCGAAACCCTAAACGAACGTGTCTTGAATTGGCATCTGCTGGAAGATGTATTGGGTTGGGTTGCAGTGCTTATTGGTGCCATCGTCATGACTTTTGTCGACTGGCCCATTATCGACCCATTGCTGTCGATTGCCTTCACAGCTTTTATTTTAATTAATGTCGTGCGTAATCTGATTGAGACGCTCAAACTGTTCAGTCAGGCCAACCCAAACCCAGAGCTTTATCAAGAAGTCCAAGAGGCGATACGTGCGGTCGAACAGGTGGCTGATATTCACCACATGCATCTGTGGTCATTGGACGGCGAATCTCACGTACTCACTGCCCACGTTGAGCTGAAAGACGACTTCAATGACAGCGCACACTACTTTGCCGCCAAAGAAGCCATCAACCAAGCGGTGGCGCATTTTGAAATCTTCCACACCACTATCGAACTCGAATTCAAATCCGAGGCCTGCCGACTGGATTAGTCGGCAGCGTTTGCTTTAATCTCATCGCAAGAAAAGCTGGGCTAGCTTAGCAGGTTTACCTCGAACAACAATTTACGCAGGCTTTGCCGTGCATCCATGGTGAGCAACAGTTCGACCACTTTTCGACTCTCGTCGAGGCGATAAAAAACAATGTTATGTTGGTCAATGTGCCATTGCCGATAGTGTTGCACACCTAACTCTAAAAGCCGCTCACTTACCGGTGCTATGTGCGGATGCTTAGGCAGGGCCTGCCCGATTTTTTGCTGCACCTCGAGTAACGTCTTATTGGCTAATTCGGTTGAGAACTGTTGGGAAAGAAAGCCTTTGAGCCGCTGCACAGATAGCCTAAAAACAGGTGATGCAATAATACGATACTCAGACATCGAAGGCTTCACCAAGACTCAAATCGCCGTTTTGCAACGACTTTTCTGACAAACTTAAAAGCTTCAGTAAAGCAATCGTCTCCTGTTGAAATTCATAATCATCATAAGATTGAATGACAAATGCTGGTTTACCCTTTTTGGTCACCAACAGCTCTTCTTTCAACTCAAGGTTATTAGCATTTTCTTTTAAATACGTCACTGTTTCGGTTTTCATAACCACCTCTTAAAAGTCTTTTTAAAGACTCCTTAAGATTAGCAGCAGTTATTAGCTATTCCAATAGCATCCGCCATATAACTAAATCAGATTGATCGCATCGCCCAACAGCGCTGTAATACATGCTCCAGCAATGATGTAGAGGTAGGCATGAAAGAGATCGTAGTGATTCACGAGAACGATGAATGGTTGGTGCCGTTACGTGCAGAATTCGCAAAGCGTGGCGTGAGTGCAACCGAATGGTTCCTCGACGAAGGCGAAGTGCGCTTTAGTGCGACGCCTGCTGATGCCATCTACTACAACCGTATGAGTGCCTCGTCACACACTCGCGGCCATCGATTTGCACCGGAACTGACGAAAGCCGTATTAACTTGGTTAGAAAGTGCAGACCGAACAGTGGTCAACAACACCGCAGTGCTTGCCCTCGAGCTCTGCAAGTTGTCGCAATACGCAGCACTGCAAAGTGCCGGCCTAAAAGTGCCGCGCACGCACGCGGTGATTGGCAAAAAGCACTTGCTAGAAGCCGCAGAAAACTTCGCGCAATGGCCGCTAATCGTGAAACCAAACCGCGGCGGTAAAGGCTTGGGCGTGCAACGCTTCGATGCATTGCAAGAGCTTGAAAGTTACCTGCAACGTACAGATCATGACGAGCCTCTCGATGGCACTTGGTTGCTGCAAGAATACATTCAACCGCGTGAGCCTTTTATTACTCGAGCTGAATTTATCGGTCGTAAGTTCTTATACACCGTACAAGTGAACACTGAAGATGGCTTCGAACTTTGCCCAGCCGACAATTGCTCGATTGAAGAACAGTTCTGCCCAACGGACCAAACGTCAGAGAAATTCACTATCACTCAGCGGTTTGACGAGCACCCGATTATCGACAAACTGGAAGGCTTCTTAAACGACAACGCCATTGACGTTGCCGGTATTGAGTTCATTGAAAATAGCAACGGCGAGCTTTTCGTCTACGATGTGAACACCAATACCAACTACAACCAAAGCGCCGAGCAACGTGCCGAAGTGCCGCGCAGTGGCATGGGCGCTTTGGCGGAATACCTTATTGCAAAAGCTAATGAGTAAGGCCCGATTGGCATCACTTGCCGCGTTTTATAGCGGTTTTGTCCTCGTACATACGTAAATCGGCGAGTGTTAAAAGTCGCTCAATTGAGTTCTCTCGCTCATTACTGCAAGCTACGCCAATACTGATCGATGGCTGAATAGGAACGCCATCGATCACAATTACATCTTGCTCGACTGTGTTACGGATTTTGGCGACAATTTTCTCTACTTTTTTATGGTCTTTGATACGATTCAGGACAACCAAAAACTCGTCACCCCCCATGCGCGCAACCACATCAGCACCGCGAACAGCGGATTGAATACGATCAGCTACGGTCTTTAGGGTCTCATCGCCAACAGCATGGCCAAAGTTATCATTTATTTCTTTGAAGTAATTGAGATCTATGGCGAGAAGGCAGAACTGATCGTTGCTTTTCTTGGCCGCAAACCTGCGAGAAAGGTAGCCTAACATAAACCTACGATTGACTAGATGGGTCAACGAATCTTCATTCGCTTGTCGCCTTTCAGTTCGGTAAAAAGCCCACAATAAAGTTATGAGACCAAATAGCAAAATATAGACAACGATCAATCCCCAACGTACTAACTCTAGAAATAGTTTTTGTTTTGTCGTTAACTGAGGTGAAAATTCGGCGGCAACCCACCATTCACCATTGGGCACAATCAGTTTTCCGGCGTAATCAGCCTCTTCGAATAGTACTTCATTACCCTCAAATACATCACCAAATTCGCCAGTACCATCAATACCCCGCACCGCGATTGTCGCATTTTTAATATTAAGCAAGCCTGCGTCTTTCATAAGCTGCTCGTAATCAATAACGACACTCACGGTACCCCAATAATCCTCATTTGCCGGGTAATCATTAAAAATAGGTATGCGGGCGATAAGGCCTCTTCCGCCCTGCACAAGATCAACCGGCCCGGCCAAGAAGATATCGCCCCTTTCACGCGCTCTTTGCACGGTTTCATACTGTTCTGGAATCGTTCTAAAATCGAGACCTATAGCTTTCTCATTATTCTCAAGTGGAAGAACCTGCTCAATAACATCATTCGGCGCAATACCGACATTCCTAATATTGTCTGACTTCTGCAGTAAATGGTTACCTATTTCGTTGAAATTTATAACCGCCTCAGCGGGATCAATATTGAATATGGTCGCGAGGCTATCGACCAGGAATACATCTCGGAATAATTCAGACTCTAAATTTGATTTG
Organism: Pseudidiomarina sp.; assembly: GCA_048267225.1. GTDB lineage: Bacteria > Pseudomonadota > Gammaproteobacteria > Enterobacterales > Alteromonadaceae > Pseudidiomarina. The sequence continues at coordinate 576,144 of JBLWXY010000001.1, forward strand.
GCGAGCAATACTTCAGCAAGAAGTTCATCCTCACGTTCGCCTTTGAAACTCTCTTCAAGAAGCGTTACTACTGAGTTAGTGAGGTTCAGTACAACAATTAAACCAATCCCAAAAAAGGTAAGTATTCCGACTTTTATGCGTTTACGAATAGTCAAAAGCAATCCTATATATCAGGTAATCAGACGTTTTTAGAGCTTTCTTTCAATACAAGTTACCATAACTTTTGGGTCAACGATTAGCAGAATCTAGGGATCAAAATCTCAAAATGGTTGTAAACCACCTCTAAATACTGTATTTATATACAGCATTTTAAATTAGCCAAGAGGAAGAACTATGGCAGTCGTCACTCAATACGTTGTTGTGCGAGACGGAGAGGAAAAAATGACATTTACGACTAAAGCTGAAGCCGATGCCCACGATAAGATGTTGGACATGGTCGATGAGCTCCTTCCCCTACTCGAACGTAGCGAAACCATTTCCGATGAGAAGAGCCTTGAGGACCTTGCCTTTTACCTTGCGCGCGAACGCGAGCAAGTGCTCATCGCCTTGGGCGCGAAAAAACCGGCAAAGAAAAAAGCCCCGAAGCAAGCCGAAGCGGCTCCTAACGAACAGGTCAAAAAGAGTGAGGCGGCCTAGCCACTCACTTGGCTAGCGCAAGTTCAATTTCAACCTGCCAACTCGGCGGCTGACACGAGTGGGTAAATAGCCCGCCGATAAGTTCTGCACGTGTACGCATATTGTTAATGCCTCCGGTGAAAGGCCCTGATACCGCCTCGGATACGCCATCATTTACAACGTTGAGCACAAGCGCATGGGGGGCGACGTTGATGGTTACCTTAATTTCTCGAACCGAAGCATGCTTCAAGGCATTTGATATCGCCTCGCGTAGGATTCGCGTAAGCTCACTCACACGGTCAATACCGAGCTGAACGTCAGCCACTTCCGCTTGCCACGAGAGCTGTACTTTATGATCCTCACAACGTTGCCGCGTTTCTTCGTACCAGTGCTCAATTGCGGCCGCAAGCGGTAAAGCGTCCCCCTCTAGTTCGCCCAGAAGCTGACGCAAATCTTTGATCGCTTCGCGTACTAACGGTTTGCTTTCATTCGGTGACTTATGCAGTAAATGCAAGAGCTTCGCACCAAGATCATCATGCATGTCGCGCCGAATTCGGCGACGCTCCTCTCGCACTCCTTCAGTGTATGCCGTATTCGCTTGGGCAACGAGTCGATACAACGAAACGACAAGATCGGCAGTACGCTCGTCACTTTTTTTGAATAACGCCTCGCCTTGGTGCGCATGCTCTAAATACCATGCCATGTGCTCGTCAGTGCTATCACTATTTAGTACCACCCGAAGGCTTCTGCCCTGATTCAGAACTTCGGTCGCTGCCGAGGAATAAGGTGATTGCGTGTACTCGATACTAAGCGGCTGAAATACGGCTTGAAGCGCCTCTTCCAACCCTGTACCCAGCCGTTTTCGTTGAGCGTCCAGCATTACCGGCAGAGCAGTCGCCAGCCAATCATCAAGTTGCCGTGTTTCACGTTGTAATAACTTGCGCCATAGCCACTGTCGTAGGGGGAAATAAAGCCAACCGACAAGGATGACAGCGAACGCCAAGCTGGTGGTGTTCGATAGCTCAAGTAATCCCACCAACAGTAAGTCAGCGAGCATTACCATGACACCACCAAGCAACCACGACCACAAGGCGTACCACCAGCGGTCGAGATCAAACAAACGATGACGTCCAACGCCTAAGGCGATGCCAACATACATCAGCAAAAACGTCGTGAATAATAAGCCTTGTGATGCTGGCGGCGTCGATTGCAAAATCGTGGGTAGAATCATGCCTCCGGCAAAGAAGGTGGTGCCCGCCAGAATCGACAAGACTACCCAGCGCAACGCAGCCCGTTGACGCGGTTGCTGCCGCGTTTGCCAGAATTGATAGACAGCGCCCAACAAGCCCGATAGAAAAATGGCCATGACCCAACTATGGAATCCTGACACCGGCGAAGTCGTCAATTGCAATTGATCAAGTGCCAGCGCAGTAAAGAACAGCAGCACGAAAAGCCCGTTGACCCATGATGATTTACTTTGCTGCGGATAATTCCAAATAAACACCGCTAAAGCGGCAGAGAACAACAAGGCGCCAGTGTGATTCACCGCTGATAAAAGGCGAAAAAGCGAGCCATCAATAAAAAAATCGCGCGTGCTGTAGATGGCCGCAGTCGAGGTGAATAGAAGGTTAGCTAAACCCGTTAACGCAAAAGCATGAATAGCAGTATCGCGACTGGCCGGCACCCACACAAGGATACAAATCAACATGCCAAAAATCCCACAGAATAACTGCAGCCAAAACATGCCAGGAAGATCGGTCAAGGTGCGTTGCGTCGCTTGCACAGGGACGACTTGGTTGTCGTCGAGCTGTAACTCTAACTGCCCGCTTGCTAAGGCTTCATGCAGTAACTCGTGAGTCGCGAAGAGCGCATTCATTGCGTTATAGGTCGAGAGTACATCAGGTTCTTCCAAGCTGAGATCAGCATGCATGGGCACCCGTCTCTCATCGACCTTGAATGAGGTTACATTGAGCTGTTGCGGCACACCTAAACGAGGCGAGCTTATCGGCAAGGATAAAGCGACCAATACAATCAACACACCATAAGTCACTACACAGCCGAGGCCGACTGCTATCTTGGTTTTCAAAGAGAACATAAAGCGCTCCGCTGGCCTCCCCCCATACTTGCGGGGGGCTTTTTTAGTTGCAATCCTGCTTAATTTAAATCATTTTTAATGAATTACTTACATTTATTTTCCAGCGATGACCTTATGCCCGCCATAACGACGGTTCTCATTATTGAAGATTTAGGTGACGTAGCCGCTTGGTTAGGCCAGCAGGTCCAAGCCCTACTGCCCGCCGCTCAGGTATCAATAGCTTCCACCGTAGCCGGCAGTCAGGCTGCTGTTGCGCAGACGTCTTTTGACCTTGCTCTCGTCGATCTCAACTTACCCGATGGTGACGGCGCCAAGCTTATTCCCTTCATCAAAGCCAAAAACAACCATGCGTTGTGCGTTGTGACGACAATTTTTGATGATGCAGAGCACCTACTGGGCGCATTGCGTTCGGGTGCCGACGGCTATTTACTGAAAGACGAACCCGAAGACCAGTTTGCACAACAACTTGCTGGTATTCTCGAAGGTCGACCACCGCTTTCAGCGTCAATCGCGCGGGCATTGCTGCAACAGTTTCACCCGCTTAGCGACGAAGTCGACGTCGCACTTACCCCACGAGAAACTGAAATGTTAACGCTGACCGCCAAAGGCTTAAGCGTTAAACACGCAGCTGAACTGCTCGGCATTAGCTACCATACTGCAGCCAGTTACCTGAAAGAGGTGTACCGAAAACTGCAAGTAAACTCGCGCGCCGAAGCCACCATTAAAGCGATGCGTCTAGGCTTGGTCGCCCCCTGATTCGCGGGGGATACGCGAAAGGAAATCAGCTTTATAGTGCCGTGAAATAATAACAATTCGGGCACTTTTATGATCGGTTCAACTCCACTCAAGCTTTTAAGCAGCGTCGCTGCTTTAGGCCTTATTAGCGGCTGTATGGCGACCAGCGCCCCAGCTCCAGAGTTTAACACCAACGCGTCGGCGGCCAGCCAGGCTGATAGCTTTATCGATGTTGAAAACGGCGACTATATGAAAGGCGTTAAACGCGTTGGCGTGATGTCATGCAATGTGATGTTCGGCATGACCAGTTCTGCGTCAGCATCGACCAGTGGCGGTTTTCGTGCTGGCCGCACGCGAGCCATGGGCACCGTGACCCGCTCTGACGTGACCGTAACAGTTACCTACTCTGCAGCGGGTATACCGGAGGCTACACTGCAAGGGATTGCAAACCAACTCTGTACCGATGCAGAAGCGCAATTGGCGAACGCCGGCTTTGAGGTCGTTCCCCACGAAACCATTAAAGCCAACCCGCACTACCAAAACATTCACGCACAAGGTCGAGATGCTGCGTTTGAATACAAAGGCAAAGGCGACACGCGCTACCTCGTATTGGCGCGCCCCGGTGAAACAATTTATGACCCACGTTACGCCGGCACCATGAGTGGCTTTGGTCAAGCCTTCAAAGCGGTAGGCGGCGATGCGGCTGAACAACTTGAAGACTACCTAATGAAAGACCTCAGTATGACCGGGGTCAACATCAACCTGATGGTCGACTTTGCTGAGCTCGAATCGGACGGGAATAGCTCTTGGGGTGGATTGAGCAACAAAGACAGCGCCAGCGTCGATAGTAAAATACAGCTCGCCGTCGGTGGCGACGTCCGGTTTCAGCCGATCACCCAACAGGATTGTTGGAATGAGTGGGGCAAAGAAAAGTGCATGGTAAAACTACATCACCAGCCGGTATTCGGCAGCAAACACTTTGTTGCCAGCAAGGTGCCATTTTACAGCAGTATTGAAGACACCACGTCAACTGGCGAAAAAGTCTACTCAGGTGTTACCAAAGTACTCGGAGCGTTGAGCGCTATCGGCGGCACGTCAAGCAGCATCGCACGTGACATCACCCGCTACCAAGTCAATGTGGTGCCAGAAATCTATCAAGCAGAGACCCAAAAGCTTGCCGATGGTCTCTTAGCAATGGCAGCAAGTAAAGCCGCAACGCAAAAGTAATTCGCTTAGTTGTCCGCGCTTAGTCTAGCGTTTGGGGCACCCTTGTGGTGCCTCTTTTTTAGTTGCACTCACCGTAAGCGGCAGCGTAATCCTTGCCAAAACAACGCAAAAAATTATCGACCACCTTTAGGTTCGGTGGCCAGTCAATTTGCACCGGATTACCGTCAGCATCTGTCATATTTATATCTGACGGCTTGGGCAAGGCCGCGAGCCGCTCTCGTGCTTCAATCAATGCTTCGCGATCTTGCTCAAGGAACGCGATGGTTGCAGCAACATAGTAATTCCAGCCGAAACTGTCGTTTTCAGCGTCTTTGTATGTGGTCTTGAACAGAGTTACCGCCTGCTCGTTCTGCCCTGCTTCGGCACGCATCTGGCCCTCATGCCAGCGCATCGTACTCCGCATTCCCCCACTCAGTTCAGCGTGTGCGGTTCGGTAGTCCTTGATTAGGTCGGCTGCAGCAACAGCACAGCCCTCATGATTTGCAACTTCGCGCCAACCAGCATCCATCGTTTGATCGAACGCCATGAAATCAAGTGCAAGGTAATCAGTGCCTGGCGTTAAACATACCTCGGTCTTTTTTTCGCCAGTGGTTTCGTTACTTGCTGCTGCGCCCGATAAACAAGCGAGAATGGCACACATTGCGATAGCACGTTTATCCATCAACATCATTCGTCCTCGATATAATAAGTGTGGCTCACCACCGCAGGCCGAGCCTTTTGCTTCGCCAGATCGTAAATCGGCGTGTAATCGGTCACTTTTAAAGTTGTGCCGAAGCTCGCTACGTGACGCATCTCGCCTGACCTATAGCGATGCATCAAGGTCTCGTCCGGGGTCGTCAAGCGCACACCACAGGAAAAAGTATTACCGTAGTTTGCCTCAATGTAGGCATCAAATTTAGCCTTCGCCGCGTTGATGTTGGCTTCGTAGGCAACGTTATTTCCAGCAACTTGTTCAGCAGCATTGTCGCCAGATACGGCATTAGCACAAACAGGTGCAACCGCCACACAAGCCACTAGCAACGAAACATATTTCAGTATTCGCATCAATTTGCTTTCCTTACACACAAGCCAGCTTCTTTTGCCTTTGATGAAATAACAACATAGTTTTGAATGGATTGCAGCGTTTTGCGGGAGATTTTCGGTGAATGATTGGACAAAGGTGTGCCAACAGATATAGAAGGTTACGGCGGCATTGTAGTGGTCGCGCGCTTGCCCCGTGGTAGAACCACGGGCTACGTATAAAAAAAGCCGCTCGAATGAGCGGCTTTTTATGGAATGTGGTGGAGCTGGCGGGAGTTGAACCCGCGTCCGTAATACCTACATCCTCGGTCCTACATGCTTAGTCAGTCTTTTAGTTAATCACCAAGTCGCCGACAGACAGGCTACTTAAGGTGACGATCCCGATTGGTTTTAACGCTTTGGCTACGGGCGAAGCCTCCACGCGAGTCTGCTTTGGGGTGAACCGACTGATCCTAGTCTCACAGACAAAGCGCTAGGGGTCGGACTCAGCGGGTTATTAAGCCGCTAAAGCGTAGTTGTCGTCGTTTGCAACTATTAAGTTGAGGCTTTTTACGAGGCCAGCCTCACCTCGGCATGCACCTTGGGTTTCGTGTATCCCGTCGAATCCAAATCAGCCCCAGGTTTTCTTTCTACAACGTGCTTACTATACCTAAGACTGCGCTTGAGTGCTAGAAGTTCCGCACGCAAGCGCATGTTTTTTGCGCACTCAGGCACCCATTAAGCGGCCATGTAGAGCACTTTCTCAACCAGCTTGCTGATGCCCTTCTCGGCATCGACTAAATTCTCGGCCAGCATATAAGCCGGAGTAGTCACCAAGCGGTTGGCGTCGTCAACAACGATGTCGTCTACTAGGCATTCCACGTGCTTGCCGCCCATTTTTTCAATCGCGCTGGCAACGTCTTTATCATTGCCTATGGTAGCGCGAACACCTTCGCCATAAACATAAGGCAACAAGACGGGAGCAATGCACATGTAACCTGCGGGTTTACGCGCTTCAACAAAGGCTTTACCGACAGCTAATACTTGTTCATTAACGGTCATCTCTGCGCCGTTCACGGCAAAATCACAGAAGTTCTTCGCTACGCCGAAACCGCCGGGCAGAATCAAGGCATCAAATTCGGCGGCATCGAGTTCACTTAGTGGCTTCACTTCGCCGCGTGCAATGCGTGCAGACTCAACCAGCACATTGCGCTTTTCTTCAGTCACGTCGCCGCTCAAGTGATTGACCACGTGCAACTGGTCAACGTCCGGAGCGAAGCATTGATAACTGGCTCCCTGCTTACCAATGTGCAAAAGCGTCAGTACCGCTTCGTTGACTTCGGCGCCATCAAAAACGCCAGTTCCTGATAGTAATACTGCTACTTTTTTCATGCTCAAATTATCCTTTTCTTACTCACTTAACCCTAAATATGGTGGCGAAAGCCATCATTTCAAGCCGTATGCTTGGGATTAAAAACCACTTCCCATAAATGTCCATCCGGGTCCGCGAACACACCACCGTAGCCGCCCCAGAAGAGTTTGCGCGCTGGTTTCACCACGGCCTGCTCCGGCAATGCCGCCATCAACTCATCAACTTCTTCTGCGCTGCTGACGTTATGAGCTAGCATCAACGCAGTGGGGTCAGGCGCTCCAACCGCGACGCCACAGTCAGCAGCAATGCTTTCGCGCGGCCATAAAGCAAAGGTCAGCCCGCCGGCCATTTTGAAGAACGCCACGGCACCATGCTCAAACTCTTCGCCAATAATGCCCTCAGTCGTCAGGCCCAGTACGTCGCGATAAAACGCCACCGAGCGCTCGAGATCATCGACGCCTAAGGTGATATAGCTAATCTGTGGCTGCATGGGCAGACTCCTTTTGTGGTACTCGCTCGCGCACTTTAATGTCTTTAATCAGCGTCACCAGCACAAAGCTCAGCAACATCAGCAAAAACCACGAGCTCAACTTAGCCAGCGGCACCATCTCCCAGCCATTGCTTTGATTTGGGTAAATCCAAATATTGGCAAAGGTGGCGATGTTTTCGGCGAACCAAATAAACATGGCCACCAAGAACCAACCAAGCAGCAAAGGCATACTGCGATGGGTCGAAATTACTTTGAAATAGATTGTCGTGCGGTAGAACATCAACAGCGTTGCGGCTAATAAAAGCCAACGTATGTCCCAGATAAAGTGATGACTAAAGAAATTAATGTAGACCAAGGTCACCAACACCACGGTCGCCCATTTCGGCGGATAATACGAGTACTGAAAATCGAACAAGCGCCAAACCCGCGCCAAATAGCTACCTACAGCGCTATACATAAAGCCGGTAAACAACGGCACATTGGCAATACCGAACACGTAAGCTTCGGGGTAAACCCAGGCGCCAATGGCATCGGATGTTTTAAACAACTCCATAACCGTTGCGACTAAATGAAAAACGATGATAACAAAGGCTTCGCGGAGGGTTTCCAGCTTAAAAACCAGTAAGAAAACTTGGAAAGCAATCGCCGCTAAAAAGATAAAGTCGTAACGATGCAAGCCTTCGATGGGGTACCAGTAGCGGGTGATCAGCATAACGGCGAGTAAGAACCCGCCGAACATGCAGGCGTTGGCTTGCTTTAAGCCAAAACGCCAAAACTCAATGATAAAAGTCTTCACATTTTAATCTTCTTGCTCAGCGCGCCAGCGCATTTCGTTTTCAACGTTGGCGATAGGCTGCAACATGGCAAAGTCCAAGGCGTCAGGCTTGTCGCCATCTTCCACTTTCTTAACGAACTGCGGATCAGCCAGCGCCGCTTTGCCCAGTGCCAATAATGCGCCAGGATAATGTGCCGCCATCTTGGCATAATTGCTGGCATCAATACCGCCGTTCACAATCAACGGAATGCCAGCGTCACGCACCACTTCTGCTAACGAGCGCGCGCCGCCTTTGAGGGCTGGTCGATTGGCTTCACTGTCAGTTGTGTGAATATAATCAATTCCCGCTTCAGCAAGCGCTTGCACTAACCAGTTAAAGCCATCTTCGCCTTCTGGCCATTGATAATCAGGATCGGTAATGGTGATTTGCGACAAACGTATACCCAGCACAAAGTCATCGGCAACCATTTCGCGCGCGGCTTTGACCACGTCGATGACAAACTGCGCACGACGCTGCATATCACCACCCCATTTGTCTTCGCGGGTGTTGAAGTGCGTACATAAAATTTCATTGAGCAGGTAGCCATTTGCGCCATGCAACTCAACACCATCGAAGCCAGCTTCAACGGCGCCACGAATGCCATGCAAAAAGCCATTTAGCACGCGCTCAAAGTCACTTTCATCCATGACCTTAACTTCTTGCCAAGCCTCTTGATCGCCATATAAACCCAAGGGTTTACCGACCGGCTGCTGTTCGGTCACGCCGAGTGGTTGCTTGTCATAGCGGTTGTACTGCATCTGGGCCCCAGCGTGCATGAGCTGTGCAATGATTTTCGCGCCGGCATCATGCACCTCGCGAATAATGGGGAGCCAGGATTCGACTTGCAGCGCATCCGCAAGGCCTGGCTGATTTTCGTAGCCTTGACTGGCGTCTTGGTCTGGGTAAATGCCCTCGGTAATAAGCAACGCAAAGCCGCCTTCAGCATAGCGCTTGTAATGCTCCACCATCAGCTCGTTAGCACGGCCATTAGCCTGTGCACTAACCCGTGTCATCGGCGCCAAGGCAAAACGGTTGGCAAGCTTCATACCGGCGAATTCAATACTCGAAAACTCTGAATCAAACATAACATCCTCAACTTAGGGAACAACTGATGTTAGAGTTACGAGCGAGCTCTACACGAAGATCGAAAGCGCCGTTATGCTGCGTATTCATCCTATTAATAGTGCGAGATGCCGTAACGTCGATTTAAAATTTTGCTCAAGCTGTACGCTAAGGGAGATATGATTTTCGATCAAGCCCATGACGCCGCCAAAGCGTTACAAAACTTTTTACTAACCCATGGCCCTGTCACCTTACTCACCGGAGCAGGGTTAAGCACCGACTCGGGCATTCCCGACTATCGTGATGCGACAGGTAAGTGGAAGCGTAAACCGCCCATGCAACACCACGAGTTTATGGGCGACGCCGAGCTGCGCAAACGCTATTGGGGCCGCAGCCTACACGGTTGGCCCACGCTTTATCATGCTCAACCCAACGCCGCACATCACAAAATCACCCAACTACAACAACAGGGGCTGATTAATACCATTATCACGCAAAACGTTGACGGACTGCACCAACGGGCTGGCAGTGAGCGCGTCATTGATCTGCACGGTTATGCGAACGAGATGATTTGTATGGGCTGTGGCGCAAAGTCGGCGCGTTTAGAAATGCATGAGCGCTGCCTCGCCGATAATCCGCACTTTAAACTTTCTACGTTGGCTAAAGAGACCCATGTTGCGCCCGATGGTGATGCGGATATTGAAGTCGACTTTTCTAGCTTTCGGGTGCCCGAATGTTTGCGCTGCGGTGGAATACTCAAGCCCGACGTTGTCTATTTTGGGGACAACGTGCCCCGTCCACGCGTCGCGCAAGCACAAACGGCGCTCGAGCAAAGTAATGGGCTCTTAGTCATAGGTTCGTCATTGATGGTCTTTTCAGGCTTTCGGTTTGCTCGGCAAGCGGCGGCCGCTCAACAGCCCATCGCCCTACTCACCCGTGGCGACACACGCGCTGATGACCTCGCCGCACTCAAACTTAATGTGCCAATTACCGAAACGCTGCAAGCCTTGTCGCTAGACTGACAACACCAGTGCGGCTTTTTGTTTGCGGCGGCCAAAACCGAACGCGCGGCGGAAGGTCGCTAAAGGAATCGGTAAATATTGACGTTCCGCTGGCGACTGCCACGGCAACGAATCTTGGTCTGGGTCATTGATGTAAATATAGTTTTCGTCAGCTGCGCAAATGACCACCCAATGTGGCGCTTTGCTCTCGTCAAACACATAGGTGCTAATAAGCGCCACCACCACCTTTCCTTGAGCGAGATCTTCCATGAGTTGCGCCAAACTATAGTCACCAACACTAATCGGTACTTTTGCAGCTTTTAGGGCAGCAATATCACTTTCTTGAATGCGCGCCATGATTTGCTTCTTTTCGGCGCTGCGCACCGAATCCATCAACACCGGACCATCGTGGCTGACATGCAAGGTCACCTTCATACCGCGTCGCAACGCGGCACGGGCAAGACCATGTGGACCACACCCACCGTGCCCTGAAGTCATAAAAATTGTGGTTGCCTCACGCCAGATTTCGAGCTCTTCGTGCTCTGGGTCTTGTGATGGAATATCAAAAAACGCCATGGCCATCAGCAGACTTGCTGGGCCACAGGTAAATTCGGTGGTTTGCGTACGATACGGCACCAAGCGCTGCTCACCATTTTGTCCGCTTGGAGGCTCAAAGCGCGGCAATAACTTTTGTAAAACCACGGCATCGGAATCGTCCTCGTAGTACTCCGGACGGATCTCCATGTCGTAATAGCCCGCGTCGTGATAGAGCGCCAACGCGGCAGCGTTATCGGTTTTCACTTCAAGTCGCATGAATAAACAGTGGCGCTCGTCGGCGTCATGTTCAGCGGCATTCAGTAATTGCCGACCATAGCCGCGGCGCCGTTGTGCTGGGTCAACAGCCAACGAATACAACCGCGCTAGTTGCGTGGCTTGCCGATACAGCACAATGTAATAGCCGACCACCTCATCAGCGACCAGCAACACTTGAAAATCGCCAATATTTTGATCAATGAAGCGGCGAAAACTACGACGACTAATGCGGTCCGTGGCAAAGCTCGCCTGCTCGATACGCTCGAGAGCGTCGAGGTGCTGACGTTGGGCAGGAACAAGCTGACTTTGCATAGGTTGTACATCATGAAGTGGAAATACGCGCCTAGTATATCGCAGTTATGCGCAGAAAGTGCTAAACTAGCGCGCAAATTTTTCGCACTAGCTGAGGACCTTTCCGTGACTGATCAAAAAACTGATCAAAAACCTTCTTTGAGCTACAAAGACGCCGGCGTTGATATTGATGCGGGTAATGCTTTAGTCGACCGTATTAAAGGTGTTACCAAGCGCACTGCACGCCCAGAAGTCATGGGCTCAATTGGTGGTTTCGGTGCTCTATGCGAATTGCCAACCACGTACAAACAACCGGTGTTGGTTTCGGGTACCGACGGCGTGGGCACCAAATTGCGCCTAGCCATTGATCTTGGTAAACATGACACCGTGGGTATCGACTTGGTCGCCATGTGCGTTAATGACCTTATTGTGCAAGGTGCCGAACCGCTATTCTTCCTTGACTACTACGCCACCGCCAAACTCGACGTCGACGTTGCCGCAGATGTCGTGACCGGCATTGGCGAAGGCTGTGTACAAGCAGGCTGTGCACTGATTGGCGGCGAGACCGCCGAAATGCCCGGCATGTACGAGCAAGGCGACTACGACATCGCTGGATTCTGTGTCGGTGTCGTCGAAAAAGCCGACATTATTGACGGTAGCAAAGTCGCTCCAGGCGACGCTTTGATCGCCCTAGCTTCAAGCGGTCCACATTCAAACGGCTACTCGTTGATTCGCAAAATCATCGAAGTGAGTGGCACCGACGTTGCGACCGAACAGCTTGACGGTAAGCCACTCGCCGAACACCTGATGGCACCGACCCGCATCTACGTGAAGTCAGTGTTGAAAGTGCTCGAAAAACATAGTGTGCATGCCATTTCGCACATTACCGGTGGCGGCTTCTGGGAAAACATCCCGCGCGTGTTACCGGACGATGCTAAAGCCATGATCGACGACAGCAGTTGGGAATGGCCAGCAGTCTTTAACTGGTTGCAACACAACGGCAACGTCACCACCAAAGAAATGTATCGCACCTTCAACTGTGGCGTAGGACTTATCATGGCTGTACGTCAGTCTGAAGCCGAAGCCATTGTCGAAGAACTACGTACGCAAGGCGAAGATGCTTGGGTAATTGGTCATGTGGACGCGCGCCAAGGTGACGAAGCACAGGTAGACATCATCGAATGAAGCGCATCGTTGTCTTAATTAGCGGTTCTGGCACCAACATGCAGGCCATCGTAGAGGCCTGCCAACAGCAGCGCATTGACGGCGAAGTGGTCGCAGTGATCAGCAACAAAGCGGATGTTGGCGGCCTTGAAAAAGCCGCCGCAGCAGGCATTGCCACTGCCGTGTTGTCGCACAAAGACTATGACACTCGTGAAGCCTACGACGCTGAGTTGCAGCAGCTTATCGATGGTTTCAAGCCTGATGTCGTGGTACTCGCGGGCTTTATGCGCATTTTGACGGCTGCATTTACCCAGCACTACCACGGTCGCATGCTCAATATTCACCCGTCATTGCTACCCAAGTATCGTGGTATCAACACGCATCAACGCGCACTTGATAACGGCGACAAAGAGCACGGCGTTTCCGTGCATTTTGTTACTGAAGAGCTTGATGGTGGTCCGGTGATTCTGCAAGCGCGGGTACCGGTATTCGAAGGCGACAGTGCTAGCGACCTACAGCAACGCGTACATAGCCAAGAGCATCGGATTTATCCGCTGGTAGTGCAGTGGTTATGCTCGGGACGCCTTAAGTTGACCGACAAAGGTGCCGAACTCGATAGCGCCCTGCTCGGCCCGCAAGGCTACGCCGCCGATTAATTCAGCCGTTCTAATAAGAGGGTGGCCACTTCGTCCCCCTCTTTGCGCTGCTGCATTTTCACCAACACATAGTTTAGCTCTGGCGCAAACCAATACATGGTTTCACGTTTCTTCGATTCGCGCACACGCTCTACTTTTACCGCTTCAACTTCGCCATAGGGCAATTGCAATTGTTCACTGCCTAAGCGGCGGAATTTTTGCGCGTCATTTGCACCTTTATCGTCAACGACCTGATAACTAAACTCCTTCGCATCGCTGTGCTGCAAGTCATAGCGAAGCTGCTCGAGCATGCTCGCCTCATCCATAAGGTTGTTATGCCAGGTAACAGGGAGTGGTGCTTCGGCCTCCACCTCAATCACTTTTTGCGTATCCACCTCAAAGCGCACCCGAATGCCTTTGTTGCGCCCAGTTCCCGAGCGTTTAAACGCAAAGGTTTGCGGTTCGATTTGTCCGTCGGCGAAAGCAAAGGTTGAATCGTAGCGGCGCACATCAGACAAAAACAAAAACGAAATCTCGGTCTCATTTTCTAACTGATAAAGCCCATCAGCATTCTGTTTTAACGTGCGCAGTGCTTCGCCATAGTTTGAGCCACCACGTTGGACTTCGTAGCGCGCATCATAAGTGGTCAAAGCACTCGGCTGTTCTGTTGTCGCTGCGGCAGTTGCCCAGAGCCCTGAGACCAACCCTGAGACCAACAAAGAAAGGCTTAATAATGGAACAACGGGTTTCATGATCACTCCTGTGCATCGATCTTCGGCACGTACTTCTACGTATATTTTTATACTAACGTGAAAGGTCAGACCTTAACATCATGAAAAAGTGCAATGAGGGTTGAAAATGTCGCCCAAATTGACTACTCTCAATGGATAACTTTACTGGTCAGACCTCTAACCACAACGACGGAGTATCATTATGAGTGTCGCCTTATGGATCATCGCCACCTTGCTAGTGTTTGGTGGCCTACTTTATTACCGCACTTCGCTGTTGGTCACCAGCCTTGGCTTGGTCGCCATGTTTGCGATCGGTAGCTTTTTTGACATCGTTGGCCCAGTGCTTTGGGTGCTGTTAGCGATTGTCTTGTTACCACTCAACATTACTTTCATACGCCGCGGTTTCATCTCTAAATCATTGCTCGGTATGTACCGCAAAATCATGCCAGAAATCTCGGAAACCGAGAAAGACGCAATTGATGCCGGTACCACTTGGTGGGAAGGTGAATTGTTCCGTGGCGCGCCAGAGTGGAAGAATCTACACAGTATTCAAAAAGCTGAGCTTAGTCGTGAAGAGCAAGCCTTTCTTGACGGTCCCGTCGAAGAAGTCTGCAAAATGCTCAACGATTGGGAAGCTACCCACGAGCTGGCGGACATGCCAGAAGAGGTGTGGCAGTACCTAAAAGACAACAAATTCTTCGCCATGATTATCAAGAAAGAGTATGGCGGCTTGGAGTTCTCAGCTTACGCACAATCTCGCGTATTGCAGAAGCTTGCGGGTGTCAGCACGATCTTGGCCAGCACCGTTGGCGTGCCTAACTCCTTAGGCCCAGGCGAGCTGCTACAGCATTACGGTACCAAAGAACAGAAAGACTACTACCTGCCGCGCCTAGCGACCGGTGAAGAAGTGCCTTGTTTCGCCCTAACCAGCCCAGAAGCAGGTTCAGACGCAGGCTCTATTCCTGACACCGGCGTGATCTGTAAAGGTGAATGGGAAGGCAAAGAAGTCGTGGGTATCCGCTTAAACTTTAACAAGCGTTACATCACTTTGGCGCCTGTCGCCACCGTGCTCGGCTTGGCGTTTAAACTGTACGACCCAGAGCACTTGATTGGTGATAAAGAGTCACTCGGTATTACCGCAGCTCTGATTCCGCGCGATACCAAAGGTGTGGACATTGGTCGCCGTCATTTCCCATTGAATGTGCCGTTCCAAAACGGTCCAATTCGTGGTGAAGACGTGTTTGTACCTCTTGATTTCATTATCGGCGGTAAAGACATGGCCGGTAAAGGCTGGCGTATGCTGGTTGAGTGTTTGTCGGTAGGTCGTGCCATCACCTTGCCTTCGAACAGTGCCGGTGGCGTTAAATCCATCGCTTTAGCGACTGGTGCCTACTCTTACATTCGCCGTCAGTTCAATCTGCCGGTCGGTAAAATGGAAGGTGTGCAAGAAGCCATGGCGCGCATCGGTGGTAATGCCTACCTGATGGACGCTGTCACCAGCTTCTCAACCAAAGGTATCGATCTTGGTGAGAAACCGTCAGTAATTTCAGCCATTGCCAAATACCACATGACCGAGAAACTGCGTGCATGTATGGACGACGCCATGGATATTCATGGTGGTAAAGGGATCTGCTTAGGTCCAAATAATTACCTAGGTCGCGGTTACCAGGGCGTGCCTGTTGCCATTACCGTTGAAGGCGCGAACATTTTGACCCGCAGCTTGATGATTTACGGTCAAGGCGCTATCCGTTGCCATCCTTACGTACTTGAAGAAATGCTGGCGTCAGCGGAGTCTGGCTCTGAAGCCCTGAATCGCTTCGACAAAGCTATCTTCGGCCATATTGGCTTTGCCATGAGCAACTTTGTCCGTTCGTTGGCGCTAGGTCTTGGTGGTTATCGCTTTAGCAGCGCGCCATACAAAGACAGCACCAAGCAGTACTATCAGCAAATGAACCGTTTCAGCGCTAACTTGGCATTATTGTCAGACGTTGCCATGGGCGTCCTCGGTGGCTCGTTGAAGCGTAAGCAGCGTATTTCTGCCCGCTTAGGCGACATGTTGAGCTACTTGTACATTGGCTCAGCAACCCTGAAGCGCTTCGCTGACGAAGGCCGTCAACACGAAGACCTACCGCTGTTGCACTGGGCGATGCAAGACACCCTGCACAAATTGCAAGAGTCACAGCTAGAACTGCTCGACAACTTCGGTTTCGTCGGCAAAGCCATGCGCGTCATCATGTACCCGTTTGGCCGTTTCGTGAAACGCCCATCGGATCGTATGGATAGCAAAGTAGCGAAGATCTTATTGAAGCCAAATGCTAGCCGTACCCGTTTGGGCGCCGGCCAGTTTTTGGCGCCAGAAGGTCAATTCGGCTTCCTCGAGCAAACCCTGCTCGACATTATCGAAGCCGAGCCGCTGCATGACCGTGTACAACGTGCCGCGAACAAGCGCATTCCGTTTATCTTCTTGGACAAAGTCGCCGCGCAAGGCAAAGAGCTTGGCGTCCTGAGCGACGATGAAGTCGCCCTACTTGAACGTGCTGAACAAGGCCGTCTGCGCGTCATCAACGTCGATGACTTCGCTCACGAAGACTTGATGGCCGGTAAGGCCGCACGCGAGTGGGCTCTAGAAAATCAGGGAAAGCGTCAAGGAAAGAAATCTGACGCAGCGTAGTCACCGCGTTAGATGATGTTCTAAAATAAAACGGCGCCGAGTGGCGCCGTTTTGCTAACTCTCTTCGGTCAATTTACTGACACACTTTGGCGCTCGTATTTGAGCCGGCCATCTGACAATGTGCCCATCGGTATTTATCACGCGTCGCCTTAGCAACATCGGCAGAACTAGGTACGGCTATAGGTGTAAAACTAGAATGACTACCTGCCGATGGAAGTTGCCGCCCCCCATTTGCCTGTGCATAACGTTTTGCGATCTGGGCTGGGGTGTTTGTTCCCTCGCCGAAAGTTCCTTCTAGGCCTGTCCCACGACGGCGCATTTCAGCATTTACAGCCGCCAACTCGCTGCCTTGCAACCACGTTGCAAGAATATAAAGATAATCCACATTAATCTGTGACCATGCTCCGGCACGATTAACAGCAGCAGTAGCTTGAGCAGCTATATCAACCGAACGAGTATCGATTGCGAACGCCATAGCTCCAGGATAATCGCCAGCAGAGAGAAGTGTTTGCAGTTGCACTAAGCGCTGCTTGTTCAAGGCCTCAAGTTCGGCTATACGCCGCTCGCGTGCCTCAACGTCAGCGAAATACTGACGCATATCTTTGGCATACGCGCAGGCTTTATGAGAAGTCCCCTCTTCCTCCGGGAGGTCGCATGCCTGCTGATAGAAGAATTCAGCCTTTTCATAAACTTCAATTGAGTGATAAATCGTACCCAAACGCAAACAACTAGCGGACTTTCGCTGCAGACAGTTTATACTCAAAATCCGCATTGCCTCCAAAGCTTCAAACTGTGGCGAATCTTGTGACGCATACAAATATTCGGCCCAATCGCAAGCATTGGTGTCCTGCAACAAACATCCTTTGAGCGCCATTTTAGCGGCCGCGTCACGCTTTTCAGGGTAACCTTCACGGCCCTCGATTAAGTAATCAATTCCCCACTGGCACATTTTCAAAACACCGCTCTGGCAGGCATCAAACCACACATCAGTAGCTGCATTTTTATCTGCAAGTCCATACTTCTCCTGCAAATAAAGCCCATTTGCAGAGTCACAGGCCTGATGTAAGCCTTTCGCGCATGCTCCCCGATAATGCTGAGCTGCAATACGATAGTCGACTGCGACATCGATACCATTTTGATAGTGGTATCCAAGTACGTTACAACCATCAGGAATACCTAAATCACAGGCCTTTTGGAAGTAGTGGAAAGCTTTAGCGGCATCTTTTGCCACGCCTTGCGCCTGAATATATTCCACTCCAGTGTAAAAGCACGATTCACCGTTGTTTTGTTCGTTGCAAGCTTGCTCAGACGGCGCTTGTGCAAAAGTTAACGGTGCGCTCAACATCAACGAGAGCAAACTTATTAATTTAAAAAGGTTCATCAGGAGTGTCCTTCAATAAGTGCTGCGACGAGACCATCTCGATACAGCAATAGCACCCCTCAATAATATACACTTTTTTGATTTTTCACTTACAAAAAAGCCCCCTTATTCGGGGGCTTTCTTTTCTTACAAATTGGACTCGCTAACTTACTTCACGCTGGTATAACGCAAGTAGGGCTTAACGGTTTTGAAGCCTTGCGGGAATTTCTTCTCGGCTTCTTCCATAGAGACACTCGGTGGAATAATAACGTCACCGCCTAGCTCCCAGTCGGCTGGCGTTGCGACACCGTGCTTATCGCCCGTTTGCAAGGCATCAATCACGCGTAAAATTTCAGCGAAGTTACGGCCGACGCTCATTGGGTAGGTCATCGTTAGGCGAATCTTCTGATTCGGGTCGATAATGAACACCGAACGTACTGCCGCCGTGGTGCTTTCACCTGGGTGGATCATTTCGTACAACTCAGCGACCTTCTTGTCCTTGTCCGCAACAATCGGGAAGCCAACAGTGGTGTTCTGCGTTTCGTTAACGTCGTTCATCCAACCTTTGTGCTCTTCCACAGTATCCGTCGACAAACCTAGTGGCTTCACGCCGCGGGCAGCAAATTGCTCTGCCAACTGTGCAGTACGCCCCATTTCAGTAGTACAAACAGGCGTGTAATCCGCCGGATGGCTGAAAAAGAACACCCAAGAACCTTTTGCCCAATCATGGAAATTGATCTTGCCTTCAGTGGTATCAATTTCGAAGTTAGGTGCTGTATCACCAATACGTAATCCCATGTCTAATACCTCTCTCGTGTTTTGCTGTCTTTAAAACTTATTCGCCGGAATCTTAAAGTAACGATGACCGTCTGCTTCAGGTTCTGGCAATTTTCCCGCGCGCAAGTTCACTTGCAACGCATGTAACATGCGATCAGGTAACGCTAATGTTGCGTCACGTTCATCGCGTTGTTTTCGATAGGCGGCTTCACTTACCTCGCCCGCCAAATGAATATTACTGGCTTTGTGTTGCGCTACTGTGGCTTCCCATGAAGGGTCACGGCCATTTTTACCATAATCGTGCCCGACAAAAAGACGCGTTTCATCAGGAAGCGCCAGAATCCGCTGCAAGCTGTCCCAGAGCTCTTTCGACGAGCCACCGGGAAAATCTGCTCGCGACGTGCCACTGTCAGGATACATAAAGGTATCGTGAACAAATGCCGCATCGCCAACAATGTAAGTAATTGAGCCTAGCGTATGCCCCGGCGACAACCATACCTCGACATCTAACTCACCTATTTTGAAGGTATCGCCTTCCGCAAACAGATGGTCAAAATCTTCGCGCGGCGCAAAAGCGTTAGGTAAATGATAGTAGTCGCACCACAATTCAGCGATGTCACACACCTTCTCACCAATAGCATTCGGGGCGCCCGTCTGCTCTTTCAAGTAGCACGACGCCATCATATGGTCAGCGTGCGGATGCGTGTCCAACACCCAAGTGATGTTAAGATCGTTTTCCTTGGCCAGTGCCAAGACCTGATCTGCACTGCTAAAGTCCGTTTTAGCCGAACGCGGATCAAAATTCTGCACCACGTCAATAAGTGCAGCTTCACGCGACTTAGGATCTGCTACGATGTACTGAATCGAGCCCGTATCGGCCTCGTAAATACCCCATACATCAGGAGAGCCGGCCCCTGTTGAAGGGCTATAACGCACTATGTTTTTCATAGGACCTCCTTATTTCGTCTTTATCTAAAATAAGAGATCAGTTACCATTGTTCAAGGTTTAGTCGGTATAACTAAAGCGATTATAGCAATCGTCTCCAGAGATTAAGCTTTCGCGTATAAAACCAATTGGTATAAGTTAGATAGCTTATAGAGAAAGGAGTTCAGCATGATTGGAGCCATACTAGGCGCAATTCTAATTGGCATCAGCTTGGGTGTATTTGGCTCGGGTGGTTCCATTCTTACCGTGCCCGTGTTGCTGTATCTCGCCGATATGCCGGGCAACATGGCCATCGCATCGTCGCTGATCATTGTCGCCTTTATCAGCTTGTTCGGCGGCCTTATTGCGACCCGAAAAAAGCTCGTCTCCTGGCGTCATGTCTGGCTTTTTGGCGTACCAGGCATGCTCGGTGCCTACCTCGGCGCTTGGCTCGGTAGCACCGTCGATCCGCGCCTGCAATTACTCGTCTTCGTTATCTTAATGGTCATTGCAGCCTTTATGATGTGGCGCCGTAAAGCACCGCAAGGCGACACCATTCAACAAGTGAAAGTCTTCAAGATCACCCTAGATGGCCTCATCGTTGGCGCCATCACTGGCTTTGTTGGCGTTGGCGGTGGTTTTCTGATTGTCCCAGCTTTAGTGCTACTCGGCGGCGTGCCCATGTTCCTTGCCATCGGCACCAGCCTAATGATCATTGCCCTGAAATCCTTCGTCGGCTTCGCTAAGTATTTCACAGCGCTCACCGATCAAGGCTTTGCTTTCGACTGGACAACCATCGCCATTGTTACCGTAGCGGGCATCGCTGGCAGCTTTGCCGGCGCGTGGATCAGCGCCAAACTACCGCGCGACAAGTTACAAAAAGGCTTCGCTATTTTCCTAGTCATTATGGCGGTGATTGTGCTCACACAATCCGTGCTTTAACCCTGCTCAGGTGGTGCCACAATTGCCTTAGTTAAGCGTTTCACCATCGGCAACACCAAGAGCAATGTCGGAAAGGCCACCACCCACGACGTCACCCAAGCTTGCGGCCACAAGGTAACCAGCTTGGGCGTAAAGCCTACCGCAAGCACCGTACTCACAAAGGACACAATAAAGGTCATAAATACTGACAACAACAGAGGCATCACCCGCCCTTCGTATTTATCAGGCAACTTACGGCTTCTCTTCATTTCGTTACTCTTCACTCAACCACTTCATTAAAAACGCCCCACGCAAATCACCCACCTCAAATCCAGTGGCCTTATCGTTAGGATACTTCTCTGCAATCGCCTGCTGTACCGGTTCAGCAATCGCTTTGCCATGACACGCCAGACATTGCGGCTGCATGACAATAGCACGCATATAGTGCTGCTCGCCATTTTCTAAAGTGATCAGGCGCTCGGGAACCCCACTTGGATCTTGCTTGATTTGCTCTGCAAACGACTCCATCACCGCAACCTGTTCCGCCGTCGGCGCATTGCTCGGATTCCGATAACGAATCGCCGTCCGCCCCACTTCCACCATACCCGGCGTACTCACCTGAGCAGCGATTTGCGGCGCCTCAAGATTACAAACCTCAATCGCATGCACCGGCCCCTGCGCCTTCATCGCCGCCATCAACTTCGCCCCCAGTTGCTGCTGCAACTGCCGACTCAACTCCCGCGACCGCTCCACCCGCTCACTGTCGCCCGCGAATACATCAGCACCCAAGCCCAGTATCAGAACCAAAACAATCAACCTACCCATATCTCACCTCGAACATCAAACAGCGAACATCAAACAACGCCGTTTAATTTAGCATGCGCTAAATTAAACGGCCACATGAGCACCCAGCCATTTTCGTGTACAATCGACGGCTTTGTTAAAATATGACGACAGGAGCCGTATTGCATGACGCAATCAAACTCAGCCGCAGACCAACAAAAACGCGGCGCCTTCACCCGCTTTCTCGACACCGTAGAATGGTTAGGTAACCTCTTACCACACCCCATTACCTTGTTCGCCCTGTTTGCCCTCGGCGTCATTGTCGCCAGCGGCATCGCCTCCTATTTTGGCGTTAGCGCACAAGATCCGCGCCCCGGCGGTGAAGTCATCGAAGTCGTCAGCTTACTCAATGCCGAAGGCCTACAACGTATCGTCACCGGCCTCGTCACCAATTTCACCGGCTTTACCCCGCTCGGCACCGTATTGGTAGCCCTCTTAGGTGTCGGTATCGCCGAACGCTCAGGCTTACTCTCAGCCGCCATGCGTGGCCTCGTCATGAACGCCCACCCACGCGTCGTGACCCTAGCCGTCGTGCTCGCCGGCGTTATTTCCAACACCGCATCAGAACTTGGCTACGTCGTACTCGTGCCTCTATCGGCCATGATATTCCACTCGCTCGGCCGCCATCCCTTAGCAGGTCTCGCCGCAGCATTCTCAGGCGTATCAGCGGGCTACAGCGCCAACTTATTGATCGGCACCGTCGACCCATTACTCGCCGGTATCACTACCAAAGCCGCAAACCTGATCGATCCAGAATACTACGTCGGCCCCGAAGCCAACTGGTACTTCATGATGATCTCGACTTTCCTGATCGCAGCAATGGGTACCTTTGTCACTGAGAAAATCGTTGAACCCAAACTCGGCAAATACGACACCAACGAAGCCAGCATTAACCTGAGCGAACAAAAAATCGAAGCCCTCACCCCACAAGAAAAACGCGGCTTAAAAGGCGCAGGCTTAAGCTTTTTGTTGCTTGGCGCACTCCTAGCGCTAACCATAGTTCCAGAATGGGGCATTTTGCGTAACCCAGAAGATGGCAAAGTCGCCGGCTCACCGTTCCTGAAAGGCATCGTCACCTTTATCTTCATCACCTTTGCCATTCCGGGCTACGTCTACGGCCGCATCACCAAAGTCATGAAGACCGACCGCGACGTCATCGACGCCATGTCCGAATCCATGAGTACCCTCGGCATGTACATCGTGCTGGTATTCTTTGCCGCCCAGTTCGTCGCCTTCTTCGGCTGGACCAACTTCGGCTCAATTTTTGCCATCAAAGGCGCCACCTTCTTGCAAGAAGTCGGCCTCACCGGTCCATCGGTATTTATCCTATTCATTCTGATGTGCGCCTTCGTCAACCTCATGCTCGGCTCCGCCTCTGCACAATGGGCCATCACCGCACCCATCTTCGTACCCATGCTCATGCTCATCGGCTACGCCCCAGAGGTCATCCAAGCCGCCTACCGCATCGGTGACTCCGTCACCAACATCATCACCCCAATGATGAGCTACTTCGGCCTGATCCTCGCCGTCGCCGCCCGCTACAAAAAAGACATCGGCATCGGCACCCTCATCGCCACCATGCTGCCCTACAGCATCATGTTCCTACTCGGCTGGAGCATTTTGTTCTTCGTCTGGGTCTTCGCCCTAGGCATGCCAGTAGGCGTCGAAACCCCAACCTACTACACCCCGTAGGTTGGGCGGCTTTCGGGTCCAGCGGGGGACTCTCTAACGAGGGCGCCGTGAACCCGTCCTTGGGGGCTTGTGTGCCGCATCCCTGCGGCACGCACCCGTGAATGTAGACCTATCCCCAGAACTCCGCCCTGCTGCACTATACTCCGCCCTCCGCACAACCAGACCCTCCCCACCCTCAACGCCGTCAGTCAAAGCCTAGAAGCCTCCCACGCGAAATAAATCCCGAAGATGCGAGTGTGCGTGGCTCGGAGCTGGAGTTCCAATTCCTAGGGTGTCTGCCGCATGGATGCGGCAGGCAAGCCCCCAGGGAAGGGTTCACGGCGTCCCTAGGAATTGGAACTCCAGCTTCGAGCTACAACGCACGCGAAGTATCGATGGGGTTTAATTCGCGGGGGTGGCTTCTGGGCGACGCAGCAGGCGGTAAAGCAAAGTGGCGGTTAGGCCGCAGGCGCCGATGACGAAGAGCATGCCGAGGGGGTGTTGGTGGCCGACGATGTTGACGACGGCGGAGATGATGCCGGCGATGAGGAATTGCAGGCTGCCGGTGACGGCGCTGGCGGAGCCGGCGCGTTCTTGTTGTTCGGCTAGGGCACCGGCCATGGCGTTGGGGAAGACCATGCCGAGGGTGCTGACGTAGGCGAAGACAATGAACAACACGAACCAGAAGTTGGCGTTGAGAAGCCCTAGGGCTATGGTCACGATTGAGATTAACGCTAGCACTGGCAACGACTTGTTGAGGATCTTGCGGGCGTCGCGGCGGCGCAGTAGCCACGCGTTGAATTGCGCCATGCCGATGATGCCAATGGCGTTGAAGCCGAACAGCCAACTGTAATGGGTTGGATCGAGGTCAAAATGTTCGATGAACACGAGCGGTGAACCGGTGATGTAAGCGAATAGTCCCGATTGGGCAACACCGCCAGCAAGCGAGTAGCGCAAGAAACCGCGATCCTTGAGCACATCCCAGTAAATTGGCAAGCTACGCCGCATACGCACAGCGCCATTGTACGAACGCGTTTCAGGCAAACGAATATGCACAATGGCCATACAGGCCACCGCAAGCGCGGCGACAATCAGGAAAATAGCCTGCCAACCAAAGGCCTTGGTCACGTAAGCACCTGCAAGTGGCGCCAGAATCGGCGCAATGCCCATGACCAAAATCAAGAACGAGAACACTTGCGCCGACGCCTGCGGCGTATAGAGATCGCGCACCATGGCACGGGCAATAACTAAGCCCGCACAGGAGCCAATCGCCTGCAAAAAGCGCAATACAATCAAGCTCTCAAGGTTTGGCGCATAAGCACAGGCCAGCGACGATAAAATATAAATCGTTAGGCCGAAATACAGCGGCGGTTTACGTCCCCACTTGTCGGACGCAGTACCATACAAAAGCTGGCCAATGAACAGACCAAGAAAGAATGAAGTCAGCGAGAGCTCTACGCGATTGGATTCAGTGCCGTAACTGGCAGCGATGTCACCAAAGGCCGGCAGATACATGTCAATCGACAGTGGCCCAAACATTGTCAGTAGGGCCAGAACAACAACGACTAAATCAAATTTTGCTTTATCAGAGACCGGCGTTACTGTCATTCGTCCGCCGTCCGATAGCGCTGCGTGCTATGTTCGGTCGGCCGTTTTATTGTTTTAGTTTTGCGGGCCCAATCGACGAACGATTGTGCGTAATTAACGTAAGTATCTTGCACTAAACCAGCTTGCTTTAATTCGCCTAACAAACGCCAACCATCAGCGCCACCAGCCAAAAAGCTATTGGTGATCATGGTGTACGTTTGTTCGGGCTGCATTGTCTGCCACCCGGCGTCAGTTTTAACCTGAAGGTTGCTAAAGCGCTCGCCATTAACGGCGCTGATATCAACGTCAAAGCGAATTCCGGCACCATGTGGGTAGGCGCCGTCAGAGCCCGAGTCTGATAAAGCATACTCAACGGCTTGCTCGAGCACTTGCTTTACTTGTGCACCGGTAATTTGGATTTCAACGAGGGTATTGGCGAACGGCAATAACCGGTAGGCGTCCGCAATAGTTAGCGCACCCGCGTTTAAGTCAGTACGCACGCCACCACCGTTTTGCAACGCAAAATCGGCTTGCGGCGCACTCGCTAAAAAAGCATCCGCCACCACAGCGTGCACGTCAGATTGGCGCCCTAGACCACAATCTTCAAGGGTCATTGGGCCCATGCGTTTCATACACAAACGTTCGTCGACAGTGGCGATGTTCGTTTGCGTAAGCTCGTCTAAGCTGTCCTGATAGCCAACCAATAACGCTTGCGCGGCGGCATCTTTTTCCACGGCGGTGAAACCTGGTAGATTTTTCACTGCATTTGGTGCGGCTTCGCTAACTAACAAATGCGGTTCCCCGCCACAGCTTGCAACGGCATCGCCACTAAAGGTCATTTGCAGCTCCCCCACAACTTGACTGTATTGCCAGGCATGGGCAATACAGACCGGTGCACCATCCGTATTGAGTACTTGCATGGGATACGGGCCAACGGCGGGCAAACCATAACCGGCGTAGTCGCCGAGCAAGGTATGTGAATCACCGCCAATAATAAAATCAACCGCAGGCAAAGCTTCAGCTAAGCGTAAGTCGTTTTTATATTGAATGTGCGTCAATAAACCGACTTTGTGGATGCCTTGGCTTTGCAGTTCGGCAATATAGAACTGCGCTGTTTCAAGCTCATCGGCAAACATGGTGCTGGCATCAGGCTGCGAAGAGTTCTTGGTTTTAATCGCAATATCGAGTCCGATCAAACCGACTTTCTCGCCGCCCACATTGAAAATCGTATACGGCTTAAAGCTATCCCAGCGCGTTTTTGGGGTCAGTGGTGAAACACCCACTTCAGGTTCAACGTTAGCAGCCAAAACTTCGGTGCGACAGTCTTGGGTCAACGCTAAGCTGTCCAAGAAGTGCTTGAGGCCAGCATCGCCATTGTCGAATTCATGATTACCAAGCGCGAAAGCATCAAAACACACTTCGTTCATAAGTGCGGCGTCAGCTTCCCCATTAAAGATGGTGTAAAACAAGGTGCCAGTAATGGCGTCGCCGGCGTGTAGCGCAAGCACATTGGCATTGGCGGCACGAATGGCGTCTATCTGGCTGACCACGCGGGCAAAACCACCAGTTTCAACTTCGTAGTCGTGCCCCATCACGCTTATTTTCGTGCCTTGGTGTGGCAATAAATTCGAGTGATGGTCGTTAACGTGGGCGACAGTAAGCTCAAATGTCGCAGGCTCCCTGTCGTTCGGCGCTTGCGCGCAACCAAACATCACCACACTGCCAAGCGTAATCAGACCTAACTTACTTAACCCACGTCGCAACATAATTCGTGCCTTATTTTTTGCTGGCCTTACTTAACCAGACCAATTTCACGTAACCGTTCCATCAGGTAGTCATCAGACGAAATCGCCTCCCAACGCTTGGGATTTTCTTCGGTGATGCAACTTTCCAGCGGGTCAATCACGACATCAGGATTGAAGTGCAAAAAGAACGGAATCGAGTAACGTGACTTCGAGCTGTACGGTGCAGGCGGGT
Organism: Pseudidiomarina sp.; assembly: GCA_048267225.1. Classification (GTDB taxonomy): domain Bacteria; phylum Pseudomonadota; class Gammaproteobacteria; order Enterobacterales; family Alteromonadaceae; genus Pseudidiomarina. Next base: position 602,921 of record JBLWXY010000001.1, read on the forward strand.
TCACCACGCGGTGCGTGGTTGACGGCAACACGCCATTGGTCATGCGCTGCAACATATCACCGACGTTACAAATAATTGCGCCTTCAATAATGGTCACCGGGATCCAAGAACCATCTTTAGCTAAAACCTCTAAACCTGGTTCACGCGAACCAACCAACAAGGTCAATACATTGATGTCTTCATGAGCACCAGCGCGCACTGACGGCGTACCTTCATCGACAATTGGTGGGTAGTGCAACGGGCGTAAAATGGAGTTGCCGAGATCGACTTTATCGTTGAAAAAGTCGCGTGGCTGACCAAGGTACACGGCCAAAGCTTCCAAAACGCGCAAGCCTAGCGCATCAAGTGCGCGATAAAGTTTAAGAATTTTCTCTTTAAATTCTGGCAGCTCTTGCGGCCAAATATTGGGAGTAAGCTGCTTAAATGGCGGCTCGCCTTCGATTTCACGGCCTACATGCCAGAATTCTTTTAAGTCGACATGCTTCGCGTCTTTCGCAATCTCGGTTCCGAAAGGCGTATAACCACGGGCTCCGCCACCACCAGGAATATGGTATTGCTTCTTCACGTCTTCAGGCAAGGCGAAGAGTTCGCGGCAGGTATCCAGCGCTTCTTCAATGAGTTGCTGGTCAACGCCATGCTTGGTGAGCGCTACGAAACCGTTCTTTTCGTAACCTTCGCCAACGTGCTTGGCAAATGCCTCAAAACTTTGATCGTAGAGGCTCATATCAATGTGTGGAATGGATTTCATCGGTAACCTTTCGAAACGAATAAAAACAGCCGTCTATGGTATGAATTTTAGGGGCTTTTGACAAATAAAAACGGCAAAACGCAATGGGTAAATCTTTGGTAAACCGTCTTTTCAAGTTGCCAATGTCTTTGCACACTTAAGCTCGAATTCATTGCAACGAGGTAATTAAACATGAAAACGTTCAGCAAAGTGTTAACCGTTACTGCAGTTACCAGTGCCCTAGCCTGCGCTGCACCTAGCTTTGCGCAGACGCAAGACTCTACCCCGTTTGAATCACCGCAAACGTCACGTGCCTTCAACTTTCTAAGCGCCGGTGTGGCGGACCATGATGGCGGTGGTGATAGCATTATTGTTGAAGGGAGCTATCAATTTAACTCGCCTTGGTTCATTAGTGGCTATCTTCGTGATGGCGACGACGGTCCGTTTGGCGACGGTCGCGACGCCCAAGGCCTCAAGTTTGGCCGTTACGTTTGGCTGAGTGATAACTTGGTCGCTGATTTTTCGGGCCGCTTGGGACAAGTTGATTTTGGCCCTGAAGATTCAGGATTTTGGGGCGTTGAAGGTAACTTACGCACCCGCATTGATCGCTTTGAAATTTATGGCGGTTTAGGCTGGGTTGACTACACCGACGCCGGCAGCGATAACCAATACCAATTTGGTACGCGTTTCTACATCACGCCAGAGTTTGCGGTCGGCGCACGTTACCAAGACAGCGAGTTTGGCGATGGCTTACGCGTAGAAGCCAGTTATCACTTCTAACAAAATCGGGTATGCTGTGACATTCAACACGCAAGTTTTGGAGTTTTGTGATGTCACAGCTACCCCCGTTCCTTACCCTTTATCGTGAACTCATTGCGACGCCTTCGGTGTCGTGCCTTGATCCGCATTGGGATACCAGCAACAAAGCTGTCATCGATAAACTCGCCTCTTGGTTAACCACGCTTGGTTTTCAGGTCGCCGTGAACGAACTCACGCGGCAGCAAGGCAAATTCAACTTGCTGGCCAAATACCTTCCGGCAGGAAGTGATGGCAAAGGCGGGCTGTTGCTCGCCGGTCACACCGACACCGTTCCTTGGGACGAAGGGCGTTGGACCAAAGACCCATTTCAACTGCATGAGGCTGACGGCAAGCTCTACGGCCTAGGTAGCGCGGACATGAAAGGCTTCTTTGCTTTTATCCTCGAAGCACTACGTGACCTCGATTTAAGTAAATGCACAAAACCGCTTTATGTGTTGGCCACTGCCGACGAAGAAACCACCATGGCTGGTGCTCGTGAACTAGCAGCCTTCGGTGAATTAAAGCCGGACTTCGCCATTATTGGTGAGCCTACGTCGATGACGCCAGTGACCATGCACAAAGGTCATTTGACCGAGGGCATTCGGGTGACCGGTAAAAGTGGCCACAGCTCAAACCCTGCAGGCGGGGTGAATGCGATTGAGATCATGCATGACGTGATTACCGGATTGCGGGAGCTGCAACGCGATTTTCAGCAGCGTTATCACGACGATAACTTTGCCGTCCCTTACCCAACCTTAAATTTTGGCAATATTCATGGTGGCGATGCGGCGAATCGTATTTGCGCCTGCTGTGAGATGCATATTGACTTGCGGCCACTGCCAGGTATGCGTATGGACGAGCTTTACGGCTTGCTAGACGCCAAACTTAAGCCTCTGCAGCAACAGTTCCCGAATGCTATTTGCCTTGAGCACTTGCATGAAGCGATTCCTGGCTACAAATGTGACCCTGATTCGGCCATTGTGCAACTGGTACAAGACGTCACTGGCAATAGCGCAGAACCCGCTAATTACTGCACCGAAGCGCCGTTTGTACAAGATCTTGGCTGTCAGACCATCGTCATGGGCCCGGGCTCCATTGCCCAAGCCCACCAACCCGATGAATTTATTCGTTTGGACGAGATTGCCCCGGCGCAGCAACAACTGCGCCAGATCATTACTCGGGTATGTGGCCCAACACACGCATAACGGGTTTAAAGCTACGGCGATGAATTGGGCACACGCCATGTTCTTTGATGAGTGCTAGATGTGCTGGCGTTGGATAGGCTTTGTGCTTGGCAAAGTCGTAATGTGGATACAGCTCATGCCACTCGAGCATCTGCCGATCGCGTTCGACTTTCGCAAGAATAGACGCGGCGCCAATACACGCATGTAAGGCATCGCCACCGACCACAGCCTCTGCTGGCACCTGTAGTTTAGGGAGTTTATTACCATCCACCAGAACTTTTTCTGGCGCGACCGGCAATGCTTCCACGGCGCGTTTCATCGCCGTTAATGACGCCTGCAAGATATTCAACTGGTCAATTTCTTCTGCATCACACTGCGCAATCGCCCAATACAGCGCTTTGGCTTTTATCTCTTCACTTAAAGCTTGGCGCTTCTTTTCTGACAACTTTTTCGAGTCGTTAATACCTTCAATAGGTTGCAGCGGGTCAAGAATGACCGCAGCGGCAACCACTGGTCCGGCAATGGGGCCACGCCCTGCTTCATCGGTTCCACAAATCATCGGATCTCACGTTCTTCTATTGTTCTTCTGGGTTGATGGGGTATGATACTTTCGTCTAACAAATAATAACAATAGAAAAGGGGTTTTCTCATGTCAGAATCACCTTCGTTACTCAACCGCATGCTCGACAAGGTCGAGAAGGTGGGTAACAAACTTCCTGACCCGGCCGTTATGTTCTTCGGCTTATTGATTATCGTTTGGGTGTTTAGCTTCTTGCTTTCAGGTATCGAGTTTGATGCCAAACATCCACTCACCGGCGAAAATGTCCAAGTCACTAATTTATTAAGTGGCGCCGAAATGGCGGACTTTTTAGCCAACATGGTCAACACCTTTATGGGCTTCGCCCCGCTTGGGGTGGTTTTGGTGGCTATGCTTGGTGTTGGTGTTGCTGAGCGCAGCGGTTTTATCAACGTTGCGATTAAGCTCATGTTGAACGTCACGCCAAAACTATTGCTTACGCCTGTGCTGATTCTGATTGCGATTGTCAGCCACACCGCGGTAGATGCTGGCTACGTGTTGGTGATCCCACTCGGTGGTGTCATTTTCTACGCTGCTGGTCGTCATCCGTTAGCGGGTATTGCCGCGGCTTTTGCTGGTGTATCCGGTGGTTTCAGTGCCAACTTTGTGCCGTCAGCAATCGACCCGCTCTTACAAGGGTTCACGCAGTCTGCCGCGCAAATTCTTGACCCCAATATTCAGTTGAACCCGCTCAACAACTACTTCTTTACGGCAGCTTCATCGATCATTGTCGTGCTTGTGGGCTGGTACCTAACTGACCGCGTGATTGAGCCGCGTTTGAGCAAAACACCAATCGATGGCGACCAAGACGATATGCCGGCACTTGATGATGTGACGCCGCGAGATCGCAAAGCTTTCTACTTGGGTGTTTTAACCATGATCGTGGGTCTGGTTGCGCTCTATTTTGCCGCGAGTGCTGAGAACACGCCGTTAGCCGATCCAGTTACCGGCGAGTTGGCTTCCTTCAGTGCCCCGCTCATGCAGATGATCGTACCGCTCATATTCTTGCTGTTTATTTTGCCAGGTATCGTACACGGCTATGTCTCGGGTAACTTTACCAACTCGCAAGATGTTATCGGCGCCATGACCAAGTCGATGGAAGGCATGGCCTACTACATGGTTATGGCGTTCTTCTGTGCCTTGTTTATCAAAGCATTTGGTGACTCAAACCTAGGTATCTTGTTGTCGATTAAAGGTGCGACTTTCTTAAGTTCGCTGCAACTTTCAGGCGGCGTGACCATGGTGGGTATTATTCTATTGGTCGCCTTTATCAACTTGTTTGTGGGCTCTGCTTCGGCCAAATGGGCGCTAATTTCACCGATTTTCGTACCTATGTTGATGCAACTTGGTTACTCGCCAGATCTAACCCAGGCTGCGTACCGTGTCGGTGACTCGACCAGTAATATCATCACGCCACTACTGCCGTACTTCCCATTGGTTGTGCTGTACTGTCAGCGTTATGTGAAGAATACCGGTATTGGCTCATTGGTAGCGCTTATGTTGCCGTTCACCGTCAGTCTGTTGGTGATCTGGTCTGCCTTCCTGATCTTGTATTGGATGGCCGGTATCCCATTAGGTATTCAAGCCAACTACATGTACCCAGCGGGCTAAACCATGGGTTACTTTTCCGGTAAAACCGTCTGGCTAACCGGTGCCTCTTCAGGCATCGGTTTAGCTATGGCGCAGCAACTCGCCGCAGCCGGTGCGCATTTAATTCTTACTTCGCGCCGTGCTGAAGTGCTGGAGCAAGTACGCAGTGAGCTTGCCCACCCCGAACATCATCAGGTTTTGGCGCTCGACTTAAGTCAGCCCGAAGCAGCCGCTGAACAAGCACATGCAGCCTTGGGTGACCAAGTGATTGACATTCTGATCAACAACGCTGGTGTTTCGCAGCGTTCGATGATTCTAGATACTGACTTGAGAGTTTACCGTCAGTTAATGGAAATTGATTACTTCGGCGTCGTCGCTTTGACGAAGTTGGTGTTGCCACGCATGGTTGCTCGGCGCAGTGGGCAAATAGTGACGGTGTCATCCGTAGCGGGCAAAGTCGGTACGAAGCTACGTAGTGGTTATAATGGCGCGAAATTTGCGGTGCTTGGCTTTATGGACGCGCTCCGTGCAGAAATGACCGAACACGGCTTGGTGGTGACTTCAATTTTACCGGGCTTTATCAATACCGCTATTGCCCATAATTCGCTTTCTGGCGACGGCTCAGCGCTTGGTAAAGAGGATCCCGATAATGCGGGTGGTATCTCGGCCGAAGAGTGCGCCCGTCGGTCTTTACAAGCGATTGCCAAAGGCAAAGCCGAAGTCGTGGTTGGCTCCGGCATGTCCAAGCTGGCCCCCTTGTTGCAGCGCATTTCGCCTAGCTTCGTGCGCCGCATGGTGGCTAAGCGTTAACGAAACATTGTCTTGAGGGTGAAATCGAGCTGCACGGTCTCACCCTTCGTTGCGACTGGTTTCCCCTGTTCAAAAGCAGGTACATAACGCCATTTCGCCAGAGCTTCCTTCGCCATTTGGCCAAATCCTGGCGTCGTTTGCTCTAGAGTTTGAATGTTTTCTGTCTGCCCCTCGTTATTGATGTCAAAGCTCAGTTTTGCCATCCCATTTTGATGATCGCTTAGCGCTTCACTTGGGTAGCGCGGGCTCACTGAATAATAACGCTCATGCTCTGCAGTGCCATCCACACGCGCTTGGAGCACATGAATACGATCAATGGTTTCGGCCAGGTCTGTGTTTCTATCTAATGCCGCATAGTGCTTGGTGAGCGCGTAATGGCTTGCTAGTTGGATCTGACTGGTCTCTGAATTCCCGGTAACTTCTGCCTCGACCACGCGTTCAAGAGTGTCGATGGCATCAAGACGCTGATTCTTACCACTTGTAAGTGTCGAAAGGTACGCTGCTTTCAACGTCAGCGGATGATTCATGCCATTGAGTGTTTCACTTTCCTGATAGACTTGCTGCCACATATCAGAACGTAGCTGTCCAAGGCGCATGAACTGTTCAGCGACTTGTGAACGAAGGATCACTCGGCTCGCCGCCTGCTCTTCAGGCCAAGCATCGAAAAGCACATTAAGCGCTTCCTCGTATTCGGCAAGCTTCTCAGGCTTGGCCTCAGGCATTGTTTCGATGGCCAGCATTAACGGATCAAGCTGCTGCAAATCTGTAGCAGGCAATTCGCTCTGGTAAACGCTTGCAGCACGTTGCGCAATCTCATGCTGCTCGTTGCCAATGCGTTCCTGCGGGCCCAATAACATCAAATAATTCACTGCTAAAGTGGCGGTATTGAAGTGCGCTTCACCAAAGTAAGCCTTGCCCTTTTGCAGAGCGTCATAAGCGAGCTGCTGCAGTTGTTCGCGGGCGGCTTTATCGCTGGCTTGAGCTTGTTGGAAGGTTTTATACGCTTGTTGAAATGCTTGTTTGGCATCATCTTGCAGCGGCGCTGCGTTGGCCGGTAAAGCGGTAAGCGCAGTGCTTAGCGCCGCAACAATAGGAATGATTTTGAAAACCTGCGAGGTATAAGACATTTGTGCTTCCCTGTGTAGCTATTTTGTTATTCTTATGTGTAAAACCAGACTACCCTAATTCATTCGCACGCGCAAAAAAAAAGCCCGCAACTGAAGTGCGGGCTTAGTTTCTTGCACCGATAGTGGTTACACCATGTGCACCAACATTGATGTCGGATCTTCCAAGTACTCTTGCCAACGCTTGTTAAAGCGGGCAATAGTGCCGCCATCAATGATGCGATGGTCGCCTGACCAGCTCACATTCATGATCTTACGAGCGACTACGTTGCCTTGCGCATCGAAGCGTGGGAGCTCTTGTACTTTACCCAGCGCCACAATTGCGGCTTCTGGCTTGTTGATGATCGGTGTGGCCACGGTACCGCCAATGACGCCGATATTCGAGATGGAAATAGTGCCACCTTTCATATCTTCTTGCGCCACGCGACCGTCACGAGCTGCTTGCGTTAAGCGCGTGACTTCGTTGGCAATATCGATAATGCTCTTGTTCTGTACCTGTTTGACGTTAGGTACGAGCAAACCAATTTTGGTATCAACTGCCATACCGATGTTGTGATCATCAAAATAGGTGATCTCAGTACAGTCAGCGTTCACTTGCGCGTTCATCACTGGGAACTCTTTGAGTGCCAACGACAACGCCTTGATGAAGAATGGCATCATGGTGATGCGAATACCTTCATCTTTGTAGCGTTCTTTCAATTGCTTCTGCAACGCCATGACGTTGGTCATGTCGAACTCGTCCGCGTAAGTAAAGTGCGGAATGGTACTGACTGACTCGGTCATAGCTTTGGCCATGGCTGCTTTCACGCCGCGGATAGCTTCGGTGCGGGTACCGCCGCTGGTGGCTGCGGGTTTCGCTGTTGCGTCGGACGTCTGTTGTGATGTTGTAGCTTCCCCCGTGGTAGAACCACGGGCTACGTAATTTTCGACGTCTTCTTTCATCACGCGGCCCTTGGCGCCGGAGCCTGGGACTTGGCTGATGTCGATGTCGAGTTCACGCGCGCGACGACGAACGGCTGGGCTAGCAATGGCTTTGCCTTGGCGGGCGGCTTGTGGGGCGTCGGCTTGACCTGGTTTTGCCGCGGACGATTGAGTGCTGCTGGACTGAGCATTGTCGTTGTGGCTGGTTTGACCCGTAGTAGAACTACGGGCTACTTCGTCTTCGACGCGGATGGCGAATAGCGGTTCGTGTACTTTGGCGATGTCGCCCTTGGCGTAATAGAGCTTTTCGACGACGCCGTGGTCTTTCGCTGGGATCTGCACCAAAGCTTTGTCGGTCATGACGTCGACCACGGGCTGGTCTTCTTCAATGACGTCGCCTTCTTTGACTTGCCATTCGACGATTTCGCATTCAACGATACCTTCGCCGATGTCAGGCAGGATGAAGTCGGTGACGGTGCTTTCTGAACTGGCATTGCTGCTGGGTTCGGGTTCCCCCGCAGTAGAACTGCGGGCTACGTCGTCGCTGCCTTCGTCATCGGTGCCGGTGATGGCGAAGAGCGGCTCGTGGACTTTAGCGATGTCGCCTTTTGCGTAATAAAGCTTGCTGACTACGCCGTCTTCTTTGGCAGGGATCTGCACCAATGCTTTATCGGTCATCACGTCGACCACAGGCTGGTCTTCTTTAATGGTGTCGCCTTCCGCAACAAGCCATTCAACGATTTCGCACTCAACGATGCCTTCGCCGATGTCCGGTAAGATAAAATCTTTACTCATACTACGGCCCTCTTAATAGGTCATCGAAGCTTTCACGGCTTCGTACACTTTCAGGTGGTCGACAAAGTATTCTTTTTCGTGGCACAGCGGATATGGCACATCAAGGCCACAAACGCGTGCAATCGGCGATTCAAGATACAAGAAACATTTGTCTTGAATAGTTGCCGCTACTTCACTGGCAAAGCCATTGGTCAATGGTGCTTCTTGCGTCACGACCAAACGGCCGGTCTTCATGACCGACTCAGCTACGGTGTCGATATCCCAAGGTAACAAGCTCACCAAGTCGATCACTTCACAGTCGATGCCGTCTTCGGCAGCTTTCTCAGCGGCTTTTTCCGCCATTTCAACCTGTGCACCCCAAGCGACGATGGTCAAATCTTTACCTTCGCGCACCACGTCAGCTTTGCCGAGTTCCAGCGTGTACTCTTCTTCCGGTACTTCGCCAGTTGAAGCACGATACAAACGCTTCGGTTCCATAAAGAGCACTGGGTTTGGATCAAAAATCGCGCTGAGCAACAAGCCTTTCGCCATATACGGATTTCGTGGCATGACAATTTTCAGGCCTGGGGTATGGGCAAAATAAGCTTCTGGCGATTGCGAGTGATAGTGACCACCGGCGATGCCACCACCATACGGCGTACGAATGGTGAGGCCACCGACGTTAAATTCGTTACCTGAACGATAGCGGAACTTGGCCGATTCGTTCACGATTTGGTCAAACGCTGGGAAAATGTAGTCACCGAATTGAATCTCGGCAATGGCATAGCTGCCTTGCGACGCTAGACCATTGGCAAAACCAAGGATGCCCTGCTCGACCAACGGCGTATTGAAGTTACGGTCACGACCGTACTTGTCAGTCAACTTAGAGGTCGCACGGAATACCCCGCCGAACGCACCAGTGTCTTCACCAAAGCTATAGACTTTGTCGCTTTTTGCCATCGCGATATCAAGTGCGCTATTGATGGCTTGTAATAAGTTCATGTTCGCCATTATTTGTCTCCCCCATCAATACGTGACGCTGTTTTCGGGTACGCCTCTGGGTACTTGCGAATATGCGCCTTCAACTCCTCAAGCTGCTCTTTTAGCTGCTTGTGCGGGGTGTCATAGACGTCATTGATGAGCTCATCAATGTGCGGAGCTGGAACTTTCTCTGATTTCTTCAGTGCTGCCAAGACTGCTGCTTTCTTCTCAGCAAAGATCTCTTCAGCGTCTTTCTCGGTCAGCCATTTTTTCTTGATCAAGTAAGTTTGGAAACGCGCCAGCGGATCTTTCGCACGCCATGCGTCTTCTTCATCACGGGTACGGTAACCCGTTGGGTCATCTGAGGTCGAGTGACCGGCCATACGGTACGACATACCTTCGATTAACACGGGTTCGTTCTCTTCAACGGCAAGCTTACGCGCCATTTGCGTGGCTAAATAAACCGCCAAGATATCGTTACCGTCGACGCGAATGGTTTTCATGCCGTAAGCAACACCGCGCGGCGCAATGCCGTCGCCAGCATACTGTTCACCTTGCGATGGCGTCGAGATGGCATAACCGTTGTTACGGCAGAAGAAAATAGCCGGAACTTTGTAGACCGCAGCCATGTTTAAAGCAGCATGGAAGTCACCTTCCGAAGCAGCGCCTTCCCCAAAGTAACAAATGGTGCAGTTACCTGTTTTATCCATTTTCTGGCCATAGGCGTAGCCTGTTGCCTGGGGTATCTGTGTCGCCAATGGTGACGCGATAGTCATGAAGTTAAGGTCGGCACAGCCATAATGCACAGGCATCTGACGGCCTTTACCTAGATCGCGCTCGTTCGAGAACAATTGGTCCATGAACTGTTCGACGGTGAAACCACGGTAGGCTAACGCGCCTTGCTCACGGTATTGCCCCATGATCATGTCGCCATCATCAAGTGCGGCGGCTGAGCCAATACTTGCTGCTTCTTCACCAAGTGAAGACAAATAGAAGCTGATGCGGCCTTGGCGCTGTGCAGCAATCATGCGCTCGTCCAAAATACGGATGAACTGCATGGTGTCGAACATTTTTAAGGCGAGATCTTTATCGATGTCAGGAACCTTTGCGCCTTTGTGCAGGGTACCGTCTTCTTTGAGGATCTGAAGCATTGGAATCTGTAACGCCGAACCATCTAAAAAGCTCGGTTTGGTCACGATTTCTAGCTGATGTTGTTTATCCTGTGCCATAACTTTCTCGTTCTCAGAAAAATTGCGCTCACTTTACCTTTACGTCAACTGACATGCAAATAAGCGACTACGCATTTGCGTAAAAATCAGACCAGTTGCAGCTGCTCAAAAGGCACTTCTACAACTGTCAATAATGCCCGCTGGCCCAGAGCCACCTTGGCATTCGGGAAGATAATGCGTTCTCCCGACTGTTCCACCAAGTACTCTTGATCACCATCTGTGGCCAGCAATTCGCCCTTCTCAAAGGCGGTAAAATTGGCCACATCATCGGGAAAATGCAGGGTGAAGTTCTCAACTGTACGGTTAATTGTACGGCAGACGTCAAAAACCCGGGTACGATTTACATCAAATTCAGGCAGCTTAAGCTCGCGCTCACAGATAAGTTTGGTGAACATGGTTTGTGCCGCAGCAAACTTACTGCGGTCATTTTCACCAAAGGGTCGCACTTTACCTAACTCAACGGTAAAGGCATCCGCGCCATGAGTACGCACACTGTAGTAACTAAACGTCGTGGTCGGCGCCTGATTCAAGAGAATAGTTTCGACCCCACACTCGGCCAAGAACGTCAGTTGTTCTTTCTTGTAGGGAGCGCCATGGGTAAACGGATACACGGCAAACTTTTCAAATTCAGAATCACGAATGGCTGTGTGCAAGTCATAGTGATAACGCTGACGTTCACCTGCTGGCGCGGCAGCAAAGAAGTCAGTGATCACTTGCTCAAGTTGTGCAGCCCGCTGATGTTCACGGCTCTCTCCTTCTTGGTGCGCGCCGCTGAACAATCGATTCATATTCATTTCGACAAAACGTTTACCAATGGCGATTGCTGCAGGGTTAGCGATCAAAAAGAGCGTGCGCTGCACCGGTTTGATTTCACCGCGCATAATGCCGTGAATCATGTCGCGTACGATTTCAATCGGGGCTGTTTCGTCGCCGTGCACGGCGCAGGAGAGCACCACATCTTTTGCACTTGGTTGCTCGGGTTCAACGATGACAATGCCATAATCAGGGAAGTGCAGTTCGCCACCTTCGTACTTCAACGTTGCGTTGAGTAGCTGTTGCTCTTCGGCAACCGCGTTGCCGTTATAACCAGCAAGCGTCCAATCGAGTACGTTTACCGCGGCTAGCTCATTTGTCGTCTGACTCACTTTCTGACTCCTGTTGCTTAATTCGTCCGGGTTCTAAACCTTTGGTCGCTAACAGTGCGCGCAATACTCGCGAACGATATTCGCGCCGGTACAATACCGAAACGACCACAATGGTAGATACAATGAAAAGTAAAGGGTGCAAAAACCAAGTTAGAAAGGCGAGCGCGAAATAATAGGCTCGCAAGCCGTTGTTATATTCATGCCCTGCTTGGTCGATCACCTTGGCTGATTGCCGCGCAAAAACCTCGCGTTGTTCATCTGTGAATTCGGTACTGCGGTATTGCGGTGCAGCCCCAAGCAAGACCGAGACAAAGCCAAATTGCCGAATCGCCCAAGTAAATTTAAAAAATGCGAACACAAAAATAAGCGCTAATACAGCTAACTTAAATTGCACTTTTTCTGGGGAAGTTTCAGCGGTCAACGGCAGCGATTGCAGCACTGTCACCACTTTATCTGCTGAGGCAAGCAAGGTAAGCACACCGGCTAACACCAGCACTGTGGATGATGCAAAAAAGGTCACCGTACGCTCTACGTTACCTAGCAATGCGGCATCGGCAATCTGGTGCTCTTTGCGCGTTAAGGTGGTCATCCAATCAATACGCAGCTGCCGCAAAATATGCGACAAACTATAGGTGCTGCGCGCACGAATACGCGCAAACTGCGTGTAGAAAACCCAAACCGCCACAAAAAACGCCAAAGTGACGATATCAAGTGTACTTAGGTTCATGTTCTAGACCTTGTGCTAACGTGACACGCACGAAAGCCGCAGTGGTTTTTCATCATGGCCACATGCGGCTTCGATAATTAGTTTAAGGTCATTAGTTTACCATTATGTGACGGCATTGTCCGACTCGGATTTTGGTGCTGGCTTCTTAGCTAAACCGTACCAAGACAGCATGGTTTTAAGCCCACGCTTGGTGTCATCCAAAATCAAATACAAACATGGGATCAGGAGCAAGGTGATCACGGTAGCGAACAAAATTCCGAAGGCTAAAGAAATCGCCATCGGAATCACCATTTTCGCCTGCAGGCTTTTCTCCAACACAATGGGTAACAGACCAAAGAAGGTCGTTAAACTGGTCAATATGATTGCCCGGAAACGCGCAGAACCGGCATCCTGCACCGCCTGACGAAGCTTCACGCCATCACGCCGCGCTTGGTTCACGTAATCGACCATAACCAGCGAGTCGTTCACCACAACACCCGCCAAAGCGATAATACCGAATAGACTCAGAATTGAAATCGGCATACCAATGACCCAGTGCCCAATCACCGCACCAATCATGCCGAACGGAATTACCGACATAATAATGAGTGGCTGACTGTACGACTTCAGTGGAATCGCCATGAGTGCAAAGATGGCAAACAATGCCAAGACAAAGCCAATCGCCAGCGAATTCGTCGCCTCGGCTTCGTCTTGCGACGCACCTTCAAGCTGGAAGCTTACCGACGGGTAAGTATCCAAGATTGGCTGAATATGCTGTTGGCGCACTTGCTGCACGACTTCAAAAGGTTCTACACGCTCTTTGTCGACCCGCGCGCGCACACGCACCGAGCGTTCGCGGTCGATACGTGTAATCGTATTATAGCCTTTGGCGAACCGAATATCGGCCAACTCAGTAAACGGAATCAATGCGCCGTCACTGGTGCGCAACTTCATGTCTTCAAGGTTGCCCACGGACTGACGTTCATCAATCGGATAACGCACCATAACGCGAACTTCTTCGTCACCACGTTGAATACGTTGCGCCTCAGCGCCATAGAAGGCATAACGCACTTGGTTGGCAAGGTCACTCAGGGTGATCCCCATAGCAGTCGCTAAAGGACGGGTTTCGAGAATAATCTCGTCATTGCCGGCACCAAAGGTATCTTCGATGTCGTAAACGCCGTCAAACTGACCAAGTACTTCTTTTAAATCATTCGCAGCAGCCGAGAGTTGATCAAGGTCATCGCCCGCCAATTGGAATTCGACGTCGAAACCACCGCCGCCGCCAATACTGCCTTGGAAGTTGATGGCCTTAACACCAGCGATTTCAGGCGTTTCTTGGCGCCAACGATTGATAATGCCAAAACCATCGATCTCACGATCTTCGCCTTTTTGCAGCTCGCTCATAATCATGCCGCTGGTGGTGCCTTGCAGCCAAACGTTGGTGTGGCGAACGACGCCTTCGCCCTCTTCATCTTCGATTTGCGCATCCACGCGCATGAGCGCATCTTCGATAGTTTGTAGCGCGCGAATGGTCGCTTCTTCAGAGGAGCCAGGTTGCATTTCCACACTGGTTTGAATGAAGTCACTAGGAATATTCGGGAAGAACACCCAGCGCACTACGCCACCACTGATGAGACCGATCATCAAAATAAACATACCGATAAAGCTGGCCAGTGTGGTGTATCGATAGTGCAAGCATTTAGCAAGGAAAGGACGATAATAGCGTTCAACAAACACCCGCAGACTATCGGAGATTTTATTGCGTCCCCGCTGGAAAGCGTTGAGCTTCTCGCCACCGCCTTTGCTGAACTTCATCGCGGCAATGTGGGCTGGCAGAATGAGTTTTGATTCGACCAGAGAGAAGGCCAAACACAGAATCACGACCCAAGCGATGGACTCCCAAATGGCCCCCATCCCGCCGTCGACCATTAGCATGGGAATAAAGGCGACCATGGTGGTGAGTACGCCAAATGTTGCCGGGATAGCGACTTTCTTCGCGCCGCGCACCACGTTGTCAGTGCTCTTGCCGTATTTTTCAATTTCGGAGTAGGCACTTTCCCCTATGACTATGGCGTCATCTACCACTATCCCGAGCACTAATATGAAGCCGAATAAGCTGATCATGTTGATCGAGATATCGAACATGGGAAGCGGCATAAGCGCGATGGTGCCCAAGAAGCAGATTGGAATACCAATCATGACCCAGAATGCCAAACGCAATTGCAAAAACAGCGACAACATTAAGAACACCAAGAAGCCACCGGTGATCATGTTATCGAGCATCAGATCAAGACGCCCTTGCAGGTAATACGAAGAGTCACCCCAGTGCGCGACGTTAACCTCTGGCGGCAATTCTTTTTGCTTGCGTTCAATGTAATTACGTACGGCTTCAGCCACAGCTAAGTCATTCTGATCACCGACCGAATCGACGCGCACAAAAGTTGCGGGTTTGCCGTCAAAGCGGGTAAAACGCCGGCGTTCAATAAACTCGTCTTTGACCGTCGCGATATCACCGAGGGTCAGACGTGTGCCATCAGCACGGTTAATCAAAACAATCTTTTCGAACTCTTCACCGTAATAGGCCTGATTATTTGCACGCAGTAAAATATCGCCATTCGGGGTGCGTATCGAACCACCGGCAACGTCTATCGACGTGCCCCGAACTGCATTCACAACCTGTTGGAAAGTTAAGTTGTAACGCTGCAGATCGTGCTCAGAAATCTCAATGGAAATTTCATAGTCGCGCGCCCCTACGGTTTCAACTTTGGTGATACCACCAATATTTTTCAGGTCATCACGAATTTGTTTCGCCAGCTCTTTCTGGTTACGCTCACTCATGTCACCGAACACGCTTATCCAAATCACTTGCCGCTGCGGCCGGATCCGATAGATATTCGGGTTTTCAATTTGTTGCGGGAAGTTAGGGATGGCATCAACGAGCATTTTCACTTCGTCCATGACCACTTGCGGGTCATAACCGCTTTCCACTTCAACGGTGACCGACCCGCCGCCTTCGCGTGCGGTCGAGGTTAGACGCTCAACCCCATTCACATCCTCTAGGGCATCCTCAATAAGTACAATAACGCCCTGCTCAACCTCTTGCGGGGCTGCACCAGGAAAAGGCACCTGAATACTTATGGTATTGAGTTCGATTTCGGGAAACATTTGTTTGCGAACTTCAAACACCATAAAAATACCGGTGATGATGATCAACGCCATCAGTAAGTTCGCGGCAACAGTATTATTGGCCCACCATGCGATGAGCCCTTTCTCACGACCTGACTCTGGCGAATTTTGTGGTACTTGCATAGCTAAGCTCCTTATTCGCCAGCGTCGTCAGTGGTATCTTTCGCTGCGACCGCAGTCTCATCCTCGGCCGCCTTTGGACCTTCCATTTGCTGCGGCAACGGGTCGCCCGGTAAGCGCACCTTCATGCTTGGCAACGCATTAGCAAGCTGTGTGAGCACCACTTTATCACCGGCATTCAAACCGTCACTGACAATCACTTGATTCTCTTCCGCACGCAATACTTCAACGTGCTGGCGTTGCAGGCGGCGCTCTTCGCCCACTAACCAAACATTACCGTCGGTATTTAAGGCATAGCGTGGAATGCGATAGACATTCTCGACATATTTGCCTTCAATTTCGAGCTGCACAAAACGACCAAAACGTAAGATTTCTTCATGGGTTTGGCCTTCACGGTTGTAGGGGTCTTGCACTTCAACGACGCCGTAAATCACGCGGCTGTTGCTGTCGAGTACGCCTTCACTGCGCACTAAGCGCCCTTGCCATTCATATTTTTCACCCGCTACAAAAGAACTTAAGCGCACCCGTGGAAAGTCAGTCTCCTGCGCATTGCTCGGTAAGTTCAAGAAAGCTAGGTCACGGTCACTCAAGGGTACACGTACTTCAGCGGTCTCGGTGCCCATCATTTCGGCAATCTGGTTACTGACGTTAACGAATTGACCAAGGTCAACATTTTTACTTTGCAACAAGCCAGCAAATGGCGCACGAATCACGGTGCGGTCAAGATCACGTTGCGCTTTAGCAACCGCAGCTTCTGCTGATTGTACGGCCGCAACCGCGCTAGCTACTTGCGGCTCACGCACGCCTAAGGCCGGAATTTCACCGAGTTGTAGCGACTCCCATTCTTCTTTTGCTACTTTGGCGCGGGCACTTTCTTCCGCCAATGCAGCTTTGGCTTGGGCGAGATTCGCTTTAGCGTTTTGCAGGGCAACTTGGTAATCTTTTGGATCAATTTTGACGATCATGTCGCCTTGATTAAAGTAACCACCATTATGAAAGTTAGGCGCAATTTCAATGACTTGACCACTAACCTGAGCCACTAGATTGGTGGTGTGCTTCGCCATCACATTCCCTTGGCCGCTCACCAATAAGTTAATGTCTTCAGGCTGTGCTTCTTGCACCTCGACCAACACTGCCGGACGCTCCATTGAGCGCATGGGCAACTGCGGACGCAACATACCAAGTAAAACCACAAGGGCAATCGCCACAATAATAATGAGTGGAGGGAGTAAAGCGCGTTTCTTAAAAGCCATTGAGATCATTCCATTTGAACATGAAGATGGCGCATAGTATGCGCCACCTTTGTGTGATAATTAAGGCAGATTATGTTGCGAGTTGTAACAACTGTAACATTAACCGTTGAGCAGATAGCTTTCGCCTGCCTCGATTGCGCGTGGACCGCCAGCTAGCAGCACCACATCGCCTTTTTGCAAGCTGAAATCACCATGCACTTCGCTAAATTCTTCGTCACTTCTGCGCACCGACTTCACTTGTACGGCAAGTTCATCAAGACCAAGTTGACGCAGTTCTTTGCCGCATGCATAAGCGTTGTCACTCAGTTGCACCGCGTGCAAAAATTGTAAACGATCAATCTTTTCAGGATCCATGTCCGTTGTTTCACCGGGATAAAAACCATGCATATCGCCATAATGGGAACGCCGCGCTTGGTCCAAACGTGACAATATGCGACGGATCGGAATTCCCGAACGGCTCAAGACTTGCGACACCAACATAAGGCTCGCTTCTAAGGTGTCTGGCACCACTTGAGTTGCACCAGCGTCCATCATTTCTTGTAAACGTAAATCGTCGCGTGAGCGCACGATAATTTCGGCATGATCATTGATTTCACGAATCGCTTTGAGAACTTCCAACGCCTTATAGTCCTCAGCAAAGCTGATAATGATGAGCTCTACTTGATCGGCGTGAACTGCCTTTAAGATATCGCGCCGTGCCGCATCGCCAAAGTAGACTTTGGCTCCGCCAGCAACCGCCTCTTGCACCCGTTTGGTGTCATGATCAATGGCCAGATGGTCAATCCCTTCGTTGGTTAAGAAGCGACTTATGGTCTGCCCTACGCGGCCGAAACCTAGCACCAAGACGCGTTTAGGCTCTGACACATCGGGTTGCGTGATGGTCTCTTCATCACTGCGGCTGCGGCGACGTACCAAAGGCGTCACCAGTTGCCGGCAGCGCTGAATGACCATTGGCGTTACCGCCATTCCTAGCACCCCAACCCCAACCAGCATCGAGGCAATATCTTGCGGCAATAGGGCATAAGTGAGCGCTAACGATACCAATACAAAACCAAACTCACCCATCTGAAAGAGCATCAGACCTGCGCCCCATGCGTCCTCTTCACGCTCGCCCATGATACCTGCGAGCACACGCACGACGAGCATTTTTATGGCCCCAATCAGCAACACCGCGAGCACTATCCAATGTAAGTTCTGCCAGAACACCTGCAGGTTCAGTTGCATGCCAACGGTAATGAAGAATAATCCCATCAAGATGTCGCGAAAGGGTCGTATATCGGCTTCAAGTTGATGTTTGTACTTGCTTTCGCCGAGCATCATGCCGGCTAGAAACGCACCAAGCGCCATGGACAAACCGAATAGATGGGTCAGACCGCCCGCTACCAACGCCACCAAAAGCGTCGCCAGCACAAATAGCTCGTCGGTGCGCAGGCGCGCTATCTCGCGAAAGATATGTGGTAACACCCATTTGCCTATGGCCATTAATACGGCGACTACGCCCGCGCCTTTAAGCAAAGCGATACCTAGGCTTTCCCAAATACCCACTTGCGCGTTCTCGGCGGCCAGTAACGGAATAATGATCAGCATCGGCACCACGGCAATATCTTGAAACAAGAGCACCGAAACCGTCGCTTGCCCCTTGCGCGTGGTTAACTGGGACGACTCGCCCAACTGTTTGATGACCACTGCAGTCGAACTCAGAGCCAAGGTGCCGCCAATGACCATGGCGGCGGTCCAGTCGCCCATCCAGACATAGGCCAAGCCAGCGAAAGCAAGGGTGCAAATAATCACTTCACCGGCGCCAAGACCAAATACCAAGCGCCGCATCGCGATCATTTTCGGTAACGAGAATTCCAAGCCGAGGGAAAACAGCAGCAACACCACGCCGAGTTCAGCAACAAAGTGATAATCGTTTGGATCTTTAATCCACGCAGTCACATCAGGTCCGGCAATAATACCTGCGACCAAATAAGCGAGAATGGCGGGTAACTTAACGCGGCGGAAGCCCCAGACCAAAACCACGGCTATGGCGAGTAATAACAGTACGTCGGCGAAAGCTCCGTTCATGCTTTTTTCCTTTGCAGATAGAGTCCAAGACAAATCAAGCTTAGACCAATCAGGGTCGTTTCTTGTATGACTTCACCCAATATAAAGTAAATCAGTAACAAACTCATGAACGGGCTCAAAAAAATCAGCATCGATAACTGTGACGTTCGCTCAGCGGTACGCATTGCGGTGAGCCATAATAGAAAGGTGATACCCATTTCGAACAAGCCGACATAAGCCGCGGCTGCCAAGGCGCGCCATTCGTGCCAAGGCAAGGGGCGCGGGTCAAAGGCTACGGCCACAGCGAGCAGCAGACTGCCTAACGCAAAACACCAGAACATTGCCGGAATCGGCGCATCTTGGTTTTTGGTATTTATTAACCAATAGAGTGCCCATAGTACGGTGCTCAGTAGCGCTAAACCTATGCCGAGCCAATTGGTTTCAGTAAAGTCCCAATGCCCACCTGTGGCAATCAGAACCACGCCACCATAAGCGATGAGCATAGCTACTAATTCACGCTTACCTAAACGCTGTTTGAGAATGGGAACCGCCAATAACGCCATGGTGATCGCCCAAGTGTAATTGATGGCTTGCGCCTGTTGTGCTGGTAGTTGGTCGTAGGCGGCGAAGAGAACCCAGTAGTACACAAATGGGTTTAACGCACCTTGGCCAAGATAGAACAACCAACGCTGGCGGCCTAAGGCTAGCGTTTCACCCAATCTTCGTTGCCACAGCAACAGACCAAAAAACGTTAGCGTGCTGGTCAACGCCGCTAAGAACAGCAAGTGCAGTGGACTAAGATAACCGAGCGCAAGTTTAAAGGCGGTTGCAACAGTTGACCATAGTGCCACCGCCGCTAAGCCGAAGGTCAGCGCTCGGCGCTGATTCTGTTGCACGGGTGGTGCGGCCATGTGGGTCCTTATGACTCCGAGCGGTGCTGGAGTTGCAGAAAACGTTGCCGCGAGCGAGTCAACAAAAACCGTCCCCAAGCGACTTGCGGCTGCTTGTCATTGCCCGTTTGCAGCATTTGCGTGCGAATTTCTTCGAGTTGTGCGTAGGAGGGCATCGTTGCCCCCTTCTGCTGCAGCCAACTACGCAGCAGCGCCCGTTGCGTGGCAGGACCATGTGGTTTTAGTGCCTCGACGCCAAGTTCACCAGCACTATTGACGGCCTGTTGTAATTGCTCCGCCAACAATTCCTCGAGGACCTGTTGTTGCTCGGCGCAAAGCTGCGCGCTGCGTAATACTGCATTACCGAACTGCGGCCAGCGCTGTTCAAGCTTAGGCACAACTTCATGGCGTAAGAAGTTACGGTCAATGCTGGTATCGTAGTTAGTGTCGTCTTCGATCCAGTGCAGTTGATGGTGATGAGCATAAGCGTAGATTTCGGCTTTGCTTACCCCAAGCAGCGGTCGTAACCAGGTCTGCTGGCCCGGACGTTGCGGCGCGTCACTGTCGATGGTTTGCGCCATGGCCGCCAAGCCCTTCGGCCCAGAACCACGCTTCAATTGCAGCAGGAAGGTTTCAATTTGATCATTGCGATGCTGCCCTAGTAACATCACGGCATCTTGCTCAGCGAGTTCACTCAAGCGCTGATAGCGTGCATTACGCCCAGCCGCCTCTTTACTTACCCGTGAACCCTGCGCGACTGGTAGCACTTCACACAACATAGGAAAAGAACGGCGCTGACAGTCCGCTTGTAAGCCTGCCGCCCAATCACCCGAACTCGGATGAAAGCGATGGTCAAGATGAATCGCTAGATAGTTGAACTCAGGGTGCTCGCGGCGCCAGCGATCCAAGAGGTCAAGAATGGTTTGCGAGTCTGCGCCGCCCCCTAGGCAAGCAACAAACTGCTGTTGCGGGCACAGCGTTAGCGCGGCTAACGCTGCGGCAAATTCAGGATAGAGGTCGCGATACTCAGCGTTCACGAGGCGGGTAGCACAGGCGTTTAGCAATAGCCAAACGACATTAACTTCTGGTAACGCTGTTCGAGCAACGCGGTTTTATCTAGCCCTTTTAGCTCACCCAAATCCTTCAATAAACGTTGCTTCAATCCTTGCGCCATTGCTGCATAATCACGGTGCGCACCACCTAGCGGCTCTGGAATGATCTGATCAATGAGGCCTAGCTCGAGACTGCGGTCGGCAGTAACCCCCATCGCTTCAGCAGCAATCGATGCTTTTTCTGCGCTCTTCCATAGAATCGACGCACAGCCTTCAGGAGAAATCACCGAGTAGGTTGAATACTGCAACATATTCACGCGGTCACCAACACCAATGGCCAATGCACCGCCTGAACCACCTTCGCCAATCACGGTACAAACGATAGGTACTGTTAAACGCGCCATAACTTTCAAGTTACGAGCTATGGCTTCGGATTGACCACGTTCCTCAGCACCAATACCTGGATAAGCCCCTGGAGTATCGATAAAGGTAATAATTGGCATTTTAAAGCGCTCGGCCATTTCCATCAGACGCAAGGCTTTGCGATACCCCTCCGGCTTTGGCATACCAAAGTTACGGAAGATTTTTTCTTTGGTCTCACGGCCTTTTTGGTGCCCGATAATCATCACCGGTTGGCCATCAAGACGGGCCGTCCCGCCAACAATCGCGCGATCATCGGCAAAAGCACGATCACCTGCTAATTCGTCAAAATCAGTAAAGATGTGCTCAATGTAATCCAATGTGTAAGGACGCAGGGGGTGACGCGCCATTTGTGCGACTTGCCAAGCACCTAAATCGCCGAAGATTTTCTCAATGAGCTGCTCACGTTTTTCTTGCAGCTTCGCAATCTCTTCTTCAATGGAAATGTCGAAGTCGCCTTTTGCACCGACGGCTTTTAATTCGTCAATTTGTGCTTGCAGTTCAGCAATTGGCTTTTCGAACTCTAAAAATTGCAAATTCATTTGGACTCCCATGTGCAACGGCGTTATGCCCCTGCGGATCAAAATTCTAATGCGACCTGTTGCGGCCCAAGCTGCTGTTCCAGCTCATAAATTAATTCGTCTTCTGGTGTTATGAACCATTCCGTAGCGGCTTGATAGCTCGCTTTGACATCCGGCCGCTGATAATCAATCAACAGCGGACATGCACCACCTTTGTAGGCGTCTAGCGTTGTCATTAAACGCTTCATCCCCGCACCTTCAAGGTGTTCTGGGCGGACCGCAACACGCAAACCTTTGGCGTATTGCTCGCGCATACCGGTAATGGTCATGACTTCTCGGGCGGTCATTGTATTGCCCCCGGAGTAATCATCAAAGCTGACCTCTCCTTTTATGACCAAAATTTGGTCTTTGGCCAGCAAATGCTCGTAATTTTCATAATCTTGTGCAAAAAAGCGTACATCAAAGCGTGCCGTCTTGTCATCTAGTGTCACAATCGCCCAGCGCGCGCCCTTTTTATTCACCATAACACGCATATCAATAACCAAACCGGCAATGGTGGTCATTTGATCCCGCCCGGTCGGTCGCACGTCGCTGAGGTTACATGGCACATAATTGCGTAATTCACGACGAAAGCGATTAATCGGATGCCCAGTCAAGTATAGCCCAAGGGTTTCGCGCTCACCGTCAAGCCAGATCGCTTCGGGCCACTCAGGTACCTGTTCAAATTCATGTTCAATGGCGTCAGCATCATTCGACGGCGTCAGTACGCCAAACAAATCCGATTGACCAATGGCTTCAGCACGAGCATGTTGCTCGGCTTGGCGCATGGCTTTCTCCAATGTCGCCATTAGGGCGGCGCGATGCGGACCCAATGAGTCCATGGCGCCGGCTCGAATCAAACGCTCCAGCACACGGCGGTTGAGCTTTTTTAAATCGACGCGACAACAGAAGTCGAACAAATCGCTAAATGGCCCATCTTCACTGCGCGCGCTGAGGATCGCCTCGATGGGACCTTCCCCGACACCTTTAATGGCACCAATACCGTAGACCACATGGCCATCGTCATCGACGGTAAACTTATACTGGCCAACATTAACGTCAGGTGGGAGCAACTTCAGTCCCATTTGCTCACATTCGTCGACCAAGGTCACAATCTTATCGGTATTATCCATATCGGCCGACATTACCGCGGCCATGAACTCTGCCGGATAATGGGTCTTCATCCACAGAGTCTGGTAGGACACCAAGGCATAGGCTGCAGAGTGAGATTTGTTAAAGCCATAGCCTGCGAACTTCTCTACCAAGTCGAAGATCTTCATCGCCAAATCGGGGTCAATACCATTTTTCTCGGCGCCCTCGGCGAACACGGCACGCTGCTTGGCCATTTCTTCAGGCTTTTTCTTACCCATGGCACGCCGTAACAAGTCAGCGCCGCCAAGGGAATAGCCGGCCAAGACCTGGGCAATTTGCATGACCTGCTCTTGATACAAAATAACCCCGTAAGTCGGTTCCAGTATCGGCTGCAGCAATTCGTGCTGATAATCTTTGTCAGGATAAGAAATTTGCTCACGACCGTGCTTACGGTCAATAAAGTTGTCGACCATGCCCGACTGCAACGGTCCCGGACGGAACAGTGCAACTAAGGCGATGATGTCTTCAAAGCTATCGGGTAGCAGCTTTTTAATTAGCTGCTTCATACCACTTGATTCCAACTGGAACACCGCGGTGGTCTGTGCTTTTTTCAATAATTTAAAGCAACGTGGGTCATCTAGCGGAATGCGCTCGATGGCGATAGCGCCTTCGCCCTTGCGCGCGCGCTTGTCATTCACCATATCCAATGCCCACTGGATAATGGTTAAGGTACGCAAACCCAAGAAGTCGAATTTCACCAAACCGGCAGCTTCGACATCATTTTTATCGAACTGCGTCACCGGCTGCTTGCCTTCTTCATCACAATAAAGCGGCGAGAAGTCAGTGATTTTCTCCGGTGCGATCACCACACCACCAGCGTGTTTACCTGCGTTACGCGTCACCCCTTCAAGAATACGCGCCATATCGATCAAATCGCGTACGTCTTCATCCTGATCGTACATTTCAGGTAGACGCGGCTCGACTTCAAAAGCTTTTTCGAGGGTCATGCCCGGGTCACCCGGAACCAGCTTGGTAATTTTATCGACGAAACCGTATGGGTGGCCTAAGACGCGCCCTACGTCACGAATCGAGGCTTTCGCGGCCATGGTACCGAAGGTAATGATCTGCGATACCGCTTCACGACCATACAACTCAGCGACATGATCAATAACCTCGTCACGGCGCTCCATGCAGAAATCGATATCGAAATCGGGCATCGAAACCCGCTCAGGATTCAAGAAACGTTCGAAGAGCAGATCGAGCTCAAGCGGATCAAGGTCGGTGATTTTCAGCGCATAGGCCACTAACGAACCAGCACCAGATCCGCGCCCTGGCCCTACAGGTATGTTGTTATCTTTCGACCACTGGATAAACTCCATAACGATCAAGAAGTAGCCTGGGAAGCCCATTTGGTTAATGACGTCGAGCTCAATCTGCAAACGTTCATCATATTCTTTGCGCTTTTCTGCGCGTTCAGCCTCATCAGGAAAAAGCTGCAAAAGGCGTTCTTCGAGTCCTTCTTGGGATTTCTTGACCAAGAAATCTTCGGGCGTCATACCGCCCGTTGGGAAGGCCGGCAAAACATATTCGTCAAGGGTTATGGTGACATTACAGCGCTTAGCAATTTCAACCGTGTTGGCCAAAGCTTCAGGAATGTCGGCAAACAACTCCGCCATCTCTTCTGGGCTTTTTAGGTATTGATCACGACTGTATTTTTTCGGCCGGCGTTTGTCGTCAAGGGTGTAACCATCAGCAACAGCGACGCGCACCTCGTGCGCATGAAAGTCTTCCGGCCTTAAAAACACCACTTCGTTGGTCGCCACGACCGGAACATTCTGTTCTGCGGCTAAGGCTACGGCAGCATGCAAATAATCGTCTTCTTGCGGACGCCCAGTACGAAGCAGTTCTAAATAGAAACGATCGGGGAAATGGTGCTGATAAAACGCCAGTTCTGTTTCTGCTTCTGCTTTGCGGTTCTGCAAAAGCTTGCGGCCCACATCACCCTCACGACCGCCACTTAACAACAACACACCATTGGCATGATCGGCCAACCATTCTTTATTGACGCATGGCCGACCAGCACGATGACCCGCTAAATAGCCACGACTGATCAGTTGCGTCAGTTGCTGGTAGCCATCATTGTTCATGGCCAATGCGGTCAGTCTGAACGGCTGTTCCTGGCTATCAGCGGTCCAGCCTTCAGGCAGCACCCACAGGTCACAACCGACGAGAGGCTTCAGTCCTTTGCCGTGGGTGGTACGATAAAACCGCACCAGACCACACATATTCATCTGGTCAGTTAAGGCTAGCGCTGGCATGCCCTGCTCCGCAGTGGCACCACAAATGGGCCCAACTTTAGCCAGACCGTCGATCATCGAAAAGTCACTGTGCACCCGTAAATGAATGAATGCTGGGGCTGATTCTTGAGCTGGTTCCGTCATGAACTATTGGCGTTTCTTATCGTGAGACTATCCTTCTATTGTGCCGCATGCCACGACCGATGTCATGCCCTGTTTCCAACTGTTAGGATGTCTTTTCAAGCGCAATCGGCTAAGCTCAGATAACATTCGTTTTAAGGGTAAGATGATGAAAAAATTACTACTTAGCTCAATGTTACTCGCATTCTTAGTGCCATTTGCTGGTGCGCATGAACATCAGGTCGAGGTCATTAGTGACGGACATCAATTTACCGAAGGGCCACTTTGGCATGATAACGCCCTATGGTTCTCGGATATTCCAGCATCGACCGTCTATCGTTGGACGCCTGAGTCTGGCGCGGAAATTGCGTTAAAGCCCTCGAGCGGCGCCAACGGGCTGATTACTGATAGCGAAGGTAACTTGCTCATGGCGCAGCATCAGGCTCGCCGCATTGCGCGGTTAAACGCAGATGGCACGCAAACAGCACTGGCAACAGAGTACCAAGGAAAGCGCCTCAATAGCCCGAATGACCTTGCCCTCGGTGATACCGGTGTACTCTACTTTACCGATCCGCCTTTTGCTGTCAGCGAGGAAGAACAGGAGCTTGATTTTTCAGGCGTTTTTGCACTTAGCCCTGCGGGCGAGCTGACCCTTCTTGATGACGATCTGCAGCGCCCTAATGGCGTCATTTTAAACCCCGATCAAACCATTATGTACGTGACCGACGCTTACCGTTGGCAACTGTTTGCCTACGATATTACGGCTGACGGTGTCACCAATAAACGATTATTCGCCGAGCTCAAAGGTGACTACAAGCAAGGCATGGATGGCATGGCTGTGGCTAAAGACGGCACACTCTATGTTGCCGGCCCGGAAGGTATTTATGTTTACTCGCCTGCCGGTGAGTTGCTCGAAACGATTGAACTCCCTGACTTTACAGCGAACGTTACCTTGGTCGAAGGTAAGGTCGAAGCGGACAAGCGTGTGCTCTACGTGACCAATCAAACCGAGGTGATTAAAATCACCCTCCATCAAGCTAACTAGGGTCATCACGCTCTAAGTAGATGCGATAAAACCCATCTTTGTCTGTGGCATCGAAGATTGTTGAATAATCTTCGGTGTACCACGGCATCTCAATTAAGCTTTTTTGCAAACGCATCATGGTGTCGATGGGCGATTGGGTCAGCGCCGAAACCCTAACTTCACAAAGCGTCATACGGCAGGTGACACCTCCCAGATGGTCTTTATCAAGCCCGGTGACATCGGTAAACACTCGCTCTACATCGCTGCTCACCTGATAACTCCAATCCTGATCAATACCTTCGCTCTCTAGCCTTGCAGGATAAGTTTTGACCCGTTGCAATTGCGCCAGCATCTGGGTTGTGGCGTCATCGTTTAAGTCAGCCGCAAAGGTTTCTGTTACCTCCACCGATGCAGTTTCGGGTGGCGTTGACGTCGGACGCTGCACCTCACCCTGAGACGCTTGACTGCGATTACCCACAACAGATGCTGCCGCCGAGTCGGCTGAGATCTGCGGGTTTGTCTCTGCAACAGTTTGCATTTCGGCAGGTGTAGCTTCTGTTTGATGTTCGCGCCAGAGCAAACTTGCTAGAATCACAATGACCAGCCAATAAGCCACATGCATAAGCTTTGACATTCTTTATTTCCTTTATAGATGTTAATTTTTTATGTTCTAAACTAACGCAATTTAATTTAACAAGAGGTACACATGCAACCGATCATTTTGTTTATCCATGGCTTCGGCTCCAATGGCTTCGGTAGCAAGGCCCAAATCATGCGCGATTATTGTGCCGCGAAGAACATTCGCTTTATTGCGCCTTCGCTATCGCACATTCCGGCTTTGGCTTGGCAAACTTTGACAGAGCTTGTTGAACAATTGAATGCTGTGGTGGCACCGCGAAAAATCGCCGTTATGGGATCCTCACTGGGTGGCTTCTATGCGCATGCGTTGGCGGTCAAATATGATCTGCAAGTGGCACTGATTAATCCGTCTATGCATGCTGGCACTTCGCTACGCCGCGCTTTGGGCCCAGCAGAGAACTATTTTGACGACAGCCCCTATGAATGGCGTGAAAGTTATATTGAAACTCTGGAAAAGCTTGAGCCTCAGTACCCATCGTCGCTAACTGCTGACAAGTGTTGGTTATTGGCGCAAAGCGGCGATGAACTATTGGACTATCGCGAAGCGGTGACAGCGCTACCGAATGCCAAACACACTATTGAAGAAGACGGTGATCACGGCTTTGTGGGATTCGACCGTTATCCCGCGCAAATCATTGCTTTTTTTAATCATCATTGACCCGATTTAAGCTGGTTAGATTCTAGACAGAACGCGAGCTAGCGAGTAAGGTTAAGGCATGTAACCGCAATTCTGATATGGCACTGCAATGCGCTATCCTAGCAAATTCATCATCTGGTTCGCGCTTTTGGCAACCTATTCCGCAATTCCGCTCAGTGTAGCCTCGGAAAAACCGACTTTATTCGCCATTTTTGCTGACGAGTCTGAAGTCGCAACGGTTAAGCTTACGCCACAGCAAGATCCGGAGCTTGAAGCACGACTTGATGAACTTATGGACGGCGACTTGGTGCCGACAAATCGTGCAGCACTCGACGAACTCTTACGCAATGTCGATGTGGGGACGCCAGTCGAGACTTTTGTTCGCGCGCAAGGTTACCAAATTTTAAGTCTCGCGCTTGAACAAAAGCTTCCTGCGGCCTTAGCCATTGCCAATGAAGTGCAAAGTATTGCGCAAAAATCCGGTAACCCGAATGCCATCGCCGAAATTCAAATCGATATTGCCGAGGCTTACTTGGCGAACGCTGATTACAGTACCGCGCTGGTCGAAGCACGAAAGGTTGAAGCGCTTCTCCCTAACGTAACCAATCCAAGAGTGCGCTTTCATGCGAACCACTTGATTGCTCGCGCTTTGCAGCAAAATGGAGAGATTCCTGAAGCACTTGAATTTTTGCTCTCGGCTCAGGCCCTCATTCCGCAAACCCAAGCAAGTGAACAACAACGCCGCAGACAGTTTCTTAATCTTCACTTAGCGCGTTTTCAAGCCAACCTAGGCCGCTGGGAAGCTTCGGCAGAAACCGCCGAAGGCGCAATCGAGGATGCTTTGCGGTCCGGTTACAACCAACACCTGCCGGATCTCTACTTAGTTGCAGCGTATTCAAGACAATATCAAAACGGCCCATCCGATAAGATTGTTGAGGCCTTTTTAAAAGCTGCCGAATCAGGTCGACTGATGGATAACCCACGGGTCGAGATGCTCGCCTACAACAACGCTGGTGCAGCAAAATTATTGTTAGATCAACTTGATGAAGCAAAGCTTTACTTGCAACAAGGATTGGCCGTGGCAAAACGTATCGGTAACGTCAATGAGCGTTCGGTAACCGAGTTTAATCTGGGGTACATCAAAGTTTTACAAGGTGAACACCAACAGGGTATCGCCGAAATGCTTGCCGCCGCCGAGGTTTTTAACAGCTTCGCACAAAAACGTGAACAAGCGATTCTGCTCACCCATATCGCCAAAGCCTACGAAATCGCAGGTGATTACAAGAAGCAGGCCGAGACCTTACAAAAGCAAGTACAAATGACCGCTGAATTGGCCGCGGAGGAACGCGACCAGCGCGTGAGTGAACTG
Organism: Pseudidiomarina sp.; assembly: GCA_048267225.1. Classification (GTDB taxonomy): domain Bacteria; phylum Pseudomonadota; class Gammaproteobacteria; order Enterobacterales; family Alteromonadaceae; genus Pseudidiomarina. Next base: position 632,195 of record JBLWXY010000001.1, read on the forward strand.
CAGGTACGCTACGAAGCAGCAGAGAAGTCTTATGAAATAAAGCTACTTGAGCAACAAGCCGAGTTGCGTGAGCAAGAATTGGCGGTACAGGAGCGCCAACAACAACTGTTCTGGCTAGCTGCCGGCTCACTGGTGGTCTTGATTCTGTTATTTGCTTTCGGTTACCGCAAGACCCGCAAACTTAATCATCTGTTGCATCAAGCTAATAGCGAGTTGCACGAGCAATCACTGCGTGATCCTCTCACCGGTCTCTACAACCGCAGAGCGATTTACGAGCTGTTGCTACGTGATGAGAAACGTCTCTATACCGGGCAACACGCCGTTTTTATCATTGATATTGACCACTTTAAAGTCATCAATGATAAACATGGGCATAACGTCGGTGACGAGGTGCTCATCGAGTTTGGTCGCCGGCTAAAACGCGCAGTGCGCAAAACCGACACTGCAGTGCGTTGGGGCGGCGAAGAGTTCCTTTTGGTACTTGAACACGTGAATGCCGAGCAAGTGCTGCACGTGGCGCGCAAGCTTCTGCAAGATATCAGCGAAAAATCCTTTCACACTAGTGCGGGACGCTTGCACATAACATTGAGTGGTGGCTGTAAAGTCATCGCTAGTAATGAATCACCACCTAACTGGGAAGCGACAGTGAAGGAAGTCGATACACTATTATACGAAGCCAAAGCGGAAGGGCGCAATCGCATACGCTACCAGCTACCAGGCGAGGACGTTCAATCCCTCGCCTTAACCCAGAAATAACAAAAAAGGCCGCACCATAGTGCGGCCTTTAACTTTCATTGCTACTCGATAAGCTTACAACTTCGCAAGTGCTTCATTCAAGGTTGTTGAAGGACGCATGGCGTTCGACACAAGTTCGCCATTTGGCTGATAGTAACCACCAATCTCTACCGGGTTACCTTGCACGCCATTGAGCTCGTCAACAATCTTCGCTTCATTCTCTTCAAGGAAGCTTGCTAAGGTGTTCATACGCGCAGCTAGATCAGCGTCTTCAGTCTGTGCAGCTAAAGCCTCGGCCCAGTACATACCTAGGTAGAAATGGCTACCACGGTTGTCAATTTGACCTAACTTACGCGCTGGCGACTTGTCGTTCTCAAGGAACTTAGCGGTCGCTTTATCGAGTGCGTCAGCCAAGATCTGTGCGCGCTGATTATCAGTGCGTTGTGCCAAGTGCTCTAACGATGCAGCTAAAGCCAAGAATTCACCCAGTGAATCCCAACGCAAGTAGTTCTCTTCAACGAACTGCTGTACGTGCTTAGGTGCAGAACCACCAGCACCTGTTTCAAACAGGCCACCACCGTTCATTAACGGTACGATAGACAGCATTTTCGCTGAAGTGCCCAGTTCAAGAATTGGGAACAAGTCAGTTAAGTAATCGCGCAATACGTTACCGGTCACCGAAATAGTGTCTTGGCCAGCTTTCATACGCTGTAACGTGTGACGCGTTGCGTCTACAGGTGCCATAATTTGAATATCAAGACCATCGGTGTCGTGCTCTTTAAGGTACGTTTGTACCTTTTCGATCAACTGCGCATCGTGCGCACGGTTGGCGTCGAGCCAGAATACCGCAGGCATACCGCTTAAACGTGAACGGTTCACAGCAAGTTTAACCCAATCACGAATAGGCGCGTCTTTCACCTGACACATGCGCCAGATATCGCCTTGCTTGACCTCATGAGAGAAGACTTCTTCGCCTGCTTGATTCAATACTTTCACAGTACCGTCTGCTGGGATCTCAAAGGTTTTGTCGTGTGAACCGTACTCTTCTGCTTTTTGCGCCATCAAGCCAACGTTCGGGCAAGTACCCATAGTCGAAGGATCAAAAGCACCGTTCTCGCGGCAGAAAGAAATCGTTTCTTGATAAACGCCCGCGTAGCAACGATCTGGAATCATCGCTAAGGTGTCTTGGCGCTCGTCATTTTTGTTCCACATTTTGCCTGAATCACGGATCATCGCTGGCATAGAAGCATCAATGATCACATCGCTAGGCACGTGCAGGTTAGTGATACCTTTGTGCGAGTTCACCATGGCTAGATCAGGTTGGCTCTCGTACACTGCTTGGATATCAGCTTCAACTTCTGCGCGTTGGTCGGCAGGCAATTCCGCGATTTTAGCTAATACATCGCCAAAGCCGTTGGTTGCATCAACACCCAAGTCTTTAAACAGATCAGCGTGCTTGTCGAACACCTCTTTAAAGTACACCTTCACTGCATGACCAAACATGATAGGGTCAGACACCTTCATCATGGTTGCTTTCAGGTGGAGTGACAGCAATACGCCCTCTTCTTTCGCTTTCGCCGTTTCACGTGCAAAGAAGTCTTGCAGTTGAGCCACGTCCATACGTGCAGCATCAACCACTTCGCCAGCTAACACTTTCACCGAGTCTTTCAACACGGTTTGACCTGCTGGGGTATTCAATACAATTTTCAGATCGTCCGCTTGAGCAAAAGTGGTCGACTGTTCGCTGCTGTAAAAATCACCGTCGTCCATGTGTGCAACGCGGGTCTTCGAGTCTTTGCTCCATGCGCCCATGCGATGCGGGTGCTTCTTCGCATAGTTTTTCACTGATGCAGGTGCGCGGCGATCAGAGTTACCTTCACGCAATACTGGATTTACTGCAGAACCTTTAACTTTGTCATAACGCGCTTTAATGTCACGCTCTTCATCTGTTTTCGGCTCAAAAGGGTAGTCTGGTAAGGCATAACCTTGGCTTTGCAATTCTTTGATACAAGCCGTCAACTGCGGGATCGATGCACTGATGTTTGGCAGTTTAATGATGTTCGCTTCAGGCGTCTTCGCCAGCTCACCAAGTTCCGCTAAGGCGTCATTGATACGCTGCTCTTCGGTCAAGAACTCTGGAAACAGGGCAATCACTCGACCCGCTAGGGAAATATCACGAGTTTCGACGGATACGCCTGCGGCTTCAGTGAAAGCACGGATGATCGGCAACAACGAATAGGTCGCTAAACGCGGCGCTTCATCGGTTTCCGTGTAAATAATCTTTGAATTGTCATTCGCCATAGTCATTCCTTACTTGGTTGCAGTTACTATGTGAAAAGTGGCGCGAAGTATAGCAAGAAAGCGGTTTATAGACCAGTAAGCATAGCTTGAATTTGAGTATTCACAGCATGAATTAAGGCTTGAGCTTTGACAGTTTGTTGGTCACGGTCTATTCCTCTAGGAGGCCGTTCTAATGGCTCAACATAACGTATAAAAATAAAGAGGGAACGCAAATGCTACTTAAATGGCTAAAAGTCTTACTCACCTGCAGTCTTGGATTTCTATGTTTGTTCTATGCACTACAAAACCTCGCTAATCTCGACGCAGTCTATAACGTCATGGCGGCGGTTATGGGCATGGCAGATCATAATTACTACCCTAACACCTTTGCTTTTTCGATTACTCAGCCAATGCTGATTTGGTTGGCTGCAGCTTTAGTCATTACCGCAGAGCTAACCGCAGGATTAGTTTTGTTATTTGCTACCTGGAAACTTTTTGGCGCGCGTCACGCTCCGGCACAGCTATTTCAAGCCGAAAAGTCTTGGGTGCTTGTAGGCGCCGGCATCGCTTTGCTTGTTTGGTTTGGTTTCTTCCAAGTCATCGGTGGCGCCTTCTTCCAAATGTGGCAAACCCAGCTAGGTGATGCTTCTATGCGCGGTGCATTTATTTATCTGGCATCGGTCGCGCTGGTCACATGGTTTATTTATCAACCCGAACCGAACTCCGCCAAGAAATAAAAAAAGCCCGTTGAACCTATCGTTCAACGGGCTTTATTACATCGAGAAACTAACAGTTTAGTCGATAGTTGGTGCTGTTAAGCCACGACGCTCAAGCAAGGCATCAACTGTTGGCTTTTGGCCACGGAAGTCGATGTACTGTTGCATCGGATCTTTACTGTTACCTTTAGACAAGATTGCATCACGGAATGCTTGACCATTCTCAAGGGTCAAACCGCCATTCTCTTGCACAAATTTGAAAGCATCAGCCGCCAACACTTCTGACCACATGTAAGCGTAGTAACCCGCTGAATAACCGCCGGCAAATACGTGGGCAAAGAAGTTCGACTTGTAACGCGGTGGTACTGCTTCTACCGCTACACCGTTGCGCGTCAGAGCTGCTTGTTCAAAGCTGTTCACATCAGCGATACCCGCTGCTGCGTCAGGCGTCAGCGTGTGGTATTCCAAATCCAATAACGCTGCGGCGATGTACTCAAGGGTGTCATAACCCATATTGAAATTCTTCGCTGCCATGACTTTGTCGAGCAATTCTTGTGGAATTTGCTCACCGGTTTCGTGATGTTTCGCCATGTTCGCGATAACTTTCGGGTTCAGGGTCCAGTCTTCTTGGAAGGTCGACGGGAACTCAACATAGTCACGTGATACCGAAGTACCTGCCAATGACGGGTAAGTGACATCAGAGAACATACCGTGCAACGCATGACCCATTTCGTGGAACATGGTGCTTACTTCATCAAAGCTCAACAGCGTCGGTTCGCCGTCTGGTGCTTTGGTAATGTTCATGTTGTTGAGGATAACCGGCTTGTCGCCAAGCAAGTGCGACTGACTCACGAATGAACTCATCCATGCGCCGCCACGTTTACCTTCACGAGTGAACCAGTCGCCATAGAACAAGCCGAGGCTTTCACCATTAACGTCTTTCACTTCATACACAACGATGTCGTCGGCATAGGTTGGGATATCATCACGCTCTTCAAAAGTAATACCGAAAAGTTGGTTCATGGCATAGAACACACCATCTTCAACCACACGGTTAAACTCGAAGTATTGCTTCACTTCGTTCGAGTCCAGTGCGTACTTTTCTGCACGTACTTTCTCAGCATAGTAAGCCCAATCCCAAGGCTGAACGTCGAAGTCACCGCCTTCGCCGTCAATGACTTGCTGGATCTCAGCCATTTCCGCTTCAACGTTGCTAACTACGGCAGGCACTAAGTCACGCAGCATTTGCTGAGCCGCACTTGGCGTCGCCGCCATGCTTTGCTCCAGCACGTAAGCGCCCCAGTTGTCATAACCCAGAAGTTGCGCCTTTTCAGCACGCAACTGTGCCATTTTCTTCACTAATGGACGGTTGTCAGTTGCGGTATTACCAGTGCCACGTTCAGCAGAAGCGCGCCAAACTTTCTCACGCAACTCGCGATTCTCGAGCGACTGCAAAATAGGTTGACGGGTGGTATTCGTGACTGTAATCACATACTTGCCTGGCATTTCTTTAGCTTCTGCAGTAGCTGCAAGATTGGCAATTTGCGACTCACTCAAGCCAGCTAATTCAGCTTTGTCTTCAACCACAACCATGTTCTCGTCAACCAAGTTCATCAGGTTGTTACGGAACTCAGTGGTCAACGAAGATAGCTCTGAGTTGATTTCACGAATGCGAGTTTTTTGCTCTTCGTTCAATTCGGCACCGGCACGTACGAAACCTTTATAGGTGTCTTCGATCAGGCGCAGTTCTTCGCCTTCAAATTGATCACGGTTTTCGTAAACGGCTTTAACCCGTGCGAACAGCTCAGGGTTCAAACTAATGTTGTCGCCATGCGCGGCAAACTTCGGTGCCATTTTTACTTGTAACGCACGGAAGTCATCATTACCGGCTGAGCCAGCAACGTTACCAAATACCGAAGCGACTCGGCCAAGTAACGCACCTGACTTCTCCATGGCAACGATAGTGTTTTCGAAGGTGGCTGCTTCTGAATTATTAGCAATAGCTTCAATCTCGGCAGTATGCTCTTCCATACCTGCAAGCAATGCTGGTTCATAATGCGCGAATTCAATCTTGGTGAAATCTGGCGCGTGGAACGGCAGCGTGCTTTCCGCATAGAACGGATTAGATTGATTAAATTCTGTAGCGGCGCTTTGTTGTTCCGTTTGTTGAACTTGTTGTTCAGCTTGTTGGTCTGTAGTTTGCGCTGCTTCTTTATCGGCACATGCAGCAACAGTAAGTGCTGCACCGATAGCAACGGCGATCAGGCTTTTACGCATGAGTAGGACTCCCCTGTGAATAATGTAGCTCTCTACCTTAGCAGATAGGGCTGATTTATAACGTCCAATAATGTAACCGTTGGTAAACAGAGGCTCAAGAGCTTTTCGTAGCGCAAAACCTGCATTTGAGCGGATTACGCGACTTCTTTGACGGGAATTAAGGGGGGCAGACCGTATTTCGCGCGGGCTTTGTCGCAAAATGGATTGACCTCTTCATCACCAGCGACGAACTCACGACATGGCGAGGGACGATTCGCGTAGATGCTGCAACCGACCTGTTTGCCGATCTCGCCTGTTAAAGCGACACAACGTGGGTTGGCTTGATTGGTGCCTTGCATGCAGAGTAAATGCGGGTGAAAGTTTTCAGTAAGTTCAGAGGGAACGTAACCAGCTGGCGCGCCAGTGGCTTCCCCCCAGTAAAACGAAACACGATAGGTGGCGCAGCAAGCCCCACACGTCAAGCAGGCCGAAACCGTACTCATCGCGCAACACTCCACAACAGAAAAATCATCTATGAAATGGCGGAGCGGACGGGACTCGAACCCGCGACCCCCGGCGTGACAGGCCGGTATTCTAACCAACTGAACTACCGCTCCGCAGCGGTGATTTGCATTTCAGGAAAGTGGCGGAGCGGACGGGACTCGAACCCGCGACCCCCGGCGTGACAGGCCGGTATTCTAACCAACTGAACTACCGCTCCAACTTCCTGATTCTGGGTTTCCCGAGTGGGTCCCCCCGAATGCGGAGCGAATATTACGAGGGCAGTTCATTCTCGTCAACCTTTTTTTTGAAGATTTATTCTGTTTGTCTGAAAAACAATCAAATCGTACTATTTTTACAAGTTTTACCGCTAAGAGCGGGTTCGCAAAGCCTGCGCATTAGGGTACTCTTTCACTAATAACTCGCACAGCCTAGGAACACATCACGATGCGACAAATCGTTCTTGATACGGAAACCACAGGCCTCGATCCAGCACGCGGTCATCGCATTATCGAAATTGGTGCGGTTGAACTCATCGGACGTAAGCTGACTGGCAATACATTTCATGTGTATATCAATCCACAACGCGTGGTTGAGCAGGAGGCTATTGAAGTTCACGGTATTACCAATGAGTTTTTGCAAGATAAACCCGTGTTTTCGCAAATTGCCGATGACTTTTTAAAGTTTATCGATGGCGGCGAGCTGGTCATTCACAACGCTGCGTTCGATGTCGGCTTTATGGACCATGAGTTCGCCCTTCTCCGTAACGGCTTTGGTAAAACCTCTGATTATTGCAGCGTCCTCGACACCTTGCTGCTGGCACGCGAAATGCGGCCAGGGCAAAAAAACAACCTCGATGCCCTCTGTCGTGCATTTGGTATTGATAACTCCAACCGTACCTTCCACGGCGCTTTACTTGATGCCGAATTGCTCGCCGACGTCTACCTTGCCATGACTGGCGGGCAAACAAAGCTCGAGCTCGCCACACAAAAGAAAAATCATCAACACAATGGACAGACCGTCGATTGGAGCCGTGTAAGTAATAAACCCGCACTCCGAGTGATCAAAGCCTCTGAGGCAGAAGAGCAAGCCCACCAAGAGCGGTTAAAACTCATTGATGCACCATTGTGGCAGGAGTTCAACTCGTGACGGCACCGCAGAAACAAGTACATATTTACACTGATGGTTCCTGCTTAGGTAATCCTGGGCCGGGTGGCTATGGGATCGTCATCGAGTATGGCAAACACCATAAAGAGCTTAGTGCAGGCTTTCGCTTAACAACGAACAACCGCATGGAAATGCTTGCCGCTATTAAAGCTCTCGAAGCCTTGAACCAAGGCTGCGAAATCACTCTTACGTCGGATAGCCAATACCTGAAAGATGGTATTCAGAAATGGATCCACAATTGGAAACGCAACGGCTGGCGTACAGCAGCAAAAAAACCGGTTAAGAATTCCGATTTATGGCGTGCCTTGGACGCCGCGACACAACGCCATACCATCCATTGGAAGTGGGTAAAAGGCCATGCTGGCCATCCGCAAAACGAACGTTGTGATGAACTCGCCAGACAAGCAGCCAGTGGCGACGCGTTGCAAGACGACACTGGCTACGAGGGGTGAAAGAAGTTACTCACCTGTGACTTGCGGGTATTTTTTCTCTTCCCATGCCTGCATGCCTCCGTCTACCGAATAGACGTGCTCGAAGCCCATGCGCTGCAGTGATTCAGCAGCCAAAGCTGAGCGCCCGCCCGAGCGACAAATAAGATATAAAGGTTGCTCGGCAATGCGCTTAAGGGCGTCATCGTAGCCCGCCACATCTGGATGCTGGTTGAGCTGCATTTCGAGCACTCCACGCGGCATGTTGACAGCTTGACGAATGTGTCCGGCGGCATACTCACCAGGTTCACGCACATCGATCACGCGTGCGCCCTCAGCAATGCGCTCTTGTAATTGTTCGACATTGATCTCCTGCACATTACCTTTGGCATTTGCACATAGTTCTTGTGGACTTAACATCACAACTCCTTTATCTGTGTTTGATTCGCTAACGGTACCGTTTGTAAGTTTGCTGGTACGCGCTGACGTTTGCTGCGTTCTGGCAACAACGTCAGCGGATACTCTCGCTTGCGCGCCACAATCATATAGCAACTGGCCAATTGTGGTAGCCACTTATGGGTGTGCGTCGCTAAGCGTTCAGGCCATTGCCAACGCTGCTGCAAAAAACTCGGCGCGAAGTAACTCACTGCACTCACTTCAAAGTTCAATAAGGCGAGCCAGTCCAGCACTCTCGACCTGGTAAATGAACGTCCACACCATGGGTATTGGTTCACTTTACCAGGCCATAATAATTGTAGCTGATGCCACGCAAAGGGATTAAAGCCGACATAGAGCAACTTGCCATCAGCAATCAAGCTATGACTCACCTCACGTAAGATCTGGTGCGGATCCTTAGCAAATTCAAGTTCTCCAGTTAATAGAATGGCATCGAGACTGGCTTCGGCAAACGGCAAATGTGTAGGCTCCGCGCAGAGCTGGACCTGTTCAGAGGGCCCTGTTGCCAGACTAAAACAGTGCTTAATCGCCGATTGTGGCAACTGCAGTTGTGCACTCAACTGACCCACGCGGGCGAAATGATAGCCATACAAGCGCTCCACATGAGGCGCCAAAGCAACCTCAATCTGATCTTGCAACCATGCCCCATTAGCTAAATCCTGCCAATGTTTTGGCGGCGCTACCGCTTGTTCACGTAAAGCTGGTTTTAACATCGTGGCTCTGGCCCTGTATACTCGTTGCAAAGCTCGCAACTAAAAGATGAAGCGCTATGATCATTACGCCAATACCTGCCTTTGATGATAACTACATTTGGGCTATACAGCCAACGGAGAATGCCGATGCCGTTATTGTTGACCCCGGCGACGAAGTCCCCGTATTGGCTTGGTTAAAACAACAAGATATAGGCCTAGCAAGTATTCTGATTACGCATCACCACTGGGATCATACCGACGGTTTGCTACCTTTGCTCGAGCACTACCAAGTACCGGTATACGGTCCCACTAATCCAAAGATAAAGGGTATCAGCAACCGCCTTAAAGAGGGCGATAGGTTTACACCCGCGGGCCTTAGCAGTGAATTTCGTGTCTTGGAAACGCCCGGGCACACCTTAGACCACATCAGTTTTTATACCGATGGTCTGTTATTTTGCGGTGATACATTGTTTAGCGCTGGGTGCGGTCGCATGTTTGAGGGGACGGCGCCACAATTCTTCGCATCTTTACGCAAGTTGGCCGAACTTCCAGCCATGACGCGCGTCTATTGTACCCATGAGTACACGGCGGCAAATTTAAACTTTGCCCGTGCAGCAGAACCTGACAATACAGCGATAGCCGCCGCGCAAAAGGAGGTCGCAGCCTGGCGTGAAGAGCAACGTCCTTCGCTACCTTCAACGCTGGAACGGGAATTGCAGATTAATCCTTTTTTGCGCGCTGACGACGCCGCGGCATTTGCCAAGTTAAGACAGTGGAAAGATAACTTTTAAGGCCGTAAACTGAGTTAAAGTGCGCTACAAGTTAGAATAGACCTATAGGAAGCCATGCATGAAAAAACTGATTATGCTGACGCTAAGTGCGTCGGTTTTGGCTGCTTGTCAATCAACACCGACCGAAACAGCGAAAACAAAAACAACAAACCAGCACGATCAAGACGTCAAGGTCACGCAGCAATCCCAGCAGCAATCTACCCCCGTGGCTGAGATTCAGCTTTTGAACCCAGAGTTGATTGCCCCGCTGCCGGTGGTTGAAGAAGTGACCCCACAGCAAGAAGCTGACCTCTGGCAACGAATCCGTCGCCAATTGACGATGCCGATCCCCGATAACAAACGCATTGATGCACAACGCAAATTTTTCTTGCAGCATCCGAGTTACATGGATCGTATTGCCGAGCGCGCCGCACCCTTCATGCATCTTATCGTTGAAGAAATCGAAAAACGTGACTTGCCACTGGAACTCGCCCTGCTGCCGATTGTTGAGAGTGCGTTCGACCCCTTTGCCTATTCACATGGCAGCGCTGCAGGAATTTGGCAATTCATTCCTGGCACAGCGCGGCAGTACGGCTTAGATATCAACTGGTGGTACGACGGCCGCCGTGACGTGTATTCTGCGACCCATGCCGCGCTCGACTACTTGACCGCCTTGAATGGCCGCTTCGATAATTGGCTGCACGCTTTGGCGGCGTACAATTCTGGTGGAGGCCGCGTCAATTCGGCGATCCGCCGTAATGCCCGTGCGGGAAAGCCTACGGATTTTTGGTCATTAGACTTGCCGCGCGAAACCCGTGCGTATGTGCCTAAATTGCTTGCCCTTGCCGATATCTTGCGCCAGCAGGAGAAGTACCAAGTCAGTTGGATGCCTATCGAAAACAAGCCCTATTTGCGCGTGGTCGAGACCGACAGTCAAATCGATTTAGCCCTTGCAGCAGAGATGTCTGGCCTCGAATTGGCCCAATTGCACCATTACAACTCAGGCTATAATCGTTGGGCAACGGACCCGGCTGGCCCGCACCGGTTGCTGCTACCACTGGCAAACGCCGAACGTTTAGAACAATGGCTTGCCACTGCAGAACGTGATGACTTAGTGCGTTGGCACCGCCATAAAGTGCAATCAGGTGAAAGTTTGATTGTCATTGCCAAGCAGTACCACACCACTGCCCATGCTATTCAGCAAGCCAATAACCTGACTGGGCACCTGATCCGCGCTGGCGACTACTTACTCGTGCCTGCCGCCTCACGCGAGCTCGATGACTACAGCCTCTCGGCTGATCAACGCCTTACGGCCACGCAATCACGCCAACAAGGCAGTTACAAAATCGACCACACCATTAAAAGTGGCGATACCTTATGGGATTTGAGTCGCGAATACGGTGTGAACCTCCGCCAACTCGCCAAATGGAATGGCATGGCGCCAAGTGACCCGCTGCGCCCTGGGCGTAAACTGGTGGTTTGGCAAGGTGAAGAAAAAGCTTCAGGCGTAACCCGTAACATCCATTACCAAGTGCGCTCTGGCGACTCGTTAGCACGCATTGCGGATCGCTTTAACGTGAGCATTCGTGACATTGAAAAGTGGAATCAAATCAATCGCCGCAATTACTTGCAGCCGGGTCAGCGTTTGAAACTCATTGTTGATGTGACACGCATGAGCAACGATAGCTAACACACCGAAATGCTGGGTTCGCGCCTTACGAACCCAGCAACTCCATTAAGTCATCCTCACTCAGCACGGTGACGCCAAGTTGTTCCGCTTTCGTCAGTTTGGAGCCAGCGTTATCACCTGCAATCACCGCCGTGGTTTTTGCTGACACACTACCGGTCACTTTCGCACCTCGCGCTTGCAAAGCTTGTTTGGCTTCGTCGCGCGTCATTTGCGTTAAGGTACCGGTAAGCACATAGGTATTGCCCTCTAGCGTCGCCTCACTTGCAGCGAGCTGCTCTACTTTGGGCCACACAATGCCTTGTGCCAAGAGCTCGGTAATGACGCTTTGATTATGTGGTTCGCGGAAAAACTGATAAATGTGGCTTGCCACCACACTGCCAACATCATTGACTTCTTCGAGTTGTTCTTTACTCGCGGCCATTAATGCATCGAGTGAGGCAAAATGCGCCGCAAGGTTAGCCGCCGTGGCCTCGCCAACTTCACGAATCCCTAATGCGTATAAGAAACGCGCCAAGGTGGTGGTTTTACTTTGTTGAATTGCCGACACAATATTTTGCGCAGACTTATCCCCCATTCGAGGCAGCATGGCCAGCTCACGGGCTTGCAAGGTAAACAAGTCGGCCGGGGACTTCAGCCACTCACGCTCGACCAGCAACTCAATAAGCTTATCGCCTAAACCATCAATATCCATTGCCTTACGGGAGGCAAAGTGTTTAATCGCTTCTTTACGTTGCGCCGCACAGAAGAGTCCGCCAGTACAACGGGCCACCGCTTCACCCTCTGCACGTTCAACATGCGAGGCACAAATCGGACATTCACTGGGAAAATGAATTTTTTGCACCGCACTCGGGCGACGCTCAACCACCACACTTACCACCTGCGGAATCACGTCACCAGCCCGACGAATAATCACTGTGTCGCCGATGCGCGCATCAAGTCGGTCAATTTCATCGGCATTGTGGAGGGTGGCATTGGACACTGTAACCCCACCAACAGAAACCGGTTCCAGTCGCGCTACCGGCGTAATCGCACCCGTGCGTCCTACTTGAAAATCCACGCCTTTGAGCACCGTCATTTCTTCTTGGGCAGGAAATTTCCACGCAATGGCCCAGCGCGGAGCCCGGGAGACAAAACCAAGGTCCTGTTGCTGATGAATACTGTCCACTTTGAGTACGATGCCATCGATCTCGTAACGTAGCTGCTCACGGCGCGCTAAGATGTCGGCATAATAGGCATCACAACCTTGGGCATTGCTAACGCGTTTAACTTCGGCACTGATGGGCAAACCCCATGCGGCAAGCTGCTGCAAACGCTCATAGTGAGAATCAGCCAATTGCGCTTCATCGCTCACAATACCCATGCTGTAACAATAGAAATGCAACGGTCGTTGCGCTGTGATACGCGAGTCTAATTGCCGCAAACTACCGGCAGCGGCATTGCGCGGATTGGCAAAGGTTTTTTCACCGCGCGCTAAGGCTTTCTCGTTATACTCGGCAAAGGCTTGCACCGGCATAAAGACCTCACCACGCACCTCAAGGCGCGCGGGGTAGTCCCCTTGTAATTGCAGCGGCAAGTTGCGAATGGTACGCACATTTGCGGTGATGTCTTCACCGGTTTGTCCATCACCTCGGGTTGCGCCGCGGACGAGTTTTCCGTCTTCATAAAGTAAACTTACCGCAGCACCGTCTAGCTTAGGCTCACAGCAGTAGGCGACCTCAGCAGCACTATCAAGCCGTTCATCGACGCGTTTCGCGAAAGCCATAAATTCATCGCGGTCAAAAGCATTGTCCAGCGACAACATTGGCATTTCATGGGTCACCTGGGTAAACGCGCTCAGTGGTTGGCTACCTACTTTTTGCGTTGGTGATTGCGCACTTTGAAGATCCGCATGCTCCGCTTCAAGTTGTTGTAACTCGCGAAAAAGGCGGTCGTATTCGGCATCCGGAACTGTTGGCTCATCGAGCTCATAATATTCACGATTGTACTGGGTGATCAGCGCGCGCAATTCCTGCGCACGCTGCACAACTGTTGGATCTGTCATAGGCCTACTGTCGAATAAGTCGTTTACGTTCGTATTCACGGATACTTTGATGAATGTGTTGCACTGCTTGACGGGTAAGCGGGTTGCGATGCTCATCTAGAACTTGGCCGCCTTCAACCGCCGCCGCAATTTTTTCCGCAGCGTTGTGCATCATGGTAAAGGCTTGTGTCGAATTGCTCTTGATCGGCAACGCCAAGAATAGCGCCAAGCCCTTGGTTTCAAAGTGCTCCATCGCGTCAATATCAAAGGTACCCGGGTTAAACATATTAGCGAGACTAAATAATACTGGACCTGTTCCTGCACTATCGACATGACGGTGGAAAATATCAAATTCACCGTACTTGAAGCCCAATTCGGTAAGTTGCTGTAATAACAATGGACCACTAATTTGCCCCACCACATGCAGCGCTATCACCATGTCGGGTTCTTGGTTAAGTGGTGGTTCATCACCCGGCTCTAGCGGCAAATCCATACTTTGTTGGGCTGGTTCGGCAGGCTTGCTCGCTGCCGCAGCCTTTTGAGCTGTTGGTGCTTTGGTTTTGCTGGCTTGCTCCGCTTGTTTTAATTCGTCTGGTTGCGCCGCGACCGAAGGCAACTCAAAGTCATCATCATCGGCACCCGCGCGAATACTGCCCTGCGCTGGTTTGTTTGTCGTGTTCTTGGATGTTGCGGCTGGCTCTGTGGCACTCTTACGTGGCTGCAATTCGTCAGCCTCGACACGGGTTATCTGTTGCTTCTGCCCTGCCCGCTTTGACTCTTGCTTCGCACTTGGACGCTCAGAAGCCCGCCGAATGACGCGAACCTCGCCAATACCATCGTCGTCAAAACCCGTGTTTTCCTGCGCACGCTGGCGTTTTTGCTCGAGCTCAAGTTGCTGCTCAAGTTTGCGGCGTTCGTTGCGGCGAATGTTCCACATGCCGTGGCCGATGATCAACGCGATCAACAGTAAACCAATAATGCTAAAAACGATTTGCATGGTACTCATTGCAGGCTTTCCATGATTTTGATGTTCTGTTGTTGTATTTCTATGAGGCTTCGGTCAACGCCACAGCTTCATCGACATCCACCGCCACAAGCCGCGAAACACCGGGCTCTTGCATAGTGACCCCAGCTAAGTGGGACGCCATTTCCATTGCCACTTTATTGTGACTGATATAGATAAATTGTACCGTTTGCGACATTTCTTCGACCAACCGACAGAAACGCCCTACGTTTGCGTCATCTAGCGGCGCATCGACTTCATCCAGCAAACAAAACGGTGCTGGATTCAAACGGAAAATCGCGAACACTAATGATAAAGCTGTTAGCGCCTTTTCACCACCCGATAACAGATGAATTGTGCTGTTTTTCTTTCCTGGTGGTCGCGCCATAATGGCGACACCTGTTTCGAGTAGATCATCCTCGGTAAGTTCCAAGTAGGCACTACCACCGCCAAAGACTTTCGGAAACAATTCTTGCAGTCCGTTATTTACGGCATCGTAAGTGGTTTTGAAGCGCTGCCGCGTTTCGCGGTCAATTTTTCGAATTGCCGTTTCCAGCGTCTCCAAACTGGCACTCAAATCTTCATGCTGTTGGTCAAGGTAGTCTTTACGCTCGGCCAGGGTTTCAGCTTCTTCAATCGCGGCCAAGTTTATGGCCCCCAACCGCGCAATTGCACTTTGCAAGCGTTCAACCTCTTGCTGCCATTGTTTCTCGTCAGCGTTCTCTGGTAATTGTTCTAACACTGGCTTCAATGGCTGCTGCATTTCTTCAAGTACAGCAAGCACATTGCGACTGCGCTCTTGCACGGCTGCCAGCTCCATTTGGCTGCTTTGTAACTGCTGGCGGGCCTTTTCAATTTGCGTCTCAACACCCTTGGCACCGCTACTTACATCATGGAGTTGTTGTTCGATGTCGGCCAGCTTATTGGCCCACTCGCGACGCTCATCATCCACCTGTTCGCGCTGCTGCAAGAGTTCCTCAAGTTGCAGCGCCAGCACTTCAGTTTCTTCTTGCTGATCGCTTCCATCAGCGAGCAATTGCAACTGTTCTTGCGCCTGCTGTTGCTGTTGTTGCAGACGTTGTAGCAAGGTTTGCAAATGCTGTAGCTGACTTTTGTATTGCTCAAACTGCAGCTTTTTGTCTTGCCATTGCTGCTGGCTTTGTTGAGCGCGGTCTCGCAACTGTTGTCGCTCTGCTTGCAAGTTTTCGCGCTTGGTTTGCCACTCACCGGCATCAGTATCGGGTTGCTGCTGCTCTGCCTCAGCAAGTGTTGCCTGTAGTTCTTCACACTGTAGTTGTAGAGTTTCAGCCGTCTCTGCCAAATCAGCTTGCTGTGCTTGGTAGCGCTCAAGCTTGCCCGCTAACTGCGCCTGTTGTTCTGCTTGCCAACGTTGTTTTTCCCGCCAGGTTGCAGCATTGGCCTGCGCCTCATGTACCGCGCGTTGCTTGCTGGCAAGGCTTGCTGCTATGGCGTCCCGTTGCTCTGTGAGTGTTACTAAGCGCGATTGCTGGTCTTCAATTGCTGCTCGAACCTGGGTAAGCTCGGTGCTGGTTTGCTCTAACTCTTGCTGTTGCAACAGTTGACTCTCTTCAGCGGCAACGTGCGGCGCCTGATAGCTGCCAAGATGCCACAATTGCCCGGTCGACGTTAACGCCATCGCACTGCGATGGTGTTGCCCGGCTTGCGCGGCGTCAGCACATAGCTGCATCTGCTGCAGATAGCCCCAGCGTTGCAAGGGCCCGCTAACATGCGCCGCTAGACTCTCTGTTGGCACTTTCTCAGCACCCAACACAACGAGGCGCGTACCTAAATGTTCGGGCCAAGCATCGGGCACTTGCTCCAGCACATAAGCATCCAGCCACGCATAACAGGCCTGTTCGGCTGCCAACCGCCACTCCTCATTGACCTCGAGGAGGTCGCGCACTTGCCCCAATGGCTGACAACCTTGTTCTGCGAGCCAATTAGCCAGGGTCGCCGGCCAATCGGCTTGAGCTGCGGCTAACAAGGTTTGCAAAGAGCTTTCGCGGCCCACAAGTTTCTGTTCTTGTTGCTGCAAGTCGGTCAACTGGGCAGTGCATTGTTGGCGCTGCTCACGTACCTCATGCTGCTGTTGTTGCTGCGCTGCTAACGCCTGTTCAGCATCAGCCAGTGCTGCTTCGGCCTGCGCTAGGTGCGCTGCGGCCTCATGCTGCTTGAGTTCATCGAGCTCTTTTTGCACAAGCTGCGCTTGTTCGACAGCGTCCTGACGTTGCTGCTGCGTGCGTTGTAGCTGTGCTGCATTGCGTTCACTCTGTAACTGTAACTGTTGCAGATGCTCACGCTGTCGCTGTTGCTCGGTCAGAAAAGCTTGATAGTCGTTCTGTAACTGCAGCCAAGCTTCCTCATGCTGTTGAAAGGCTACTTGAGCATGTTCGGCGGCTTCGTTGGCAAGCGCCAGCTCAGGTTCGAGTTGCTCAAGTTGCAGCTTAATTTCAATTTCTTGCTCGACATCGCGCTGGTAGGTCTCATCAAGCTGCCCCAACTCGCTTTGCAATTGCTGTTGCCGCTGCTCACGTTGCTGAGCTTGCGTGCGCAGGGCTTGTAATTGGTGCTCAGTTCGGGTGACGTCATTACCTAATTGGTAAAAACGCTGCTGAATTTCGTCGAGTTTCGCTTTTGTTTCAGTCGCTTGTTCGCGCAGCTCCAGGGTACCGCGCTCACTGCCACGTTGTTCGGCCAACCAGCGCTCGAGTTCAGCTTCATGTTCCCGAATAGTCTGCCGCAAACGCTCGGCTTGCTGTTCATGGGTGAGCCAACGTAAGGCTTGTAATTCGGCTTTAAACTTGCGTTCCTGTTGTTTGAGATCTTTATAACGCCGCGCCGCAGCCGCTTGCCGTTGCAGCTTGTCCAACTGACTGCCAAGTTCATCACGCACATCATTTAACCGGTCAAGGTTGTCGCGCGTGTGTTGCATGCGGTTTTCCGTTTCGCGGCGCCGTTCCTTGTATTTCGAAATCCCCGCAGCTTCCTCAATGAAAACACGCAACTCTTGCGGTTTCGATTCTATGAGTCGGGAAATCATGCCTTGCTCAATAATGGCATAACTCCGCGGGCCTAAACCGGTACCCAAGAATAAGTCGGTAATATCACGGCGCCGGCACTTGCTACTATTAAGAAAATAGTCGGAGCGCCCATCGCGCGTGACCAATCGCTTCACCGATATTTCAGCGTAATTTGCGTACTCGCCTTGTATGCGTCCATCAGAGTTATCAAAAACCAATTCGACGCTGGCTTGCGACACCGGCTTGCGCGCCCCTGAGCCGTTAAAAATAACATCAGTCATGGCGTCACCACGTAGGTTCTTGGCCGAGCTTTCGCCCAGTACCCAGCGCACCGCATCAATAACATTTGACTTACCACAGCCGTTCGGCCCGACAACACAAGTCATCTGGTGCGGGAACGGCACTTTGGTGGCGTCGACGAACGACTTAAAGCCAACAAGTTTGATATGTTTAAGACGCATGAATTCCTGTTTCTAGTTATTATGTCAGGGTATTGGCTAGCAGACTTTCATAATGCTAGATTTTGTAACATTTTCAAGGTTAGTTAGCGATTATAAGTTTGTATACTGCGTTAAGCTTTCGCAAAAGAATGGTTTTGCGTTATTTTCTGAACACATGGAGGGTCTATGTCGCAGTCGAGTTACAGTGATTTCGGCGCAAGCTATGTTGCCCGAGGCTTCGAACTCGCCTTTCAAAAAGGCGTGCGCCGTTATGCCCTAATTCCGCTGAGCATCAACATTCTATTGTTCAGTGTAGCCATTGTTGCGGTGTTCCATTACACCACCCTCTGGGTCGCTGATTTCATGGCATGGCTGCCGGGCTGGTTACACTGGCTTGAAGTGGTACTCTGGCCGCTGATCATTATTGCCGTGCTGTTGCTATTTGCGATGACCTTCACCAGTGTCGCCAACATTATTGCTTCGCCTTTCAATAGTCTCCTTGCTGAAAAAGTGGAGGAGCGTCTTACTGGCGTGTCTGCACCCGATGGTGGCGTCGCCGGTATGATCAAAGACATTCCGCGCACCTTGGGCCGCGAATTCCAGAAAATACTCTATTTTATTCCACGTTCTCTGGGCTTCTTTCTGTTGCTCATCTTTCTTCCTGTTATCGGCCAACTGCTTTGGTTGCTTTGGGGCGGCTGGATGATGACGATTCAATATGCCGACTACGCTTTTGACAATCACAAAGTGCCCTTTCGGGCCATGCGCGAAAGTTTGCACCGCCATCAAGGTAAGAGCCTAACCTTTGGCGTCGTGGTTGCGTTTCTTGCGTCGGTGCCGATTGTGAATTTGATTATGATTCCTGTTGCAGTGTGCGGCTCGACAGCAATGTGGGTCGATCATATGCGCGCTGAGAATTTACGCTAGCGAATCACTTTAGCAATCGTTATGATGGTTAACCTAATGTTAGCCATACGAGGTTCGCAGTTTGCGTGTTGTCCAACAAGCTCTGACTCTAAGTTTCGTTGTGCTTAGCTTCGTGCTCAGCACTGTCGCTAGTGCGCAACAGTCACAGCAGCAAGCATCAGCCCATACCATCGTTTGGGGGGTCAACAGTGCCCCACCCTTTCACATTGTTGACGGCTATTATGCGCATCAAGGGATCTGCGACAGCATGATTGAGGCCTTTAAACGTGCGCTACCTAACACCGAACAACGTATTGAGTTTTTGCCTCAGGGGCGCATTGCGGCGCAGATGCGCCAGGGTGAAAACCTTTGTTTTCCATGCATGATTCGCAATATCAGCCCCGCAGATACGGTGACCTATTCCGATGTCGTGCTCAACTATCCAGCCCACGGTATCATCACCCGTCCTGAAGTAGCCGAAGAGCTTATTGAACGCTTTGGCCGTCCGGTTGATTTGGTTGAAATGCTAAAACAACGTGAATATCGATTTGCCCAGCCCTTAGGGCGACGCTATGGCGACCTACAACCTTTTATCGAGCGCTTTCTCTACAACACGGAGCACTTTTCGGAGGTTTCAGGTAAAGATGCGAACGCCAATATGTTAGCTATGGTGAATGCTAAGCGCGTCGACTTCGTCATCGATTACCCTATGCTGCTCAACTATCACAACCAAGTGCTCCCTATCGATTTGGTGTTTGTCCCTATTTTGCAGAATCAAGCTAACCAAGTTGCTGGTGCCGTTGGCTGTCCGGCGACCGCATGGGGTAAACGCAGCATTGAGCTGATCAATAGCGCTATTCCTCAGGTGCAACAAGATCTTGAATTTCAGGCTGCAAAAGATCGTTGGCTTCTGCCTAAGAACCCGTAAAATAACCGCATTGTTTCTTTGACGGTTACGACTATGACAATTTCAAAATTAGCACTAGCTACACTTAGCGCCTTTACTCTGGCATCCGTTGCGAGTTTTAGCGCTGCACCAGCCCATGCTTGGGGCAAAACTGGCCACCGCATTACCGGCAAAATCGCTACCCATTACCTTACCGATGAAGCCAAAGCAGCAATTCGCGCGCTACTTGGGCCCGAGTCCCTTGCCGAAGCTTCAACTTACGCGGACGAAATGCGTTCGAATCCAAGTGAATTTTGGCAAGAAACAGCAAATCCGTATCACTATGTGACCTTGCAGCAACCGCATGATTATCATGCCGACGACTGTCCGCCGCAAGGCGATGCCATGAGTGCACTTAAAGACTTTACTGCAACACTGCAAAGCGATAGCGCGACGCGTGAAGAAAAACAACTCGCCTTACGCTTTATCGTGCATATTATCGGTGACTTACATCAACCCTTGCATGTCGGTTCAGCGGCACTAAACGATCGCGGCGGCAATGATGTTAAAGTGGTTTTCTTTGGTGAGCAGAGTAATTTGCACCGCGTCTGGGACTCTGGCCTCGTGGACCATCAACAGCTTTCATACAGTGAGTTCTCGCACTGGCTACAGCGCCGTATCCCCCCTGCGCAAGCGCAAGACTGGGCGACGCCTGACCCTTATACTTGGATTAACGAGAGTTCACAATTGCGTGACGATGTTTACCCCAAAACCGATGAACCCTATTTGAGCTGGGACTACGTTTACAACTACACCCCAATCATGAAGCAACGTTTACAGCAAGGTGGTGTGCGAATTGCGGCCTACTTGAACGATGTCTTTGCCGCCACCGCGAGTGACCAAGGTTAATATGAATAGCCAACCTAAAATTGGTTTTGTCAGCCTCGGCTGCCCAAAGAACCTCGTCGACTCTGAACGCATTCTCACGCAGTTACGCACTGAAGGCTATGCCATCGTTAACACTTACGATAACGCCGATATGGTGATTGTGAATACCTGCGGTTTTATCGATAGTGCGGTGCAAGAGTCGCTCGACGCCATTGGCGAGGCGCTCAACGAGAACGGTAAAGTCATTGTCACCGGTTGTCTCGGTGCCAAGGATGATGAAATTCGAGAAGTGCACCCGAATGTCTTGGCCATCACCGGCCCGCATGCTTATGAAGAAGTGATGGGGCATGTACACACCTATGTGCCTAAACCTGAACAGATACCATTTGAGAATCTGGTGCCGGAAACAGGGGTGAAACTCACTCCCAAACATTTTGCTTATTTAAAAATATCCGAGGGCTGTAATCACCGCTGTACCTTTTGCATCATTCCATCTATGCGCGGCGATCTGGTCAGCCGGCCCGTGGGTGACGTTCTCGCTGAAGCGCAGCGACTAGCGAATGCGGGGGTAAAAGAGCTCTTGGTGATTTCACAAGATACCAGTGCCTACGGCGTCGACGTGAAGCACAAAACTGGATTCTGGGATGGCCAACCGGTGAAAACGCGCATGCTCGAGCTCTGTGAAGCGCTCGGCAAGTTAGGTATTTGGGTGCGCCTGCACTACGTTTACCCCTACCCGTCGGTGGATGATGTGATTCCGTTAATGGCCGAAGGAAAAATTCTGCCTTATTTAGATATTCCGCTGCAGCACGCCAATAAGCGTATTTTGCGTTTGATGAAGCGCCCAGGTTCCGCCGACCGAACCCTTGAGCGTATTCAAAATTGGCGCAAGACCTGTCCTGATTTAACCATTCGTAGCACCTTTATTGTTGGCTTCCCTGGCGAAACCGAAGAGGAGTTCGAAGAACTGTTGCAGTTTTTACGTGACGCACAACTTGATCGCGTCGGCTGTTTTACCTATTCGGACGTTGAAGGTGCCAAAGCTAACGAGCTGCCTGACGCCGTTCCTGAAGAGGTCAAACAAGCGCGTTACGCACGCTTCATGGAAGTCCAACAGGAGATCAGTGCAGCACATTTACAACAGAAGATCGGCCGCACGCTACAAGTGCTGATCGACGAAGTGGATGCCGAGGGTGCAATTGGCCGTAGTTATGCCGATGCGCCGGAAATTGATGGTCTTGTCTATTTGAACGGTGAATACGATGTACAACCGGGTCAACGCGTCGATGTTGCTATTGAACATGCCGACGAATATGACCTCTGGGGTACGGTGGTTCGTTAGCAGTATTGAAAAAACAGCGACGTTTAAGCGTCGCTGTCATCGTCAAGCAACTTGCTGTCGAGTTTCTTCGAGCTCTGCACGCCCATTTCTTTAAACTTCTCAACACGGCCAATTAAGTTGCCGCGACCCGTTGAGAGTTTATTCATAGCGCCATCGTAATGTTTACGTACGGTGTCTAAGCTATTGCCGATCTTCTGCATATCTTCGATAAAGCCGACAAATTTGTCGTACAACCGGCCTGCGTCTTCGGCAATTTTTTGCGCATTACGGTTTTGGTGCTCGTACTGCCAAATGTTATTCACAGTGCGCAACGCAACCAACAAATTGGTTGGGCTAACCAACATAATATTGTGCTCAAGAGCTAAGCGAATGAGCTCAGGATCGCGGTCCACAGCAAGCAGAAACGCAGGTTCAATCGGGATGAACATCAACACATAATCGAGCGTACGCACGCTATCAAGCTGCTGGTAGTTCTTTTTCGACAGGCCTTTAATGTGGGCCCGCAGTGAATTGACATGTTCGGCCAAGGCCGCTTCACGATCCTTGTCATCGTCGCTATTGAAGTAACGTTCGTACGCTACCAAGGACACTTTCGAGTCAATCACCACATCTTTTTCGTTCGGCAAATGCACGACCACATCAGGTTTAAACGACCTACCGTCTTCGTCGCGATGATGGCTCTGAGTTTCATATTCGTGGCCTTCACGCAAGCCGGACTGGTTGAGAATACGCTCCAACACGACCTCGCCCCAGTTCCCTTGCGCTTTAGTATCGCCTTTCAAGGCGCGCGTCAGGGCATCAGCTTCAGCCGCCATTTGCTTATTCAGCTGTTGCAGCGAGGTAATTTCAGTGGTTAACGACGCACGTTGCTTGAGCTCTTCGGTGTATTGACTCTCCACCTGCTTTTTGAAGGCTTCAAGCTGTTGCTTAAATGGTGCGAGGGTCACTTCAAGGGTTTGCTTACTGCTTTGCTGCAGTCGTTCAGATTTTTGCTCAAATATCTGTTGCGCAAGACGCTCAAATTCCTTCTTCATGCGCTCTTCGCTCGCCTCAAGCAGTCGCTGCTTCTCTTCGGCATGTTTGAGGGTACTTTCGAGCTTACTCTGATTAGCGGCTAAATCAGCCTGTAACTGGCTGCGCTGCTGTTGGAGCTGCTGTTTTTCTTGGTCTGCGCGTTGCAAACGCTGCTCTAACTGAGTGAACTGTTGTTGTGCTCGCTGTTCCGCTTGCTCTAGTTCGTGCTCGAGTTGTTCTTCGCGCTGCGCTGCAAGACCAAGTTGATGCTCGCGTTGCTGCACCGCTTGTTGCACCTTCGCCCGCTGCCACAGCCAAGTTGCACCCGCGCCCACGACCAGCGCTGCCGCGCCAGCCGTAAGCCATTGCCACAGTTGCAGACTAAGCATCAGCAGCTTCCAGTTTTACACGCCAGATCGCCGGCCCGGTTTCGTGGGCATTTTCACCGGTGCTATCTACGGCTACAGTCACTGGCATGTCTTCAACTTCAAACTCGTAAATCGCTTCCATGCCCAGATCTTCAAAAGCCACTACTTTGGCTTTCTTAATTGCTTTGGCAACTAAGTAGGCAGCGCCGCCTACAGCCATCAAATAAACCGCTTTGTGTTGCTTAATACTTGCAACGGTTGCAGGGCCGCGCTCAGCTTTACCGATCATGCCTAGAATACCGGTTTTATCGAGCATCAAATCGGTAAATTTATCCATTCGTGTGGCCGTCGTTGGACCTGCTGGGCCCACCACTTCATCGCCCACAGGATCGACTGGTCCAACGTAGTAGATAAACTTGTTCTTAAAATCGACCGGTAAGTCTTCGCCGTTATCGAGCATGTCTTTGATACGTTTGTGTGCGGCATCACGGCCGGTGAGCATTTTGCCTGAAAGCAATACGGTTTCACCGGTTTTCCAGGTCTCAATATCGGCCTGAGTCAAGTCATCTAGATTGACGCGGCGGGCATCGTCACCGAGCTCAAAGGTAATGTCTGGCCAGTCTTCTAGTTTTGGTGGCTGCAAATCCGCAGGCCCTGAACCGTCGAGGTAGAAATGCGCATGACGCGTTGCCGCACAGTTCGGAATTAAGGTCACAGGCTTAGATGCAGCATGGGTTGGCGCAGTCTTGATTTTGACATCCATGACGGTAGTCACACCACCAAGGCCTTGCGCACCAATGCCTAGCTTGTTGACGCGCTCATAGATTTCCAAGCGGAGCTCTTCTTCGGCATTCTGTGGCCCACGATCGAGCAGCTCTTGAATATCTACCGGGTCCATCAACGCTTCTTTGGCCAATACCGCTGACTTTTCCGCGGTACCACCAATGCCTAGGCCAATCATTCCCGGCGGGCACCAGCCAGCACCGAGTTTTGGCATAGTTTCCACCACCCAATCGGCAATCGAGTCGCTGGGATTGAGCATGACCATTTTGGATTTGTTTTCCGAACCGCCACCTTTGGCCGCAATCATCACTTCAATTTGGTCACCAGGGACCATATCAATGTGCACCACCGCAGGTGTGTTATCACCGGTGTTTTTGCGCTTGCCTGCCGGATCGGCAACAATCGAAGCGCGAAGCGGATTCTCTGGATTGGTGTAGGCTTGACGGGTGCCTTCATCCACCATTTGTTGCACCGTGAGGTCGGTTTTATCCCACTGTACGCCCATACCAACTTTAACAAAGCAAGTGACGATACCGGTGTCTTGGCAGATAGGACGATGACCTTGCGCCGCCATGCGCGAATTCGTCAAGACTTGCGCAATCGCGTTCTTAGCCGCTTCACTTTGTTCCTTGTGGTACGCCTTTTCTAAAGCTTGGACAAAATCGAGCGGATGGTAATACGAAATATACTGTAAGGCATCGGCGATACTTTCAATAAAGTCAGCCTGACGAATAATGGCCATGATTTCCTCTACTTCATGCGGTTACAATTGGCCGCTATCATAGCGTTTTCAGCGCACGCTGACCAGTTTTAGCCGTGCTTATGTTAAGCTTAGTGCAAATGTTTTAGGAGTAGAGTTGTTGTGACTATAGTTGCTGTTCCCCTAGCGCTTACAGCCCATTCAAATCGCGATTTTGCCGCCTTGTTTGCAGCGGTCGCCGAACAGCCTTTCGCGCTGCTACTCGACAGTTGTGCACACCCTGAAAGTAAGTATGACTTTATTTTTTGGCAACCCGATGCGGTGACCACGCAAATTGCACACTGGCCCCAACAACTTCAGCAGCTGTTGGCGAAACTACCGCCCTATGAGGGGCCTGCTGACTTACCCTTTCAAGGTGGCTTAGCCGGCGCTTGGAGTTACGATGCTGGGCGCGCATTGGAACGTCTACCTGAACAAGCCGAAGCGGATGTCGCGCTACCTGAGATAGCCGTGGGCTTGTATACCCGGGCACTTATTCACGATCGTAGTAGCAATAGCCTGTGGTTACTCAGCCCGCAAGCCGAGCTCGAGCATTGGCAGGCCTTTTGGCAACAACAAGCTATGGCGGAAGCTGCCGAATTCAAGTTAACCGGACCATGGCATAGCAATATGACTAAGGTGGACTACCTGAGTAAATTTGCCCAAGTTCAAGCCTATTTGCAGGCCGGTGACTGCTATCAAATTAACCTTGCGCAGCGCTATACCGCCCCCTATCAGGGCGATGAGTGGCTGGCCTACCAGCGGCTACGCGATGCTAATCAAGCCCCTTATTCAGCGTTTATGCGCCTCGCCGACGGTGCCATTTTAAGTCACTCGCCGGAGCGCTTCTTGCACGTTAGCCCTAGCGGACAAGTACAAACCAAGCCAATCAAAGGCACTCGCCCACGACATAGCGATGCCGCCCAAGATGAAGCACTGGCCGCAGAGTTGCAGGCGGCGAGCAAAGATCGCGCCGAGAACGTGATGATTGTAGACCTACTGCGCAATGATCTAAGTCGCGTTTGTGAGCCAGACAGTGTCAAAGTGCCCTCGCTGTTTGCCATTGAGAGCTACCCAGCCGTGCATCATTTGGTCAGCACGGTGACAGGTCAGTTGCAAGCATCACAACAGCCGCTTGATTTACTTGCGGCCTGTTTTCCAGGTGGCTCTATTACTGGTGCGCCGAAGGTTCGCGCTATGGAAATTATCGATGAACTCGAGCCTCATCGACGGAGCTTCTATTGTGGCAGTATGGGCTATATCTCTCAGCATGGCGCCAGCGACACTAATATTTGTATTCGCACGCTAGTTGCCGAACAAGGACGCATTCATTGTTGGGCGGGCGGTGGCTTAGTGGTCGACTCGGTGGGCCCAGATGAGTACCAAGAGACCTTAGACAAAGTCGCGAAAATTTTACCCGTACTTGCCACGTCCCCCGCTGCAGAACCGCAATCATGAATCGCGCTGAGTTTCTGCACCGCTTTCAGTTGCACCACAAGCAACAGCAACAGCGACCGCTGCTGAAACGCTTGCGCCCCGCCGCGGTACTTATTCCACTGTGGGAACGTGCAGGTGAACTGCAGGTGGTGCTCACCCAGCGCAGTCATCATTTACGCCATCACGCGGGGCAAATTAGTTTTCCCGGCGGCCGGCAAGAGCATGATGATGCCGACCTCTATGCAACGGCTTTACGCGAAGCCTACGAAGAAATTGCGCTGCAACCGCAAGATGTCGAGTTGGTAGGAGTGTTGCAAGATTACCCGGTGATCAGTAACTTTCTGATTCGCCCCTACGTTGCATTCATCACTCCTTCACAACCCTTGCAAGCAGACCCAGGTGAAGTTGAAGAAATATTTACTGTTCCGCTCGCGCACCTGATGCAGCAACAACAGCATTTTGCCTATCGCTTAAGGCGTTTTATTTACGATCAGGTATACTTTATTCCATATCAACATAGAAATATTTGGGGTGCGACGGCCGGAATTTTGCGAGAATTGGCCGATCACGTGTATCCTGAGCGCCAAACATTGTTTCGCTCTCTCAACGAAGGTTAACAATTACATTTATGATTAGTGTTTTTGATATCTACAAAGTGGGTATTGGCCCGTCAAGTTCACATACTGTGGGCCCCATGCGTGCAGCTAAAGAGTTTCTGCAAGCGGCTGCCAACAGTATCGATCTTAGCCAAGCAACACGTATCAAAGTCGAGCTTTTCGGCTCACTCGGCCAAACCGGTAAAGGTCACGGTACCGGTAAAGCGGTGATCCTTGGACTCGCCGGTGAAGATCCTGAGACCGTGGATACCACGCAAGTCGATGACTTTTTAGCCGATACGGAGAAAACGCAACGCCTCAAACTCTTAGGTGAACACGACATCAAGTTTCCGCGTGAAGGTGCAATCACGTTCCACCGTCGCAAGACCATGCCACGCCACGCCAATGCCATGGAGCTACGGCTTTATAAAGGCGAGGAGGTTATTTACAAGGACTTATATTACTCCATAGGCGGCGGTTTTATTGTGCGCGACGCCGACTTTGATGACACCCTAGAAGAAGCCATCGAACAGTCCAGCAAGCCTATCCCCTACCCGTTCGATAGCGCCGCAGAGCTCTTGGAGCAATGCAATGAGCATGGCTTACGTATTAGCTCATTGATGTTGGCCAACGAAAAAGTCTTTCGTAGCGAAAAAGACATTCGTGAACGACTCATGCATATATGGCACACCATGGACAAATGTATCGACAATGGTATTAAAACCGAAGGCATTCTACCCGGCGGCCTTAAAGTGCGTCGTCGTGCACCAGGCTTATACCAACGTCTGAAAAACGAGAAGTCTGCCGACCCCATGCAGACCATGGACTGGGTCGATTTATTCGCACTAGCGGTGAACGAAGAGAACGCCGCCGGTGGTCGTGTCGTTACCGCCCCAACCAATGGCGCTGCGGGCATTATTCCCGCGGTAATGAAATACGCCGACAAGTTCATTTCACCCTTAGATGAAGAAACTGTCGTACGTTTCTTATTGACCTCAGCGGCGATTGGCATTTTGTACAAAAAGAATGCCTCTATTAGTGGTGCCGAAGTGGGCTGCCAAGGCGAAGTCGGTGTGGCCTGCTCGATGGCAGCAGGTGCGCTCGCAGAACTCATGGGTGGCAATGCCAGCAACGTCGAAAATGCTGCTGAAATTGGTATGGAACACAACCTAGGTTTGACCTGTGACCCCGTTGGCGGACTCGTGCAAGTGCCTTGCATTGAACGCAATGCTATGGGAGCAATAAAAGCAATTAATGCAGCACGCTTAGCTCTGCGTGGCAGTGGCGATCACAAAGTATCGTTAGATAAGGTCATAAAAACCATGTGGGACACCGGCAACGACATGAAGACCAAGTACAAAGAAACCGCGCGCGGTGGTCTTGCTGTCAACATCATCGAGTGCTAGTTACAAAAGCGGTAGCTGAACCTTTTCAAATAAGCGATCAACAGCGTCTTGGGTACGCTGTTGCATCGCTTGCTCCACCACTGGCTTGGTCAAGTGCGGGGCGAACGTCTCGATAAATTCAAACATGTAATTGCGCAGAAATGTGCCTTTGCGGAAACCTATCTTGGTAGTGCTTGGCGCAAATAGATGCTGTGCTGGCAGTGCCACTAAGCCCTTATCATGCTGCTCATCAAACGCCATGGTAGCAACAACGCCTACGCCTAAACCTGCTTTCACATAGGTTTTAATCACATCGGCATCGGTTGCGGTAAACACCACATTGGGCGTTATACCTGCCGCGCTGAACGCCTTATCAAGCTCTGAGCGGCCAGTAAAGCCATGTACGTAGGTCACAATCGGATACTCACCTAACTGTTCAATGCTAACTTGGCCTGCGTTCGTTAACGGATGATCTTTAGGCACAATAATTGAACGATTCCAGTGGTAACACGGCAGCATAAGTAAATCTTGGTACAGATGCAGGGCTTCAGTAGCAATGGCAAAGTCAGCCACACCTTTGGCGGCTAGCGAACTTATGTGCTCAGGCGAGCCTTGATGCATGTGTAGTGAGACTCTTGGATAGCGCTGCATGAACTGCTTAATCTTACTCGGCAACGCGTAGCGCGCTTGCGTGTGAGTGGTGGCAATATTGAGCTTACCTTGGTCCGGTAAGGTATGTTCATTAGCCACGGCCTTAATACTATCGACTTTACTTAAGATTTGGCGCGCGATAGCGATGACCTCTTCGCCCGCAGGCGTGACTTTCGTCAGGTGCTTGCCACTGCGCTCAAATACTTGAATGCCGAGCTCATCTTCGAGCATACGAACTTGCTTACTAATCCCCGGCTGCGAGGTAAAAAGGCTCTCTGCGGTCGCTGAAACATTTAAGTTGTGATTTAATACTTCGACAATGTAACGCAACTGCTGCAATTTCATAACCGGGTCCTAGTGTCACTTGTGGTGGTATACTTATTCTAAAAATATATAACAATTTCGTTAGTTATTCCAAGCTTAAAATATGAGGTATTTGTGTCAAGCTTATCGGAACAATTGAAAAACTTAGGCTTTGAACAGCGTCAAACCGAGCCAGAAGCAACGGAGTCCGCACCTCGCAGCGTCGACACCAGCGTGCCCGTACGCATTCAACGCCAGACCAAAGGACGCAAAGGCAAAGGCGTCACCGTCGTCTTTGACTTGCCCAACGATGCTGAGCGCGTCGCCGAGTATGCAAAAGCTCTGCGCAAGCAATGTGGCGTCGGTGGCAGTGTGAAAAATGGCACTATTGAATTACAAGGTGATCAACGCGAGGCCTGTAAGCAGTTTTTTACACAACAAGGCTTTACTGCGAAATTAGCTGGCGGTTGAGTCGGTAGCCGATAAATAGTAGCCAAACGCAATGCGCTTGCCGCCATCGTGCCACTGTACCCCATCGGCAAGTTGCTGCAACAGCTCGAGTCCACGTCCATAAGAGCGTGTCTGTGCAGCCGCATCCTTGACTTCCTGCGGCCATTCCCAAGCTACGCCACTATGCTCCAAGGTAAAATGTAAATAGTGTTGCTGCGGTTGGTAATGTACATGAATGGTAATGCTCCCCGCGGTAAGTTCCGCCAAGCGCTCGGCGCGCAGTTGGTAATAGTACGCAAAGCCATCCGGATCTTCTTTCATGCGCGAATCGAGTTGCAACAGGCCGTGCTCTAGCGCGTTATTGAAAACTTCCGCCAGCAACAAATACACTGTGGTGCGATGACTACGCAATTTGGGTAAGCGCCCAAGCACACTCAAAATAGCGCTGACCACATCTAAATGTTGCAACTCTTCAGCACCCAATTCACAGGTAAAGCTAAACGGCAGCGCATAAGTAGCATTGTCCGGTCCAGGTGAAGCGAACCCGGTGGGCTTACACTGCAGAATCGCTAAGGATAAATCATCGTGCAGCGGTTGATTACCACGGAATGTTTCTAACTGTTTGACCAACTGGTCAAAATCCGCCAGCCGTGGGTAACGCGCAAGATAGTCTTCAAAGGTCTCGGCGCCTAAGAATTGCTGCTGCTGACTTAGCATTTCAATGACTCCATCGGTATAGAGGGCTAAGTGGTCTGATGCCTGCGTCTTTATGGTTCCTACCTGGGCATCAAACTCCTCTTCACGCAGCACTCCAAGCGCCATATGTTGCGCCTTTAACCGATGCCGAATAATGCCATCAGCGCCATACACCAGCACTGGTGGCATCCCGCCATTCCAGTAAGTCAGGCGCTCGCCACTTGCCGCCAGTTCGAGCACGAAGCAAGCACAAAACATATCGTTAGGGAGTAAGCGGTTGAGTCGATAATTGAACTCGGTGACCATTTCGGCAATTGACACGCCTCGGTCGGCCATTGCAAAAAAGGCCTGCGACAACGGCAGTGCGCCGGTAGCTGGCGCGAGTCCGTGACCAGTAAAGTCAGCCATCATCACGTACAAATTACCCTGTGGCCCGGGAGCCACCAAACAAAGATCGCCATTAAATTTCGCCGCCGGAGCTAGCAGCGTACGGATATGCGGGTAATCAAGAAAGTTACGGCTGAGCGCATTACGAAAAATGTGCTCAATGAGCTCATGTTCGCGTTCCACCCGGCGCGTATGCCATGTGAGACTATCACGAACCGCGTTAAGTTGTTGTGCCGTGTTAAAGTGCTGCGCCATACGCTCGATGCGGCGCGCTAGATGGGCAGGATGCTCAGGCCACTCCGCTAGCTCGCCACCCCAGCGGTTGAAATCCTTTATACTCGGCGCTTCAGGAACAATTAATAATTGCTCAGCACAGCACAAGGGTTGCAACAGTTGTTTGCTTAGCTCGTGACTAATTATGATGGTTGGATGCGCTGGTGCGTCTTGCGAAGACCAATAGTGCAGCTTTAGGAAACGTAGTTTTTGCGCGACACGTAAACGCTTAATTTCAGCAATCACCTGCTGAGCGAAAACGGTATCATCATGGAAAACATCAATGATAGCTTGCTTAGACGGCTTCAGCATAGGTGATGCCTCCGCAAGAGCTCATTAATCGATAACAAATAACTTGTCGAAGCGCGAAATATCGAGAATGTTACGCACCTCAGAGCGACAATTAATAATATGAATAGCGTTGACTTGCTCGTTAATGGCCTTACGCATATTGAGCAACATACCTAACGCAGAGCTATCGAGATATTCGGTTTCTCGTAAATCAATGTAAACCGTTGGTTTGTCCTCGCCTAATGAGCTATAAGCACGACGAAAGTCATTGACCACCCCAAAATCAAATTTGCCATGAATTGAGATCGTTAACTCTTTGCCATCGCTCGATAAGTGACGGTTCACCGACATTTCTCACCCACTTTGATTGTTATTATTAGATTAGATACCTGTAAATAGTGCCAACAGAAGCCACTAAACACAAGCTTTGCCTCGGTTATTTAAGCTTTTATCGAAGAAAAAAAGCCGACTCAGATGAATCGGCTTTCTTCGTTAACATTTTACTTAAGGCTTTTGCTTATATTTATTATAGAGTTGCAAATGACGGTTGTTTAAATCCACCAATCGCCCTTCAATAAACAAAGTTTCGACATTCTGCCCAATCGGGTCCAATAAATCACCAGAAGAGATAACCAAAGTGGCTTGTTTGCCTTCTTCCAGAGATCCTAAACGATCGGCGACACCAAGAAACTCAGCCGGCTTTAAGGTGATCGCGGCAAGCGCTGCTTCACGATCTAGACCATACGCGACTGCATTACCCGCCGCAAAGGGGAGGTTTCGCACATCCCAGTAACCTGGGTAGCTAATAGCAAAATTAACCCCAGCAGCCGCCAGCGCCGCAGGCGTTGCAAAAGCTTGGTCAAAGCCTTCATCATGGCGACTTGGCAGACCAAATGGCGCACCAAACACCACACGCACTTCGGCAGCAGCCAACTCTTCGGCCATACGCCACGCATCACGCGCGCCCATCAAAACCCAATCAAAGCCCCACTCTTGCGTAAGCTCCATTGCTTCTTCGATTTGACGTTTATCATTGGCGTGCACGAAGAGCGTTGAACTGCCGTCAAACAACCCGAGCATCGCTTCCCAACGCAAATCGGTGCCATCTAATTCTCCGGCAAGCTTGGCATCGTAATAAGCTTTCGCTTGTACAAAAGTGCGCTCGAGATTTTTACGTGCTTCGGCATTCGCTTTGCGTTGCTCTTCAGGCGAACGACGTTCCCACCACGCTGTGTTAATGCCGACCCGTGGCCAATTCACATGAACCCCAACATTGAGACGCTCTGCCGCATCTTCGTAAGTCCAGCCATCCAGCTGCAGAAGGCTTGAACGGCCCATGACCAAATTGCCTTGGGGGACGATTTGTGCGTGCGATACACCGTTGTAGCGAATCGTTGGTATCACCTCGGAATCAGGGTTATAGGCAACATGACCCGATACCTCTGGGGTCACCATGCCAACTTCCTCAGAGTCCTCGGTGGCGCGCACAGCTTCGATTTCACGTAAGCCAAGGGTGGTGTCCAAAGCAATAACACCGGGGTAGACATGCTTACCGCTAACATCAACCACTTGAGCGCCTTCAGGTACCGCAAGATCAGTGCCGATAGCGCTGATTTTGCCATCGACAAACAATAGGTCCGTCGCTTCTTGTACCCCGTTCGTTACCGTATGTAAGGTGCCATTTTGCAAAAGAATCGGCTGTGTTTGCGCCTCGCCAGGAACGATATCGTGCGCAGCAACCGAAAGCGTCACTGTAGCCGCTACTACGGCTGTTAATAATTTTTTCATTCTTAGTGTCCTCCGTGGCTGTGCGCAGTAAAGGTACCTAGCCAAGTGTCATGCTCGGTATCGCAGTGCCATGCTGGTTGCTCACGCTTGTAGCCGTTGCTATCGCCGTTGCTGGCATTGGGATCAGCAAGGACTTTCTGAATAAGCGCCTGTTTCTCGGTTTGCAATGCAGCTCGTAACTCCTGATCACGTTCGCGATTAAAGAAGTTGCGGGCATTGATCCAGGTCTGTTCAACGCGTGCATACGAACTCAGCGGATGGTTATTCCAGATCACAAAGTCAGCATGTTTACCGGCTTTGATGCTGCCTACATACTCGTCAATTTTGAGCTGTTTGGCTGGGTTTAAGGTCACCATTTTCAGCGCTTCATGTTCATCCATGCCACAATAGGTAACTGACTTCGCAGCTTCAGTGTTCAAGCGACGCTGTAGATCATTACTATCTGAGTTGATACTCGTAAGAACACCTTTTTCCGACATCAAGCAGGCGTTTTGCGGAATCGCATCATAAACTTCGAACTTATACGCCCACCAATCAGCAAACGACGAGCCGCCGGCACCATGCTTCGCCATTTCAGAAGCCACTTTGTAGCCTTCCAAGATGTGCGTGAAGGTGGTCAGGGTAAAGTTGAAGTCCTCAGCGAGACGCAGCAGCATGAGAATTTCAGACTGCACGTAGCTGTGCGCATGCACAAAACGCTCACGATCGAGAATCTCAAGTAGCGTTTCTAAGCGATAGTCCGGGCGCGGTGCTGCGGTCTTCTCACGTTCACTGCGACTAAGCTTTTTGTACGCTTCCATGCGGTCGCGATATTCAAGCGCCGCAGTAAAGCCATCACGCATCAAGGTTTCAACACCCATCCGCGTTTGTGGATAGCGCGAACTTAACCAAGATGGATAGCGACTTTGCTTAACGTTTTCACCAAGGGCGAATTTAATCGATGGCGGTGCCGCATCAAACTTCATTTGATCTGCGGTAGCACCCCAACGCAACTTGATCACTTGGGCTTGCCCACCAATAGGGTTGGCTGAACCATGCAGCAACTGCGCCATAGTGGTACCACCGGCCAACGAGCGATAAATATGAATATCATCAGGGTTGACCACGTCACCAATGCGAACTTCCGAGGTAATCGCCTCGGAGCCTTCATTCACACCACGGTCAATGGCAATGTGCGAATGCTCATCGATGATACCTGGCGTGACGTGCATACCGGTGGCGTCGATAACCTCATAACCTGATGGTGTGCGTAAGTCTTCGCCAATACGATAGAACTCGCCATCACGAACAAGAATATCGGCATTTTCAAGGACACCGGCTTCGTCAGCGGTCCACACCGTGGCATTCTTGATATGCAGATTTTGCCGCGCTGGCAGCCCATCTAAGCCGTAGGCAACGTTCGGATAGGTCAGGCGACTCACATAATTCGCCGCCGGCGTTGCGGCTTCTGCTTGTGCGCTTTCTTCGTCAGCTTCTGCAGTGGCGTCACGGGCGCCGTTAAAGGTCAAGGTTTGGCCTTGCGGACCCACCGCAACACCAGCGAAAGTCTGCTCCGCCGTTTGCTCCAACTGCACGCGCCAGACGCCTTGCGCGCCAGCCAATTCAGCGTCAACAATGAAGCGTAACCTACTGTCATCACGACTTACCGAGCGCAATTTATGGCTCGTTTCACCGATCACTAGGTTACCATTTACGCGGTCTGCGCCTTGTAACTCAAACTTAACGGCTTGGCCCGCAACCTCAGTGGCAATGGTTCCCGCAAAATCAGCTTTGCGCAACGGCGCAAGCTCTGTTTCTGCACCTTGCAACCATACTGACTTGATGGTGCCGTCAGTAAACAGATCACCCTCGGCGATGACCAAGTCAGCCATGTATCCAGGTGCTAATTTACCCGCTTTATCACTCACCCCAGCAATTTGCGCCGGTACAGTGGTCAACGCAGCTAAAGCGCGTTCTTTATCAAGACCATGTTGGACTGCTTTACGCAGGTTAGGCCAAAAATCACCGGCTTTCTTTAACTGGTGTAGGGTGAAGGAGAAGTCAACATCCGCGGCGGCTAATGCTGCAGCGTTGCCAGGTGCGCGTTCCCAATGACGCAAGTCAGCTAACTCAACGTCAAGGTCGTCATTGACGCCAGAAACCTCAGGCGCCGCCGGAAAGTTCAAAGGCAAAATAAGCTTTGCCTGCGTCGCCTTCACCGCATCTAAACGCGCGTATTCATAGTTAGAGCCGACAAAGGTAACGGGAACATCAAAACTGCTGAGGACCTCATGGGCGCGCAACAAGGACTTATCGTCACTGACCGCAAACACCATGCCTTCTTGTTCAATGGGACCTAATTCTGCCAAGGCCGCGTTGTACTCTACGGGACCGTTGTACGCGTCTTTGCCATAGGCTTGCTCATACCAGTTTGCGTCAGAAAGCGTTTGACGA
The DNA here is from genome assembly GCA_048267225.1 of Pseudidiomarina sp. GTDB lineage: Bacteria > Pseudomonadota > Gammaproteobacteria > Enterobacterales > Alteromonadaceae > Pseudidiomarina. The sequence goes on from JBLWXY010000001.1 coordinate 668,006, forward strand.
ATCAGCGCAATCGAGCCCATTAAAGAGCCCGGATACTCTTGTTGCGATGTCCCTTTGTCGAACGAGCCGAAATGGCGACTTTCGGCGTTATAAACCACATCGTTGGCTATTTTATCCGCCAGCGAAAGGGTCACGGCTTGGCCTTGGAAAATACCATCGAGTCGTGCACTTTGCACCGCGGTAAAACCTTGCTCAATATAGTCTTTTGCGGCTTTAGCATCAGACGCAGCCGTACTCACCCAGCGCTGCTGTGCGTGAATCGCGTCATTGGCGGCATTTCCACCTTCGCGCTTGTTGTTGTATTCAGGACGCGTCGAGAACCAAGGCCCGCGCTGTGCTTGTTTAGGTTGTGCTACACCGTAGTTACTGTAGGCATCAATGAAGCCGGGATAAATCGTATGCCCAGTCAAATCGATCACCCGTGCGCCTTCAGGGGCACGAATATTCGCGTTAATACGTTCAATTTTGCCATTACGAATGACCAAGGTCGCATTTTCAATGCTTTGCCCGGGCTCCGTAATGATGGTTGCGTTTTGTAACGCAACAAAGCTTGATGAGTTGTCATGCAACCCTTGCACAGTTGTGGTCTGCGACGCACTTGCTAACGCTGGAAGCGCTGCACACATCGCCACCGCCAACGTGCTGAGGCGGTTACTGCTAATCATCGGCATCCCCTTCATAGGTTAATCTGCAGTTTTAGTTTTTGGGTTTAATTTTCAAAGATTCTCGCTTACATTAAGTGGATTCATAGGTTCAGTGCAATCCAATAAGGGACCAATAGCGTACTTCAATCGTTAAAGCGTTGTATGCTAGTTGTGAGGTCATCTACGTCAGCATTTTAAAAGGAGTTCATTCATGTTCAACAAAACCTTAAAAACAATCACCATTGGCGCCGCGCTGGCAGCGAGCTCAGTGGTTGTTGCGCAACACGCTTTCAACGATGCTGACAAAGCCGTTGAATATCGGCAGAAAGCCCTCTCCGTGATGCAAAACAACTTTGCCTACATGGGCGATATGCTCAAAGGTGATATGCCCTTTGATGCCAGTATTTTCGCCGAGCGCGCTGAAACCTTTGCCGCGCTAGCATCAGTACCATGGGTTGGTTTTAGTCAGGAAGGCGCGATGCCGGGTAGCAACACCGACGCCCTGCCCGCAATCTGGGATAATTGGGAAGACTTTCAAGAGCGCGCGCAACAACTACAAAGTGACGCAGATGCTTTAGTTAGCGCTGCCAGCACTGGTGATCAAGGGCAAATGCGCTCAGCTTTCATGACCGCCGCGAAGAGTTGCAAAGGCTGTCACGACCAATACAAAGATTAATCCCTACCACCAAAAATAATAAGCACTGGCTGCAATGGCTGCAGCCAGTAGCCAACCCAATATACCGTTGACCAATTTAGGTTGATGCACGTTGTCGCGCTTGCCATGCAACATCGCGCCAATAAGCTTTATGCCTTTAATCTGATAAATCAGCACCGCCAGTACATGCAGAGCAATAATAGTCAGCAAAACATTAAAGTTAAGCTCATGCAGGTCGGTGAGTTGCCCTTGTGTATCTGTACTGACTAGGCTGGCGAGCGGTCCTGAAAAGAAGATCTCGTCAGTGGCGAATAAACCGGTCGTCAGTTGCACCAACAATAAACCCCACATAAGTAAAACAGCCCAGCCACCGGCAGGATTGTGCGTTGTCGTAGGTTGGTAAGACTTACGCTGTAACGCTTTTAAATGCTGAATAACCTGGCGGGGGCCACGTACAAACGCACTAAAGCGCGCGTTTTCGCTGCCGACTAAGGCCCATATTAAACGGCTCAACAAAAGTGCTCCCACAGCAAACGCTATCCGCATGTGCCAATCCATGAGCCCCTCGTCGGCGGTCCACCAAAGTCCGGCAATGGCGATAACAAGAAGCCAATGATAACCACGCACAAAGCTATCCCAAATTTTCATGTTCGTACCTCATTATTCGTTTTTCGTTATTCGTTATTCGTTAGTCGTTGTATGTGCCTGCTTTGTCTTTTATTCTTATCACGAGTAACGAATAACGATTAACGCTTTATGGAGATTTTTCTATGGCTAATAAAAACACGCATGTCGTGATTGTCGATGATGATGTTATTTCACTCGAAGTCATGAAGGCCATGCTTAGCCACTTTCCTGAAGCACAGATCAGCACCGCACAAAGTGGCCAAGACGCGCTGGATTTGATTCTAGCGCAGCGCCCAGACCTTGTGTTACTCGACCACGAACTACCCGACTTTAACGGTGTAGAGCTTTATTGCAAAGTGCATGATGCGTTGGGCGAGGCGACGCCGATCACCGCTATGGTGTCCGGTCATGATCCGAGCGAATTCCGTGCAGAATGCGAAGCTGCAGGCATCAATAAGCTACTAAAAAAGCCCTTATCACCGAGTGACTTGACTGAGCTGATGCGCGTCGCCGGCGCTGGCGAGTAAACGCTGACTGTCCTCGAGGAACTTTTGCGAAAACTCGCCAAAATAGTCACTCACTTCCGCAAATTTAGCGACAAAACCTGCTTTATCGCCGCGTTCAAGCTGTTCCAACACCTCGGCAAAACTCGATAAATAGCGGCGCATCATGGCAAAGTTCTCTGGATGCGCCAAAATGATATCGGCATACAGATCAGCATTTTGCGCAAATAACCGCCCTACCATCATTAGCTCGAGCCGATAAATCGGCGAGCTTAGATCTAGCAATTCTTGCAGGTCAGCACTTTCACTGGCCAAATGCGCGCCATAGACAAAGGTGGATAAGTGGCGCATCACCTGAATAAAGCCCATCGCCTCGTCATGGCGTTCAGCACTTGTTTGATAAAGCTGGGCGCCCCAACGAATTAACGTATCGAGCAACCATTGGTAGTCTCCGGCTCGGCGCCCTTCTGTGACCACTATGAGCTGCTTCGCCAAGGTGGCCACTTGCGGACCAAACATCGGATGCAAGCCAACCACAGGGCCTTGATGACGCTGCAACATTGCATCTAGAGGCTTTGTCTTAATACTCGTAACGTCGGCTAAAACACAATGCTCAGGTAGCTTGGGTAGCGCGGCAATGACCGCGGTGGTGACCGCAATCGGCACGCTAATGAGCACAAGATCGGCAGTGCGGCAAACGTCTTCGAGTTGGCCTTGGTCATTTTCACCTATACAGTGGACGTGCGCACCAGCTTCGCGGAAGCGATCGGCAAATAAACTGCCTAGCGCACCATAACCACCGATGACAACAATGGTTTTGTCTTCCAAGTGAACATCTGCGGCCTGCTGCTGTTGATAGGATTCGCGAATAACACGGCGCAAGACATCTTCGATGAGTTCTGGCGATAAACCAAGAGCTTCGGCCTCGGCACGCCGTGCTGCAATAAGTTTCGCCTCGCGCTCCGGTACATAAAGTGGCTGGCCCAAGTTGCGCTTTACCGACCCCACTTCCGCCGCTAGTTGCCGACGCCGTAACAGTAATTGCAAAAGCGCGTTGTCGGTTTCATCTATGGCTTCACGCAATTGACCGAGGCGCTGCTCAGGATCTTGGGGGATTTCGGCGTCAGACATTATCAACTCCTTACTTCAACAGGCTTTCATTGTGCCTGATTTTAGGTATAAAAAAACCCGCCAGCGGCGGGTTTTTTTCAGATCAAAGCAGATCTTAAGACAGCTTCTCACGGATACGTGCAGATTTACCTGAACGCTCACGCAAGTAGTAAAGCTTAGCACGACGTACCGCACCTTTACGCTTCACTTTGATGCTATCAATGATTGGGCTGTGCGCTTGGAAAGTACGCTCAACACCTTCACCATTTGATACTTTACGAACCGTGAAAGAAGAGTGCAAACCACGGTTGCGCTTAGCAATAACCACGCCTTCAAATGCCTGAACACGCTCACGGTTACCTTCAACAACTTTAACATTAACGACCACTGTATCGCCCGGTGCGTAGTCCGGAAGGTCGGTTTTCATTTGTTCGTCTTCGATCGCTTTGATCAAATTTTGACTTACTTTTGCCATGTTAGCCTCACTTGCCTAGATTAACTACCCGCATCAGCGTCGGCTTGATATTGGTGAATAAATTCATCCAAAAGCTGTTGCTGCTCGTCAGTCAGAGCTAGGTTGTTTAACATTTCTGGACGTCGCAACCAGGTTCTACCTAGAGCCTGCTGCAAACGCCAGCGTCTTATGTGTTCATGATTACCACTCAGTAAAACCGGTGGTACCGCCTCACCATCTAAAACTTCTGGTCGTGTATAGTGCGGACAATCTAACAATCCGGCAGCGAAAGAGTCTTCCTCTGCTGAGTCTTGATGCCCAAGCACTCCAGGAACTAAGCGTGCCACACTGTCAATCATGACCATGGCAGGCAATTCGCCCCCGCTTAACACGTAATCACCAATCGACCATTCTTCATCAACATGTCGCGCTATTACGCGTTCATCGATGCCTTCATAGCGACCGGCAATTAAGATGAACTTGTCGCGCTGTGCCAACTCTTGCACACCTGCGTGATCAAGTTTGCGACCCTGAGGTGATAAATAGATCACCTTAGTATCGGCCCCTAGCTGTTGTTTAGCGGCAGCAATCGCATCAGTGAGCGGTTGCACCATCATCAACATGCCAGGCCCACCGCCATAAGGGCGGTCGTCAACGGTGCGATGTTTATCATGAGTAAAATCACGCGGGTTGGTTAGTTGAATGTCTAACAGCCCGTCGCGTACAGCTCTACCCGTAACACCGTTGTCGGTAATTGCTTGGAACATTTCAGGAAACAGCGTAATCACGCCAACCTGTAGTTTCCCAGCCATTAAAAGTCCGACGGCCAATCCACAACAATACGTTTGTTTGTTTTGTCGACTTCTTGAATGTACTGACTCTGAATAAACGGAATCAGTCGTTCTGAACGACCAAACGCATCATTGCTGTTCGCTTTCACCACCATCACATCATTCGATGCTGTGGCCATTAACTGGTCTACAACCCCCATGTTATAACCGTCAGTATTCACCACGGTCATACCAATAAGGTCACGCCAGTAAAATTCGTCCTCTGGCAATTCAGGCAGCTGTGCCGCTTCGATGATCACGTCTGCGCCTGTCATTACATGCGCTGCGTCACGATCTTCAATGCCCACTAACTTGGCAATCAGTCCTTTATTATGTCGACGCCATTCCTCGACTTGAACTTCTTGCACTCTACCCTGCTTACGAATCTGCCAAGGGTGATAATCAAAAATGGCTTCAACGTCATCAGTGTAACTCTGAATTTTTAGCCAACCTTTGACTCCATACACTGCGCCTAACTGGCCAATGACGACATGTTCTACAGGTTGATTCATCGCTACTTAACTACCAACGTTGATTAAATTAAGCTGAATTAAGCTGCGCTACGCGCATCTTTTAAAAGCTTAGCTACGCGCTCAGATACAGTTGCGCCGTGACCGACCCAATGCTCTACACGCTCAAGATCAACACGTAGTTTTTCTTCTTGACCACGCGCTAACGGGTTGAAGAAGCCTACATTTTCAATGAAACGACCGTCGCGGGCATTGCGACTGTCGGTTACTACCATCTGGTAGAATGGACGCTTTTTAGCGCCGCCGCGTTGTAAACGAATGGTTACCATTACGTTCCTCGATACAGTTTTATAATGTTAAATAAATAGAAAAATCTCCGACCGGGGTCGAAGAGCCCGGCAATTCTACCGATTTTTCCGTCGAATGCAAGTATTCTCTAGCGTTTGGGGAACATCCCCGGAGGCATTTTACCGCCCATTCCGCCCATACTTCGCATCATCTTCGCCATGCCGCCGCCTTTCATTTTTTTCATCATCTTTTGCATCTGCATAAACTGCTTCAACAATCGATTGACGTCTTGTACCTGAGTACCAGAGCCGGCAGCAATACGGCGTTTACGTGAGCCTTTGATTAAATCAGGAAATTCACGCTCTTTCGGTGTCATGGAGCTAATAATAGCCTCCATGCGCACTGTCATCTTGTCATCCATTTGACCTTTGACCTGGGCTGTCATTTTGCCCATGCCTGGGAGCTTGTCCATCAGCCCCATCATACCGCCCATGTCACGCATTTGGGCGAGCTGCTCACGAAAGTCTTCCAGCGAGAACTTGCCCTCTTTCATGACTTTCTTGGCAACTTTTTCAGCTTTACTGCGATCAACTTTCTGCTCAAGTTCATCGATTAGCGAGAGCACATCGCCCATACCTAGAATGCGTGACGCCACGCGCTCTGGGTGGAATGGTTCCAACGCCGTATTCTTTTCGCCAACACCTAAAAACTTGATCGGTTTGCCAGTGATATGGCGAATCGATAAGGCTGCACCACCACGGGCGTCACCGTCGGTTTTGGTTAGCACTACACCGGTTAATGGCAAGGCTTCATTGAATGCTTGAGCTGTATTTGCCGCATCCTGACCCGTCATGGCATCAACCACAAACAGGGTTTCGACGGGGTTTATCGCCGCATGCAAGTCTTTAATTTCCGCCATCATGGCGTCATCAATTGCCGTACGACCCGCGGTATCCACTAACACGACGTCGATAAACTTTTTGCGTGCATGACTAATTGCCGCTTCGGCGATAGCTACAGGCTTTTGCTCCGTACTGGATGGGAAGAACTCGACTTCAACTTCGCCAGCCAAGGTTTCCAACTGCTTAATCGCCGCAGGGCGATAGACGTCGGCCGAAACCACGAGCACTTTCTTCTTTTCGCGCTCACGCAGGTAACGCGCCAACTTACCAACACTGGTGGTCTTACCCGCACCTTGCAAACCGGCCATTAAAATAACCGCCGGCGGCTGGGTCGCTAAATTCAGCGGCACATTGCCTTCACCCATGGCATGCTCAAGTTCCTGCTGTACAATTTTCAGGAACACTTGCCCTGGTGTTAGGCTTTTATTGACTTCAGTCCCTACCGCGCGCTCTTTCACGCGCTTAATGAACTCCCGCACGACAGGTAACGCCACGTCGGCCTCAAGCAAGGCCATGCGTACTTCGCGAAGCGTATCTTTAATGTTGTCGTCAGTCAGGCGACCACGACCACTGATATTTTTTAACGACTGCGAGAGGCGTTCACTTAAATTCTCAAACATCGGTTGTTGTCCATCTACTGCTAGCTGGAGATAATCTGGCGGCGATTATAACGTAATTCAAGCAAAGTTTCCCGATCCTATTGGGTTTCTCTGACACAATGCATATACTTGAGCTTTCAACTCAGCAAGTTACAACAGTTAGTAAAAACAATTAACGCGTGGAACTCATGATGCTAAGCCTGCTCGCTCTTACCTTAGTGCTTTACCTTGTTAGCGCTGGCCTACTTTGGCGCCAACTTGCGCGCGGCGGTGCCTCAACTGCAATTAATGGTTGGGTGGCGTTGGCGGCGGTAGTGAGTCATGGTGCACTTATTGCTTGGTATTTGGCGAGTGATGGCTTTGACCATCTTAATGTCGCGAGCAGTCTGAGTGTCGTGGCACTGTTTCTCGCGCTGCTTTCATTCGTCCGCGTGCAACGCAATAGCGGACTCGTATTGCGCCCAGTTATTTATATTTTCGCCGCCGTCAGTTGCCTAATTTTAGTTCTCAGCCCAGCACATTGGGGGGCGAATATTGCCAATACACACGGTTTGGCGATTCACATTGTTCTTAGTCTGCTGGCCTACGCCATATTAATGCTGGCAACGCTCTATGCTGTGCAACTCCTCTACTTAAATTATTTGCTTAAAAACCATCGCATGAATGCGTTATCTAGCTACCTTCCGCCTTTAATGGTGGTGGAGAAGTATTTCTTCCGCCTGTTAAGCAGCGGCACACTGTTGCTCTTTATCGCTATCGGTAGTGGTTTTGTGTTCCTTGACGATATGTTTGCCCAAGGCCAAGCACACAAAACAATTTTGAGTTCTGTTGCCGCAGTTATTTATTTAGCTATAGTGATTTTGCATCGTGCGCAAGGTATGCGCGGACGTTTGCTGGTGATTGCCAGTGTGGTTGCCAGCGTACTGCTGAGTCTCGGTTATTTCGGTAGTCGCTTCGTACGCGATGTACTGTTGAGTTAATTCACGCTTGACTTGTCCGACCATGTCATTAAATTAGGCATTCAAGTATTCAATATAGGTAACCTTCTTGGACGAGATAGCCACGTCGACCCTGCTGATTGTTTTAGGGTTATTACTGTTTCTCTCGGCGTATTTTTCAGGTTCGGAAACTGGCATGATGTCGGTCAACCGTTACCGTCTGCGTCACCTCGCACAACAAAACCATTCGGGCGCCAAGCGTGTGCAGTACTTGCTCGATCGTCCCGATCGCCTCATTGGCCTCATCCTTATTGGCAATAATCTGGTTAACATTGGCGCTTCTGCTATTGCAACTGTGCTGTGTTTTCGGTGGTTTGGGGATGCCGGGATTGTGGTCGCCACCTTTGGCTTGACCATTATTGTGTTGATCTTTGCCGAGGTGACCCCGAAAACTATCGCCGCCTTGCATCCAGAGCGCGTTGCCTTCCCAAGCTCGATTATTCTGAAACCTTTGCTCACCATCATGTATCCCTTTGTGGCAACGGTAAACTTTATCACTAATGGTTTTATGCGCCTGCTAGGTGTGAACCCGAATACTACCATGGGGCAAGACGCGCTAAGCTCGGAAGAGTTACGTACTGTGGTCAACGAAGCGCAATCGATGATCCCCAGCAGCCACCAAGATATGCTGATCAGCATTTTAGATTTGGAAAAAGTGACCGTCGAAGATGTCATGATTCCACGCGCCGAAATTAGTGGTATCGACGTACAGGACGACATTAAGTCCATCATCAAACAACTTTCGCAAGCGCAATACACGCGACTGTTGCTTTATCGCGGTGAAATTGATGATGCCATCGGTTTCCTGCACGCGCGTGACATTATGCAAATTGTCACCAAGACTAACAGTGAAACCGACAAAGCCGAATTGATCCGAGCCGCCCGCGAGATCTACTTTATTCCCGAGGGTACACCGCTTAACGTGCAGCTTTTAAAGTTTCAGCACAACAAAGAGCGTATTGGTCTTGTGGTCGATGAATACGGCGACATTCAGGGCTTAGTTACCCTCGAGGATATTCTTGAAGAGATTGTCGGTGACTTTACCACCAATATCACCCCGGCCCCAAGCGAGACAGTAACGGCGCAAGCCGACGGCTCGATAGTGGTTGAAGGGACCGCTAATATCCGTGAATTGAATAAAGAAATGAATTGGGAATTACCCACCGACGGCCCGAAGACGGTCAGTGGCCTGATTATTGAGTTACTCGGCGATATCCCACAACAACCGATGTGCTTGCGCATCGAAGGCTACGCCTTAGAGATCGTAGAAAGCAGCGAAAGTATGGTGAAGCAAGTGCGCTTTTTACCGGCCGAGTCCCATCACCAAGAACAGCAGAACTTATTCAGTTAGCGAGCTAGAAAAACAGGTCCAAGAACCAGTTTTTCTGTAAGTCATCTTCACACCGACGTAACTGCGCGCCATAAGTACCGGCGCGCTGTTTGACGCGCTCGGCTGTGCGCATCAGCCAGGCTTTTGAACGATAGGTCTGGCGTTTATAGCCCGTCCAACCCTCGTGATAATTTAGATAGAGACCGTAGGCGTCCCACTTTGAAACGCCATTAAGACGATGACTCTTGTCGATAAACCAGCCCATAAAGTCAATCGCATCAGCGAAGGAATCGCGCGAAGCCCAGCTATTGCCAGTTTCACGCTCATAATCATCCCAGGTCGGCGTTTTCGCCTGTGAGTAGCCATAAGCACTGCTTACCCGGCCCCAAGGAATGATCCACAGCAAATAGTCGCGCGGCGGCACGGCATCATGTTTGAATGAACTTTCCTGATACATGATGGCCATGGGAATCTGAATTGGTACGCCCCAGCGGTCGCGCATTTCTGCTGCTGCATCATACCAATCTGGCTTTTCATAGAAAATTTCGCATAAGTCATCGGGCTGCTCCGGTGGCGCCGAAGCGCAACCGACAAGCGTTAAGGCCAAAACCCCCGCTGCTGCGAATGAATGCACTGTCTTCATGTCTTTTTACAGTCTGCCGAAGTGCATTTTGCGCGCGCAAAATAAGTCGTTAAAAAGTCATCGAAGGACGTACCTGCATCTTGCTGCTCACGCGCTTCTTGCTCCGCGATCGAGGCTTGCGTCCAGGCGGCAAAGTCTGCTTCGCTGAAATACTTCAACGGTTGTTCAAGTTCTTGACGATAGGCCCGCGCTAAGCGCATTCCAAGATGACTGTTATCAAGGTTTTCGTCACGCATCATCGCAAGCATACGGCCCGATAGCGTCAGTTCTGGATTCAATACCATTTGGTAGTGCTCAGCAACGGTTTCGCTGTAGTCTTTACCGTCTGAACCATCCATAAACTTTGCCAAAGCATGTAGATCAGCGAAAATGTCCTCTAACCAATCACTAATTGGTCGATCGTAACCGTTGTCATTGAGGGTTAGGCGTGGGTTCCGGCCATCGAGCACCACCTTGTTGAAGTTCTTTTCGGTCACCTGCTGGGCATCCCAATCGAGCTCAGGGCTTTCGTTGAGCAAACAATACAACAAGATTAAATCGAGTATACGAATCTGCTCCGCGCTAATGCCAACCGGACTAAACGGGTTCACGTCTAGGGCCCGCACTTCGATGTACTCAACACCACCACGCTCTAGGGCTTGGGTAGGCGTTTCACCACCCTGCGCCACACGTTTCGGACGGATGGGGGAATAGAACTCATTCTCGATCTGTAAAATATTACTATTGAGTTGACGGTAATCCTTACTACCTTCCGGGCTGGTCTCACTCACACCTATTTTGGCGAAGCGTTGCGATGGGGTCGTGATTGCACGACGCAGCCTTGTCACATAGTCCTGTAACGAGTTATAGGTGATTTGCAGATCTGCCTGCTCTTTATTGGTATACCCCAAGTCACTCATTCGTAACGAGGTACCATACTCGCGGTAAACGGTGCCCTTGCCCAATGATTTAAGTTCGATTGTACTGTCCGCATGCTGCAAAAAGGATTGGCAGATGGCGGGTGACGCACCAAACAAATAAGGTATCACCCAGCACACGCGTTTGTAGTTACGAATCAGGCCAAAATAGCGTGCCGAGATGTACTCGGCATTCAGCTCGACGCCATCTTGAGCCGCCAGCGCTTGCCACATTGCTTGCGGCACCGAGAAGTTGAAGTGGACGCCAGCAATAATCTGCATGCCGCCACCATAACGGTAAGTAAGCCCACGCCGGTAAAGGTTCTTCATGCGACCACTATGCGATTCACCGTAGCGCGCAATGTGAATATCATGTTCGTCGCCAACAAAACAAGGCATGCTCAACGGCCACATGAGTTCATCGTTCATGTACCGATAAGTGTAGCTATGAATATCGGTAAGCTGATCGAGCGTCACTTGAATATCTGTTGCTACTGGCGTAATGAACTCGAGCAGCATTTCGGCATAATCGGTGGTGATATGTGGATGGGTAAGGGTTTTACCCAAACCGATCGGATGTGTGGTCGGTGCTAACCGGCCTTCAGGGGTAATTCGAAGACACTCACGCTCGATTCCACGCTGGATGCGTTTCATTGCCGTCTGATTCGGTTGGGATTGCAAGTGCTCGAGCGACTTCAACAGTGTTGTATGCAAACTCAGTCCTGCCTATGGCTACATCGATATTAGATGATGCAAAGCTTACTGTTTCTGGCGGCAAAGGTCCATGATCATGAGATAATTTGGCGATTGCATGCGCTCGTGGCATGATATTTAGCACGTTTTGTAATGATTGGAATCGTATGACCACAAAAGACCATGGCAAGCCCAATGTGGCGGAGCTAAAGCAAGCAATTAAGTCTGCCGAGGCTGCCAACCAAGCCAAGAGTGAATTCTTGGCCAATATGAGTCACGAAATACGCACACCAATCAATGCGATTTTGGGAATGACGCAGCTCTGTCTAAAAACCGAGCTCAATGACAAACAGCGCGGCTATTTAAAATCCATCGAAGGCTCATCCAAGATTCTGTTGGGTATTATTAACGATTTATTGGACTTTTCTAAACTTGAGGCCGATAAGCTCACCATTGAATCGATTCCTTTTGACCTTGAAGAGGTGCTCGGCAATCTTGCCGACCTATTTGCCTATCGCGCCCATGATAAAAACCTTGAGTTCATTATCAACTTACCACCTAATCTACCGACCCAATTGATCGGCGATCCACTACGTTTGAATCAGGTTCTCGTGAATTTAGTAAGCAATGCGATCAAGTTTACCGAACATGGCGAAGTGGTGGTTTCTGTGACCAAACTTGACCAGACAGAACATCACCTTTTTTTACGCTTATCGGTCACTGATACGGGCATCGGCATGGATGAAGAGCAGCGCCACAAGCTGTTTCAGGCTTTTACCCAGGCGGACACTTCCACTACCCGAAAATATGGCGGTACCGGCCTTGGCTTAGCCATTAGCCAACGCATTGTGAAGCTCATGAATGAACATGGCATTGGCGTCACCAGCAGCAAGGGCCAGGGCACCACCTTTTTTATTGAGTTACAACTGCCAATTCAGCAACCGCAGGAAGCTCGCATTCCTGAATCCGTGCTGCAAGGCTTGAGCGGTCAACGCGTCATGATCGTCGAAGATAACCTAACGACACGGGAGATGCTCAACGATTTATTGCGCAGTCTGCAAATTGATGTGGTCAGTTTCCGCACCGCTGAAGATGCACTTAAGGCGCAACAAACGGCCCCCTTTGCTGCAGCTATTATTGATTGGCAATTGCCTGGTATGAGCGGCCTTGAGCTATGCCAACAGCTCCTGCAACTGCAGCCGGCGCCAAAGTGTATTCTAGCGACCAGTTATCACGCCACTGAGCTGATCGATAAAGCTCGGAAATTCGGTGTGCAGGGCCACTTATTGAAACCCTACACTAGCCATGCTGTCGTGCGTGAGCTGAGTGCCGTGCTCTCCTTGCAAAGCCAACGCTCAGCACAAGCCGCCGATGAGTGCTGGCAAGAGCTCGCCAACACGCGTGTGCTGCTGGTGGAAGATAACGACATTAACCAACATGTTGCCAAAGAAATGCTTGAACATTTGGGGTTGCAGGTCGATATTGCACAGCATGGCGGCGAAGCAGTAGAAATGGTTGAGCAACATGCGTATGGCGTTGTGCTGATGGACATTCAGATGCCGGTTATGGACGGTTACCGCGCAGCCCGAGAAATCCGTTCACGGCTCTCGTACGCACAACTGCCCATCATAGCCATGACAGCTAATAGTGCCAGTGAAGACGTTGAACAGTCATTAGCAGTGGGCATGCAAGATCACATCGCCAAGCCCATTGACGAAGAGAAATTAAAGGCGGCTATACGAAAATGGTGCCGACGGGACCGCCAAGTTAATGTCGCTGTACCGTCGGTCGAACCGAGCTCACCGAAGAAGCAACGTTACCCAAGCCATCATGACATTGATTTTCAGAGCGCATTAACGCGTTTGAACCATAACATTGAACTCTACGTCGACCTTGTCTTAAGGCTGCATGAGAGCTATCAGGAAGCGCCCCAGCGCGTCGTCGACTTCTTAAGCAAAGGCCAGCATGAAGAGGCGCGGCGGTATTTTCATTCATTGAAAGGATCGGCCGCCAATCTTGGCTTACTGGGGATTGAAAAACTCGCGGCACAACTTGAATTGGCAATGAAAAATGCCGAACTTGACCAAGTCGCTGATCATATTACGCGCTTGCGGCCAATGCTCGACCAAGCACAGCTTGCAGCAACCGATTTAAAACTCTGGGTGGAACGCCAATGATTCGATTTCTATTTTTAATACCCTTGGTTCTAGGGCTCGTGTGGTGGCTTTATTTGCGCGCCAATGGCTTTACCTTAAAGCAAGGGCGTAAAGGCTTTCTCTATATTCTTATTGTCAGCGTTTTTATTGCGCTGGTTTACAGTCTTTTACTTTGGTTAACGGGCCGCCAGTTTTAGCGACCCGTTAAACCTCTTCTTTCTTAGCCGACCAACGCCAGCAAAATACCTGCCGCAACCGCGGAACCCAATACGCCGGCAACATTTGGCCCCATGGCGTGCATCAGCAAGAAGTTACTCTGATTGGCATCGAGTCCAACCTTGTTGACCACGCGCGCTGCCATGGGCACAGCAGACACGCCCGCCGCCCCAATCAGGGGGTTGATTGGGGTTTTACTAAAGCGCGCCATCAGCTTCGCCATCAGCACGCCAGAAGCGGTACCAATGCTAAAGGCTACCGCACCTAGCGCCAAAATACCTAAGGTTTCAATGGTGAGAAATTCGCTTGCCGAAAGCTTGGAGCCCACCGCCAAACCTAAGAAGATAGTGACGATATTGATCAGCTCGTTCTGCGCCGTCTTGCTTAAGCGTTCCACGACTCCAGCTTCGCGCATTAAGTTGCCAAGGCAAAACATACCTACCAACGGCGTTGCCGTGGGCAAGAACAACAACGTCAGAAACAACACCGCGAGGGGGAATAGAATCTTCTCGCGACGGCCCACCTGGCGCAGTTGTTCCATACGAACAGCGCGCTCTTCTTTGGTGGTCAGCAACTTCATTATCGGCGGCTGGATAATCGGCACCAGCGCCATGTACGAGTATGCCGCTACGGCAATTGCCCCTAATAGTTCGGGACTTAGTCGCGAAGCTAGGAAAATGGCTGTTGGCCCGTCGGCACCACCAATGATGGCAATGGCAGCAGCATCTTGAAGGGAAAACTCAAAACCCGGTACGGCATTTAACGCTATAGCACCAAACAAAGTGGCAAAAATACCAAATTGCGCGGCTGCGCCCAGCAAGAGCGTCCGTGGATTAGCGAGCAATGGCCCAAAATCTGTCATCGCGCCCACGCCCATGAAAATCAATAGCGGAAAGACGCCCGTATCGATGCCTACCACGTAAATGTAATACAAAATGCCGCCGGGCTCGGTAAATCCGGCCAGTGGAATATTGGCTAAAATGGCACCAAAGCCAATAGGTAACAGTAGTAACGGCTCAAATTTTTTGCGAATGGCTAAGTAAAGCAACAAGGCACCCACTAGCATCATTACCGCTTGTTGCCAAGTGAATGCAGCTAAGGCAGTGCTTTGCCATAAGGTCATCCAACGATCCATGAGGTTACTCCAAGCTCAGCAAAGCATCGCCAACGGCAACACTGTCGCCTTCTTTGGCATAAACCTCGGCAACGGTGCCGGCCCGATCGGCCTTAATGTCAGTTTCCATTTTCATCGCCTCGAGCACAATGAGCACATCGCCTTCACTCACTTGCTGACCCGGTTTAACGATGACTTTAAAAACGTTACCAGCTAGGGGTGCCGCGACGTCTTCGGCATCACCGCTAGTTTGTTTTGGTGCCGCATCAGCATTTTGCTGCTGAACATTTTCAGCGCTTACGGTACCCTTTGGCCCGACTTCAACATTGAAAATTTGTCCATCAACTTTCACGCTGTAAGCTTCAACCTTGCCTTTACCCGCTGCTGGTTTCGTCTCGCTTGGTTGCACTGCCGCTTCATCAGCACTCGGCACCGGCTCAAAGGCATCAGGGTTGTCACGGTTCTCAAGGAATTTTAAGCCAATTTGCGGGAATAGCGCATAGGTCAATACGTCATCAACTTCATGCTCAGCAATGCGCAAATCCTTTTCTTTAGCATGGTCGCGCAATTCGCTAGTGAGCTTGTCCATTTCATCATCGATCCGATCGGCCGGACGGCAAGTAATGGGCTCATCGCCTTCCAATACACGTTTTTGCAGCTCTTCATTTACCGGCGCAGCCGTTGCGCCATATTCGCCACGTAGCACGCCCTTGGTTTCTTTTGAAATTGATTTATAGCGCTCGCCACTCAGTACGTTCAAAACCGCCTGAGTCCCGACGATTTGTGAGGTTGGTGTGACCAACGGAATAAAACCTAGATCTTCACGAACGCGCGGAATCTCTGCCAAGACTTCATCGAATTTCTCGACTGCACCTTGTTCACGCAATTGATTTTCCATGTTTGTCAGCATGCCACCAGGGACTTGAGCCAGCAAAATACGGGCATCGACGCCCTTAAGTGAGCCTTCGAACTGCGCATATTTTTTCCGCACATCACGGAAGTAACTGGCGATATCTTCAAGTTTTTCGAGATCTAAGCCGGTATCGCGTTCGGTGCCCTCGGTCATCGCCACTATGGTTTCCGTGGCCGAGTGCCCGTAGGTCATACTCATTGACGAAATGGCGGTATCGAGCATATCAATACCTGCATCAATGGCCTTTTGGTACGTTGCCGTACTCAACCCTGTGGTTGCATGGCACTGCATGGCAATAGGTAGGTTTGTCGCCTTTTTAAGCGCAGTCACAAGCTCATAAGCGGCTTGTGGACGCAGTAAGCCAGCCATATCCTTAATAAATAGCGAGTCGCAGCCTAAGTCGGCAAGCTCTTCCGCCATCGCGACCCATTTATCTAAGGTGTGAACCGGGCTTACCGTATACGCTAAGGTACCTTGCGCATGGCCCTCAACGTCTTTTGCCGCTTTAATTGCAGTTTCAAGGTTGCGGACATCGTTCATCGCATCAAAAATACGGAACACATCGACGCCGTTTTCTTTGGCCCGCTCGACAAAGCGACGTACAACATCATCGGCATAGTGCCGATAACCTAATAAATTCTGTCCACGCAATAACATCTGCTGTGGTGTCTTCGGCATAGCTTTTTTCAACTCACGAATACGTTCCCATGGATCTTCGCCAAGGTAACGAATACATGCGTCAAAGGTTGCGCCGCCCCAAGATTCCATTGACCAGTAGCCTACGTTATCAAGCTGCTCGGCAATGGGTAACATATCGTCCAGGCGCATACGTGTTGCTAGGAGTGATTGGTGCGCGTCACGCAGCACCAGTTCGGTCAGTTTTAATGGCTTTGACATGCAAGACTCCTTCCCTTCGTGGTTCGTTATTCGTTATTCGTTATTCGTTATTCGTTGTTCGTTATTAGTTATTGGTTATTGGTGGTCGCGGCGGTAGGCGTGGACCGCAGCTGTGATTGCTGCTAGGCGCTTTGCATCCGTCTTTGAGCTAGAAGTAGTGGGACCTGCACTAGGTGTAATGGCTTCGCTTTCGTCGGTTGCCGCGAAGCGGCGTAATAGCCCCATAGCTAACAATAGCAAGGTTAGAAAAACAAAAACGGTCACCATGCCGGTAAGCATAATGGTAAATGCTTCAGAGAGTTGTTGTTGCATTGTTCACCTGCTCGCAGAATCTTAAAAATAAGCGTAACTGAAAAGCAGAATAACACAACTTTCAAAGAGGAAAGTCTTTGTACAGGATATAGAAGGTATAAATCTGAGAAATGGCGCGCTCGGGAGGACTCGAACCTCCAACCGCCTGGTTCGTAGCCAGGTACTCTATCCAGTTGAGCTACGAGCGCGTTGCAAACAAATGGCGGTGAGGGAGGGATTCGAACCCTCGATAGGGCTACAAACCCTATACTCCCTTAGCAGGGGAGCGCCTTCAGCCTCTCGGCCACCTCACCGCTTACTTGTGGCGTTGCATTCTAATGGCACAGCCAACAATGTCAATTGATTTTTTCCGAATCGAAGTTCGTTTGTGGGAATTTTGAACATCTCGCGCAATTTTCCCGCATAACGCTGTGTTTTGTAACCTTTGCGGAAGTTACAGTCGAAGTGACAGATATTAAAAAAGCTGATGACAGGTCATCAGCTTTTCAGTAAAAATCTTATTCACCTGAGTCAGACTTGTCTTGGTGCTCTGCCTGAATCCGCATATAAATTTCTTCCCGGTGTACCGAGACATCCTTGGGCGCATTGACTCCAATCCGCACCTGATTCCCTTTTACACCCAATACCGTGACTGTGACCTCGTCTCCGATCATCAAGGTCTCACCCACTCGACGGGTTAAGATCAACATGTTAACTGCTCCTTCCCTACGTTTATTGTGTGGGCATCCTTGAGAAACTCCACACGACCAGCCTGATTTTAATTTTTTAATGATGGTGCATGAATACTCACCAATTGTCATGCACCTTCATTTTAGCAAGGAACCTTCGACCTTGACAGCATGAATGTTAGCTTCTGCTGCCAACCTCATGTTGTTTATCGCAGCAATTCCTCAACTCGCCGCTGCGCTGCCGCTAGAGCTGCGCTGATATTGCTTGCGTTGCTACCACCAGCCTGCGCCATATCGGGGCGACCACCGCCTTTACCGCCAACTTCAGCCGCCGCGCAATTAACAACATCGCCAGCTTTAACTTTAGCAGTTAAATCTTTGGTCACGCCAACAATCAGACTAACTTTGTCATCGTTTGCCACTGCCAGCACCACAATGCCGCTGCCAAGCTGATTCTTAAGGTCATCGACCATACCACGCAATGCCTTACTTTCTACGCCATCAAGTTCAGCCAAGATCACTTTATGACCGGCAATATCTTGCGCTTGTTCAACTAGACTTCCACCCGCTTGCGAGGCCAGTTGCTGTTGTAAATCAGCAATGGTGCGCTCGAGCTCTTTGCTGCGTTGCAATTGTTGTTGTAGTCGCTCTGGTAGTTGACCCATATCGGCTTTTAGCAGGCTCGCACTATTGCGCAGCAGTTGTTCTTGTTGCTGTGCATGACGCAATGCGGCAATGCCAGTGACAGCATCGATACGACGCACACCTGAGGCAATACCCGCTTCGCTAACAATACGAAAACTGCCAATATCGCCGGTACGAGCAACATGGGTACCACCACAGAGCTCCATAGAGTAGTCACCCATGCGCACAACGCGCACGTCGTCGTCATACTTTTCACCAAATAACGCCATAGCTCCGGCTTGTTTGGCCTCTTCAATAGGCATGACAGCAGTTTCTAAAACATGGTTGGCAACAATTTGCTCATTCACCTGAAGCTCAATTGCGCTGATTTCTTCTGCGCTAAGTGCGGCAAAATGAGAGAAGTCGAAACGCAAACGCTCGGCAGTTACCAAACTACCTTTTTGCGTTACGTGCTCACCAAGGATGTTGCGCAACGCCGCGTGTACAAGGTGCGTCGCACTGTGATTACGCTTAATTGCGGCACGACGCTCAGCGTCAATGCGGGCGTCTACGTCGTCACCAATGGTAATGGCGACATCACTCTGTCCATGATGAGCAATAGCCTTACCGATATATTTGGTGTCGGTTACGACAAATTCACCACCTTTGACTTGTAGTCGGCCGCGGTCACCAATCTGACCACCACTTTCAGCGTAGAAAGGCGTTTGAGAGAGCACCACCACTCCTTGCTGCCCCGCTTCGAGTTGCTGCACGGCTTTGCCGTCGGCAAACAGCTCAACCACTTTACTACTGCCAGTTACCTCAGAATATCCAGTAAATTCACTGATTTGCGTTGATTTCAAGCGTTCATTGTAATCCACGCCGAATTGCGAGGCTTGCTGCGCACGTTTACGCTGTGCAGCCATTTCTGTTTCGAAGCCTTCGTTATCGAGAGTTAACTCTTTTTCACGCGCGATATCAGCGGTTAGATCGACCGGGAAACCATAGGTGTCATAAAGCTTGAATACCACATCACCTGGAATGACTTTTCCATCGAGTTGGTCAAGCGCATCTTGGAGAATTGCCAAACCACGCTCCAGGGTTTTGCCAAACTGCTGTTCTTCGCGCAGGAGTGCATCAGCAATCACCTTCTCTTTGTCGACCAATTCGGGATACGCAGTTCCCATTTGCTCGATTAAAGCGGGTACTAATTTGTGAAAGAAAGTGCCTTGTGCGCCGAGCAGATTACCGTGGCGTACTGCACGGCGAATGATACGCCGTAACACATAACCACGACCTTCATTGGACGGCTGTACGCCATCGGTAATCAAGAAGCTACAGGAGCGAATGTGGTCGGCAATCACGCGTAACGACTTGCTGTCGAGATCTGTTGTGCCAATCACTTCGGCAGCCGCTTTGATAAGCGCTTGGAAGAGATCAATTTCGTAATTGCTATGGACGTGTTGCAGTACTGCTGCAATACGCTCTAATCCCATACCGGTGTCCACCGACGGCTTAGGTAGTGGCTCTAGCGTACCATCGGCTTGACGGTTGTACTGCATGAAGACCAGATTCCAGATTTCAATGTAGCGGTCACCGTCTTCTTCTGGTGTTCCCGGAGGTCCACCCCAAACGTCTTCACCATGGTCATAAAAAATCTCAGAGCATGGCCCACAAGGTCCGGTATCACCCATGGCCCAGAAGTTATCTTTTTCACCAATGCGCGAAATACGATCCTCAGGAACACCAATTTCTTTGGCCCAGATGTCGTATGCTTCATCATCTTCGGTAAACACTGTTACCCAAAGCTTGTCTTTCGGTAGCTGTAGCACACCGGTGAGGAAGTCCCAAGCGTACTGAATAGCTTCGCGTTTAAAGTAATCGCCAAAGCTAAAATTACCCAACATTTCAAAGAAGGTGTGATGGCGCGCGGTATAACCGACGTTTTCGAGATCGTTATGCTTGCCGCCTGCACGTAAACAGCGCTGCGACGACGTCGCTCGGTTGTAGTCACGTTTTTCATCGCCAAGAAACACATCTTTAAAAGGCACCATGCCGGCGTTAGTGAACAGCAAGGTGGGATCGTTCCCTGGGATCAATGATGCTGAAGGCACGCGTTGGTGGCCTCGCTCAGCAAAATAAGACAAAAACGCTTCACGGATTTGCGCGCTAGTCATACTCATATGGACACTTTCCTACTACAACTTGTCGGGGTGAAAATTTCGATTAATTAGCGCGCAAGACTACCATGAATGTCGCCATTCGACTAGTCTGCATACGCTTCGGACTGCATTGCTAGCGCGGCTTTTATTTCATCAAAACGAAAGCCGCGGTTGAGCAAATGACGCATGACTTTATCGCGCTCTTTAGCCGATTGCGGCGGTTGTTCGCCAAACTTTTTACAGAGGCGTTCAAAACAAAGTTCGCGCCAATCCGGCCGCTCGGCAGCGACGATTGTTTGCAGCAACTCTTCATCAATACCCTTAGTCGCGGCCTTGGCTTTTATTTTCAGCCAACCGTTACCGCCAAGTAGCGCTTGTCGCAGCCAGATTTCGGTATAGCGCTGATCCGATTGCCACCCGTGCTCTTGCGCCGTTGCGAGTGCCTGCTTGATTACAGCATCGGTAAAGCCCCGTTGACGAAGCTTTTGCTGCAACTCAAACGCACTGTGTTCGCGACGCCCGAGCAGGCGCACGACAACTTCGTTGGCTTGAACTTGCTCTTCGGTTTGCGTCATTTGTCCCACCATGGAATTTTTTTATTAGTTTACACTCTATAACTACAACTGTTGAGAGTAAAAACGTCAGCTTTATTTAACTGTAAAAGGAAGTTTTATGCGCTATTTCAAGTATGCCATGTTGAGCCTCGGCGCTCTTGTTTTGTTGGGCTGTCAGCCTCAATCGATCCCCACACAACAATCATCTCAGACCCTTTCCGTCTCTGGTTCAGCCAGTGTTCAGGCGGTTCCTGACCGGGTACAACTCACCCTTAACGTTGAGCGCACGGGAATGGACATCCCGGATCTAAAAGACCAAGTGGATGGTATTACTCAAACCTTACTTAGCCGACTTCAAGAACTCGGCATCGAAGCGCGCAATATTCAATCCCACGCCCTGCGGGTTTATCCACAGCACCGCTACAACGAGGGTGAGCAAAAACTGATTGGCTATCAAGTCAATCGCCGTATGGTGGTTGACTTTGGCACCACCGATAAACATTCCGATTTCCTTGAGTTTGCCTTAAACAACGGCGTGCAACGAATCGATGAACCTGTTTACAGCATTAGCAATGCCGATGCTTTGTACCAGCAAGCCCTAACTGAAGCGATCAGTGCCGCACGCGACAAGGCTGAGCAAATGGCCAGCGCGGCCGGGGTTACCATCAGCGGTGTGCAGAGTTTGCAGGAAAGTTCACAGCAGGCGCCTGTAGTGCGCTATCGTGTCGCGCAAGCCGACATGGCTGAGTCGGTGAGTCTACCCGGGCAGCAAAGTGTTGAAGCGCGGGTTGCGGTGGTCTTTACCTTAGCGGGGCAAGACTAGACTTAAACAGTGAGGTCCGCCACCACCTAAAATCATTTCGCTAGCGTCGACGCCAATCACCTCGCATTCAGGTAGTGCGGCGCGGATGCTAGCCAATGCCTGCTGATTGGCCCGCTCGCATGCGCTGTGCTGAAACTGTGGCACCACTGCAACCTTGGCCAGTCGAATAAAATTCACATAACTTGCCAAGCGCGGCAGGTTGTCACGCCGGCGTACACCCTGTCGGCGTTGCACGTCGGCACAGAGCTCTGGCTCAGCGGCTAGCGTTTGGGTAGTGGGCAGTTGCACCCAATGGTAGCCCTGCGCCCATAGCTGTTGGCGCAGCCGGTCAAGCTCAGCGTTCCACTTTGGTTCGTTTGCAGCATAAGCATAAGCAATCGTCTGCGGGCCAATAAATTGGATTTGGTTATCGACATGACCACCGGTTTCATCGGCTGATAACGCGTGGTGCACCCAAATTAGCCGTGTTAACCCCAATTGCTTTTGTAATTGCGCAGCTAATGCAGGTAAGCGCCAGCTTGGGTTTCGAGCCTGTAAACTCTTTGCGTGCACCAATGCCGTACCCGCACCATCATGACTCAGCATGCCCCCCTCAAATACCAAGGGCAGGCGTTGCAATGGGAGTGAAGAAGCTTGACTCAGTTGAGCCGCCACGCGGCGATCGCGTTGAATAACATAATGCACGCCTTGCCAACCATTAAAGTCCCCTGCGACAGCCTGATAGCGATGTTCCGTACCAGCACCAGCTTGATTCACAAACAACGGCCCGGTATCACGCAACCAGGCGTCATCATAACGCATGGCAAACCAAGCTAGCTGCTTGGGAAGTTGGCGAACAGCGGTGTGTAGTTGTGGCGGATGAATGCCCAAGCGTACGGGATGGTGAGGGCTTACCGTCATTAAGAGTTGCAAAATGGCTTGTTGGGCGTGCCATGCATCAGCACGCCAAACATCATTTCGATAGGGCCACAGCGCCAGCAACGGGCCCTGTAGTTGCCAGTCGGCCAGCAACGTCATTTGCGCGTACGTGGTTTCGCGTTTTGCAGCCGTTTGGCTTGATTCCGGCGCGCACGTGCATAGCGCTTCTGCCGTGATTCTTGTTTACGAGGATCAATAAAGGTGCGCTCTTCGGCTGGTAAGCCTACTAACTCACGCAGATAGTTAATTTGCTTAAGCGGCAGCTCGCCCCAACCGCTTTGCGGTAGTCCTTGCTCAAGCTGAATATTGCCGTAGCGCACGCGCATCAAACGACTCACAGTTACGCCTTGCGACTCCCAAAGACGTCGCACTTCGCGATTACGCCCTTCGGTTATGACCACGCGGAACCATTGATTCATGCCTTCACTCGAGGCTGCACCGGCGCGTTTGACTTCTTTAAACGCCGCAGGGCCATCTTCAAGCTGCACGCCTTTGACCAGTTTGCGCAACATCGCCTCGGTAACTTCGCCAAAAACCCGCACGGCGTATTCGCGTTCGATTTGGTGCCCCGGGTGCATCAAGCGGTTCGCTAATTCACCATCGGTAGTAAAGAGCAATAACCCAGAGGTATTGACGTCAAGTCGCCCTACGGCAACCCAGCGCGACCCTTGCACACGCGGTAAACGATCATAAACCGTTGGCCGCCCTTCAGGATCTTTCCGCGTACACATTTCGCCTTCGGGCTTGTGGTACATCAACACTCGACAAACCACGTCTTCTAGCGGCTTAATGGCAACTTCACGGCCATCGATGCGAACTTTCGCATCGCCATCAATGCGCTCACCTAAAGTTGCGATTTGACCATTCACACTAATTCGGCCCGCCGCAATCATCGTCTCAAGTTCACGGCGTGAACCGTGACCAGAACGGGCTAGCACTTTTTGTAACTTTTCACTCATTGGGCACTTTCACTCTCTTTTGGCGCTGTCTCAGCGTTTGTGGCCTTTGTGGGGGGCTCTGGAATCGCAGGTAACTCAGCTAAATCGGTTAAATTAAAATAGTCCAAAAACTCATTTGTGGTGGCATAAAGTTGTGGTCGACCGGGAACTTCACGGTGCCCTACAACCTTTACCCAACCTCGTTCTTGCAAGGTCTTCATGATTTGCGTACTGACACTCACGCCGCGAATTTCTTCGATATCACCACGGGTGATCGGTTGTCGATAAGCAATCAGCGCCAGCGTTTCTAATAAAGCTTGTGAATAACGCGGCGGTTTTTCTTGCCAGAGACCGGCGATTATACCACCTAATTCCGCGCGCGTCTGAAATCTGTAACCTGACGCCACGAGCTGTAACTGCACCCCACGCTCTTGATAATCCTGCTGCAGTTCGTCAAGCACTTCACGCACTTGCTTGCGGCTTGCATCACGCCCATGTTCTAGCAAATAGTCACAGAGTTGCGCGACACTGAGCGGCGCCTCGGCAACAAACAGCAAGGCTTCGATGAGTTGTTTAAGCTGTTGATTCTGCATAGACCTGTCCACGTATTGAAATATGGATTTCACTGAAAGCGTCTACCTGTACAACATCAATGAGGGCTTCTTTCACCAGTTCAAGCACTGCCAGAAAACTCACAACAACCCCTTGTTTACCTTCTGCCGCCTCAAACAAATCGGCAAAACGCAGGCGTTGTTGCTGTTGTAAAAGGTCGAGAATGCGACTCATGCGTTCACGGGTCGACAGCTTCTCGCGCTGCACTTGATGGTGATGCTGCAACTCGGCTTGCGCCATTGCCTGCGCAAAGGCGACCGCTAATTCAGCCAACGCAATATCAGGCAGTTGCTGTTGTACATAAGCTTTCGCATCCGTTTCGGCATGCACCACAAAATGGTCACGACCTGCTTGCGGCAATTCATCGAGATGACTTGCACCTTGGCGAATTGCTTCGTATTCCTGCAAGCGTCGCACCAATTCAGCGCGCGGATCCGTTTCGTCTTCGTCGTCGGCAGGCGGCCGTGGTAACAGCATGCGACTCTTTATTTCCGCCAGCATGGCGGCCATGACCAAATAGTCGGCAGCCAATTCCAACTTGAGCTCCTTCATCATGTCGACATACGCCATGTATTGCTTAGTAATGGGTAAAATCGGCAGTTCAGTGATCTCAAGTTTTTGACGGCGAATAAGGTACAGCAGCAAGTCCATCGGTCCGGAAAAACTCTCGAGAATAAGCTCTAATGCGTCCGGCGGAATATAGAGGTCTTCGGGCTTTTCGATAACAGGTTCGCCCCGCACAAAGCCAAGCGGCAAGGATTGTTGTTGAGGCGTAGCGTTATTGGCGTCCATGGCGCGATGCGTCGTTCTACTGTGCAAATGGCGTGGGGTCACCCGACCCGACACGGGTAACGACGATGTCGCCATCGGCTAAATCGACCACCGTAGTCGGCGCTTCACCGCGATGGTCGCCATCGATAATGCCATCCACTTGATGGTCGAGCTTCTCGCGAATTTCGTAGGGGTCGGATTCGGCAAAGTCGTTATTACCGAGCACCAAGCTGGTTGACATCAGAGGCTCGCCTAAAGCCTCTAGTAAGGCTTCCGTAATGGGGTCGTCACTCACGCGAATACCAATGGTCTTGCGTTTTGGATTCATTAAGCGTTTGGGGACTTCTTTGGTGGCCTTAAGGATAAAAGTGTAAGGCCCAGGCGTGTTGTTTTTTAATAAGCGAAACGCAATATTGTCTACTCGCGCATAGGTTGAGAGCTCAGACAAGTCTCGGCACATGAGGGTAAAGTTGTGATCTTTATCGATGTCACGAATACGACAAATGCGCTCCAAGGCATTTTTATCGCCAATCCGACAACCAATGGCATACCCTGAATCGGTCGGATACACCAAGATCCCGCCTTGTCTGATGACTTGCACCGCCTGTTCAATAAGACGCGCCTGCGGGTTTACCGGATGAATCTCAAAATAGTGGCTCATGAGGTTTTATTAGCTCAGTTTTATGAAGGTGACCATGTACTCCATATTGGCACAGTGTCTGGCGGTAAACAAAGGTTTTTGCCGAGCTCACGCCATGGTCTTGGCCCATGAAAATCTGAGCCTGCCGAGGCCTCTAAACCGATTTCACGCGCCATAGTTGCTAAGGCAAGACGGTCACCCGGACGCTGCTGACTGATGGCAACTTCAACCCCATCAATCCCCCACCCTTTGCTCTCGTTGAAGAGGCGGCGCAACCACTTATTGCTCAATTGATAGGCATGTGGGTGGGCAATGACAGCTTTGCCTCCAGCCGCGTGCACGGCTGCCGCAGCATCTGCCAGCGAGCTCCACTGCGTCGCAATATAGGCCTGTTGACCTTTGCCTAAGTAGCGCCGAAAAGCGCTTTCAATGTCTTTCACCCAGCCTTGCTCTACCAGTGCATCAGCAAGATGTTTACGGGTGGGCATGGTTAGTTCGGCGGCCAATGGCGGCTTCACCTCAATTCCGGCTTTGTGCAGTTTGGCCAACATGGCTTCGTAGCGTTGTTGCCGCATGTTTTGCTGTTTGTCTAGAAGTTCCACCAAAGCTGGGTGCTCTGCATCGACATTGAGTCCCACCAGATGAATTTCAAACGCGTTCCAGCGGCAAGTGATTTCAACTCCAGGAATAAGCTGCAAAGAAAGGTTCTGTGCAGCGATAGCGGCCTGCGCGACGCCGACGCCTGCCGTGGTGTCGTGATCCGTCAGTGCTAAATGGGTTACGCCGAAATCCGCCGCCCGTTTCACGAGTTCATCGGGCGCCAACTCACCATCAGAATAATGACTGTGACAGTGTAGATCATACAAATTGTCGCCTGCATTGGGCGTAAATGCGCTGGTTGAGTTCTGCATTACAAGGCCGCCGCCAACTCTGCGCCCTGTCGAATTGCGCGTTTGGCATCGAGCTCCGCAGCCACGTCGGCGCCGCCAATCAGGTGCACGGCTTGCCCAGCTTGCTGCAAGTCGTCGTGCAGCTCACGCAATGGGAGTTGTCCGGCACAAACCACCACATGATCAACCGCCAATAGCTGTTCCTTACCGTCAATCTCGATCCACAAACCATCATCGTCGACTTTGTTATAAGTGACGCCAGCGAGCATGTGTACGCCTTTTTTCTTCAGCGTGGCACGGTGCACCCAGCCAGAGGTTTTGCCCAAGCCCTTACCCACTTTGCTGGTCTTGCGCTGCAAGAGCCAAATCTCGCGCTCGCTGTGCTCAGGTTTGGGTTGCGTCAGCGCGCCGCGGCTCTGATAATCTTTATCCACGCCCCAAATCTCATTCCATTCGTGTGCATCGAGCGCTGGCGAGGCCTCAGTCGTCAGGTATTCAGCCACATCAAAGCCAATACCACCGGCACCAATCAAGGCGACCTTACCGCCAAGCTGTTGGTGATCACGAAGCACGTCTAGGTAACCAACAACTTTCTCATGCTCAGCACCGACAAAGTCCACTTGGCGGGGCACCACACCGGTGGCTAACACGACGTCATCAAAGCGCTCGTTCAGCAGCGACGCTGCAGTTTGGCGGCTATTCAAATGCACTTGCACGCCGGTGTCCGTAAGACGTTTCTCGAAGTACCTTAAGGTTTCGTGGAATTCTTCTTTACCTGGAATCTGCTTGGCATAATTAAATTGCCCGCCAATCTGTGCACTCGCTTCAAACAAATGCACCTCGTGGCCGCGATCCGCCGCGTAACAGGCAAAAGCTAATCCTGCAGGTCCAGCACCGACCACACCAATGCGTTTGGTTTGTTGCGCGGGCCGCATAACCAATTCGGTTTCGTAACAGGCTTGCGGGTTCACCAAACAGCTCGCTCGCTTGTTCTCAAAGACATGATCAAGGCAGGCTTGGTTACAAGCAATACAGGTATTAATGCGGTCCGCTTTATCTGCGGCAGCTTTGACCACAAAATCAGCATCAGCCAGCAGCGGCCGTGCCATTGACACCATATCGGCCTCGCCTTTGGCGAGAATTTGTTCGCCGATTTCCGGCGTATTAATGCGGTTTACCGCCACCACAGGAATCTTTACTTCTTCACGCACGCGCGCCGTGATCCAACTGAATGCGCCACGTGGCACCGAAGTAACGATGGTCGGCACACGTGCTTCGTGCCAACCAATACCACTGTTAATTAGCGTAGCGCCGGCAGCTTCGATTTGTTTTGCTAGGGTGATGACTTCGTCGTATTCATGGCCTTCAGGCACCAGATCGAGCATCGACAGGCGATAAATAATAATAAAGTCCTTGCCGACCGCTTCGCGTACAGCCTTCATTATGGCCAAGGCAAAACGTGAGCGGTTCTCAAACGAACCGCCCCAACGATCGGTGCGTTTGTTCGTACGCGGACACAAAAACTGATTGATCAGGTAGCCCTCAGAGCCCATCACCTCAACCCCATCGTAACCCGCTTTCTGTGCGAGTTTGGCACAGCGAGCAAAGTGCTTAATAGTGGTCAAGATTTGGCGCTCGGACATCGCCTTGGGGGTAAACGGCGAAATGGGCGCTTTGAGTTTACTCGGCGCTACCGCAAATGGG
Organism: Pseudidiomarina sp.; assembly: GCA_048267225.1. Classification (GTDB taxonomy): domain Bacteria; phylum Pseudomonadota; class Gammaproteobacteria; order Enterobacterales; family Alteromonadaceae; genus Pseudidiomarina. The sequence goes on from JBLWXY010000001.1 coordinate 696,560, forward strand.
TGATAGGCATAGCGGCCAGTATGCAAGATCTGCAAACAGATTTTACCGTCGTGTTTGTGCACTGCGTCAGTTATTTTACGATGCTTGGCGACATGCCACGGGCGGCTCAATTCAGAGCCAAAAGGCTGTACACGCCCGCGAAAATTGGGGCTTATGCCGCCGGTAACAATCAGGCCAACGCCGCCCTTCGCACGCGCTTCATAAAACGCGGCAAGCTTATCGAAACCTTGTTTCTCTTCTTCCAGACCGGTGTGCATGGATCCCATGAGCACACGATTTTTAAGCGTGGTGAAGCCTAAATCGAGGGGCTTAAGTAAATGCGGATATGGGGTTGTCACAGTGACCTCAACTTAAACGGCTGTTTGAATTGTTTCACTGTACTGATTTCAACGCTTGGCGGCAAGTGCCAAGCGGTGAAAGTCAGCGGTTGTCGCTTAGAAATAATAACCAATGTTGATATTAAAGCGCGTATTGGTGTCAGTTGCGTTACCGGCCATTGAGCCACCTACGAAGGGCTGGTTCTTGGCTGTCACGAGATCGAAGTAGGTGTACAAGCCACCCGCTGAAACAGCCATACCCAAGACATTCATAACCGTGTCTTCACCACCACCACGTTTATTGGTCATCAGACTATAATCGTTGTAGAAAGTTAAATTGGTAATCGGTCCAATCTTAACCGGCAGGCTATATGCAATGTTCGCGGTATACAGCGTCGCTTTGCTAGGAATGGTGTCATAGAACGCATAGGCGCCGACCACAATGCCGTCGTTTGCCATGTCCATATCGTACTCGTATTGACTGACCTGACCCATAAAGGTCCAGCGGTCAACCGAGTAGACACCATGAGCCGCCCAAGCACTGCGATCACCCACGTCGTCAACACCATCATTCATCTGCCCGAACTGACCCGAGAGCCCCCATTCGAAGCTACGGTCGTCAGCGAAGGCGTATTTCCGCGCTACCCGTGCCGCAAAGCTATTCGATTCTCCGACTTCTAGGGTCGGCGTATCGTATATACCTTCACCGGCTAAACGTACACCAAGTGGGTCGTAGGCGTAACGATCATCACGATTGCTGACGAAGCCATCGACCCCACCTTGTTCGTCGTTCTTGAAGAAGGCAATATCAAAATCCCACTCGGGATCGCGATAGCGCAACTTCACCCCGGCATCATGGTCATCTTCCAGCCCAACATAGAAGTTGGAGCTAAAGAAGTAACTGTTCGAGTTGTATGGTGTCACGCCGAACGGCACTTTGGTGATGCCAAGCTGACCTTGCCAGTTCTCATCAAAGTTATAGCCTACCCACGCGTGCTGAACCGATTCCATGTACTGGAACCAGCGGTACTGGGCCGACAGAATAACGTCACCAATCGAACCACTGTAATCAATTCTCAGCAAATCAAAATCGAAGTCACCACCGCGATCTTTGTTGGCCGCGTTGTAGTCTTCCCAGACATATTGTGCACGTACCGCGCCACCAATGCTGATCGGCGCATTTTGGGCCGCTTCAACGTCCTCTTCGAGACGTTCTACGCGTGCCGCCAAAGCCGAGTTATTGGTGATACGTTTGCGTGGCGCTACAGCCTCAGGTTGTGTTTCAGTCTCGACGTCATCACTTTCTTTAACGATGACGACTTCTTTCTCGACGTCGTGCTCTCGTTCTTCGGCAAGTTGCTCTTCAAGCTCAGCCACACGACTCTGCAATTGTTCCATTTGCTGTAACAGTTTTTCCAATTGCGCAGCTGTTGCGCTATCACCCTCTTGCATTGCCAAGGTGGGGGAGCTCATTAGAGCTCCCATAATACCTACTGCTAATATGGTCTTTTTCATGTGCCCTCCTTACCGCAACACATGCAAGAAATGCATATGTTTGTGGTAGTGATCAATTACGTCACCAATCACTGCATCGCGCGACCAGCCAAGAATGTCATAGTCTTGGCCACCTTCACGCAGGTGTACTTCCGCTCGATAATATTTTTGCTCTTCACTCACTTCGGCGGGTTGTTCACCTTCGGCATGAATAAAGGCAGGTTGAATATGGCTAACCAAATGCACTTGATAAATGAAGTCAATCTCATCGCCATGAATAACGCGGAACTCCATCGCGTCGTCTTCATCCATTGTGAGCTGCACCGTTAGACCACTTGTTTTCATTTCTTCAGCTACGTCATCAAACGCTGGTTTCACCACCTGCTGCAAGAAACGTTGACCCACCTGTTTGCTCGGGAAGTCAATAATATTATGCAAGCGTTCGCGCCAATTTTTATTGCTCAAAGCCGAGCCTGTTAGATAGTTATTCTGCAAGGCATCTTTTTTGTGCACATCAATGCGTAAGGCTTTGATGAGGCCAAAGGTGGTAATCATCAAAATAATTGTGAACGGCAGCGCCGCGGCTATCGCCATGGTCTGCAACGCCCCTAAGCCACCGGCTAAGAGCAGGACAATCGCAACGATACCCTCGCCACTGGCCCAGAAGATTCGTTGCCACACTGGCGTATCATCGCGACCATTCGAACACAACATATCGACAACCATCGAGCCGGAGTCCGATGAGGTGACAAAGAATACAATGACCATAATGGTCGCCAAGCCCGACAAGAAGGTACTAAACGGGAACTGCTCTAAAAAGGCAAAGAGTGCGACTGGGGTATCATTTTGTACCAGTTCACCCAGTTGCTCGGCGCCTTGATTCATGATCATGTCGATGGCGGAATTACCAAAGAAGGTCATCCACATCAGAGTGAAACCGGCTGGCACGAGCAACACACCAAGTACGAACTCGCGAATCGTACGGCCGCGTGACACACGCGCAATAAACAAGCCGACAAAAGGTGCCCAGCTTAACCACCAGCCCCAATAGAAGACGGTCCAACCGCCGATCCAGTCGGTCTTCTCGTAGGCAAACAGATTAAAGGTGTTACTCACAATCTCAGATACATAAGCACCGGTGTTTTGCACAAAGGCTTGCAATAAGAACACCGTAGGCCCGGCAATAAGAACGAAGAGCAGTAACAATACCGCAAGACCCATATTCAGCTCAGACAAACGACGGATGCCTTTATCCAAGCCCGTTGTCACCGAAATGATTGCTAGACAGGTGACACCAATAATCAAACCGACTTGGACCACGTCCGAGACCGGAAGGCCGAATAGATAACCTAAGCCAGAGTTGACCTGCGCGACACCAAAGCCTAACGAAGTGGCTACACCAAATACCGTACCAATAACAGCAAACACATCGACGGCGTGGCCGATAGGTCCATAGATGCGCTCACCAATAAGCGGGTAAAGCGCTGAACGTAAGGTCAGCGGGAGGCCATGACGATAGGCAAAAAATGCCAAAATAAGTGCGACAATGGCGTAAATCGCCCACGCATGCAGACCCCAGTGGAAGAAGGTGATCTTCATTGCTTCACGGGCGGCTTCGACGGTACCCGCCTCAACCACCGGCGGCGCGAGGAAATGCATCACGGGCTCGGCGACACCGAAAAACATCAAGCCAATGCCCATCCCTGCCGAGAACAGCATCGAAAACCAAGTCAGTTTTGAATAGTCAGGGCTTGAGTGATCGGGACCAAGTTTAATGGTTCCGAACCGTGAGAACCCTAAATACACCACTGACAACAGAATTACCGCTACCGCAGTGACATAAAACCAACTGGCGTTGGCGATAATCGCTGATTGAATGCTATCGAAGGTTCCAGAGGCAGCATCAGGGAAGATGCTTGAAAATAGTAAGATGATAAAGATGAGTCCCGCCGCACTATAAAAGACGGGGGGGTTTAGACGGGCTTTCTCGCTCGACTCCATGCTCGCTTCTCCCAGTTGTTATGATTTTTCATTTATTATAGAGGGTTATGTGCAGGTTGCGAATTTCGATCACCAGAAAAATAAAAAGGCCTCCACAAAGGGAGGCCTTTTGTAAGCGTTTTCGCTATCTAAAACTTAGATAACTTCAGCGCGCTCTACAATTTCAACAAGTGCCCAAGACTTGGTCTTAGATACTGGACGCGTTTCGCGAATAATCACGGTATCGCCAGTTTTGCACGAGTTGTCTTCGTCGTGAGCGTGTAATTTAGTAGTACGAGAAATGTACTTACCGTATACAGGGTGCTTCACCCGGCGCTCAACAGCAACAGTGATAGACTTGTCCATCTTATCGCTGATTACACGACCTTGCAGAGTACGAACACGTTTTTCTTCAGCCATTACGCACCTGCCTTCTGATTCAGAATAGTTTTCACACGTGCGATATCACGACGCACTTGCTTCAACATGTGAGTTTGATTCAGCTGACCAGTCGCTGCTTGCATACGCAGATTAAACTGCTCACGACGCAAACCCAGCAATTCTTCTTGCAGCTGCTCAACGGTTTTATCATTCAGTTCGTTCGCTTTCATTACATCACCGTCCGAGATACAAAGATGGTTTTGAATGGCAGCTTACGTGCCGCAAGAGTAAACGCTTCACGCGCTAGCTCTTCCGAAACACCGTCGATTTCATACAGGACACGGCCTGGCTGAATTTGAGCTACCCAGTATTCCACGCTACCTTTACCTTTACCCATACGAACCTCAAGAGGTTTTTTGGTAATTGGCTTATCAGGGAACACGCGGATCCAAATTTTACCCTGACGTTTCACGTGACGCGTCATGGCACGACGAGCCGCTTCGATTTGACGCGCAGTCATACGACCACGGTCAACAGCTTTCAAACCGAAAGTACCGAAGCTAACTTTGTTACCTGCTTGCGCCAGACCACGGTTGCGGCCTTTGTGAACCTTACGGAATTTTGTACGCTTTGGTTGTAACATTTAGTATCTCCTTACTTACGGCCTTTAGGGCGTTTCGCTGGAGCTTGTGGCTTTTCTTCAACTGGCATACCGCCCAGTACTTCACCACGGAAGATCCAAACTTTCACACCGATGATACCGTAAGTGGTTTTAGCTTCTGCAGTTGCGTAATCGATATCTGCACGCAATGTGTGCAGCGGTACGCGACCTTCACGGTACCACTCAGTACGGGCAATTTCTGCACCGCCTAAACGACCGCTCACTTCCACTTTGATACCCTTGGCACCAAGACGCATTGCGTTTTGTACCGCGCGCTTCATCGCACGACGGAACATTACACGACGCTCAAGCTGTCCAGCAATGTTTTCACCAACAAGTTGCGCGTCCAATTCAGGCTTACGCACTTCTGAAATGTTGATTTGAGCTGGCACGCCAGTCAATTTTGAAACGGCTTGACGCAGCTTCTCAACATCTTCACCTTTCTTACCGATGACCACGCCTGGGCGTGCAGTATGAATGGTGACACGGATACTTTTCGCAGGACGCTCGATGACAATGCGTGAAACTGAAGCGTTGCTTAGTTTCTTTTGCAGCATCTGACGAACCTGATGATCACTGTGCAGGTTATCGGCAAAATCTTTTGTATTCGCGAACCAGGTTGCATTCCATGGCTTGGTGATACCTAGGCGAATACCATTAGGATGAACTTTCTGACCCATAACTTATCTCCTAGCTATCTGATACAACCACAGTAATGTGGCTGGTACGCTTCAAGATACGATCAGCACGACCTTTCGCACGAGGCTTGATGCGTTTCATGGTAGGACCTTCGTCAACCATTACTTTAGCAACCTTCAACTCGTCGATGTCGGCACCTTCGTTGTGTTCAGCATTCGCGATAGCTGACTCCAACACCTTTTTCAGCAGACCAGCTGCGTCTTTAGGGCTGTAGTTCAACACGTCCAGCGCTTTCGCTACTGGTAAACCGCGAATCTGGTCAGCAACCAACCGGCCTTTTTGCGCAGAAAGGCGAGCAAACTTGTGAATAGCTATAGCTTCCATCTCAACTCTCCCTTAGCGTTTCTTGGCTTTCTTATCAGCGGCGTGGCCACGATAAGTGCGGGTTGGTGCAAATTCACCAAGCTTGTGACCGATCATTTCGTCAGAAACGAAAACTGGCACGTGCTGGCGACCGTTATGAACAGCGATAGTAAGGCCGATCATATCAGGGATAATCATTGAACGACGGGACCAAGTCTTAATAGGCTTTTTGTCACCGGCTTCCAACGCTTTCTCCACCTTCTTTAACAGGTGAAGGTCAATAAATGGACCTTTTTTAAGAGAACGTGGCATGTTTAATCCTCAACTCTTATTTGTTGCGACGACGTACGATGAACTTATCAGTACGCTTGTTCTTACGGGTCTTATAACCCTTAGTCGGTGTACCCCAAGGAGTAACCGGATGACGACCACCTGAAGTACGGCCTTCACCACCACCATGCGGGTGATCAACTGGGTTCATCGCCACACCACGAACGGTAGGACGAACACCACGCCAGCGCTTCGCACCAGCTTTACCCAATTGACGCAGCATGTGCTCTGCGTTGCCTACTTCACCGATGGTTGCACGGCAATCCGACTGGATTCGGCGCATTTCGCCAGAACGCAGACGTAAAGTCACGTAGCCGCCATCGCGAGCCAAAACCTGTACATAAGCACCAGCTGAACGCGCCAACTGTGCACCTTTACCAGGTTTCATTTCGATTGCGTGTACCACAGAACCTACTGGAATGTTACGCAGTGGTAAGGTGTTACCCGCTTTGATCGGTGCGTCTGAACCAGACTGAACTTTATCACCAGCTTTCATGCCCTTAGGAGCAAGAATGTAGCGACGTTCACCGTCTGCATACAGAACCAATGCGATGTTTGCTGAACGGTTTGGATCATATTCCAAACGCTCAACTTTCGCAGGGATACCGTCTTTGTCGCGTTTAAAGTCGATCATGCGGTAGTGATGCTTGTGACCACCGCCGATGTGACGAACAGTAATACGACCATTGTTGTTACGACCGCCTTTCTTGTTGTTTTTATCCAACAAAGGCGCGTAAGGTTTACCTTTGTACAGGTCTTCGTTTACCACTTTAACAACGTGGCGACGACCTGGAGACGTAGGCTTACACTTAACTAATGCCATGTGAATTCCTCCTCTTACTCAGCGCCGCCGACGAAGTCGATGTCAGCACCTTCTTTCAGGGTGACATAGGCTTTTTTCCAGTCACTACGCTTACCGAAGCGCATGCCGGTACGTTTGGTTTTGCCTTTCACGTTGACCGTACGAACGCCTTCAACTTCAACCTCGAACAGTTTCTCAACTGCTGCTTTGATTTCAGCTTTGTTTGCGTCAGTAGCAACTTTGAAAACCACGGTGTTTGCATTTTCTGCAGCAACCGTCGATTTTTCTGAAACGTGAGGAGCAATGATCACTTTTAATAAACGTTCTTCGCGCATCATGCTAAAGCCTCCTCAAGTTGCTTAACTGCGTCCGCAGTCATCAGAACTTTTTCAAAAGCAATCAGGCTTACTGGGTCAACAGCTTGAACGTCGCGTGCGTCAACTTTATGCAAGTTGCGTGAAGCCAAGAACAAGTTTTCATCAAGTTCTTTAGTCACGATCAACACGTCGTTCAATTCCATTTCTTTCAGCTTAGCAGCTAACTGCTTAGTCTTTGGTGAATCAACACCAAAGCTCTCTACCACGACTAAACGGTCCTGACGAACCAATTCAGACAAGATGCTTTTCATCGCACCGCGGTACATTTTCTTGTTTACTTTTTGGTCGTGGCTGCGTGGTTTCGCTGCAAAAGTAGTACCACCAGAGCGCCAGATTGGGCTGCGGATAGTACCTGCGCGAGCACGGCCAGTACCTTTTTGGCGCCATGGCTTTTTGCCACCGCCAGCTACTTCAGAACGCGTCTTTTGTGCTTTGGTGCCCTGACGAGCGCCTGCAGCATAAGCGACAACGACTTGATGAATCAAAGCTTCGTTGAACTCACGTCCAAAGGTAGCTTCGGAAACTTCAAGAGCGCCTTTTGCGTCTTTCAATGTTAATTCCATCACCATTCTCCTCAGACGTTACGCCTTAGCCTTGACTGCTGGCTTGATGATGACATCACCGCCAGTAGCACCAGGGACAGCGCCGCGAATCAGCAACAAACCACGCTCAGCGTCTACACGTACGATATCTAAAGTCTGTACGGTAATTTGTTTGTTACCCATTTGGCCTGCCATTTTCTTGCCTTTGAATACCCGACCAGGAGACTGGTTTTGCCCGATAGAACCCGGTGCACGATGTGACAACGAGTTACCATGGGTAGCGTCCTGAGTACGGAAATTCCAGCGCTTAACAGCACCTTGGAAACCTTTACCTTTAGAGGTGCCGGTAACGTCTACTTTTTTGGTGTCCGCAAAAATTTCTACGGTGATTTCTGAACCTACTGCGAAATCGTCACCTTCGCCGTCTTCTAGGCGGAATTCCCAGAGACCACGACCTGCTTCGACACCTGCTTTCGCAAAGTGACCAGCAGCTGGTTTGTTTACGCGGTTCGCCTTTTTGTCACCTGTTGTAACTTGAAGCGCACGATAGCCGTCTGTTTCCTCAGTTTTTACCTGAGTCACACGGTTAGCAGTCACTTCAATCACAGTAACAGGTACAGAAGCGCCGTCTTCTTGGAAGACACGTGTCATTCCTACTTTACGACCGACTAGACCAATAGCCATTGTTAAAACCTCTCGTGTGTAATCCTATTACTGCCCGCTTAACCTAGGCTGATCTGAACATCAACGCCAGCTGCAAGGTCGAGACGCATCAACGCGTCAACAGTTTTGTCAGTTGGGTCCATGATATCGATCAGACGCTTGTGGGTACGGATCTCGTACTGGTCACGTGCATCTTTGTTCACGTGTGGAGAAATCAACACGGTGAACTTTTCTTTGCGCGTAGGCAGAGGAATTGGACCACGTACCTGAGCACCAGTGCGTTTTGCAGTTTCTACGATCTCTGCAGTTGACTGGTCAATCAGACGGTGATCGAACGCTTTCAGTCGAATCCGAATTCTTTGATTAGCCATATAAAATCAAAGCCTCAAAATAAAGAGCATTTAAAAAAGAGCACAGAAAAAAACCTGCACCCTGGCAGCATACCGGGCGAGGTATTTTCAACGAATCAACATTCAATCCCCAATCGGGATTGCTGTGGCAACCTAACTTACAGTGCTTGCCCCACGTGTGGGATCAACAACTGTGGCGGCGAATTATACACGGAACTGACTTAAAAGCAAGAGCGTTACTCGTTATTCGATCGCTTCGCTTGTCGTTATTCGAGAGAGCCTCCCCCGAATAACGAATAACGAATAACGATTAACGGTTTTTGTAGGTTTCGACTTCGCGCCAGACGCGGAGTAAGTTCTCGTTTAAGATTTTCTTGATGTCCGCTTCTGAGTAGCCGCGGTCAAGTAAACCTTGTACCAAGTTTGGATAGGTCGAAACGTCCTTCAGGCCTACCGGCAGCGAATCGCCTACACCATCGTAATCTGAACCTATACCAATGTGGTCGATACCAATAAGTTCAACCACGTGGTCGATGTGGTCAAGCACTTGCTCAAGGGTCGCATACGGGAACGGATTGTCTTTCTGCAATTCAGCAATGCGTGATTTTGCTTCGTCACTCTCTTCGCCGTACTTCTTTTTCACTTGTTCGATTTGCTGGTTAATCATGTCGCGGTAGCGATTTGCCGCTTGGGTGACAAAGGTAGAGCCGAAGTTGATCATGATGACGCCACCGTTTTCGCCCAGTGCTTTAATCATGTCATCGCTCATGTTGCGTTCGAAACCTGGTGTGTAGCGACGTAGTGATGAGTGAGAAGCAATTACCGGTGCTTGTGAAATCTCAATGGTCTGCCAGAAGGCGTCGTCGGAAACGTGCGAGATGTCGATCATCATGCCGATGTTATTCATCTCTTTAACTAGCTCCTTGCCAAATGGGCTTAGGCCATCCCATTGACGACGGATATCATAAGATGAGTCGGCAATGTGGTTAGAGAGCGAGTGTGACAAGGTGATGTAGCGAATACCACGATCGTAGAATTCTTTTAGGTTGGCCATGTCGCCTTCCATCGGCGATCCGTTCTCCATACCTAACGCAATTGACATAAGGCCTTGCTCAAACTGCGCTTCAACGTCAGCAACGTCGTAGGCCATGGCAAATTTGTCGGGGGCGCGCCAAGCAAGTGCTTCCATACTATCAATGAGCTGATGAGCTAATTGTTTACTTGCGCCTGGGGTTTGTTCGAGTTGGGCAGGAATGTAGATCGACATGAATGGCACGTTAAGGCCGCCTGCGACTGCGCGAGGGTAATCGAAATCACCACTGTCGGTCGCTTTGGTCACATCTTCCCAATGCTCAGTGAGACGATAAGGCACGTCGATATGCGTATCGATAAGCATATTTTCCTGCGCCAGTTGCACCGCGCGCTCACTTGCTTTGTATTCTTCTGCGTTGACCGGAGTCTGCAGAGCTGCGGTAACCGCTAAACTGACGGCGCTCACCATTCCTAACAATGCGTATTTGTTCACTGCCTGTTCCCCTAATAAAGCGTTATTCTTATTTAAGTGAACAGCAGATTAGCACAGAAAGTGCGGAAAAATCACCCTGTCTTAGTGGCGTTAAACGTGTGGTTTATTGCAACGACCGCACCAGCTACCACCGTACTTACAACTGGTGCGAACATAAGCAGCAATAACCAAACTGAAGTGTAGTCGACCATGCTATTTACTCGCTTCGAGGTGTTTTGTTTTTCGCCACCTGACGATTCTCGGCAATGAGCACTTCCAAGGTTTTCCACGGACCACGAATTTCCGCGAGCTTGCGCTGTTGCTCTTGGCGTGTTTGCTGATCAAGTTGCTGTTTCACTTGCGCTGCTTGTGCATGCAAGCTGTTGCTGATGGCGGTCTGTAAGTCGACCTTGGTGTTGGCGAAAGCAGTAGTCGAGGTTGCAGCCAAGACAAGCGTAAAAAGTGCGACGGTGGTTTTCATGATTGTTCTCCTAACGATAAATGATGTTATGCGCTATTCATTCGCGTAACAGTTATGTCGTTAGAAGTAATACAAAGGTTGTGCCAACTTTGCAGTTTTTAAGGTAAGCTTCTGTTTTTGCTTTATTTTTATATTATTTTTGGAGTTAGCTGTTGCAAGCAAAGCGCTTATGATTGTGTCGATTCTGCTAACTTTTGGTCTGCAAGCGCACGTGCATCGAGCACAAATTGCAAGCCACCGCGCAGCAATTGTTCGGCACTTTCCGCAGTGGGTCCCTGCTGGCTCAGCCATTGTCGCCAACGCTTAGCGCCGGGCTGACCTTGGAAAAGACCGAGCATGTGACGCACGACATGCCAGCAACGCCCACCTTGCGCAAGATGCTGTTCGGTGTAGGGAATCATTCGCTCAACCACCTCTATCTGTTGCTCGAAGCTGGCGACTTGCCGTTGCGGTACGGTATTGGGTTGCGCAACGATGCTGTCGAAACAACTAAGAAACGCTGGGTTCTGATAGGCTTCTCGGCCCACCATAACCCCGTCAACGTGAGCAAGATGCTCGACGATACTTTCAGCGCTAGTGATACCACCATTAATCATCAGGTGCAGTTGCGGATACCGCTGTTTAGCGCGATAGGCGCGCTCGTATTGGAGTGGCGGGATCTCGCGGTTTTGTTTGGGGCTCAAGCCCTGTAACCAAGCTTTACGGGCATGCAACGTGAGGTGCTCACACCCTGCTTCGGTGACGCTATCAATAAAACGATAAAGAAATGCGTCGCTGTCCTGCTCATCGATACCTAAACGAGTTTTTACCGATACGCGTAGTTTAGGTGCAGCCTCTTGCATCGCCCGTACGCAACTTGCAACGGTTTGCGGATCAGCCATCAAACAGGCACCAAAGCTGCCATTTTTAACGCGGTCCGACGGACAGCCAACATTGATGTCAACGGCCTTATAGCCGCGCTCATAGGCCCGCGCGGCACACTCGCCCATGGCCGCAGGGTCGCTGCCGCCCAATTGCAACACTACGGGTTGCTCTTCTGGGTTAAACCCTAGAAAGTCATACTTGCCGTAGATTATCGCGCCAGTAGTGACCATTTCCGTGAAAAGCACGGTATTTTGGCTAAATAACCGATGAAAATAGCGACAATGACGATCGGTCCAATCCAGCATAGGTGCTACGGCGAGGGTCGGCTTGCTGAGCGGTGCTTGGATCATGGCGTCTCGTTACTGTTTTAAATACATTTGCTACGGCGTTTAAGGAGGCCGTATTCTACGGTTTCGGTCCACTAATGCAAGTCATCAGTGTTGTCGAGGCAACAAGCTTGGCGCGCGGCGCGCTTGACTGAGCTGCTCATAAGCAAAAGCGGCCTCGATCAAAAGCCCTTCATCACCCGCACTGGCAAAAAAGCTCATGCCCACCGGTAAATGCTCGACAAAGCCCATCGGCACACTTATATGTGGATAGCCCGCGACTGCTGCCGGTGAGCTAGCTGAACCCGAATAGTTATCGCCATTGATCAAGTCAATCTTCCAGGCCGGTGCCGTGGTCGGAGCAATGAGTAGATCAAGATTATAATCAGCTAGGGTCGCATCTATACCCTCAGGCCCTGCCGCTTGCTTCGCCCGTGCTAGCGCAGCTTCATAGTCAGCCTGATGTTCCTCAGTGCGTGCAGCGGCCATCTCGAACAGCTGTTGCCCGAAGAAAGGCATAACGCTGTCCGCATAGCGCTCGTTGTCGGCTAACAAGCCCGACAAATCTTGGTAAGGCGCCTGCGGATGCTGGGCAAAGTAATCCGCCAAACCTAGTTTGAACTCATGCAGCAACACCGTAAATTCGTCATCACCCCAGTTACGGCCGTTCACAAAGGATAAGTCATCAACCAGCACGGCGCCGGCATTCTCTAGGACTTGCAACTGCCCTTCAAACACCGCATCAACACCGCTGTGATAGCCCATAAGATCACGCATCACGCCGATACGTTTGCCTTTGAGACCATCAGCCTGCAAGTGTTTAGCAAAGGGCCCGTCAACCGCATAACTCGCGGCATCGTTGGCATCTTGGCCACGCATGGCATCAAGCATGTACACCGCATCACGCACGGTTCTTGCCATGGGGCCTGCGGTATCCTGGCTGTGGGCTATGGGAATAATCCCACTACGACTCAACAGGCCCAAGGTGGGTTTTATCGTCACAATGCCGGTAATGGCCGCTGGACACACGAGCGAACCATCGGTTTCAGTCCCAACTGCGAGCGGGATCAAATTGCCACTTACTGCAGCGGCTGAGCCAGCACTTGAGCCACAAGTGCTACGGCTGGTATCGAAAGGATTCTTCGTTTGCCCCCCGTAACTACTCCAGCCGGAGCTTGAGTTGGTGGAACGAAAGTTCGCCCATTCACTCAAGTTGGCTTTGCCAATAATAATCGCACCAGCGGCTCGCAGTCGCTGCACGATAAAAGCATCGGTTGTCGGATAGTGGTCCGCCAAGAGAAGCGAGCCAGCAGTATTGGCGAGGCCATCGGCGCTATCAATATTATCTTTTAACAGCACCGGCACCCCATGCAAAGCGCCGCGTGCTTGGCCTCGAGCCCGTTCATCATCAAGTTTACGCGCTAAAGCTAAGGCCTCTGACAACGGCAGTAATTGCGTTACCGCACGCAAATCTGCACCGCGCTCATTATGTTTGGCTATCTGCCCATAATAGTGACGCACAATAGCTTCGGCTGAGAGTTCGCCTTCATGCATTGCCGTCTGTAACTGCTCGACGGTCACCTCGTGGTAGTTAAATTCAGTCGCCGCTATGCCTTGGCTCTGCCATAACAGTCCGGCGCTGAACAGCGTCAGCAGCAAGCGCCGCCAACTGGTTTTCGTTTTTGTTGTCATTGTTCGTGCTCTCTTTATGGGATTGCTACCCGAATGTGTTTGCTCATGATAAACTGCGCCTTATGACGACTAAAGAAACGACTCGCTTGGTCACTAAGGCCGAAAAATTATGTGCGCAGCGCGGCGCGCGGTTAACCCCTGCGCGACGCGAAGTCTTTGAAATTCTCGCCGACCAAAGCGGCGCGATTGGTGCCTACGACCTGCTCGACAAGCTCAAGTCGGCAGTGCCAAACGCCAAGCCACCAACGATTTACCGTGCTCTCGACTTTCTACAAGAGCAAGGCTTCGTCCACAAGATCACTTCGTCGAATAGCTACGTGCTTTGTAGTCATTTTGACCACCAGCACCCAGTTCAAATGTTGATTTGCGAACGCTGCGGGTCAGTGCAAGAGATTCAATCAGACGGGGTGTACAACGCGCTACGCAAACAAGCCGAAGACCAAGGTTTTCGCGTTGAAAGCCAAACCATTGAAGCCCACGGCATCTGTAGTGCCTGCGCCTAAAGGCGAACGGACCTAATATTCAGGCCCGTCTGGGATCTCGTGTTGAGCAAGGTTATCGAAACGTGAATATTGTCCCTGGAACTTAAGTTTCACCGTGCCAATAGGACCATTCCGTTGCTTCCCTAGAATGATTTCGGCTATCCCTTTCTCTTCACTCTCCGGATGATAAACCTCGTCACGATAGATAAACATAATGACGTCGGCATCCTGCTCAATCGAGCCCGATTCGCGTAAGTCAGAATTCACCGGGCGTCGATTCGAACGCTGCTCCAACGATCGGTTAAGCTGCGACAAGGCCACCACGGGAACTTCCAGCTCTTTCGCTAACGACTTCAACGACCGCGAGATCTCGGCAATCTCCAAGGTTCTGTTTTCCGCCATGCCCGGCACTGTCATAAGCTGCAGATAATCCACCATAATGAGCGACAGTCCCTTGTGATCGCGGGCAACACGACGTGCACGAGAGCGCACTTCGGTGGGCGTTAGGCCGGAGGAGTCGTCGACATAAATATTGTTCTTCTCTTTCAAAATCGAAATCGTTGACGCCACGCGACTCCAATCTTCGTCTTTTAACTGACCGTTTCGGATACGTGTCTGATCGACGTGGCTCAGCGACGCCATCATACGCATCATGATTTGTTCCGACGGCATTTCCAGACTAAAGACCAGCACCGGCTTGTCTTCACGCATAGCGACGTTTTCACAGAGATTCATCGCGAAAGTGGTCTTACCCATGGAAGGTCGTGCGGCAACGATGATCAAGTCAGAGGGTTGCATGCCAGCAGTCATACGGTCGAGGTCGGTGAAGCCAGTTGAACGCCCGGTTACACCATTGGCATTCTTACTTTTCGACAGTTCTTCAATACGCTGCACTGTACGCTCTAAAATGGGCGAGATGGCTTGCGGGCCTTCATTAGCGTCGGTCCGTTGCTCGGCAATTTTGAACACCTTAGATTCGGCAAGGTCAAGAATCTCGGCACTGGTGCGATTTTGCGTGTCGTAGCAATTTTCCGCGATCTCGTTGGAGGCGGCAATCAATTCACGCAACACCGCGCGTTCGCGGACAATTTGTGCATAAGCACGAATGTTTGCTGCGCTTGGCGTGTTCTTGGCAATCTCGCCCAAATAGGCAAAACCACCGACATCTTGTAATTCACCTGCGGCTTCCAAGTTTTCCGAAACTGTCACCAAGTCGATAGGTTGGTTGCGCTCGGTAAGTCGTGACATTGCGGCAAAAATAAGGCGGTGGCCGCGATGATAAAAGTCTTCCGCAATGATATCACCAGCAATGGCATCCCACGCCTGATTATCCAGCATCAGGCCACCAAGAACCGACTGCTCAGCTTCAATTGAATGCGGTGCGGTCTTGATCGCGGCAAGTTTTGCGTCACTGCGGGATTGCTTTTCCGGGCGGTTTGCGGCCATGGTTCTCTCTGAATTAAAAACGATGGCTACGACTATACAAAATGCGCGGCAAGGAAGGAAGCGGATCCGTGTTGGATCCGCTTTGATTGTTGATTATTAATACTTAGTTTTTGCGCAAGAGAATATCACCACTCATGGTGGTCACATCGATTGATCCAGAACCCGATCCAATACTCGTCTCTAGTTCAGCGCCCACGCCCCAACGTGACTCATCAGCGCGTGCATCATTTAAGCGGTTAACAATGTTGCCACCGCCACTCACTTGCGCGCTGACCTTGGCATTGAGCGCACCGGCAATGCTCAGCGTAACATCACCACTCACCGACTCCCCTTGTACGCGGCCGTTATTAAGTAGCGCGAAGCTGGCTTCGGCATCGCCACTAACAGAGCGCAGGTCGAGTTTAGTGACCTCACTTAGTTCAAGTTCAACGTCGCCCGAAACGGTTTCGGCCTCAACTTCGCGGGCAGCACTTTCTGCTTGTACGTCGCCGCTGGTAGAGCCATAGCGCACCGCCGAAGCTTGGTTACCACGGTCAATGATATCGCCGCTCACCGACTTCATTTGCACCTTGCCAGCCAAGTTCTTTCCGCGCACATCACCACTCACTGAGTTTAAGCGAATGTCTCCGGTCAAATCTTCCGCCTCAAGGTCACCACTGACGGTGTTGATGCGAGCATCGTTATTAAAGTTGCTCACCCAAAAGTCCGTCGAGACCCCCTCAACATTGAGCTCAGCTGACTTAGGTAAGGTGATCGTCAGGTCACTTTCTGCATCGCCAGAAAAATTGCTGCGGTCTTCCATCTCAACAATAATAGACAACGTACTACCATCCAGTGCAAAGGTGAGACCTGTGGCAAACTCATCCAACTCGCCTTGCACTACTGCATAGTTGTCATTGGTACCACTGATCCGCACATCTCCACGCATGTTTTCAATTTTGACAAAAACATCAGCGGGCACTTCGAGCCGTTCATTGACGCGTTGCTGTTTTGCTTCGGCAGCGCCAGCGTAAGCTAATGTGGTCACCAGTACGGCCCCAGTTAAGACATTCATTAATGCGTTCATCATGCTCTCCTTCAATTAAATCTGTTGTAACTTGTCGCTCACGACAAATTGTGATTCCAATAATTCCAATTCTTTGCTGTAGAGCCACTGTAAAAGCTGCCACAACGCTTTGTTATTCGGTTCGGCCAAGAGCTGCGCGCTCACCTCGTCAATGCTTGCCCGAATCTGCTGAATTTCTGCGGCAACGAATTCGCTTTCGCCATTCCAGCCCACCGCTTGATACTGTGTCAGCACAAACTGCCGTTGCTGCTCATGCTGCTTATTTAAATAGGTAAGCAAAGCGCTGGCGGCCGGCTGTTCCGGGTTCACCGTCGGTGATTGTAGACTCATGAAGGTCACCCCTCCCACGGCTAGAACCATGCACGCGGCGCTCGCCCACACCCAATTCAGCCATTTACTTGAGCGCTGTTGGCGCCGCGCTAAGCTATGCTCAATTCCGGTCCATAGTTCACGCTCTGGTGCGGGTGCTGCGGTACCATTCGCAGCTTCACTAATTAAGCGGTCCAATTTGTTGCTTGCTGTTGAATTACTCATCACTCAGCCACTCCTCTAACAATGTCCGGGCACGGTGCACTTGTGCTTTACTCGTCCCCACCGCAATGCCTAATTCTTGTGCCACCTCATCGTGACGTAGGCCTTCAATACAGTGCAGCACAAAAACCCAGCGCATCTGTTCCGGCAGGCGCTGAATCAATAGATCCAATTCACCCAAGTCAGCGCTCTCTTGTTGCACTAAACTGTCGGCATAATTCGACTCATCCGTAAGTTTAATATCCTGACGCCAGCGCTTTTGCTTGCGCATCTCACTTATGGCGACACGCGTGGCTACCGTATGCAGCCAAGTACTAAACTTACTCTCACCGCGAAAACTCGCTAACGCATCCCACAGCTTAATAAAAACCTCTTGGGTTAAATCATGCGCAGTCTCGCTGTCCCCCGCTAAGCGCCAGACCAAGCTGTACACTTTGCGATGGTGTCGCTCGAACAGTTGCTGAAAGGCTTGCATATTGCCTTTTGCTGCTTGTCGCACCAAGCCCGTGTCCGGATCCTCGAACGCTTGATGGGTTAAAACTTGTGCCGTCACCGGTTTGCCCTTTTTGCTTTTCTTGTTAAGTAGGTCGTATAGAGCCCGTTAAAGGTTTACACGCATTGGCAAAAAAGCAAAAAAAAACCGTAGCCTGTTGCCAGACTACGGTTTCTTCAGTGCTTTGTGTTTGTGCTAATTACTCAGCAGCAACCACTTGCAACTTGATGCTAGCAAATACGTCAGCGTGCAAGTGCAACTCGATGTCGAACTCGCCAGTCTCACGTAAAGTGCCGTTTGGCAACAATACTTCGCTCTTCTGTACTTCAACGCCTGCTGCAGTTACTGCATCAGCGATGTCTTTTGTACCGATAGAACCGAAAAGTTTACCTTCGTCACCCGCTTTAGAGCTGATCACGATAGCTTCAAGTGCATTGATTTTCTCTGCACGTTCTTCAGCAGCAGCCAAATCAGCAGCGATTTTCGCTTCTAATTCTGCGCGGCGCTCTTCGAATACTTTAATGTTCGCTTGGGTTGCAGGAACTGCTTTACCTTGCGGGAACAAAAAGTTACGTGCATAGCCAGACTTAACAGAAACTTGGTCACCCAAGCCACCTAAGTTGGCAATTTTGTCTAATAGAATGATTTCCATTGTTCGCTACCTCTGAGTTTCTGAGATCGTTCGCGATGCCGGCTTACTGATGTGAATCAGTGTAAGGCAGCAACGACAAATAACGTGCACGTTTGATGGCACGCGCCAACTGACGCTGGTACTTCGCAGAAGTGCCAGTGATGCGGCTAGGAACGATTTTGCCACTCTCAGTGATATAGTTTTTCAGAGTAGCGATATCTTTGTAATCAATTTCTTTTACGCCTTCAGCCTTAAAACGGCAGAATTTACGGCGACGGAAAAAACGAGCCATGATGGTCTCCTCAAATCTTCACAAGTTGCTGGGCATGCAAGACCAATTTACCTACACCGTTTTTATCTTCGATTCGATTCAAAAAACCGGTAACTTGCACCTGCGACCCAACGGTCAATTCGTGTATCCATTGCTTTGCGGCTTCGCCACCTAATACGACCAAGATTCTTACGAAACTGCGTCGTGAAAACCCTGCTTCTTGCTGCTCTGATTGGTGGTCCAACACAAAACGCAAATGGCTAATGCCGGCTGGGCTGGTGGTTAACTTGGGTGGTTTGCTAATGCTGCCACCTAAGACAAGTTGATTGCTAAGCTCCACAATGGTTAGACGTTAACAAGCCAGCTTACGCTGCTTCGTTGTCGCCTTGTTCTTCGTTGCGGCTGTCGCCTTTACGCTCTTCTTTCTTAGTCAAAGGAGAGGCTTCGGTCACAGCTTCTTTCTTACGCATGATCATGTTGCGCAATACTGCATCGTTGTAACGGAAAGCTGTTTCCAACTCTTCAACAACTTCAGCAGACGCTTCGATGTTCATCAACACGTAGTGTGCTTTGTGCAACTTGTTGATTGGGTAAGCCAATTGACGACGGCCCCAGTCTTCCAAACGGTGGATGGTGCCGTTACCTGATGTGATGGTCTCGCTGTAACGCTCGATCATGCCAGGTACTTGCTCGCTCTGGTCCGGATGGACCATGAATACGATTTCATAATGACGCATTTCTGCTCCTTATGGTTCATAGCTACTGATAGGCTCAGTCACACCTGCAGCAGCAAGGAACGCTTTTTGTGAGTTAAATAACTTCAGACTGATTTAAGCGGCGGGATTTTAGCCGATATCGCTTGTGATCACAAGCTTGCGCTATGTTTTTCTGCGTTTTCGACCAAATCAATGAGTACTTTAACGAACTGTTCGGGTAAAGCGCCCATCGCATCGTAAGGCCCTTGAATTTTGAAACGCTGCTCCTGCGTTTCAGTTTCTGTGGCTTGCTGCGGTGCGCGCAGCACGCCATGAATCACCAATTGCTCCCCCTCTACGATCCCGACTTGCAAATGCCAGGCGTAAGGTGCTGCAGCGTCCATCAAGCGCCACTCATGGCGCTGCTCAATGCGTTGCTGGACATCAAAGAGCACATCTGCTGCAGACTGAGAAGGTACCGACTCGGCATACTCGACGAACAATTGCGGTTTATTGGTGCGTTCACCCGGTAAAAACGTTCCCGTCGGCAACCAGGCCGCAGCTAAGAACGTCATCACGATAAGAGACAACACCACAGGGCGTAAACGGAGAAACGGAACTTTCTTCATCGGGGCTTAGCCTTGACGTTGACGCACTGCTTCAAACAAGCAGACACCAGTTGCAACCGAAACGTTGAGGCTAGAAACCGTGCCTAACAATGGAATTTTTATCAGCTCATCACAAGTTTCACGAGTCAATCGGCGCATACCGTCGCCTTCTGCGCCCATAACTAATGCGGTCGGCCCTTTCAGGTCAACAGCATAGACGGATTGTTCAGCTTCACCGGCGGTGCCCATCACCCAAACTTGCAACTCTTGTAGTTGCTTTAAGGCCCGCGCCAAATTCGTGACTTGCACCAACGGCATAGTTTCTGCGGCCCCACAAGCGACTTTGCGCACCGTCGGATTAAGCGATGCTGATTTGTCTTTGGGAACAATAACAGCCGTTACCCCAGCGGCATCGGCAGTACGTAGGCAGGCACCTAAGTTATGCGGATCGGTTACACCATCAAGCACCAAAAACAACGGCGCCGTGCCGCTATTTTGCACTAAGTCGGGTAAGTCGTTGTCACTGAGCAAAGGGGCTTCAAGCGCCACTACAACCACACCTTGGTGATTGCCACCCTCAGCTTTCTTTTCCAAAGTTTGTTTCGGTACGAACTGCGGACGGATCCCCAGCTTTTGCGCACTCTGAATAAGTGACTGCAAAGCCTTGTCTTGCCGCTCGCGCAGGGCAAACATTTCCACCACACGTTCAGGATGACGCTCCACCAAGGCGCGTACGGAATGCAAACCAAATACTGCTACTTTCTTGCTCATGCTGTGCGTAATTCCTTACTATTTCTGCTTAGAACGCTGCTTTTTCGCCTTGCGTTGCTGTTCAACTTTGGCGCGCTTGGCTTTAATTTTACCGGCTTTTTCGCGTTTTTGTTGGCGCTTGCTTTTCGGCGCGGATTTTTTCTCGGTCCGGCGCTCGCTACGGTTTTCTTCACCGGGCATGCGATCTTTGCCGGTCGGGCTTTCCGCCGCCAACAAAGCTAAATCTATTTTGCGTTCATCAAGATTCACGCTACGCACTTTGATGCGTACCTTATCACCAAGACGATAAACGCGACGGCTATTTTCGCCAATCAATAAATGACGTTCGTTATCGAAGTGATAATAATCGTTATCCAGATTAGATACGTGCACCAAACCGTCAATGTGTAAGTCATCTAAGCGAATAAACAAACCAAAATTGGTCACCGAGGCAATGACCCCAGTGAATTCTTCGCCAACGTGATCTTGCATGTACTCGCATTTGAGCCACTCATCGACTTGGCGCGTTGCATCATCAGCACGGCGTTCGGTCATCGAGCAATGCTCACCGAGTTCATCAAGCTGCTCATCAGGATACATCCAAGCACCTTCAAGCGCTTGATTCGGTCCTTGCTGCTTTTTCAACAGTGCTTTAATCGCACGGTGTAACACCAAGTCTGGGTAACGTCGAATGGGCGAGGTAAAATGCGAGTATTCGTCAAGTGCCAAGCCAAAGTGCCCGGCGTTATCGGGGCTGTAGACAGCTTGCTGCATCGAGCGCAACAACATGGTTTGAATCAGCTCAGCATCCGGACGTTCGCGGACCTGTGCTAAGACCTCTGAATAATCACTGGTGCTCGGGTCATCACCGCCTTTCATGGTCAAGCCAAGCTCGGCGAGGAAACCACGGAAGCTGGTTAAGCGTTCGGCTGAAGGTGGCTCATGTACCCGGAACAAGGCGCCCGCCTCTTCGTGTTTTTCAATCAAGCGCGCCGTCGCCACATTGGCCATGATCATGCATTCTTCAATGATGGTGTGGGCGACATTACGACGCACCGGCTCGATGCTCTCAATTTTGCGCTGCGCATTGAAAATAAAGCGTGTTTCTAGAGTTTCAAACTCAATAGCTGAACGCCCTTGGCGTGCTTTTTTAAGCACTTTAAACAGCGAGTGCAAGTTCTCGATCGGCGTCAACACGCCTTCATAGTCTTGGCGCAGCTTGGGATCACCGTCGAGAATTGCTGCGACCTTGTTGTAGGTCATACGCGCATGTGACTTCATCACCGCGGGGTAAAACGTCGAATCGATGAGCTTACCGCGATTAGAAATCTTCATTTCGGCAACCATACACAAACGATCGACGTCAGGATTCAGTGAGCACAGGCCATTGGACAATTTTTCCGGTAGCATCGGCACGACAAAATTCGGGAAATACACCGAGTTCCCGCGCTCTAAGGCATCTTTGTCTAACGCCGTATTCGGGCGGACGTAGTAACTCACGTCGGCAATCGCAACCCACAAGCGCCAGCCATCGCCCTCAGGTTCGGCATACACGGCATCATCAAAGTCACGTGAGTCCTCGCCATCAATCGTAATAAGCGGCAATTCACGCAAATCTTTACGATCTTTATAGGCTTCCTGCGGGACTTCTTCGGCTAATTTCTCGACGTATTCAAGTGTCGCAGCGCTCCATTCCGTAGGAATATCGTGCTCACGAATAGCAATTTCGATTTCCATTCCGGGCGCCATGTGGTCGCCGAGAATTTCTGTCACTTCGCCAACTGGCGAGGTACGGCGATTCGGCCGGCGGGTGATTTTAGCGACCACAATTTGCCCATGGCGAGCACCATTGCGGGCTTCATCAGGGATCAGAATATCTTGATTCAAGCGGCTATCGTCTGGCACCACAATGCCAAGGTCGTGATCAATAAAGAAGCGTCCCACCACGCTCATTTCGCGCGATTCAATGACACGCACAATACGCCCTTCGCGGCGTCCTTTCGGATCTTTACCCTGCTCTTGCACTAAGACGATGTCGCCATGCAAGACGCTGTACATTTGCTTGGGTGGAATAAAGAGGTCATCGCCGCCATCGTCGGGGCGACAAAAGCCAAAGCCATCGCGGTGGCCGATAATACGACCTTTAATCAGGTTCATGCGATTCGGCAAACCATAAGCGTTGGCTTTGGTGTAAATGAGCTGACCATCGCGCTCCATGGCGCGCAAACGGCGCTTCACGCCAATGTGTTGACGCTCATCAGTGAGCTGAAAGCGCTCTAAAATTTCATCAAAAGTAATTGGCTTCAAGCGTGCTTCAACAGCAGCTAAAAGCTCTTCCCGTGAAGGGATTTCAACCTCATATTCAGGTTGTTGTTTGTTTTCTTCGGTCATAATACCTCGGGGTAAACTCACGCGAATTCGTGTGTTTCCAATTGCTCTAAGCATAACAGAGAACGCGACAAAACGCCGCATTCTTATTGCTTAAAAGTTAAGCAGATTAATGAGTTGAGGAAGGTGCGAGACTCATCAGCACAACGCCGACGATAATCAGTAGTGCAGCGATAAGACGCAGCGGATGAACACTTTCACCGAGTGCCACAATGCCGACAATAAAGGCGCCCAATGCTCCAATACCCGTCCAAATAGAATAAGCAGTGCCAAGTGGCAAGCTACGCATCGCCAACGCCAATAGCCAAAAACTCGCAACCATAGCCGTAATAGTGATGAATGCAGGTACAGGGCGAGTAAAACCTTGCGAGAGCTTCATCGCAAATGCCCAAACAACTTCAAGAATTCCAGCTAAGAAAAGTATCAACCAAGCCATGTGAACTCCTTTGCGTTTTCACGCCAGGTCGTCCTGGTCAGTTAGTTCCCGTGTTGGGTGAGGTCGTCCTCAGAAGAGATGGTGCCGAAGGGGGGACTTGAACCCCCACGCTGTTACCAGCGGCGGATTTTGAATCCGCTGCGTCTACCAATTCCGCCACTTCGGCATTGAAGATTTGACTTGAACGTCGGTAGTGCGAGGCATTATACGCAAGGGATTTTTCCGATCAAGCAAATTATGACAGTTTTCGTTTGTTCGGCTATTTCGTGAGCAACGCGCGCTTTTTTTGCGCCTTTCTTGCTTCTCTGCGGCGACTTAATGATAATCTGCACTCGGCAAAATCATTCACTACCGAGGTTCCTATGAGCGACGTCAGCCCCGCACAAAAGCTTCACGCATCTTTTCCTAGCGCGGGATTTTTCCGTCGCTTAGCCGCATGGGTTTATGATTTGCTGGTTGCCGTTGCCATTATCATGTTGGCGTCCGGTTTAGCCTTGGCATGTGCCGCAGGGCTTACAGCTCTGGGCTGGGTAACTTTACCTGAGGGCATGGACCATGCTGCGTGGCTGAACAGCTCACCCTTGTATGGTTTGTACTTACTAGCCGTACTCGGAATGTTTTTCGGCTGGTTTTGGCAGCGCAGTGGGCAAACGCTAGGCATGCGGGCATGGCGGCTGAAAATACAACAGCGTAACGGCGCCCGCATTACCAAAAAACAAACCTTTGTGCGCCTTATCACCTGTTGCTTGGGCCTCGGCAACCTCTGGGTTTTGGTCGACTTCAAAAACCGCCGTGCATGGCACGATTACGCAGCTGGTACCGAACTAGTGACCCTATCCAAAGAAGCCAACCAACTTTACTATTGGAAAGAGCTATAAGCTTACTTTCTTTGCATTAAGTAAAGTGCGGCGCCCGCAAAGAGCAAGCTTGGTAACAGCGCACCTAAAATTGGCGGTAGGCTGTAAACCTGAGCCAAGGGCCCGAAAATTTCGTTGCTCACATGAAAGCCGAAACCCGTGATCACGCCGAGTAAGATCCGCGCCCCCATGGTTTGCGAACGCAGCGGTCCGAAGATGAAGCTCAGTGCCACCAACAGCATGACTGCCACGGTGATGGGCGCAAAGAGTTTACGCCATAAAGCTAACTGATAACGCTCGGTGGCCTGTTGGTTGGCTTGCAAATAGTCAAGATAATCGACCAGCCCAGTGATGGATAAAGCTTCAGGTTTAACCGTGACCACACCAAGTTTGTCGGGCGTCAATGAGGATTCCCAAACCCAGCGTGGAAGCTCTTTTCGATTGATGCGCTCTACCGTATGTTCAGTGATTTCAACGTCGGTAAGCAGCCACTGACCACTTTGGTAAGTTGCGGTTTGGCCTTGCACGACCGACTCAAGTTCACGTTGCTCGTTAAAGCGGTACACCGTCAAGTCGCGCAGCCGACCGGTATCTTCAACTTCGCTTATGTTGACGAAGTGTGTGCCGTCTTTCGCCCAGACGCCCTGCTGCGCCGAGATTAAACTCCCCCCTGAGATTGCCGAGGCGCGTAGTTCGCGACCTTGCGCTTCAAGTTGTGGCGCAACCCACTCGCCCATGGCCATGACGGCAAGCATCATCACAACGGCGGCCTTCATCACCGAGCCAACTATATTCAAACGCGAGCGCCCCGCGGCTAGCATCACCACAAGTTCTGAGTTACTGGCCAACATGCCCATCCCAATCAAACCACCTAGCAAGGCGGCCATCGGGAAAAAGACTTCAATATCGCGCGGCAGGCTGTAAAGCACAAATAGGCCAGCTTCAGCCACCGAATAGGTGCCCTTACCCACAGATTTAAGCTGTTCGACAAAGCGAATCAAGCCCGAGAGCCCACTTAAGACCGCAAGACTCAACAGTGACGTCATGAGCACCGTGCGTGCGATGTATTTATCGAGGATACTAAATTGCAGCATGTTAAGACCTCCGCAACTGCGCAAGCACACGCAGTCCCAACGGACGACCTTTGCCGACCAAAAGAATACCAAAGATGAGCAGCAGTACGTGAATCCACCAGAGCCCAATACTTGCTGGAATCACGCCGTCAGCCACCGCCGAACGTGCAGCCATAAGCAACAAGAAGTAGCCCAAATAAATCAATAACGCCGGTGCCATGCGCGCGAATTTACCTTGCCGAGGATTAACGCGACTTAAGGGTACGGCAATTAATGTGAGCAATGGCATTGCCAATGGAATAGCCACACGCCACTGCCACTCAGCGGCGGCTTCTGGATTTTCTTCAGCCCATAACTCGGTGGTGCCATAGGCTTCGAGTTTACGACTGTATTCGGTCGCCTCTTGCTCTTTGATCTGCAGTTGGTAACTGGCAAACTCCATGACCTGGTAATCGCCCTCACCAGTGTTGCGTGCATAACGGGTGCCATCATTCAGCACCAGTTGCTGCGAACCACTGTCATTGGCGATAACAGTGCCGGTATCCGCCATGACTACACTGCCGCCGATAATGCGATCATTCTCGTCACGCAATGACTGGGCCACGAAAACTTCATCTAAGTTGCCGGTCTCGGTGAGACCCTGCACAAAAATAACCGCTTTTTGGTTACTCGCTTGCTGGAAGCGTCCTGGCATAATCACAGACAACCCGGTATCGCTGCGCGCGCGCTCTTCGACTTGCCGTTCTTGCTCGAGCGACCAAGGAACTAACCAGAGCGTCAACGTTGCCGTCACCAAGGCTAAAATAGTCGCGAGCACCAAGGTCACTCGCGTCACATACCATTCACTTACCCCACAGGCATGCAACACCGTCATTTCGTTGTCGGCATAGATGCGCCCATGGGCCAATAAAATTCCTAGGAATAAACTGAGTGGCAGAATCAAAGCAGCGAGTGCAGGCAAGTTTAAGCCGAGCAACTTAATGACTAAATCGCCAGGGATTTCGCCCGCAGAGGCGTCTGCCAGCACGCGAACGAATTTTTGGCTGACAAAAATGGTCATCAACACCGCTAAAACGGCGATTTGAGATTTGAAGGTTTCTCGCATTAAATAGCGGAATATACGCACTAGTGACCACTCTTAACGTTGCTTTTTGCTGGAAAAAACGCAATTTTTCAGTAAACTTGTCATTTTGACAAGAATTATTCTACGGCAGCCCTACCCTGTCAACCGCCGAAAACGGGAGTCATTATGGAGTTTAGCGTTAAAAGTGGCAGTCCAGAAAAACAACGTTCCGCCTGCATTGTCGTCGGCGTCTTCGAACCACGCCGCCTGTCAGGCGTTGCCGAGCAGCTTGACCAAGTCAGTGACGGTTACCTAAGCGGCTTATTACGCCGTGGTGACCTTGAAGGTAAAGCTGGGCAAATGTTGTTACTGCATCATGTGCCAAACATTCTCAGTGAACGCGTACTCCTTGTCGGTTGCGGTAAAGAACGTGAACTTGATGAACGTCAGTATAAACAAATTATTGAGAAAACGATCCACACTTTAAACGAAACCGGTTCTATGGAGGCGGTTTGTTTCTTGAGTGAGCTACACGTTAAAGGCCGCGACACTTATTGGAAAGTACGCCAAGCGGTCGAAGCTGCGCAAGCAGGTTTGTATACCTTTAACCAACTCAAAACCCGCAAAGAAGAGCCGCGTCGGCCGTTACGCAAATTGGTTTTCAACGTACCTACGCGACGTGAGTTGCCGGTTGGTGAGCGTGCCATTCAACACGGTTTAGCAATTAGCAAAGGTGTGACCATTTGTCGTGATGTTGCCAACATGCCACCGAATATTTGTACGCCGCGTTACCTTGCGGAACAATCACAGGCGTTGGCGGAGAATTACGACAACGTGACCTTTACTGAGGTCGATGAGAAACAAATGGCCGAGCTTGGCATGAACGCTTATCTAGCTGTGGGTCGAGGCTCAGAGCACGAATCAGTGCTGTCGCTAATCCATTATCAAGGTGCTGATGCCGATACTCCACCGATCGTGCTGGTGGGCAAAGGCTTAACCTTTGATGCCGGTGGTATTTCGATTAAGCCATCAGCCAATATGGACGAAATGAAATATGACATGGGTGGCGCTGCTTCGGTACTGGGCGCCATGCAAGCCTTGGCTGAGTTGCAGCTACCCGTTAATGTGATTGGCGCTATTGCCGGTTGTGAAAACATGCCCGATGGCAAAGCTTATCGCCCAGGCGATGTGCTCACGACTATGAGTGGTCAAACGGTAGAAGTTTTGAACACTGATGCCGAAGGCCGTCTTGTGCTCTGTGATACCCTGACCTATATCGAGCGTTTCTCGCCGGAAGCTGTGGTCGACGTAGCTACCCTGACCGGCGCTTGCATTGTCGCCTTGGGCCATCATGCCAGCGGTTTAATGAGCAGCCACAACCCTCTGGCGCATGAATTACTAAACGCCTCAGAGCAAAGTGGTGATCGCGCATGGCGCTTGCCCTTATGGGATGAATATCAAGAAGCACTGGACAGTCCTTTCGCTGATATGCAAAATCTCGGCGGTCGGGACGCAGGAACTATTACTGCCGCCTGCTTCTTATCGCGCTTTACCAAGAAGTACCATTGGGCACATTTAGATATCGCCGGTACCGCGTGGCGCAGTGGCGCGAAAAAAGGTGCTACCGGTCGTCCTGTGCCTATGCTTACGCAGTTCTTATTGAACCGCGCCGATCACGGGCAGCACGATTAATATGGTGCACGGTATCTTTTACGTCCTTGATGGACTCGATGATGCACAACAACTTGAGTTGTTTTGTCAAGTGATCGCCGAACGCTGGCGCGAACTTGGCAGCGTGCGCGTCTGGTGCCGTGATCAACAACATGCCGAAGCGCTTGATGAAGCACTTTGGCAACAACCAGCAGATGCTTTTGTGCCGCACAACTTGGTCGGCGAAGGGCCGAGCCAAGGCGCTCCGGTCGAACTCTGTTGGCCCGAAGCGCCAGTAGGTCCGCGTCGCTGCAAGGTAGTGGTTAACTTTATGCCCACCGCACCGCAGTTCGCCGGCGCCCAGTTGGTGCTCGACCAAGTTCCTAGTGACCCCGAGGCCCGCCAAGCGGCGCGCGAGCGCTTTAAATGGTATCGCCAACAAGGGGTGCAACTCAGTACCGTGAACGCTACTGAGCTTACTCAAACTACAGCAAATTAAAGTCGTGAAGGTTTCGCATGGATAAAACGTATTCGCCCAATGCTATCGAGCAAGCGCTCTACCAAAAGTGGGAGCAGGCAGGTTATTTCAAACCCTCCGGCCAAGGCAGCAGCTACTGCATTATGATTCCGCCGCCCAATGTGACGGGTAGCCTGCACATGGGCCACGCGTTCCAACACACCATTATGGACACGCTGACCCGTTACAAACGTATGGACGGTTACAACGCACTGTGGCAAGTGGGCTCGGACCATGCGGGTATTGCCACGCAAATGGTGGTGGAACGTCAACTTGCCGCGCAAGGACAAACGCGTACAGAATTAGGTCGTGATAAATTCATTGAAAAAATTTGGGATTGGAAAGCGCAGTCGGGTGGTACCATTACCCAGCAAATGCGTCGTCTTGGCGATTCCGTGGATTGGGACCGTGAGCGTTTCACCATGGACGAAGGATTATCGAACGCGGTAAAAGAAGTCTTTGTGCGTCTGCACAAAGAGAACCTCATTTATCGTGGCAAGCGTCTCGTCAACTGGGATCCAAAGCTACAAACAGCCATTTCTGACCTCGAAGTCGAAAACAAAGAGCAACAAGGCCATATCTGGCACTTGCGCTACCCGCTCGCTGATGGTGCAACAACCGCTGATGGTAAAGACCACCTAGTGGTGGCCACGACCCGTCCTGAAACCATGTTGGGCGACGTCTGTGTTGCTGTTCATCCCGACGACGAACGCTACCAGGCCTTGGTCGGTAAGTTTATTGACTTGCCATTGGTGAACCGTCGCATTCCGATTATTGCGGATAGCTACGTTGACCAAGAATTTGGCACCGGCTGTGTAAAAATCACCCCAGCCCACGACTTCAATGATTACGAAATCGGCAAACGTAACCAAATGGCCATGATTGCCGTACTTGATGATCACGCCAACGTGCGTGAGCGCGCCGGGCTTTATACGGCAACCGGCGAAGCCATTGACAACATCGGCGACTTTGACGGCATGTTGCCAGAAGCCTATCGCGGTCTTGAGCGCTTCGAAGCCCGTAAGCGTGTGGTTGCTGATTTCGACGCCCTTGGCTTACTCGATAAAGTCGAAAAGCACACCAACAAAGTCCCTTACGGCGACCGTGGCGGCGTGCCCATCGAACCGCATTTGACCGACCAATGGTACGTACGTGTAGCGCCGCTGGCCGAAGTCGCGACCAAAGCTGTGGAAGACGGTGACATCGAGTTCGTACCGAAACAGTACGAGAATATGTACTTCGCTTGGATGCGCGACATTCAAGATTGGTGTATTTCGCGCCAATTGTGGTGGGGCCATCGCATTCCAGCTTGGTATGACAATGACGGCAATGTCTATGTTGGCCGTGATGAGGCTGAAGTGCGTCGTGACAATAACCTCGCCGACGACGTCGCATTACAACAAGACGAAGACGTGCTCGATACCTGGTTCTCGTCTGCGCTATGGACCTTTTCGACCTTAGGTTGGCCAGAAAATACCGATGACTTGAAGGCCTTCCACCCGACCGATGTGTTGGTGACCGGCTTTGATATCATTTTCTTCTGGGTTGCCCGCATGATCATGATGACCATGCACTTCTTGAAGGACGAAAATGGCAAGCCGCAAGTACCCTTTAAAACGGTTTATGTGACCGGTCTCATTCGTGACGAAGAAGGCCAGAAAATGTCGAAGTCGAAAGGGAACGTACTCGACCCACTCGATATGATTGACGGCATCGATCTGGAAACCTTAGTGCAGAAGCGCACCGCCAACATGATGCAGCCGCAACTGGAAGCGAAGATCAAGAAGCGTACCGAGAAGCAGTTCCCTGAAGGGATCACCGCACACGGTACCGATGCCTTGCGCTTCACTTTGGCAGCACTTGCGTCAACAGGGCGCGATATCAATTGGGATATGAAGCGTCTCGAAGGCTACCGCAACTTCTGTAACAAGCTCTGGAATGCCAGCCGTTATGTGTTGATGAACACCGAAGAACATGACTGTGGCAAAGACGGTGGTGAATTACAGTTATCACTTGCGGATCAGTGGATCATCGAATGCTTCAACGATACCGTGCAGCAGTTCCGTCACGCTCTGGATAACTACCGCTTTGACCAAGCCGCAGCTATTGCGTATGAGTTCACTTGGAACCAGTTCTGTGATTGGTACCTTGAGCTCACCAAGCCGATTTTATTTAACGGCAACGAAGCGCAATTGCGTGGCACCCGCCATACCTTGGTCACCGTGTTGGAACAGCTGTTACGTTTGCTGCATCCATTGCTGCCGTTTATCACCGAGGAAATCTGGCAACGTGTTGCGCCATTAGCTGGCGTTCAGGGCGACACCATTATGTTGCAAGCCTACCCGCAAGTGCAGCAAGAGCGTTTTGCTACGGCGCGTGACGACATGGAATGGCTTAAGCAAGTCATTGTTGCAGTAAGAAATATTCGGGGCGAGATGAACCTGTCACCGAATAAGCCGCTGCCGATTTTAATTGCGAACGCCGATGACAAAGCACAGCAACGTCTGCAAGCCAACCAAAGCTTCTTGGCAGCATTGGCGAAACTCGAGTCAGTCCAGTTCTTAGCCTCAAGCGACGAAGCTCCAGCCAGTGCGACTGCCCTCGTCGGTCGTATGGAAGTGCATATTCCAATGGCAGGACTTATCGATACCGCGGCAGAACTTGCTCGCCTCGACAAAGCCATTGAAAAAGCCGAAAAAGAGGTCGCTATGTTTGCCCGTAAACTCGACAACGAGAACTTTGTGAGCAAAGCGCCAGCCGACGTTATTGCCAAAGAACGCGAGAAACTCGCTGACGCTGAAGAGACCCTGCAACAGTTGCAGCAGCAACGCGCAAAAATCGCCGCGCTGTAAAGCCACTGACGAGCCAGCACTACTTTTCGAGCTAAGCGAAAAGTAGTGCTGCTACCACAGCTACCAAAGCAGCCAACATTGGGATTGCTACGGTCACCACAAAGATATCCTTGTACGCCTCTTTATGGCTGAGTCCCATCAACGTAAACAAAGCAATAACCGCGCCAGAATGG
This sequence comes from Pseudidiomarina sp., assembly GCA_048267225.1. Classification (GTDB taxonomy): domain Bacteria; phylum Pseudomonadota; class Gammaproteobacteria; order Enterobacterales; family Alteromonadaceae; genus Pseudidiomarina. Next base: position 728,308 of record JBLWXY010000001.1, read on the forward strand.
GGCAACGAATCTAGGCCTCCGGCGGCTAAGTTGGCAATACGATGCAGCACCTCTGCACTTACCCCAGCCTCTAAATAAGCAGGCGCTAGGCTCGACATAAAAATCTGCAAGCCTCCCGATGCTGACGCCGTAACCCCCGAAATTAAATTCGCCGAAACAAAAACCGACAGTAGCGCTGGAATATCGAGGCCAAGTAGCCACTGCGCGAAGGCATGGAATCCTTCAGTTTGAATGACCACCCCTCCAAAGCCAATCACCGCAGCGGTATTGATCAAGGGCAGCATGGCATCATCCACGCCGCGCCCAGCCGCAGCGATAAATTGTTGGCGCACCGGAGCAAAGAGGACAAAACACAGTAGGCTACCTAAAATAAGGGCGAAGCTGGCCCACAATACCGGTTGGGTATTAGCGAAGCTTATCCAGTTTGCGTGCAACTGGGCCATAGCAAGTAAACGTGGCAGCAGAATAGTGCCTAAGACCAACACAATAGGTAACAAGGAGCGGAATAAGCTTGGCAGGTCGGCATCTTCTTGCGGCGCGAGGGCAGCCATCTGTTGGTCTTTATCATTGGCAACATAGTGCTCCCCCTGCGCTAGAGCGCGCCGCCATTGCCACTGCAGGTAGAGCATTCCAACACCTGCCATAATGAGTCCGGCCAAGAGCCCGTACCAGCCCCCGGCAAATAGGTCAGTGCCTAGACCGCGCGCGGCGATGACGTTATGTATCGATGGCGTGCCGGGTAAAGCTGTCATGGTGAACGTACCAGCGCCTAATGCGATCGCCGCCGCATAGAGTCGCCGCGGGATATTGGCGCTGCGCATCAGGCTCACGCCAATCGGGTACATGGTGAACATGACCACGAAGACAATAACACCACCGTAAGTCAGCACGGCACAGACCAACATAGCAATCCACAGTGCACGTTGTTGACCGAGCCGCGCGGTGATGCCCATAGCCACCCCTTGCGCGGCATGGCTCGCCGCCATAATGCGACCAAACAAACCGCCACATAGGAACAGCAAGAGAAAGTTACCGGCGAAACTAAAGGCCCCTGAGGCACCAAACGGAAAATGTTTAAGGAAGACATCGGCGAGCGCAATGTTGTTGGTCACGCCGATCAATAAAATAGAGAGTAATACAGCTAGAAGGATATTAACGCCGCGCAGCGCCAATACAATGAGTAATGCCAATCCGGCAATGAGACCTAAGTCTGCGAGCATGAGCGCCCCCTGTTACTATTTTAATATGGGGGCTAGATGAGCGCTTTATTCTTCTTCGTCGGCGTCACCAAAAAACGTGCCCCAGCCATCATAATCGACGCCGGCCACATCTGCGATCTTTGCAACTTCCTGAGTTTGCTGGCGTAGCACTTCACTGTCTAGTTTTACCTCAGAAACTGCGGCAAAAGCAAACAAACGGGTGCCATCATCGAGTTCAAATTCGTCGGCATCATCAACGTGATAACCCACTTTAACCAGTTCTACTGCAGCTTTCTCAAGCTTAGTGAAGTCGCTGCTCACTAAATGGTGTTCAATGGTGAAGCGGTCATCGTAACTAGCGCCGTCGTCAAGTAAAGCTGCGATAGTCTCGTCGCTTTGCGCGAGTAACGCTTGCAGATCATTTGCCATGGTCAATTGCTCCAGAGGCCGAAAGAGTAGCGAGTTCGTGATCGAGTTCGCTGATTTTAGTTTGCATCAATTCATGGCAACGCGCACTTAGGGCACGTACCGAATCAGAACCGAATTCGCTAACTTTAACTGGCGCCAGCATTTCGATAATCACTTTACCATTGCGCCAACGATTCAACTTGATCCGTCCATGCAAGTTTGACACACAAATCGGTACTACATCAGCTTGGGCTTGCACCGCGGTGCGGAACGCGCCCGTTTTGAACGGTAACAAGCCACGACCGTAGCTACGTGTGCCCTCGGGAAACAAGAGTACCGAAATTTTTCGCTCACGAATCGCTTCCGCAGCTTGTTCAATCGTACCCCGTGCGCGGCCGCTGTTCTTGCGGTCGATCAAGATATTGCCCGACAGCCAATACAGTTGTCCAAAGAACGGGATCCACTTCAGGCTTTTTTTACCAATGCTCACCGTACGTGGTGGCATGGCGCGACTGATTGTAAAAATATCGTAGGTGTTCTGGTGATTGGCGATATACACATAAGGACCTCCATCATAGAGGCCCTTAGGTGCACGGATTTCGAGTTCCACGCCAAGTAATTTATGCATGCGCCCGTACCAGTGCGCAAAAATCGGCGTATTGTTCGGATGAAATGGGCGAATAAGGCAAAAAAGTAAGCCTAAAACACCGCAAACCACTACAAAACAACCTAATAATAGTAGTCGTACTACTGCAAGCATGCGATCTCCTCGTATTTTGCTGCGCGATAGTATACCTGTTTCGGCAGCAAAATACGTCCGATCAGTCTTGGCTCTCGACAGTAATCGCATCAACGCGCTGTAAACCACGCGGCAATTTATTGCCACGCCGCCCGCGCTCGCCGCGATAGTGTTCGAGATCAACCGGCTTCAATGTCAACTTGCGCTTGCCCGCCAACAACGTTATTGGAGCATCATGGGGCACCACCGCAGTGGCCACGACATATTCCTCGCGCGACTGCGCCCGCAATGCCGGAATACTAATCATCTTGTTGCCTTTACCTTTTGCCAACTCTGGTAAATCAGCAACTGGGAAGATCAGCATACGCCCCTCGTTTGAGACCACGACCACTAGTTCACTCTCGCGGTCATTAACACGGTTAGGCGGCAAAATTTTCGCGCCTGTGGGTAAATTCAAAATGGCTTTGCCGTTTTTATTGCGGCTCACTAAATCACTAAACTTACACACAAAGCCGTAGCCAGCATCGGCAGCCAACAAATAACGTTGCTCGTCCTTGGCCATCATGACTTGCTCGACGATCTCGCCCGCGACCATGCTAAAGCGACCCGTTAGCGGCTCGCCTTGGGTACGCGCCGACGGCAACAAGTGGGCCTCACAGGCAAAACTACGCCCGGAACTATCAAGGAACACCACTTGCTGGTTGCTCTTACCCTGTGCACTAGCAAGATAACTATCACCCGATTTATAGGCCAAACTTGAACCATCAACGTCATGGCCTTTTGCCGCACGCACCCAGCCTTTCTTCGACAGGACGACGGTCACCGCTTCAGCCGGAGTTAGGTCACGCTCGCTCAAGGCTTTTGCTTCTTCGCGCTCAACCAAGGGCGAACGGCGGTCGTCACCGTACTTCTCAGCGTCGGCTAGGATCTCTTTGCGGATCAAGGTTTTCAGACGACGGTCGGAACTTAATAGCAATTCAAGCTGTTCGCGTTCTTTCTCAAGTTCGTCTTGCTCGCCTTTAAGCTTCATCTCTTCGAGCTTGGCTAAGTGACGTAATTTCAGTTCAAGAATGGCTTCAGCCTGAGTTTCCGTAAGCGAAAAGCGCTTCATGAGCTCAGCCTTCGGCTCATCCTCATAACGAATAATAGCTATCACTTCATCGATATTCAGATAGGCAATTAATAAGCCTTCCAAAATATGTAAGCGCGCCAGCACTTTATCGAGGCGGTGCTGTAATCGACGCGTGACGGTTTGCTGACGGAACTGCAACCATTCCTTGAGTACGTTGAGAATAGGCTTCACCTGCGGACGCCCATCTAAGCCCAACATGTTCAAGTTCACGCGGTACTGCTTTTCTAAATCAGTGGTGGCAAATAAATGTTGCATCATTTGCTCGACATCGACGCGATTCGAGCGCGGTACGATAACCAACCGGGTTGGGTTCTCATGGTCAGATTCATCGCGCAAGTCAGAGACCATTGGCAACTTCTTCGCCTGCATCTGCCCAGCAATTTGCTCTAAAACCTTAGCGCCAGAGGCTTGATGCGGCAGCGCATAGACGACCACTTCGCCATCTTCCAGCTGATATTTCGCACGCATACGAATGCTACCGCGACCACTCTCATAGAGCTTCACAATCTCATCATGCGGGGTAATGATTTCGGCATCAGTTGGATAATCCGGGCCGCGCATATGCTCCATAACCTCGGCGAGGTCGGCGCTCGGTTTTTCTAACAGCAGCGCACAGGCATGGGCTACTTCGCGGGCATTGTGTGGCGGAATATCCGTCGCCATACCAACGGCAATACCGGTCACGCCATTCAGCAAGATATGCGGTAAACGCGCCGGTAACATGCGTGGCTCTTTCATGGTGCCGTCAAAGTTAGGCACCCAATCCACAGTCCCCTGCCCCAATTCGCTTAGTAATAATTCACTAAAGCGCGATAGCTTTGCTTCGGTGTAACGCATGGCGGCAAACGACTTAGGATCATCTTGCGAGCCCCAGTTCCCTTGTCCATCAACCAATGGATGGCGATAAGAAAATGGCTGCGCCATGAGTACCATAGCTTCATAGCAGGCGCTATCGCCATGCGGATGAAACTTACCGAGCACGTCACCGACCGTACGGGCAGACTTTTTATACTTCGCCAGAGCCGATAAACCCAATTCTGACATGGCATAAATAATGCGCCGTTGCACCGGCTTCAAACCGTCGCCAATATGCGGCAACGCACGGTCCATGATCACGTACATGGAATAGTTTAAGTAGGCATCCTCGGTAAAACGGCGCAGTGGAATTTGTTCAACAGTATCCATCGACATTCTTTTTATACTCCTTACAGCTCAGCCAGATCGACCAAGTTGCCTTTGCTTTCTAGCCACTCGCGGCGATCACCTGCGCGTTTCTTCGCTAACAGCATGTCCATCAATTCTTCAGTTGCCGTGGGTTCATCGACCGTTAACTGCACCAAGCGACGGGTATTCGGGTCCATCGTGGTTTCGCGCAGTTGCAGCGGGTTCATCTCGCCCAGACCTTTGAAGCGTTGCACATTGACTTTGCCTTTGCGCTTCTCGGCATCTATGCGGTCCAAAATACCTTGCTTTTCGTCCTCATCAAGGGCGTAAAAAACTTCTTTACCTACGTCGACCCGATAGAGCGGCGGCATGGCAACATACACATGGCCGTGATCGACTAAGGCTCGGAAGTGACGCACAAACAACGCACATAAAAGGGTCGCGATATGCAAACCATCAGAGTCCGCATCGGCCAAGATACAAATCTTGCCATAGCGCAACTTCTCAAGATCATCAGAATCTGGGTCAACGCCCAAGGCTACCGAAATATCATGGATTTCTTGCGAACCTAAGATTTGGTCCGATTCGACTTCCCAAGTATTCAGGATTTTGCCGCGTAACGGCATAACCGCTTGGAAGTCACGGTCACGGGCTTGTTTAGCTGAGCCCCCCGCCGAGTCACCCTCGACCAAAAATAGTTCGCCACGGGCTGGGTCTTGGGTGGCACAATCGGTCAACTTACCCGGTAAGGGTGGTCCTTGGGTGACTTTCTTGCGCACAACTTTTTTACTGGCGCGCATGCGTCGTTGCGCATTATTAATACATAGCTCAGCGAGCTGCTCAGCTTGTTCGGTATGTTCGTTCAACCACAGGCTGAAGGCATCTTTTACCACCCCAGAGACAAAGGCGGAACACTGGCGTGACGATAAGCGCTCTTTGGTTTGCCCAGCAAACTGTGGATCTTGCATTTTCACCGAGAGAATAAAGGTGCAGCGCTCCCAGATATCTTCTGGCGTCAAGCGCACACCGCGCGGTAACAAGTTACGAAACTCACAAAATTCGCGCATGGACTCCAGTAAGCCCTGCCGCAGACCGTTCACATGAGTCCCGCCTTGCGGGGTTGGAATCAAGTTCACATAACTCTCAGCAACGCCCTCGCCACCTTCAGGTAACCAAGTGACGGCCCAATCCACCGCTTCTTCATTGCCACTAAAACTACCAATAAAAGGTTCTTCTGGAAGGGTGGGCAGTTCTTGCACAGCTTCAACTAAGTAGTCGCGCAGACCATCTTCGTATTGCCAGGTTTGCTCGTTATTATCGACAAGGTTTTTAAAGGTAATTTTCAACCCTGGACAAAGGACGGCTTTTGCACGCAATAAATGCGTCAGTTTCAACACCGAAAACTTCGATGAATCAAAATACTTAGGGTCTGGCCAAAAGCGTAACACCGTGCCGGTATTGCGTTTACCCACGGTACCGGTCACCGTCAAATCCGACACTTTATCGCCGTTTTCGAAGGCCATCTCATACACTTGACCGTCACGTTTAACCAATACATCAACGCGCGTCGATAAGGCGTTGACGACCGAAATACCAACTCCATGCAAACCACCAGAGAAGTTATAACTCTTATTGGAAAACTTCCCGCCGGCGTGGAGTTTGGTCATGATCAACTCGACCCCTGGCACACCTTCTTCAGCGTGCACATCCACCGGCATTCCACGGCCATCATCTTGCACTTCAAGCGATTGATCGGGGTGAAGCACCACGAGGATTTCGCGGGCATGCCCAGCCAAAGCCTCATCAACACTGTTGTCGATGACCTCTTGGCCTAAATGGTTCGGGCGTGTGGTGTCGGTATACATTCCCGGGCGGCGACGCACCGGCTCAAGTCCGTTGAGGACCTCTATCGCATCTGCTTTGTAGTCTGACATGCGCTCTTCTTTTCGGTGACAAGAATTGTAGTTATAGAATGCTCATATACTGTTACAGGATGAGCGGAAACTCAAGCTAGTATTCTGTGGCAAGACCCTGCTCGCGGATAAGTTCTAACCACTCCTGTAAAAAGCGGTTCACTTGAAATTTTTCGTTACTGTGGTGCATGGCTGGGTTGGGCTGTTCGTAGATCGGCTTTAAGCGCGCAACGTTTTGGCTGCGCATGACTTCGGCCAGTTGCGCATCATGATACAAACGCACTTCGAGTTCGGTTTCGACTAGGCCTGGCAGTTGAGTTTGTAGCGCATGTTGTTGGATCCGAATATCGGTGGTGTAAGGTGCTTGTTGCAGCACTTTTACCCGAAAATGCAAATGACTACCGACCTTAATCAGCTTTTCGCCACCTTGTTTCAACTGCGCCACAAGTTTCGTCAGCGCAGCATAGTTCACCGCCGCCAACCTTTGTAGGGCAGCTAAGTCGAATTGATAGCGTTGCCGTTTGACATCTCTACTCATGGCTTACTTCGTTGCTCCAGTGAGTTGCTCCAAGTGCAGTTGCATCCATTGTAGTCCAATCACACTGGCAGCGTTGTTAATTTTTCCTTGCTCCAATAAGTCCATAACCTCACTGCGTGGCAGGACATGAACTTTGATATCTTCATTTTCAGTTGCTAGGCCACCATGGTGAGCCGCTTTACTGCTGTCGACTTCAGCGATGTAGATAGAAATCTTCTCGGTACAGCCACCAGGCGTCGACAAGTAGGTCAACGCGTAGTGCAGTCGATCCGTTTGTAAGCCGGCTTCTTCATCAAGCTCGCGTTTGGCGACCCACTCAGGGCCTTCGTCGGGTTTATCAATCATTCCGGCGACGAATTCCAGCAACCATGGCGAGTCTTCTTGTTGGAGTGCGCCAATGCGGAATTGTTCCAACAGCACCAATTGGTCACGTGCGCGATCATAGGGGATGACCATCACTGCATGGCCACGATCCATCACTTCACGTTCGAACTCCGGCGACCAGCCGCCAGCAAACAAACGATGCTTCAAACGGTACTTATAGATACTTAAAAAGCCCTCGCGCACCGACGACTTTTCAACGATCTGATAATCTTTGTGATTAAACTTTTGCATTGTAAACCTTTTCTCTCGCGCAAGCGTCTATTAGATTTTACTAAAATTATTGAGCATAACTCGCGTTTAACTCTCATAATTGGTTACATTTAGACCTAAGTTGTTGCAACTCAACACATGAATCTCGCTGGCTATCGGAGTATGCTAGTAATCATTCAAATGTGTATGTAAAATACCGACAAAGTTTAGCAACGGTCATCTGAGCCAGACGAACCTCCAGGATTACGGAACTCATGAAAAAAACGATTCTTTCAGCAGTTATCGGACTTACTTTCGCAGCAAGCAGCTCGGCAGCATTCGCTGACGACCTTGCAGAAATCTTTCAACTAGCGTTGCAAAATGACCCTACGCTTAAGCAGGCACAAGCGCAACGTGATGCTGCAAAAAAAGGCGTTGATATTGCGCAAGCCGATTGGTGGCCGCAAGTCGGGTTTGAGGCTGGGTACTCGCGAAGCCAACGTGAAACCCTCGACTTCGATAACAGCGGTAATACCTTTATGTATGATATTACCACGACCGGTTGGGACGCAGGCTTTAGCCTGAGCCAAACCCTCTTTAGCAAAGCTGACTGGGAACAGACCCAAATTGCTGAGAAACAAGCTTATCAAGCCGAAGTCAACTATTTAAGTGAGCGCCAGCAGCTCATGATTCGTGTTGTCAATGCGTACTTTACTGTACTTGAGCGGATGGACGACCTTGAGTTTGCACAAGCCGAGAAACGCGCCATTGAACGCCAGCTCGAGCAAACCAAACAACGTTTTTCAGTGGGCTTAACGGCGATTACCGACGTGCACGAAGCGCAGGCGCAGTTTGATAATGCCGTAGCCCGTGAAATTCAGGCTAAGAACGCCGTCGAGATCGCGCAAGAAAGTTTACGCGTCATCACTGGTCGGTATCACCAAGACTTAGCTGAACTCGACACCGATAGCTTCTCACCATCGTCGCCGAACCCAGAGAAAGCGGACGCCTGGGTGACCACCGCCGAAGATAAAAACTTACAGCTTTTGGTTCAACGTGTTGCGGTTGAAATCTCTGAGCAGCAAATTGAGCTCGCACAAGCAGGTCACTACCCTACAGTCGGATTGCAAGCCAGCTACGGAACCTCAGATGCTGAGCAAGAAGTCCAAGGGCGTACCAACGACAGTCCACGCATGGATAGCTCGTCTATTGGTGTGACCCTTAATGTGCCTATCTTTAGTGGTTTCCGTACCTCAGCACAGGCCGATCAAGCCCGCGCTAACTATGTGGCGAGTAGTCAACAACTGGAATCAACGCGCCGTGGTGTTGAGCGTGAAGTTCGCACAGCCTACTACGATGTTGTTGCCGCAGTTGCGACCATTCGCGCACTTGAGCAAGCCGTGGTTTCTGCCGAAAGTGCGTTGAATGCGACCCAGACAGGCTTTGAAGTCGGTACACGTACCATCGTTGACGTGTTAGATAGCACACGTAACCTGTTCAATGCTCGTCGTAACCTATCGACTGCGCGTTATAATTACATCCGACAGTCACTGACACTGCAGCAAGCTTCAGGTAAGATCAGTGAACAAGATCTGATGGCCATTAACGCAAGTCTCATTAATGAAAATAATTGAAAAACCAAAATTTGAAGCACGGTTTTTACTTCCTAAATATTGGCTGACCTGGTTAGGGGTCAGCCTTCTTTATTTCATCTCCTGGTTACCCTACAAGTGGCAGCTTGCTCTGGGGCGGGGCCTCGGCAAGTTGTTTTATAAGTTTGTCCCCAAACGTGCAGAAGTCGCCCGCCGTAACCTTGAGCTTTGTTTCCCCGATAAAGCCGCCGATGAAATCGAAGCCTTGGTGCGCAAGAATATGCAGAATACTGGCATCGCCTTTTTTGAGACCGGTATGGCCTGGTGGTGGCCCGATTGGCGGATCCGGCGCAAGCTGCATGTCCATGGTGTCGAACACCTACAGGCGCCACTGAAAGAAGGCAAAGGCGTGCTTTTGCTGCTTTTTCACTTTCTCAGCTTGGAAGTTCACGCCCGACTCCATGGCTTTGTCAAACCCGCAGTGGGTCTTTATCGGCCACACAACAATGCCGTTATGGAGTACTTGCAAACCCGCGGTCGGGGGCGTTCGAATAAGTATATGATCCCGCGTAACGACGTGCGCAGTATGAAGCAGGCGATACAAGACGGTGAAATTGCCGGTTACTTGCCCGATCAGGACTATGGCCGCCGACGTACTGTTTTCGCGCCTTTCTTTGCGGTGCCAGAAACCAGCACCACTACGGGCACTTTGTTATTTGCCAACAGCAAAAAGTGTGCGGTGTTACCCACCACCTGCTTCCGTCGTGACGATGGCAGTGGTTATGACATGACTTTTTACCCTGAGTTCGAGAACTTCCCTACTGGCGACGACCTTGCCGATGTCACACGGGTGAACAAAATGGTCGAATACGCCATCATGCAACGTCCGGAACAGTATCTATGGGTGCATCGGCGGTTTAAAACACGGCCTGACGAGAATGACCCAAGCCTGTATCAGCGTGGTTAGCGCAACACTTCAGCAAACCACTCGTGCCAAGCTTTTTCAACGAGGGTCCGCTCATCAGCAAAAGGTTGATGGGTAAGGGATCCTCGATCATCCAACGCCAATTGATGGAGCCATTCCCGCTCGCGAATATAGACTTCGGTCAACGCTTGCGCTTGCGCTGCTGGCATCACCCCAAGTTGCCCCGCTTGCTCAAGAATTCTGACATTGTCAGTAAAGTCGGTCAGGCCGGGTTGCTCATGACTGAAGCGCAACACGAGGTATTGCACCAAAAACTCGATATCGGTAATGCCACCCACACCCTGCTTTAAGTCAAAACTATGCTGCTCACTCCGCTGTTCTTTATGAGTTCGCATTTTTTCGCGCATCTCGACTACCTGCGTGGCTAATCCAATGGCTTCGCGTTGTTGCCGTAATTGCTCTTGTCGCAAGTTCCTAAAGGCTTGGCACAGCTCCCGATCGCCGAACACCGGGCGGGCGCGAACCAAGGCTTGTAACTCCCATGTCCAGGCGTCTTCTTGCAAATAGCTCGCGTAAGTCGACAGGCGCGTAACCAGAAGTCCTGCTTTTCCCGAAGGACGCAGACGCATGTCCACTTCGTACAAAGTGCCAATAACGGTGCGGGTGGTGAACAGATGTAGCACTCGTTGCGCCAAGCGCAGGTAAAATTGCTGAACCTCAAGGGGTTTAGCGCCGTCAGTCTCACCTTGATAGTCGCTGTCGGTAACGAACACTAAATCCAAATCAGAGCTGTAGTTCAGTTCCAAGCCACCCAGCTTGCCATAGGCAATAACCGCAAATCCCATTTTTTCCGCCGAGCAACCCGGTGGACAGCCGTGTCGCGCGGTGAGGTGCTGCCACGCGAGATGCACTACCGCAGCAATGATGGCCTCGGCAAGGTAACTCAAATGATCACTTACCTTCATTAACGGCAAGCCGCCACTAATATCTGCCGCGGCAATTTTCAACTGGCACGATTGCCGCGCCTGTCGTAAAGCGTTCATTTGCGCTTCCAAGTCATCTTCTTGTTCAGGAATACGCAATAAATACTCGTCAATAATAGCGCGATACTCGTTCAACTCCGGCAGTTCATAAAGATGCTGCGGGTCGATCAGCTCATCGAGCAAAATCGGGAAGTTGGCTAAATGCTGGGCAATCCAAGAGCTGGCACGGCACAGCTTGACCAATTGCTCACGCGCGCCCAAGTTCTCGACCAACAGCTCAACATAGGCGGTGCGGCTCATGATACGGCGCAGTACTGTAAACACCCTTTCCAGCACGACCTCGGCATCAGCGAGCTGAATGCAACGCTGCAGCAATAGCGGTACCAGTTTAGCCATTGCCTTACGCCCGCGCGGACCACTGCCGCGTTTACGCACTTCCAGCCGCAAGTCATTGACAAGCTGCCAAATGAGCTGCGCACGCTGCTTATCGAGACCGTAGTCATGTAAAACATCAAGCGCGGTATGATCTTCCAGCATGTCCTGCCATAAGATCTGCAAGGCACCGGCATCCTCATCGTCGCTTTCGTTGTCGCCAATCACGTTTTCAAAGTGCCGGTGAACGGTCGCCATGGCGTCCTGTATCTGACACCGCAAGGCGTCCCACGACAAGTCAAAAAAGGCAGCTAAAGCCTGCTGACGCTCTTGGTCATCGGGTAAGGTTTGCGTTTGCTCGTCGTTGTACTCTTGCAAAGCATGTTCGACCCGACGCAACAGCTCATAACTGCTAAGTAGTTCTTGTACGCTAGTCTGCGGGAGGAGTTCTTGCTCAGCAATCACTGCGTAAGCTTGATAAAGCGACTGCGTTTGCAATTGCCGTTGCTGACCACCGCGAATGAGTTGAAAGGTTTGTGCAATAAATTCAACTTCCCGGATCCCGCCTGGGCCCAGCTTGATGTTGTTTTGTACGCCTTGGCGTTTGGTCTCTTGATTGATCAGCGTTTTCATTTTGCGCAATGCGTCAATGGCCGAAAAATCAATATAGCGGCGATACACGAACGGTCGTAACAACTCTTTAAACGCCAGTTCACCGGCACTATCAGCACCAATCAAACGCGCTTTGACCATGGCATAGCGCTCCCAATCGCGGCCCTGCTCTTGATAATAATATTCCAAGGCCGCGAGACTGGTCACGACTGGACCCGACTGGCCGAAAGGCCGCAGGCGCAAGTCGACGCGAAAAACCCGACCATCTGCGGTTAGGCCATCCAATAAACTCATCATGCCCTGTACCAGTTTGGTAAAGAACACGTCGGTTTCCATAGGTTTGCGCGGATGATCTGTTTCACCACGCTCGGGGTAACAGAAAATCAGATCGATATCCGACGAAAAATTGAGTTCGCGCCCGCCGAGCTTGCCCATCCCCAGTACCCACAGGGGTTGTGCATTATCTGCACTGTCACGCGGGGTGCCGAAGCGTTCGGTGAAGCGTGGGTATAGCCAGTCACGCGCCGCAATAATGAAAGCATCGGCGGCTGCGCTTAGCTGGGTAAGCATATCCCGCAACGGTAATTGTTGATGGCTATCGGCCGCCGCGAGTGCTGCAAACCACTTTTTGCGATAGTGTCGCAATACCCGCTGCGCAACGGCTTCATCATTAATGTCCGTCAACGCTCGTTGTAATTGCGGAAGGTAATCTGCAGGCGCAACGAGCTCGACCTTACCGGACTCGGTCAGCGTCACCGCGCCCTCGTCTTGCGCCAATACATCCGCCACAAAAGGGCTGAGTGCAGCGGCGCGTTCAAGTACCGTGGAATTTTGCGTCATGACGTTGCTTTCACTGGTTGCATCACTTAATTCAGCCAATAGGGCTCTTGTTTGAGTGCTGCTTTACGCGAGTGTTCGAGGGCATAGAGCAGTGACTCAAGTTGCACACTTTGCCAATTGAGTAAGCGCTCGGGTTGGTTGTCCTCGTTGTCTTTAATGGCCTCTCGCAATAGCTTAAGTGCCATAATCTCACGAATCCCCCGCACCATGTCTTGCCAAGGCGCACGAAAAAGTTCGCGGTCGTTTTCATCGAATAAATAGCCGACACAGTAGCCCAGTTGCAACGAGCTTTGTAACAACGGTAATTGCTTAAGGTAATACTCAGGCTTGAGCTCGCCATCTTTCGCAAACGCATCGATCACATTTTGCCAATCCTCGCGTAACCGCTGTGCGGACCATTGCCGTAGTGGCAATTGCGCCACTTGCTCATGATGCGGTTGTTGCTGACACAGCGCGCCTAACTCAAGTAACGTCAGTTGATAATCATCACGAATACTCAAGCTCTGCACCAGCTCCAGTTGCACGGCATGTTCTTGCTGCTCAATAATGGCGTCATAAAGCTTCGGGTATTGTTTCAGGGCTCGGTGATAGGCGCCATCTTCAGCGGTCAGCTCGGTCAAGCCGTCGTAGCGGCTCAGCCAACCTAAGTGCCCGAGCATCTGCTCCAAGCGAAGTATGTGATCACTGACGTCCACCTCTAAGGTTGCTAATTGCTGCAATACCACCTTACTCAAGCGAATACCGTCGGTGATGCCTGCCACCGCTCGTACACTTGGTGCTTCACCTAAGCAGGCGTCATTGTGCTGCCAGTATTGCAAGGCATAGGTCAACGCTCGATACAGCCCAGTGCCAACATCGTCATTCGCTTCTTGCGGGACAAAGTGCGCATGGGTAAAAGGTTCCAAGACGGTTTTACCCGCCAACAGGTAGCCACGCGCAGCCTTGCTCAAACTTCCCATGCGAGCGTTCAGGCGCGTCACCAAGCGCCGCGCGAGCTTATAAGCATCCCCGAGTTCACCTTGTTGCACTTCAATTTCAATTTCGGCAACGGCGCGTTGCTCTTGACCGGCTTGAATCACGCCTTCGTCATAAACCAGCTCAATCCGTCCTTCACCGCTAGGAATATGCCAGCGATGGCGAGTAAAATTCGTCGAGAAGATTTCTTCTAGCTCGCGATTGATGTCGAACAAGGGAAAATCATCCGGCCAAATATCTTCTTCGAACAACGTTAAGTCAGGCGTATCGGCAGTAATTACCGTGTTGTACTCGGGACGGCTATGCATACCACCGAGAACTTTACCGGCGAGTTTAATCGTTTGTTCGCGTTCGTCGCCACGTTGGCGAATGCGTAACCCCATATCATGCTGGCGTAGGCGCAAATCAGCAGTATCAAAATAGCGATTGCCCAGCTCCATAACGGTTTGCTCGGCATCCTTGGCGAAGCTCTGACAGAGTTCCAGTATTTTTTCTTTACTAGCATTATCAACCAGTAATTTCAGTTCGATTTCTTGGCTCACACGCGCTCTCACGTCAACATTTTGATCCTGCTAAATACGGTACTCGTAGGCGTTGTGTGGGTCAACTGTAATAGGCTTGACAGAGGCGAGCAAAAATTGCACCGTGGGCGGCGACGAAAAGTTTAGAAAAACTGACGAACTGGGCTTTACGCGCGTTAAAAAAGCAATATACTTGCGCGCAAATTATGTCCCCTCCAGCCAAAGGCTGAGTCTTACAGGAGATGCTATGTTCAAAGCCAGTGAAGTACTTCAGGCTCAGTATACCGGTGCCGACCTCGGCACCTTGCAAAGCGCTATTACCGACAATTATCTTGTTGATGAAGACGCGTACATGCAGGAACTGATGCAACTGGTGCCCAACGATGATGCTACGCTCGAAAATGTGACCGAGCGCACCGCCAAGTTGGTCAATACCGTACGTGAACGCGCCGATGGCGGTGGCGTTGACGCTTTCTTGCAAGAATACAGTTTAGATACGCAAGAAGGCATTATCTTGATGTGCTTAGCGGAAGCCTTGCTGCGTATTCCTGATGCCTATACCGCTGATGCGTTAATCCAAGACCGTTTATCTGGCGGTGATTGGCAAAAACACATGGGCGAAAGTGCATCATGGCTGGTCAACTCGGGGACCTGGGGCTTGGCATTGACCAACGCCGTGATAAATCCGACCGGTCAACCGATGCAGACGCCGCGTGGTGTATTCCGTCGTTTGACCCGGCGCTTAGGTATGCCGGTGGTACGCAAAGCAACCTATGCCGCGATGCGCATCATGGGTAAACAGTTCGTTTTAGGTCGTAGCATTGAAGAAGCGCTGAAAAATAGCCGCGCAAATCGCGATAAAGGCTACACCCACGCCTACGATATGTTGGGCGAAGCGGCATTGACCATGGCTGACGCCCGTCGTTATCACGCGGATTATGTCAACTCGATCAAAATCGTCGCTAAAGAGAATTTCAATAATCCCAAGGCGCCGCGTCCGACTATCTCCATTAAATTGTCGGCGCTGCACCCACGCTATGAATCAGCAAACCAAGAGCGCGTCTTAACCGAGCTTGCGCAAAGCTTGACGGAACTGGTGAAGCTGGCCAAAGAAGCTGACGTCGGCGTGACTATTGATGCCGAAGAAGCCGATCGTCACGAGTTGTCACTCGAATTGTTTGAAAAAGTCTATCGCAGCGGCGTATGTAAAGGCTGGCCGCGCTTCGGTTTGGTGGTCCAAGCCTATTCAAAGCGTGCCTTACCAACCTTGGTTTGGCTCACTGCTCTCGCCAAAGAATGTGGCGATGAGATTCCTGTGCGCTTGGTTAAAGGTGCCTACTGGGACACCGAAATCAAACTCTGTCAGATGAATGGTCTGACTGGATATCCAGTTTTCACCCGCAAAGCCAATACTGATGTCAGTTATCTAGCTTGTTCGCGTTATTTGCTTTGCGAGCAAACCGATGGCGCTATTTACCCGCAGTTTGCTACGCACAATGCGCAAACCGTGGTTGCGATTCGGCAGATGAACGAAACCACTCAGCGCCGCATCGAGTTTCAACGTTTACACGGTATGGGTGATGATCTCTATGACACCCTGTTACAAGAAGATGAAAACACCACAGTGCGTATTTACGCGCCAGTAGGTGCACATAAAGACTTGTTACCCTATTTGGTACGCCGTCTATTGGAAAACGGCGCGAACACCTCGTTCGTGCACAAATTGGTGGACCCAGAAACCCCAGTTGAAGAGCTCACGCAGCATCCAATGCGCACCATTACCAAGTATGAAACCTTGGCGAACACCAAAATTCCATTACCGACGCAGATTTTCAGCGATCGCAAAAACTCGTTAGGATTGAACATGAATATTCACTCTCAAGCAGATGACTTCATTGCTGCGGTGCAGCAATACCGCGACAAACAGTGGCAAGGCGGCCCTATCGTGAATGGCGATGTGATTGAAGATGCTCACCACCGCGTGAGCATTACGAGTCCCCAAGAAAGTCAGCGCCAAATCGGTAGTATTTGCTGGGGCGATAAAGCCCTTGCCGAACAAGCCCTCAACAGTGCCAACGCAGCTTACCGTCGCTGGCGCGACACCGATGTTGAAGTCCGTGCCAAGGCCCTAGAAAAATTTGCTGACTTAATGGAAGCCAATCGCGATGAGCTCATCGCATTGTGTTCGCTTGAAGCGGGTAAGAGTCTGCAAGATGGTATCGACGAAGTCCGTGAAGCTGTCGACTTCTGTCGTTATTACGCCGTGGAAGCGCGCAAACTCATGGGCGAAGGCAAAACCTTACCGGGGCCTACAGGCGAAACCAATGAATTGTTTGTGCAAGGGCGCGGTACCTTTGTTTGTATTAGTCCTTGGAACTTCCCACTGGCGATTTTCACCGGCCAAGTGGTCGCCGCTTTGGTCACCGGCAACTGTGTGATTGCAAAACCTGCCGAACAAACGGGATTGATTGCGTTCCGCGCCGTGCAACTATTGCTCGAAGCGGGTATCCCTGGCGACGTGGTGCACTTTATGCCCGGCAGCGGCGCAGAAGTTGGCTCCTTTTTAGTTAGCCAAGAAGACATTGGTGGCGTGTGCTTTACCGGCTCAACCTACACGGCACAGTCGATTAACCGTGCACTCGCTGCGCGTACCGGTGCCATTGTGCCGTTAGTTGCCGAGACCGGCGGCCAAAACGCCATGCTGATTGATTCAACCGCACTGCCAGAGCAAGCGGTCACTGATATTGTGGACAG
Organism: Pseudidiomarina sp.; assembly: GCA_048267225.1. Taxonomy (GTDB): domain Bacteria; phylum Pseudomonadota; class Gammaproteobacteria; order Enterobacterales; family Alteromonadaceae; genus Pseudidiomarina. The sequence continues at coordinate 745,548 of JBLWXY010000001.1, forward strand.
CGCCTTCAAGAGTGCTGGACAACGCTGTTCAGCATTGCGTGTACTCTTCGTCCAAGACGACATTGCCGACCGCGTCATTGATCTGCTGAAAGGTGCTATGGCGGAACTTAAAGTCGGTGACCCTTTATTGCATGAAACTGACGTTGGCCCAGTGATTGACGGCGTTGCTAAGAGTAACCTTGAGCAACACGTGGCGGATATTTCCCAAGCGGGTCGCTTAATCGCGCGTGCACCTATGCCTGACTACACCAACGGTGGCACCTTTATGGCGCCTACCGCTATCGAAATTGATAGCATCAACCAATTGGTAAAAGAGAACTTCGGCCCGATTTTGCACGTGATTCGTTACTCGACCGACAATCTGGACGAAGTCATTGATAGCATCAATGCCACAGGCTTTGGTTTGACCTTCGGTATCCATAGCCGTAACGAGACTTTCGCAGCCGATGTAGCCCGTCGTATCGACGTAGGTAACGTTTACATCAACCGTAACCAAATTGGTGCCGTGGTGGGTGTCCAGCCATTTGGTGGTCGCGGCATGTCTGGTACCGGTCCGAAAGCGGGTGGTCCACACTACCTTACCCGCTTCATCACCGAAAAAACGCGCACCAACAACATCACTGCTGTTGGTGGCAACGCAACCTTACTCTCACTGGGCGATTAAAACTCGCCCAGCTCGTGTAGGTATAATGATTGGCTGCCGTCTTCAATGGCGGCGGCCAAACTCTCCACTCGCGGCAACAACCGCGCCATGTAGAACTTCGCCGTTTTCACTTTACTCGCTAAATACGGACGCTCCGCGACGAGCGGCTGCGCACTCTTCGCCATACGAAGCCACAAGTAGCCATAGGTGATATAGCCAAGTAGGTGCAAATATTCAACGGCAACACTATTAATGATGTTCTCGTTGCCCGCGGCGACTTGTTGCAATACCACTTCGGTAACTGCTTGCGTGCGTTCCACGGCTTTGCCAAGCTGCTCATATTCGTGCGCAAGTTCCGTCATTGGTTCGGCCAATAGGGCTTGGATATCTTCCAGCAACGGTTTCACTAACTCGCCCCGCGAGCCGGCAACTTTGCGCCCTAATAAATCCAGCGCTTGAATGCCATTGGTGCCTTCATAGATCTGGGCAATGCGACAGTCACGAACAAGTTGCTCTTGGCCCCATTCGCGCACATATCCATGCCCACCAAAAACTTGCTGGCCAATGACTGTGGTCTCAAAGCCAGTGTCGGTAATAAAGGCTTTAGCTATAGGGGTGAGGAGCGCCACTAATGCATCAGCTCTGGCTTTTTCTTCGGCGTCATCACTGTATTTGGCAATATCAAGTTGCTGACCCACATAGGTTGAGAAAGCACGACCGCCCTCTACAAAAGCTTTCATGGTCAGTAACATACGACGCACATCACCGTGCACAATCAACGGATCGGCTTCTTTTTCAGTTTCGCGTGTGGCTTTTGCACCGCGTCCTTGCAGCCGATCTTGGGCATACTCTAGGGCATTTTGATAAGAGCGCGCAGCGGCACCTAAGCCCTGAATGCCAACCCCTAATCGCTCATAGTTCATCATAGTAAACATCGCTGGCAGGCCTTGATGTGGCGCGCCGACTAACCGACCTTTGGCGCCATCAAAGTTCATGACGCAGGTCGCCGATGCATGAATCCCCATTTTGTGCTCAATCGAGCCACACTTCACAGCATTGCGTTCGCCCGGATTGCCGTCGGCATCAGGCAAAAACTTAGGTACTAAAAATAAGCTAATGCCTTTACTACCGGCAGGCGCATCGGGCAACTTGGCCAACACCAAGTGCACGATGTTATCGGTAAGGTCATGCTCACCACCAGTGATAAATATCTTGGTGCCCGTTAGCGCGTAGGTGCCATCTGCTTGGGGTTCGGCTTTGGTCCGAATAATCCCAAGATCGGTACCCGCATGGGGCTCAGTCAAACACATAGTACCGGTCCACTCACCACTGGTCATTTTCGGTAAGTAAAGCTGCTTCAGTTCGTCACTCGCATAAGCATCAATGGTGATAATAGCGCCAGCAGTGAGACCCGGATAAAGCGAAAAAGAAATGTCTGCGGCACAGAGCATTTCTTCATACTGCGCAGAGACCACTTTAGGTAAGCCCATACCACCAAAGTCAGGATTGGCGGTTACCCCAACCCAACCGCCAGCGGCGAGTTGTTGATAGTTTTCACGATAGTTCGCGGGTGTAGTAACAACGCTATCATTAAAGCTGACGCCTTCTTCGTCGGCAGCACGGGCGTGCGGGGCGATAAGGCCTTCGGCCAACTTGGCCGCTTCGTCAATAATGGCACTGGCCATGTCCATATCGACTTCATTCAACGCCGGGAAACGTGCCCAGTCTTTATCGACTTGGAATACATCTTGCAGCAAAAACTGCATATCTTCACGGGGAACACGATAGTCTGCCATACAACACCTCGAAAAAATCAAACAATGAATTTAAACAGTTGTTTTAATATCAACTTACGGTCGTGTTGTCCAGTCTTCTAACGCCGGTTGTTGGAAAGCATCATTGCCAAGGGCTAGTACGACGTGATTCGGCGCAATGGTAAGCACCTGAATTCCCTGCCAGTAATCGCCCTGCCGCAAGCGTTGCCCGGCGAGTTCAACAAAGCGTTCCTGCGTACGTGACGAGTATTGATGACCGTCATAGGTGAAGGCTGGAATACGCTGCTGCAAACGGCGGTCAAGTTCATCAATGCGCGGTAGCACTGATTGTCGTTCTGTTTGCGCCGTTCCAGAACCCGTTGCGGCAATGGCTTCTTCAAACGCCGCCAGCAGATCTGCCGGCACTTCATTCAGGTCAACAGCTTGATCGGGCGCGACCTCTGGCACCGCTTGAAAACTCGAGGTAGCAGATTGTGCTGGGCCTGTCTGCGACGTCACAACCTTATTCGCGTCCTCACTAGGTAGCGCGACCTTACGCACAGGCTGCGGGCTGCCCAAGCTCAGCTCATCAGCTTGAGCGGCTATAGTTTCTTGCTTATGCGTCTGTTGTTGCGGCGCTTGATTGCTTTGAAAATACCAGTAGGTGGCTGCCCAACCAGCGGCAACCGCGAGCGGGAGTGCGAGCCACCACCAACGACTCCTGGCCGCACGATTTGACGTAGCCGCAGTCAGTTGAATTGCTTGCTGCGGTGGTATCAACTGTGATTGTTGCTGGCGCAATGCTTTCAATACCGACGACATTAGCGGGTCTCCTCTAGACGCGGGCCAAGCTTAGTGTTGTGACTTGTAAGCCACGCCAAAGTGAGTGTATCGAGCTCGGCTGTTACCGGTAAACCATGTTGTTGTTGCAAACTTTGCACTAAGCGCGGCAAGTCATCGGCGGCGCTTTGTCGGTAGGGCTGTAACTGCTGCGCCAGCCACTTTTGATAGGTACTGGCGTCGGTCAGTTGGTAACCCGGCGGTTGTGGCCATAGCGCCATAAATTCACCCGTCCAATTCTCCGCGGGGCCCGCCGTTGCATCAGCTATGTATTGCCAACTGCCGTCAGCGAGCTTCAACAACGCTGGTAAATTCAATGCCACAATACGATCAAAGCGCATACGGGTTTGCAAACAAGCCAGTTGGTAATCAGCGACCCACTCACAAATGGGTTGCGTCGCCGGCGGCTGAGGCAATTGCCATGCCCGCAACAATTGCCGTATACCCTGTGACTGAGCGGAGCTGTTTGCGCCGCGCGCTGTGTCGACCGCCGCTGCATTAACGCCACTAAGGTCACTACCGCCATTGGCCTGCTGACTGCTAGGCCAAAACTGCCAACCGGCTAGCACAACACCCAGCAATACCGCCAAAGTCACTCCGGCAACCCGCCCCAAGGGCAGAGTTCGTGAAGGTTGTGAGGTATAAACGTCGCCTATTTCGCGCGCGGCAGTTTTGATTTGCGCTCTCGTCACCGTCTGTACTTGATCATTGTATGCCGCCAGTAGTGCGCGATCACAAAGCAAGTTTAAGCGGCGGGGAATGCCCCCACTCAGCTCATGCACCAACTTTATCGCACCGTTATCGAACAGCGCGCGTTGCGCTCCCGCGACTTGCAACCGGTAGTTGATATAGCGCTCGGTATCACTCAGTTGCAGTGGCAACAGATGGTAGCGCGCGGTAATGCGTTGCGCGAGTTGGCGTAACTCCCGACGACGCAAGAGGTCTTGCAGTTCCGGTTGTCCAATGAGAATCACCCGCAAAAGTTTATTTTGATTGGTTTCTAAGTTGGTCAGCAAGCGCAGCTGCTCAAGAACTTGCGGGCGCAAATGCTGCGCTTCATCGATCAGCACCACACACTGCTCGCCTTCAGCATTTGCCGCTAACAGGAACTCCGAAAGCTTATCGGTGAGGCGTTTATTGGTGATGTTACGTTTCGCATAACGAATACCAAACTCATCACATAAGGTTGCCAGTAGTTCCGTCTCATTGAGCATTGGATTAAGAATAAACGCCGTACGAGTTTCTTCTGGCAACTGCTCGAGTAAAGCCCGTGAAACAGTAGTCTTGCCAGTACCCACCTCGCCGGTCAACAAGATAAAGCCACCACTACCTTGCAGGCCATAGCTTAAATGTGCCAACGCTTCTTGGTGGCGCTCGCTCATGTAGAGAAAAGTTGGGTCAGGCGCAATCGAGAATGGCTCTGTTTGTAGGCCAAAATAGTTCAGATACATAGTTTGTCTTCATTTACGAAACCAAATCGAACTCCAGTGTAACGATTGACTTGCATCAGGGCTAGTCATTAGCGATCATCAAACAAACATTTAAGGAGTTCACAGTGAAAGTCTATCTTGTTGGTGGCGCGGTGCGTGACCAATTGCTTGGCAAAGCGGTCCATGAAAGGGATTATGTTGTGGTTGGGGCGACCCCGCAAGAAATGCTTGCGCAAGGCTTTCGCCAAGTTGGCAAAGACTTTCCAGTATTCTTACACCCGGAAACCGGGGAAGAGTATGCCCTTGCCCGCACCGAACGCAAATCAGGGCGTGGTTATACTGGTTTCGAGGTTGCCGCCGACCCAAGCGTGACGCTAGAGCAGGATTTATTGCGCCGTGACCTAACCATTAACGCTATCGCACAAGATGACGACGGCAGCTTGATTGATCCCTACGGCGGCCTCAATGACCTCGAAGCTCGTTTGTTACGTCACGTATCAAGTGCCTTCGTAGAAGACCCGCTGCGACTCTTGCGCGTTGCTCGCTTTGCCGCTCGTTTTGCTGAAGATGGTTTTGCCGTTGCCGCAGATACTCTAAAGCTGATGCGCGAAATAAGCGCCGCCGGAGAACTCGAAGATTTAGCCAACGAGCGCGTTTGGCAAGAAACAGTCAAAGCGCTGCAGAGCACTCGCCCGGGCACCTACTTCGCCGTACTTGCGCAGGCCAATTCACTTACACCTTGGTTTGCTGAGCTCGAACACACGTCAACCCGCGAAAGGGTCTTGCAACGGCTGCACAGGTTTCCAGCACAACAGGCTGAGATTGCGTTTGCCGTATGGCAAGGCGAATTAACTGCAGAACAAGTCGATGCCTGCTGTCAACGTCTGCGGGTGCCGACCGAATGGCAGCATTTAGCAAGACTCGCTTGCCACTGGCACGCGGCCAAACAGGATCTTACCGCCAGTGAAAATCTGGTTGCCTGCCTGCAGCAAGCCGATTGTTGGCGGCGGACTGAGCGCCTGTCGAAGTTACTCGAGATTTGGCAGCATCAAGGACTTACAGCAAAGGCGAAAGAACGTATAGCTGCGGCCTACCAAGCTGCATTCAACGTTGCCGCTAAAGATGTCATTGCAGCCGCAGAAGCGCGCGGTGAAACCTTAGCCGGACCAGCGATTGGCGCGGCGGTGCAACAGGCACGTGCGGCCGCCATCACAACAGCGCTGACTGAATAACAATTACAGGAACATCACCAACAACAGCGCACCGAGTGCTAGGCGGTAAATGACAAAGGGTAGCATGCCCATGCGCTCAATCACCTGCAGGAACAGTTTGATACACAGGTAAGCCGCGACAAAGGATACCGCCATGCCAATCAACACCAGTGACCATGCAACGGGTTCCGCTTGCTGTGCAAGCTGCAAGCCCTTATAACCACCAGCTAGGGCGATCACCGGAATCGACAAAAGAAAGGAAAACCGTGCGGCATCCGTGCGCGTTAAGCCTAACAAAAGGCCGGCGGTTATCGTGATCCCAGAGCGCGATGTGCCGGGGATCAGCGCGATGGCTTGCGCGATTCCGATAAACATCGCTTGGCGCAGCGTCAACGTGGTTAACGCCGCCTTTTCGCTGGCTCTGCGGTCGGCGTACCAAAGTGCTAAACCAAAAACGATGGTGGTGGTGGCGATGACCAATGCAGAACGCCCATAGTTTTCCAATAAATCGCCGCCAAACAGTCCTGCCAAACCTGCGGGAACCGTCGCCCAGATGATAAACCACGCCAATCGACTCGATTCATTATACTGCCCGCGAAAGGTCCCCACCCAGCCAAGGAACAACTCACCTACTTGTTGCCGATAATAGAAGACGACTGCGGTTAAAGTGCCGACATGCACCGCAACATCAAAGGCGAGGCCCTGATCTTGCCAGCCCAAAAGTTGCGAAGGCAAAATCAAATGCGCCGAACTCGAAATCGGCAAAAACTCAGTAAGGCCTTGAATAAGAGCTAAGATAATGGCTTCAAAAGTAGACAACGTCAGCTTCCTTGTGATCTAAGGCTTGTGTAAATAGGGTAAGGTTTCGAATGGGAATTCTATCGGCTTTAAGCGTTGCTCGCTAGCATAAGATTGCCAATGTTCTGCAAATGTTTTGCCGGTCTCAGGGTGCGATAATTGTGGCGCCAGCTCAGCTAATGGCCACAGCACAAAAGCATTGGTGAGCACTTCTCCACGCGGTAGTTTAATCGGCGTTTGGCAAACAGTGTTACCGTAAAGTAAAACATCAATATCTAGTGTTCGTGGACTGTATTTGGGCAAATTCGACGGGTGGCCATAAGCTTGCTCAATGGCTTTACAGGTTTGGACTACATCGACCAACGCAAGGTCAGTTTCGAGTCCCACCACAGTGTTATAAAAATCGTGACCGTCGAAGCCTACCGCGGCACTCTCAAACACCCGCGCGACGCGCAGCGGCTGAGCTGCTGATGCGAAGGTGTCGTGTAACGCTCTTAATCCGGCCCGAATGTGCTTGGTTCGCGCGCGATTACTACCTAAACCTAAATACACTTGCGTCATTTAGGTTTTACTCCGCGTGATCTCCACGCCAACGGTGGTCGCGGCAGCAACGGCGTTCGGCTTTTCGACTCGAACCGTGACCGTGGCTACGTTGAACTGCTCAAGCACAAGCGTGGCTATTTCAGCGGCAACGGTTTCAATGAGTTGCCGTGGCCGCGACTGCACCAACGCGACTACAGCCTTGCTGAGACTATCGTAATCGAGTGCATCCGCTAAATCATCACTCGCCCCGGCAAGCTGCTGGTCCCACTGCATGGTAAGGTCCATGATCAAAGGTTGCGTCTGCTCGTGCTCCCAATCGTAAACGCCAATGAAGGCATCAGCTCGCAAACCTTTAACAAACACTTTATCCATTGTGCGTTACTCTTTTTGTCAGCATAGAAATTTTTCTGTAAAGCGCTTATGCTAAGTGCTTTAATTAAGAATGAAAAGCACAGCGGACGCATTTCCCTATGGGTGGTTTAATTGTTCTAGCGATAGTTATCGCGTATTTATTTGGCTCCATCAGCAGCGCTGTGCTGATCTGTAAACTCTTTGCGCTGCCAGATCCTCGACAGAATGGTTCCAATAACCCCGGCGCGACCAATGTTTATCGGCTTGGGGGCAAAATTCCGGCACTGCTCACCTTATTTTTTGATGTGCTGAAAGGCATGATTCCAGTCTGGGCTTCATACTTTCTTGGCATCCCACCGCTGTTTTTGGGCATGGTTGCCGTTGCTGCTTGTTTGGGACATATCTTTCCGCTGTACTTTCACTTTCGTGGCGGTAAAGCCGTGGCCACGGCACTTGGCGCAATGTTTCCGGTCGCTTGGGAAATGGCCCTTTTGCTTATTTTCACCTGGTTAGTGGTGTTTAAAATCAGCAAACTATCGTCGTTAGCGGCCATTATTACGGTTTCCTTAGCGCCCTTCTATGCCTACTGGATCAAACCGCAATACACCGTACCGGTCATTATGATTTCAGCACTTATCATATGGCGTCATCAATCCAATATTTCGCGACTACGTCACGGTAGCGAGCAACGGATTAAGCGCAATCGCTAGCCGGCGCCCTTAACTCTTCAAGTGGCCAACGTGGATAGGTTTTCACCCGTTGGTCAACCTGTTCGCCGGCCGCCAACCGCTGTGCGCCGGCAAAGGCAATCATAGCGCCATTGTCAGTACAGAATTCAGGGCGCGGAAAAAACACTTCACCACCTATTTTTTCGGCAAACGCATGTAATTGGGCACGAAGTTCTTTATTGGCACTCACCCCACCCGCTACGACAAGGCGCTTTAACCCGGTTTCTTTCAGCGCGCGGCGACATTTAATGACCAAGGTATCCACCACAGCATCTTGGAATGCTCGAGCGATATCAGCGCGGGTTTGTGCATCGTCGTCAGCCGCGGCAATGGTATTAGCGGCAAAAGTTTTCAAACCACTAAAGCTGAAGTCGAGTCCAGGACGATCTGTCATCGGCCGCGGAAACTTATAACACCCTGCACGGCCTTGTTCAGCGAGTGCAGCCAAGCGTGGGCCACCTGGATAATCTAGTCCCATCAGCTTTGCAGTTTTATCAAAGGCCTCACCAGCGGCATCATCCACCGACTCACCCAAGAGTTGATACTGGCCGATACCATCAACGCGCACGAGCTGCGTATGTCCGCCTGACACCAGTAAAGCAATAAATGGAAAAGCTGGGGGATGATCCTCAAGCATTGGCGCCAGCAAATGACCTTCCATGTGGTGCACTGCCACTGCGGGGACTTGCCAGCCCAGCGCTAAGCTACGACCAATACAAGCCCCTACCAGTAATGCCCCAACTAGTCCGGGACCGGCGGTGTAAGCAACGCCATCGATGTCTTTTGCACTAAGGTTTGCCTGCTTAAGGGCTGCTTGAATCAGCGGGAGAGTTTTGCGCACATGGTCGCGTGATGCCAACTCAGGCACCACGCCACCATAATCTGCGTGAAGTTTCACTTGCGAATAGAGTTGATGGGCGAGCAATCCTTGTTCGGTATCATAAATAGCGATACCTGTTTCATCACAAGACGTCTCGATTCCTAATACACGCATTGCCTAACCTCATACCAACTGCGCTGAACGCACTTTTTCGGAAAGGCAATAGTGTACTCGAAGTCACTCCAAATCTACAGTCACACCTTTGAGTGGGCCATCTTCACCACCCCGAGATTCGCCGCTGAGTTTAATGCGCAAGCGCAGGTCATTTGGCGCATCGGCATGGCGTAAGGCTTCTTCAAAGGAAATTTTACGCGCTTTGTAGAGATCAAATAACGCTTGGTCAAAGGTTTGCATGCCAAGCTCGCGCGATTTCGACATGATTTCTTTGATTTCACCCATATCATTCTTGGCGATTTTTTCGGCAACAATGGGGCTATTGAGTAACACCTCAATAGCTGCAACACGCCCACCATCTGTGGTTGGAACCAGTTGTTGAGCGACAATACCACGTAAGTTCAGCGATAAGTCGAACATCAGTTTGCCGATTTTTTCTTTCGGTACCATGTGCATGATACGCTCAATAGCTTGGTTGGCATTGTTAGCGTGCAATGTAGCCACACACAAATGGCCTGTCTCAGCAAAGGTAAGCGCATACTCCATGACTTCCTGCGAGCGAATCTCACCCACCAAGATCACGTCTGGGGCTTGCCGTAGGGAGCTTTTCAAAGCTGCTTCGAAGCTTTCTGTGTCGGTGCCAACTTCCCGTTGGGTCACCATAGACTTGCCATGTTCATGTACAAATTCCACCGGATCCTCGATGGTCAAAATGTGCCCGCGCGACTGCTGATTTCGAAAGCCAATAAGTGCAGCTAAGCTGGTTGATTTACCCGTGCCGGTACCACCGACCACAAGCATCAATCCGCGTTTCGCCATGATGAGCTTGGTCAGTACTTCCGGCAGTTTAAGCTGCTCCACTGTCGGGATATCGGTTACGATACGACGAATCACCATACCTGCGCGCTGACGTTGCCAAAACGCACTTACCCGAAAACGCCCAATTCCCTCACGAAAAATCGCGAAGTTCGCTTCTTGATTTTCAAAGTATTCATCGTGGTGCTTTTCGCCCAACGCTTCTTTGACCAATTCTAGCGCCTGCTCCTCGCTTAGCTTTTGCTCGGTCAAATGGCGTAGTTCACCATTAATCTTGGCACTCGGTGGCAACAACGCCGAAATAAAAAGATCCGAGGCCTCTTTTTCAATCATGACCTTAAGAAGTTTGTCCAACAACATACGGCCTCCCGCTTTTTGTTCGTTCGTCATGGCTTACTTGAATGCCTCTTTGTTTGCCGCTTTCGCTCGTGCGTCAATGCGCGACACTAAGCCTTGGTTGAGAAGGTTCAACAGACCTTGATCGAGGGTCTGCATACCATGCGCAGCGCCAGTCTGGATCGACGAGTACATTTGCGCGACTTTATCTTCGCGGATCAGGTTTTTAATTGCTGGCGTCGCAATCATAATTTCATGCGCAGCAACGCGTCCGCCACCCACTTTCTTCAGCAGTGATTGCGAAATAACCGCACGCAGCGACTCTGACAACATCGACCGCACCATCGGCTTTTCATCTCCCGGGAACACGTCAATAATACGGTCAATGGTTTTCGGTGCCGAGGTGGTGTGCAAGGTGCCAAAAACCAAGTGACCTGTTTCGGCTGCCGTCATGGCTAAGCGAATGGTTTCGAGGTCACGCATCTCACCTACTAGGATAACATCCGGATCTTCACGCAGCGCCGAACGCAACGCATTGCTAAAGCTATGCGTGTCACGGTGAACTTCCCGTTGGTTGATCAAACTTTGTTTATTCCTATGGACGAATTCGATGGGGTCTTCAATGGTCAGAATGTGGTGGTGTTTATTTTCATTAATGAAGTCCACCATGGCCGCGAGCGTTGTCGACTTACCTGAGCCCGTCGGGCCGGTTACCAGCACAAGGCCACGCGGCTGATCGGCGATGGTTTTAAAGATATCGGGCGCACCGAGCTGCTCCAAGGTTAAAACTTCACTAGGAATCGTACGCAAGACGGCACCACAGCCACGATTCTGTACAAATACGTTGACCCGGAAGCGCGCTAAGTCTGGTACTTCAAAGGAAAAATCACACTCAAAGTTCTGCTCGTACTCTTTGCGTTGCCGGTCATTCATGATGTCATAAACGAGCTCTTGCACTTGTTTATGATTCAAGGCAGGAATATTGATTTTACGAACGTCACCATCTACCCGTATCATAGGGGGCGAATCCGCCGACAAATGTAAGTCCGAGGAATTATGTTTGACGGCAAAGCCGAGTAACTCAGTAATATCCATACTCTTTCTCTTTGTTGTTATGGGTGAGCCGTTAGCAAATGAATAGCATAGTTGAACGCTTAAAAGAAGTCCGCAGTCAGATCGAAAACGCTTGCCAACAATGCAATCGTAGCCCAGATTCGGTGCAATTGTTAGCTGTTAGCAAGACCAAGCCTGCCAGTGACGTGCGCCAACTCTACCAAGCCGGCCAACGGGCATTTGGTGAAAACTATCTGCAGGAAGCGCTCGCCAAGCAACAAGAGCTCACGGATTTAGAGGCTATAGACTGGCACTTTATTGGGCCGATTCAATCGAATAAGACCCGTGATATCGCCGCGCACTTTGCCTGGGTACAAAGTATAGACCGAGTTAAGATTGCCCGCCGACTCAACGAGCAACGCCCTGACGCACTGCCCGCGCTGCAAGTCCTCATTCAAGTTAACATTGACGATGAAGCGAGCAAGTCTGGCGTAGCGCCAAATGACGTTGCGCAGCTTGCCGCGCAAATTGCCGAATTTCCGCGGCTCACCCTGCGCGGCTTGATGACTATTCCAGCAGCAGAGCAAAATTCAACGCAGCAAACCGAGAGCTTTGCGGCCATGCAACGGTTGTATTCTGAGTTGGCGTCCCAATATTCAACTGTAGACACACTTTCTATGGGTATGAGCAATGACCTTGCTCGCGCCATCGCAGCCGGCTCCACTCTTGTGCGCGTCGGCACTGCCCTGTTTGGCGCCCGCGAGACAACTTAAGGAGTAACGAATGTCCACGCAATCACGTAACATCGCTTTTATTGGTGCCGGTAACATGACGCAAAGCATCGTTGGCGGCATGGTGGCCAGCGGCTATCCTGCGGCATCGATTTCGGTGAGCAATCCGAGTCCAGGCAAGCTCGAGAAAATGGCGAACGAACTCAACGTCAATACCAGCCAAAACAACGCTGACGTAGCTGAACAAGCTGATGTGATTGTACTTGCCGTGAAGCCACAACTGATGGCCGATGTCTGTGCCGATTTACGCAATTCGGTGAGCAATTTAAGTGACAAGCTTATCGTTACCATTGCTGCTGGGATTCGTATGGCGCGCTATCGCGATTATTTAGGCGACGACATTCGTATGATTCGGGTTATGCCAAACACCCCATCACTAGTGGGTAAGGGTATGTCAGGCCTAGTCGCCGATGACCGTGTGAGCGAAGATGATAGAGACTTTATCACCGAAGCCTTTGACGGTGTAGGCGCAACTTTGTGGGTCGCTGATGAAGATGAACTTGATATCCTAGGTGCGGTTGCCGGCAGTGGCCCAGCCTACTTCTTCCAATTTATGGCAAGCATACAAAAAGCAGCAGTTCGACTCGGCTTTGATAGTGATAAGGCGCGTACCATGGTACAACAAACGGCCTTAGGCGCCGCGGAAATGGCCATTGCCAGCGAACTCGACCTCGAAGAATTACGTAAACAAGTCACTAGTAAAGGTGGTTCTACCGCAAAAGGTGTTGAACAGTATCAAGCGTACGATATTGATAAAATTTCTGCTGACGCCATCGAAGCGGCAGTGAAGCGAAACCACGAAATGGCAAAACTCTTTTAAAGGCTGAGCATTATGGAACTTATGCGTTTTCTCATCACCATTCTATTTGAACTGTTTTTGATGGTGGTGATTTTGCGAGTTTGGCTGCAGGCTGCACGCGCGGACTTCTACAATCCCATGAGTCAATTTGTGGTGAAGGTGACGAATCCTTTGGTGTTGCCGTTGCGCAAAATCATTCCCACTGTCGGTGTGTGGGATCTTGCCACCATTGTCCTGGCGTTCTTAGTCAGCCTGGGTAAGTTTGTCGCCTTATCTGCAGTCTTGGGTTATCCCATGATTTGGAGTGACTTACTGCTGGTGGGCGTGTTGGGCACTATTAGCCAATTCCTGCAGTTACTGTTCTGGATCGTTATTATTCGCGCCTTACTGAGCTGGTTTGCTCAAGGCTACAACCCGATGATGGCCATACTTGTACAGCTCACAGAACCGTTCTTAGCGCCTATACGACGCATCATTCCACCACTTGGTGGCCTTGATTTATCGGTTCTGGTGCTAGTCATCGCCATTCAGGCACTGCGTATCTTGATTGGCATGTAAAAGAGGAAGGCTTATGAAAAAGCTGTTACTGGCAAGTGCTGTATTGGCGACCACGCTGTTGGCCGCTATGCTTCCGAGTAAGGCGTGGGCAGAACAAAGCCAACGCCTTGGTCCTTGGGAAGTACATTACAACGCGTTCAACTCAACATTGTTGCGACCAGAGATGGCTCGGCAGTATAACCTCGAACGTGGCGAAACCATCGCCACATTGAACATTGCCGTGCTGGCAGCGGAGTTACCTGGCAAACCTGCGCAGCAGCTCAGTGTCGAAGGCTATGCCATGAACCCATTGAGCATGCAGCAAAAGCTCGAGTTCCAAGAGGTTGTTGAAGGTGACGCTGTTTATTATCTCGCCCAGACCTCGTTTACCAACCTTGAGACCTTACGGTTTTTTATTACGCTAAAACAAGGTAATGAAGTACAGGAACTGCGTTTTTCTGAAGAGTTCTGGCGCAACTAAGCTAAGACTCGCCCTGCTCGAGTAGTTTCACCCCGACTTTGCTAATCTTGTCTTGCTCGTCCAACTCACGCACCGTGAGTTGGACACTGCCCAGCACCAGTTGGTCACCGACCACCATGCGCCGGTGAAATTTACGCGAAAAGTAGTCGTGCAAGGTCAACTGCCGTTGTTCCGCAGCGAGTTCCCCCAATGGGTAAAAACTGGCGACATCGCCAAGCGTTAAATCACCGTTGAGGGTAAAATCACCAAAGAAATCACTGCTATTCAAGGTTCGTGCCTTACCGCCAGCAGCGAGCACACGGCTAATTTCATCGATATGTTGAACCTTGGCAACCACCAGCACGCGGTCATCTTCAAACAGCTTCAAACGACTATGCGGACGCAACCACTCGCCGTCACGAATAACCCCAACAAACTCCAGCGGTACCGACCAGCGTAGTTCATGCCAAAAATGATCACATGCGGGTGAGCGCTCGCTAATCTCATAGGCCCATAATTCCAGGGGGTCCTTACTTCCTACTTGGTCAAGCGCCATACGTCGGTCTGGCTCGGCTTGGGCTGGTACTTCTAAGTTTAACCAACGCGCCATAGGTGCCAACGTCCAGCCTTGCAGCACTAATGAGACAAGCACTACCACAAAGGCAATATCGAAAAAGAGCTCTTGCCCTTCCACGCCATTGAGCCAAGGATAAAGGGCGAGGATAATTGGGACTGCACCACGCAACCCCACCCAACTAATAAAGAACTGCTCCCGTAACGGAAACGAAAACGGCGCTAGACTGATGACCACCGCAAGCGGTCGCACAATAAATATCATTAAGGCCGCCACCGCGAGTGATAAACCGATATTCTCCATCAGGTGCGAGGGAGTTACCAATAGGCCGAGAATCAGGAACATCATAATTTGACTGAGCCACGCCAAGCCATCTTGTACCTGCAAGATATGCATGATCTGAGGTAAGCGTGCATTACCGATCATATAGCCCATGAGATAGGCAGCAAGAAAGCCGCTACCACCGACGCCTGAGGTTATCGCGAACATGACCACCGCACTCGCCGCGGCAAGCAACGGGAAGAACGTAAATTGTGCGGTAATTTTACGCGCCATAAAAATGAACAATCGACCGCCAAGCCAACCTCCGGCAAAGCCGAGGGCGAGCTGCTGTAGCACGTGCAGGCCGACTGATGACAACGAAAAAGCTTCAGCCGAGGCAATAGTGGCGGTCATGGTTAACGTCAGAATAACCGCCATGGGATCGTTGGTCCCCGACTCGATTTCTAGAGTGGAGGCAACGCGTTGTTTGATCTTTAGATTTTGCGACTGAAAGATACCGAATACCGCGGCGGCATCGGTGGAGCTGAGAATAGCGCCAATCAGCAAGGCCATCGGCCATGGTAGGCCAAACAGCCAAACAATTCCTACTGCTGTCAGGGTGCAGGTGAGAGCGACACCAAGTGTCGCAAGACTTATCGCCGGCCATAGCGCCACACGGAACTTTTCTTTGCGTGTGCGCATACCGCCATCGAAGATAATGATCACCAAGGCGAGGGAGCCAATAAAGAAGGCTATTTCTGGCTGGTTGAATTCAATACCCAGCAAACCTTCTTCGCCAGCCAGCATACCAACAATGAGAAACACCAGGAGCAAAGGTGCGCCGAACTGCGATGACACCACTGCAGCCAAGATACTGACCAATAAAAGTGAGCCCATTAGCAGCATCAAACTGTTCAAGTCAGACAAGCATTTCTCCTTGGGTAGCCCTGCTTCGATAACGTATAATGCCTTCATTGTGCCGAAAACGAAGACATCTGTCATGCAAGAAGTCGTATTAGCAACTGGAAATCAAGGCAAAATTCGCGAGTTGGGTGAACTGCTAAGCCCGCTCGACTGGCAAGTTCGTCCGCAAAGTGAGTGGGGATTCGCCGAAGCCGAAGAGACCGGACTCACCTTTATCGAGAACGCCATACTGAAGGCGCGTCATGCCGCACGGCATACCGGATTACCAGCGCTTGCAGATGATTCTGGACTGGCCGTGCGCGCCTTGCATGGGGCCCCTGGCATCTACTCGGCACGATACGCCGGGGCGAATGCAAGTGATAGCGACAACGTTGAAAAACTTCTTGCTGCGTTACAAAGCGTACCCGCCGCTGAGCGGCAAGCGAGCTTCCATTGTGTCTTGGCATTTCTGCGACATGCAGAAGATCCAACACCAGTTATTTGTCACGGCACTTGGCATGGCACCATCACTCAACAGCCGGCGGGAAATGGTGGCTTTGGCTATGACCCAGTATTTTGGGTAGCAGCAGAGAACTGCACGGCAGCCGAGCTCAGTACGTCGCGCAAGCAAGCCTTAAGCCATCGCGGACAAGCACTACGTCAACTTATACAGCAGTTACAGCAATCATGATTTTACCGCCGCTGTCGCTGTACATTCACATCCCTTGGTGCGTACAAAAGTGCCCTTATTGTGATTTTAATTCCCACGCGCTGAAAGGCGGTGTGCCTGAAGAAGCTTATGTGGCGCGCTTGCTCGATGACCTTAGAGCTGACCTTGAATGGGTTCAAGCACGTAAGATTACCAGTATTTTTATTGGCGGCGGCACGCCAAGCTTACTTACACCACAGGCTGTGAAGCGCATTATTGCTGGCGTAAAACAACAGGTTGAACTCGCTCCCGAGTGTGAAATAACACTGGAAGCCAATCCTGGTACCTTTGAGCAAGAGCGTTTTGCCGGTTTTATTGAAGCAGGCGTAAACCGTATTTCTATTGGTGTCCAGAGTCTAGACGCTGAACAATTGCAGCGTTTAGGCCGGATCCATGATCCCCAGCAGGCTCTTACTGCAGCTCGTTACGCGAAGCAGCTCCCACTACGCAGCTTTAACCTTGATCTGATGCACGGTCTCCCTGACCAAAGTATCGCGCAAGCGATGGCCGATCTGGATGCCATCATCGCCCTCGAGCCGCCGCATATTTCTTGGTATCAACTTACCATTGAACCCAATACATCCTTTGCCAGCCGCCCCCCGCGTCTACCTGAAGATGATGTTTTGGCTGAAATTAATGATCGTGGGCATGCGAAGCTTGTCGCCGCGGGTTATGAAAACTATGAAGTCAGTGCCTATGCCAAGCCGGGTCATCAGAGTGTGCATAATCGCAATTATTGGCAGTTTGGTGACTACCTCGGTATCGGCTGTGGCGCTCATAGTAAGATCACCTTGCCAAATGAGCAGCGTATATTGCGCTGTGAAAAGATAAAGCATCCACAAGGCTACTTGGACTTGACTCGCCCACTGCGCTATCGCACCTGGCAGGTAAGCGCCGAAGAGTTACCCTTCGAATTCTTTATGAATCTTGTGCGTTTGGCAGAGCCCATTCCAAAGCGCCTGTTTACCGAACGTACGGGCTTGCCGTTAACGGTTGCCGAGGCTGCACTTGCACCCGCCATGCGTAAAGGGCTCGTTGAAACCCAAGCCAATGAATGGCGAACGACGCCACTAGGGCGCCGTTTCTTAAACTCTATTCTCGACGAAATGGTGTAGGCTTTGCTCGACTCGATGAAGCCTAGTTAGCGACAGCGACGAAATTTAAGATCCCAAACGCCATGCCCTAAACGCTCACCGCGTTTTTCAAACTTAGTCAGCGGACGTTCGCTTGGGCGCGGAATAAAATCGTTAGTATCTGAGAGGTTTTCCCACTTGCCTTCTTGCTCCGCCGCCTGCATCACTTCTAACATGTGTTCAGCGTAGTTTTCCCAGTCCGTCGCTAAATGCAACACGCCGCCGATACGCAATTTCGTGCGCAGCTTCTCAACAAACTCAGGCTGAATTAAGCGGCGCTTATGGTGACGTTTCTTGTGCCAAGGATCCGGGAAAAACACTTGCACGCCAGCTAAACTCTGGTCCGCAATACAGTCGCGAAAAACTTCGACGGCATCATGTTCGTACACACGTAAATTGGTAACGCCCTGTTGCTCCGCTTCCATCAGGCAAGCACCAACACCGGGGCGATGCACCTCAATACCAATGAAGTTCTTTTCGGGAGCTGCAGCGGCCATCGCCACCAATGAATGTCCCATACCAAAGCCAATTTCCACAATGGTATCGGCTGTGCGGCCAAACACGGTGTCTAGGTCAATCGCGCCATTGCTATGTTGCAAGCCCATGGTCGGCCACGTCCGTTCGAGTGCCGCAGCTTGACCTTTGGTAAGACGCCCTTCGCGTTTAACAAAACTGCGTATTTGACGAATGTAGCGCCCTTTTTCTTGCGCTTCAGTTAGATTTTTTTGGGTTTCTGATGGTGAATTGCTTTCCGCCATGAGGGTTTCATTACTCACTTGCTGTTAACTAAAGACAAAAAAGGCGCTACTAAGCGAAGCTCAGCGCGCCTTTCTTCTAACTAACGAACCTTAGTTGTCTTTCTTCACCGGAATTTCTTTGGTGACTGACATTTTCGCTTCAATGCGACGGTTCTTCGCACGATTCTCTTTCGAATCGTTTGGTACAAGTGGACGGTTCTCACTGTAGCCCACAGTGCTTACACGCTCTTGCTCAATACCGTAGTCACTGATCAAGCTATCGCCAACTGACTTCGCACGACGCTCTGACAAACCTTGGTTGTACTCAACAGTACCAATGCTGTCAGTGTGTCCTTCAACGCGAATATCGAGCTGCGGATAATCTTTCATGAAGTCAGCTGTTTCACGCAACTCACCCACTTCATTCGCTGGGATCTTCGCTGAGTCAAAGGCAAAGTTGATCATCAACTCATGAGTGATGGTCTCGTTGCGATACATGACACAACCTGTCGCATCAACTTTGTACATAGGATCGGTATTTGGACACAAGTCGTCGGCATCCATTACACCGTCACCGTCAGAATCCACCGGCGCAGCTGTAGTTGGCGCTGGTGCTGGGGTTGGTGCTGGTGCTGCAGAGCGGCCAAAGTAATAACGTACACCGGTCATCAATAAGAATTCGGTTAAGTCGCCATCGCTTTGCTGAAGGCCACCTTCAACAAACAGATCCCAATTTGTGTTCAGTTGTTCGCGATAACCGGCACCGACACGTAAGAAGCGGTTTGAAATATCACCAAGCTCGGTGTTGTTCAAACCGATCGTGCCGTAGACACTCTCGCTAAAGTTGTACATCAAGTCGACACCAAATACACGGCCGTCGGCCGTATCTGCGTTCTCAAGATCACCACGAAGGTAATCGTAATAAACACGATAGCCCCACTCAGGAGTGAATTGGAAACCGGCTTCAATACCATAGAATGCACTGTCGAATCCGCCTTTGAAGGTACGCAACTGATTGTCGTCAATAGCGACACGATCAGAGTCCGTTCCTAAAGGTCCTAGACGCGGACCGACATACCATTCGCCTTCATTCGTAGACTGCGCGTAGGCAGTACCAGTGAATGAAAGGCCTGCTAAAACTGCTAAAGACACTGCGGCGATACGATTCACGAGATGCTCCTTTAATTTCCCAATGAACAGATTCGAATTTCCCTTTACTATATACGAAATACGCGGATTTTGCTTGTTTTTTAGCGGTTTCTTTAGTCTTTACAAAAGATTTACGGAATCTTAGTAGAGCATTTACGCAAGATCTGGTTCCACAACAGAGGTTAGTTTAAGTGGTTGATATATCAATAGAGCGCGCAAAAGAATTAGTATCGGTCGAAGACTTCGCGCATCGAGTCATAGCTTGGCAGCAGCAACACGGACGAAATGATCTGCCTTGGCAACAGCACAATGACCCCTATCATGTACTGGTCAGCGAGCTTATGCTGCAGCAAACTCAAGTCAGCACCGTCATCCCCTACTTCGCTCAGTGGCTGCAAAGTTTTCCCGACGTCGCCAGTTTAGCACGCGCCGAGGAACAAGAGGTTATGGCCCATTGGCAGGGGCTTGGCTATTATCGCCGCGCGCGCAACTTGCATGCCGCCGCAAAGTCGATTGTCACGCATTACCAAGGGCAAATTCCGCAGGATGCTACGGAGTTACGAGAAATCCCCGGTGTTGGTCCCTACACGGTTGGCGCCATTCGGGCCTTCGCATTTGATGCGCCAGCGGCCATCGTTGATGGTAATGTTAAGCGACTCTTTGCCAGACTTTTCAAGTTGCCATTCGCGGTCAATTTCAGTGGCGACGACAAACACTTTTGGACGCTATCGGAGCATTTCACGCCGCCAAGCAATAATCGTCGCTTTGCCCAAGGTTTACTCGACTTAGGCGCTACGGTGTGTAAGCCAAAGCAACCACGCTGCGAACTATGTCCGCTGCAAAGCGTTTGTCTTGCGCACCAAGATGAATGTGTGACCGACTATCCAAAGCGCAAACCCAAAAAGGCCATTCCGACCCGCGAAGGGCACTTTATGCTGGCGATCAATAACCACGGTTTGTATTTAGAGCAGCGACCTAGTGACGGCATCTGGCCTTCGTTATGGTGTTTACCAGAGTTGTCCAAGGCGCCAGAAGCCAAACTCGGCTACGAATTTAAGCATGTGTTTAGTCATTACAAACTCCAGGGCAAGGTTTGGCTGGTCGAGCCGCAAACTGACGCGCCGTCGGCAGCGCGCGTCGCTTTAGCAAAGCTCGACGACTTTGGGTTGCCGGCCCCCATCCGTAAACTGCTGCTAAAAATCGACTGGAATGAGGTGGAGCGCCAACGTCCATTTGTAACCATCGCTGATAGAGCGTAAAATTTTGCGCTATCTTTGATGACGTAGAGGTAACCATGAGTCGCACCGTATATTGTCAGTACCTAAAAAAAGAAGCCGAGGGGTTGGACTTCCAACTTTATCCCGGCGAACTCGGGCAGAAGATTTTTGACAACATCTCAAAAGAAGCTTGGGCAGAGTGGCAGAAAAAGCAAACCATGCTGATTAACGAGAAACGTTTGAATTTAATGGACCCAAAGTCGCGTGAGTTTTTAGAAGAACAGATGAAAGCTTTTCTTTTTGAAGGTAAAGACGTCGAAATTGAGGGTTACACGCCACCGAGCGAATAATTTCCCGCAAAGCCCCTTGAGCAGGGGCTTTTTTATATCCAACAAATAATACCTTTGCATAATTTTTAAGCACTATTTCTTAAATTTGACTAAGCTATGATCAACATAGGCACGACTTATAGGTCGAACCTAGAGAAACCCCTGCGATTCTGTTAGACTACGAACGAATTTTTCAAGAGGGAGCCACTATGAAAATGCCTTCCTGGCAGCGCGCCGTGGTAAAAGTAGGCAGCGCTTTGATTGCGCCAGACGAAACAGGAACGAGCACTAAATACTTACTAGCTATTGCCCGCTTCATTATAGAGTGCCACGAGCGTGGGCAAGAGGTAGTCTTAGTTTCATCCGGCAGCGCAGCGGCCGGACGCAAACATATCGCTTATGATAGCGATACCATCCCAGTCACCGTAAAGAAAGCAATGGCGGCGGTCGGACAAAATGACATGATGGCCAATTGGTCACGTTTTTTTGACTTCCCGTGCGCGCAGGTGCTGATGACTCATGGTGACTTACGTGACCGCGCTAGATATGTGAGTATTCGGAACACCTTGCATACATTGTTAGAACACGATGTATTGCCTATTGTGAACGAAAACGATGCGCTAGCAACCGATGAAATGAAAGTCGGTGACAACGACAACCTAGCGGCAATGGTGGCAACTTTAGTTGATGCTGACGCCCTGTTCATCTGCTCGGACATTGATGGTTTATTCGACGCCGATCCGCGGGTGAAACCAGACGCGAAAAAGATTCCAGTGGTGGACGAAATCACCGAGGACATTTTCGCTCTCGCAGGTGGCACCACCAACAAGATCGCCACCGGTGGTATGCGTACCAAGATTGAAGCAGCTGAAAAAGCGACGTCGCACGGTATCGATACCTATATCGTCAATGGCCGTAAAGGTGAGACCTTTGAATCGATGTTGCAGGGTGAAAACCCAGGTACTCTATTTAAACGTCAACAAGATCCAATGAGTAATAAGAAACATTGGTTGCGCCACACGTTGGTATCACAAGGTGAAATTGTGGTCGATAGCGCTACGGTAGACAGTTTGCTCGCCGGAGAAGCGTTAACCACTACAGGAATTGTTGACGTACAAGGTGACTTTAATCGCGGCGACGCAGTTGTGATTCGTAACGGCGAAAATGCAGAAGCTGTTGCCAAAGGGATTTGTCAGTATAGCTCCCACGAGCTTCTGCACATCAAAGGCCAAGAGGTCAGCCACATTGCCGAGCAATATGGTTATAGCCCGATCACCGAAGTCATCGAAAGTAACGATTTAATGATATTGGAGGATGTATGAGTAACTCCGTAGCAACCGAAATTTCAAAACGTGCTGCCGTTGCAGCGCGTGCAGTGGCAACACTGAGCGAAGAACAAAAGAATGCCGTTTTACAAAAAATGGCAGACACCATTCGCAAACATCAAGATGAAATTCTTGCGGTAAATGAAAAAGACATGGCCGCTGGCCGCGAAAAGCAACTGTCGGATTCCATGCTGGACCGATTGCAGCTCAATCCAGAGCGTATTGAAGGTATGGCGACAGCGATAGAAGAAATTATCGCGTTGCAAGACCCGGTAGGTGAGCGCATGCCGTTTACCACGCGTCCAAACGGCATTGAAGTTGAGAAAATGCGTATCCCGCTCGGCGTGATTTGCATGATCTATGAAGCACGCCCTAACGTGACTGCTGACGCAGGCGCCTTGTGCTTTAAATCGGGCAATGCCGTGATTTTACGCTGTGGTCGTGAAGCGATTGAAAGTAGTAAAGCCATCGCCGCGGCATTGCATGAAGCTTTACGTGAAAGTGGCTTGCCAGAAGATGTTATTACCGTGGTACCCACTCCAGATCGTGACTTAATGCTCGAACTGCTGCAGCAGGATAAGTACATCGACCTAGTGATTCCACGTGGTGGCGAAGGCTTGATCCACTTTGTTAGCGACAACAGTAAGATCCCAGTCATTCAGCATTACAAGGGCGTCTGCCACTTGTATGTCGATAAAGACGCGGATCTTGATAAAGCCTTGAACCTGCTACTTAACGGTAAAACCCAGCGCACCGGTGTTTGTAACGCGCTCGAGGGCTTGCTTGTGCACGCTGAGATTGCCGATAAATTCTTGCCAATGGCTGCCCAAGCCTTACAAGAAAAAGGCGTTAAAATCCACAGTGACAACGCCTCGGCGCAGTACTTTACCGATGCTGATGTGATTGCTGACGATGCCTTTGGTGAAGAATATTTGGCGCTTGAAATTGCGGTGCGCACTGTCGCTGACTTTGACGGCGCTATTAGCCATATTCAAGATTTTGGTAGTGGCCATACTGAAGTTATCGCCACCGAAAACGAAGCGACCGCACAGCGCTTCATCCGTGAAGTCGACTCAGCGGTAACCATGTGGAACGCTTCATCACGTTTCAGTGATGGTGGCCAGTTAGGTTTAGGTGCGGAAATTGGCATCTCAACCAGTAAGCTACACGCTTATGGTCCTATGGGCTTACAAGCATTGACCACGGAGAAATTTGTGGTGACCGGTACTGGGCAGATCCGCGACTAACGCGCTAATCTGCTTGGTAGCCTGCCAATAAAAGAGGCCAATCACGAGCTTCCTGCCAATGGAACGCGTGCTTGGCCTCTTCTGCTTTACCCAGTTCCTTTTTAAAGCTACGCAACAGACGTGCCAAATTAGCTTCTTGCCAATCGCCCGCTTCGCGGAAACCACACTTATCAAAATCAACGATCCATGCCTTACCCGCTTCATCAAGCATGAGGTTGTGACAATTCAGGTCAGAGTGATAAACCTTATGCGCGTGCAATTGTTTAATCGCTTGCCCTAACTTTGCCCATTCGTTGTCGTTCAGTTGACGCTGGCTTAGCAGTTTGAAGACGTCTTGTGCGCCTGGAATCACGGCAACCAAGATGTCAGCGCGATACCCCCAGATTGGGGCTTTGACGTAACGCGCTGCGAGTGGTTCAGGCACTGGCAGACCGCTTTCATGCAATTGCAAAAGCAGTTCAAACTCAGCCATGGCGCGGCTTTCGGCTATTGGCTCACGCTTAAAGCGGTCTTTATTCACCTTGCCAACTAAGCCACCGCGGTAGTAGTGCCGCAACAGCATGTCACTAGGCTCACTGGCGATGAACCAAGCGGTACTACGGCCGGTCGCAGCGCCTTTAATCTGTCCTTGTTCGCGCCAATAAGCAGCGTTAAAGAAGGCGGATTCAAATGCCGTAAAACGGTCTTGTCGATACCAAATCGTTTCGCGTTTCGTCGGTTGAAGGGCTTTGACGTGCTGCATCGCGTGCTTGGCTCCTTGTTGTAGCGTCAATTGCTGGGTGATGTCTGCGAGGATGGCCGCAGTTGCCCCTTGGTCTTGTGCAAACTCGTTTTGCGCCGCGAGCTGCAAGCGGTAGCGTAACTGCGCATCGCCTAGCAACTCAAGACTAGTCCGCGCCAATTGTGCTGGGGTTTCGACATAACGGACGGCTTGCGCATTCGCAAGTCGTTGGTAAATTTCTTTAAAGTTAAAAACGTGCGGTCCGCTTATGACCGGCGTATGGGTCGCAACCGGTTCTAACGGATTGTGGCCACCGCGGGTAATGAGGCTACCACCAATAAAGGCGACATCAGCCAATGCATACCAAAGCAGGAGTTCCCCCATGGTATCCCCCAGCCAGACTTGGTGTTCCAGCTGCGGTTCGGCACCAGAGCTACGCTGCACATAAGAGAATTCCTCACGCGCGACTAACGCCGCAACACTAGCAAAACGCTCAGGGTGGCGCGGTACCAAAATTAAAAGAGCGTTCGGCAGTTCGGTGAGGATCTGCTTAAACGCTGCTAAGACCATTTCATCCTCACCTTTGTGAGTGCTCGCCGCGACCATGATAGGCCGCGCGAGCCTCTGCTGTAGATCCATTGCAGCACTTAAGGTGGCTACCGGAACATGACTGTCAAACTTCAAATTGCCGCGTAACGCCGCCTTGTCCTCGGCTACACCTAAACGGATAAACCGCTCCAGACTTGCTTGGGTTTGTGCTGCCACCCAAGTGAGCTGTGACCACATCGGGCCTAGCAGCCAACGAAAGCGATGATAGGACGCAAATGATTTTTCCGACATTCGCGCATTCAACAGCAGTACTGGAATATTGCGTTGCTTGGCTTCACGCAGAAAACATGGCCAAACTTCAGTTTCAAGAATCAACACCGCGCGCGGCGCTAGCTTGTTGAAAAACCGCCGCATTGCACCAGGAGTATCAAAGGGTAAATAAAGGTGCTGTACTCGCTCGCCAAAGAGCTGATAAGCAAGTTCGGCAGCAGTTGGTGTCATCGATGATAGCGTAATCGGCAGTTCAGGGTATTCGTCAAGCAGGCGAGCTATGAGTTGCCGCGCGGCGACGGTTTCGCCAACAGAGACACAATGGATCAATAGCCCGTTGCGACAATCAGGCGGGAGCACCTGTAGTGCTAAGCGTTCTTGCCAACGTTCACGGTAAGCGGGAGCTTTGCGCCCCCGCAACCACAAGTACAAAAAAACAGCCGGCATTAACAGCCGAATGAGCAGTCGATATACGGCTGTCATGGCACTTAGCGCCAGTACTCTTTAATCCACGAAGTCGGTAGAACTTTACGATACCACTTGCCACTGCGCCCAGCGATGGCGTCATCAGGGTGCGGGCGACCATGAAAAATAATGACTTTGGCGCCTTCAGGAATTCGTGGTTCTTGGAAAAAGCTCAATGGAAATGGGCGCAAGCAATGCCGCTTGAAGCTGCGGCACCATTCCGCTGGCCAGTATTTAAGCTTGTTCTGCCGATCTACAAACTGGGTAATATACTCTTGCTCATTGCGTACATGCTTACGCGCACCTACCGGATCTTCTTTGAGGTGTTCAATGGCATCCACGTGTGCACCGATGTTAAAGCGGAATACAGAGGTATTCCCTGTTGCATCGGATTTGTCCCATTCCTTGATCACTAAGAAATCGCCTTCCGGCTCAAAGAACTCATCTAGGCTCCCGACAATAACGATGTCGAGATCGAGGAAAAGCGTCGGGCCTTCAAGGTCATAAAGCGGTTGCGCGAACACGGTTAACTTCAACCAACCGTGTCCGAATGTCCAAGGTTTACGCTCGTCGAAGTCTTTAAAGCCAACCTCTGGAATAGGTTTCACTTCAACTTCATCACGAATGCCATCGTTGTCGTCGGTAAAGCAGACGAAACGGAACGGGCGAGATAAGTGACGACTCACCATCGAATAGAGTGTATTGACATAATCAGAGCCGTATTTTTGGCCCCACTTAATACAAATTACGTTAACTGGCTGCATTTTATCCTGCCTGTAGGAGTCTTGTCGTATGCGGTCATTCTGCCAAATCCTGCTTATTTTGGCTATGTTTAGGTATCAGTTTCAGCGATTTATCTGCTCTTTTCTGGTTTGAAGAAGCCGATCTTTTCATTATTTTTAAACGTAACCCTCAGTATTACTCTAATACACTTTTCCTAGGTTGCCATTTATGCCGAAAAGTCCTAGCTCCGTATTTCTTGCGGAAGAATGTGAGCAGCATCTGTCTGACCTTTCATCAGCCGAAGTCAAAACTATTGCATTGCTCCTTGGCGATCAACTTAATGCTAACCATAGCTGGTTCAAGGAAGTTTCAAGCAGCCGGCTGTTTGTACTCATGGAAATGCGGCAAGAGACCGACTATTGTCGCCATCATGTGCAAAAGGTTATTGGCTTTTTTTCAGCCATGCGCAAGTTTGCCAGCGCGCTTGCACAAGCGGGTCACAAAGTATTGTATATAACGCTCGATAATCCGGCTAATCAGCAGCACTTACCAAAAAATCTCGAAGCTATTCTTGGCGCAACAGCAGCAACTGAAGTGCAGCTACAACAACCCGACGAGTATCGCCTTGATCAACAGCTACAAGAATGGAGTCAAACCACGAAAGCCAAGGTTGAATGGTTTGATAGCGAGCACTTCCTCACCCAACGAAGCGTATTAGAAGACTGGTTTGGCAGTAAAGATAACTATGTGATGGAGCACTTTTATCGCAGGGTGCGCCAGCAAACTGGCTATTTAATGGATAACGACGGTAAGCCCGTAGGCGGCAAATGGAACTTTGACCACGACAATCGCAAATCACCTGCTGCGGATCACGACTATCCCGAGCCGTTAACCTTCGCCCATGATGTCAGTGCTATCCATCAGTTACTCCTAGACCAAGGCGTCGAAACCCTTGGCACCATTGAGCCAGACAGCTTCATTTGGCCACTGACGCGGCGCGAGGCGAGACAATTATTGGAAGATTTCGTGGTACGCTCACTGCCGGCCTTTGGCGATTATCAAGACGCCATGGTCACACATCAGTGGAGTCTTTATCATTCGCGTCTTTCGTTTGCCTTGAACACCAAGATGCTGGGTCCACGACAAGTTGTGGAAACTGCAATCAAAGCTTGGCAGCAAGATTCAGAGAACATCAGTCTGAATCAAATCGAAGGCTTTGTGCGGCAAATTATCGGTTGGCGTGAGTTTGTGCGCGCGCTCTACTGGCAACTTATGCCCAGCTACGGCACGCGCAATCATTTTGCACATCAACGGCAGCTACCAGAGTTTTATTGGACCGGCGACACCTCCATGAACTGTGTGGCGCAAAGTGTGCAACAGTCTTTGGATTATGCTTATGCCCACCACATTCAGCGCCTCATGGTGACCGGTAATTTCGCCCTACTCGCTGGCTGCGACCCAGACGCCGTTGAAGCATGGTATTTGGGCATTTATATCGATGCCATCGAGTGGGTAGAAATGCCGAACACGCGCGGTATGAGTCAATATGCCGATGGCGGCGTTCTCGCTACCAAACCCTATATTTCTAGTGGCAACTATATCGCCAAAATGTCCAATTACTGTAATGACTGTACCTACGACGTTAAACAAAAGAGCGGAGAGGGTGCCTGCCCTTTCAATCTTCTGTACTGGCACTTTATCGACCGACACTTTGAAAAATTGCAGGGCAATGGCCGCATGGGTTTGATTCTGAAACAGTGGGAAAAGCGTAAAGCCGAAGACAAACAAACACTACTTGAGGAAGCTGAACAGTTTTTGGCGACGCTTAATTAGAGACAGAAAATAGAGACAAAAAATAGCGACAAAAAAGGGAGCCGAAGCTCCCTTTTCTCATTCACAGTAGTTTTGCTCGCAAGGCGACTTACTGAACGCGACGACCACGACGCTCACCGCGACCTTGGCGTTCTTTACCACCAGCAAAACCTTTCGGTGCCGGACGGTCGCCACGCGGTTTACGCGGCCGAGCAGCGATCGCGTTGTCAGAAAGCTCCAAGCCCATCTGCTGTTGACGTACACGGGCACGTTGCAAAATACGCAGGACGCCAGTTGGCATTCCCTTCGGTAGTTCAACGAGGCTGTGGCTATCAAATAACTGGATTTGACCAATGTATTTGCTATCGATATCACCTTCGTTCGCGATTGCGCCGACGATGTCTTGCGGACGGGCGCCATGCTCACGGCCCACTTGAATACGATACGTATCGAATTCGACGTTAGCATCGCGACGATCACGACCACCTACACGCTTGTCATTGCGCTTGCGATCACCGCGGTCTGCGCGCTCAGGACGCTCAGCGAACTTCTTCGGAGCTGGGTCAGCCGCGACGATAAGCGGGCGTTGTTGTTGCTGTTGCGCCAACAATGCTACGGCAATTTCTGTCGCACTCAAGCCGGTCTCTTCTTGCATCTTTTCAATGATTGCCGTCATTTCGTCCAAGCCACCTTTAGCAACCTGAGCAACTAGCTTCTCTTGCAATGAGTTCTGGCGATGCTTGCTCAGTTCAGCAGCATTTGGCACTTCAAAGAATTCAATCGAACCACTAGTCAAACGTTCGTACTGACGCAACAAATGTTTTTCCCGCGGACGGAAGAACAAAATAGCTTCACCACTGCGTCCTGCACGACCGGTACGGCCGATGCGGTGGACATAAGATTCATTGTCGCCTGGCAGATCATAGTTAATCACGTGCGTGATTTCTGGTACATCAAGACCACGTGCGACAACGTCAGTCGCCACTAAGATTTCAATGTGGCCGCTACGCAACTGGCTCACGGTTTGCTCACGCTGGCTTTGGTTCAAGTCACCACTTAAAGGCGAAGCTTTGAAGCCTGACTTCTGCAATAGCTCAGTCAATTCCATGGTGTCGTTACGCGTGCGCACGAAAATCAACACACGTTGATATTCCATGGTTTCCAACAACCGCGTTAAAGCAGTCATTTTGGTCAAGCCACGCACCTGCCAAGCACGTTGACGAATGTTGGCTTTGTTCTGGGTCTTTTGCGCAATTTTAATGTTAACCGGCTGCTCACCTGCTTCGTTAACCAAGAAGGTTTTTGCCAGCTTACGAATCGCCGATGGCATGGTGGCCGAGAACAATGCACGCTGGGCGGTGTTAGGCACCGCACCCATGATAGTTTCGATGTCTTCAATGAAGCCCATGTTGAGCATTTCATCGGCTTCATCAAGCACCGCCATACGTAATGCAGAAAGCTTCAACACACCTTTATTAAGCATGTCGAGCAAACGCCCTGGGGTACCGACAATAATTTGCGCACCAGTACGTAATGCTTTGATTTGTGGACCAAATGCAGCGCCACCATAGACGGTCGCGACTTCAAGTCCACGCATTTTTTGGCCGAACTCAGAAAGTGCTTCAGCAACCTGAATAGCGAGTTCGCGGGTCGGTGCTACCACCAACATTTGCGTTTCACGCGTCTTTGCGTCAAGCAACGAAAGACCAGGCAGACCGAACGCAGCGGTTTTACCGGTTCCGGTTTGCGCTTCGCCAAGCACGTTTTTGCCTTCCAGCATGGCTGGAATAGCTTGTAATTGAATCGGGGTAGGAGCGGTAAAGCCCATGCTGGTTAATTGGTCAAGCACAGGACTAGGTAGACCTAAGTCGGCGAACGACTGGTCCATAATAACTTCTGACATAGTTTTCTCACATCATTTCTGTAAAGCATAAAGGGGGAATGTACGCCCGGCTACAGAACACGATGAACACTCTGGCAGGATATAGGCGCTGAACCCCAGCGAATCAGGGGTTGAGCCGCTCCCATCATTAGCGGTAATGACCCTGAGGAGCGCGCACTATACGCTAAACATAACAAAAGTACAAGGTAAACTATCATTGCAACTCCTGCGTATAAGCAACATACTCATAAAACAATCATTTAGTGAAACAGTAGGGGGAATACTATGTCATCCCATAGCATGCGTTCGTTAACCAAAACCAATGCCTTCATTGATGGTCACTGGGTGCCGGTGGATGAACGCTTCAAGGTAAGCAACCCAGCTACTGGTGAAACACTCGCTGAAGTTGCTGATGCCGATGCGGCGCTTGCCGAGCGTGCCGTCGAAGCTGCATACCGCGCGCTACCCGCATGGCGTTCTCGCCCCGCCCATGAACGTGCGAACTTGCTGTTAAAATGGTTCGATGCCATACAAGCGAACAAGCAAGCCCTCGCCGAGCTCATGAGCGCTGAGCAGGGCAAGCCGGTTGCCGAAGCCGCAGGGGAAATCGACTACGGCGCTAGCTTTGTGAAATGGTTTGCCGGTGAGGCTGAACGCAGCTACGGCGATGTTCTGCCTTTGCAATCGACCGATAAGCGAGTGTCTATTGTGAAACAAGGCGTAGGCGTATGTAGCGCAATCACACCTTGGAACTTCCCGAACGCCATGATCACGCGCAAAGTCGCACCGGCACTTGCAGCCGGTTGTACTATGGTGGTTAAGCCCCCCCAACTTACGCCGCTCTCAGCTCTGGCTATCGCCCAACTCGCGAGCGAAGTTGGTATTCCTGATGGCGTACTCAATATTGTGCCTAGCACGGACTCCAAAGGGGTAGGAAAAGTCCTTACCGAACATCCGCTGATCCGTAAGTTTAGTTTTACCGGCTCAACCGAAGTCGGAAAGCAGCTCATGCAACAATGCGCAAGCAATGTGAAGAAGGTTTCATTTGAACTCGGTGGCAACGCGCCCTTTATTGTTTTTGACGATGCCGACCTTGACCTCGCGGTCGAACAGTTATTGCTGTGTAAGTTCCGCAATGCTGGACAAACCTGCATTAGCGCCAACCGCGTACTGGTACAAGAGAAGGTTCTCGACAGCTTTGTGAATAAGCTCAAAGCAGCTATGCAAGATCTTAAAGTCGCCAAAGGCACCGCTGACGAAGTGGACTACGGACCTCTCATTAATCAAGCCGCCATCGAAAAAGTTGAGCGATTGGTTAGTGATGCCCGCGAGCAAGGTGCAGAATGCCTTCTAGGCGGCGAAGTGCTTAGTGATCTTGGCGAGCTTTTTTATGCCCCTACACTACTCACCAACGTCAATAGTACGATGGCCATAACTGAAGAAGAGATCTTTGGCCCGGTCGTCGCCGTGCAGAGTTTTGATGATGAAGAAGAAGGCATACGTAAGGCAAATGATACCCCCTTTGGTCTTGCAGGTTACTTCTGCGCGCAAGACTATCGGCGCATCGAGCGGGTCAGTAGCGCGCTCGAGTGTGGCATGATAGGCATCAACGCTGGTGCCATCTCGCATGCTTACAATGCCTTTGGCGGTGTTAAAGAGTCCGGTATTGGACGCGAAGGTTCGCGCTATGGTCTCGCCGAGTATCAAGAGACCAAAACCTTAACCCTAGGTGGTTTCGCATGAACGACATGATGCAACGTCTTCGCCATAGTTACATTAGCGGGCTCACACGCCCGCTAAGTTGGCGCGTAGAACAGTTGAAAAAGCTGAAGTTGCTGCTGGAAGAGCATGAACACGATTTGCTCGATGCCCTGCAAAGCGATCTTGGCAAAAGCAAAGCTGAAGGCTGGCTAACTGAGCTGGGTTACTTGAATACCGATATCGATCATACCTGTAAACATCTAGCCAAATGGATGCGTGGCAAACGCGTTTCGCAACCTTTAATGGCTTGGCCAGGCAAGAGCTTTCTCCACCCCGAACCACTGGGTGTGGTGCTGATTATCGGTGCGTGGAACTACCCACTGCAATTATTGCTCAGCCCTTTGGTCGCGGCTTTGGCCGCCGGTAACTGTGCAGTTGTCAAACCGTCCGAATTATCCCCTAAAACCGCAGATCTTATCGCCAAACTCTTGCCCGATTACCTTGCTAACGAAGCCGTACAGGTGGTGACAGGTGGCGCAGAGGTGGCACAGGAGCTGCTGCAACAGCGCTTTGACCACATTATGTATACCGGCGGTGGTCGCGTTGGACGCATCGTTATGGAGGCCGCAGCCAAACATCTAACTCCCGTGACTTTAGAGCTGGGCGGCAAGAGCCCTGCCGTGGTGTTGGACGATGCCGATATCAAAACAGCCGCGCGCAGAATTGCCTGGGGCAAATGGCTAAACGCTGGGCAAACCTGTATTGCACCGGACTATGTTTTGGTTGCCGAAAGTCGCCGCGAAGAACTTATTGCGGAACTTAAGCAAGTCGTCGAGCAATTTTACGGTAACGATGCCAGTGATGCCGAGGACTATGGACGCATTGTCAATGAACAACACTGGCAACGTTTAGTGGGTTATCTTGAGCAAGGCACAGTTGTGCATGGTGGTGATTACGATCGTGAGCAGCGTTTTATTGCGCCAACGATAATGACTGAAGTCGCGGTGGACAGCCCAGTTATGGAAGAAGAAATATTCGGTCCTATCTTGCCGATATTGAGTATTCCTAACCTTGCCAGTGCCATCGAGTTCATACGTGAACGCGACAAACCGCTGGCCCTTTATGGCTTCAGTGCTTCAGCAAGATCACTGCAGCAACTGACCGAGCAGACCCATGCCGGTAATCAGTGCAATAATGATACCTTAATGTTTATGCTTAACCCTGAGCTGCCTTTTGGTGGTGTCGGACCGAGTGGCATGGGTCGTTATCATGGGAAGTTCGGCTTTGATACCTTTAGCCACCAGAAAGCTGTTATGCAACGCCCGTTCTGGTTTGATCCGAAGTTCCGTTACCCCCCCTACACTTCGTTTAAACAGAAATTATTGCGTTGGTTTAGTTAGCTGGAACGCTCTGTGACGATTGAAAAGTCGCACAGTGCCCCCATGTAGACAGCTATCATTTGTCGTTGAAAAGGAAGAACTGTGGCAACCCAAGGTATTAACGTCACGCTGGAAAACTTCCAGCAGGTCATTTTAGAAGGCTCGAAAAACAAGCTCGTGATGGTCGACTTCTGGGCCGATTGGTGTGAGCCGTGTAAGCAGCTGATGCCTGTGCTAGAGAAGCTCGCCAACGAGTTTAGTGACCGGGTCACTTTGGCAAAGATTGATTGTGAAGACCAACAACAACTGGCAGCTCAGTTTGGCATACGCAGTCTACCTACGGTCGCTTTCTTTAAAGATGGCCAGCCGGTCGACGGCTTTGCCGGTGTCGAACCTGAAAGTGCAATTCGCGCGCGCATCGAACAGCACGTGCCTGGTCCTGGTGCTGATCTTGTCCAACAAGCACAAGACTTGTTGCAGCAAGAAAGTTATCAAGACGCTTATGCGCTCGCCAAACAAGCCTATGATTTGCAACCAACTGACGTGGCTTCGCAGTTAACCCTTGCCGATGCTGCCTGCAGCGTTGGTCGCCTAGAGCAAACCGCCGAGCTATTGCAGGGCATCGGCTTGGCCGACCAAGATAGTTATTATCAGCACGTCGTCAGTAAATTGGAACTGGCTCAGCAAGCTGCCGATAGTCCGGAGCTCAGAGCCCTGCAAGAGCAAGCGGCAGCGCAACCGGATAATCTCGAGTTGCAACTTGAATTAGCCACTAAGCTCTACGATGCGCAACGCATGGAAGAGGCGCTTGAACTTGCTTTTGCGGTATTAGTGAAGGACTTCAACTTTGGCACGGCGAAAAAGCAGACCCTTGATATGCTTAACGGCCTACCTAAAGGTGACCCTTTGGCGGCGCAGTATCGTCGTAAGCTTTATAGCATGATGTACTAATTTACTTGGCGCGACGTAAAGTAAGATTAATCCGCTGCTCTCCGAGTAGCGGATGCTGCCCAGGCAGAACTATGGCGATACCGTGAAACTTTAACCGAGCAATCCCGCCCCAAACCACAACATCACCGTGGTGTAATTCTATCCGTTTTGGTGTTTCGCTACGCGTAGCGCCACCCCATAGAAATTGCGCAGGCAAACCTAAAGAAAGTGAGACAATGGGCGCCTCGTGGTTTTCTTCGTCGCGGTCCTGATGTAATCCCATCTTTGTGCCAGGCTGATAGCGATTAATCAAACACGCATCGGGCTCAAAACCTGCGAATCCAGCTTGTGCGGCGGCTTCTACAGCGAGCTCGAAAAAGACTTCAGGCATTTTAGGCCATGGGCTGCCGGTCAAAGGATCATGTCGCTCATAGCGATAACCCTTGGCATCACTCAGCCAACCCCATTGACCACAGTTGGTTGTAAGCACCGACATTTTACGACCACCTGGTGTAACGAGTTGACGCCATGGAGCAACTGCTACGACCTCTTGCACCGCCTGCCAAAGCGCAACGGCCTTAGGTTCTGCAAAACCTTTAAGGACAAAGGCTTGGCGACCTAAACTGAGGGTTTCTTCGGCGTTTTCACTGGCAAAAAGGTCGTGTTGCATAACTTTGTTACGTGTTGAGTGCTTGCCGCAGTTTACGGCATACGCTAGGATTGAGCGACTTACTTTTAAGGGCGCAAGCCCCGCATCATAGATGCGATGCAACGCTCTACTTTGCAAATAATAACTATAAACAAAAGGTCTCTTCTATGAGTACGTCTCGCGAGCATTTTAGCTCAAAAATTGGCTTCATCCTTGCTGCTGCAGGTTCTGCCGTAGGTATTGGGAACCTCGTGGGCTTTCCTGTTGCCGCGACCAAAAATGGCGGCGGTGCATTTTTAATCATCTATGCGCTGTTCGTTGCCTTCATCTGTTTACCTGTGATGTTAGCAGAAATGGGGCTTGGCCGTCGCGCCCAACATAGCCCTTATAAGGCCTACGCAGAATTGGGGCAAGATACCAAGCGTTGGCGTATAGCAGGTTTACTCGCCACTATTACACCCTTCATGATTGCGGTGTTTTACATGGTAATTACGGTATGGATTTTTGGTTATTTATTCCAGACCTTGTCCGGCAATCTCGACCTTATCGCGCAACCCGACTACTTCGGTACCTTTGTTAACGATTATTCGTTTGTTGGCTACCTCGTAGCGGTAACGGTCATTATCAACTTTATCCTGGTCGGCGGCGTCCGCAAAGGTATCGAGCGGGCTGCAAAAATTCTAATGCCATCGCTATTTCTGATGCTTATTTTGCTGGTGATTTTTGTTCTCTCACTGGACAACGCGATGGCCGGTGTAAAGTTTTATTTGATTCCCGACTTCAGTAAAATCGATGGTAGTGTCATCAATGGCGCCTTGGCCCAAGCCTTTTTCTCACTCTCTTTGGGTATGGGTATTCTGATCACTTACGGTTCTTACTTCCGTCGCAGTGATGATATCGTGACATCGGGTAAATTGGTTGCCATCACCGATACCGCAGTAGCCTTCACTGCTGGCTTGATGACCCTACCGGCTATTTTTGCGATCTACCCAGAAACCAATCCGGAAAGCTTAAGTGACTCATCGGTATCGATGATTTTCTCTTTCTTCCCGCAAATCTTTATGCAGCTTTCTGATAGCGTCGGTTATGGTTTCGCCTCCGTCGCAGCCGCAGTATTCTTCTTACTCGCTTTTGTCGCAGCCATCACGTCCTTGGTCTCGATCATCGAAGTGCCAACGTCATCCTTTATGGAACGTCACAATGTGTCGCGTAAGAAAGCGCTATTGATCATGGGCTTTGCGATTACGCTCTTGACCTTGCTGGCGGCAACCTCTTTTGGTTTACTACCTTGGGTTAGCAACATAGCGCATTACGCAGGTGTCGATAAGTCCTTATTCGATATCATTTATGATGTGTTCTACGACACGATCTTGCCGTTAAACGGTCTACTTATTTGTTTATTCGTTCGTTTCCGCTGGAAGCGTACGAATTTCGCTGCAGAGTTGAGTGAAGGTAACCCTAATTATCAAACCTCTTGGTTACACAAGTATGTCGACTTTTCGATTG
The DNA here is from genome assembly GCA_048267225.1 of Pseudidiomarina sp. Classification (GTDB taxonomy): domain Bacteria; phylum Pseudomonadota; class Gammaproteobacteria; order Enterobacterales; family Alteromonadaceae; genus Pseudidiomarina. The sequence continues at coordinate 781,803 of JBLWXY010000001.1, forward strand.
GAACCTTCATTCCAGTGATCCTTGCGGTTATTTTCGCGAATACGGTTGCCACTAAATTCTTTGGCACATCGTTCCTTTAAGGTAGCGTGAGAATAGGTATGTTCGACCAACAGCTCGAACATTGGTTAACCCCCTTCAAGACAGCGCGGCAACGCGCTGTCTTTATTTTTACGCCGCATAACGCACGTGAGCGAGAGCGTATTCTCTACGAACTTGAGCACGCTTTACCAGAGCCGCTTTGGCTTTCGGATAGCTCCGAACGCTTTGTGCAGATGCATCGTTACCGTGACTATTTGGGACTTACGACGAGTCACGTGGTGTTAGACTTCGCTCAACTTGTTCACGCCGATGCGCTTGCCGCACTCGCAGGGACCGTCAATGGTGGTCATTGCCTCTGGCTCGTACTGCCCGTCACGGCATCTCACTTCCAGCAACGCTTACTGCATCACGCGGCGCAATTTGACGCCATCGTCCAATGTTCAAGCTGGCAAGCATTACTTCACCGATTAGCTCAACCAGCGCCAATTTTGGCGCCTGCAGCTCCTGCGCCCGAGCTGCCAAGTAACGACCAACAGAACATTATCACGGCGCTACTCGAACACCCCTCTCAAACCCACGTTATCATCGCGGACCGTGGCAGAGGCAAGAGCACCACGCTCGGCTTAGCCTGCCAAGCTTGGTGGGCCTCGACGCACCCTATCCTAGTTACGGGGCCACGTCCTTCAGCACTAGCCACGTTGCTGGAGCAAGCCGGAAGCAAGGCTAAGTTTTGTGCATGGGATCGCTTACTGAGAGAAGCCAAAAGCACTTCGGCAAAGGGCAATGAGAAGCAATTGCTGATCATCGATGAAGCTGCCGCAATACCGCTTCATTGTTTAAAGGAGCTCTTTGCGCACTATCAAGTTTGGGCCGTCGCCACGACGGTGGATGGCTATGAGGGCTGTGGCCAAGGTTTTGTTTTACGCTTCTTAGACTGGCTTTCAGCACGATACTCGATTGTTCAGCACCACCTTAGCGCTCCTTTGCGGTGGGCTGCCAGTGACGCGTGTGAACGCTGGTTAAATGGTGCATTGCTCATGACCTCTCGACAGCGCAATAGTGCTGCCACGCAAACCAACGGCGCACTAGAAACGCACTTAACACATGCCAGCCAACTGACCGAAGATGAGTTGGCACAAACCATGACACTGCTGCTTGAAGCGCACTACCAGAGTAGTCCCAACGACCTACGTTTGCTGCTTGATGACGCTGAGCAGCGACTCCTGGTCGCACGGCATGGCGACAACATTGTCGGCGTGACTTGGCTCGCACAAGAAGGGCCGTTGCCCGAACATTTACAGGCACCCATCATGCTCGGAAAACGCCGAGTAAAAGGGCAACTTTTGCCACAAGCGCTGGGTTTCTACCGACAACAACAAAACTGTCTTACTTGGCATTGGTGGCGAATAGTTCGTATTGCTGTTCGACAAGAACAGCGCCGTCAACGGGTAGGGCTGCAAATGCTTGCTGCCGTTACTGCGCATGCGCAACAGCACAACATTGACGCCATTGGCACCAGCTTTAGTGTGACACCTGCGGTCGAACAATTCTGGACACAGACCCCGCTGCAAGAAGTTAGGCGCGGCTTAAAAAAGAATGCGGCAAGCGGCACGGTCAGTGCCGTTTGGGCTTATGGATTAGATTCAGAAGCACAACGCACCTTAGCCGAGCTGGCAAGCTTGCAGCAAGCAGAAATCGCTTGGCTACAAAATACCCAAGCGGCGCTATCTGACGACATGATTGTGGCTGTCCACGAACATTGCTTAACTATTTTGCGCGGCTTTTGCCAAGGCGGGCTGCCATTTTCAAACGCCCGCTTCGCTTGGTGGTTCCTGAGTCAACAGGTTAAGCCAAAGTGTGGTCTCACACCCGAAACGTTACTTGCAAGCACGACCATGAATGAGCTTCAGCGGAACAACAACGCCAAAAGTCGCGCCGACCTCGAGACACAGTTACGGCAGCAGGCACTGCAGTTTTTGCAGTCATTTAGACCCTAAGAATTTTATCTGATTGCCCTGCATCGCGGATGCTGTTTACGCAAAAATATGCTATCTTTCAGCCTTTATGTCACCCGTTTATAGATCGGAAAAAAGGGTCATTTCATGTCACGAGTCTTAATTATTGGTGCCGGCGGCGTTGCCGGTGTTGTGGTAAAAAAATGTGCAATGTTGCCTGAATATTTTTCAGAGATTCATCTTGCGAGCCGCACAGTCTCCAAGTGTGAAAAGCTGCAAGAAGAAGTCGGCAAAGATCGTGTAGTTGGCGTTTATAAAGTGGACGCTGATGAGGCCGATGAAGTTGCTGCGTTGATCCGCCAAGTTGAGCCTGCTTTGGTCATCAACGTGGCGTTGCCATACCAAGATTTGCCAATTATGGATGCTTGTTTAGAGACTGGCGTACATTATCTGGATACGGCAAATTACGAGCCGAAAGACGAAGCCAAGTTCGAATACTCTTGGCAGTGGGCTTATCATGAGCGCTTTAAAGAAAAGGGCATCATGGCGCTATTAGGTGCTGGCTTTGATCCAGGCGTTACCAACGTCTTCACGGCTTACGCAGCGAAGCATTACTTTGATGAAATCCACTATCTGGATATTGTTGACTGTAATGGCGGCGACCACGGCCAAGCATTTGCCACTAACTTCAATCCAGAAATCAATATTCGCGAGATTACCCAACGCGGTAAGTACTGGGAAAACGGCGACTGGCACGAGACCGATCCTATTAGTGTTCGTGAAGATTTGGATTACCCTAACGTTGGCGTCCGTGCTTCATACTTGCTTTTCCATGAAGAGCTCGAGTCGTTGGTTAAGCACTTTCCAACCCTGAAGCGTGCGCGCTTTTGGATGACCTTTGGTGACCAATATTTGACGCACTTACGTGTGCTCGAGAATGTCGGCATGACCTCAATTCAACCGGTTGAATTCCAAGGCCAGAAAATTGTGCCTTTAGAGTTTTTGAAAGCTGTTCTGCCAAATCCAGGTTCACTTGCCGAAGGCTATACCGGCATGACCTGTATCGGCACCTATGTCACCGGTCTAAAAGATGGCAAAGAGAAAACCATCTTTATCTACAACAACTGCGACCATGCAGTTTGCAACGCCGAAGTTGGTGCACAAGCCGTGAGTTACACCACTGGTGTTCCGGCGATGATCGGTGCGTCTATGATGCTCCAAGGCCACTGGATGAAAGCAGGGGTTTGGAACATGGAGCAATTTGATCCTGACGAGTTCATGGAGCGTTTGAACCAGTACGGGTTACCTTGGCAAGTTGTCGAATGCGACACGCCGTTTAAGCAGTAAGCGCATGAATCAAAATCCTTATCTAGCAGACGCTATCCCTTCGCCTTGTTACGTGTGTAACGAGGCGTTGTTGGAACGCAACTTAAAACTTATGCAACGCGTGCAGCAAGAAAGCGGTGCGGACATCATTCTCGCCCTGAAGGGCTTCTCCATGTGGAGTACCTTTCCACTGGTGCGGGAATACCTGCAAGGCTGCACAGCCAGTTCAGTTTGGGAAGCAAAGCTAGCGGCTTATGAATTTGGCCGCGAAGTTCACGCCTATGCGCCGGGTTACAAAGCGAAAGAAATTGATGAGCTGCTACCGTTAGTTAATCACATTTCTTTCAATAGTCTGGCTCAGTGGCAGCGCTATCGCGAGCAAGTTCTTGCAACTGGCGTTTCTGCGGGGCTGCGTGTAAACCCAGAACATCAAGAGGCAGAGACCGAGCTGTATGATCCGAGTGCCCCTGGTTCGCGCTTGGGGATTCGTGTCAAAGACCTTGAGGGTGCTGACTTATCAGGGATTGAAGGTCTTCATGTGCACAATCTCTGTGAGTGCGACTCTTATGCCCTTGAGCGCACGTTGCAAGCGGTTGAAAGCAAGTTTGGTCATTTACTCAAGCAAATGAAATGGCTCAATCTCGGTGGTGGTCACTTGATGACGCGCGAGGGTTATGACGTTGAGCATTTGATCGCGCAGCTGAAGCGCTTACGTGAAACCTATGATTTGCAAGTTATCCTCGAACCTGGTTCAGCTGTGGCTTGGCAGACGGGTCCGCTGGTCGCCGAAGTAGTCGATATTGTCGAGAACGACGGTCCTATTGCCATTTTAGATATTTCGGCAACCGCGCACATGCCTGATGTATTGGAAATGCCCTACCGCCCTACCATCACGGATGCTAAGGAACCGGGTGTGTTGAAGCATACGTACAAGTTAGGTGGTAACTCGTGTTTGGCTGGCGATGTGATCGGCCTTTATAGTTTTGCCGAACCTTTGAAGCCCGGCTCGCGTATCATTTTCGAAGATATGATGCATTACACCATGGTGAAGACGACGTTCTTTAATGGTGTTGAGCACCCCGGAATTGGCATTTTACGAAGAGATGGTAGCTTTGATCTTGTTCGATCGTTCAGCTATGAAGACTTCCGGAATCGTTTGTCTTAACTGACACTAAGTCATCGTATGAAGCACGCCCAAAGTGGCGTGCTTTTTTTATTGCTTGGCGTAAAGCGCTAAGCCTTGCAATACCAGTTCACTGCGATGCTCTCCGCGACGTTTGAGCTCAATAGGTAAAAGTGGTGTGGAGCCGCCGCTGAACAACAGTCGAAAATCAAACCAATCAAGCTCTACTTCGGTAACATGAAGGGCTTGTCTGACTAAGCCAGCGAACATATTCACGCAGCCATCCATGAGTCCGTCGGGCGTACTCGTTCCTAATTGATTTACGCGCCCCCACATTTGTTCTTGCCGGGTAAATACCTTTGGAGCACGGCTGGTTACCGAGGTTTGCATTAAATCAACGCCAGGCGCAATCCAACCACCTAAATGACGGCCTTCAGCACTAACCCAATCCACGGTAATCGCTGTACCCGCATCTATAATGACCGTAGCCTTGCCTTGTTCGTTATAAGCACCAAGCATCGCTAGCCAACGATCAACGCCTAATGTCGTCGGTTCAGCATAGGCGTTGTGCACACCAAAAGCTTCGCGTTCCGAGTGCACGTAATGGACACTAAGTTGCTGACCTAACCACCGCTCAAGTTGTTGCTGCTGGTGTGCGCCACCGACAACTGACAACCAACAGTCAGTTACAGTCCCTGGGGGCTGTTGCGATGCGATATCCTCGTACGGCAGATTGAACCACGGCTCAATATGTCCCTCGGCGTCCATAAGGGCGGTTTTGACACGTGTATTTCCGGCATCGACTAAAAGTTTAATGGGAGTCATAACGCAGACTTACCTCGCCAGCATGAAAATGTTTTAAGTTACCATCGATTTCGACAAGCAAAGCACCGTCAACGGCAATGCCTTTTGCTAGCCCATGCAATGTTTTCTGTCCCATAGTAAGGACCACGTTCCGTTCAAACAGGTTATCGTAGTCGAGCCAACGTTGAATAAAAGGTTCTAGACCTTGCTGCTCAAAGACAATTAAGCCTTCTTGTAAATGACTGATCAAATCTGCGACCCATTCGTTACGATTCAGAGGAACATTGAGTTCGGACTGTAAATCAGTCCAGGCCTGATCAATCGGCGTCGCGAGCCACTCGGGCATCGATAAATTCACACCCACACCTATAACTGCGTGCGCATCGTCAATCGCTTGGCCTTCAAGATCAATAAGAATACCGGCTAGTTTTTTGTTTTTAATGAGAACATCGTTGGGCCACTTTAAAGCGACATCAGGCACACCAGCTCTATGCACGGCCTCGGCTAGCACGGTACCAATGACGATACTTAATCCCATTGCCGCGCTCATGCCTTGTGTTAACGGCCAATACATTGATAAATACAGATTCGTCGCAAAGGGAGAGTACCATTGCTTACCGCGCCGCCCGCGACCTGCCGTTTGCGCTTCGGCTAATAGCACTTCACCCGCTGCAAAGGTTGCGCCATTCTGCAGCCGCTCCCGCATTACATCATTCGTCGATGTTACAATACGCTCAAGCTTTATGGGTGCAGGATTAGAGTCTTTCATGTTTCCACAAATTTGCTCTATATCGAGCAGTTCTATGGCCTGAGAAAGTCTATACCCCTTACCGGTGATGCGAAAGACATCTAAACCCAAAGCTTGGATATCTTTGATGTATTGGCTAATAGCGGTGCGAGAGACGCCAATTTCCTCGCCAATCCGTTGGCCCGAATGAAATTCGCCGTCGGCTAATAGCTCTATCACCCTGATCATTCGCTCACTGCGCTTACTCATAGTTCGATAAGCCCTTTTTCATCCATCAACCTGACCTCTGCTTCCAACTTTACGCCAAACGCCGCTAAGACTTCCTGCTGCACATGACGAGCGAGTTGCAAAACAGCTTTACCGTCGGCACCGCTTTGATTAATCAAAACCAAGGCCTGGTTACAATGCACGCTAGCCCCACCACACTCAAAACCCTTTAAACCAAGGTGGTCGATCAACCAACCAGCGGCTAATTTTATATTGCCGTTAGGTAACGGGTAATGCGCTACCTCGGGGTAGCTCTGCTGGATACGCGCAAACATTTGCTTAGACACTTCGGGATTCTTAAAAAAACTACCAGCGTTAGGTATCGAATCTGGATTCGGTAGTTTGCTGTTTCGAATCGAAATGACCGCGGCCATGATTTCCTTAGCTGTTGCATCTTCTGTCAGATGTGCCAATGCGCCGTAACCGAGTCGCGGTTGCCAGGCTTTGGGTAAGCAAAAATCCACTTGAGTAATGACAAAACGATTCGCGTGTCGTTTAAACAAGCTATCCCTGTATGCGAACGCACAAGCATCGCGATCGAACACGTGCCATTCTTTTTGGACTCTATCCCAAGCTGTTACACTTTCTATAAACTCGCCGACCTCAACACCATAGGCGCCAATATTCTGAACTGGTGCGGCACCGACACTGCCCGGTATAAGCGCTAAGTTTTCCAAGCCAGGCATATTTCTTTCTAATGTGTAGCTTACGAGTTTGTGCCAATTTACCCCGGCACCTACGCGCAAATAGAACGCATCGCCAGTTTCTTCAACTTCAATATGTTCTATCGCAACCCGCAATATGGGGCGCACGAAGTCACTGGTGAAGATAGTATTGCTACCTTCACCAAGCACGAGATAATTGCCCTCGATGCCCTCTAATTCCTTATCTGAAGTGATTGTTATGACTTCAGAGGCGAAATAAGGAAGCTGGAAGGTATGTAAGTATCTCAGCGAAATAGAGTTTTGATGTGTTGTCATGCAGGCATTTTAAACTAGCCCCGCAGCAAACGCGAGTTAGAAAAGCGAAAAGCGTTGTTCGTTAGTCGTTATTCGTTATTCGTTATTCGGGGTAGGTTTTTTCGAGTAACCAATAACGATTAACGATTAACGCAGTTATCCTTTAGGCATAAAAAAACCCCAGTCCATTTGGACTGGGGTTCTCTATTTAAAGCCTGGCGGTGACCTACTCTCACATGGGGAAACCCCACACTACCATCGGCGCTGAAGCGTTTCACTACTGAGTTCGGAA
>JBLWXY010000002.1:0-403998 GCA_048267225.1 Pseudidiomarina sp.
GTGAGAGTAGGTCACCGCCAGGCTTTAAATAGAGAACCCCAGTCCAAATGGACTGGGGTTTTTTTATGCCTAAAGGACAACTGCGTTCTTCGCTCTTCGCTTTTAAAGTCACACTTTGATGGTGTGTGGTATCTTAACTTTATTCTAACGAAAAAGAGATGCCTCAGCTATGCGCATACTGCTAAGTCTACTGCTTACCTCCTTCTGTTTAGGCTGTGCTACCACTACCCATCTTGATGATCTTCGACAGCTCAATGCCCATCAGCAACAGCTTGATAGCATTTGGCCTGGCTACCAACCGTTGGCACGCGGGCTGGGATACATTGATGACGAGGGAAAAATTTATCTGGCTGGCAATGACTTGGTAGCTCACAATTTAAAAGCTAGCGAAAAGGGTATTTGGCTCGCGCCACAGGGTTCCACGGACCTAACCGCAATGTACTATATCGACCATCAAATTACCCCTGAGCTAACAGCGACTATTGTGCAAGCGGACGCGCCACCATTCTTGCGCAAAGGTCTATTGTTACACGAAGATTTTCATGGCTATCAGCGTGACTCATTCCAAGGCGATATGGCAAGCACCCTATCCTTTGCAGATGTCGGCGATGCCGATCTACTAGAACTATTCGCGATATTAAGTTATGAGCGAACCTTATTGGTCAACGCACTCATGAGTGTCGATACGAATCCCTTGCCCTTTATTAGCTCCTATGTCGCATTACGTTCATGGCGCGAATCGCAGTTACCTTCAAGCGTCAGCGAAACCGAGCACAGCATTGAACGTAAAGAAGGGTCCGCCTTTTGGGTTGAAGCTCAGGCACGCGGCATCCTTACTCAAAGCAATAGCGAGGGTGTGCTCATACAACGCTTGCTGTCTGGTCGTTTTGGCATCGTGAATGACGTCTCAAGTCGCATCTATTCGCATCGTTTGTATGGCACTGGAGGCGCTGTATTGGCGCTTGTCGAGCTATTCATCGAACGCGACGTTTGGCAGCAAGCGATTAGCGGCGGAGCGACGCCTTTTACTTTATTAGCGCAGCAGATCCCGCTAACCCAGCAAGAAAAGGATGACCTGGTTGCAGAAGCTTTGGGGAGTTTGCATTACAACCGCGAACTACGGCAGCTACGCAAGATGAAGTTACCGGATCCGCCGCACGAAGTTGCGGAGCGGACAATCGAGGCATTCCCTTATTTCTACGACTTATATTTTCCGTTGCAAAGTGCAGAATCCGATAAGGAGTTTCAGGTGAATTATCGCTTCTCACAGTTAACGACCTTTCCTGACGGCGTGCTTTTACCCGAGATCCTGCAACTGGATGTGAATACCGAAACACATCATTTGTCCCTACAGCGCGTACCGGTTTTTATCTATCCCGAACAGCCAGAAGTGATTGGCGAAAAAGCCTACGGGCGTATTGGGATCTTCACCAACAATACGGAACTAACACTGGGCGAACACCAGATTTCTTTAGCTGAGCTGGGTTGGTCAGAAGAAGAGGCAGAAACAGAGGCCGTTCCGATAAAAGTCCAGGTGCGATCCACCACTGAAGTATTCGATTATTTCGAAAGAAATGACTCAAATTAAGCACTATTCATTGCGTTTCATTGAACTAAACTAGGGACCACAACGTAAAAGGTGCCTAGATGCTACGCAATACGACAAACAGTTACGGCTGGACCGCTATCATCATTCATTGGCTATCGGCACTTGCCGTTATCGGCTTGTTTGCGCTCGGCTATTGGATGCTGACGCTTAGCTATTATGACCCTTGGTATCGACTTGGTCCTTGGTGGCACAAGTCGATTGGATTGACACTTTTCGCACTCACACTGCTGCGTAGCCTTTGGACCCTGTGGAATCCGAAGCCTCAATTGCGGGGTTCTCGTTATGAACGTTATGCCGCGAGACTAGGACACCTGCTGCTCTACGGCTTGCTCTTTGTGACCATGATCAGTGGCTATTTGATTTCGACAGCGGATGGACGCGGGATTTCGGTATTTGATTGGTTTGAAGTGCCAGCGCTGATCACTAGTATTCCCGAGCAAGAAGAAGTTGCTGGTGATGTGCATTGGTATGCAGCTTTAAGTCTGGTTATTTTGGCAGGCGTCCACGCCCTCGCCGCTTTACGACACCATTTTTTGGACAAGCATGACACGTTGAAGCGTATGCTACGCCCACAACAGTAACTCACCTGAGGAGGTTATTATGAAGAAGTTAGCTCTAGTTGCAGCGTTAACGGCTGCTTTGTCAACTTCGGTACAACCTGCGCAAGCAGAAGACTATGTGATTGATATTGAAGGTCAACACGCCTTTGTTCAATTCAAAATAAGCCACTTGGGTTATAGTTGGCTGTTAGGTGAATTTACCGATTTTGAAGGTTCTTTCAGTTACGACGAAGCCAATCCTAGTGCCGCGAGCGTGAACGTCACCATCGATACCGCGAGTATTGATAGCAACCACGCTGAGCGCGACAAGCATTTGCGCAGTGATGACTTTTTGGCGGTTGACGAGTACCCTGAAGCAACATTTGCCTCGACTAGCTTCACGCCTAATGGCGATGGCACTGCGGTATTGGCAGGTGACCTCACCTTGCGTGGCGTGACTAAGCCAATTGAAATTGCGGTGACTGAAGTTGGCGCAGGTCCCGATCCTTGGGGCGGCTTCCGCCGTGGTTTCGAAGGTAAAGTCACCCTTACCCTCGCCGACTTTGGTATTGATTATGACCTAGGTCCAGCGGCGAAAACCGTCGACATGTACTTGTCGATTGAAGGCGTTCGCCAATAACCTTAGTTGATGCCCTGTTCGGCTTTCTCGTAGGCAGCTAAGGCTGCCTGCGAGTTGCCTTGTGCGGCATAGACCTGCGCCAAATCTAACCATACCCGGCGTGATGGCACCAGTTCAGATGCACGCCGCAAGGCACGTTCAGCCAATGCCCACTCGTTAGTCGCTATCGCAATCTGCCCCATAGCTTGCAATAACAAGCCATCCTCTGGGTGTTGCTTCAACTGCTGTTGCAGATAATCACGTAGCTCCACGCCCGCCACCAACAACTGCTTATCCAATAAATGCGCGAGCTTCAAATCGCCACGTTTCAAGCCGCGAGCGGCAACCTTGTCTGCGGCATCGATAAGCTGGTAGGTTTTCAGCACGCCAATATAGGCTTGGCGAACGCTTGCAGCACGACGTTCGTCACGGGCTAAGCTCTTCCAAAACGCGGCCAGCGCCGGCGGACCTTCGCGGCCCACAGCTAAAAAGCGTTCACGGTAGGCGCGTTCTTTTAGGTTACTCAGCTCGGTGGCACTCAACACCGCTAAGCGCTCGGCATCGGGTAAAGCTGCAAGGACTTCATCCCAGCGATGCACATGCTCATACGCCTGTAGGGCGAGGCGTAACAATTGAGGGTGTTGTGGGTGTTGTCGCCGTAACTCTTGCAGTTCGCTCAAGCGTTGTTCTGCTTGCTCTGGATGTTGTTGCAAGGTGAACAACGTTTCCGCTAACTGCAACGCAGCGGGGTTCGGAGCGTGTTGCAACCACTCCCGTGCTTGCGCATAGTCTTCGTTAGCTGCCGCCGCATAACTTGCAAATAAAGCAACGGTACCGTCATGTCGCAGCTGCCAGCTACGATTAAAGGCGCTGGAGGCCGTGCGTGCATCGCCATGCACTAACGCCGTAGCGCCGTCGGTCACCGCTTGTTGGGCTTTGCTCGTACGGCGCTGGCCGAACCATTTCATACCCCAAGCGGTACCGCGCACCAGACGCATCACAAAGCCCCAGATGACACGCAGTACAACCACAGCCAGGACCAACAAAATCACTGCCGCGACCAAACTGGTCTCGATAGTGTAATTGCCGACCGCGATCAATACATAGCCGGTGTTGCCGTCCCACAGTGGGCCAATAAATAATCCCGCAATGAGCAGTAAAACGATGATCCAGGCGTATTTCATTGGCTCACCCCGGCATTTACGGCTTGTGCGTGACGGTTCATGATCGCTAAGCTACGCAATTGTTCAGGTAAGCTGGGCTGCAAGGTTTGCGTCGCCAGCTCAGTTAAATCAGTACGCAACGCAGCTAATTCCAAATCGCTTTGCTGCTCCAGTTCCACCACCAGCGCCAAAGCTTCTTCCAAACTGCGTTGATAAAGCGCATCGGTTTGGCTTAAGGCAGACTGTTGTGCGAGCTGTAACTGCAACAACACGCGCTGTTTTGTCAGCTCAACGAAGGCCGCTGAAAGCTGCGGCTCAATGGGCTTCTCACGGTGTTGCACGCGAATAAGTTGTTGGAACAATGTGCTTGCGCTGGCTTGCAGGTGATCGTACCAAGGTGCATCTGCCGGCGCTTGCTCATTGACCAGCGTGCGGGTTGGTGCATTGATGCGCCACTCTTGCTGGAGTAAGCGTGCCCGTAGACTACTAAGGTCCATTGCGACAGCTAAGTGGCGGTCTGCATCAACGCTACGTAAGGCGACTTTATCGTCGTTAATGGCTTGGCGAGCCGCTTGGTACGCAGGGTTATTCAATGCCGCTAAATGCGTATCGGCCAACTCTAAAAGTTGTAACGCGAGTTCCGGTTCCTGATCGATATAAAGTTTATTACTTGCTTGCGCCACAAGCTGACGTGCTTCAAGTACTCGCCATGCAGTGGCTTGCGAGACATCTAGACTGGCTAATTCCGCTTGTACTGACTGCACAGCGCGAGCAAGGTCTGACTGGCGTTGTTCTTGCTCGCTGACAGTACGCAGTAAGCTTTGCTCGCTTTGTTGCAACTGTCGCTCGACCAAACTAGGGAGCTGTTGTTGCTGCCGTTCTAATGTCGTTAGTTTGCTATCTAATTCGCTCTGCAAGCTATTAAGTTGCTGCTGTTGCTCTGTAACCTGTTGATTAAGCTGTTGATTCGTCGCTAGTAGATCTTGATAAACATAGCGGTAAGCCGCCCAACCTGCTACCGCCAATGCCGCCACTAAAACAATGACCAACAGCCATGGAAGAGCCGATCCGCGCTTGGGCGTCGAGTCGTTTTTTGAGGTTGTCTCGTGATCCTTCGACGCCATTACTTCTTGCGGCTCTTCCTGCTTAGACGTGCTCTGTTCAGTCATAAATGATCCTTTTCTACATGCATAGCGCGTTGCCATGCTTCTACCATAGCAAAACTTGCGGCACTATCGGCAATCATTACGTGTTTACCGAGAGCAGTAGGTAATAATTGTTGCAGTCGGTGACTGGCGACAATCCAGGTACAATTCGTCAGCCACTCCAGCCCAGCGCTGGGCACTGCGGCTAAAAAAGCACCGAGTTGTTCAGCACTGCTGACCATGATGGTATCCACGTAACCTTGCCACTCCTGCAGCTGTGCAGGACGAGGCGGCTGCGCGCGACGCTCGTAAACCTCAAGGTACTGTACTTCAGCGCCGCGGGCACGCAGGGTGTCGGCAAATAACTCACGGCCGTTCCGACCCCGTACAATTAGCCAACGTTGCCCTTGCACGTATTGCAATTCGGGCAAGGCCAGCAAGGCATCACTGTTATGTTCGCGCCACGGACAGACCACCGGACGTTTAACAACGCCTGCAATAGCTTGCGCTGATACCGGCCCGACCGCATACCAACGACAGCGAGGCATGGCTTCATTGGGTGCCCAGGCTTGCGCCTGTTCAGCAAAATAGTGTGCTGCATTAACACTGACCATCATTGCGCCGTCCCAATCCGTGCGTAAAGTGTCAGCAAGGCTACGTGAAGGGTCATCGTAGCCCCTTATTTCAAGCATGCTGGCACTGCTGATGTGCACGTCATAGCTATGGGCGGCAGCACTTTGCTGCAACAGGTGTTGCAACTCTGCCGCTTGGGCTTCGGGACGCAGAATGAGAATGTGCTTCATGAGTGCAGTTCGTTCTCCGCATACACGTCAGCTAAAATTTTGCCGGCCCCGCGGGCTAATAAATACTCCGCAAGTTCCGTGCCTAAGGCTTCAGCGTGGTCACGATGACCCTTAATGTCGCCTTCAATGATTTCGCTGCCATCAGGGCGCCCAACCAGACCGCGCAAATGCAGTTGCTCACCATGGAGTTCAGCAAAAGCACCAATGGGCACTTGGCAGCCGCCCTGTAAACGGCGGTTCATTGCCCGCTCAGCCAACACGCAACTGCGCGTGTCGGCACAGGTTAACGGCGCCAATAATGCTTTGGTTTGAGTATCATCGGTGCGACACTCGATGCCTAAAACACCTTGGCCATTGGCTGGGAGGCATATCTCGGCGGGTAGGCGTTGGCGAATACGCTCGCCTAATTCCAAACGAATAAGACCCGATGCGGCCAAAATAATCGCATCGAATTGACCATCATCTAACTTGCCAAGGCGCGTTTGCACGTTGCCACGCAAATCTTTGACCACTAAATGAGGATAATGCGCTAGAATTTGGCACTTGCGGCGCAGGCTACAGGTGCCAACCACCGCGCCTTCTGGCAACTCATCAAGATTGTGATAGTTATTCGAAACGAAAGCGTCGCGAGGGTCTTCACGCTCACAAATTCCGAATAGCTCAAGGCCAGGCGGAAACTCAACCGGCAAATCCTTCATCGAATGCACGGCAAGATCAGCGCGACCTTCGAGCATCGCGACTTCGAGCTCTTTCACAAAGAGGCCCTTGCCGCCGATTTTCGCTAGGGGCGTGTCGAGAATAATATCGCCTTTGGTACTCATTGGCACAAGTTCGACCGTAAGACCTTCATGCAGGGCCTCCAGACGCGCTTGAATGTGCTCGGCTTGCCACATGGCCAGCAGGCTTTTGCGGGTGGCGATGCGTAAAGTTTGGCTCATGCTACTCTCCGCCTTCAACTTGCGCTTTTAACTCAATGTCTTGTTCAGCCTGTTTGCTACCTGAATCAGTGAGCAATTCCCACAATTCGGCGCCGGTACGATTATCAATCCATTGACCGTCACGGTATTCAAAATGATGGCCGTTGAATTTGGTCGCCACCCAAATTTGCTGCAATGGCGGTTGTTTGTTGATCACCATGACCGTGCGATTCGGAAAAGTGATTTCCAACATGTCACCGTCACACTCGCTATCGATGTCGAGACCGGTGTTTTCAAAAGCTGCTTCAATCGCCCAAATCGTCGCTTCGGCGAGTTCATGATACTCATGGTCTTGCATGTCTACTCCTAGTAATGACATTTGTGCGCTGCAATGCGATGATAAGCACACGTTTCAATCGCGAATCACAAGGGTACAGTTTACCGATGTTTAAGCTGAAAGTAATGCGTCCAATCATTGTAGCAGCTAGCTTGGCCTTGGTCGCCTGTGGGCAAAAGGGTCCACTGGAAATGCCACCTCCGGCCGAGCAAAATAAACCGGCTGAACCTGTAGCCGATTCGCAAGCACAGGATAGCAACGTAACATCATGAGTTTTAACTACAAAAATACTGAATTGTTCGCAGAAGATTGTGCGGTGACGGACCTTGCTCAAGAGCATGGTACGCCGCTGTTCGTCTATTCCAAAGCTGCGATCACGGCGAACTGGGAACAGTTTGCCAAACACTGGCCAGCGCCAAACAAGCTTTGTTATGCAGTAAAGGCAAATTCTAATCTGGCGGTATTAAACCTGTTGGCACGTTTAGGCGCCGGTTTTGATATCGTCTCTGGTGGTGAATTAGCCCGGGTCCTTGCCGCTGGCGGTAAAGCCAGCGACGTGGTTTTTTCTGGCGTCGGCAAAAGTCACGAAGAAATCGCCTATGCGCTTGACCAAGGGATTGGCTGTTTTAACGTGGAGTCGGCCGCTGAACTCGAGCGTATTCAAGCGATTGCCGCTGAAAAGGGCGTGCAAGCGCCAGTGTCGTTGCGGGTGAACCCAGATGTTGATGCACAAACCCATCCGTATATTGCGACAGGGTTAAAAGCCAACAAGTTTGGCATTGCCATGACCGAAGCGCGCGACGTTTTCCGTCGCGCGGCACAAATGCCAAACCTCAATGTTTGTGGTGCGGATTGTCACATCGGCTCACAAATTCTAACGCCGCAGCCGTTTTTAGATGCCGCCGAACGTATGTTTGACCTCGTCAAAGATTTACGCAGCGAAGGTATTAACATCACCCATTTGGATATGGGCGGTGGCTTCGGTATTCCTTATCAGCACGAAGATAAGCTTGAAGTAAGTGGTTACTTACAAACCTTGCAGGAAAAAGCTGCAGCGTTGGGTAATTTAAAGCTGATGCTTGAGCCAGGCCGCTCGATTGTCGGCAACGCTGGCATCATGGTCACCAAAGTTGAATACTATAAGCCGGGCAGCGAAAAGAACTTCTTGCTCGTTGATGCGGGCATGAACGACTTGTTGCGCCCGTCGCTCTACAATGCCTATCATGCGATCCAGCCTGTGGCACGCCACGAAGGTGTGGATGAGCAATTGGTCGACGTCGTTGGTCCAGTATGCGAAACCGGAGACTTCTTTGGTCACGCTCGTCATCTTGCTGCGCAAGAAGGTGACTTGCTTGCCGTGATGAATGCCGGCGCTTATGGTTTTACTATGGCCTCGAACTACAACACGCGGCCACGCGCTGCCGAGGTGATGGTCCATGGTGACCAAGCCACATTAGTTCGCGAACGAGAGCCGCTGGAAAGTTTATGGCAAGGTGAGCACTTGCTCGGAGAGAATGTGTGAATTTCAGTAAAATGCACGGTCTCGGCAATGACTTTATGGTCATTGATAATGTGACGCAGAATATTTACTTAAATCCTGAGCAGATCCGGCGTTGGTCGGATCGCTATCGCGGAATCGGTTTTGATCAACTATTGTTGATTGAGCCGCCCTATGACCCAGAACTGGACTTTCACTATCGAATTTTCAATTCAGATGGTACGGAAGTGTCACAATGCGGCAATGGTGCGCGCTGTTTCGCGCTGTACGTTAAGCAAAAGGGTTTAAGTAATAAGCAAGAGCTGAAAGTCAGTACCAAAGCCGGCACCATGGTCATGCGCCACGAGCGTGATGGCCGGGTTACCGTCGAAATGGGAATGCCAACCTTTGTGCCAGCTGAGGTTCCCTTCATAGCAAACAAAGAAGAGCAGACTTATGTGCTGCGGGTGCAAGAGCAAACAGTCATGTGTGGTGTAATGGGGGTTGGCAATCCCCATTGTGTGATTGAAGTGGATGACATCCATCATGCCCCGGTCGGTACTTTAGGGCGCGCATTAGCCACCCACGAGCGCTTCCCCGAGGGCGTCAATGTTGGCTTTATGCAGATCATTAACCGTGAGCACGTGAAGCTGCGCGTATTTGAGCGCGGCACAGGCGAAACCCAGGCCTGTGGCAGCGGTGCTTGTGCTGCAGCGGTCATTGGCATGCGCCAAGGCAAACTTGACTCGCAAGTGCGCGTACATTTGCCCGGTGGACAATTGATTATCCAGTGGCAGCCAGGTCAACCGATCCGTATGACGGGCCCTGCTGAACATGTTTATGATGGACACTTGAAACTATGAGCAACGAAGCAAAAAAACAAGCTCACGAAATCGTCGTTGATGACAGCCTGATCGCGGCGTATTTGGAAGAGAACCCCGACTTCTTTGAACATCATCCACAGTTGTTACAGAGTTTAAGCGTAAAGCACCAAAGCAAAGGTGCGGTGTCGCTGGTCGAACGCCAACAACAGGTTTTACGCCAACGAGTGCACCAGCTCGAAGAAGAAATTACCGAGTTAATGGTGACCGCGCGCCGCAACGAAGAGCTGTTTCGCTATTTTAGTCAGCTCTACGTGAAGCTGTTGCAGAGCTCGAGCCTAGAAGAGGTGATGGATAGTTTGCAGCAAACCTTCTCTGAACAATTGCAAATGCCAGCGCTGAGCCTGAAGTTTTTCGATAGTCCATTAGAGCTTGAAGAACAATTTACCTTTGCGGCCGACACCCATAAGCAGTTACTCAGTAAGCGTTTTCGCGATGACAGCATTTATCTTGGGCGGCTCACGACTGATGAACAGCGCTTATTGTTCCCCGACGAGAATATCGCGTCGGTAGTGCTGTTGTTGCTTGGCGATAAAGGTGAGTTAGGCATGCTGGCCATTGGCAACCATGATGCGGGTCACTTTGAGCCTGCTATGGACACCCTATTTGTGAAGCAACTGCAAGTGTTGCTCACCCAAGTATTACCTCCACTCCTGCAACATCATGCTTCTGCTTGATGCACGGCAACGCTTTTTAAACTACCTGGCCGGTGAGCGTGGGCTCGCCGACCACACGCTTGCCAATTATGGCCGCATTCTTAAAAAAGATAGTGCTCATTTAGCTGAGCTGGGTGCTGAACAGGTTGCAGATGTCACGCAACCCTTGTTTGAGCGCTTGTTTATGGATTGGCGTCGCCAAGGTCTCGGTGATGCCTCGCTGGCTTTACGCCTGGCGGCATGGCGCTCCTGCTTTGATTACTGCATGCGTGAGGGCTGGCGCAACGACAACCCCGCGCGCCACACCAAAGCGCCGAAAGCAGCCAAGCGCTTACCGAAAAACCTTGATGTGGATAGCATTAGCCAACTTTTGCAGCTACCCGATAACGATGAACTTGCGCTACGCGACGCCGCCATGATGGAGCTCCTTTATGGCAGTGGGTTACGCTTGGCGGAATTAGTAGCCCTTGATATCGACGCAATCAACCCGCGGCATCAAGAGTTACGAGTACTGGGTAAAGGCGGCAAAACGCGCATCGTGCCTTATGGCCGCTGTGCAGCCGAAGCATTGAAGAAATGGTTGCCGATCCGCGCCAAATGGCTTGGCGGCAACTTAACCGAAGTCGCTCTCTTTATCAGTCAACGGAACAAACGGATTAGTCCGCGGACAGTGCAGCAGCGGCTCAATCACTGGGGCCAGCAACAAGGGCTGCACGGTAGCCTGCATCCGCACAAACTGCGGCACTCGTTTGCTTCACATATGTTAGAATCGAGCGGTGATTTACGCGCTGTGCAGGAACTCTTAGGCCATGCAAACTTGAGCACCACTCAAGTTTACACCCACCTAGACTTCCAGCACCTATCGAAAGTCTACGACGCCGCACACCCCAGAGCTAGAAAGAAATAGCTCTCGGTTTAGGCATTCAACGAACAGCAAACATCGAACATCAAACAACGAGCTCACAATGCAGTTTTATCGACGTCCGCAGCCTATTGCAGCGATTAGTTTCGACCTTGACGACACCCTTTATGACAACGTCCCTGTGATGCGTAAAGCCGAAGCTGAAGGTTATCGCGCGCTCTGTGAATTATTTCCGCAAGCGCAGCAGTGGACGCAACAACAGTGGGCTGAGCGCCGCTGGCAACTCATGCGCAGCGAAGCCGATCTCGCCAGTGACATGACCTTGCTGCGCCTCGCCACTATCCAACGTGGGCTGATGGCGCTTGGCGTTGACGAAACCAATGCCAAAATTGGTGCTGAACAGGGGCTGCAAGCCTTCTTAGCGGCAAGAAATCAAGTTGTTGTGCCTGCGCAAACCCACGACATGCTGACGGCGCTTGGCCAGCGTTACCCGCTGATTGCCATTAGTAACGGCAACGTCGATACCCGTGTTATCGGCTTACACGATTATTTTAGTCAGGTTATTCAACCAGGCGATGGTCGGCGTGGTAAGCCTTACCCAGATATGTTTACCGCCGCACAACAGCAGCTCCCACAGCTTCAACCTGCGCAGTGGCTGCATGTGGGTGATAGCCCGCTGGCCGATGTGCTTGGCGCACACCGGGTTGGCTGGCAGTCAGCTTGGTTTCGTGGCGGTCTATATGACGAGCACGGCCTTATAGTGTTGCCGACCTTTGCTTATGGGGACAACCAAACTCTCGCGGACTTTTTGCTCGACTAACTGGTTGCATATACAGTGGTTGCACTTTACACTGACCTGCAAAGCACGAATGGATAGCCTTATGACATCGCACCCACTCCTTGAGCAACTCAACGATAAACAACGCGCTGCAGTCAGTGCGCCAGAACGCCACATGTTGGTGTTGGCGGGTGCTGGCAGTGGTAAAACGCGGGTGCTGGTGCACCGCATTGCGTGGCTGTTACAGGAATACCATTTATCGCCCTACAGCATTATGGCGGTGACCTTCACCAATAAGGCGGCGGCGGAAATGCGTGGCCGAGTTGAAGAGCTGGTTGGTAGTTCTACCCGAGCCATGTGGATTGGTACCTTCCATGGCCTGGCGCATCGCTTGTTGCGCGCGCACTATATGGACGTTCAGTTACCGCAGAACTTTCAAATTCTCGACAGCGATGACCAACAACGCATGTTGAAACGCATCATGCGCAGCATGAACTTGGATGAAAAACGCTGGTCGCCAAAGCAAGCGCAGTGGTTTATCAATGCCAAGAAAGACGAAGGCTTGCGGCCGCATCACCTCGACGGGCACGACTTTAACGAGCGCACTTACAAAGAGATTTATGATGCCTATCAAGTCGCTTGTGATCGCGCGGGTTTAGTCGATTTTGCCGAGCTGTTGCTGCGCGCGCATGAACTGTTGCGCGACAACCGCATTGTCCGAGAGCACTACCAAAAACGTTTCCGCCATATTTTGGTCGACGAGTTTCAAGATACCAACGCCATTCAGTACGCTTGGGTGAAGTTGCTGTCAGGTGGTGGTGTTGGCGCTGAGCATGAGAATTACGTCACCATCGTCGGTGACGATGACCAGTCTATTTATGGCTGGCGCGGGGCAAAAATAGAGAATATTCATCAGTTTACCCGTGATTATCCGAATGTTGATACGATTCGCCTTGAGCAAAATTATCGCTCAACCAATACCATTTTGAGCGCCGCGAACAGTGTCATTGCCAACAACAGCGATCGCTTAGGTAAAGAGCTGTGGACCGATGGTGGTAACGGCGAGCCTATCGACTTGTACGCGGCCTACAATGAGCTCGACGAAGCGCGTTACATTGCCAGTCAAATCGAAGCTTGGCACGAGCAAGGTAATGCCTTACAAGATGTTGCGCTCTTATATCGCAGCAATGCCCAGTCACGGGTGCTAGAAGAGGCCTTACTGCACGCTCGTATACCTTATCGAATCTACGGGGGCTTGCGCTTCTTTGACCGCCAAGAAGTTAAAGACGCACTGGCTTACCTGCGTTTACTTGCCAACCGCAATGACGACGCCGCGTTGGAACGGGTGATCAATACCCCAACCCGCGGCATTGGCGCACGAACGCTCGAAATTGTGCGTGATGGCGCCCGCCAGCGCGGCACCTCGCTATGGGATGCAGCAAAGCAACTCGCGACTGAAAAAGTGCTCACGGGGCGGGCCGCTAATGCCGTCTTAGCCTTCATTGATTTGGTGCAAGAGCTGGAAGATGAAACTGCCGAGTACAGTCTAGGCCGTCAGGTCGACACCGTGATCAAAAGCAGCGGTCTCATGGCCATGTATCAAGCGGAAAAAGGCGAGAAAGCCGAAACCCGCGTGGAAAACTTAAAAGAGTTGGTCAACGCCTGCGATAACTTTGATCAGCTGGGTACAGAAACTCCTGAAGATATGACGCCGCTGAATGCATTCTTGGCCCATGCAGCTTTGGAATCCGGTGAAGAACAAGCGGAAGACCATCAAGATGCCGTGCAACTCATGACCTTGCACAGTGCCAAAGGCCTTGAGTTCCCATTAGTGTTTATGTGTGGTGTTGAAGAGGGCTTGTTCCCGTCGCAGCAATCGTTGGACGAAGCTGGTCGGCTCGCTGAAGAACGTCGTCTTTGCTATGTAGGCATGACGCGCGCCATGCAAAAATTGGTGATCAGCTATGCCGAGCAACGCCGTATTTATGGCCAAGAAAAGCTTCACAGTGCGAGCAGGTTTATCGCCGAAGTCCCGCCGGAAAACCTACACCACGTACGCATGCAAACGCGCTCACGAATGAGTGATGAGTTTGGCGCAAGCCAACAAAGTTATGGTCGTTTTCATAGTGGCGCTAGCCATGAAGCCTTTAGCGAAAGCGGCTTTCAGCTTGGCCAGCGTGTGCGCCATGTAAAATTCGGCGAAGGCACGGTGCTCAATTACGAAGGCAGCGGACCGCAAAGCCGCATCCAAGTCAATTTTGATGACTTGGGTAGCAAGTGGCTGGTGGTCGCTTACGCTCGTTTAGAACGCTGCTGATGCAGCAGCGTATCGAGGCTATACAGCGCTAACGCCGCCCAAATAATGGCAAAGGTGACCAGTTTGTCAGCCGCCAATGGCTCACCGTAGACCCAAACGGCTAAGATGAACATCAAGCTTGGACCTATGTACTGAAAGAAGCCTAAGGTGGCGTAACGAATACGCTGCGCGGCGGCTGTAAAGCACAGTAGTGGGGCGGTCGTGACGATACCGGCAGCAATCAACAATAGGTTCAATGACCAAGCATTCGAGGTCATGTCGCTGGCGCCAGAGTTGGCAAAGAAAAACACATAGACCAGCATAAATGGCAGAAGAATAGTCGTTTCTAGCCACAAGCCGGTCATCGAATCCACGGGTAGACGTTTACGAATCGCGCCATAGGTAGCAAAACTGCAAGCCAAGGCCAGTGCCACCCAAGGCACTGAACCAAATGAAATTACCTGAATTAAGACGCCAATCACCGCCAAAGCAATGGCGACCAGTTGCATGCGCCGCATACGCTCGGCAAAGACCAGCATACCAATGGCAACGTTGAGCAATGGATTGATGTAGTAGCCAAGGCTGGCATCAAGAATATGGTCGTTGTTGATGGCCCAAATAAACAAGAACCAGTTGCCACCGAGCAAGAAGGTGGCAATGGTCAGCCGTAGCATTTGTTTCTTATTGGTGACCACGGGTTTAATACGGTGCCAACGGCGCAGGCCGACAATCAACAGCAGCACTAAAACAAAGGACCAAATAATGCGGTGCGCCAGAATTTCCAACGCTGGTACCTGTTGCAGCAACTTAAAGTAGATCGGTGCAATGCCCCACATGGTGTAGGCGGCAATCGCAAATAACACCCCTTGGCGACTGCGTTGAGCATCATCGGTCATGTGGCAAACTCTCTTTCTTGCTTGGGCGCCCAAGGCTGTTTGGCTGGGCGTACGGGTATGTACGAAATTTAAACAGTTACCACGCAGTTTTGTCGGAAATAACAGTTTGGCGGTGGTGCTCGCTGCGTGGGATGCATACAATAGACCCTATTCAATTCTCGTGCAATCGGAGCCCGCAACTATGACCGCAGCCGCGCTGTCAAAAACCCTTGCCGATGTCTTTGGTTATGCCTCGTTTCGGCAGGGCCAAGAGCAAGTGATCGCGGCCGTGCAGGCAGGTCAGGATGCACTGGTACTGATGCCCACCGGTGGCGGTAAGTCCTTGTGTTATCAACTGCCAGCCATCATGGGCGACGGTGTGACCTTGGTGGTTTCGCCATTGATTTCGCTGATGCAGGATCAGGTTGAAAGCCTACAAACCATGGGCGTCGCCGCAGCAGCCTTGCATAACGGCCTGAGCGCTGAACAGCAGCATGAGATCATGCAAGATGCCGCACAAGGCGCGCTAAAGTTGTTGTATGTGAGTCCGGAGCGGGCTCTGCAAGGTTACTTCATGCGGCAGTTACAGTCGTGGCCGATAACCTTGATTGCCATTGATGAAGCCCATTGTATCTCACAATGGGGGCATGACTTCCGTCCGGAATATGGGCAACTCGGACAGCTGCGAGAAGCTCTTCCGAACATTCCATTTATGGCCTTAACCGCCACTGCCGATGCGGCCACCGAAGCCGACATTGTGCAGCGCTTGCATTTACATCAGCCTGAGATCTTCAAAAGCTCCTTCGATCGCCCCAATATTCGCTACATCGTCGAAGAAAAATATAAGCCCCAGAAGCAACTGCGGGATTATATTGCCAAGCAGAAAGGGGCTTCTGGCATTGTCTATTGCGGCAGCCGTAAGAAAGTCGAAGATCTGGCTGAGCGCTTGCGCCAAGACGGCATTCGCGCGCGTGGCTACCATGCGCGCCTCGAGCATGACGAGCGCGAAGAAGTACTGCGTGGCTTTGTGCGTGATGATATTGATGTGGTGGTGGCAACTGTTGCCTTCGGCATGGGCATTAACAAGCCTAATGTAAGGTTTGTGATTCATTTTGATGTGCCGCGCAGTATCGAAGCTTATTACCAAGAAACCGGCCGTGCTGGCCGTGACGGCCTGCCTGCCGAAGCCGTGCTGCTCTATGACCCAGGTGACGCAGGTTGGATCCGCAGTATGATCAACGACCACCCAGATGAACAGCGGCGCCAAGTCGAACTACATAAGTTTGGTGCCATGCAAGCGCTGGGTGAGGCTCAGACCTGCCGGCGTTTAGTGTTACTGAATTACTTTAACGAGTTTCGCGAGCAGGCGTGTGGCAACTGTGATATTTGTCTCGATCCACCGCGGCAATACGACGGCAGTACCGACGCGCAAAAAGTCTTAAGCTGTATTTATCGTGTTGGCCAACGCTTCGGTGCCAATCATGTCATTGATGTCTTACGTGGCAGTCAGTCGCAACGTCTCACTGCCTTGGGGCATGAGCAGCTCTCAACCTTTGGCCTCGGTGCTGAGCAAAGCCAAAGTTATTGGCTCAGTATTATTCGACAGTTGATCCACCGTGGGTTGGTGCTGCAAAACATCCAACATTACGGCACCTTGCAACTTACCGAAGCAGCACGCCCGGTGTTACGCGGTGAGGTCGCCTTGCAGCTCGCCGAGCCACGCATTAATTTGGCGGTGAGCAAGCCGAAAGTTACCGATCGTGCCGACTACGACAAACTCCTGTTTCGCCGCTTACGGGCGCTACGCAAGAGCATTGCCGAGGCTGAAGACAAACCGCCGTTTGTGGTATTTAACGACGCCACACTGGTGGAGATGGCGGTGCATTACCCTACCGACGAGCAAAGTATGCTGATGATTACAGGTGTGGGGCAAACCAAGTTTGCCCGCTATGGCGAGGCCTTTATTGACGCCATCACCGCGTATTTAGATGCCGAAGATGAACCGGTGCTAAGCTTTTAAGCGCTGGCAAAATAGAAGCGCCACAGCTCTTGCAATACCGGCACAATAGAGGCCACCAAAATCAGTCCCATAGTGATATTAAACACCCGTTGGAAGATTGAGTTTGAGAGCACTTTGCGTAGCAAGGAGCCGAACAGTAGCCAAACGCCGACGCAAGGAAAGGCCATAAGTAAAAACGCCAAGGTAATGGCAACGACCTCGACCACAGGGTTGCCTTGCACCGTGGTGTAGGCGGCGACCGCGCCTGAAGCCATCATCCACGCTTTAGCATTCACCCATTGAAAGAGTGCTGCCTGCCAGAAGGTAAAAGGTTTCTTTTCACCTTTTTGTATCGCTTTGGGTTCGGCGCTGGCGATATGCCACGCAAGCCAGAGCAAATACACCACACCGGCGACTTTGATTAACTGGTGCAGGTTGGGAAACTTCTCAAAGATCACGCCAAAACCAAAGCCTACCAACAACACCATTACTGGGAAGCCCAAGCAAATACCTAAAAAATGCGGCATGCTGGCGCGAACCCCATAATTCACGCCAGAAGACATGATCATGACGTTATTCGGCCCAGGGGTAATCGTGGTAGAGAAGGCGAAAAACAACACGGCAATGAAAATTTCCATAATCCACCCATTTCGATAGAGGTCTGTATACTAGGTTTAAGTGTGCCCCTAGAAGCAACAGAAAAACAAGGAGTTCCAATGCAGAAACTCATCGCTTTAGTGATTGTTCTTGGCAGTTTACTCGGTTTGTCGGGTAATGCCAGCGCGCAATCTGAACTCACTTCCAGCGCGGAAGCTACCGCGCCATTAAAAGTCGCTGTGCGCGTTAGCCCGCCTTTTGTGACACAGGATGAGCAAGGACGTTATCAAGGGTTGACCATTGCCTTGTGGGAAAACATTGCCGATGCCAACAATTACCAGTTTGAGTACCACCCCGTAGGTCTCGACGAGCTTATTGGCGGTGTTGCCCAGCGCAGCTATGACGTCGGTTTAGGCGCTATTTCAGTGACCGCCGACCGTGAACGGCAGATCGACTTCACCTTGCCCTTTTATAACGCCGGACTGGGCATTGCCGTGCCCGCCGCTGAGGAAGCAAGTTGGTGGACCTTGACCAAGCGCTTTGTCAGTTTCGAATTCCTGACCGTACTCTTGGCGTTGAGCGGCATTTTATTGCTGGCGGGTTGGTTTGTCTGGTTGGCCGAACGAAAACATAACCCCGAGGAGTTCAGCGACACATCTGTGCGCGGCATTGGCGCTGGTTTCTGGTGGGCTGCGGTGACCATGACCACTGTCGGCTACGGCGATAAGTCACCACGCAGCCTAGCGGGACGTGTGGTCGGGCTGATTTGGATGTTCACCAGTGTCATCATCATTTCGAGTTTTACCGCCTCCATCACTTCGGCACTGACGGTCAACAAGCTGTCGACCCGCGTCCAAGGTAAAGATGATCTCGCTCAAGTTCGGGTGGCAAGTGTGCCGAACTCCTACAGTGCTTATTGGTTGAATCGCGAGAACATTGGTTATCAGCAGTACACCACTTTGAGCGAGGCGTTGCAGGCCGTGCACGCCGGTAAGGCAGACGCGGTGGTTTATGATGCCCCGTTACTAAAATTCCAATTACGCAAAGATTATGCTGGGTTATCGGTGTTGCCAGAGGTTTTTGCCCCGCAGGACTACGCTATTGTCCTGCCGGAAGCGGACGCCAAACGCGAACAAATCAATCGTGCGCTGTTGCGCTATGTGCGGAGTGCCGAATGGCGCCAAGCAGTGAACCAATATTTAGGCGATTCGCTATAATAAACGACAGACTCATAACAACCTCGAAGGAGGCAAGACTATGTTGAGCTTAGCGACAGCCGTTTTTTTGGCGGCAGCAAATGCGCCAGCCACGGTCACCATTGAAGAATGGCAAGTACCTTGGCCCGATTCGCGTCCGCGTGATCCTTATGTGCAAAACGAGGATCGGGTGTGGTTTGTCGGGCAGCGTAGCGATTATGCCGCGATCTTGAATCCACAAACCGGTGAATTTGAGCGCATTGATTTGCCTGAGGGCGCAGGTCCGCACAATATTATTGTTGACGACCGAGGTGCATGGTACGCGGGTAACAAAGCCGCGCATATGGGTAAAATTGACCATGATACCTATGCGATAACGCAGTACCCGCTGCCGGGTGACGGTCGTCGTGATATTCATACGCAGCAATTCACTGCTGATGGCGACATTTGGTTTACCGCACAAGGCGCGAATCAACTCGGTTTTTATGACGCCGAAACGCAAGAGTTCGAGCTCTACGATGTGGCGACCAAACGCGCTCGCCCCTATGGCCTGATCATGGTTGATGGCCAGCCGTGGGCAACACTGTTTGGCTCGAACAAGTTAGTGACCTTCACTGATGGCGCGCTGCAAGAAGTTGACTTACCACGACCAAGCGCCAATCGCCCGCGCCGCATAGCCGAGGGCACCGATGGCGGTATTTATTATGTCGATTATGCCGGTGGCTTCTTAGGCCGCTATGACCGCGCCAGTGGCGAGATTGAAGAGTGGGCGCTGCCAGCCGGCACAGGAGCCTTACCCTATGCTATGGCGGCGGATGATGAAGGCTATGTGTGGTTCGCCGAAACTGGACCGCAGCCCAATCGCATTGTTGGTTTTCACATTGCCAGCGAATCTTTCACTGCGCCAGTAGAGGTGCCTAGTGGTGGTGGTACGGTACGCCACATGGTGTTTGACGAAGCCAGTCAAAGCTTGTGGTTTGGCACTGATGCCAACACTATTGGCCAAGCCACGATCAGTTACGACTAGCTAAGCCAAGCAATGATCTGTGGCCACAAAACCGTGGCCCAGATCACGCCAATTAAAAGCAGACTGAACATGACTGCGGCCGAGGCGATGTCTTTCGCCTTGCCGCTCAGTTCATGCAGGTCTGGGCTGATACGATCAACCGTGGCTTCAATCGCGGAATTTAACAGCTCCACGATAACAAGAATAAACACCGGCAGTATCAGCAGCGCCCGTTCAGCGGCAACAGGTGTGAGCCAAAAAGCTAGCGGAATGAGCACTAGCGCCAACAGGCAGTCTTGCCGAACGGCTGCTTCGGATTGCAAAGCCGCGCGAAAGCCGCGCAGCGAGTTCGCCGTGGCACGCACAATACGCATTAACCCTTTTTGCGATGGTTTCATTGATTTACTTTTCGTTTCAGCTAGATGGTGTACAGTGTAATACATCAATGAACTTAAGGATGGCTTAAATTTATGGCCGAAGACAATCATTGGCAACTGATCGCACTGCATGATTTTGCACGCCCTTCCGCACCGGCAAGTACACTGGTGCAAAAAGCACTGATTCGTCTCCATAGCTTGATCGGCGGTGAAGCCGATGAAGATGCCACGCCCGAAGACCAAGACTTTCCGCATTACCGTGAATTTGACGTTACCCCAGCCGTTAGCGCCGTTGACGACGCCTGGCAAGAATTGGAGTCGACGCCCTGTGTCCGTTTTGTGGTAAGCCCACCCTTTAGTGGCACCGGCGCCATTATGCGTGCCTGGGCAGAGCAGCACGGTTATCAACAATTACAGATACCCGATGTCGCGCAGCTTGAAAGCGCGGATACCGAAGCTTGGTGGCAAGCACAAAAATGTGACCGCTGGTTACTCGATGAGTTTTCCTCGTTTTGGTTGCGCACCACGGACCACATGCAGTTTATTCGCGCCTTGTTACCACGTTTGCTGCGCGGTGAGTTAGGTGAAGGCGTAGTGGTGGTGGATAGTTGGACCTTTGCTTTTTTGCAACGCGCTTGGCCACTGAGTTTGCCCCATTGTTATTGCTTCGCGGCGGCGACTCCGGAGTTGTTACGCCAAGTTTGCATTGAAGGCAGTGATAAACGGCTACGAAAACTTGCGGCGAAAGCCCGCGGCAATGTTGGGGTCGCCTTGGCTTTATGGGCATTAGAGCGTGATAGCGAACGCCAGACACCGCAAATTCCCCGGGAAGCCGACGACGGCACGGCTTTTATTTTGTATGCCTTGTTATTGCATCATGGGTTGCGCGGCGAGCATTTACAGTGGGTGCTGCCGATGCTGGCGCCCGACCAACTCGATGTGCAGTTATTAAGATTGCAGCAGAACGGGGTCATTGAACTTGACGATGACGGTGTGTGGCGCATTACGGTCTATGCCTATATTGATGTGCGTGACTTTCTGGCCGCACGTGGCTATTGGCTCGATGGCTTTTAACGACGAGGCGAGCAATGGATACCGAACAGTTTTTAGCAATATTTAAAGAAATTAATAGTGCCGTGCTGATCGAAATCGGCGTAGTTATTGCTGCGGCACTGGTCTTTATTTGGTGCAGTCAAAAGCTCTTACCGATACTCGCCAATCACTTGCACGGCAAGCAACGACTGTTTGTGCTGGCCTTGATCCCTACAGTGCGCGTCATTGTCTTTATTTTTGCCATTGTCTGGATTGTGCCTTTGGTGATTGAGCCCACCGCACGCAATATGGTGGCCATTTTAGGTGCGGCCGGTCTCGCCATAGGTTTTGCCCTGAAAGACTATGTAAGCAGTATCATTGCGGGCGTGGTGGCCGTGTATGAGGTGCCCTATCGGCCAGGCGATTGGATATCCGTTGATGGTACCTACGGCGAGGTCAAGCACATTGGCATGCGCGCGGTCGAAATTGTCACACCTGATGATACCGTGGTTTTTATTCCGCACTTAAAACTCTGGTCAAACCTTATTCATAACGCCAACAACGGCGGGCCTAGTCTGATGTGTGTGGTGGATTTTTACTTGCACCCTGAGCATGATGCGAATCAGGTCAAACACTTACTTGAGGACGTTGCCTTGACCAGTCCTTATGTGCAACTGGCCAAGCCGATTGTCGTTGTGGCCAATGAAGAGCCTTGGGGCACGCGGTACAAGCTGAAAGCTTATCCGATTGACCCACGGCAACAGTTCCAGTTCATCACCGACCTAACCGCACGCGGCAAAGCCTGCCTACGCGCGGTACCGGTTAATTTTGCGATGCTGTCACCAGAGCACGCTGCTCAGCTAGGCCCATACTAAGCACGTAAGGCTGCGCCTGTGCTTGGCGCTTGCTGAAGCTTGCTTTATCGGTAAGCCCCTGCCATTGCATTGCAATTAGGGCTTGGGCCACAGCGCCACCTAAGCCACTGCCTGGACCTAAGAGAATAATGTGGTCTGGCGCAAACTCTTTGACCGCCACCTGAATCGACTTGCTGAAATCATAGGTTTCGGTCACTTGGTGACCCAGCGTATAACGTTGCAGTGCGCGCAAGTCCGTCGACGGCGTTAACCACTGGTGACCGCGACCATCGACGAGAGGCGTCTGAGGCGTTTGAAAGGCCGCCATAGGCCAAGTTTCTTGCGCGGTTTTGGCGGCTTCCGCCATGATCGAGGTGTGGAAAGCGGCGTGCCCAGGCAACACCATCGGAAAGCGCTCGTCGGCCGTGGGCAAAGCTTTGACCGCCGCATTGCATGCAGCTTCAGTGCCAGCGAGCACGGCATAGCCACCATAATTAATCGAGCGGAACAGTTCGCCTTTATGTAGTGCAAGTTGCTCCTCAACAAGGGCAATGCGCTCTGGATCAGGGCGCCAGTCAGCATCAACAATCGGATAAATAAACTGTGCGCCGGCACCACCAGCGGTGAGTTGTGCCATGCTGGTTACCAAGCGGGTACTCGTGCTGACCGACCACGCTTCGGCGCAGGCCATGGCGGTGTACCACCCCATCGAATTCCCCGCTAGCGCCACTACGTCATACTGTTCGCGATCGATACTCAAAAAGTCCAGATAACCAGCCGCGTAAATTAATGCAGCGGCATGCTCGGGCTTTTGGTGAAACGAGGAGCGATAGAGCTTGGCTTGATCTAATTCGGAGACACTGGCGAGTCCGAGTTGCTCGCGCTCTTGGTCAATCGTCGCTAAAATAGCTTGCAAATCTTCTTTGATTTTCGGTGAAGATGCATCGATATTCGCGGAGATCGACCCAAGTTCAGGTTTGTTGTAGGTGCCACGACCGGGGCACACTACTAAGGCTGTCTTTTTCATGCTTGGCCTCCTTGCAACATCGCGGTGGCTTTTTCAACGATACCATCGGCTGATGGCAATACCGTGTAGGCGGCTTTGCCCAACGGAATAAAGCTATCTTCGGCAGTAATGCGCTGAATGCTGAAGCGACCCGCATAGTCCTCGTGCAATGCGGTCATTAGCTCTTCACTTAATGAGCCACGGCGACGGCATTCATCAACAATCAGCACTTTCTTGCACTTGCCGAGGGCGTTCACAATTTTGTCGGTGTGCAAGGGCACCAAACAACGAATATCCAATACCCGCACTTTATGGCCAGCCTTGGCTAGTTTCGCCTCGGCCTGACGGCTTAAGTAATAGCCATTGCCGTAAGAGATAATGGCAAGCTCCTCGCCTTTGCCATGCACCGCAGGCTCGCCAAGTTCGGGCACCGCTTGATCGGGTTCTGGGTATTCACACAGCCAACCGCCATCGCCCTCTTCGTGTAAATCGCGGGCCATATACAAGGCGATAGGCTCAAGCATGACCACCACGCGTTGCTCAACAGCCGCCAAGCGCACGGCCTGGCGCATCAATAAGGCGCCGTCATGGCCGTTAGATGGACACAACACAATCACGCCAGGGATATCGCGGAACACGGCAAACGAGTTGTCGTTGTGGAAGTGTCCGCCAAAGCCGCGTTGGTAGGCCAGACCGGCAATGCGGATCACCATGGGGTTGGTGTACTTGCCATTCGAGAAGAACGATAAGGTGGCCGCCTCGCCACGAATTTGGTCTTCGGCATTGTGCACATAAGCCAAGAATTGAATCTCGGGCATGGCAATAAAGCCTTGCTGGGCCATACCAATGGCCAGACCAAGAATACTTTGTTCATCGAGTACGGTATTTAGCACGCGGTTAGGGCCGAAAGCTTCCATCAAATGCTGGGTGACGTGATAGACACCGCCTTTTTTAGCGATGTCTTCGCCACACATGACAATGTTGCCGTACTGCGCCATCAAATCGTGCAGCGACCAATTCAACAACTTGGCCAGATGCTGGCGCTTACCGTAATTGTGCTTGTCGAATTTGAACAGCTGCTCGCGTTGCGGAGCCTTCAGCGCCGCCGGCACCGAACGCTCATCACGCTTCGGTGGCACAATGGAGGCCATCACCTGCTCGGCACTTTCGAGTTTTGGCTGCTGAGCAGCTTGTTGGGCGATTCGCGCAATGCGTTCTTGCTGTTGGCGAATATAGGCGACCAAAGTTTCGTGGCTGAACAGGTCGCGACTAATCATTGCCGCACAGGTATGTAAGAGCGGATCACGTTCAGCATCGCGGGCGATTTCTTGTTTGCTGCGATAAGCCACTTCGGCATCGGCACCGGCATGGCCAAACAGGCGAATGGTGCGCACATGCAATAACGCCGGTTTGCGTTTTTGCCGCACGTAGTCGGCCGCCTGTTGCGCCACTAGATAAGTTTCAGCAAGGTTGCTGCCGTCAGCAAAGAAATATTTCAGTGCAGGGCGTTGGCTCAATTGCTGCTGGATCCAGCCCTGCGGCGTGTGGGTGGAGATACCAAGACCGTTGTCTTCACAAACCAGAAGCAACGGCATTGGGATCTGCTGATAAGCGGCCCAACTTGCCGAATTTATCGCGCCGAGCGCAGTGGAATGGTTTGCTGAGGCGTCACCAAAGCTGCACATGGCAATAGCGTCGTGGGGCCAAGTGCCTTGGTGCTGCAAACGTTTGGAGAGACCAATGGCAAAGGCCGTGCCCATGGCTTTGGGCACATGTGAAGCAATGGTGCTGGTCTGTGGCGGAACATGCAGGTCAAGACTGCCGAGGACTTTGTGGCGACCGCCGGAAATCGGATCGTCGCTCGATGCCGCGAAGCTCAACAACATGTCGTACAGTGGTGTCGTCCCCGGCTTTTGCTTGGCGCGCTGCAAGAAAAAAGCGCCGCTGCGATAGTGCAGAAAGGCCGGATCGGTAACCCGCAGTGCCTTCGCCACCGCAGCGTTAGCTTCGTGCCCCGAGCTACCAATGGTGTAAAAGCTTTGTCCGGCAGCCTGCATCAGCCGCGACTGCAAGTCGAGTAATCGGCTGGCGAGTTGTGAATCGAACAACTCGACCAGCTCCGATTCACTTAAAATGCCGCCGGCAGCTTGTGCGCGCGGCAGTTCTTGCTTCTCAATACGCTGGATAAATTCGCCCAGCCATGGGTGCATTGCTGCAGCCATAAACGCCTCCATAAGTTTGCGTTGCTAGGTGAAAACTCAGCTAAAAGCTTGTAGCCCAGTAATGGCACGACCCAGAATCAGCGCGTGCACGTCATGGGTACCTTCGTAGGTGTTCACGGCCTCGAGGTTCATCACATGACGGATGACATGGTACTCGTCAGCAATACCGTTACCGCCGTGCATATCACGGGCAACCCGCGCGATATCCAGCGCTTTGCCGCACGAATTACGCTTAATCAGCGAAATGGTTTCTGGCGGTAATTGGCCAGCATCCATTAAGCGGCCTGCTTGCAGGCAGCTCAGTAAACCAATACTGATCTCCGTTTGCATGTCAGCAAGCTTCTTTTGAATGAGCTGGGTTTGCGCCAGAGGACGGTTAAATTGCTGACGGTCGAGCGTATATTGACGCGCCGCATGCCAGCAGAACTCAGCGGCACCTAATGAACCCCAAGCGATGCCGTAGCGCGCTTTGTTTAAGCATCCGAACGGGCCTTTCAAGCCGCTGACATTTGGCAGCAAGGCGGATTCAGGGACTTCGACGTTGTCCATCACAATTTCGCCGGTGATCGACGCACGTAGCGAGAATTTCCCGTCAATTTTAGGTGCCGACAGACCCTTCATACCTTTTTCTAGAATGAAGCCACGGATCTCGCCATCAAGTTTCGCCCACACCACAAAAACATCCGCAATCGGTGAATTGGTGATCCACATCTTGCTGCCTTTCAGCACATAGCCACCATCAACTTTTTTGGCGGTAGTGCGCATGCCTGCAGGATCGGAACCCGCATCCGGCTCGGTCAAACCAAAACAACCCACCCATTCACCGCTGGCTAATTTAGGCAGGTATTTCTGGCGTTGCTCTTCGGTGCCATACTCATGAATGGGGTGCATCACCAATGACGACTGCACACTCATCGCACTGCGGTAGCCGCTATCGACACGCTCGACCTCACGCGCCACCAAGCCATAACAGACATAATTCACTTCGGAACAGCCGTATTTTTCTGGCAAGGTTGCACCAAGCAGGCCCAGTTCGCCGAGTTCATTCATGATTTCACGGTCAAAGCGCTCTTCGCGGTTCGCCGTTAGCACCCGCGGCATCAGTTTTTCCTGACAGTACTGGTGCGCGGTATCGCGGATCATGCGTTCTTCTTCGGTCAGCATATCGCTGAATTGAAACGGGTCTTGCCAATCAAAAGGGAAACGAGCCATATAAACCTCAAGTGCGTTATTCGTTAATCGTTATTCGTTAATCGTTATTCGTTTTGTTTTCACGATAAGCGAAGCGCTCGAATAACGAATAACGAGTAACGGCTTTGCATTCCACTTTACGATGAAATGGCGTAGAGTTAAATAATATAAATACGAGAGTAGGTATAGTTTTAAACTATGGATTTACGTCAGCTTCAATATTTCGTTGCCGTGTATGAGCAAGGCAGCATTAGCGCCGCCGCACGCGCCTGTCATGTGGCCCAGCCGAGTTTATCGAAAGCCTTGCAACAGCTTGAGGATGAGCTGCAAGTGCAGTTGTTTCAGCGGCAATCCAGAGGAGTCACGCCAACAGAGGATGGTGAGCGGCTGTATGGGCATGCGGGGCGAATGCTCAGTCAGATGCAGTCGTTGCGGGCCTCGTTTCGCCATAGCGTCACGCGCGTGCAATTTCGGTTAGGCTTGATTCGAGCGCTGGGGGTTGAGCGTATGAGTCAACTGTTGCGGGATTTCACGGCAGGTGTGGATGGCCTTGAACTGCACTTGGTTGAGCCCGAGGACGAAGCCGATGCGCGGATCATTACACCGCGCATGCTTAAGGCGGGCGAGCAATTTTTGCCGATCTGGCATGACCGTTTTGTGCTGGCGCTACCAGCAGGGCACCCGTTAGCCTTGCAAGATCAAGTGACGTTGACGCAGATGCAAGGTTTGGCACTGATCAAGCGGACGCCGTGCGAGGCTTGGTCGGCATTGTATCCCGAGTTGATTCGTCAGGGCATTCAGCCGGATATTCGAGCGGATATTCACACTATTGAGTATGCACTAGGGCTGGTTTCGGCTGGCGTCGGTGGCGCCTTGGTGCCGGATCTTGAGTCCTTGCGCGAACGGCAAGATGTAGCCTTGCGGCCGATTAGTGACCTTAGCTTAGAGCGGACCATCGGCATGGCCTACCCACGCAGTCAAGCCGAGAGCAGCCCGCTGCAATGGTTGCAGCAGGTCTGTCGGCAAACGGCGACGCAAGCGAACTAGTCGCTAACCAGCGTCATGCAATCGACAGGGCACACTGGAATGCATGCGGGCTCGTCATAAAAGCCTTCACATTCCGAGCACTTGTCGGCATTGACCACATAATGCGCAGAACCCATTTCGATGGCTTCGTTAGGGCACTCTGGCACACACATATCGCAGTTGATGCAGTCGTTATCAATCACTACAGGCATGTTGAACCTCCTTCACCGGTATGGCTTCGGCGGGCTTGGGTAATTCCTTCAGTAACATGGCGAAGCCTTGGTCACCTTGTTCCAGCGGGCACGGGAGGCGCAGCTCCACTTGATGGCCAGAACCAGGGGCGCGGGTGACTTCCTCGCCGGCTTTGTTGAACATCATTCCCGCAGTAAAGCGCACGTTACCCGAGGGCTTCATCAAGATCAGTGGGTCGCCCGTGGCAAAGGCATTTTTGACTTCTATTCTGCCGTTGGCGCCATCGGTGCTTTGCACGGCGCCGACCAAGAGTTGCTCACCATGGCTATGGCTGGTCTGGTAATTTTGCAGCTCGCTTGGCACATGGCGGCGCAAGAAACCTTCGGTAAAGCCACGATTGGCCATGCCCTCTAAGTCATGGAGCAGTTGCGGATCAAACGGACGCCCTGCAACGGCATCGTCAATCGCTTGGCGATAGACTTGCGCGGTGCGAGCCACATAGTAATCAGACTTGGTGCGGCCCTCGATTTTCAGCGAGTGAATGCCCATTTTCGCTAAGGCTTCGACGTGCTGAACACCGCGTAAATCTTTGGAATTCATGATGTAAGTGCCGTGGATGTCTTCATCCATGAGCATGAGTTCGCCAGGGCGTTGCGGCTCTTCCAGCAAAACTGGGCTGTCAATCGGACGAAATTGACCCACTTCGTCTTCTGCGGCGTCGTGGACTTGATAAGGCCAGCGACAGGCATTGGTGCAGGCGCCTTGATTCGGGTCGCGCTTGTTGATGTAACCCGACAGCAAGCAACGACCGGAGTAAGCCATACACAATGCGCCATGGACAAAGACTTCGAGTTCCATGTCAGGGCACTGTTGCCGAATCTCGGCGATTTCTTTCACTTCGAGTTCACGAGATAAAATCACCCGAGTAATGCCTTGCTGTTGCCAGAATTTCACTGCCGCCCAGTTAATGGTATTGGCCTGCACCGACAAGTGCAGCGCTTGTTCCGGAAAGTTTTCGCGTAGCAGCATGACAATGCCGGGATCTGAAACAATTAGGGCATCGGGTTTGAGCGCCACCACGGGCGCCATGTCTTCGACGAAGCTTTTGAGTTTGGCGTTATGCGGGGCAATATTGGCCACCACATAAAATTTTTTGCCTTGGGCGTGGGCTTCTTCGATACCGATCTTCAGGTTGGCTAAGTCGAAGCTATTGTTGCGCACGCGCAGGCTATAACGCGGTTGACCGGCATACACGGCGTCAGCGCCGTAGGCAAAAGCCATGCGCATAGCGTCGAGGCTTCCTGCCGGTGAAAGCAGTTCAGGGGCATTCATTAGATGTGTCATACAGCAAAATTGATCCAGCGCAAGAATTCTCGCTCAGTTTAACGAATGGCATAGAAAAAACGCTGATCGGGATCAACAAACCGGTTTGAATCCGAGTGCAAAACTATCCCCAAAGGGGTAGGTCTGCCCTTACTTCATGGCAATAACATTTTGCCGCCAAGCCTTCTACTATTAGCCTCACATTCACGCCGAGCGACAAGTTCTAAGGCCATGCGCTATGACTTGTGTGCCGTGGCAGATTGCCACCGGGTTGGTTTGGAAACGAACTAACCTCCCGTACTTGGAAAGGTGTTGACCATGCTAATGGATCGTTTTGCGCGTCGTTTCACTTATTTGCGCTTATCAGTAACCGAAAATTGCAATTTCCGTTGCGATTATTGCCTGCCTGACGGCCCTGACTGCACCTCGCGTCAGGCCGAGCTCAGCGTACCTGAAATTCGGCGTTTGGTGACTGCTTTTGCTGCCCTTGGCACCCGCAAAGTGCGTTTGACCGGCGGCGAGCCTTGCCTGCGTAAAGACCTACTGGAAATTATTCAAACCGTTAAAGCCGTACCAGGCATTGAAGAGGTAGCCATTACCACCAACGGCTATCGCCTACAACGTGATTTACCTGCGTGGCGTGAGGCTGATGTGGATGCCATTAATGTCAGCGTCGATAGTCTTGAACCAAGCACCTTTCACCTCGTCACGGGGCAAAATCGCTTACCCGCGATTCTGGATGGGATTGACCAAGCCATCGAGCTAGGTATTCCTAAGGTCAAGGTCAATAGCGTATTGCTAAAAGGCTATAACGGCGGCG
The DNA here is from genome assembly GCA_048267225.1 of Pseudidiomarina sp. GTDB lineage: Bacteria > Pseudomonadota > Gammaproteobacteria > Enterobacterales > Alteromonadaceae > Pseudidiomarina. The sequence goes on from JBLWXY010000002.1 coordinate 29,799, forward strand.
CTTTACCGGATTTTCTTGAATACATCAAAACTCGTAACGTAAGCCTGCGCTTTATTGAGCTCATGCGGACCAACGACAATGTCGCTTACTATCAACGCCATCACATCAGCGGGCAAAGCATTAAAGATCAGTTGCTGTACGAAGGCTGGCAGCAGTGCGAGAAGTCACGTACCGCTGGGCCCGCGCAAGAGTTCTGGCACCCTGACTATCAGGGCAAGTTAGGTCTTATTATGCCGTACAGCCGTGACTTCTGTGACGATTGCAATCGCTTACGCGTCTCCAGCTTGGGACAACTCTTTTTGTGTCTATTTACTGAACACCATCAAGACTTACGTAAGTACTTACAAACCGACGACACCCTGCCGTTGCAGGCGGCATTGCAAGAGCTTGTCCTAGCCAAGAAAGCGACCCATGGCCTACACGACCAATTCAGCGGTGCGACCCGCCATTTGGCGATGATCGGAGGTTAGCATGCGGCTTACCGGTATCGTTATCGCTGGCGGAAAATCATTGCGTATGGGGCAAGACAAAGCTCTGCTGCAAGTGGCTGGGCAGACTCAGCTTGAGCGCTGTCAGCAGTTACTACGCGAAGTGGGATGCAGCGAGATTATCGTCAGCCGCAACGCTGAGGGCTATATCCGCGATCAATTACCAGAAGCCGGTCCGCTCGGTGGCTTGTTGAGTGTACTGCACAATCTGCAGGCTGTGCCGCAGCGGCTATTGGTGCTGCCCATTGATATGCCATTGCTGACTGCAGAAGCACTTGAGTTGCTGCTCGAACAGCCGCAAGCCGCCTATTTCGCTGCCTCGCCTCTACCTTGTGTGGTGAACTACTCGGCTGAGCTGATGAACTATCTTACGCGGCAACTCTGCGATGACGGCGGCGATCGATCGGTGCGCGGTATGTTGCACATGCTCGGCGCGCAGGCGCTGGAATGGCCTTACAGCTATCAATTACAAAATACCAATACGCCGCAACAATGGCGGCGAGCAATTGAAATCTTAGGAGTCACCCTATGACGGCAAAACAACATCGCCCCCTCCACATTGCGTTAGCTACGGTGTCTGACCGCCATACTCCGGCCACAGATGAAACAGGTGACTGGCTTGCCGATGCTATTGGTGAAGCAGGTCATCATCGTTATCAGCGGCAGATTCTAGGTACCGATAAATACTTATTGCGTGCCGTCGTTTCACGCTGGATTGCCGAACCGCAGCTTTCCGTTGTGCTGCTCAATGGCGGCACCGGATTTGCGGCGCATAATTGCGTTCCTGAGGCGATAGAACCGTTGTTTGACCAAAAAATTGATGGCTTTGGTGAGATCTTTCGCCAGTTGAGCTTTCAGCAAATCGGCAGCTCTGCATTGCAGTCTCGCGCCATTGCGGGCTTGGCCAACAACACACTGATCGTGGCTATCCCTGGCTCATTATCGGCAGCGCAATTGGCGTGGGCAGAACTGATTCGGCCGCAACTTGATGGCTTACAAGGCCCGTGTAATTTCAACGCGCGGCTAGCCCGCAGCGCATAGGTAAGGAGCGAACATGAGCAGCAATACCTTCACTCATCTTGATGATACTGGTGCAGCCCACATGGTCGATGTGGGCGAAAAAGCCGAGAGCGTGCGGCAGGCGACGGCAGTGGCGAGCGTGCAAACGACGCCTGAAGTGGTCGCACAAATTGCCGAACAATCCTTGCGCAAAGGTGATGTGCTGGCGGTTGCACGAGTGGCTGGCATTATGGCGGCAAAGCGCACCAGCGATTTAATTCCGTTGTGTCATCCGCTGGCGCTGACCAAGGTTACCGTCGACTTTGCCCTGCAACCCGAACAAGGCCGAGTGCAGATCACCACGGTCTGCGCGGTACAAGGCGTAACGGGTGTCGAAATGGAAGCGTTAACAGCTGCAAGCGTGGCGGCACTGACCATCCACGACATGTGCAAAGCGGTCGATCCGGCCCTGCAAATCAATGGCATTCAGTTGCAAGAAAAGACCGGTGGCAAGAGTGGTCACTGGCAAAGGGAGCATGTGAATCATGGTTAAAGTGAAATTTTTTGCCGCGTTACGCGAGCGTTTGAACTGCGCTGAAATCGACGTGCCGAGCAAGCTCGATGACACTGTTGCTAGTATTCGTCAGCGTCTGGTTGCGCAAAACCCTGCATGGCAGCACGAATTACTAGCTAACGAAGTGCTCTGCGCCAAGAACTTTACCTTCTCTGACAGCAACGAAGCCGTGCAAAGTGGCGATGAACTAGCGTTCTTCCCGCCGGTTACAGGGGGCTAATATGAGCACTAACGCGAGCATTAACGCGAGTACTAACGTGAGCATTCAGGTGCGTGTGCAAGAAGCCGATTTTTGCCAAGCGGAGGAGTATTTAAAGCTCACCAATGCGAGTCATTGCGGCGCGGTCGTGACCTTTACTGGTTTGGTGCGGGAATTAGCCGATGGCGACTTACAGGCCATGCATCTTGAACATTATCCGGGCATGACTGAGCAGGTGCTGCAGGAGTTGGCCGAGCAAGCCCAGCAGCGCTGGCAAGTGGAGCAGATCACCATTGTGCACCGCGTCGGCAGCCTTGCACTCAACGAGCAGATCGTTTTTGTTGGTGTAGCTTCTGCCCATCGCCGCGCCGGTTTTGAAGCCTGTATGTTCATCATGGATTATTTGAAAACCCAAGCACCTTTTTGGAAGCGCGAAGAAACTGCCACAGGTAGTGCGTGGGTTGCCGCTAAAGCCTCTGATACAGCTGCGGCTCAGCGCTGGAAGCAAAGTGATGCTGCGGCTTAGCTTGATCTTACTGTTGCTCGCGAACCTGATCGGTACCGCACAGCCGGCAGTTGCAGCACAAGAGAAAATCCACATTGCAGTAGCGTCATCTTTGCGCGGCCCAATTGATCACATCACTAACGAATTTGAGCGGCAATTCCCGGATTATCAAGTCACCATTGCTTATGTGGCCAGCGGTAAGTTGGTCGCACAGATGGTGCATGGTGCGCCTTATGCGCTGCTTATTTCAGCTGAGCCGCGTTATCTTGAAGCGCTTCACCAGCGGCAGCTAACCGCAGGGGCGCCGGTGCTGTTGGGGTATGGCGAACTTGTTCTATGGCATCCGCGCTTGCGTGGTGATGTTGCCGCACTGCTTCGACAGTCCGATTTTGTCGCTCTGGCACAACCGAAGCATGCCCCCTATGGGCAAGCGGCTATCGCTTACATGAAGCAGCAGATGACCGAAGAAGTCTATGCCAGCAAATTGGTATTTGGCGAAAACGTCGCCCAGGCAGCACATCGTGTCCATGTCGGTGCGGCGAACAGTGGTTTTGTGGCGCTGAGCCAAATGCTTGAGCTTGAAGTTCCGCGTGCCGACTATACCCGCCTAGAGGGTGCTCCTTTGCTGCCGCAAACCATGGCATTGACCCAAGCAGGCGCACAAAAGCGCGCTGCCCAATCACTTTATGATTTCATTCGAGCTGAGCAAGGTCAGCAAATCCTTGCGAGCTATGGTTACGCGTCGCCAACAGTTGAAGTGAGTGAATATGCTGCAAGCGAGTGACTATCAGGCCATCACCCTAACGCTGCAACTCGCGAGCGTGACCACGGTTATTCTGTTATTGCTCTCGACACCGCTCGCGTGGTGGCTGGCGTTTACCAATTCACGCTGGCGCGGTTGGGTGCAGGCGATTGTCGCCATGCCGTTGGTGTTACCTCCTACGGTACTCGGCTTTTATTTGCTGTTGGCCTTGGGTCCCAATGGCTATATCGGTAGCACTCTTGAGGCGCTGGGTGGCAAGCATTTGGCGTTTAGTTTCAGTGGCATCGTCATCGGCAGCGTCATTTACTCATTACCTTTTGCGGTGCAACCGCTAACCGAAGCCTTTCGGGCGATGGGTAAGCGCCCCTTGCAGGTGGCTGAAAGCCTGGGGGCGACCCGCTGGCAAGCCTTGCGCACTATCGCTTTACCCTTGTGTCGGGGCGGTTTTATCGTGGCCGCAACACTAGTTTTTGCCCATACCTTAGGTGAGTTTGGGGTGATTCTGATGATAGGCGGCAGTATTCCGGGCGAGACCCAGGTGCTTTCGGTACTCATCTACGATCATACCGAGGCCCTGAATTACTCTGCAGCGCACGCTTTATCATTGGGCTTGATTGCCGTTGCGGTCGTGGTGTTGGCCGTGGTCTATGGTCGGAGGCAGCCCCAATGACCTTAACAGTACAAGCTAATGTGCCCTTGCAGCATTTTGACCTTGCCGTTGACCTCACTCTGCCGACCACCGGCATCACTGCGCTGGTCGGCGCTTCAGGCTCAGGTAAAACTACATTATTGGAAGTCATTGCCGGATTGCGCTCACACACTTCGGTACATGTGCAGTTTGCCGGCCAGTGCTGGCAGTCGAAGCAAAAGTCGCTGCCGTTAGCCGAGCGACGCATCGGCTTAGTATTACAGGAACCGAGTCTATTTCCGCACCTGACCGTCGCAGAAAACCTAGGTTATGGTTGGCAGCGTGCGCAGCAGCACTTCTTGCCCTGGGATGACGTGGTGCAACAGTGTGGACTGAGTGAATTGCTTGAGCAGAAGCCGCGGCAACTCTCTGGTGGTCAACAACAACGCGTAGCCTTTGCTCGTGCGTTACTAGCCCAGCCGCAACTCTTGCTCCTTGATGAACCCTTTTCGGCACTGGACGAGAGCACTCGACAACATTTCGTCGGCTACCTAAGGCAATTGTCTGAACAACATCGCCTACCGGTGTTGTGGGTCAGCCACCAGCTGACCGATATTGCGGAAGTAAGTGATCACGTAGTGCTATTGCAGCAAGGGCAAGTGCTCAGTAGCGGACCTTTGCTCGCTCAGCTGCGACAAGAGCCATTGCGTTCAATGGTGGCCATGGCGGTAGTTCACACGCCTTTACCAGGATTAGCTGAAGTGGCGGAACAGCGCTTACGTATTTATGCTCGCGATGTCAGTCTTAGCTTGCAGCCGGTGCCGCATTCAAGTGTTCGCAATCAGTTGTGGAGCACAATTCATGCGCGGCATGAGACCTCTTGCACAGGAGAGTTGCTGGTTGAACTTGAATGTCACGGTCAGTATTTCTTTGCTTTGATCAGCACCGCAGCATGGCAGCAACTAGAGCTCAGTGTCGGGCAACGAGTCGTTGCCCACATCAAAGCGGCTGCCCTGCATCACCCATTATGAACAAGCCGCTGGGTGAACGCATTGGCGAAGCGTGACAGGCGAGCACTGCGGTCACGGCCAAGATGCACTTCAATAACCTGTAACTTACTCTCATTTGCCCATGCTTTGGCGAGCACGTCGGCAAACGCCTCACTGTCATACACCCGATGTGCGTGCCCTCCTAATGCTTGCACTAGGGCGCCAAAATCACAGTCAGGTAACGTCGTGCATTCGAGTTCAGGTGCAAAGGCTTCGATCATGTCCCAGCGTTGATTATTGAACAGGATGATCAGTGGTCGCGCGCCGTAGCGCACCAACTGACAGAGTTCTAGCCCGGTCATCAAAAAGGCGCCATCGCCAACTAATACCACTGGCCGTAAACCGCTGGCGACATGCACGCCTAAGGCTGCGGGTAAGCTGTAACCCATCGACGCATAGTAAGCTGGAGCCAGCACATGACTGGCATTGGCGTGCAGACTACCAAATAGACAATCACCAACGTCACTGATAATCGGCACCGTCTGCGTTTGCTGGGCAAGGTAGGCATCGATAAGGGCGACAACGGTGCTGGTATTCCATGTGGTATAAGGGTCATACTCCGCTACCGGCGTGGCTGCATACCAGGTCGAAAAGCGTGGTAAGTGGTGGGCGAGAAGATCATGGCAAAGTTGCTGAAGATCGATTTCATAGCAGCGTTCATGGGCTAAAAATGTCGTGCCTTGATGCAGTCGGATGACTTTATCACTTTGCGTAAATTGCGGATAGGCTGCGAAATTGCTGTCATTTACAATCACCCCAAAGTGCACGATAAGGTCACTTTCTTCGAGCAACTTGTATGCATGCTCGTCACTCTCATCAATAAAAGTGCCATGGTAGCAGGGGTGGTCATGCGCAACAGCGGCGCGGGCCAAAAAGCTAGTGACGACCGGAATATTCAGCTGGAGTGCCAGATTTTCTAGGGCTTCAGCAGCAGCGAAACGTTGCACCTCAATACCTGCTAAAAAAACTGGGCGTTTGGCTTGTTGCAAACGCTCAAGCAAATAGCTTTCAAGTTTCTCTGCTTCAACCCGCGGCATTTCACTCGCCACGTAGGCGGGTAAAGGAACACATTGAAAATGAATGGCATCGCGTGGAATTTCAATGAGCACAGGCCGTGATGTTTCACGGCAGCATTGCAGTGCCGCCCGCAATTGTCCGCTGGCGGTAGCGGGGTTATCGAGGCGTACTTGCAACTCGGTGACTTCGGTCAGAATACGACGCTGCGAGTTGAGATCTTTGGCTTGGTGGTGAATTGCGACGTTACGGTCGATTTCGTGTTGGCTCGGAAACCCTGCAAGAATAACTAAGGGCACGCGTTCAACGTACGCCTGCGCAATCGCATTAACGGCATTTAATGCGCCCGCTCCGTAGGTTAACAGCGCGGCTTGTGGCTGTTGGCTCACCCGAGCGGCCGCGTCAGCGGCATAGATGACACTTGGTTCGTGATTCAAGCTATAAAATGGCAGTTGTCCGTTAGCCTGCAGAGCACTAAGCAAGGGCAAAACAAAGTCACCAGGGATCCCGAAAATAGCTTTGCAGTCGAACTGTTTTAACTCATGGACTAAAAGATCAGCGAACTTCATTACAGGCTCCACACCAAGGCATTACGAATGGCAATGCGTCAGTGTGGAGTGATTTGAGTAAGCGTGCTTTGATCTAGGTCAGCAGGTGATCAAATGGCTGAATGGTAATCGTCTCGCCAGCTTCGATAGCGCCGCGTTCTTGCTCAAACACTAAGAAGCAGTTGGCTTGTGCAACGCTGGTTAACACCGCTGAACTCTGACTCCCCACTGGTTCAGCCCATAGTTGGCCATCGCGTTGGGTAAAGCGACCGCGTTGAAAGTCTGTGCGCCCAGGGCGCTTTCTGATCGCGGTTGTGGCTTTTGCGGTCAGCTGCAACGGAGCAGCGATGGTTTCGCCCGCCATGCGCCGTAGCATAGGCTGCACCAACTGATCGAGGGTGACGACTGCTGCCACAGGGTTGCCCGGCAAGCCACAGAACCAAGCATCACCAAGACGGCCAAACGCAAACGGCTTACCCGGCTTAATGGCGATTTTCCAAAATTCGATACTGCCAAGCTTGGCCAGCGTATTTTTGGTGTGGTCAGCATCGCCGACCGAAACACCAGCACTACTAATGACAATATCGGCACTGCGCATGGCTTGTTTAACGGCGCTTTCGAGAGCTTCTCGATCATCGGCGATGTGGCCGAGGTCAATAATGTCGACATTCAGGCGTTGCAGCATCGCCGTCAAGGTGAAGCGATTGCTATCGTAGATTTGGCTGTCGTGTTGCAAGGGTTCGCCCGGCACCACTAACTCGTCACCATTGGAGAACAGTGCCACGCGCAGCTTGCGAATGACTTCGACCTCAGCGATTCCAAGCGATGCTAGCAAGCCTACTTGCACCGCAGTTAAGCGTTGACCGGCATTCAATACCACCGAGCCACTGGCAATATCACTGCCGCACAGGCGGACATTGTCGCCTTGGCTGACTGTTGTTTGCACTTCGATGTCGGCGTCATCACGAACCACATTTTCTTGCATCACCACCGCGTCAGCACCGACTGGCATTTGCGCACCGGTCATGATTCGAACGCAGCTAGCGGCGGGCAGTTCTTCTTTGAACGGGTGTCCGGCAAAGGCTTCGCCGACTACTTTGAGCGGCTGCGTGGCCTCGGCTGCTCTTAACGCATAACCATCCATTGCTGAATTATCGTAGCCAGGTACATTGATACTGGCGCGCACAGGCTGCGCCAACACCCGATCAAGGGCGGCAGTTAAGGGCACTGTTTCGGTTTCAGTTAGCGCTTGCACTTGGCTTTGCATGGCGGCCAGTGCTTCGGCAACAGGTAACCAATTAGGACTCATGCTTACCGCCTTGCTGATTGACCATCCATACGGCAGCTTCAACACGTGAGCGTAAACCGAGCTTTTTCAGCAAATGCTTCACATGAACTTTGACGGTGCCGTCCGAAATGTCGAGTTCGCGGGCAATGACCTTGTTGCTCATGCCTTTGGCGATCAACTTCAAGATTTCGAGTTCGCGATTGGTCAGGCTCTCCAGTTTGCCACCACCTTGTGGCGCAGGGCGGCGCAGCGCAGTAGCGAGCACTTCGGTAATGACTTCACTCAAGACCATTTTGCCTTCGATAGCGCGCTTAATTTGCTCGATCAGTTGCTCTGGCTCCATGTCTTTGAGCAGATAACCATCAGCGCCATTGGTAATCGCGGCAACGACATCTTCATCAGCATCAGAAACCGTGAGCATGATAATGCGTGAGGTCACACCCTCGTCGCGCATGTGTTTCAGCGTCTCTAGCCCGTCCATACCCTGCATATTAAGGTCGAGGATGATCAGATCAGGGTCGAGCTCTACAGCCTTAGGAATCGCCTCGCTGCCGTTACTAAACTCGGCTACCACTTCTAGGTCGTCTTCCATTGAAATCAATTGTTTGAGACCTTTGCGTAGCAGTGGATGATCGTCCACTAGCATGATACTAGAGCGCAATTCAGTCATGGTATTCTCCTTTTCATCGTGACCAGCATTTTCGCATATTTCCTGCGCTGGCGCATGGCTCAAGGGCGACATATCGGCTATCCTGCGGTGCGACTAAGTAACCCTAATAAGCCAAATAAAAATAAATTTTTCAGTAAGTTAATGATTACGTATATCACTAATTGAGTAGTTCGACTATCTCCAAATAACCCCAGCTTAACTATTTCGATGACTTGCTCAATAGCCCCGCAATCGCTGATCCTTAAGCTTACTAGCCCAATAACAAAAGGCCAATTGTGCAGCAAACACTCCCGGCTGAGACCATCGACAAAGCGACCGCGCTTCACGTGATCGCCAGCACTGCTGTCTGGATGTGCTGGAGTGTGCTCGTGGTGGTTCTGTATGCGCTCGACTTGGGTTTTAGTTTTGCTGAGCTGTTTGGTCTACTGGCACTCACTGGTTTTGCTGCAGCCGGCTTTCAGTTGCTCTGGTTTACGCTTGGGCACCGTGCTTTAGCCCACGGCTTTATTCGCAATACCACCGTCGCGCTTGCATTGGTAGCTTTGGCGCTTGGCTGGCTATTTCTGCAGCCATCCTTCTCTCTGAGTTTACTGCAGTTATTAGCATTGTTGTCGGGGTTAGGCGGCGCGCAACTCTATGTAAGTCGTCGAACCCTGGAATTAGAGCCTAACGCAATGGGCTGGGAACTCGCAGTCACAGCGGGCGTCGGTGGCGTTGGCATTGTTCTAGCGCAGATCAGTGTGCCGTTGGTGGTGTCATTGCCGAGCTTGGTTTCCGGCTCAGCCGATGGGCTGCGTACGGTCATTAGTACGGGCAATGTGTTAGGTAGCGTACGCCCTGAACAAGCGCTGAGTCTAGCTAATGTCGGCTGGTTTCTGGTTGTCGTCACCGTGGTTGCAGTTGTGCTTGGTCGCAAGCAAGCGCAGCCACAGGCTTCAGCTCGCGCCCCAGTGCATCGCCGTCATTTGTTGCGCAATCCGCATTTATGGGTCATGACGGTACTTTATGTCATGGCCTTTGGCTCTTTTATAGGTTTTGCGCTGTCATTCCCGTTGGTGCTGCAGTTTTTGTTTGGTTTGAGTCGCGAATGGCAGGCGGGCGAAATCGTGCGCATGATGAGCAATGATTATGCGCCGCAAGCACTCACCTACGCTTGGCTTGGGCCTTTAGTAGGTGTGGTTGCGCGGCCACTTGGTGGCTGGTTTGCGGATCAATATGGTGGCGCCAAAGTTACCTTCGGCTGTGCTGTTTTGCTCGCACTGGCGAGTTTAGCTGCCGCGTATTTAACCTATGAAGCCTTTCATAGCGGCGCGCCAGAACAGTATTTTCTACTGTTTTTGTTGGTGTTTTTCGTGATTTTCACGGTTTCATCTATCGCTAGTAGTGCAATCTACCGTTCCGCTAGCGTGCTCTTTCCACCAGCGCAACTGCCTATAGCATTGCGCTGGTTGGCCGCATGTGCCATGGCAGGGGCGGGCTATATTCCATTAATGTGGGGGGTGCAAAGTGTCACTGCGACACCAGCGATGGCACTGGTTGCTTTTGCGGTGTTTTATTTGCTCTGCGCTGGCCTTGTCATGCTGGTGTATTTACGCCGACATAGTGTGTATTACAACCCTTAGGCTTCGACAGCGGATTGCTCAGCAAGGTAGGCCGGTTGGAAGTTAAAGTAAACGCCGGTACCGCCTTCGTTGCGGCGCTGCACATTCAGCTCGCCACCCAAATGTTTACTGCGTTCCTGCATGATGGCTAAGCCATAATGATTCAGCTTCTCGGCCTGTTCGGGGATGCCAACGCCGTCATCTTCGATGCTCAGGGTAATGCCCTTATCGACTGCTTGCTGAAGTCGAATTACCACTTCTGAGCCTTGGCTGTGGTGAATAGCGTTCTGGCAGGCTTCACGAATAATCTGCAGCAGGTGAATTTCTTCGTGTGGCGCGAGTGGCGCATTGGCCAATTGGTAATCTAAGCGGAAGCTTAAATCAGATTGATCTTCAAATTGCTTCATGGTGGTTTGTAGAGCGTTGATCAGGCCTGCACCATCCACTTTGAGACGGAAGGTGGTGAGCAGTTCACGCAATTGGCGATACGCAGAATTTAGGCCTTCGCGCAGCTCGTGAGAGACATCCTCAATGATGGCTTCATCACCTTTTTGAATAGCTTTGTCCAGTCTTGTTACTTGAATCTTCAAATACGACAGCGCTTGCGCGAGGGAATCATGGAGTTCGCGCGCAATCACGGTACGTTCTTGGATCAAAGCAAGGCGACGTACCTGCTCTTCTTCTTGTTTAAGACTCAGCGCAATGGCGAGTTGGTCGGTTACCGACTGTAATAGTTGCTGTTGCCAGTCATCCAGCTGTTGACCTAGCTCAACCCGCGCCACCAGCACGCCATAATAGTGATGGTCGCGCTCCAATGGGTAACGATATACGCGTTTATCTTCCATGATGCTAACGCCACCACCGGCGGTCACACATTCTGCACAATCAACCCCTGCACAAGGGTCGTCTTCGGTTTCAACAGGCTGTACTTGTAAATAGGGCTTATCACCGGCTGGGGTAATCAAGCAAAGCTCTAAATCTTCGATTTGTGCAGCTTCTTTGAGGCCTTCGATGATGTGGCTAAAGTCTTGGTAGCTTGGCGAGCGTTCGATGATGCTGCGCGCCATGTCATATAAAAATTCCAGCTTGATGTTACTGCGTTGAATCGCTTGGGTTTGTTCGTCGACGCGCTTTTCAAGGTTGCCGTACATGTAACCGACAGCATTATTCATTTTATTGAGGGTTTCAGCCAATACGCCAAGTTCGTCGCCCATTGGGTGGTTTACGCGCGCCGTGAAGTCGCCTTGGCCAATCCTGCGTGCGGTTTGGGTTAGCGTTTGCAAGGGTTTGCGCACGCGGCTACGCAACCAATAGGCGATGATGCCGGCCAAGGTAATGGTGGCAAATAAGCTCAGCACCTGAATCAAACGAATGGCACGAATACGTGACTCTGCTTCTTGCTGCAAGGCACCAACGAGATTATCCAATTGCTGTATATGCGGAGCTAACAGAGCTTCAACTTGTGCGGCTTCGACGCCTTCGGTGGCCATGCGTTCTTGCAAGGCCAACCAGCTTTGACTCGTCGTTTGGAACTGTGTTGCAAGTTCACTTTCGCCATGACTAAAGCGATTAAACACCGGATGGCGCCAAGTATCTTGTAGTTGCTGTGCTAGATCGGCGGTGATCGCCGCATCGGGCAAATGCAAGCGGTGCCAAGCGTAGCGGTAGCTTTGCATGCGCAGTGAACCAGCCTTGTTAATCGCCAGCGCGTCTTGGTCAGCACGCTCAGAAAGCCAGTATGACGCCAACAAGGTGCCTACGGTCAAGGCGACCATAAGGCCAAGGGCAATACCCACCCGAGTGACGATTGAAAACTGCCGCATAAAAAACCTATCGCTCAAGAAACTTTGTCTAGTTTAACTGGATTTCAAATGAAGTGCATTAGAGGGCTGCTGACAAGCGTCTTTAATGGGCTACCTCTTTTGCGTTTCGGCTTTTGGCTTTACTTTTGTCTAATTTACAAAGTTTAATTAGAACAATGGCTTATGAAAAAACCCTCTACTCCAAATGGGGTAGAAAAGGCGTATACCCCCTATTTTACCCCTCTGTCGACCTATGGCTTTACCTTAACGTCCGATCCAAACTTAGCGCGTAACGACATCTACTAGGAGTTTGAGGATGAGTCATCTACTCGACAAACTGCGGTTTTTCAAAACCCGCAAAGAACCTTTTGCCGATGGGCATGGGGTAACAACTGACCAAGATCGTACTTGGGAAAACGGCTATCGTCAGCGTTGGCAACACGACAAGGTCGTGCGCTCAACCCACGGCGTGAACTGTACCGGTTCATGTAGCTGGAAAATTTACGTCAAAGATGGCTTGGTGACCTGGGAAACCCAGCAAACCGACTACCCGCGTACACGCCCGGACTTACCTAACCATGAACCACGTGGCTGCCCGCGTGGGGCAAGCTATTCGTGGTACATCTACAGCGCCAACCGCTTGAAGTACCCGAAGATGCGCCAAAAGCTCATGGAGCTGTGGCGTGACGCGAAAGAGCAGCACAAAGACCCGGTGCAAGCGTGGGAATCTATCGTTACCGATCCTATCAAAGCGAAGAGCTACAAAGAGCGCCGTGGTTTGGGTGGCTTTGTGCGGGCAAGCTGGGAAGAAGTCAACGAACTGATTGCCGCAAGTAACGTCTATACCGCTAAAACTTATGGTCCTGACCGTATCAGTGGTTTCTCACCAATTCCGGCCATGTCGATGGTGTCGTATGCCGCTGGCGCACGTTATTTATCACTGATTGGTGGTAACTGCCTGAGCTTCTATGACTGGTATTGCGACCTACCACCGGCCTCGCCGCAGGTCTGGGGTGAGCAGACCGACGTCCCTGAGTCAGCTGACTGGTACAATTCAAACTACATCATCGTCTGGGGCTCCAACGTTCCACAAACACGTACGCCTGACGCGCACTTCTTAACCGAAGTTCGTTACAAGGGTACCAAAACTTGCGTCATTACTTCGGACTATTCAGAAGCGTCGAAGTTTGGTGACACGTGGTTGGCGCCACGCCAAGGTACCGACTCAGCCTTGGCGATGGCGTTCGGCCACGTTATTTTGAAAGAATACTATGTGAACCAGCAAAGTAGCTACTTCCAAGACTACGTGAAGCGCTACACCGACATGCCGATGCTAGTCATGCTTGAGCCAGGCGAAAAGGTTCTGAAGCAAGGCCGCTTCTTGCGTGCTGCTGACTTGGTCGACAATCTTGGCGAAGACAACAACCCAGATTGGAAAACCATTGCCATTAATGCTGCCGACCAGCGTCTGACCAGCCCGAACGGTGCGATTGGTTACCGCTGGGGTGAAAAAGGTAAGTGGAACCTTGAGCAAAAAGACAAAGGCGGTGAAGTCGATTTACAAATCAGCCTGAAAGACGGCCACGATGAAGTCGTCGAAGTTGGCTTCCCCTATTTTGGTGCAGCACCGCACGAGTATGACTACTTCCAGCACACGCACCATGACGAAGTGCAAGTACGCCGCATTCCGGCGAAGCGTGTTGAGCTTGCCAATGGCGAAACCGCTTTGGTTGCGACCGTTTATGACTTGATGTTGGCACAATACGGCGTTGACGACGGCAGCAAGGATCCAAACCGTGCGCAAAGCTACGAAGATGACGTACCGTATACGCCAGCATGGCAAGAGCACATCACTGGCGTTAAACCCGCTGACGTGATCCGTGTGGCCACTGAGTTTGCCCGCAACGCTGACAAGACCAAAGGTCGTTCGATGATTATCGTAGGTGCTGCGTTGAACCACTGGTACCACATGGACATGAGCTACCGTGGCTTGATCAACATGCTGATGATGTGTGGCTGTATCGGCCAATCAGGCGGCGGTTGGGCCCACTATGTTGGGCAAGAAAAACTGCGTCCACAAACTGGTTGGCAGCCGTTGGCATTTGGCCTTGACTGGCAGCGTCCACCACGTCACATGAACGGTACTTCGTTCTTCTACAACCACTCAAGTCAGTGGCGCTACGAGAAGCTCGACATGAGTGAAGTCGTGTCGCCGTTAGCCGACAAGAACAAGTGGCAAAGCTCGATCATTGACTACAACACCCGCGCCGAGCGCATGGGCTGGTTGCCGTCAGCACCACAGTTGGGCACCAACCCGTTAACGATTGCGGCAGCCGCAGAAAAAGCCGGTAAAGACGTGAAGGACTACTTGGTTGAGCAGCTCAAAGGTGGTTCGTTGAAGTTCGCCTGTGAGCAACCAGATAATCCGCAGAACTTCCCGCGCAACATGTTTATCTGGCGTTCAAACCTGCTGGGTTCATCAGGTAAAGGTCACGAGTACATGCTCAAGCACTTCTTGGGCACCAAGCACGGCTTGCTCGGCAAAGATCTCGGCGACTTCGGTGGCAAGAAACCGGAAGACGTCGAATGGGTCGACGACGGTGCAGAAGGCAAAGTGGACTTGTGGGTAACCCTCGATTTCCGTATGTCGACCACCTGTTTGTACTCCGACATCGTGTTGCCAACGGCTACTTGGTACGAAAAAGACGACATGAATACCTCGGATATGCATCCGTTTATTCACCCCTTAACCGCAGCCGTTGACCCAGTCTGGGAAGCGCGCAGTGACTGGGACATCTTTAAAGGTATTGCGAAAGAATTCTCGCGCGTTTGCCAAGGCCACCTTGGGGTCGAAACAGATGTCGTCACCACCCCAATTATGCACGACTCGCCGGGCGAACTGGCGCAGCCGTATGGGGTAAAAGCTTGGTGGAAAGGCGAGTGTGAAGCTGTACCTGGCGTCACTATGCCAAACATCAACATTGTTGAGCGTGACTACCCGAATACCTATCACCGCTTCACCTCGCTGGGTCCGTTGATGGATAAGCTAGGTAATGGCGGCAAAGGGATTAACTGGAACACCCAAGAAGAAGTCGATTTCTTAGGCAAGTTGAACCGCGTGCACCACGAAGAAGGTGCAAACAAAGGGCGCCCTGTGATCGACAGCGCGATTGACGCTTGTGAAGTGATTTTGTCGCTGGCGCCAGAAACCAATGGCCACGTGGCTGTGAAAGCTTGGGAAGCGCTTGGTGAGTTTACCGGCCGTGACCATACGCACTTGGCCAAGCCAAAAGAAGAGGAAAAAATCCGCTTCCGCGACATCGTGGCGCAACCACGCAAGATCATTTCGTCACCGACCTGGTCTGGTTTGGAAGACGAACACGTGTCGTACAACGCAGGTTACACCAACGTGCACGAGATGATTCCATGGCGCACGGTCACCGGTCGTCAGCAGTTCTACCAAGACCATGAGTGGATGCGCGACTTCGGTGAAACCCTGTGTGCCTACAAGCCACCGATTAACCTGAAAACCGTTGAGCCGGTGTTGAACAAGCAAGGCAATGGCAACAAAGAGATTGTACTGAACTGGATCACCCCGCACCAAAAATGGGGGATTCACAGCACCTACTCTGACAACTTGCTGATGCTGACCTTGTCACGCGGTGGCCCGATTGTCTGGCTGAGTGAAATTGATGCCAAAGCCGCCGGTATTGAAGACAACGACTGGATCGAAATCTTCAACGTCAACGGCTCGATTAGTGCCCGTGCGGTGGTCTCGCAACGTGTGCCGGAAGGCATGAGTATGATGTATCACGCGCAAGAGCGGATTGTGAACGTGCCAGGTTCAGAGTTAACCGGAACCCGTGGCGGTATCCACAACTCAGTGACCCGTGCGGTCATGAAGCCGACCCACATGATTGGTGGCTACGCACAACAAGCCTATGGCTTTAACTACTACGGCACCGTTGGCTGTAACCGCGATGAATTTGTGGTGGTCCGCAAGATGGACAAAGTCGACTGGTTGGACACTGAATAAGGTTGGAGTGAGGACGTTACCATGAAAGTAAGAGCTCAAATTGGCATGGTGCTAAATTTGGACAAGTGTATTGGTTGTCATACCTGCTCCATCACTTGTAAGAATGTTTGGACATCACGCGAAGGCGTTGAATACGCTTGGTTTAACAACGTTGAAACCAAGCCAGGCGTGGGCTTCCCGAAAGAATGGGAAAACCAAGACAAATGGAATGGCGGCTGGGTACGCAATAAAAAAGGCAACTTGGAACTGAAAATCGGTGCCAAGCGTCGGGTGTTGGCGAATATTTTCGCCAACCCAGATTTGCCTGAAATTGACGACTACTACGAGCCGTTTGATTTCGATTATCAACACTTGCACACCGCAAAAGACAGCAAGCACCAACCGGTTGCGCGTCCACGCTCACTGATCTCAGGTCAGCGCATGGAGAAGATCGAGTGGGGCCCGAACTGGGAAGAAATTCTCGGTACTGAGTTTGCCAAGCGTAAGAAAGACAAGAACTTCGACGAAGTGGTGCAAAAAGACATCTACGGTCAATTTGAAAAGACCTTCATGATGTACTTGCCACGCTTGTGTGAGCACTGTCTGAACCCTGCGTGTGTGGCCGCTTGCCCGTCAGGCGCTATCTACAAACGTGAAGAAGACGGCATCGTCTTGATCGACCAAGACAAGTGTCGCGGCTGGCGCATGTGCGTATCAGGCTGCCCATACAAGAAGATTTACTACAACTGGAAAACCGGTAAATCTGAAAAGTGTACGTTCTGCTTCCCACGTATCGAAGCGGGCCAACCGACCACTTGTTCAGAGACTTGTGTAGGCCGTATCCGTTACTTGGGCGTGTTACTTTACGATGCGGACCGCATCGAAGAAGCCGCCAATACGCCGAACGAACAAGACCTGTACCAAGCACAGCTCGATATCTTCTTAGATCCACACGATCCAGAAGTGCAAGCTGCTGCGCGCAAAGAAGGCATTGCAGACAATTGGATTGCAGCTGCCCAGCGTTCACCGGTGTATATGATGGCGATGCAATGGAAAGTTGCGCTGCCGTTGCACCCAGAATATCGCACCTTACCCATGGTCTGGTACGTGCCGCCGCTGTCACCGATCCAAAGTGCGGTCGAAGCTGGCCACGTGGGCATGAACGGTGAAATTCCAGATCTGAAATCCCTGCGTATTCCGCTGCGCTATTTGGCGAATATGCTTACCGCTGGCGACGAGTTCCCGATTGTCCGCGCGTTAGAACGCATGATTGCCATGCGTGCTTACAAACGCAGCCAGAACGTCGACGGCGTAGAAGATCTAGAAGTCTTGAAGCAAGTCGGCTTGACCCAGCATCAAGTTGAAGAAATGTACCGCTACATGGCACTGGCGAACTACGAAGATCGCTTCGTGATTCCAACCAGTCATCGTGCTTACGCTGAAAATGCCTATGACCTGAAAGGTAGCTGTGGCTTTACCTTCGGCAACGGCTGTAGCGATGGTAATAACGATGTGAACTTGTTTGGCGCGAAGAAGCAAAGCGTCCGCCAAGTCATCCCTGTAACGGTGAAGGAGTAATTCCATGCAAGTTTTACAAGTGATTTCACTGTTACTCGACTACCCGAAAGTAGCGCTGCTCGACGTCGTGCCGGAGTTACGTACCTTGGTACGTGACTCTGGGCTGAGCACAGCGCAACAAGAGGCCCTCGATAACTTCATCGTACGCCGCACCAGCGGCGACCTCATGGATTGGCAGTCGGAATACGATGGCTTATTCGAGCGTGGCCGTTCGTTGTCATTGTTGTTGTTTGAACATGTGCATGGCGAATCACGTGATCGCGGCCAAGCCATGGTCGACTTGATGCAGCAGTATCAACAAGCAGGCTTGGAAATCGGCGTTAAAGAATTGCCCGATTACATTCCGTTATATCTCGAATTTTTGGCCACCCAAGGCGAGGACAATGCACGCGAAGGCTTGGCCGAAGTCGCGCACATCTTGGCAGTTTTGGCGGCACGCCTGGAGCAACGCGAAAGTGACTACGCGGTGCTATTCAAGAGCCTATTGGAGCTGGCGCACGTTGAAATCGATTTAAGCGATGTCCGTGCGCAAGTCGAATCTGAAAAGCGTGACGACACGCCGAAAGAACTCGACAAAGTTTGGGAAGAAGAAATGGTGACCTTTACCGGCAATGACGCCACCAGTACCTGTCCGACCGCGCAAAACCGCCCGGCGGAAGGTCAGCGTCGAGACCAGTATGTACCATTGAATCTTGATCAACTCAGCAACGTGAAAAACGCCGCCGACGTCTAAGGAGCAAGTCATGAATTATTTAAATACGTTTTTCTTTGGCATCTACCCTTACATTGCGTTGGCGGTCATGGTGATTGGCACGTGGATCCGCTACGACCGTGAGCAGTTCACCTGGAAAACCAGCTCTAGCCAATTGCTCGAAAAGAAGCAGTTACGTCGCGGCAGTATTGCGTTCCATATCGGTATTTTGGCGATTTTTGCCGGGCATTTTGTCGGCTTGTTAACCCCAAGTGAAGTTTGGCACGTGTTGGGAATTAGTGCTGGAACTAAACAGCTGATCGCCATTGTTGCCGGTGGCTTAGCAGGTATCCTTTGCTTCTATGGCATGACGGTTTTGATTCTGCGTCGCCTGAACAATCCACGTATTCGTGCCAACAGCAGCACCATGGACATCGTGATTCTGTTGTTGCTGTATGCGCAATTGATTCTCGGCCTACTGTCGATTTTCGTATCACTTGGCCACATGGATGGTTCAACCATGCTGTTGTTGATGGCTTGGGCACAAAATACCCTGACCTTTGACGCTACCACAGCAGTTGCCGCCATGACCGACGTGCACTGGATCTTTAAGCTGCATATCACCTTAGGTCTCACCATTTTCTTGGTGTTCCCGTTCACCCGTTTGGTGCACATGTTCAGCGTGCCGGTGCAGTACTTGCGTCGTCAGCATCAGGTCGTGCGCCAAAAAGCGGCACGCTAAGGAGTTGTATTATGATTCAAGTGAACCACACCACCATTGATGAGCCGGCGATCTTAGCTGAAATGCAATATCATCCAGCGGACAGCCAGCAGCAAGCCATGGCCAAAGCGGCAGAATCATTGGTGATTGGTGAATTGTTCCGTCAACGTGCAGCCGAACTCGGGCTACACGTAAAAGACGAAAACAAAGATGCCAGTGATGATGACTTTCTCGCGGCCTTGCTCGAGCGCGAAGTCGACATGCCAGAAGCCGATGACCAAGCTTGTGAAACTTACTACCAGCAGAACCCAGAGCGTTTTACCACGTCACCGTTGCTGGAAGTACGCCACATCTTGTTGGCCGCCGCGCCCGATGACGAACTCGATCGCGTCAATGCGAAAATGATGGCCGAGCAAATCATCAAGCAACTCGGCGAAGGCGATGACTTTTCACGTTTGGCGCAGCAGCACTCGGCCTGTCCGTCTGCCGCGACCGCTGGCAGCTTGGGACAAATCAGCCGCGGCCAAACCGTCGCTGAATTCGAGCGCCAAGTCTTCACCGCCAACGCAGGCCTGCTGCCGAATCCCGTAGAAACCCGCTACGGCTTCCATGTGGTCGCCGTCGACCGCAAAATCGAAGGCAAGCAGCTCCCCTACGACGCAGTGAAATACAAAATCGCCGCCTACTTGAACGAGAAAGTCGAACGTAAAGCCGTCGCGCAATACATCCACACCCTCATTCAAGCCGCTGAAATCAAAGGCTTTGATTTTGCCGTTTCGGATTCGCCGTTGCTGCAGTAACGGTCTACTGACGCGAGTCTATCATCCCCACCTAGAAAAACACCGATCAGTTAACTTTCTGGTCGGTGACTTCAAAGCATTTATTATTCTTTTCTTTCGAACATGCTCGTGAAGCTCGCGTGACTAAAGCATCAAAGACTCATAGAATGCTCTAGGTCTTACTTGTAATAAGGGTGTCATTATGAAAGGACAAAAGTCATCGCATCAATGACCGATATGCAAGACATCATTAGATTACTTCTCCAGGTATCCGAACTATGTATGTAGTCGATGTATGGAGAAAGCAACGGATTCTGAAGGAAGAAGTATTAGGTATTTCAATGTTGGAGTTTATGGCGGTATAACTGGGAAGTATGTTGATAATGAATCCCCCTATGAGCACCAAGAATGTTTCATTGGTGATGTAAAGTGTTTTGCTAACGATGCGTATACAGGCGGGATCGTAATTGAAACTTGTGAATTTCATGAACGAATGAACGAGGTGCCAGTTTTGAATCGAGAACGGTTTACGCTTAACGAAAGTGAATGGTACGCCGCTGAAATAATAAGTGAAGAGTTCGAGTCCAAGATACGGAGTTACTCTCCTATCAAAGTGCTCCGCTTAGAAACAAAGAAATCGGGCCGGAGCCTATTTTCCCTTCACTTTTACCACGCCAATTATCCCGCAGGTGTGAGAGATAAGGTTTACGAGTTAAAAATGGTTGAACGGACTCCGTCCTTTATTCTCGCCAAAACAACAGAGCACCCGGTGACTAGGTATCTGCTCATCTACGCCATTGGTGGCGACTGGCTTCGCAAGCATTTTGATATTGAATTAGGCAGAACCGAAATAGTTGAAGAATGGCTTGAGCAAAATGCTTAAATTCAGATGCGGACTGATGGTGCTACATTAGTTCTCACCCACGGAGGCTTTTTATGGACCACAACTTTTGGCATCAACGCTGGCAGCAGCAACAAATTGGCTTTCACCGCGACGCTTTTCATGAGCTATTGACCGAATATTTCCCGCAAGCTTGCCCAAATGGTCGTATTTTGGTGCAGTTGTGTGGCAAGACGAACGATATGTTGTGGTTGCTAGATCAAGGCTACAAAGTGTTTGGCGTGGAGCTGAGCGAGCTGGCTGTGCAGGCCTTCTTCACCGAGAACCAACTTGAGCCGGAAGTGTCCACAGTCGGTAAGTTCAAGCAGTATGCGGTTGACGAGCTGGTGATTTGGGTGGGCGATGTCTTTGATCTCACTGCCAAAGATCTGGCCGATGTCGATGGTTGGTATGACCGTGCGGCGTTGGTCGCTTTGCCACCGGAAATGCGTGCACGCTATGTAGAACTGCTCCGCAAAACCCTACCGAGTGGCAGTCGAGGTCTGTTGGTGACTGTTGAATACCCTGAGGGTTACCGTGAAGGCCCACCGTTTTCGGTGCCTGAAGATGAAGTCAAAAGCGCTTACGGGCAACGCTTCAAAGTGCAACGCAAGGCGCGTATCCAAGGTTTCGTGAATAACGAGCCCAGTGTTGACAGTCCGGTCACCGAACAAGCTTACGTTGTTTATGATTAAGTGGTGAAGTGCCGTATATTCAGTATGTTTTCAATAAAATACAGATAAGTATTTATGTCAAAATTGAAAAAAATTGCGCTTAAAGCGCTAATAGCATTGTCACTGACGACTGCCGGGATTTATGTTTTTGCTCCTTGGGAATATGGTCTTTACTATTTAAAACCTATTTCCAACAGCATAGCGAAAGAGCTACAGCAGGCTACCGAGCATAAATTAGATGGCATGATTGTCTATGTCGATGCTGGTAACAAAGCTCCACAATTATATGCAAGTGGCTGGCACAATAGGGAACAAAATCGACCTGCATACGGAAATGCATTATTCAAAATAGCAAGCATCGCTAAGTTATACGAAGCAAGTGCTGTTGCTAAGCTGGCAGCAGCCAAGGTACTGAATTTAGATAACACGCTTGCAAGCTACTTACCTGCGCTAACTTCACGTATTGCCTACGCAGATAAAATTACTTTGCGAATGCTGGTTCAGCATCGTAGCGGCATTCCAAACTTTACTGACCAAGTGGATTTTGACTGGGCTTCAAACTCGCTTGATGGGCTGGGCTTAGTTCTAGATAAACCTGCGGACTTTATGCCTGGTGAAGACTACGCATATTCAAATACGAATTACCTACTGCTACAAAAAGTAATGACGAGAGCATTAGGATATGACTATAAGGATTACATAAAAAACGAAATTTTATTACCTTTAGGCTTACATGATACCTACTTTTCTATTCACGAAGCGCCAATCAATGACCTCATGAGCGGTTATCATGTAGGCTATCAGGAAGACTTCAAACATCTAGACCAAGGGTATGTGGCGAGTGCGCAAAATGTTGGAGTTTTTCTGCGTGCTCTCAACGACGGAACTTTATTTACGGAGCAAGAAAGCCAAATATACAGAAGCATTTACGAGCATAGCCATACTGGCTGGGTATTAGGTTATTCTAGTATCGCCCGTTACCATAAAGACATCGACACTGTTGTTATTCAATTTACTAATACGACAGGCGACGATAGAGTGCTGCTCACGAAGATTATATATGCACGCATTTTAAGTATTTTGCGGGACTCCTGAAGTCAAAAGATACCTGACGTTGCCTCCGAAATCGTAAGATAATTTCAATGAGTTTTTAGCTTCTTAGACCGGGCCCAATTCTAGACAAATCGATTGAAAACCGCGGTTAATAAAAAGCCTCAACTCTCCCTATATACCGACTTGATGGAGATTGGCTTGCGGTCGGATATCTTAAAGGAAGGAAACAGTGCGCTATCGAAAAATTCTCGGGCATATAAAAGAACAAAACTGGGTTGCGATAGTAGTGGATCTGCTCATTGTTATCGTCGGAGTAGTCATAGCTATGGAGTTAAGCAATTGGCAGCATCGACTGAAGGATAAAGAGGATCAAAAACACTATTTACTAGCTTTGCAAGGTGACATCTCTGCATCATTAGAGCGCATAGATAAAGCGTTGAAGGAAAACGCAGCGGTCATAGAGCATCAATCTAATGCTTTAGGAATCTTGGAAGGTGAAACACTTACCGATGACAATCGCGCGGACTTTGAGGCTGGACTGTGGACTCTAGGCATGTATTCCTTTCCTGAGTTAGCTTGGTCTAATTATGAAGAGATGAAAGGGTCTGGCATGTTACGTAAGTTAGAGTCTCGCGAGTTGAGGTCTAAAATAACGGCATCGTCCTGAGAAAAATTTCGCTAATGTCGATGTTTGGTATGACGGAACAAGCCTATGTCATCACTATTAGGCGGAAGTTTGCTTCCTAAAATTTGATTTTTTTTGCGATTGAGCGGTAGATTGATTCCGTATTTTGGTCTATAAGTAACCATAATAGGAATTAAACTACCGGTAACTGAATGCAAAAGCTCACTCTACAGCTTTTTAATCAAGGGCGTTGGCATGATGCCGCGGAGCTCATTTTTCATGACAACGCTGTTCATGGCAACGTGACCCTTGCATATACGCACGCCTACATAACCGAAATCCTGCATTATGAGGCCATTGATAGCAGTGCGTGTACGGTCAACGCACCTGTTGGTGTTCTCCCTGTGGACTACCCTTCATGGCCAGCGCTCTTGGATGATCTTCTACCCGTTGGTAAGTCACGTGATTGGTGGTTGGCCCGTTTGGATTTAAAGCGTGAACCCGAGTTTGTGCAAAATATTGAATTGCTGAAGCACGCGGTGATGGCCCCTATCGGTAACTTGCGCATAAAAGAAGCATTTGCATACAGGCACAATGACATTGCGCAACGCTTCCCATTGCAAGCTGTGGTTGAGTTACAACACGACTTTCTTGAGTATGCCAATGAGAACGGTGCGGCGGTTGGCGGTGCAACGGGTGCTGTAGGTGTAGCGCCGAAGCTGTTATTGATGGTCGAGGGTGAACACGTGTACATCGATGGTGACTTTGCCGGCAAACCTCTCGCTGCCAAGCCCTATCTGACAAAGTTTGCACGGAACCGTCGAACGCGCTTGGACAATGACATTCTGGCAGCGGAGTGTTGCTATTATAAGGTCCTAGCGAAGCTCCTAGCCGGAAGCGGAATTGAAACCATCGATACCGAAAATATGATGCTGCACCAACATGAAGGCCAAGTCAGCTTATGGTTGCCGCGGTTTGATGTTGTTGCAGAGAATGGCTTAGCCAAGCGCATAGGTGTAGAGAGTATCTATTCGATCATTAATGCGGGTCCGGGCAGCGCGCAAAACCATTTTGACGTGATGACCGAAGTATGGGCAAAGATCCGTCGTGGAACGCAAATGAGTAAAGCTGAATTCGCCAAACAGTACCTCGCACGTGACTTGCTCAACTTAGTATTTGGTAATTCGGATAATCATGGGCGCAATATTTCCTTCTTGAAGCTTGAAGGAGATATCCGTTTTGCGCCTATTTATGACTTTGCGCCGATGAAAGCGGATCCAGAAATGGTCGTGCGTCTATTTAAGTGGCCGCGACAATTTGAAAGCGCCTCAATAGTGAAATTTGATCAGGTTGTACAAGATCTTGGTGCTTTTGCTCCCGCGGACGAACTACTGACTTTTCTTAAAACTATTGCGAAAAATCTTGTTCACTTGAAAGACGAACTTCACATGGCTGGGTGCCCCGAACGTATTTTGGATTTTCCGGCAATTGGCCTTGAAAGAACACGAAAGAAGCTGACAGATATGGGGGTGTTCGATGACTGAGTTATCGGTTGAAGACCGCCTAGCAATCATCGCCGAACTCGAACAAGCACTCGCAGATGACGCGATAACGTTCGGAGAGATGGTGCAAGCGATTCGTAAACGGCTTTATGGCATGACGCAACTGCAATATGCGAAGTTTATCGGCATTTCGGATCGCACCCTGCGCGAAATCGAGAAAGGCACCACCGATGCGCGGCTTTCCATCATGAATAAGGTGCTTGCACCAGGCGGGTTTCAACTGAGTGCGCGGCGTCGCAAGCCTCCCAAACTCTAAATGAGGTTGTTGCGCTGCAGGACTTTGTAGGTGCGGCGTGCAAGCTTTTCCATAAAGGCGAGGTCAGCGAAGGTCGGCTCGGCGGTTTGGTTGTCGAGGTCGACTTGCCATTGGCTAACTTCAGCGTCGAGCATTTCCATCATTTTCTTTGAGCAGCCGCGGCAAATGCCTTGGCACATGTCGGCGTCTTCGAGGCCGAAGGGGATGGTATTGCGAATGGTATCCAACAACGCGCGCATGGCGGCAGTGGTGTTCGG
The DNA here is from genome assembly GCA_048267225.1 of Pseudidiomarina sp. Lineage (GTDB taxonomy): Bacteria > Pseudomonadota > Gammaproteobacteria > Enterobacterales > Alteromonadaceae > Pseudidiomarina. Next base: position 55,018 of record JBLWXY010000002.1, read on the forward strand.
TTTGCGCTGGCGTGGTTGTTGAGTAGACATCAGAGCAGACATCAGCACCTCCAAAGAAAAAGGGAGGGCACCCTGGAGAACAGTGCACCTCCCACAACGAGAAATCGTTAGTTTTGTTCGACGGCAATGCCTTCTTGCTTGGCCTGCTTACCCCAAAGCCCGCTGACCACTTGCCAGCTAATCGCGAGGGCGCCGATGATAAAGATCACATCACCCACGGTGCGCACCCAACGTAAACCTTCGAGCAACGGTTGCTGCATAAAGGCTTCGCTACGGGCATACCAGAGGCCTTCTGAAGCCGCGGCGTAGAACTGAATGAAACCAATCGGCAGCAAGCTGCTAAAGAGCATCAATACTAAGCCACCGTTCATCCACCAGAACGCAGTGTTCATGAGTTTATCATTGAACGCCAAGTGCGGACGGATGTAGCGCAAGATGAGCAAGACGAAACCGAGCGCCAAGAAGCCATAGACACCGAATAGGGCTGCGTGAGCGTGAGTCGGAGTAGTGTTCAAACCTTGCACATAGTAGAGCGAAATCGGTGGGTTAATCATGAAGCCCAACACACCAGCGCCCAACATGTTCCAGAACGCCACGGCAACGAAGCACATGAGTGGCCATTTAATGCGGGCCATCCACGGCGCTTTATGTTGCATGCTCCAGTTTTCCCATGCTTCGTAGCCAAGTACGATAAGCGGTACCACTTCGAGTGCACTAAAGGTCGCACCGACCGCCATCACTGGCGTAGTGGTGCCTGAGAAGTACAAGTGGTGGAAAGTACCCGGTACCCCACCAAGCATAAACAATGAGGCTGATGCCAGTGACGCAGTGGTCGCCATTTTGCGTGAGACCAAGCCCATGCTGTGGAAGATAAAGGCAATGGCAGTGGTGGCGAACACTTCGAAGAAGCCTTCAACCCAAAGGTGGACGATCCACCAGCGCCAGTATTCCATGACAGACAAGTGGGTACGCTCGCCGTAGAAGAAGCCGGCACCGTAGAACAGGCCGATAGCAACAACTGAAGCGGTGAAGAGCGCCAGTAAGTTCTTGTCGCCTTTGACTTTAAAGGCGCCAATGACGCCACGCATCATCAGGCCAAGCCAGAATACGATGCCAACAAATTTACCAATCTGCCAGAGGCGGCCGAGGTCGACGTATTCGTAACCTTGGTGACCGAGCCAGAAATTCAGGTGCTCAGGCATGATTTGCGCAATGGCGAGGAAGCTACCAATAAAGGTACCGGCAACCACAACCACCAAGGCCCAGAACAGGATATCAACCCCGAGCTTTTGGTATTTGGGGTCTTTGCCACCGTTAATAATCGGCGCAAGGAATAAGCCAGCCGCCAAAAAGCCGGTGGCAATCCAGAACAATGCCGCTTGAATGTGCCAGGTACGTACTAAGCTGTACGGGAACCACTCAGACACGTTAATGCCGTAGAACTCTTGGCCTTCAACGGTGTAGTGTGCGGTGAAACCACCTAACAAGACCTGCAGGGTAAACAGCGCCACAACAATGAACAGGTATTTGCCCAAGGCTTTTTGTGACGGGGTCAATTTAACCAAGCTGATCGGATCTTGTTTTGGTGCTGCAGGTTCTTCTTCGTCATGTTTACGAATAAAGGCCCAGGCCCAAATCAAACCACCGACACCGGCAATCAATAAGATCACACTAACAATTGACCAGATGATGTTCTCAGCGCTCGGCACGTTATCAATCAACGGCTCATGGGGCCAGTTGTTGGTGTAGGTGACGTCAGCATCAGGGCGCTCAGTTGCCGCCGCCCAAGCAGTCCAGAAGAAGAATTCTGCCATACGTTCACGACGCTCAAGACTTGGCAGGGTGTTCTCTTTCATTGCATAGCTTTCACGCGTACCACGTAGTGTAGCGTCATCGCTGAACAAACGAATGTAGTAATCCGCAGTTTCGGCAATGGCTTGCGCACGACGTTCGTCAATCACCACTTCGTTACTTGCAGCATCATAGGTGTTGGTGCGATACGCCTGTTTGAGCGCAAACTGCAGTTGATTCTGCTGCGCTGGCGTGAGTTTGTCGTACGCCGTCATAAACTCTTCTGCTGCGGCAATCTCTAACCACGCTAAGAGTTCACGATGCAACCAATCAGCAGTCCAGTCGGGCGCTTGGTAGGCGCCATGCCCCCAAATCGAACCGAGCTGCATACCACCGACGGATTGCCATGCGGTTTGACCATCAAGAATTGACTCTTCGGTCATTAATGTTTGGCCATTTGTGGTCACAAATTTCGCCGGAATCGGCGGAGCTTCGCGATACACTTCGTGGCCGAAGTAACCCAATATTCCAAACGTAATTGCGAGTATCGCAATGAGCGTCCACCAAAGTTTTTTATAACCTGCCATACATCACCTTCTTGTTATGAGGTTTATCTCCACAGGTTATATTGCAATTGCCTTGCCAACTTTTATCTTGTTGTTTTTATTGGGCTTTGATGCGTAATAGGGTTTTTTCTACCCAGCCGTTTGGCTAGTCAAATCGACACTGTGGGTTGTTTCTACCCACCCAACACTTTTGTTGATCATGATCAACGCAAATCTAGTGCCATCATCTAAGCTGAACCACAATATATAGTGTTATGGTGACGAAATGATGCGTTTTAGTGCAGTAGACATTGTCTTTCAAGAGGTACCAGGTGAGGTGGCTTTGGCTTATACCATCACCGGTTGCCCTGTTGGCTGCAAGGGTTGCCATAGTGCGGACAGTTGGCCGGCAGACCGTGGCGTGGAACTGACCGATGAACACTTCGAGCAACAGCTGAATCGTTATCAAGGCCTGATTACCGCGGTCTTGTTTCTGGGGGGTGAATGGCACCCCGAGCGTCTGGAGACGCTGCTGCGTCGGGCCAAGCTGTTGGGCTTGCAAACTTGCCTTTATACCGGCTACGAGCAGGTATCCGATACTTTGACCCAGCACCTAACTTACTTAAAAACTGGGCCATGGCGCCCAGAATGTGGTGGCTTGGACTCGCCCACCACCAACCAACGCTATTACGACTTACGCACCGGGGAAGTGCTGAATGCCTTGTTTTGCCCGGATTTTATTGACCGTGAATGTATAAACATAAGAAAGGAAGAACAACATGTTGCGCTTACAACCTGAGCAAATCGATCACAAAATGCAGTTCATCCATGACTATTTGCAAGCTCAAAACGCCGCCGATGGTTCGAAGATGGACGCCAATGCCAATGTCACCCAAAAGAACATTGCGACCCTTGAAGCCGAGTTAATGAAAGACTTCTTTGTGCAAGTGAACCGCAAGCAGGTCAGCACAAAGATCGCGGAGCTCTTTGGTAATGACTTGGCGCAAGAATACGTACGGCAAATCGAAGACCATGAGATCTATGTGCATGATGAAACCAGTCTGAAGCCCTATTGCGTTTCGGTCACCATGTACCCATTCTTACGCGATGGCTTAACTAAACTTGGTGGCGAATCACAAGCGCCGAAACACCTCGAGAGCTTCTGTGGTTGCTTCGTCAATTTTGTTTTTGCTGTCAGTTCGCAGTTTGCTGGCGCCGTCGCGACCGTCGAATTTCTAACGTATTTCGATTATTTTGCTCGCAAAGACTATGGTGATGACTACCTCAACACCCACCGCCACCAGATTGAAAACCACTTACAGCACGTGGTGTATGCCCTAAACCAACCGGCGGCAGCCCGTGGTTACCAGAGCGTGTTCTGGAATATTTCCGTGTACGACAAGTTCTATTTTGAGAGCATGTTCGGCGACTTTGTGTTCCCAGATTTCAGTAAACCTGAATGGAGCTCGGTCAGCGGACTGCAAGATTTCTTTATGCAGTGGTTCAACAACGAACGCAAAAAGACCATTTTAACCTTCCCTGTGGTCACGGTAGCGATGCTGACCGAAGACGGTGCCTGCAAAGACCAGCAGTTTGCCGAAGGGGTCGCTGCGGAACTAGCCGACGGCAATTCGTTTTTTGTTTATTTGTCAGACAATGCCGACTCGTTAGCCTCCTGTTGTCGACTACGGAGCGAAATTAGCGACAATACCTTCTCGTATACGCTAGGTGCAGGCGGGGTCGCCACGGGTTCCATCAACGTGATCACCATCAACATGAACCGTTTGGTGCAAGATGGCCGCGACTTAGCTACCGAAATCGACAAGATCCAGAAATATCAGGTGGCGTACCGCAAACTCATGGAAGAATATAAAGAAGCTGGTTTGTTGACGGTCTATGACGCCGGTTTCATCAGTCTCGACAAGCAGTTCCTGACCATCGGCATTAACGGCATGGTGGAAGCCGCTGAGTCACAAGGCATTGAAGCAAGTAATAACCCTGAGTATGCCGCCTTTGTACAGGAGCGCTTGAAGGTGATTTACGATGCCAATAAAGCGGCACGCAAAGAATACGGCTACATGTTCAATACCGAGTTTGTACCCGCAGAAAATCTCGGCGTGAAAAACGCGAAATGGGATCGTGAAGATGGTTATTTCGTGCCGCGTGACTGCTACAACTCGTATTTCTACGTGGTCGAAGACGAAAACTCCAATGCGCTGGATAAATTTGTGCTGCATGGCTCTGAACTCATTCAGTATCTTGACGGTGGTTCGGCCTTACACCTGAACTTAGATGAAAAGCTCAATCAGCCAGGCTATCTAGCACTGCTGAATACGGCTGCGCGTACGGGCTGTAATTACTTCTGCATCAACGTCAAAATCACCATTTGCAACGCGTGTGAGCAAATCGATAAGCGCACCCTGCAGGCTTGTTCGTCATGCGGTTCGGCCGATATTGATTATGGTACGCGGGTGATTGGTTACTTGAAGCGGGTATCCGCTTTCAGTTCGGGGCGTCAGAAAGAACATAATAAACGGCATTACCATCGCCAGCATCAGACGCAAGTTGACCACCCTGTTGGTGCTGCGCAAGCAGCATGGCGCCAAGCAAGTTAACGGCGATCAGTAAAACTACTCACAAAGAGGGAGCTCAGCTCCCTTTTTTGTTGTATGGGGTATGGCGTGCGAAACAATTACAATAACAGGTCGAAAATCTTTGTAAGAGATACAACCTATGGTTATTGAAAGTTATAACGATCTTATAGCCGCTGCTCAGCAGCAACCCGAGCCACAACGCTTATTGTTTGTTTTGGCTAAAGCAGAGTTGCCACAAGATGCGACCGCCAGCCAACAAGCGCGTTTTGCTGAGCAACAAGGTGGTGCGTTAGAGCCGGTGCTGTGTGTGGATAAATTGCCGGAAGAAGTAGCCGACTTTGCTGTGTTAGTGGATGAGTCGAACCGCACTGGCATGGACTGGGATATCGCCTTTATCGCCAGCATGGAAGGCCGCGCAGGGCACCCGCCCAGCAGCGATGAAGCCGAGCAGCCGCTAACGTTGATGGTCAATAAAATAAAAGCCGGCAGCATTGCCGACTTTGTCACCGTGAATAAGCAAGGCGAACTACTACAACTGTTCGCCTAAAGCCTTTACACCACTTTCGAGTAGCGAGGCATTCCTGCCTCGCTATCGAGGTAGGCATCAAAGCACGCACAAATACTACGTACCCACAAACGTCCAAGTTCGGTTACTTTGAGCTCGGTTGCCGACACCTCGACCAAGCCATCTTCGATAAACGGCTGTAGTTTTGCCTTCGCATTGGCAAAGTAGCCCCAAAAGTCGTCGATCTTCCACTGTTCGCTGAACGCTTCGAGATCAAGGTTAAAGTGACAGATCACCTGCGAAATAAGCGCAGCTCGTAAGCGGTCATCGGCACTTAAGCTGAAGCCTTTCACCACTGGTAGCTCACCTTTTTCAATAGCTTTGTAGTAATCCGGTAGATCTTTGGCATTTTGCCACAGTACCCCATCGATTTGGCTAATCGACGAAGCGCCTAGACCTAACATGCAGTCTTGCCCGGCTGTGGTATAGCCTTGGAAGTTACGTTGTAGGCGACCTTGTTGCTGAGCTTGCGCAAGCTCATCGTCAACTTTGGCAAAGTGATCCATGCCAATGAATTGGTAGCCGGCGGCGCTGAAGCGAGTGATGCCAAGTTGCAGCAACTCAAGCTTGATCGGCGCTGATGGCAGCGAGCTGTCAGGGATTTTACGCTGCCCCGCAAAACGCTGCGGTAAGTGGGCATAGCTAAACAGTGACACACGGTCCGGCGCGAGTTCAATCACCTGATCAATCGATGCCGCGAAGCTTTTCGGCTGTTGATAGGGCAGACCGTAAATCAGATCTAAGTTTATCGAGTCAAAGCCGAGCTCACGACTAAGTTGTACCTGATGTTTGATGAGGTCGGTGTCTTGCACACGATTAATGGCAATTTGCACTTTCTCGTCAAAGTCCTGCACACCATAGCTGACTCGATTGAAGCCCAGCTCACGCAAATGCCGCAGCTTATCGTCACTGCAACTACGTGGGTCGATTTCAATGCTTAATTCGGCATCGTCGGTAATGGTGAAGTACTGATTGAGGAGTTCCCACAGGCGCGTCAGTTGCGTTTCGGTAAGAAACGTCGGGGTTCCGCCACCCAAATGAATCTGATTGACCACACGCTCACCCAGCATCGGCTGATACATGGCCATTTCTTTGGCCAGCATATCTAAGTAGCGATCGGCCTTGTGTTGATGGCGCGTGATGACCTTGTTGCAGCCGCAGTAATAACAGAGTTTATGGCAGAACGGTAAATGCAAATACAGGCTTAAGGCCTTCGGTGCTGTTGCTAGGGTTTCGGCAACCTTAGTTACGGCAAAGTCACTGGTTAGGGCTAACGCCGTCGGGTACGACGTGTAGCGCGGACCATTGATGTTGTATTTGTCGATCAAAGCTTGATCCCAAGTAACCGCAGACATAATGAACTCCAATAATGCGGCGAATTTGGGACCTATTTTAAGTGATTCAGATCAAAATTTTGATACTCATGAAGGGTTACTTCTTTGATCTAAGTCAAAGACTTTTCTGCCAACAATTCCAATTGTTGGTACGCAAACGCCGGCATGCGCTCCTTGATTTCAATGGTGTCGAGCAGGTTCTTCAGCTGCAAGCCAAGCTCGGTGTCGCCGGTCACAAGTAGCTTGCGGCGGAAAAACAGCGTATCGGGGTCAACTTGCTGAGTTGCCAGCTGCAATAACACCGGCCAGGTGACGCGCATCGTTACATCGAGAGTGGTGTCGAGAGGTTTGGCCTTAGGCCGCACCAGCAACAATTGGTTTTGACTGCTCACCGCAAATTCTAGGCCAAGATCAGTGATCTCGATTCCCGCCCAGCGGCTCTCAAGGAACGCAAAGGCCCCCGCCTTGCAGTCGGTCGAAAACAGCCGCCGAAAAAGCTGCTCAATGAGCGTGCAAGTGAGCCCCGAAGGCGCAATCGTAACGCCTTTTGCCAGCACCCGCGGTGCCCATTCTACTACTTTGGTGATAACCATTCATTGCCTCGCATTTGCGCCACGTCAACGCCACGAAGCATTATAATTGCCATTATGAATGCATGTTCATGGTGGAGATCAATAAACGTCTTCATTGCAGGTAAAAGTAAAGGCGAAAACATGGAATTGCTCTGTCCTGCTGGCAGTATGCCAGCGTTAAAAGCTGCATTAGAAAACGGTGCTGATGCCGTTTATGTAGGGTTCAAAGGTGAAACCAACGCTCGGCATTTTGCTGGGCTGAATCTTGATGCGGCTAGCTTACGCGAAGCGGTGCGCTTGGTGCATAGCTACGGCAAAAAAATACACGTTGCGATTAACACCTTTGCGCATGTCAAAACCTGGGATCATTGGCGCCAAGCCGTTGACGATGCTGCGGCTGCCGGCGTAGATGTACTGATTGTGGCGGATATTGCTGTGCTGGCCTACGCGGCAGAGCGCTATCCGAAAATGGAATTGCACTTAAGTGTGCAAGCCTCGGCGACTAATGCCGCTGCAATCGATTTTTATAAACAGTTCGGTGTGAAACGCGTGGTGCTGCCGCGGGTGTTGTCGATGCAGCAAGTACGCTCGCTGGCGCGCACCACCGATGTTGAACTCGAGGTCTTTGCCTTTGGCAGCCTGTGCATTATGGCGGAAGGTCGCTGTTACTTGAGTTCCTATATGACAGGGGAGTCGCCCAACACCGCCGGTGCCTGTTCGCCAGCACAGTACGTGCGCTGGGATGAAACCGCCGACGGTGGCTTAGAGTCGCGCCTCAATGGCATTATGATCGACCGTTTTGCGGCAGACGAAACCGCCGGCTATCCAACCCTTTGCAAAGGTCGTTTCCAAGTTGGCGATGCGACCTACCATGCCTTGGAAGAGCCCACCAGCTTGAATACTTTGGACTTGCTCCCTGAACTCTACCGCGAAGGCATTGCTAGTCTCAAAATCGAGGGTCGTCAACGCAGCCCAGCTTACGTGGCACAAATCACGCGGGTGTGGCGCCAAGCCATCGACCGTGTCATGCAGGACCCTGAGCACTTCACCGTGCAAAGTGACTGGAATGCCGTGCTCGCAAATCTATCTGAAGGCAGCCAAACCACCCTTGGCGCCTATCATCGGAAATGGAAATAATCATGCAGTTCTCTTTTGGACCTATCTTATATTTTTGGCCGAAGGCGCAAGTCGAGCGTTTCTACGAGCAGGTTGCGAGCTCAGATGTGGATTGTGTCTATTTGGGTGAAACCGTGTGTAGTAAGCGCCGCGAACTTAAATTTGAAGACTATTTTCGCATCGCGCAAATGCTGCGTGAGGCCGGTAAGCAAGTGTGCCTGTCGACCATGACGCTGTTGGAAGCGTCGTCAGAGCTGCGCGAGCTGCGTAAATACTGTGACAACGGCGAGTTCATGGTTGAGGCCAACGACGCTGGCGCGATTAGCTTTTTGCATGAGAACAAACTTCCGTTTGTCGGTGGTTCCGCATTGCAAATCTACAATCAACATAGCCTGCGCAAGCTTGTCGGAATGGGCATGAAGCGCTGGGTGATTCCAGTTGAATTATCCCGCGACTGGTTGGCCGAGTTATTGGCTGAGCCGCTGATCGAAAGTGTCCGTGATTGTTTTGAAACTGAACTGTTCGCTTTCGGCCATATGCCGTTAGCGTGGTCAGGGCGCTGCTTCACCGCACGCTCAGAAAATCGCGCCAAAGATCAATGCGAGCTCTGTTGTATCAAGTATCCTGATGGGCGCACCGTGACCAGCCAAGATGGTACCGATGTGTTTGTGCTGAATGGCATCCAGACGCAATCGGGTACTCGCTATAATTTGATTAACCAGCTCAAGGGCATGCACGGCTTAGTGGATATGGTACGCTTAAGCCCACAAGCGCACGATACTATGACTTGGCTCCGGCGCTTCAGGATAAATCAAGATGGCCTGCAGCCGTATCCATTAGCCAAAGACGAAAGCAATGGCTATTGGTTAAAATTAGCCGGCCTAGTGCAAGCTGATGAAAGTATGCAAACCAAGGTGGAGAAATATGAAAGCTGAACAACCAGCGCGTATTGGCGTGCTGACCGTAAGCGACCGCGCCAGTGCAGGGGTTTACGATGATATTTCAGGTAAAGCCATTGAAGAAACCTTGAGCGAGTACCTGACCTCGCCTTGGCAAGCCTGTTATCGGCTTATTCCAGATGAAAAGGAGGTCATTGAGGCGACCTTGCGTGAATTGGTCGACGATGAAAACTGCTGTCTAGTCGTCACCACGGGCGGCACAGGACCAGCGGAACGAGATGTAACGCCGGAAGCCACCGAAGCCGTCTGTGATCGCATGATGCCAGGCTTTGGCGAACTAATGCGCGCGGAATCGTTGAAGTACGTACCGACCGCGATTCTGTCGCGGCAAACTGCTGGTTTGCGTGGTTCCAGTCTGATTGTGAATCTGCCAGGTAAGCCCAAAGCCATTCGTCAGTGCCTTGATGCCGTATTCCCTGCAATCCCTTATTGCATCGACCTAATGAATGGTCCTTATCTTGAGTGCGACGAAGCCGTCATCAAACCTTTCCGTCCGCAAAAATAAACCCGAACAAACAAATAAGAAAGGGCGCATTGATTGCGCCCTTTGCTGTATTGCCTGCCGCCCTTTTAGCAAGGGTCCGCTGCACCTTTACGAGAGTAAAACCACCAGGTGATCACGGTGCACAGCGCGTAGAAGCCGATAAAGGCATAGAGCGCACCCGCCACGCTTCCGGTCATCGCAATCGATGTACCGTAAGCCTTCGGAATAAAGAAGCCACCGTAGGCCGCGAAGGCCGAGATGAAGCCGATAACCGCTGCTGACTCTTTGTTACCTTCTTTGATAGCGACGCCAGTGTCACCGTGCACACGCTTGCGCTGGTTCAAGAAGATCACTGGCACCATACGGAAAGTCGAGCCGTTACCGATACCTGTGGCAATAAAGAGCACCAAGAACGAGACAAAGAAGCCAGTAAAGCTGCCGGCACTGTCACCAAGCGGGAGGTAATACAGTACACCGACCACGCCCAGAATCATCAATAAGAAGTTCCAGAAGGTCACGCGTGCGCCACCCAGCTTATCGGCAATGATGCCTCCAGCAGGTCGCGCCAAAGCGCCAACCAATGGGCCTAAGAAGGCGTATTTGGTTGGGTCCACTTCAGGGAACAGCATGCCTGAAAGAAGCGGGAAGCCAGCGGCAAAGCCGATAAAGCTACCGAAAGTACCCAAGTACAGAATACACATGATCCAGTTGTGTGAGCGTTTGAAAATAACCGCTTGGTCACTGAACGAGGCTTTAGCAGATGAGATATCGTTCATGCCAAACCACGCTGCAATCGCACCAATGGCAATCAGTGGCACCCACAAGAACGCGGCGTTTTGTAGCCACAGCTCACTACCAGCATTAGCGCCGCTCACGACGGTTAATGGGTCGCCGCCAAAGGGGCCAAACACGCTACCGGCAATAACCAATGGCGCGAGCAATTGCATGCCGGAGACACCTAAGTTACCCAGGCCAGCATTCATGCCTAGGGCGCCCCCTTTCTCCTTTTGTGGATAGAAAAAGCTAATGTTTGCCATTGAGCTGGAGAAGTTACCGCCACCGAAGCCGCAGAGCAGTGCCAAAATCAACATGATGATGTATGGCGTATCAGGATTCTGAATGGCAAAGCCTATCCAGATACAAGGGATCAGCAACGACGCGGTGGACATTGCGGTCCAACGCCGGCCACCAAAGATCGGCACCATAAAGCTGTAGAAGATTCGTAGTGTCGCGCCTGAGAGCGCTGGGAGTGCTGCAAGCCAGAACAGTTCGTTCGATGAATAACCGAAGCCGAGCTGCGGCATTTTTACCACCAAAATACTCCAGATGGTCCACACCGCGAACGCTAAAAACAGATTCGGAATTGAAATCCACAGGTTACGGCTGGCGATTTTCTTACCTTTGGTTTCCCAAAAGTCTTTGTCTTCCGGGCGCCAGTCATCAAGGGTGTAGTGGTCAGGGGTTGATAGTTCAGGTAAGTCGGTTTGCTCGGAACCACTGAGTAGCTCCATACGCTCTGCACGACGGATGGCAAAGTGCATCCACCACAATGAACCAACAGTAATGGCGAAGAGCAGCATAAACACGCTTTGCCAGACGCCAATCACGTCATTCAACATACCGAAGGTGAGCGGCAAGAAAAAGCCACCAAGACCACCGATCATACCGACCACACCACCGACAGCGCCGACGCTTTTCGGATAGTAAACCGGAATATGTTTGAATACGGCAGCTTTACCGAGCGACATGAAGAAGCCAAGTACAAAGGTCAGCACCACAAACATCGCCAGCGTGATTTCAAACTGGAAACGAATTTCGCCGTGTACACCTTGCACGATGTACTCGGTAGATGGATAGCTTAGTAAGAAAGTACACACCGCAGAGGCAATAAAGGTCCAATACATGACCCGGCGCGCGCCGTATTTGTCTGACATCCAGCCGCCGAGAATACGGAATAATGATGCCGGAATGGTGTATAGCGCGGCGATGATACCCGCTTCTTTAATGCTTAAGCCGTACACTTCCATCAAGTAGTGCGGTAACCATAAAGCCAAGGCAACGAAGGCGCCAAATACGAAGAAGTAGTACAGACTAAAGCGCCAAACCCGTAACTCTGACAGCGGTGCCATTTGCTCCCAGAAGCTTTGCTTCGGTTGTTGGCGGCGCTGCTGTGTGAGCGGGTCCTCTTTGGCCAAGACGATAAACACGATACCCATGATGCCGATGACGGTCGCGTAGACTTGCGCAGCACCCTGCCAACCGAGCGCAACCAGCAAGAACGGCGCACCGAAGTTAGTCACCGCAGAACCGACGTTACCCGCGCCAAAAATACCTAGCGCTGTACCTTGTTGCTTACTTTCAAACCAAGCAGAGGTATAGGTGACACCGACAATAAAGGCACCACCGGCTAAGCCGACCCCTAAAGCGCCCACGAGTAGCATGTAGTAACTGGTAGCGAAAGTGAGTAAGTACACACACAACGCTGTGGTTAGCATCAATACGCCGAAGACCCAGCGGCCACCAAGGCGGTCGGTCCAGATCCCCAAAAACATACGGCTGATTGAACCCGTCAAAATTGGCGTAGCCATGAGCAAGCCAAGCTGGGTATCGGTTAAGTTGAAATCATCTTTAATTTGAATACCGATGATCGAGAAAATAGTCCACACGGCAAAACACAATGTGAACGCAAAAGTGGAGAGGCCGAGCGCACGGTAGCGGTCGAACTTACTCACATTTTGTTGCGGTGTTGTCATAGCCAAGCTCCTCAAGGTACGACGTTGAAGTTATCTGCCTTCAGTCTACTTATTTCTGGGCCTTCGGATAGCTGTGAAACCTTGCTATAACAGGGCCTTAGATTGACTTCTACCGCTTTAGTGGGAGCTGGAAATAGCGTTTAAATCACAGTGTTTTAAGGGTTTTTTACCCCCTGTTAGGTAGTTCGTATACACCGAGCCAAAGATGGAAGGTAATAAGAGGTACACCAAGGAAATCAGTGCCGATTGCGTGGTATTTTGTGATATAAACATAGATACAAAATGCATGTTAAGGATGCGTCATGATACAAATCACTGATCTTCAGGTTGAACAGAAAATGTGGCCATTGCTGCGTCAAGCTTTTCGGCCCATGTTCTTATTAGGGGCGACCTTCAGCGCCTTAGCTATGATGCTATGGCTTTGGGTGCTAAGTGGCGCCGTGCAGCTGCCGGTTTTCGCAGATGTGATGTTTTGGCATAGTCACGAAATGCTGTTCGGCTTTGTTGCCGCCATTATTGTCGGCTTTCTTTTGACCGCAGTACAAAACTGGACGGGTCTGCGGGCGACCCACGGCCGTGCTTTAGCGGTGCTGACCACGGTATGGCTTTTGGGACGAGTAAGTTTGCTCTTTGGAGCGTTCTTGCCAACATATGTGCCGATCATCATCGATCTTACGTTTTTACCATTGGCCGCGATCTTGTTGGCGATTCCTTTAATTGCCGTTCGCCAACAGCGTAATCTGTTTTTCGTTCCGGTTTTGCTGTTACTCGCCTTGTGTAACGGCTTGATGTACTACGGTCGTCTCACCGGGCGTTTCGATTTGCAGCAAGTGGGCAGCCAAAATGCTGTGCTGCTTATTACTCTGTTAATGGCCATTGTGGGTGGACGCGTGATTCCAATGTTTACCGCCAACGGCACCATGACGCAGAAGGTGCAACCGATCGTCTGGTTGGATCGACTCAGCTTAGGCAGTTTATGGCTGATTTTTGCCCTGCAAATCACTCAGCTAAGTAGCTATGTTGGGCCATCGCTGATGGCCGCATTGTACGCAGTTGCGGCCCTGTTGCTGGCAATTCGCTGTGCGCGCTGGAAGATTTGGATCACGTTGAAAGTGCCACTGGTGTGGTCGCTGCACATTGCGTATTGGTTTTTACCTATTGGTTTGGCGCTCTACGCGGTTCACTATCTAAATCCAAGCGTAACGCTGAGCACGGCTACTCATGCCCTCACTGCTGGCGCTATGGGGAGCATGATCCTCGCCATGCTGGCACGGGTTTCATTGGGTCATAGCGGACGCCCATTACAGCCAAAGAAAGTCATGTCGCTGGCGTTTATACTGGTGATTATTGCCGCATTGCTGCGCGTGTTCGCGGCGTGGTTGTGGCCCGCTTACACCGTTGATTGGTATCTCTATGCGGGTACGGCGTGGATCATTGCCTATTTAATCTATGTTTTCGTCTACCTACCGGTGCTGACAACTCCGCGCGCCGATGGCCGCCCAGGTTAATTACTCAGCGCACTGTGAGCATTGCGGATGGCGTGGCAGATTGAAGCTACGCCATTCGCCGTGTAGGCCGTCATAGAGCATGACTTTATGTGAGATTGGCGTGCCGACTTTAGCTAATACTTTAAGGGTTTCGACCGCTTGCAGGGCGCCAACAACACCCACCACAGGTGCGAGAATACCGGCTTCCATACAGCTAAGCTGCTGCTCACCGAATAATTGACTTAGACAGCCGTAACAAGGGCCTTCGCCTTGATTCATAAAGACGCTCAGCTGGCCTTCATAACGAATGGCTGCGCCCATAATGTGAGGCTTGCGTAGGCTGACGCAGGCCTGATTAATTAGATTTCGCGTGGCAAGGTTGTCGCAGCAGTCCACCACGACGTCATGTTGCGCTATCCACTGCTGCAGATTGTCTTGCACAGCTTGTTCTTGCTTTGCCTGCACGTCGCAGTCGGGACTGCGCTGCTGCAAATAAGCCTGAGCGGCCAAGACCTTCGCTTTGCCAACGTCAGCGGTGGTAAAAAGCGTTTGCCTGGGCAAATTATGCTCATCAACTACATCGTGGTCGACAAGAGTAAGCTGGCCCACGCCACTTGCTGCTAAATAGGGCGCAACGGCACAACCAAGGCCTCCCATGCCAATCACTAAAACGTTGCTCGCGAGCAGGCGTTCTTGGCCTTCCATGTCGAAACTGGGCAACATGACATGGCGGCTGTAGCGTAACAGTTGCTCGCGGGTAAGTTCAGGAAGGGTCACTGTGTGGTATCTCCTCTGGGCGGAATATGAGCCAGATAGCAACAGTTGCCATAATCGCAATGACGCCAAGCTTTAACGCCATATGGACGGGGCTGAAACTGAGCATAATCGCACTACCACTCATCATCACAATGGCAATAACTTTCGGTCGACGTTTGACCACACCATGCTCGCGCCATGCAATAATTTGTGGGCCGTATTTTGGGTGCGCAAGCAGTTTAGCTTCGAGCACTGGCCAACCTTTACCGCCAGCCCAGGCGGCTACCAACAAAAACGGCACGGTCGGCATGATTGGCAATAATAAGCCGATAACGCCTAGCAAAAGCGCCAGAATCGCAATCATGCGCCAAATTAAAATACGCAGTAAAACGGTCATGTTACTCCACAGCTAAGCCGTTTACTTTAAACCTAAACGCTGAGCTAATTTATGTAGATTACTCGGGTCGATCTCTAGTATACGTGCCGCTTGCGTCCATTTATAGTCAGCTTGCTGCAAGGCTTGCTCGATCATCTGTTGCTGTAATTTTTGTACAGCATCACGCAAATTCATACTGGTTTGCGTAAAGGCTGTGCTATCGATTTCTTGCGCCGAGTTTGGCGTATTGGGTAAGTCCAATAATTCAGGACCAATGCTGACGATGGCTTGTCGGTCAGCGCCTTGGCTCAACGCCTTAATGGCGGCGCGGCTCACCGTATGCTCAAGTTCGCGTACGTTGCCAGGCCATTCGTAGTCCGTTAGAGCGCGCTCTGCTGCGGAACTCAGACGCAAAGCACGCAGACCTAAACGTGAGCGATTGAGTTCAAGAAAGTGCCCGACGAGTAGCGAAATGTCATCACGGCGTTCGCGCAAGGGTGGAATCGGTAAGGGGTAAACACTCAAGCGATGATAAAGATCCGCGCGAAAGTCACCGCTTTTCACTTGCTGTTGTAAATCACGATTGGTAGCTGCCACGAGACGCACGTTCACCTTATGTGACTTGTCGCTGCCGAGGCGTTGAATCTCACCGTTCTGCAATACGCGCAAGAGCTTTGCCTGAATCGCTGCGGGTAGCTCGCCAACTTCATCGAGAAACAATGTGCCGCCATCAGCGCTATCAAATTTACCGGCGCGCTCGGTTGTTGCGCCCGAGAAAGCGCCTCGCGTGTGACCAAATAGCTCGCTTTCTGCTAATGACTCGGGCAAAGCGGCGCAATTCACGTAAACCAACGGCTTGTCACGACGCGGTGACCAGCGATGGAGTTGCCGCGCAAAGAGTTCCTTACCAACCCCAGTTTCACCGAGGAGCAAGACCGGTAAGTCAGCACTCGCTACCACTTCAAGCTCTTGTAAAACTTGTTGCAGCGCTTGGCTGCGGCCAATGATCTCAGAACTGCTGCCGGTGCTGGGCGCAAGTTCGGTTTCACCATCACGACGGCTATTACGTAGCGCACGAATGCCTTGCTCGATCTGGCCCATGCGAATGGCCGCCTCAACCAACAGACTTGCACGTTGCAGCTCACGCATAGTGTTAGCATCGAAGGTGCCCGGCTGTAAGGCATCTAAAGTAAGCGCTCCCCAACACTTGCCCTCGACAAATAGAGCAATGCCCATACAGTCATGCACCGCAAGATGACCGTCAGGACTATCTTCGATAAGCCCATCATAGGGGTCGGGTAAGGTGCTTTCGGGCTCGAAACGCACGGTCTCGCGTGACGCCAAAATAGCTGCTAAGCGCGGATGTTGTTCGGTGATAAAGCGCCGGCCAAGTGCTTCGCGTACCAAGCCGGTACTGGCAATAGGGCGCAACACTTGTTGGTCTTGTTGTAATAACACGACGGCGCCGCAAGCAAAGTGGCGACGCAAGGTACTGACAAGCTTTTGCAAGCGTACAACGGCAGGTAGCTCGGTCACCAAGTCGGCAATCAGCGTTTCAAGTAAAGATGTCTCTTGCATGGTAAAAATCACCCATTTAAGCGGGAATAACCCGTATTTCGTTAGGTGAAATCTACCATGGCGGCAATTAAATCTATATAAATCAAAGTAGGTAGATCTGGCATCTAAATTGCACATTTAGAAGGAACACAATTGACGAAACTGTAAGGATGTCACTATGTACCAAGCACTTATTGAGCAATGGCGTGATGCCTCGAGCCAAGATCTTATTCAACATATTTTGGCTAACTTTCATGAAAAGCACCGCCAGCAAGTCCCCGAGTTGATTCAGCTGGCCCGCAAGGTGGAAGAGGTCCATGATGACCACGAAGCTTGTCCGGCCGGCTTAGCCGATCTACTTACTGAAATGCTAAACGAACTTGAAAGTCACATGATGAAAGAGGAACAAATTTTGTTCCCGATGCTGGCTGGCGGTATTTATCCAAGCGGTCCTATTGCGGTAATGGAAGAGGAACACGATGAGCACGAACGCATGCTGGCGCGTTTAAACGAATTGACTAACGACGGCAAGACCCCCCGCGGCGCCTGTGGTTCATGGATCATGTTGTACGAAGGTACGCAAGAGTTGATCAATGACTTGCAGCAACACATCGCTCTCGAAAACGAAGTACTGTTTCGTGAGCCACAGGCGATACCGCAACACGGTAAAGATTTTTGTTGCGGCTCATGCCAATAAGCTTATGCAGCCAGGGCGCGCAAGCGCTCTGGCGCAGTAATGTCGACCAGCTTGTTTTGCACCGCAAGAATTCCTTCTTGCTGAAGTTGCGTCAAAATACGGCTAATGGTTTCGACCGACAGACCTAAATAGTTACCAATATCGGCACGCGTCATGGATAGGCGGAACGAACGACTCGACAAACCGCGTTGCTGAAAGCGAGATGACAATGTTACTAAGAAATTGGCTAAACGCTGTTGCGCCGAATGATGATTCAAGGTGCCGAGTAAGGTCTTGCTCGCATGCAACTCGCCACTCATTAAACGCAGCATCTGTTTACGTAGACCCGGCAATTCAGCAGAAAGCTGATCCAGCGACTGAATCGGAATCTCACACAGCATGGTGGTTTCCAGAGCTTGAGTGTAGCTGCGGTGATTGCCGTCGATAAGGCCATCGAAACCAATCACATCACCAGGTAGGTGAAAGTCGATGATTTGCTCACTGCCCTGGCTGTCTAAGGTATATGACTTTAACGAGCCAGAACGCACGGCATAGAGAAACTTCAACGGCTCGCCATTGTGAATCAACACGTCACGCTTTTGCAGTGGACGATGGCGTTGGATTATCGTATCCAATTTCTCTGTCTGCTCGGGGCTAAGTTGGTAGGGCAAACATAAAGTTGCCATGCTGCAATTTTGACAATGGATGTGAGATGTCATCATTTTCACCACGAATCGTTGATTTATGTCAAAGTGACTTCTGAGTTAAAAGTATACGCCTTCACAGCAAAAAAAGAATGATTTCTGACGGAGTAGACAAATACTTCCTATTTGTGAGTAGATCACCTATAAATACTTCTGCAGTCGTTTCTTGAAACAAGAATAACAACAAAAACAGGATGACACTCTATGGAAACCATGGCGATTAACTACTGGGTGGTGGCTGTGGCCACCTTAATGAATCTCGTGATTGGTGGTCTGTGGTATTCACCCCTTTTGTTTGCCAAAGTATGGCAACGCAGCGCAGGCATTACGGACGCGCAACTTAAAGCCTTTAACCCAGCCAAAGTATTCACTATCACCTTAATTGTTTCGTGGGTGATATGTATTAACCTCGCCTTCTTTTTAGCCGCTCCTGGCACCGATTGGCAATGGGGCATGACCGCAGGCTTTCTGGCCGGCTTCGGTTGGGCGGCAATGATTTTTGTGGTGATTAGCCTCTTTGAACAGCGCTCATTGGCCTACATGCTGGTGCATGGTGGCTACATCACGGTTTACTTCACCTTGGCTGGCTTAGTTATTGGTGCGTGGCAGTGAGTGAGCTGAAAACGCAACCAACATCGGCTGATGTAGAAGCCTTTTTAGCAACCATAGAAGACGCTGATAAGCGTGCTGATTGCGAACAAATAGGTGCATGGATGGCGGAAGCAACGGGCGCCCCACCGCAAATGTGGGGCTCCAGCATGGTTGGTTTCGGCAGCTATCACTATCGCTATGCCAGCGGTCGCGAGGGCGACTGGTTTCTCACCGGTTTCGCGCCACGGGCACAGAACATTAGTCTGTACATCATGGCCGGATTTTCCGGCTATGAAGATTTGATGGGTAAGCTTGGGAAATACAAAACAGGTAAATCGTGTTTGTACATCAAGCGATTAACTGATGTGGATACCCAAATATTACAGCAGCTCATCGCCAAATCCGTGGCTTACATGCGCAAAACCTATCCCACGTCATAGCAAAAAGCGTTAATTTTTAGGGACTAATTCGCGAGCAGTTTCCGCAGCGTCGTAAGCATAGTCAGGGTCGGGTAAGGCACCTTTGCCTGTTCGAATTTGCATCGAAATAATTAAATCGCGCCGTGCATCATCGCTGATATTGGTGCCATCACCGGCAAACTTACGGGTGGTCTTGGTATTTCCACAAAGGTCCGAGTCGCAATTGCCAATGGCGCGTAAGCTGTAGGGTTCACCTGCATCGCGCGCATTCTCCACGGCGGTGACCTCATTATCTGTGACAATAAACCAATCATCGCCAGCGGCCAACGTGACTTGTGCCGCTCGCGCTAGGGCTAGATTTTGTGCTGTCAGTGAATCCGTTTTGCGGGCTTTAAAAGTGATGGCATAACGATCATCAGCAAGCTGTTCATCGCTGTAGCCAAAGCCACCGTTGTTCGCTTGTTGGTAGAGGGGGCCGGAAGCGCAGCCGAGTAACAAGGCAACAGCAACACCGGCGATAAGAAAACGATACATATGAAACCTCCGAACAAAAGCTTAGAGATGAGTACAGCAGAAAGTTGCTAATAGTTCACTAATTTGGTTAAAATACGCCCCGTCTTAGGGGAGTAGTCAACTCGTCGTCGTAGCTTCGACCACGAGAGAGTATGTCAACATAATTGAGCCCTCATTGGCTCATGGTGTATTCGTTTCGGGCCACCGAAACTGGCAAGACCTGAGGTAAAGAGCAACCGCTAACTGGCGGGGGTTGCTGTTTGCCTTGGTTACAGGTCCCGCCGGAGTACATCATGGAAGCACTTATCACTTCAACTATTACCGTTGCATTGGCTGAAATAGGCGATAAAACGCAACTCTTGAGTCTCCTGCTGGTCGCGCGGTATCGAAAAAAGTGGCCGATCATTATCGGTATTATCGCGGCGACGCTCATCAATCACTTTATTTCGGCCTGGTTTGGTCAATGGTTCGCTGGCTGGTTACCCGAGCAATACGCCGGTATCATTATTGCGGTGAGTTTTATCGCAATTGGTCTATGGGTGTTGGTGCCCGATAAGCTCGACGATGATGAAGCGAATTGTGGAACCTGTGGTGCCTTCCTCGCAACTTTTGTGCTGTTTTTTCTCGCCGAAATAGGTGATAAAACGCAAGTGGCAACGGTGGTGCTCGGTGCCCAATATGCAAGTGTCCTTTGGGTGACTCTCGGCACAACTATTGGCATGCTATTGGCGAATGTTCCAGTGGTCATCCTAGGCGAACGGATTATGCGCTATGTGCCATTGAATGTGGTGCGCGTGCTTGCGGCGGCAGTCTTTATCGTGATAGGTCTGGTAGGGCTGTGGTGGAGTTGGTAAGCGCTAAGAAAAGGCCGCCAACTAAATTGGCGGCCGTTAGAAAGCGATGTTTATTTGGGTTTGCCGCGCCCAACTAGGCCCATAACAACCGAAATAAGTAGTAGGATAATAAACACATAAAAAATAATTTTTGCGATACCAGCAGCGGCACCGGCAATACCACCGAAACCTAAAACTGCCGCGATAATGGCAACGACAAGAAAAATCAGAGCCCAACGTAACATGTGTAATCTCCTTTTTACGGGTTCCCTATAAATAAAGTACAAAAATTGAATAAAATCAAATGTATGGACAAAAGAGATGGGCGCAGTGGCGAAAAGCCAGAGTTGGCGCTGCGTGAGATTAATTTAGCGGATGCTGAATTTATTCATGCCTTGTACACAGGCTCTGACTTTCGTCAAATGATTGGTGATCGTGGCATAACGTCGCTACAAGACGCTCGTCATTACATTGAGCAAAATATACGCGCAAGTTATCAAAAGCACGGATTTGGGTTATGGCTGGTAGAGTACCAAACTGTTGCGGTAGGTATTTGTGGCCTGGTGAAGCGTGACCACTTACCGTACCCTGATCTCGGCTTTGCACTATTGCCGGAGTATTATGGTCAAGGGTTTGCCCGCAGCGCTGCCGCGAAAACGCTTGAACGTGCGCACCAGCAATTGCACCTGTCGACGCTATTAGCTATCACCAGTCCAACCAACCAACGCAGTCAAAAGCTTCTTCTTGCACTAGGCTTTAAACCGGTGACAGCGGTGGTTGACCCACACACGGACCAAGAGCTCGCGACATTTGCATGGCAAGCCAAGGAATCGCAATGACACTCCAGCAGTATGATTGGTTATTATTCGACGCTGACGAAACGCTGTTCTCATTTGATGCGTTTGCCGGTCTGCAAAAGCTATTTCAGGGCTACCGCGTTGATTTTTCGCAGCAAGATTACGAACACTATCAAGCCTTAAACAAGCCCTTGTGGGACGCTTATCAGGCTGGAACCATCGATGCCAAGCAATTGCAGCGTAAGCGTTTTGCGCATTGGGCCGCGAAGCTCGGAGTAAGCGCAGATCAACTAAATACTGGCTTTATGGCAGCCATGGCGGAAATCTGCCAGCCGCTTGAGGGGGCACGCTCATTGCTCGAGAGCGCTCGTCAGTCAGCAAAGGTTGGCATCGTGACGAACGGCTTTACTGAGCTACAAGAGGCCCGTTTGCAGCAAACAGGATTGCGAGAGCTGGTCGATTTAGTCGTGATTTCTGAACAAGTGGGTGTCGCCAAACCGGCGCCTGAAATCTTTGCCTATGCACTCAAAGAAATGCAGCAGCCGCAACGTGAACGGGTGTTGATGACAGGTGATAATCCGCACTCAGATATTGTTGGCGCACAACGCAGCGGTTTGCATGCCTGCTGGCTCAATCATCACGGCGCAGCGTTTCCTCTGGTTGAGCCACCGCATTATGAAGTGCGCTCCTTACCTGAATTACAGCGACTACTGCTGAGTTCAGAGAAGTGATTGCGCCTGCTTGACGAGCCAACGGAAGAGACGCAGTTGACTCGGCACATAAAATAAATATTCCGGATGCCACTGTACGCCAATAATCGGACGTTGATCGGTGCTTTCAATCGCTTGCGGTATCTCATCGAGATCATGTGCAACAATACGTAAGCCGTCGCCCACGTCATGCACCGCTTGGTGATGCAAGCTATTGACCCGCAATTTTCGCTTTTTCACAACTTCCGCTAGATTCGCATCGCCACGAACAAAAACTTGTTTGGTTGGCAGCAAACCAGGGCGGTTATAGGTATGCTCGCGCAGGTGGCGAATGTCGTCATAGAGATTGCCGCCGTGCACCACATTGATCAGCTGTGCGCCGCGGCAAATACCCAACATAGGCAGCTTGTCGCGCAAGGCCTTTTTTATCCATCGCGTCTCTAAGTCATCGCGCTCTGGATCATATTTAACCTTGCCCTCAAGCGTACCACCGTAATGCTCTGGCGAGATATCGCTGCCGCCCCCAATTATTAAGCCCTGCAGCGGCAACCCAGAAGGCCGGTGGTGGACACTGATTCGCTCAACCTCAGCACCGCATAACCACAGCGCCAAGCGCGTACTCCACCAACTCGGTGACCACTTTTTACCAGCGCCGGTAACGCCTATGCGAGGTTTTCTTTGAGCCATTTTGATACGTACTCTATCCAATCTTTTCGCGCGACTCCGAGCATAGGCCGGTGCGCGGCAAGAAACTCTCCGGCCAACTCTTTGAGCGCTTTGGGTCGATTAGCCAAACGCTCGATCACACAATAAATATTCCATTCATCTGCCAGCGACCAGTCTGCGACATCGATACGGCAATTCGGTAGACGATAATGCAACGTAGGCCTTGCTTTGAGCTTTTTATCGTCAATGACTTTCTTTACCCGCTCGGCATCGAGCTCGCAGAATAGTGGCAACATATCAAGCGCGCGGTTGCGCGAGGGATTGAATTCCAAATAGTCGTCAATGAGGGTGGCTAGCGTCGGTGAGTCCATTTGCAATAACTTACAAACATAAGTTTCGCTGTACAAATCGATATAGGGACTCAACTTACGGGTGGTATTAACATGATGCTGTTCCACGAGCCACCACTGCAAAAGCGCAAAGCTCTGCATATATGCGAGGACAGTCGCTGCGTCTAGATTGGGCAGTTCTGGATTAATATGCGTGCCGTAGGCTGCAATCATGGACTCGTCGGTGCCGAGTGCGCCGGCGCCACGCAACGCTTCGACAATATCATTGAGCACATCGAGCTTATCAAGGGCGATGGGAGGGCAGATAACTTCGACCGGCACGACTAAGCTTGCAGCACTACTTAAGGAGTCGAGCCAAGCCTCTTTGTTAGCTTGTTCACCCCGATCTTCCGCTAACCGCTGTAAGAAATCCCAATCGATCTCCACTTTAAACGATCCCAACGAGGCATCCACTTGCCAGTTAGCCGGTGACTTAGCATAGGGGGACCCGGAGACTGCGCGCGCTACACATTCCGCTGTACTTGCGACATCAAGCGCGGAAAACTCTAGTTCGAAGCCGACCTGTCGCGTCGCCCGTGACTTTGCGTTGTGCTGTTGTGGCGGTTGTTCAAATGTTTGCATAGCCTCACGTTAAATCATCTGGCTCATTTTACAACGTTTATTGAAATAGAATCCTTTTAGAGAGAGGGGTTACATTTATCACATAAAAGCATTACTCTTGTTTTTTTAGTGTTAATTAAGGAAAGCATACACATGAGCAAGTTCGTACCTACTATTTTAGCAGCGTTGCTTTTTTTCGGCTCAACTGCGGCCTTTGCACAAATTGGTGAAGACGCCGTTGAGTACGACGAGCGCGTTGAAGCGGCACTACAAGATGCTGATTACGAATGGGAAATAGATAGCGATGGTGATTTTCGCGCAGTATTAGAGTTTACTGATGATCGCTCTCAAGTGCTGTTTGTTAATAGTAAAACTAGCATGCTGGGCCAGATGGAAGTACGTGAAGTTTGGGCGGTCGCAGCCACCAGCAAAGTCGGCTTTAGCAGCGAGGTCATGAAGCGTTTATTGGAAGCCTCTGGCTCGGTAAAATTGGGTGGTTGGGAAATCAACACTATGGGTGACCAGGATTTGGCAATCTTTCGCGCAAAAATTTCCGCAAACACCTCGGCCATCGCTTTGAAAACAGTGGTGAGGGCCGTAGCGATCACTGCTGATGAAATGGAAAAAGAGTTATTAGGAACCGACGAACTCTAAACTTCCGGCGCAAGCGTGGGCGCTCGCCCACGCCCATTGAAAATTGTACCCTCCCAGCCAGCCGGTCACATCGACGACTTCGCCGATAAAAAATAGCCCCGGCTGCAACTTGCTCTGCATGGTCTTCGAGCTTAAGTCATCGGTATCCACGCCGCCGAGTGTAACCTCTGCGGTACGATAACCCTCTGTGCCATTCGGTTTGACTTGCCAGTGGTGGAGCTGTTGGGCCACCTCGGCTAACAAAGCATTGCTGCAATCCGCGAGCTTACGTTCAGGCCATTGCTGCTGGTCAGCGAACAACTGTGCAAAGCGCTTCGGAAACCACGACTGTAACGCTGTATGTAAGCTCTGTTTGGGCTTCTGCTGGCGCAACTGCTGCAGCTCTTGCATGGCATCGTGACCAGGTAGTAAATCCACGCTAAAGGTTTCGCCGGGGTGCCAATAGGACGAAAGCTGTAACATTGATGGACCGCTCAGGCCGCGATGCGTAAATAACATGGCTTCTTTGAAGCTAGCACGGTCATTGCTTGCGACCACATCGAGAGAGAGCCCTGATAACTCACTGAATGCCTGCTTGGTGTCGTCATGGAGCGTGAACGGAACAAGGCCCGCGCGCACGGGTAAAATGCGGTGCCCAAATTGTTCCGCGAGTTGATAGCCAAATGGCGTGGCGCCAAGCTTTGGCATGGAGAGTCCGCCGCAGGCTACCACCAGCTGTGGTGCAACGAAGGTCCCCTGTTCAGTGCTAACGTTGAATACCGCGCCGTCATGGGAAACGTCTTGTATGGCGGTTCGCAATTTGACCTGCGCGCCATACTGGTCGCACTCATCCAACAGCATGCGCACGATGTCTTTCGCACTGTTGTCGCAGAACAGTTGGCCTAAGGTTTTTTCGTGATAGGCGATGCCGTGCTTTTCTACCAGGGCAATAAAGTCCCATTGAGTGTAGCGACTTAGTGCGGACTTACAGAAATGCGG
This sequence comes from Pseudidiomarina sp., assembly GCA_048267225.1. Classification (GTDB taxonomy): domain Bacteria; phylum Pseudomonadota; class Gammaproteobacteria; order Enterobacterales; family Alteromonadaceae; genus Pseudidiomarina. Next base: position 80,398 of record JBLWXY010000002.1, read on the forward strand.
GTTAGCGCTGAGGTAATTCTCTGGGCTGGCGTACATATTGGTGAAATTACAGCGACCCCCTCCTGAAATGAGGATTTTTTTACCCGCTTGTTTGGCGTGATCAACGACCAGCACCTGTAAACCGCGTGCCGCGGCTTGCCACGCGCAGTGCAGACCTGCAGCGCCGGCACCGATAATAACGACGTCAAACTTCTGTCGTGGACTCATGTTGTCGGGCCCTTGGTCACGTAGATATCAAACCGATGCTTCTTGCCAATCACTTGGTGACTAGGCTTTTGTTGCGCAAGAAAATTCGCATGTTGCGGGCGCTTTACCACAACGCGTTTGCGGGCAATTCGCAACGCAGGTGCAAGTAATTCATCGGCATCAAGATCACTACCAACCAAGTGTTGAAACATTTGCATATCTTTTTTGACGGCGGCTTTTTGCTTGCGCTCACCTTTGGGGTACATCGGATCGAGGTAAACCACATCAAAAGTGTCGTCGGCAAAGGCTTGTAGAGTTTGTGTCGGTGCGAGCTTGAGCTTTTCTCGATACTCCGGATGCTCGTTATAGAGGCGTTGCAGGGCATCCGCCAACAGTTCGTGCACCATCGGCTGGCGCTCGTTTAGCGTGACGCTTGCACCGAGTTGCACCAGCACCCAGGCGTCACGTGCTAAGCCGGCAGTGGCATCTAGAATAGTAAGAGGTTGCTCAGTCGTCGTTTTGGTGAGTAAACAGGCTCGCGCGATGGCTTCGTCTTTACGATTGGCTTGTTGCCCACGAAACGCTTGTTTGCCACTTAAGAAATCGATGACCAATGGGGTCATTTCTGGGTGCGCATGCCAGCTCAGTCCAAGCCCTTGAGGTGTTTGCTTAAGCTGAAAGGCTTCTGGCATAGTCACGAACGACGCTCCATATCAACATGAGGAATGTCGTCTTCAAGGTACTCTGCGCTGATTTCAGCAAAACCAAAATCTTGATAGAACCGGCGCAAATAAACTTGTGCTCCTAAGCGAATTGGCATCTGCGGAGCTTGCTCTTCGCACCAAGCAATGGCTCTGCGCATAAGTTCGCGGCCGAGGCCTTGGCGGCGTACCGAACCCGCACTGATAACGCGACCAATGCGGCTATAGGGTGCCTGTTCAGTGGGTAAGAACAGTCGCGCATAGGCAACGATGGCACCATCGTCAGCACGCGCATACAAATGATAAGCTTGCTCGTCAGCACCATCTGCATCCAGATAGGGGCAAGTCTGCTCAACGACAAACACCGCTTGGCGTAATTGCAGTATTTCGTACAGCTCAACAGTGGTGAGCTCAGCAAAGGTTTTGGTAAACCAACTTAATTGTGCAGTCATGGCGCAACCTTACGTTTTACCTGAGCCAGTGAAATGACATTGCTTGCGGCAAGGTTCGGTGTATACAGTGCGAGCAACTCGGCGACCTTGGTGCGACCGTCGGCCTTCGGGCTGATAAAGCGTGATACCTGCAAGCTTTGTAAGTCAGCGTCAGCATAGAGTAGCCGCGTTAAATCCGTATCGTGGTTGCTGATCAATACTGGAATTTGCCGTTTGTGCGCGGCATGCGCAGCGCGCCGTGCGAGTTCATGTTGTTGATCTAAACTGAACCCTGCTGTGGCGTAGCTGGTGAAATTTGCTGTGGCACTCAAGGGTGCGTAGGGTGGATCGCAGTAGATAACATCGCCTTTACGCGCGCGTCGAAAGACCTTCTCAAAACTCATGCAGGTAAAGGTTGCGCGTTGGGCTTTTTCGGCAAAGATTTCGATCTCCGCTTGCGGGAAATAGGGTTTGCGGTACTGCCCGAACGGCACATTAAAGCCACCTGACTGATTGTAGCGACAGAGACCGTTATAACCATGACGGTTCAAGTACAGGAACAACAGTGCGCGTTCGTAAGCGTCATTACTGTCGTTAAAGTTTTGCCGGAGTGCGTAATAGGCTGCCGTCGAATTGGTCTGTGCGGTGAATAACTTGCGCGCATCATTGATGAAGGTCTGTGGCCGACGTTTGATGAACTTAAAAAGTGCGATCAAGTCTGGGTTCACGTCGTTCAAGACATAGTTTGGATAGTCTGTATTTAAGAAGACAGACCCAGCACCGACGAAGGGTTCAACGAGCTTATTGCCAGCAGGAAGGAGTGCCGTGATAGGTTCTACGAGATTGTATTTGCCGCCCGCCCACTTCAAAAAGGCGCGATGTTTCTTCTTCACGGTTGTGGTCCAAGCCTATTGAGATGATTCTGTCATGGCTTCGATCGCCGACCACACGGACGGCCAATCGGTAACCGTGCGTAATTCAGCGCTACCAATCGCAGTCGGTAACACCAGTCGTAGCGCACCAGCCTGAACCTTTTTATCACGATACATCAGCTGTTGCCACCGTGTTTCCGGCAGCTTCGGCGCTCGTATCGGCAGCGCAAACGCCTTGAGTAATTCCTCGATGCGAGCTACTGCGGCTGCATCGAGCTCACCTTGCTGGCGCATATACTCAGCCGCAATCATGGTGCCCGCTGCGACAGCTTCGCCATGACGCCAATCTTCATAGAGCTCGGCTTCGATTGCGTGACCGAAGGTATGGCCAAGATTGAGAAGCGCGCGTAGCCCTTGTTCACGCTCATCTTGGGCGACGATATCGGCTTTTATCTGGCACGAGCACTGAATTGCGTAGCTGAGTGCTTTACTGTCGCGGGCATTAAGCTTCGCCTGATTGGCTTCAAGCCAATGAAAGAAGTCAGCGTCATAAATAATACCGTACTTGACCACTTCAGCGAGACCTGAGGCGTAATCCCGTGGCTCAAGTGTACTTAGACAGTCGGTGCTAATCACCACCGTCTGCGGCTGATAAAAGGCGCCAATAAGATTCTTGCCACCCGGGTGATTGACGGCAGTCTTTCCGCCTACTGACGAATCGACTTGAGCAAGTAACGTGGTCGGGAATTGATAGAGGTCGACACCACGTTGAAAAGTCGCGGCGACAAAGCCGGCTAAATCACCTATTACCCCGCCACCGAGGGCAATGATTGCGCAATCACGATTGAAGCTGCGCGCGATCAGCGCGTCCATAATAGCGCCGTAGCTCGCCAAACTCTTGGCATGCTCACCATCGTCGATTTCATGGACTAAGAAAGTGTGCTCGCTACCCAGCGATGCAAGAACCGGTTCTAAGTAGTGCGCAGCAACGGTTGCGTTGGTAATAATACAGATTTGCTTCGGGAGCTTAGGAAGGAGCTGCGACAACTGTTCAAACAGTTGCCGACCGATGTAAATTGGATAGCTACGCTCTGCAAGCCCAACACGTATGCGCGATAAGTTATGGTCGGTTGCTTGCTTCGCTGTCATGTGCCGCTCCGTCGTTAGAGGCCTACTTGTTCAATAATTTTGTCGACCACAAACTTAGCACTTTGCTCGTCGGTGCGCACCACCACATCAGCGATTTCCTCGTAAAGTGGATTGCGTTGTTCGGCTAATTCTTCGAGTACCGCACGCGGGTCGTCAGCCTCAGCAATAAGCGGGCGACGTTTGTCGCGCTGCGTACGCGCGAGTTGTTTTTCGATGGGAGTTTGTAGATAAACCACAATACCGCGTGCCGATAAGCGGTTGCGACTTTCTTTGCTTAAAATTGAACCACCACCGGTCGCTAGAACAATCCCCGAGTTTTCGGTTAGTTCTTCGATAACTTTTTCTTCACGCGCACGAAAACCTTCTTCGCCCTCGAGTTCAAAGACCCAGGCAATGTCTGCACCGGTACGGCGCTCAATTTCTGCGTCCGAGTCGAAAAATTCAAGATGAAGTTGTCGAGCTAACTGTCGACCTATAGTGCTTTTGCCGGCCCCCATAGGACCCACTAAGAAAATGTTACGTTTTTCAGCCATATCTTTGCTTTACATCACTCGTTTAATAGCTGTGACTCACGGAATCCGGAGTGTCTGTCTGACCTTCCTTAACCCAACCAAAAAGAGGCGGGATTATCGCAAGTCACAGCCATTTAAGCAAGGATTACGGCGTCGACATCACAATGCGTGGCGTTACAAAGATAAGCAATTCACGCTTTTCATTGATTTGACTGTCGCTCCGGAACAGCACGCCAACGTACGGAATGTCGCCCAAAACAGGAACCTTGGTGATATCGTTCAGAATTTGCTGCTGATAAATGCCACCTAAAACAATGGTCTCACCATTTTCCACCAACACCTGTGTGCCAATCTCTTGAGTATCGATAGACACCGCTGGACCGGTTGGCGTAGAAACGGTTTCACCACGGGTGTTCTGGGTGATGACCAAGTCCATGATTACGCGATTATCTGGCGTGATTTGCGGTGTCACCTCAAGACCAAGTACAGCTTTTTTGAACTGTACTGAGGTTGCACCCGAAGACGCGCTTTCAACGTAAGGAATTTCGGTACCTTGTTCGATGTATGCCTTCTTCTGGTTAGCAGTGGTAATCCGCGGACTGGCGATAACTTCACCTTTGTTCTCGCGCTCAAGGGCAGAGAGTTCAAGGTCAAGAATACGGCCATCAGCAAGCTTAGCGATCTGGAAGCCAATGGTTGCGGCTGGATTAGATACCGGCAAATTGACATTCAGGTCGGTAGAGGTGTTGGTGTCTGACCCCCACAAGTCTGGACCGCCGGCGTTTTCATTACCGAGGCCCCAGTTAATACCCAGTTCATCACTAATATTGTCACGAACCGTGACCATGCGGGCTTCAATAACCACCTGCTTGACCGCGACATCCAAAGTTTTCACCATGGCTTCGACTTCTTCGATCTGGCGTGGCGTGTCACGCACTAACAATGTGTTGGTACGTTCATCTACCGTCACGGCGCCACGCTCTGAAAGCAGATCTGAGCTCTCGGTGCGCAAAATAGCAGCGATATCTGCGGCTTTTGCATAGTTAATCTGGATATATGAGCTTTCCAGAGGTGCTAACTGTGATAAGCGTTGTTTTGCTTCAAGTTCTTGCGCTTCGCGTTCGGCAAGCTCGTCGGCAGGTGCCACGATAAGAATGTTGCCGTCCATCCGCTTCGACAAGCCTTTGACGCGCAAAATAGTGTTCAGAGCGCGTTCCCAGGGCACATTCTCTAGACGTAAAGTAATGTTCCCAGTGACCGACTCGCTGGCGACCAAATTCAGGTCGTTTTCATTAGCCAAAATCTGCAGCAACTGGCGTACTGGAACATTTTGGAAGTTCAGCGAAATAGGGCGTTGTGAACCATCATCTACGACAACTTCCATGGGTTCTTCGAATTTCAGATTCAAACTTCCGTCAATCTGTTCCAACTGATGGCGGAAGGCCGTTTTACCGGTGATCGAGATCACCGCATCGTTGCCTTCGCGGAAGGTTTCAATGTGCGCGATTGGCGTCGCAAATTGGCTAACATCAAGTACGTACAGTAGGTCATCATCGATATCAGTGTCATAGAGCGTCAGTTCTAAGCGGTTGCCGCGAACTCGGGCTTCATGATCGATGCCAGCGTCACTTAACTTCACGCGCAGCAAGGCGACGTCATCAGGCAGGCGAGTAAAGTCGATATCAGTTATGCGATCTGCAGCTTCATCCCAATCATTGGTTTCAGCGGTTGATGTTGTCACTACTGCTGGTTGTGGCTCAGCCTCATATTGCTCGGGCGCTTCGGTGACTGGAGCTTGCTCCGGTTCAGCGGCTTCGGCAGCGGGTTCAGTGGTAGTCACCGCTGCAGTTTGTTGTGCGCCTGCCGGCTCATCGGATTCAACAAAGACTAGAACCATAACCCCTTCATAGCGGCTCATCAGGTGTTCTAGGGGTTGCGTGGTTTCGACCCGTAGCAGGGTATCTTCACGTTGTTGTTCAAGGCTAACGTTTCTCAGTAATGGGTGATCAGCGAGGCGTTGCACACCGTCGCCTAACTCGTTGGCGGTGCCCATAAGTAAAAACTCGTGGACCAGAGGGTTGTCACTACGTCGAACAACGGGAGCCTTCACGGCCTCGTTAAAATGCACTTCAAGATTGAAGCGATCATTGGCCAGCGGAATTTGTTCGATACGTACTAGCTCGTTTGCGCTTGCGAGCATCGGCAGCAGTAGCGTGAGCATCAAGAAGCGAATTGCGTACGTCATAGATCTGAACTCCCTTGTGTACCCGGTAGGCGCAGTGCGGTATCTCGTTGTTGCCAACAGCCATCACCGGCTGGAACCCATTCAGTTATCATTATAAATTCTGGGGTAATTTGTGTAACTTGGCCTAAATTGAGGCCCATGTAGTCGCCCATGGCAAGACGGTAAAGGCGCCCTTGATTCGTGCTGACTAGAGCGACTTGCCCATCGCTATTGGTGCGCATGGTGCCCACCAAAGTAAACTGGTCGAGCCCCAAAGATTCGAGCTCTTCGCGCTCCCGTTGCAGGTTAGGTTGCGGGCAGCCTTCAGTGTTTTGACCAACTTCTGGCGCATTTAACGGCGCCGGCTCAAACGGATTGCGGAAGTTTGTACCCGTGTAATCGACCCGCTCAAGTTCGGGCATTTCCGGCAGCGGCGGAGCGCTTGGCACCGAACTTGATTTGACCTGCTCGGTGTAGGCGACAAGATCCTGTTGGCCACCTTGGCTACAGGCGGTTAGTAAGGTTGCGGTACAAAGCATGAGCGTCCATTTTTTCATCATTGCTCAGCCCTCAACGTTTTCTGGCGATAGGTCTCGGCGGTAATGTTCAAGCTTAGTGCTTCGCCGAAGTCGCCCGACTGCAAGGTAAAATCTTTGACGTTAATAATGCGGTGCAAGCCCGAAATTTGCCCAACAAAGTCACCAATTTGATGGTACTGACCTTGCAAGTCGATACGAATTGGTAGGGCGGTGTAAAATTCGCGTGGTTGCGCTTGCAGCCATTCAATACGGTCAAACTCTAGGCCACTGCGAGTTCCGACCAGGGTAATGTCGTCCAGCAAACGAGCGGTCTCGTCGTCGGACGGCAGCATATCGAGCAGCACTTCAAGATCACGGTTAAGTTGATTGAGTTGCTCGCGGTACACCGGCAGATTCACCGCCGTTTGGTATTTCACACGGTAGTCATCTTTCAGTTGTTGCTCTTTCGCTTGTTCGCGTTTGTAGGCGCTCCATTCGTCAGAGAGCAGAAAATGGTAGGCAAGCCCCATACAAATCACCATGAGGAGCACTAAAGCGCCAAACCGGAACGGCGCTGGCCAAAACGGTATCTCATTAATATCGAGTTCACGCAGGTTCATCGATTTACTCATGATGCGCCTCCAGCGGTGTTTTGCTCTTCGATATTTGGCTTACGAATCGATACGCTCAGCGAGAAAGCGCTGTAGCGCGTTGGCCCTTCAGTCTCGCCTGCATCTGAGGAAATCTCGCGCAGCACCGGGTTGGTGAAGGTATCGGACTCGGTCATTGCGCGTAAGAATTCAGACACACGGTTATTGGAAACCGAACGGCCACGCATGCTTAGCTGGTTGCCACGTTTTTCGATTTGCAGTATGTGTACGCCGTCCGGAACTTTCTCGGACAGTTCGTTGATGACTCGAATTGCCGTGTTACGGTCCTGATGCAGAGACTGAATCAGTTTCATACGGTTCACGATGTCGTCTTTCTTCTTGTTGATATCTTGAATCTCAGCAATTTGCGCATCAAGAATGGTGATTTGCGACGACAAAAATTGATTCCGCGCGCGCTGTTGCTGTTGATAATCTTGAATAATTTTAAACGCAATAAACACCAACAAAGCCGCAAGAGCCAAAGCAATAAAGGCATGGATGCCGAACTTTTGTTTCGCGCGCTGGCGTGCAATGTCACGCCATGGGAGTAGGTTTACGTGTGCCATTCTGTGAAGCTCCGTAACGCTAGTCCCAAGGCCTCAACAAAGCGAGGCCCGTGGGCTTCTAAGTGCTCATATTTGCTGGGCAGCGGGAAGTGCTCGAATGGGTTCAAGCTGATAACTGGGTACTCAGCCTGATCGCTTAGCATGTTCACAATCATCGGCAGCATGGCGCCACTGTTGACCAGGACAATGCCAGCAAAGTCTTTTTTAGTGGCATTACTGCGGTAGATCTGCATACCACGGCTGATTTGCGACCACATATTGCCTAAAAAGTCCTGTAACACCAAGGGTGGAAACTCGTCCGTTTCATCGGCACGTAGCTTCGCAAATAATTCGCCGTGGCCGACCTCGCCATCTTTGTCGAGGGCGCTCAATAATGCCCCTAAACCACCGCTTTGATAGCGAGTATAAATAACTTCGCCACCGCCAATGACTACCATTTGCACAGCGGCGCTACTGATATCGAGAACCAACAACGGCAATTTGTTGTCATACAAGTCAGGGTGCAAGTGCGGCATGACATGGTCACAGGCGCGCAGTATGGCTTGGTTATCAACGTCCATAATACGAACCTTAAAATCCGCCTCTTCGAGCGCTTGCACGCGGGTATCGACACTCATGGTGCGTGTTGCGGTCACTAAAACGCGTTGTTGCCCGGGCATCGTAGGGTGTTCGCCAAGACTTTCGAAGTCATAGCGGACTTCCGCCAGTGGGTAAGGAATCAAGGCTTCAGCTTCGGTTTCGATTTTTTCGGCGATGGCTTCGTCGTCAAGTTCAAGACTGACGGCGATTTGTTTGGAAATCGCTTGGCTGCCCGAAACTGAACTGACGACATCGAGTGCTCGCGTCCCCAAGGCTTTCTTGGTTTGCTTGAGCGCTCGAGCAACTTTGTCGATGTCTGTAATTTCATCGTCGGTAATGAGATTCTTAGGCAGCTGAGACTCGGCGACACGTGTAATTTCATAGGTGTCACCTTGTGGTACAATCTCAACGGCTTTGATCGCATCGGTTCCGATATCGATGCCTAGACCAGGTTTTTTACCTAGACCAAACAGCCCCATAATGTTCTCCCAAAGGGAATTGTAAATGGCTTATACATTTTTGTTTTTCTTGCCACTTGCTGCGCACGACAGAAAGGTAAGACTTTTGTAAAGAGCATAGCAGTTTTTTCACTATGCATAGGATTCTTTACTGTACTTTCTATAATAGGCAGCAAGAGATAGCAACCGATTGCAACATATATTGCAATGTAAATAACTCTTTATAAGATAGCACTAGATCCAAAAAAGGATAAATTTGTGAACTTCCTTAAGTGGTTACTGTATAGCCTAATTATTGCATTTGTACTAGGGACTTTAACGGTTGGTGGTCTGTATTTGTACTACCAAGATGAAATGCCAACCGTGGAAGAAATCCGCGATGTGCGTCTGCAAACGCCTATGCAGGTGTATTCGGCCGACGGCGAATTGATTGCGCAGTTTGGTGAGATACGGCGTATTCCTGTGGCCTTAGAAGACGTGCCGAAGCCCATGATTGACGCCTTTTTGGCGACTGAAGATAATCGTTTTTACGAGCATTTCGGCATTGATCCCATTGGCGTTGCTCGTGCGTTTTTTCAGCTCATTACCACCGGCGATATTCAAAGTGGCGGTAGTACCATCACGCAACAGCTTGCCCGTAATGTCTATCTGACTTTAGAGCAAACCTGGACGCGAAAAATAAAGGAAGCCTTCATTGCACTGCATATTGAGCGGCACCTCGAAAAAGATGAAATTCTAGAGCTCTACCTTAATAAAATCACCTTTGGCCACCGGGCCCACGGAGTTGGGGCCGCTGCGCAAGTTTACTACGGTAAAGACATAAAGGACTTAACCTTGGCGGAAATGGCGATGATCGCTGGTTTGCCGAAAGCACCTTCGACCATGAACCCCATCTCGCGTCCCGATCGTGCGCGCGACCGCCGCGCTGTCGTGCTTGGGCGTATGCTGGCCGAAGATAAAATTAGCGAAGCCCAGTATCAGACTGCGCTCGCAGCGCCTATCAAAACTAAGTTACATGGTGCAGAAGTCACCATGTCGGCGCCCTACCTTGCCGAAATGGTCCGCGCTGAATTGGTCAACCGTTACGGTGAAGACACTGCCTATAACAGTGGTTTAAAGGTCTACACAACGGCCAGCGCCAAACAGCAGCGGGCAGCGCAACGGGCTGTGCAGCACAATCTGCACGGCTATGATGAGCGTCATGGCTACCGCGGCGTTGAAGCCCAGCTCTGGCAAGCGCAATCGGAACGTCCATCAGCGGAAGTTATTCTTGAGCGGTTAGCGGAATTTGAAAGTATCGGCTTAACCGAGCCAGCGGTTGTGTTGTCGACCACGGAGCAAGATGCTGAGCTGTTGTTTGCCAATGGCCAGACCGCAACCCTAACATGGGCGGGCATGGCGTGGGCACGACCCTTTATGAACCAAGAGCGTCAGGGTGCCGCGCCTGAGCAAGTGACGGATATTTTCACTGCTGGTGCGGTGATTCGTGTGCGCTCAACAGCGAATGGCTGGCGCCTTGCACAAATCCCCGAACCTAGCGCGGCGCTAGTTGCTTTGCGTCCGAGTGATGGTGGCGTAGCCGCTGCTGTGGGTGGCTATAGTTTTGCGGTCAGCCAGTTCAACCGGGCGGTACAAGCTGAGCGGCAAGTGGGCTCGAACATTAAGCCGTTTATTTATTCGGCCGCGCTAGAAAACGGCTTCACTCTTTCCACTTTGGTTAATGATGCGCCTATTAATCAATGGAATCCGGGCAGTGGTATCGCTTGGCGTCCGCGCAACTCGCCTGACGTCTACGAGGGCCCAATTCGCGTTCGCCAAGCGCTAGCTAAATCAAAGAACGTGGTGTCGGTACGCTTGCTGCGGGCGATGGGTGTGGAAACCGTAGTGAATTACCTCACTAAATTTGGTTTTGATTATGACGAGTTACCACGTAACGAGTCGCTGTCGTTAGGTTCGGCGTCGATGACGCCGCTCGAAGTCGCGCGCGGCTACGCGGTGTTCGCCAATGGTGGCTACTTAGTCGAGCCTTACTTTATTGAACGCATTGTCGATGCCGAAGAACAAGTCATCTACCAAGCACGGCCTAAGGTCGCCTGCGTCGATTGCGAGCCAGCCGAGCGCGATGTGCTGCAAGCACCACAAGTGATTACTGAACAAAATGCGTTCTTGGTGACCCAAGCCATGAATTCGGCAGTATGGGGCGGCGGTAGTTGGGCGCATAAGACGGGTTGGAATGGTACTGCGTGGCGGATTCAACGCTCCGAGGCGATCAACGCCAAAGCTGGGCGCAATGTCGCCGGTAAAACAGGTACGACAAACGATGTCAAAGATACCTGGTTCTCTGGTTTTGTGAGTGGCTTAGTGGCCACCGGTTGGGTGGGCTTCGATAATCTCGAGCGTGCTTTGGGGAGCACCACCATGAATAGTAATCTCGATAGCAGTGAACAACCGATTTCCGGTACCGAAGCTGGTGCGAAAACGGCGCTACCTATGTGGATCGACTTTATGGAAACGGCGGTTGAAGAAGTGCCAGCAGAGCCTTTTGATGTGCCGCCAGGTTTGGTGTCAGCTCGCATTGACTTGGCAACAGGTAAATTGAGCCGCGCGAACGATTACACGTCACGCTTTGAGTACTTTATTCCAGGCACATCGCCAACAGAATATGCAGACTCGAAGTCGTCGCCAAAAGTATTCGGTGACGACGACTCGATTTTCTAGCCTTAGACTTTTTTACTCAGGCGGCTAAGCAGCTGATTCAGATCAGACTGTACGCCGCCAGCAGTAACTTCTTTACCTGCACCAGGGCCGCTGATTACCAGTGGCATTTCGTGGTACCAATCGGTATAAATCACGAAAATGTTTTCGCCAGGGATGAGGTTAGCTAGCATGTCGCCCTCAGGGATGTATTCGATACCGACACGGGCGCGCACGCTGTCGTCATCTTGCACCGCAAAGCTGGCCAAGAGGCGCGGCACTTTGCCGGTTTTCTGCGCATCTTGATAGAGATCTTGCATGCCATCATCCAGCTCAGGTAGGCGCTGCATGAACTCTTCGAGTGGAATATCCGCAAGGTGCTCAGGCAGCAAGCTATCGACATCGATATCTTTCCAATCCAAGCGCAAGCCAATCTCGCGCGCTAAAATCAGCAGCTTGCGAATAATGTCTTGGCAAGACAAATCCTCGCGCGGGTCCGGCTCGCTTAGGCCGCGCTCTTTGGCTTCGCGTACTAAGTCACTGAATTTCACTTCGGCGTTAAAGTTCTCGAACAACCACGACATGGTGCCCGAGAAAATGCCCGAGATGCTGCGAATGGTGTCACCAGAATTGCGCAAGTCGTTCAATGCGTAATTGAGCGGCAAGCCCGCGCCAACAGTGGTGTTGTAATACCACTCTCGTTCGTATTCGCGTTGAATGGTGCGAATCTCATTGTACTGGCTCTCGGTCGAAGCGCCGGCGCGTTTATTGGCACTGACAATGTGCAGGCCATTCGCGAAGAAGCTGGGATACAACTGCGCCACGGCAATCGCGTCCGTCAGATCAAGCATGACTAATTCGTCGTACGGTGCATTCGGCAGCTCAGGTATGAGCTGACTCATTTCATAGGGGCGAGCCAAGCGACTAAAGTTATCTTGCCAATCGGTCAAATCCAAACCGTTGTAATCGAGCCACATCTGGGTTGAGTTCAAAATACCGATAATGCGCACGTCCATTTGCTCGTTGATCCGCTCGCGTAAGCGGCGATACAGTGCCAACCAAGCACTACCAATGTTACCGCGACCGACCACCAACACACCTAGACTGCGACGGTGGTTGAACAGCTGACTGTGAATACGGTTCAACAAGCGATTGTCGAGCTTTTGCTCCAAAATCGCCACCACGGCATTGTTATCAGGCGTCAGCGCCAAGCGGCGCAGGGCCTGTTCCCCGGTCTCTTGCTTGAAAGTGGCGAATTGTTCGGTTTCTTGAATGCGATTACCCACCAAGGCCAACATGGAATAGCCGGTGAGCTTACTGGCACTATTTTTGACATCCTGCTGCTCGAGCCAGCGCTCCATAAACTCTAAGTGGTTTTGGTGGTACGCGTAATAGGCATGATGCTGCTCGACTTCGTTCCAGCTAATCAATGGCGTCAGGTCCAAATCCTCGAAGGCTTGAACCAGCTTGGCGTCACGCAAGTCGACGCGGAACAAGACCACTTCAGACAATGCCGTAAGGACTTTGCCACTCGGCTCGGTATCTTCGTATTGGCCGATACGGGTCTGTTGATTTTCGACTTTCAAGCTAGAACGCACGGCAATAACCATGCGCTCACGGTCCACTGGCTGAAAGGTACGCGGATGCAGCACTGGGCTGCCCAAACGCGCGAGTTCTTCGGCTTCACGCCAGTCGAGAATCGGCAAGCTGACCACGCGCTCAACTTTGCGCGGGTCGGCAGAATAAACCCCGGCCACATCTTTCCAAATGGTGACTTGTTTGGCGTCAATGAGACTACCGACAAGAGTGGCTGAATAGTCACTACCGTTGCGCCCCAAAATCAACGAGCGGCCATTTGGATCGGCGCAGATAAAGCCGGTCACGATAAACCGCGTACCCGCATGTGGGGCAATACGGTTCAGTAGGCCGTTGCGTGAAATTTCGGTGCGAATAAGCGGCTCGGGCGCATCATCAGCGACCAAGAAGCTACGTGCATCAATGTAATCGGCTTGGGTACCCTGTTGTTGTAGTAGCGCTGCAAGCAAGCGTGCCGACCATAGTTCGCCGTAGGACAAAAGCTCCGGGCGATGTTCAATCACTTCGCCACCGTCAAGCCAGTTCCACCAACGCTTGAAATCTTGTTGTGAGGCAGCAAGCACGCGTTCTTGTTGTTCACCACTGAGCAGTTCAGTGATCAAACTTTGCTGATATTTTTCTAACTGTTTCAGCAGGACTTCGGCAACGCCAAGATCATCGGCATCGGAAGCGTTTTGCTTGGCTTCGATAATCGCCAAAATGCGATTGGTGGTATCGCCTGCGGCGGAGACTACGACCAAATCACTGGCGCCCGCATATTCGGTAACGATACGCGCTACCCGGCGATAGCAGTAGGCATCAGCAAGACTGCTGCCCCCAAATTTGTGTACTTGAACCTGTTCAGCAACTGCTTGAACTTGCGCGTCCGAAACCTCTAATTGCATGATGCGTCTGCGTTCTCCAACGAAAAGAGTGAAAAATGGCGATTATACGACCGCACTGACCTACGATAAAGCTCTCTAAAGGGTACTTTTACGCAAGGTTATCAGATCACAGCCGTATAGACAGCTAAGCGTATAAAGTTGACTGTACCGCAGACACTAGTACAATTCATCACATTATGTGGGGTTTTCAACAAGAAGGTGCAGTATGGAGTGGGATGGCGAGTACATTTACCCGTATGTCGAACATGGTCAGAAAAGCGAAAAAGTAAAGAAGATTACCGTTTCAATTCCGACGCGTGTGTTGAAAGTACTCACCGATGAGCGTACTCGCCGCCAAGTGAAAAACCTGCGTCACGCCACCAATAGTGAGTTGCTGTGCGAGGCCTTTTTACATGCCTTTACCGGGCAGCCACTGCCGGAAGACGATGATCTACGCAAAGATAATCCACACAAGATCCCAGCGTCGGTGCGTGATGAGCTAACACGTCGCGGCTTACCGATTCCAGCCGAAGAAGACCTCGACTAAGTCGAGGTCTTTGCAGTCATTTAAAGCAAGTATTCCAGTGCCGTTTCGTCGCAATTGTCTTTGCGCGGGCACAATTCGCAGTCTTTCATGACCTTCTCAGGGAGCTTGTCTTTCACCGTCAGGCGGAAGTTCAAGCGACCAAAGAACTCAGGTACCCGCGTCAATACAATGGTGCGGTTAATCCCGAGCTCACGCGCGCGCCAGAGCAAGAACGCCACTAGTTCGGCACCGAGGCCTTTACCTTGCGCTTGCGGAAACAAGCCTAAGCTGCGGATCTCGGCTAAGCCTGTGCTGTACACGTAGAGCGCCGCGCAGCCCACCACTTCGTCATCAATTTCGGCAACGGCAAAGCTTTGGATCGCCTGCAAAACATCGGCTTTGTCGCGTGGTAGGTTTTCACCTTGCTCGGCCCAGTAGGCAATCAGCTCACAAATTTTATCAGCGTCACTCAGACGTGCCTGACGTACGTGTTTGCTAGCTGCTTCGGCCGCATGTAACCAGTCATTGGCGTGTTTAATCGCGGTACGTACTGCGGCTGGCGCAGTGCCGCCAAGGGCGTTGCGCTGGTTAACGCCGTAATCGAGTTCTAAAACTGGGTAGACATCGTTGCCAATTTCCGCCGAAAACTCAGCGAACTCCGCTAAAGTAAGTTCTTCTAACGGCTTCGCCTGTTGCTGGGCGTAAAGTACCGCGGAACCGGTAATATGGTGTGCATCGCGAAATGGAATGCCCTTGCTGACCAAGTAATCTGCGAGTTCGGTAGCGTTGCTGTAACCCATAGTCGCTTGCTGCTGAGCATGGGCCTCATTGACGCTGAGTTCGGGCACCGCGAAAGTCAGCATTTGCAGACATTGTAAGTAGGTATGCAAAGCGTCGAATAAGCCTTCTTTGTCTTCCTGCATGTCTTTGTTGTACGCCAGCGGCAAGCCTTTCAAGGTTGTCTGCAGTGCATGCTGATGCCCAAAAACACGTCCGGTTTTGCCACGAAGCAGCTCAAACAGATCTGGGTTTTTCTTTTGTGGCATCAATGATGAGCCACTGCTGATGCGGTCGCTCATGGCAAAGCAGCCTGATTCGCCTGAGCAGTAAAAAATGACATCTTCGGCAATGCGCGATAAGTGCACCATGCCAGTACTGGCGCTATGTAAGAAGTCCAACGCGAAGTCACGATCCGAGACGCCGTCGAGGCTATTCTCGCTGGCATAACGAAAACCTAAGGCATGGGCCAAGGCTTCGCGATCGATATTCGCCGTGGTCCCCGCGAGCGCACCGCTGCCTAATGGGCATACATCGATACGCTTCATGGTTTCTTTCAGGCGACTCACGTCACGTTGCAGCATTTGCACGTAGGCTAAGGCCCAATGCCCGGCCATGATTGGTTGCGCCCGTTGCAGGTGAGTGTAGCCCGGCAATGGCGCCGCTTGGTAACGTTCGGCAAAGGCCAGCAATGCTTGGATTGCAGCTAGATTGGCACTGATCAGCTCAGCGCCTACAGCTTTGCAGAACAAACGCAGATCCGTCGCCACCAAGTCATTACGACTACGCCCGGTGTGCAGTTTTTTCGCTGTTGCGCCGATTTTTTCAATCAGCTGTGCTTCCACCCAACTGTGAATATCTTCTTCGTCAGTTTGCAATGGTAGTTGTGGGTCCTGCGCTACGGCGACTTGCAGCTCTTGCAGCGCTTGTTGCAATTGCCGATGTTCGTCAGTGTTTAATAGCTCAGCTTGATGTAGCGCTTGCGCCCACGCCTGAGAAGCCTGCAAATCATAGGGCGCGAGCCGGTAATCAAAACGCAAGGAGTCATTGAATTGCTTGAATTCAGCGGCGCTTGGCTCACTGAACCGTCCACCCCATAAACTCATGATGTGCCTCCGTCTTGGTCGTGCAAGGCGCGGATCCGACTAGCTAAGCTGTACAAACGGATAAAGCCTTCAGCATGCTTTTGATTATAGACTTCGTCTTCGTCAAAGGTGGCGAAGGCATTAGAATATAAGCTGTTCGGCGAACGCTTTTGCGTCACGGTCACTTGGCCTTTGTAGAGTTTGACCACGATGTCGCCGGTCAACGGCTCGGCTAATTTGCTGGCCGCCGCCAACATGATTTCACGTAACGGCGTGAACCAACGCCCGTCATACAAAAGTTGCGCGAACTCGTTACCTAAGCGGATGCGGTAATCTTGCGTAGTACGGTCTAGTACCAAGCTTTCGAGGCCTTGCAAGGCAGCATAGAGCACGGCTCCGGCTGGGGTTTCGTAACAGCCCCGTGACTTCATGCCCACCAAACGGTTCTCGACCATGTCGAGGCGGCCAACGCCATGCTTACCTGCCAGCTTGTTTAGGGCTTCAATGGCCGCTACCGGCTCAATGGCTTCGCCATTCAGCGCTTGCCACTCGCCGTTGGTGAACGACAAAGTTAGGTAGTCCGGTTGCGCTGGTGCTTGTTCTGGCTCTGCGGTCCAGGTCCATACCTGTTCAGATGGCGCATTCCAAGGGTCTTCAAGCTCGCCACCTTCGGTCGAGATGTGCCACAAGTTGGCGTCACGGCTGTAGATCTTGGTCGCCGATGCCGCACAAGGAATATTGCGCTCCGCCAAGTAAGCGAGCAGATCCGGGCGGCTGCGCATGGTCCATTCACGCCACGGCGCGATGACTTGCAAGTCTGGTGCTAGCGCCGCAAAGCAAGACTCGAACCGCACCTGGTCGTTGCCTTTGCCGGTACACCCATGCGCTAGGGCATCAGCGCCGACTTTACGCGCCACTTCAACTTGCGCTTGGGCAATGATTGGCCGTGCTAGGGCTGTGCCGAGCAGGTACTGGCCTTCATAAATAGCACCAGTTTTAAGGGTTGGAAAAATCACTTCGTTGACGAACTTATCTTTCAGATCGACCACATAGCAACTACTTGCACCCGACGCGATGGCTTTTTCTTCTACCCCAGCCAGTTCTTCTTCGCCCTGACCGACGTCAGCAACAAAGGCGACCACTTCGCAGTCGTAGTTCTCTTTTAACCAAGGCACGATCGCCGAGGTATCAAGACCGCCGGAATAGGCTAAAACAACTTTGTTTACGGACGTGCTCATGCTTGGGCTCCTGCAAATAATTCAACTAAAACAGCATTCTGGGCGTGTAACCGGTTTTCGGCTTGGTGCAAAATAAGGGACTGTGGTCCATCAATGACTTCGGCAGTGACTTCGCGGCCACGGTACGCTGGCAAACAGTGCATAAAGTACTTGGCACCCAGTTGCTTCATTAGGTCCTGATTGACCTGAAAAGGCGCAAAGTCATGCATGACTTGATTGCTATCGCGCTCTTGTCCCATCGAAAACCAGGTATCGGTATAAATAGCATCGCTTTGTTGCAGATTATTGAAATCGTGATGCAAAGTAATCTTGGCACCCGTCGTTTCGGCAACTTTTTGTGCATCGGCTAAAAGCTCTGCATTCGGCTCGTAACTTACTGGCGTGACGATTTGCAGGTTCATGCCCGCCAAAGCAGCACCGGCCATTAGGGCATGACAAACATTGCAGCCATCACCGACATAGGTCAGGGTGACCTTCGACAGGTCGCCCAATTGCTCGGTCAGCGTTAACAAGTCGGCCAACGCCTGACATGGGTGGCATTCGTCACTGAGGGCGTTGATCACCGGCTTGTCTGCAGCTTTTGCGATTTCGTCAAGGGTCGCTTGCGAATAGACACGCGCGACAATGGCGTCGTGCCACAACGCCAAGTTAGCACCAACATCGCTCGCCGGTTCGCGGCTGCCCATCAGGTTCTCGGCGTCAAGGTAGATGCTGTGGCCACCTAAACGGTTGATACCCGCAGCAAAACTGGCCCGGGTGCGCAGCGATGGCTTTTCAAAGACCAAGGCGATACTTTTGCCTTGCAGGTGGTTCTGCCACGCGCTTGGGCGTTGCTTAATGGTCTGCGCCAAATCCAAAATATGGCTCAATTGTGCGCTGCTTAAATCGCGCATTGCTAATAAATCTTGCATGTGAATTCCTAACTAAAATTGCGTAATCGACGGCGAAACTGCGTTAAAGGCGAACGCGGGTTCCAGCTGGCTCGCCGCGCGCTAATCGGGTTAGCGCATTGGCATCGTGCCAGCCGGCCACCGCGATGGTTCGTCGCGAGGTCTTGTTGAGGGCCACCTGCGCAGCTTGCAAAGCGGCGTTGAGCTTAACAATCATGCCGTCACGGACGGTGCCGTTGGCAATCAGCTCGGGGGCTTGGGCTGCAGTAATGGTTTCAATGAGTTGCCCGTCGTGGTCAAGAATGCCGACCACATCGGTAAGTAAAATAAGATCGCCATGCAAGACTTGGGCGACCGTGGCGGCGGCCAAATCGGCATTGACGTTTAAGCGTTCGCCTTGGTCACTAACCCCAAGCGAACTTAAAATGGGTAAATAATCTTCTTCAATCAGCAGTTGTAGCAACTTACCTGAGCCAGCGTGTGGAATCCCTACGGCACCGCGGCTGGCATCGACTTCACAGCGCACTGTGTTGCCTGCTTGCAAGGTGAGCCCCACTGGCTGTAGGCCATGTTGGTGCGCTAGCGCGCAGAGTTGGCTATTGACGTCGCCGGCCAGCACCCCTGCAACAATCGGGATATGCTCGGCTGGCGTGACACGCTGGCCGTCAACTTTAACGCTTTCATGACCGAGCTGCTGCAGTAACGCTTGCACTTGATCCCCGCCACCGTGCACCAGCACCAACGGCCGTAATTCCGCGAGCCGCTTGACTGTAGTCAGCAACTGTTGCAGTGCATTTAGATCGGTCAAGACCCGACCACCAAGCTTGATGACGAGAGGCGTGCTCATACGACGGCTCCCGGGCTTGGGTTCAAGCCTGTGGTACTGGCTAGTCCGACATACAGATTGGCAAGCTGCAAAGCTTGTGCTGCTGCGCCTTTGAGCAAGTTATCGATAGCAACCGACAAAATAAGCTGCTTGCCATGGATTTTGAAATAGATATCGCAGAACGGTGTGCCGACCACTTGTTGCAACTTTGGCGGCGTTTGCACTAGGCGCACCAAAGGTTGCTCGGCATAACAAGCTTCCAGCGCATCGGCAACCATGTCGGCGTTTACGTCGTCTTTGAGCTCAGCATAAATCGTCGCCAAAATACCGCGCTTAAAATTGCCAAGGTGCGGTACAAACACCACATCTCGGCCAATCGACTCAGCCATCTCTGGCTGGTGGCGGTGTTCGGCCACGCCATAGGCCTGCAAACAGACTTCACAAAAACTGGTATGCAGCGCGGCTTTACGACCTGCGCCTGAGACACCACTTACGGCATTAACGATGGGCGTTGAATGAGCAGCCAACAGCGGTAACACAGGGCGTAGCGCTAGGCCTGCAGCTGTTGGATAACAACCCGGCACAGCCACTAATGGTTCGTCACCTTTGAGTTCTATAAATTCCGCCAAACCGTAGGGGATATCATGACCCAGCTTCGGTTGAGCAAAACCATAGGCAGCTTGATGTTGTAAGGGGTCGCCAAGCCGAAAGGCACCAGAAAGATCAAACACCACCAACCCAGCAGCGATCAATTCGGGTGCCAACTCAGCACTGGCTTCATGGGGGAGCGCTAAAAAAACCACTCGAACCTGCTGCGCCAGTTGCGGCAACAGATCCGAGTGCCAAGGTTGCAGAATTTGCTCGCACCGCCGCGCTAACTGCGGATACAACGCGGAAATGGGCTCTGCTTTCTTACGTGCGCTTGAAGAAAATGCATGGGTCACGTCGAAAACTGGATGGTTATGCAACAACCACAGGAGTTCAACGCCGCTATAGCCGCTTGCTCCAAACACAGCGCATTGTATGGTTTCTTGCTTTGACATTCACAGTAAACTAATGACCAAAAGATGGTTTAAGTATATTGAATAAAAATGCACAAAACAAGAATAAGTATTATCTTTTTTGCGATCTCAGCAGAATAATAAGAAGGACCAGGCCAAAAGTACCTAAAAACAATCCTAGCGCCTGCAGCAGGGTGTTCTGCCAGCGTGGTTGTTGGTGGGTTTGCTCTAGGAAAAAAGTACGCGTAAAGGCATCATTTGGCGCGTCTGGGATAGGCTGGCTAAATTGTTCGCCGCGATAGTCGCCAAGCAAAAGAATTTCGGGATCCTGCCGCTCAAGGATCTCGCGGCGAGCCTGTTGACGCGTTTCTATAGACGAGCCATTAGTAAGCTGCGGACCAATGTGGTAAATATCTTGCGGCTCGCCGGGTAGCACCACACCGGGTGATTTATATTCGTAAATCGACTCATCGAATAGGAGTTGGGTATAGCCGAGGTAAAACATCGGCACGGCTAGGGCAATACACAGCACGGCTGCGTACATGCGTATGCGCTCGCGTACTAGACTTTGCACTTTTTGCTGGCGTAGCCATGCATCAACACTGATTCTTCGCTATTCCTACAGGCATAAAAACATGAATATTAGCGAATAACTAGGAATAGTTAAGTCTAGACAAAAGTTAGGCCGTACGGCGGAGGGAGCGGCGGAGTGATTACTCCGCCATATAGTTCTTCGGTAGGTCGATGCGCGACGCGCCCGAGGCGACAGCAGCTTCGGCGACCGCTTTGGCGACACGAGTTTTCAGGCGTGGGTCGAGGGGTTTCGGAATGATGTAATCCACACCGAACTCGAGTGTGTCGACACCAGAGGCTTTGAGTACGGCTTCTGGAACCGGCTCTTTGGCGAGCTGCCGAATGGCTTCAACGGCGGCAATCTTCATTTCGTCGTTAATGGCACGTGCGCGAACGTCGAGTGCACCACGGAAAATGAACGGGAAACACAATACGTTATTGACCTGGTTCGGGTAGTCAGAGCGACCGGTTGCCATAATCAAATCGTCACGAACCTTGTGCGCAAGTTCCGGCTTGATTTCTGGATCAGGGTTCGAGCAGGCAAAGATGATCGGCTTGTCGGCCATGAGTTTTAACGCATCTGGTGACAACAGATCCGGACCCGAAACGCCTACAAATACATCGGCTTCGGTAATAACGTCCTCTAAGGTGCGTTTGTCGGTGTTATTGGCAAACAACGATTTATACGGATTCAGGTCTTCGCGACGGGTGTGAATCACGCCTTTCGAGTCGAGCATATAAATGTGCTCGCGCTGCGCGCCACACTTGATCAGCAATTCCATGCAGGCAATCGCTGCAGCTCCAGCACCCAAGCAAACAATCTGCGCTTTACGCAGTTCTTTGCCTTGGATTTCCAACGCATTAAGCAAACCTGCGGCGGTCACAATGGCTGTGCCGTGTTGATCGTCGTGGAAGATAGGTACGTCGCAACGCTCAACTAAAGCTTCTTCGATTTCAAAACATTCTGGCGCTTTAATATCTTCAAGGTTCACACCGCCGAAACTGTCGGCAATGTTGGCAACTGTATTGATAAAGTCTTGGGTGGTGCGATGGGTGACTTCAATATCAATCGCATCAAGGCCAGCGAAGCGCTTAAACAGCAACGCTTTACCTTCCATAACGGGTTTCGACGCCATAGGACCAAGGTTACCTAAACCAAGAATCGCGGTGCCGTTGGAAATCACCGCCACCATGTTGCCTTTGGCGGTGTAGCGGTAGACATCGTCAGGATTTTCGGCGATCGCACGCACTGGCTCAGCAACGCCAGGGCTATAGGCTAGGGCCAAATCTTTGCTGGTTTCCGCTGACTTGGTCAGCTCAATGCTAATTTTTCCCGGTGTGGGGTAGGCATGGTAATCGAGCGCTTGCTTGCGAAAATCAGACATGGACGTAGGAACCCTCTTAATTTGCGACGGCTATTATAGCCAACATTCATTTAGTGAATAATCGCCATTGTAGAGGCTTAGCTACGAATAACAAATCTTACCTGCTGGTCGAGGGCACTGGATAGGCGCTAAGAAAGCAACGAAATTGCGGAGCTGTATAAAAACGAACCATGCTTGAATCAAGTACAGATAGGGTCTAGACGCCGGCCGGGCATAAAAAAAGGCACCTTTCGGTGCCTTTTTCGGAATTTGGTGCTAAACCATCGTTTTTACGATGATTTCTTACCACCCAAGACGCTGAAACGCTTGTTGAACTTGTCGATACGACCGCCAGTGTCCATGATACGCTGCTTACCAGTGTAGAACGGGTGGCACTCAGAACAAACGTCAAGGTGCAATTCGCCACCTTTAGTTGAACGGGTGGTGAAGGTGTTGCCACATGAACAAGTAACGTTCATGTCTTCGTACTTAGGATGAATACCTGCTTTCATAAGGGTTACCTCAATTGGGCCGCATCGCTATACGGACTCTCTCCGCACACCACGCGTGGTTAATAATGGAATAATTAGGGCGCGGATTCTACCCGAACGCTGGCTAATGATCAAGCATAGGATCGCGCTTGCACCATGCAACGCATGGTCGCACAATAGCGCCTATGAGCAAATCCGCCGCAACCGAACTCTTCCCTAATTCCAGCACCGTCGTCAATGTCGCGGTGCCGGTGCCGCTTGCGCGCAAGTTTCATTATCGCTGCGCCAGCGCTCCAGCTACCGGCACGCGAGTCAAAGTGCCGTTTGGCAAACGCTCGCTGGTTGGCTTTTGCTTAGGCGAAGCCGATGACGTCAGCACTGAGTTTGAACTTAAACCGGTAAGCGAAGTGCTGGATGATGCACCGTTGTTGCCGTCCGCTGTGTGGGAACTGTTGCATTGGGCTGCGGATTATTACCAACACCCGCTAGGTGAAGTGCTTGCCCATGGCTTGCCAGTGCTTCTGCGCCAAGGTGAACCAGCAAGTTACAAGACCACTGAGGGATTTCGGGTTACCGACGACGGCAGCGAACTTGATCTAAATAAGCTACGGCAAGCGCCCCAACAACAACGATTATTGGCCGCACTGCGCAATGGTGCCTTGTTACGCCGCGACATTACCGCACAAGAGTTCTCCGCTCCAGCGCTGAAAGCATTGCAAGACAAAGGCTTGGTCGAGCGCTTTGAGCATGCTCCGCAGACCGATACCGATTGGTCCTTTACCATTGGCAGTGAGCCCCTGCAGCTTAATCCTGAGCAAGCTTTGGCGGTCGCCGCGATTGGCGCCGCCAGCAAACCGCAAACCTATTTGTTGGAAGGGGTCACCGGGAGTGGCAAAACCGAAGTGTACTTGCAGGCCATGGCCGACGTGTTGCGTAAGGGTAAGCAAGTGTTGGTGTTGGTGCCCGAGATTGGTTTAACGCCGCAAACCTTACGGCGCTTTCAGAAACGCTTTGCAGTGCCGATTGTCATGTTGCATTCGGCTCTGACCGATCGTGAGCGTCTCGATGCTTGGTTAGATGCCAAAAATGGCGGTGCTGCCATAGTGATCGGCACACGTTCAGCGATTTTCACGCCTTTTCATCGCTTAGGCATGATCATTGTCGATGAAGAACATGATAATTCACTGAAGCAGCAAGAAGGTTTTCGCTACCACGCCCGCGACTTAGCGGTGGTGCGTGGTCATAAAGAGCAGGTCCCGGTGCTCTTGGGGTCGGCCACACCTTCGTTAGAAAGCATCAATAACGTGGCGCAAAAACGCTATGCACACCTGCAGCTAACGCAACGCGCCGGTGGCGCCAAACTCGCGCGGCAAACGGTGGTGGATATTAAGCAGTTACCACTCAAAGGTGGGCTTTCTGTGCCGCTTATCGAACAGATGCGCAAAGAACTTGAACGTGGTCAGCAAGTGTTGGTGTTCCTCAACCGCCGCGGCTTCGCACCAGCTTTGCTCTGTCACGAGTGTGGCTGGTTAGCACAGTGTCGACGCTGTGATGCTTATTACACCGTGCATCAACGCCAGCAAATGCTGCAGTGTCACCATTGTGGCGACCAGCAGCGCTTGCCGCGACAGTGCTTTGATTGCGGTTCTACGCAACTGGTTGGGCGGGGTACCGGTACTGAGCAGCTTGAGCAAACCCTCGCCGAATTATTTCCTGACTACCCGGTGCTGCGCATTGATCGCGACAGCACTCGGCGCAAAGGTAGCCTTGCTAAGCACCTAAGCGACGCCACCGAGAATAAATATCCCATTTTGGTTGGCACGCAAATGATTGCTAAAGGGCATCATTTTCCACATGTCACCCTGGTTGCGCTGCTCGACGTCGACGGCGCGCTGTATAGCTCTGATTTTCGCGCGGCGGAACGACTTGGGCAGCTCATCACCCAGGTCGCCGGTCGCGCCGGACGCGCCAGTGCGCCCGGCACCGTGGTGTTGCAAACCCACCATCCGGAACATGATCTGCTGCAAGACCTCATTCACAATGGCTACGCTGCCTTTGCACGTTCATTGCTGCGCGAGCGTCAATTGACCCAGCTGCCACCTTTTGCCCAACTCGCCTTGTTTCGGGCCGAGGCGCATGACGCCGAACAAGCACAAGCTGCCTTACAAGCCATTGCCGCGCAACTACCTGAGCATCCAGATGTTTTTGTGCTGGGGCCGATGCCTGCAGTGATGGAACGTCGTGCCGGTCGCTACCGCTACCAGTTATTGGTACAGTGTCAGCAACGAGGATTACGCCAACAGCTTTTGCAACACACTTTGGCTAAACTTGAGCAACTTCCCGAATTGCGCCGCGTGCGCTGGTCGTTGGACGTAGACCCACAAGACTTTAGCTAGTAAAATGCTGCGGTTTCCCCGAATTGAATGCTAACGAGCGTAAATTAAAAAGGTTGGATGTAAATGAAAGACCAGTTGGAGCAATTATTGGCGGCCGCAGTGGCCACGTTACAGGCGCAAGGCACCTTACCTGCGGAGTTGAGTCCGCGCATCCAACTCGACCGACCACGCGATAAAAGCCACGGTGACTTCGCGACCAACCTAGCGTTGATGCTGGCCAAGCCTGCGGGTATGAACCCACGCGCTTTGGCCGAAGCGCTGATTGCCGCACTCCCAGAAAACGCCTTAATTGCTGAAGCCAACATTGCGGGCCCAGGTTTCATTAACTTCGCGATTAGCCAAGATCAGTTATTGCAACAGCTGGAAAATGCCTACCAAGATACGCACGTCGGCGTTGTTGGTGCAGAACAAAGCCAGCGTGTCGTGATTGATTACTCATCACCGAACTTAGCCAAAGAGATGCACGTTGGCCATTTGCGCTCGGCGATTATTGGTGACGCCGTCGCGCGCGTTTGCGAATTTTTAGGTCACACGGTGATTCGTCAGAACCATGTGGGTGACTGGGGTACGCAATTTGGTATGTTGCTGGCGCACATGGAAGAACTCGAAGGTAATGAGTTGGCCATGGAGCTGAGCAACCTTGAAACCTTCTACAAAGCCGCCAAGAAACGCTTTGATGAAAGCCCAGAATTTGCCAATCGTGCCCGCGAACTCGTGGTTGCCTTGCAGTCAGGCGACCAAAAATGTCTCGACCTGTGGCAGCAGTTTATCGACGTTTCACTGAGCCACTGCCAAGAAGTCTACGACCGCCTGG
Source organism: Pseudidiomarina sp. (assembly GCA_048267225.1). GTDB lineage: Bacteria > Pseudomonadota > Gammaproteobacteria > Enterobacterales > Alteromonadaceae > Pseudidiomarina. The sequence continues at coordinate 106,378 of JBLWXY010000002.1, forward strand.
GTGTGAAGCTTACGCGTGACGATGTGATGGCGGAAAGCGCCTATAACGAAGACTTGCCGCAAGTGGTCGCCGATTTACGTGAGCAGGGTTTGCTGGTCGAAGACCAAGGCGCACAGTGTGTCTTCCTTGATGAATTCAAAAACAAAGAAGGCGAATCCTTGCCGGTCATCGTGCAAAAATCTGGCGGCGGCTATTTGTATGCCACTACCGACTTAGCCGCTGTGCGTTATCGCCAAAACGTGCTGAAAGGCGATCATTTAATGTATTTTGTCGACCAACGCCAAGGACTGCATTTTCAGCAAATTTTCACCTTAGCGAAAAAAGCTGGCTTTGCGCGTGAAGACCTACAAATGGATCATTACGGCTTTGGCACCGTCATGGGCAAAGACGGTCGTCCATATAAAAGTCGCGATGGTGGCGTGACCAAGCTCGCGGACTTGCTGGATCAGGCCGAAGCACGTGCCTTAGCCTTGGTGCAAGACAAGAACACCGATTTGTCAGCCGAAGAGCAAGCGCAGGTGGCCAAAGTTGTCGGTATTAGCTCGGTGAAATACGCGGATCTGTCGAAAAACCGCACCAGTGATTACATTTTTGACTGGGACACCATGCTCAGCTTCGAAGGTAACACTGCACCCTATTTATTATACGCTTACACACGGGTTATGAGTGTGTTCAACAAGGCTGGCGTTAAGCCTGACGCCTTGACTGGTGGCTTTGTCTTGCAAGATGAGCGCGAGCAAGCGCTTGCGAATCTGTTGGTGCGCTTCAACGAAGTCGTTCACAGCGTGGCAAACAAGGCCATGCCACATTTCTTGTGCGGCTACTTATTTGACCTCGCCGGTGCGTTTTCGAGCTTTTACGAAGCTTGCCCAATTTTGCAGGCCGAAGATGAGGCCTTGCAGCAAAGCCGTTTGAAGCTTGCCGCACTGACCGCGAAAACCCTACGCCAAGGCCTTGAGCTGCTTGGTATTGAAACTTTGGACAAGATGTAAGCATGGATTACGCCAACCGCAAACGCCCACCACAACGCAAGCCCGGTTCGAAGCAAAAGGGCAAAAAACCAGCGCCAGCTCGCCAAGTCCCTTGGGGGATTGTGGTGCTGGCGATTGTGCTGGTCATTGCACTGATCGTGGGCTTGCGCTTTATTGCTGGCGGTAACCCTGATGCGCCAGCCGAAGTCACCCAAGAAGTGCCGCAAAGCAGCCCCGAGATGCAAGCTGAGCCTATGCCAGAAAAGCCTGAAGAGCGCTGGCAGTACATTGAAGAGCTGGAAAACCTTGAAGTTGAAGTCGATGTGCCTGAGCGCGAACTGGGCCCACCGAAGTTGATGCAGTGTGGCTCGTTCCGGCAACGTGCCGATGCTGAGCGCTTGAAAGCAGCCATTGCCATGCAAGGTTTAGAGTCTGAGATTTACCCATCGAATGGCGGTACTTGGTATCGCGTGGTGCTGGGTCCTTACGAGACCAAGCGCGCCGCCGAAGCGGATCGTCATACCTTACAACGCGCCAGTATTCATGGCTGCCAGATCTGGAACTGGAATCTATAATTATTAGATTTCGGTAAAGCCATTGAATTTTGCAATTGCGCCCTCATTAAAGTTGGCATAGCAACTTAAGAGGACGTAATTGTGACCACAATAGTTTCTGTCCGCCGCGGTGACAAAGTCGTCATCGGCGGTGATGGCCAAGCCACCCTTGGCAACACAGTCATGAAAGGCAACGTGCGTAAAGTACGTCGTCTCTACAATAACCAAGTGATTGCCGGTTTCGCCGGTGGTACCGCCGACGCCTTTACCTTATTTGAGCGTTTTGAAGCCAAGCTTGAGCAACATCAAGGGAATCTTGCCAAAGCCGCCGTTGAGCTTGCCAAAGATTGGCGCACCGATCGTGCTTTACGCCGCCTTGAGGCATTGTTGGCTGTGGCCGACAAACACACTTCTCTGATTATTTCTGGTAACGGCGACGTGATTCAACCGGAAAACGATTTGATTGCTATTGGTTCTGGTGGGCCTTACGCACAATCCGCAGCACGCGCATTGCTCGAAAACACCGAGCTCGGCGCCCGCGACATTGTCGAGAAGGCGCTGACCATAGCAGGTGAGATCTGCATCTACACCAATACCAACCAAACCATTGAAGAACAGGAGTCTGTGGCCGATGTCTGATATGACCCCCCGTGAAATTGTTGATGAGCTAAACCGTCATATTATTGGCCAAGACAATGCGAAGAAAGCTGTTGCTGTGGCGCTGCGTAATCGCTGGCGTCGTATGCAGTTGCAAGATGAATTACGGCAAGAAGTCACGCCGAAGAATATTCTTATGATCGGCCCGACAGGTGTGGGTAAAACCGAAATTGCCCGCCGCTTAGCGAAGCTGGCGAATGCCCCTTTTATTAAGGTCGAAGCGACGAAATTCACCGAAGTCGGCTATGTTGGTAAGGAAATTGAGTCGATCATTCGCGATCTGACCGATACTGCGGTGAAACAAACGCGCGAGCAGATGATGAAAAAAGTTCGTTTCCGCGCCGAAGAAGCCGCCGAAGAGCGCATTCTGGATGCCTTATTGCCGCCGGCAAAAGGCTGGGCGGACGAAGACAAAACCGAGCGCGAGCAGAGCAATACACGCCAAGTTTTCCGTAAAAAGCTCCGCGAAGGCCAGCTCGACGACAAAGAAATAGAAATCGAGATTGCCATGCCACAAATGGGCATGGAGATCATGGCACCGCCAGGCATGGAAGAAATGACCTCGCAGCTGCAAAACATGTTCCAGAACCTTGGCAAAGACAAGAGTAAAACGCGCAAACTCAAGATCAAAGATGCTTTTAAGCAGTTGGTCGAAGAAGAAGCTGCGAAGATGCTCAATCAAGAAGAAGTTAAAGAGCAAGCGCTGCACTCTGTTGAGCAAAACGGCATTGTCTTCCTTGATGAGGTCGACAAAATTTGTAAGCGTGGCGACACCAGCGGGCCAGACGTTTCGCGTGAAGGCGTGCAGCGTGACTTGCTGCCGTTAGTCGAAGGCACCACAGTGTCAACCAAGCATGGCATGGTGAAGACCGATCATATTTTGTTTATTGCTTCGGGCGCTTTCCAGATGTCGAAGCCGTCGGATTTGATTCCTGAGCTGCAAGGCCGTTTACCGATCCGTGTGGAACTGGATGCACTGACCAGCAATGACTTTGTGCGCATTTTGACTGAGCCAAATGCCTCGTTGACCACACAGTACATCGCCTTGATGGCGACCGAGGGCGTGAACGTGGCCTTTACTGACGATGGCATTCAGCGCATTGCGGAGACCGCGTTTCAGGTTAACGAAAGCACAGAAAACATTGGTGCGCGCCGCTTACACACAGTGTTAGAGCGACTCATGGAAGATATTTCTTTCCGTGCAAGCGACCTGCAAGGGCAGCAAATTAGCATCGATGCGGCCTACGTTGACGAGCACTTAGGCAAGTTAGCGCAAGATGAAGACTTGAGTCGCTTCATTTTGTAACGTTATCAGCTATACTGTGCCTGAAACTATCCTTCTATCAATGATGTAACAGGCAGGGGAACGGCAATGGAATACAATACTTCGGAGCTTTGCGATCTCTACCCTGACATGGTCGACGTGGTCGAACCCATGTTTGTTCACTACGGTGGGCGCGTATCGTTTGGCGGCCAGTTGGTCACCGTAAAGTGCTTCGAAGACAAGGGTGTCATCGAAGAGGTGGTGCAGCAACCTGGCACAGGTAAAGTGCTGCTTATCGATGGTGGTGGCTCAAATCGCCGCGCCTTGATTGACATTGCCGTAGCTGAGCTAGCTTTAGACAATGACTGGGAAGGCATTGTCTGCTTTGGCGCAGTACGCGACGTCGATGCTCTTGATGAGCTCGATATGGGCATTATGGCACTGGCGTCGATTCCCGTCGGCGCACCGGCTGAAGGCGTTGGTGAAGTTGATATCGCCGTCAATTTCGGTGGCGTTACCTTTTTACCTGAAGATCATATCTATGCCGACACGACTGGCGTGATCTTGTCGCCTGAGCCATTAGATATCGAATAAGTTATGTATCTCGTTCCTTGTGACCCCTCAGCGTGGTGCAAGCCACGCCAAGGGGAAGTCCGTCTTGGACAAACCTTACATGCGTTACCCTCTTGTGCTACCCCAGATAGCTACCGTTCCGCGTTAACTGCAGCCCGTGAAAAGGGCGCTAAAGTTGCCTTGTTAGGGGTACCTGAAAGCATAGGTCCGCGCGGTAATCTCGGCCGTGGTGGCGCAGAGACAGCATGGCCAGCGGCACTGCAGGGCTTGTGTAATCTGCAAGCAACACCCTTTATCGCCAGTCACGAACTGCTCTTGGTTGGCCACGTGGATTGTGCGGATTTGCAGGAGCAAGCTGCAGCCTTGCACACCACCAATGCGACTGAGCTGCAAGGTTTGCGCGACTTGTGTCAGCAGCTTGACCAACGCGTTATGCAAGCTCTGTTACCCTTGTTTAGCGCAGGCTACGAAGTGATTTTGATCGGTGGTGGGCACAACAATGCCTACCCGTTGCTGCGCAGTTTAAGTGAGGCGACAGAGCAGCAAGTGGCCGCCATGAACCTTGATCCCCACGCAGACTTTCGCGCCCGCGAAGGGCGGCATAGTGGCAACGGCTTTAGTTATGCGCACACCGACGGTTTTCTGGCAAATTACCACGTGGTGGGTTTGCATGAAGGTAAGAACAATGCCGAGAGTCTGCGGCAACTGAGTGATGCCGGATTTACTTATACCAGCGTGCACGAGTTGTACCAAAGCAATTGGAGCGAACAGTTAGCCGCATTGCATGCGCAAGCACAGACGTGGCAGCGCCCGTTGGGCATCGAAATCGATGTTGATGCGCTGCAAGGCGTGCCAGCCAGTGCACTCAATTTTAATGGCTTAGGTATACAACATGGCTATACGCTGATTGCTGAGCTCGCTAGCCTCGCGCAAACACGCTATTTACACTTGGCCGAAGCGGCGCCGAGTTTACACCCAGCTGGGCGCGAGGCGGGTGATATGGCCTGCGCCCAAGTCTTGAGTGAGTTAGTGCTTGCTTACCTACACGGTCTTCAGCGCCGAACACCTTGATGCCAGCAGTCGACAAGGCGGTCGGTGCCGAACTGATAGGTAAGTTCCGCCGCGTCGTGACAATCCCACAAGCACAAGTCCGCGCGTAAACCCTCAGCAATGCGTCCGCGGTCGCTAAGACCCAGCGCTTTCGCGGCGTGCAGGGTTACCCCTTGCAAGCATTCTTCCGGCGTCATACGAAACAGTGTTGCGCCCATTTGCAGCATAAGTTGTAGGCTTAAAATCGGTGACGTACCTGGATTGGCGTCGGTAGCCAAGGCAATTGGTACACCATGTTGACGTAACAACTCGAGCGGCGGCAACTTGGTTTCGCGCAAAAAGTAAAACGCGCCAGGCAGCAATACCGCCACGGTGCCACTGGCGGCCATGGCTTTTACGCCGTTTTCATCAAGGTACTCGAGGTGATCGCAAGATAAAGCCTGATAGCGCGCCGCGAGTGCACTGCCGTGTTGATTACTTAATTGCTCAGCATGCAACTTGACCGGGAGCTTGTGCTGTTGCGCAGCCTGAAACACGCGTTCGGTTTGTGCTGGCGAGAATCCCACCTTTTCACAAAAGGCATCTACAGCGTCGACTAAGCCTTCCGCAGCTAAGGTAGGAAGGATGCTATCGACAATGGTGTCTATGTAGCCGTCGGCATTATCTTGGTATTCTGGCGGCAATGCGTGGGCGGCCAGCAAAGTGGTCTGCACACTAACAGGGTTTGCTGCGGCTAATTGTTTAGCAGCTCGTAACTGTTTGCGCTCATGTTCAAGGGACAAGCCATAACCTGACTTGATTTCTACTGTGGTGACACCTTCGCGCATAAGTGCGTCGAGTCGCGGCGTACTTACCTGCACGAGCTCGTCTTCTGTTGCCGCTCGGGTCGCCCGTACAGTCGCTGCGATACCGCCGCCCTGTGCAGCAATATCGGCGTAGCTGACACCATGCAAGCGTTGCGCAAACTCATCGGCTCTCGAGCCGGCCCAAACAAGATGGGTATGGCAGTCAATCAGCCCGGGCGTCAGCAATTTACCCTGTGCGTCGATAACCTCTGCGTCAGGCAGTGTCGCAGGGGCATCCTTTGCAGATCCTACATAACTGATCCTACCAGCTTCGATGCAAACAACAGCATTGTGCAACAGCCCATAGCCGTCGCTGTGTTGCGCCACATCCATGGTCGCAACCGTTACATTTTCAATACGCTGCTGTCGCTGAGTCATACAACTTTCTCCTGTTCATTGCTTGTATATACAATTCGATTTACCTACACTTTAGCACATCTTGACTACGGAGACCTATGGGTAGGCTGGCACATGGCTAAATTTTCCGCAATTAAACAGCATGTCTACAATAAAATCGCTTCGGGTGAGTGGCCTGAGCATCATCCGGTGAGCTCGGAGAATGCCTTAGCGTTGCAATTTAAAGTCAGTCGTATGACGGCGCGTCGCGCGCTGCAAGAACTTGCCAACGAAGGCATCGTGATTCGTACCAAAGGTTCAGGTACTTTTGTCGCGCCCATCAAATCCCAAACCTCGTTTATGGCGATTCGCAACATTGCCGACGAAATTCGTGCGCGCCATCACCACTACCACGCGCAAGTCCATGTGTTACGACGTGAGCATGCGTCAGATTTAGTCGCGGAAATGCTGAACCTACAGCCCAACGATGTGGTGTTTCATTCTGTCATTAGCCATTACGAGAATGACTTACCTGTACAGGTTGAAGAACGTTATGTGAACCCGGCGCTAGCCGCTGATTACTTGAAGCAAGACTACAATGAAATGACACCGCATGAGTACTTGTGCCAAGCCCAGCCCTTGACTGAGGCGAGTCACGAAATCGAAGCGGTTAGCCCCTCAACTCAGCTTTGCCAATGGTTATTACTGACCAAGCCAGAGCCCTGTTTACGCATTAACCGCCGCACTTGGAGTGCTGAAGGCGTGGTGACCTACGCGGTGTTAACGCACCCAGGTTCACGTTTTAGTCTTGGCGGACATCTGCAATTTTAATAAAGGACAAATGACAATGAGCTTTACTCGACTCGATACCAGTCGTACGATTCGTGCCCCGCGCGGCAGTGAACTCACCACTTGTAACTGGCAAGTGGAAGCGGCCAAGCGCATGTTAATGAACAATCTTGATGCGGAAGTTGCAGAGCACCCTCACGCGTTAGTGGTCTATGGTGGCATAGGCCGTGCGGCACGTAGCTGGGAAAGCTTCGATAAAATTGTTGAAGTACTGGAACGCCTGAAGCCGACAGAAACCTTGTTGATCCAATCGGGTAAACCGGTCGGCGTATTCCCAACCCATGAAGACGCGCCTCGCGTGCTGATTGCCAACTCGAACTTAGTACCAGAGTGGGCAACTTGGGAACACTTTAACGAACTCGATAAAAAAGGTCTGATGATGTACGGTCAAATGACCGCTGGCTCATGGATCTACATTGGTTCGCAGGGCATCGTTCAAGGTACATATGAGACCTTTGTCGCTGTCGCTAAGCAACATTTTAATGGTGAAACCAAAGGTCGTTGGGTACTGACTGGCGGACTCGGTGGTATGGGTGGCGCGCAGCCGCTGGCGGCGACCATGGCGGGTTATTGCATGCTTGCGGTTGAAGTGGATGAGTCGCGCATCGACTTCCGTTTGCGCACCCGCTATGTTGATCACAAAGCCACGTCACTGGACGAAGCGCTGGCGCTGATTGACGCCGCCAAAGCTGAAGGCCGTGCCATTTCTGTCGGACTCTTAGGTAATGCAGCTGACGTCTACGACGAGCTGGTACAGCGCAATATCACCCCTGATGTGGTCACCGATCAAACGTCAGCGCACGATCCGCTGCACGGTTATTTGCCGCAAGGGTGGAGCCTAGAGGGCTACAAAGCCAAGCAAGAGAGCGAGCCAGAAGCAACAGTTCTCGCGGCGAAGAAGTCCATGGCGGTGCAAGTTCAAGCCATGTTAACGTTCCAAGAACGCGGTGCGGCAACGCTCGATTACGGTAATAACATTCGCCAAATGGCCAAAGACGTTGGCGTTGACCATGCCTTCGACTTCCCGGGTTTTGTACCAGCCTATATTCGCCCGCTGTTTTGTCAGGGCATTGGACCGTTCCGTTGGGTGGCACTGTCGGGTGACCCAGAAGACATCTATAAAACCGATGCTAAAGTCAAAGAGCTCATTCCAGACGACCCACACCTACACAACTGGCTCGATATGGCGCGTGAGCGGATTAGTTTCCAAGGCTTGCCAGCACGTATTTGCTGGATTGGTCTGAAAGACCGTGCGCGCATCGCAAAAGCGTTCAATGAAATGGTGAAAAACGGCGAACTGAAAGCGCCTATCGTGATTGGTCGTGACCATTTGGACTCAGGTTCAGTGGCGAGTCCAAACCGCGAAACCGAAAGCATGCTCGATGGCTCTGATGCTGTATCAGACTGGCCACTGTTGAATGCGTTGCTGAATACCGCTGGCGGCGCCACTTGGGTCAGCCTACATCACGGTGGTGGAGTTGGCATGGGCTACTCGCAGCATGCTGGGGTGGTGATTGTCGCCGACGGCACCGACGCCGCAGAGGCTCGCATTGGTCGTGTGCTCTGGAACGACCCTGGCACAGGTGTCATGCGTCACGCCGACGCTGGTTATGACATCGCAATTGATTGCGCCAAAGAACAAGGCCTTGATTTACCAATGGTGGAGGACAAGTAATGGCAGTATTCACCCTCGAACCCGGAACCCTGAGTTTAGACCAACTTCGCCAATGGTGGCAGGCGCCGCAGCAATTGGCATTGCATGACGATGCCGCCGTCGCAATTGCGCGTTCATCGGCAACCATTACTGAAGTGCTGGCCGCAGGTAAAGTTGTGTACGGCATCAATACTGGCTTTGGTTTGTTGGCCAATACGCGGATTCCCCCAGAAAAGCTGGAAGACCTTCAGCGTCGCATCGTGTTATCTCACGCTGCGGGCACTGGTGAGCTAATGGATGACGTGGTCGTGCGCTTAATGTTGTTGTTGAAAATCAACTCGCTAAGCCGTGGTTTTTCAGGCATTCGTCAGCAAGTTATCGACGGCTTAATGACGCTATTGAACGAGCAGATGTACCCCTGTGTACCGAGCAAGGGCTCGGTCGGCGCATCGGGAGACTTGGCGCCATTGGCACACTTAGTCCTGCCGCTGATTGGCGAAGGTCGTGTGCGCTATAAAGGTGAAATCTATAGCGCGCAAGAAGGGTTGGCGAAAATCGGTATGCAGCCACTGACGCTGGCGCCGAAAGAAGGTTTGGCTTTGCTCAACGGTACGCAAGCCTCTACGGCGCTTGCACTGCATGGACTGTTCCAAATTGAACGGGTGTTCCATAGCGCACTCATTGCTGGCGCCATGTCAGTGGAAGCAGCCATGGGTTCACGTGCGCCTTTTGACCCACGTATTCATGAAGTCCGTGGCCAGTTGGGACAGATCGCTGTCGCGCAAAGCTTCCGTCAGTTGTTGACCGACAGCTCAGAAATCGCTGCCGATCATGAAAACTGTGAAAAGGTACAAGACCCTTATTCATTGCGTTGTCAGCCGCAAGTGATGGGTGCGGTGTATGATCAACTGCAACATGCCAGCACCATTTTGACCCGCGAAGCCAATGGCGTGACGGATAACCCGTTAGTGTTTCACGACAACGGCGACATTATCTCTGGTGGTAACTTCCATGCTGAACCCGTTGCTATGGCGGCGGATATGTTAGCGATTGCCGCCAGCGAGATTGGCGCGTTGTCAGAGCGTCGCAGTGCGCTGTTGATTGACCATCATTTAAGTAACCTCCCGCCATTTTTGGTTAATGACGGTGGCGTGAACTCTGGTTTCATGTTGGCACAAGTTACGGCGGCAGCCTTGGCTTCAGAAAACAAAACCTTAGCGCACCCAGCTTCGGTAGATAGTTTGCCAACCTCGGCCAACCAAGAAGACCATGTGTCGATGGCAACCTTTGCCGCCCGTCGGCTAACCGACATTGCGCAGAACATTCGCGATATTGTCGCCATTGAATTGCTCGAAGCGGCACAAGGCATCGATTTCCGTCGTCCACTCAAAGCGTCGGCAGCGATTGAGCAAGCGCATGGCTTAGTGCGTGAGAAAGTCGCGTATTACGATCAAGATCGTTATTTTGCCCCTGACATTGAAGCGGCGGCAACGCTGATTTATAGCGGGAAATTAGGTGACTTGGTGACGGAAGGCGCGGTTTTTTAAACACCACTCATCGCAGGGGAACGAGGACGCTTAGGCGTCCTCTTCTTCATCTTTAAGGGCTTGGCAGTCGACACACAGCGCGACATCAGGCTTGGCCGCCAAACGTGCGGCAGATATTTCATCACCACATTCGATGCAGTAGCCGTATTCGCCGCTGCGCATACGGTGCAAGGCTGCATTTGCGGATTCGGCGGCACGGCTGTCGGGTTGCTCGGCAACGACGGTTTCTAATTTGCTGCGGATGCGTAACAACTGCTGGGCGGATAAAGATTCACTCATGCTTACGTCCTTTTCTAATTTATTTTTTAGCCAGCACAACAAACTGCCCGGTAAATTCGGCTACCGGTTTATCGCCATCGAATACTTGTGATTTAAGATTCACACGCGCGTTTTGTCCACTTTTCAGGCTCGAAAGATCGCCATTCATATCGATCAGTCGCGCCACAGCTTTGGGTTCACGTGTGATTGGCTTGTGATAGTGAATGTTGCCATCGGCCAACACCACCGCACCTTGCAGCTGTCGCTCGCGCAATTGTAAATGCAGTAGCCCCCAGCACGTCAAGGTGGCCAACGAATAAATACTGCCAGCAAACATAGTGCCATGCACATTAATGTTGCGTGACAACTGCGCATGGGTTTCAAACTCGCGCCCCGTGTATTGGCTGATGCGAATGCCCATGGTCTCGGAAATTGGAATTTCTTCATGCCAGGTGGCTTGCAGCTCTTGGCACCAATCAGGGCGATAAATAATACGGTTGTACTCAGTTAGAGTTTTGCGCAGTTGGTGCTCAGCACCGGGATTGCTCACCGTATCGGCTTCTTCCACAAGATCGTAGCCGCACTTTTGGTAAAAACCTAAGGTATTGTCGCGGGAGTTGATGACGATATGCGTGGCGCCCTCTTGGCGAGCGAGCTGCTCAAGCGCATATACAATGGCAACGCCATGCCCTTCGCCGCGGTGCTCCGGTGCCGACGCCATGAAGCGAATTTGCCCTTCTTCCGGGCTATTAAAATGCAGCCGCCCTACCGCTACCGCTTGGCCAGCATCATTGACCACCATCCGATGCAGGCCAACTTGGTCGTATTCATCTTTTTCCGAGCCACGTGGCCGCTGAAAAGGTTCACGTAGCACGCGGTAACGCAGGTCGTAATAGCTTTGCCACTGTTGCTCGTCGTTCGGGCTGATAACTTGGTACATAGGTTAATTCTTCTCCGTGTCGAGCAAAAAGGTGACGGGCCCATCATTGGTTAATGAAACCTGCATATCAGCACCAAATTCACCGGTTGCGACCTGTATATCAAGCTGTCGCAGTTCGTGTACGAAAGCTTCGTATAAAGGTTCGGCTTGCTGCGGTGGCGCGGCGCTCGAGAAACTTGGGCGGCGGCCGCTCTGGGTGTCGGCGGCAAGGGTAAATTGCGAGACCACCAAGGCACCGCCCTGAACATCACTAAGGCTTAAATTCATTTTATCGTCAGCGTCACTGAACAAACGATAGCCGGCGACGCGTTTGGCAAGTTTGCGCGCCGTGGTTTCATCATCTGTGGGGGTAATACCCAAAAAAATCAGCAAGCCCTGGTCAATCGCCCCCACGGTTTGCTCGGCGACTTCAACTTTCGCTTGCGTCACTCTCTGCAGTAGTGCCTTCATCGCTTTCCTCAAAAAACTCCTCAATACTGGCGGTTAGCTCAGCACCGATGAGAACAATGGTCCAAGATAAGAAGATCCACAGTAACAGAATTGGGATAGCAGCCAAAGCACCATAGATGGCCTGATAGGATGGGAAAGCAGTGACATAGGAGGCAAACGCACTCTTACTGATTTCAAACAAAATTGCCGCGAGCAGCGCGCCCCAAAAAGCATGACGCACTTTGACGACTCGGTTTGGCAGCATCACGTACATAAGCAAAAAGGCAATAACGGACGTTACAATAGGGACTACGCCTAGCAAGGTTGTGCGAATACCCGAAACATAATCTTCAGCAAAAGTCGCTAGCGAAATCAGATAAGAACTTACCGCCATACCCGAACCCATGAGCAGCGGGCCGAGAGTTAAAATCATCCAATACACGGCCAAAGCTACCGCGAGTCGACGGCGCTTGGTATTGCGCCAGATGCGATTCATGGTCGCATCGATGGTTGAAATCAGATTGACCGCGACCACTATCACAAACACCACACCGATCGCGGTCATTTGCGAGACGTTACCAACAAACTCATTCAAGTAACGTGAAATCTCTTCACCTGAGGTGGGAAGCAGGTTGGCGAACAGGAAGGCTTCAATTTCAGTGCGCAACGCTTCGAACATTGGAAAGGCAGAGAAAATCGAGAAAATCACCACCAGCAAAGGCACCAGCGCAAGCATGCTGACAAAGGTCAAATGCCCGGCAATGATGGTGATCTTATCGTCTATGCAGCGTCGGCCAAAGTATTTTAAGAAGCTTAGTGCGCAACTGAATTTGGCGCGCCAAGTCGGGGTTGTTGAGCTTGTAGGGTCGCTCATAGCCTTCCTTTTTCAGGGTTTTGTTGTATCACTATAATCCCAAACCGTCGCGCTTGCGTAAAGTTTAAGGCGAAAAGCGATGTTTGCTGTTCGATGTTTGATGTTTGCTGTTCGATGTTTGATGGTCTGGGGGGTAGATAAATTTTATGAGGCATGTTTTGGTGATTGGGGCTGGTGGGGGGTTAGGTAGAGCGTTGGTTGCGCATTACCTTAATGAAGGGGTGTTGGTGACGGCTTGGAGTCGGCGTGAGCAGCCCTTTATGCACGACAACCTCAACTGGCGGCAACTTGCTGACTATCGGCACGACCAAATTGAGCCTGAGCTGATGCACCTTAGTGAACTGGACGGGGTGATAAGTACCTTAGGGATGCTGCACAATGACGATTTTATGCCCGAAAAGCATTTGGGCGCTGTGAATGCCGAGCAGTTGCGGCACTCGTTTGAAGTTAATGCGATTTTGCCTATCTTGCTGTTGCAGCAACTCCTTCCCAAGCTACCACGCAAGCGCCATGCCTTTTGGGTGCAGCTCAGTGCGAAAGTGGGCAGTATCACGGATAACTATTTGGGCGGCTGGTACAGCTATCGCGCCAGTAAAGCCGCGCTTAATATGCTGCTCAAGACGGCCTCGATCGAGCTTGGGCGCAGCCATAAGCAATTGGTGATTGCGGCAGTGCATCCAGGCACTACAGACACGGCGCTTTCCGCACCATTCCAAGAACGCCTGCCAGAAGATAAGCTTTATTCACCGGAGCAATCGGCGCAGCGCATTGCGCAAGTCATTGAAAATTTGACTACGGAGCATAGCGGCAAGCTGCTACACTGGGATGGAACTGAGTTACCTTATTAAACTCTTCCCTCAAAAAGGAGAAACGGCGATGCGTTGGTTAACAATCGCGACGGCGGTTATTTTTTTAGCAGGCTGTCAGAGCGCCTATTACGGTGCCATGGAAAAGGTAGGTATTCATAAACGCGATATTCTCGTCGATCGTGTGGATGACACGCGTGATGCGCAAGCAGACGCCCAAGAGGAATTTAAGTCGGCACTGGAACGTTTGGACGAAATGTTGCAGATCGATGGTGGCGAGCTCGAAGCACAGTACAAAGCCTTGAACAATGACTACGAGGCCAGTGTTGCAGCCGCCGAACGCGTGTACGACCGCATTGAAGCTGTCGACAACGTGGCGCAGGACTTGTTTGACGAATGGCGCGATGAACTCGAAGAGTACAGCAATGACAATCTACGCCGTCAAAGTGAGCGATCACTTCGTGACACCGAGCGCCGGTATAGCGCATTAATCCAGAGCATGGAGCGTGCCGCCGCGACCATGGACCCTGTGCTGGAAAAGCTGCAAGACAATGTGTTGTACTTAAAACATAACTTAAACGCCGCAGCCGTTGATGCCATTCGTGGTGAATACCGTAGTCTGCAGGCCGACGTCGCCGCCTTAATCGAAGAAATGGAAGCGGCCATTGCCGAATCAGATGCCTTTATTCAAGCTATGCAGGAGGGACAATAATGAGTTTATTGATTATCGCAGGAAGCAGTCGCCAAGCGTCAATTAACCGCCGCTTACAGGAGCGCCTCGCCGAAGTGGCAGAGCTTAATGGCGAGCAATGCTATGTGTATCCGCCCGCTGAGCTTGATGCGCCTTTGTACCAAGGTGATTATGAAGACGAAAATGGTGTGCCGAGCAACATCCAAAAGCTCGCCACAGCGATTACTGAAGCCAGCAAGATTGTGGTCGTAACGCCAGAATACAATGCCTCGATTCCACCTTTGCTGAAGAATGCAATCGATTGGAGTTCGCGCATAGAGACCAACCCCTGGAAAGGTAAAACCGTACTTCTGGCTGGCGCATCGCCGGGCCAATTCGGTGCTGTTCGCGCAATGACCGATTTGCGTGGTGTGTTGGCCAATCTTGGCGCTTGGATTGCCCCTGCGGTGGCAAGTATCGCCAAAACCGATGCTGACAAAATTGCCGAACTTGATGCAGAGTTTCTGGGGAACTTCCTGAAGCAAGGAGATTAAACCATCGTGGATTGGCAACAACTGTTGGTGATCGAGCCGTTCACTTGGCCTGCGATTGGTGCCGCCTTGTTGTGCGGCACTTTAGTCGGCTTTGAACGGCAGATGCGTGGTAAACCCGTCGGCATTCGCACCTCGTCGTTGATCACCCTTGGCACCTACCTGTTCATTGTCGGCGCCAGTTCGGTGATGACCGAAGCCACGGATCCATCGCGGATTATTGGTCAAGTCATTACCGGTATCGGCTTTTTGGGTGCAGGTGTCATGCTTGCCCGCGATGGTGTGGTAGTGGGCGTTACCTCGGCTGCGACCATATGGGCGTTAGCCTCGATTGGCGTGGCGATTGGATTAGGCCATTTAGAGACCGCAATCAAGCTCTCTTTTGTGGTTGTCGGTGTGCTGTTTGGGGTCGACTTAATGGAAGATTACTTTCAGTCGTTAACTCGCGGCGTGCACAAAAAATACAAAGGTTGGAAAACCAGCTTTAGGCGTGACAAGCAGGGCTAAGCGCCCTGCTCCTGTAACCCTTTCAGGTAGGTATCGAGGGTACGTTTCGCGGTTTCGCTTAAATCGAAATACTCAGGGTCAAGCAACCAGTTGTAGAACAGTCCATCGACCAGCGCGAATACACCCATGACCGCTGTACGCGGGTGCACACTGGCACTGATATTGCCTTGTTGCTGCGCGAGCTCGATGAGTTTTACGAATTCATCGATGCATTCGTTACGCCCGCTTAAATGACGCAAATGAATGGGCAGGGTATCTTCAACATACTCGCATTTGTGACAAAGAATATTGACCAGAGCCCGCATGTGCGGGTCATGCTGGACTTGGTGCACAATGTGGAGGCTGCGCTCACGTAGTTGGCGCAAGGGTTCATCAGGGAGTTGCGCGCGCAATTCTTCGCGCATTTCATCGACCGGTAAACTCACGCGCTCCATGAGTGCGTAAATCAAATCAAGCTTGTTTTCGAAATGATGATAGATAGCACCACGGGTCACGCCCGCAGCTTCTGCAACTTGCATCATCGATGTGTTGGACACCCCGCGTTCGCTGAACAGCCGTTCGGCCGCATCGAGCAATTCGTGCTTGGTTGTAAGGGCGTCCGCTTTGGTACGTCGAACCACAATTCACCTCAAGTTAGACAACTGGCGAAGATTATACCGTAATTTAATCAAACATTCATGTATGTATGTAAAACATGGGTTGTAAATGGGGGGAAAAGCCCGCATTTTGTAGATATACTGATTAAAAACAGGAGCGCAATATGAAAAACGAAGTTGATCAACGATTAGTGCTCGACGCTTATGAGAAGATTCATGAGCATGGTAAAGCGGAACAAGGTAAGCATACCCTTGAAGGCATTACGGCCTATACTGACCACGATGGTTACACGGTGTTTTTAGAAGGACACAACGTGGAAATGCGCCTGGAGTTTCATAACAAGTATCATTTTGACTACAGCAGCGAGCGCGACTTCGATATGTTTATGCGCAAGCTCGAACAAATCAGTCGGGACTATCACAAGCCGGGGCGTGAAGACCCTGAAGAATCGCATCGTTAAGCGGGGCCAAGTTGTCGAAATCAAAAGCTTATAGCATTGCCGAAGAGGTTGCCCATGCGGTGACCCACGGTATTGGCGCAGTGGCCAGTATCGTCGGTTTAGTGGTCATGTTGGTGTGGGCTGTCGCCTATGGTGATGTGTGGCACGTGGTTAGCGCGAGTATTTACGGCGCAAGCCTGATCATACTCTATTTGGCGTCAACGTTTTATCACGCCTTTCCGTGGCCGCGCGTGAAGAATTTCTTTCAACAGATGGATCATGCGGCGATTTATTTGTTGATTGCCGGTACCTATACCCCGTTTGCCTTGGTTAATTTGCGTGGTCCGTGGGGCTGGGCCTTGCTGGGTATTGTGTGGAGTATCGCCATTATCGGCGTCATTCTAGAATTAGCGATTGAGAACCGGAAAAAATGGTTGTCGCTTAGTCTTTACCTTGGTTTAGGTTGGATGGCCGTTATTGCCATTAAACCCATGCTGACCCATGTCGATACTGGGGGACTCATGCTCCTCTTGGCAGGCGGTTTAGCTTACAGCTTTGGGGTGATCTTCTATGTCTGGAAGTCGTTAAAGTTCCACCATGCGATTTGGCATATGTTCGTGTTAGCCGGTAGCGTGTTGCATTTCTTTTCTATTTTTTACTACGTGCTGCCGCACCCCGACGTCATTTAATTATGTTGGTGCCGGTTAACCTCAAACTGCGTTGGTTCGCGATTTATGCGGGCTTTGGTTTGTTGTTATCGGCACTGATCACCGCCATCCTTACCCAAGCCGCAACACGGCAAATTCAGCAACAAGTAGGCGTGAGCCTTGCCAACGTGGCCGAGCAAGTCGCTCACCAATTGGAGCGCGGTATGGTTGAACGTCTGCGCGACATGCAAACCGCCGCACAATTGATGCCTCCGCCCACCGCTGACACCACCTCAGTCAAGCAAGAGCGACTGGTAGCAGCACTCTTTTCAAGTTACGGCGATTACGCTTGGATTGGTATTACGGACCGTAGTGGCAGGGTCATGATCAGCTCGGAAAACGTGCTTGAAGGTGCCGATGTAAGCGCTCGCCCCTGGTTTAAGGGAGCCCTTGAGCAGCCCTATTTTATCGGCGATGTGCATGGTGCACTGCTGTTAGAAAAAATCCTTAACCCGGATGGCCAAGAACCATTGCGCTTTGTCGATATTTCGCTGCCTCTGAAGGATGCAGAAGGCAACATTTGGGGCGTGTTTGGCAGTCATTTAAATTGGCAATGGGCTGAAGCCGTTGAGCAAAACGCCATGCGCAGTCTTGAGTCCTTGCCCGGCACCGATATTTTATTGGTGAGTTCTGAGAACCAAATCATTCTGGGGCCCGACGCTCTCAAAGGTCAGGCTTTACAGACCAACCTAGCGAATGAGGTGCGACGTCGCGGTTGGGGCATACAAACATGGCAAGATGGCTCAGAGTTTTTGCTGGGTTATGCACAAGTTCGTCGCAGTGAAGATTACGAGGGGCCGCAATGGCAAGTGCTCGTACGTGAACCTATTGAGCTAGCTTTGCGGCCGGTCACCGAACTTCGCTGGCAAGCCGTTTGGATAGGTATTGCCGTCGCCTTAACTTTTGCCGGCATCGGTTGGATCAGCGCCGGCCGCATTGCGCGACCTTTTGCGAACTTGAGTGGCAAGCTTGAGCGCGAGGTTCGTGAGCGTACCGAGGAGCTACGCGCTTCAAACGAGAAGCTGAAGCAACTCGCGACGACGGACAGTTTAACGGGATTACTTAATCGTCGTGCTTTGTTTGAACGGGCTGAGCATTTGCATCGCCAGGCGGCGCGTCACGGGCAACCGTTGGCAGTGGTTATGCTTGACCTCGACCACTTTAAGCAAGTCAACGACCGTTACGGCCATGCGACCGGTGATGATGTCTTGGTGGCGCTGGCAGAAGATCTGCGGGCGCAACTGCGCGATGTTGACTTAGGTGCACGAACCGGTGGTGAAGAATTTACCTTGGTCCTCGACGGTAGTACTGCAGAGCAGGCTAAAAAGGTGGTCGAACGTATTGCTGCAACCCTTGCAGCGCACAGCTTTAGCAGCGGTGATGGCGAATTCAACGTGACTTTAAGTGCAGGTGTTGTGGCATGGGAGCAGGGACAAAGCTTTGATAAAGCAGTTGATCATGCTGACAAACTGCTTTATCGCGCCAAAGAAAAAGGCCGCAACTGTGTGGTCGCGGCCTCTGATTAAGTTAGCGGTTGAGCTTGTTGCTTAACCTTCTTTACTACGACTCGCACGCTTACGCTCGTTTTCAGTAAGCAAACGCTTACGAATACGAATCGACTTCGGCGTGATTTCTACCAGCTCGTCGTCATCAATGAATTCGAGTGCTTGCTCTAGCGTAAGACGAATCGGCGGTGACAAGGTCAACGCATCATCAGTACCTGACGCACGGACGTTGGTCAGCTGCTTACCTTTCAAACAGTTTACGGTAAGGTCGTTACCACGGTTGTGGACACCGATGACCTGGCCTTCGTAAACTTCATCACCGTGTGCAGCCATGAGTTTGCCGCGCTCTTGCAGGTTAAACAAAGCGTAGGTCAGCGCTTTACCGGTCGCATTTGAGATCAATACACCGTTCATGCGCTGGCCGATTTTGCCGCCTTTGTGCGGGCCATAATGGTCAAAGGTTTTGTACATCAAGCCGGACCCAGAAGTCAGCGTCATGAATTCGGTTTGGAAACCGATCAAGCCGCGACTTGGTACCATGAAGTCAACACGCACGCGGCCCTTGCCGTCTGGGGTCATGTTGGTCATTTCAGCTTTACGCAAGCCGAGTTTTTCCATGACCGAACCTTGGTGCTGTTCTTCAATGTCCACCGTCAAGTTTTCGAACGGCTCTTCTTTCACACCGTCGACTTCGCGAATGATAACTTCAGGACGCGATACCGCGAGCTCGAAGCCTTCACGACGCATGTTTTCGATTAATACGCCCAAGTGCAATTCACCACGGCCCGAGACACGGAAGCGGTCAGGGTTGTCGGTCTCTTCAACGCGCAAGGCAACGTTGTGCTTCAATTCTTGCTGCAAACGCTCAAGGATTTGACGTGAAGTAACGAACTTACCTTCTTTACCGGCAAACGGTGAAGTGTTGACCTGGAAGGTCATGGTTACCGTCGGTTCATCAACGCTAAGGGCTGGCAATGCTTCGGCGTTACCTGCAGCACAAATGGTGTCAGAGATTTTTAGTTCACCCAGACCCGTAAAGGCAACAATGTCACCAGCGCTGGCAGAGTCCGTCTCAATGCGGTCAAGGCCAAGATAACCAAAGATCTGGCCGACCTTACCATTACGTTGTGAGCCATCGGCACCAATAATGGAGACTTGCTGGTTTAGCTTTAAGGTACCGCGTTTAATGCGACCGATACCGATAATCCCCAAGTAGCTTGAGTAGTCAAGCTGAGACACCTGCATTTGCAACGGACCGTCGCGGTCCGCGTCAGGCGCAGAAACGCGCTCAAGAATGGTCTCGAACAATGGTGTCATGTCTTCGCTTGGCGAATCTGGGTCAAGGGTAGCGAAACCGTTCAAAGCCGATGCATAAACGATAGGAAAATCGAGTTGCTCATCGGTTGCGCCAAGGTTATCAAACAAGTCAAAAACTTGGTCGACAACCCAATCAGGACGTGCGCCTGGGCGGTCAATTTTGTTCACCACAACAATTGGTTTCAAGCCGTGATTAAAAGCTTTTTGGGTCACAAAGCGGGTTTGCGGCATTGGGCCGTCAACGGCGTCAACCACCAACAATACCGAGTCGGCCATCGACAATACACGTTCAACCTCACCACCGAAATCGGCATGTCCTGGGGTATCCAAGATATTGATACGGTAGTCTTTGTAGTTGACCGCTGTATTTTTGGCCAAAATGGTAATGCCACGCTCTTTTTCAAGATCGTTGCTATCCATAACACGCTCTTCTGCGCCACCACGGCTTTCAAGGGTGCCTGACTGCTGTAACAGCTTGTCAACCAAGGTTGTTTTGCCATGGTCAACGTGCGCGATGATGGCGATGTTGCGTAATTTGGAAAGTTCGGTTGCTTGAATAGTCATTAATAAAGCCTGTAAAAACGCGAGATGAAACTCTTGAGAAGTGTTCGCCGCGGACGGTTTCCCGTCATTGGTTAAAATAGCGGCGTATTATACGCAGTCACCCTAGCAGACGCCAGCTATTTTACCAACAGCTTGAGTAACTGCTCGAGGGGCATGGGGCGGGCGAAGAGAAAGCCTTGCACGCGTTCGACGCCAAGCTGCTCGAAAATCTGCAGTTGAACTTCGTCTTCGATGCCTTCGACGACGACGCGCTTTTGTAGCTGCTGGCAAAGTTCGATTATTTTTTGCACCACCACAAACAGCTCGGGATCTTCAGCAATGCCGTGGGTGAATACGCGGTCAATTTTGATGATGTCCGCGGGCAGTCGGTTAAGGTAGGACAGGCTTGAGAAGCCCGTGCCAAAATCATCGATGGCCACGTTACAACCCATATCACGCAAGCGTTGCAGTGCGGCAATGGTGGACACTGTCTCGCCGGCAAACACACCTTCGGTAAGTTCTAAGGTGACGTTGCTTGCCGCGACCTGATGGTAAGCAAGGCGCTCTGCCAAAAACTTCGGGAAATCGTAACGCTGTAGCTGTTGTGCCGAGACGTTCACGGTAACTTTAATGCGCTGTAACTCTGGGTGCTGCTTGATGTGTGCGAGTACTTTATCGAGTACCTGCTCCCCGAGCGGGATAATTTGCCCAGTGTTTTCGGCGATCGCAATGAATTCAGCTGGTGAGACGAATTGGCCGTTAAGTTGCCAGCGTAACAGGCTTTCTACGCCGGTGATTTCCTTAGTCTTGGTGTTAAAAATAGGCTGGTAGAAAACCTCAAAGTCCTTTTTATCGAGTGCAATTTGCAACGCATTGCGCAAGCGGACTTGCTGTTGGTAGTCACGTGCCATGGCATCGACAAACGGTTGCATCAGGTTGCCACCCAGTTGCTTGGCCTGGCTCATGGCAATTTCGGCGTGCTGAATGAGGTGAACGCCTTCAATGTTCAAGCCATCGTTGCTGGCTGCGCCGATACTTGCCGACAGATGAATATCGATACCATCGATCTCATAAGGCTTGCGTACTGCTTGTAAGATACAGTCCGCACATTCTTGTGTGGCTTGGTCATCGCTAGGTTCGAAATAAACTAAAAACTCATCCCCGCTAAAACGCGCTAGCACTGAGTTCGCCGGGGTACAGGCTTCGATGCGGCGCGAGGTTTCATAGAGCACTTTGTCGCCTAGGGTGTGGCCAAGACTGTCGTTAATGGGCTTGAAGCCATCCAAGTTGACGAACAAAAGACTCCGCTGGCGCTTACCGGTAAGCTTATCGCGTTGCGTTAAGGCGGCATTAAATGCGTCACGCCGAAACAGTCCGGTAATATCGTCATGCTTCGCCAGGTAGGCTAATTCGTGTTGGCGCTTGGCGGCACGAATAGAGTTGTCTTCGGCCAAAATGTAGATAAAAACAAAAGCGAAGGTTAGCCACAGCAAAAGTTGATCAAGTTGCGCACTGGCTTGAATGTCGGAATAGTCGCGCAAGACACTATGGAAGGTCATGGCGGCAGTGCCGCTGATGGTTGCGTTGCTAGTGATAAGATGCGGTGAGCGTTGCTTTAGCTCTGCTAAGGTCGTGGTACTGGCACCGGTACCCTGCATCGAAATCAGCAATTCGGGGCTGAACTCCAAAAAGGTGTCCATACTGTTGAAGTAACTTAAGTAATTGGTGGCAATGACTTTATTAACATCAAGCAGGGTCAATAACTGGCGGCGCTCGCCATTGGGCGTAGTGAACGGCGTCGAAACAATGAAGATGGGATTTTCGGTCGCTAATGAAGTACCGTGGATCACCAAGCGGATAGCATCATCTGCCGATGCTAACCAGGCTTGGGAGCGTTCTGAATCCAGCATATCGGCCGCTAAAAAGTCGCTCGCGTAGCCGTTGCTCATCAGCACATTGCGCTCACCGTCGTACAGAATGAAACCGCGAACAATGGGGTTATCTGCTTCAAAGCGCGTCATATCAAGCTCGAGGAGACGCTGCTGCATGGCTTCGCTTTCGGCGGTGGCTAAGCGCTGTTGCATTTGTTCAGCGGTATTGCGCTGCACATTCAAGGTTTCATCGATCATCTGCGCAATGAGTTCGATCTTGGTTTCGGCCTTTTGGCTGTGGTCTCTCAATTCGTACAAGCTGAGTGAATACCAAATGCCTACGCCAATGACCGTCATGAAAATGATAACGACCTGCGAGCGCAGGCGCGGTATGGAGCTTTCCCGATAAGTGCGTAAAAGAACTGCTAAGGCGATGGCCCCTAAGCAAACCAAGACTGAAATCAGACTAATGGCAATAAAGTTGGCTTGTTTTAAACCAACCGCGGTGTCACTGAAGAGGCCCCAAACGGATACCTGAGTGTATACGAATATGCCAAGCGAGCTGACAATGGCTAAACGCCAGATGGCGCGCCCGATTCCGTTGGTCGGTTTAACAAAGAACAGCAATGCGGTACCACAAAGCAGTAAGGCTACATAAGTGAGGGGTAAAGCAATGAGTCTGAGGTTGCCTTGTACTTCGATGAACCAGGTAACGGTACCGAGCACCGCAAGTAATCCGATACCTGCGAGCCATGCGCCCCAGCGCGAGCGGTAGAGCAGTGCGTAAAAGCCGAGGCCGACAATGGTCGACGAATACACCAGCGACTGTGGCACCACCGCCATCAGCAGTTCATTCTGATAGAGCAGTAGTTCGATAGCTCCAACCATGCCGGTCACCACAAATAATGCGGCGACGGCGATCACAAATTTTCTGGCAGCGCTCGTACTTACTCGATGAAACATCGCATCATTCTTCTCGTGGTGGTCATCAAACTTGCGTCCGTGCATCAAGAATAATTTTCAATTGACTTGCGGTCAGCATACATAAATTTAATACCTGTGTAGACAGCTTTTAGAACTTTTTTAAGAGGTAGAACCAGCCTAGACTTTTATTTTAGAGGTGTCTAAAATAAGCATAATCTTAATTAATGGTTACACTCAAAGTCTGCTTTCAAATAAATAGAGCTAAGGCTTTGAAATAATGTAGGTTGAGGAACGAATAATGACACTACGACAATGCGTATCTTTGGTGCTTGCGCTGACGGTCCTGCTGGCTGTGCCTTTTACAGCAAGCGCAGCGAATGCGACAGCCGAACAAAAGTCTTTAGCTGATATTTTGCAGTTGCAAGGTGTAGTTGAAGCCACTAACGCTGCAACGGTTTCGGCGCAGGTTTCGGGTCGCGTCGAGCGGGTCCTTGTTGAAGTGGGTGATGAAGTATCGGCTGGCGCCACCATTGTGACCATTACTTCAGTGGACCAATACCAAGCCCTCACACAAGCCGAATCCCAATTAGCTGCGGCGCAAGCAAATCTGACTGCGGCACAACAAGAGTATGATCGGGTGATCCGATTGGTGGAGCAAAAGCTGTTGCCGACGGCTGAGCGTGATCGTGTGCAAGCGAATTTAGATAGCGCAAAAGCTCAGCAACGTTCGGCGCAGGCCGCAGTGGCGCGTGCACAAGAGCAACTCTCCTACACCGAAGTCAAAGCCCCGTATGATGGCGTGGTGAGTGCACGTTTAGTGGAGCCGGGTGAGTTAGTCCAACCCGGTACGCCATTAATGAGTGGTTTTGATCCGGCAGAACTGCGGATTCATGTGGATTTGCCAGCGCGCTACGCTGGCGCAGCTCAACAATTTGCCTGGGCGCGCGTCGCGGGCATTGTACCTGATGCCTTTCGAGTGTTCCCAACTGCCGATCAGCAAACGGGTACACAACGCTTGCGGTTAAACTTGCCTGCCGACACCGACTTCTTACCGGGTCAATGGCAGACCGTCGAAGTGCAAGTGGGTGAGCATCAAGGCGTGGTGATCCCTTTTGCTGCGGTGTACCGTCAGGGCGAATTGACTATGGTCAAAATGGCTAATGGCAGTTGGCGCGCAGTGCGGTTAGGTGGTCGCTATGGTGACGACGTTGAAGTGGTCAGTGGTTTAGCCGCAAACGAGGTTGTGCATTATGGCGAATAAGATGGGCATTGCCGGTCGCTTAGCGGCGTGGGGTGAGCGTTCGCAGATCACCCCGTTGCTGGCCGTGTTTGGCTTGCTGCTGGGGCTGATGGCAGCCATGATCACGCCGCGTGAAGAAGAGCCGCAAATCGACGTGACCATGGCGGATGTCATGGTGGCGTTTCCGGGTGCGCGCGCTGAACAAGTGGAGCAACAACTCGCGACGCCACTTGAGCAGCACTTTGCCCGCATGCAAGGCATTGAGCACATTTATTCGGTGTCGCAATCCGGGCAAGCCTTAGTCACAGTACAGTTTGAAGTAGGTGTTCCGCGCGATAAAGCTTTGGTGGAGTTATTTGACACCTTGGCGTCGTGGCAACAACAACATCCGCAAACCAGCCAGCCGTTGGTAAAAGCACGCGGTATTGATGACGTGCCGATTTTGGGCCTAACGCTGACCTCGTCCGAACTAGATTTAAAAGCTGTTGCAGATACCCTGCGTGCACCATTGCAGAACGTAGCTGGGGTGCGTGACATCGAGGTGATTGGCGCTGAGCCAGAACAGATCGGTGTGACCTTAGACAGCACAGCGTTGGAACAAGTCGGTCTTGATTTTAATCGTGTCGCCCAGGCACTTACTAGCCAAAATGCCAGTGCTCAGGCAGGTTACCGCTTGCAGCAAGGGCAACAACTCGCGATTCAAGCTGGCGGCTTTATTGAAAGCGAGCAGCAACTGCGCGAGTTGGTGGTGGCCGTTGTTAATGGTCGACCGGTACGCTTAGAGCAAGTCGCGACCATCACCTCTGGCGCCAACAAAGCATCACGCTATGTGTGGTCACGTGCAAAAGAGGGCAACGCTGAGCCAGCAGTGACCATGACGGTCACCAAGAAAGCTGGCGAGAATGCTGTGGATGTGGCTGCCCGTGTACTTGAGCGTTTAGATACGCTAGAAGCGCAGTGGCTACCTCCTGCATTGAATGTTGAAGTGACGCGTAACTACGGCCAAACGGCGGACGACAAAGCTTCGAAACTGATTCAAAAACTGATCTTTGCCACGATTTCGGTGGTGGCCTTGGTGCTGTTTACTCTCGGCAAGCGAGAAGCGGTGGTGGTCGGTAGTGCCGTTGTTTTAACGCTAGCTACAACCTTATTTGCGTCTTGGGCTTGGGGCTTCACCCTCAACCGTGTGTCACTGTTTGCCTTGATTTTCTCGATCGGTATTTTGGTCGACGATGCGATTGTTGTGGTGGAAAACATTCACCGCCACTTAGGTATGGGTAAGTCGTTGAAAGAAGCCATACCACCAGCCGTTGATGAAGTCGGTGGGCCGACGATTTTGGCAACCTTTACGGTTATTGCCGCGCTCTTACCTATGGCTTTTGTCAGTGGCCTGATGGGGCCTTATATGAGCCCCATTCCGATTAATGCCTCAATGGGCATGGTGCTGTCGTTGATTATCGCATTAACAGTGACCCCATGGCTGGCGCGCCATTTACTCAAGGACTCGGGCCATCACGACGCCGGTAGTGAAAAAAGTGAAGGACGCCTCCAACGTCTGTTTGAGCGTGTCATGCGCCCGCTACTAGAAAGTCGTAAAAAACGCTATTTGATGGGCTTTGGTTTGATTGTGCTGATTGTGGCAATGCTGGGTCTTGCTGTGGTGCAAGCGGTGGTCATGAAAATGCTACCGTTCGACAATAAAAGCGAAATCAAGCTGGTGCTCGACATGCCTGAAGACACTAGCCTTGAGCAGACCAACAAGGTGTTGTTGGCGCTGGCCGAGAAGCTTGATGAAGTGCCGGAAGTTACCGCAACGCAGATTTATGCAGGAACAGCCTCGCCAATTGGTTTTAATGGTCTAGTGCGCCAGTACTACCTGCGCAGTGCCTCATATCAGGGGGATATCCAAGTCACCCTGGCCGACAAAGCTGACCGCGCCCGCGCCAGTCATGACGTCGCGCTCGCCATTCGCCCGCTGTTAACGCCGATCGCGGAAGCGGCAGGTGGCACTTTGAAAGTGGTAGAGGTACCGCCTGGGCCACCGGTGTTAGCACCTATTGTGGCCGAGGTTTATGGGCCGTCGGCAATGGAGCGCGAAGCGGCTGCTCGTCAGGTACTAGCCGAGCTTGAACAAACTAACGGTGTGGTTGATGTGGATAGCACTTTAGTGGCCGCCGGCGAAGAGGAAATTTGGCAAATCAACAATGCCCGCGCGACGCAAATGGGTGTAAGCCCTGCGCAGGCCGTGCAAGTAGTGCAAACTGCGCTGAGTGGCATGCCAGTGACCTATTTGGCAACGCCTGATGAGCTGCAGCCGATCCCTGTGCAACTGTTTTTGCCAGCCGAGTGGCAAGGTCAGTTGGCGCAGCTCGAGAGCCTTACGGTGACCAATCAACAAGGGCAAGCAGTGCCCTTGGCGGCCTTTATGGAGCGCGTGACTGTGCCCTTGCAACAGCCGCGCTATCACAAAGACCTGCGCCCGGTGGTTTATGTTACCGCCGACATGGCGGGTGAGTTGGACTCGCCGCTATACGGCTTGTTTGATGCCGCGGCGAACATTGAGTTACCGCAGAGCTACATCACACAACCGACCGAGTGGGACCAAGCTGCGGTGAAATGGGACGGAGAATGGCAAATCACCTACGAGACTTTCCGCGATATGGGCTTGGCTTACGCCGTTGGTTTGCTGTTGATTTACTTGTTGGTGGTCGGGCACTTTGGTAGCTACGGTACACCCTTGGTTATCATGGCGCCGATTCCACTGACGCTGATTGGTATTATGCCTGGGCATGCCCTTTTGGGTGCGCAGTTCACCGCCACCTCAATGATTGGCATGATTGCCTTGGCGGGCATTATCGTGCGCAACTCCATTTTGTTAGTCGACTTCGTACGCGACGCCGTCGCCGCTGGTAAACCGTTGAACGACGCCGTCATTGAAGCCGCCGCGGTGCGTACTCAGCCCATCGTTTTGACCGCCATAGCGGCCATGATGGGAGCATTTTTCATCTTGGACGATCCGATTTTCAACGGCCTTGCCGTAAGCCTCATCTTCGGTATCGCGGTATCGACCGTACTCACCTTGATCGTGATCCCATTATTGTACGCATCGCTACTGAAACGCCGCAGCTAAAGCCAAAATGCCCTCTGTGCGAAAACAACACAGAGGGCCCTTCCCGCACGCGCACTATCACAGTGCAAAAATATGCACTATAATGGTGCAAAATCCGACAAAAACGCACCGAACAATGGGCGCTAGCCCCAAAAAATCAAAGTCCGCGCTAGAAAGTTTTTGTAACACGTTGAATATTAAGCTTTTCGTGAAGTTTGGCACGCAGCTTGCAGTCATTTAAACGAACAGCAAACAGCGAACAGCAAACATCGCTCTTCGCTTTTGTTTTAACGAATAACGAATCACGAATAACGACTAACGATCATTGGAGCAAACCATGTCGACACCACAAGACGTCATGCAATATATTGAAGAAAACGAAGTAAAATTCGTCGATTTACGCTTTACTGACACCAAAGGTAAAGAGCAACACGTCACCATCCCGGTGTCGCAAATCAACGAAGACTTCTTTGAAGAAGGCAAAATGTTTGACGGCTCGTCAATCAGCGGCTGGAAAGGCATCAACGAATCCGACATGGTGCTAATGCCTGATTGTTCATCGGTCGTGCTTGACCCATTCTCGAATGTGCAAACCATGAACGTGGTCTGTGACATTTTAGAGCCTGACACCATGCAAGGCTATGACCGTGACCCGCGTTCAATCGCGCGTCGTGCCGAAGCTTATCTGCAAAGCGCAGGTATCGCCGATACAGCGCTCTTTGGCCCAGAGCCAGAGTTCTTCCTCTTTAACGACGTGCGCTTCCACACCGACATGAGCGGTTCGTTCTACAAGTTGGAAGCTGACGAAGCCAAGTGGAATTCAGGTAAAGAATACGCTGATGGCAACATGGCTCACCGTCCTGGCGTGAAAGGCGGTTACTTTCCAGTACCACCAGTAGATTCAGCGCACGACATTCGTAGCACCATGTGTGAAGTCATGGAAGATATGGGCTTAGTGGTTGAAGCGCACCACCATGAGGTGGCGACTGCGGGTCAGAACGAAGTGGCAACCCGCTTCAACACGCTGACCAAAAAAGCCGACGAGATTCAGGTTTACAAGTACGTGGTGCACAACGTTGCGCACTCGTACGGCATGACCGCAACCTTTATGCCGAAGCCAATTGTTGGCGATAACGGTTCAGGTATGCACGTACATATGTCACTGGCGAAAGATGGCAAAAACCTATTTGCCGGCGACCAGTATGGCGGCTTGAGTGAAACAGCACTGTATTACATTGGCGGGATTATTAAGCACGCTCGCGCAATCAATGCTTTTGCCAACCCAGCAACCAACTCGTACAAGCGTTTGGTACCAGGTTTTGAAGCTCCAGTTATGCTGGCCTACTCGGCGCGTAACCGCTCAGCTTCGATTCGTATTCCGTTGGTCGCAAGTGCCAAAGCTCGTCGTATTGAAGTTCGCTTCCCTGACCCGGCAGCAAACCCATACCTGTGCTTCACAGCGCTATTGATGGCTGGCCTCGACGGTATCAAAAACAAGATCCACCCTGGTGATGCCATGGATAAAGACTTGTATGACTTGCCAGCCGAGGAAGCTAAAGAGATTCCAACCGTTTCACACTCATTGGAAATGGCCTTGGAAGCACTTGATAAAGATCGCGACTTCTTGAAGCAAGGTGGCGTAATGACCGACGATATGATCGACGCTTACATTGCCTTGAAACAAAAAGACGTGATGACGCTGAAAATGACCACGCATCCGATTGAATTTGATCTCTATTATTCAGTCTAATGTTTAGTCATTAGCAAAAAATACACTGCAGGAGGCCTGTTATGACTCGTACACCGTTTTACTTTACGCTGCTACTTGGAGTCATGGCGGGCCTTTTTTGTGTGCCATCGGGCCAAGCGCAAGTCTATAAGAAGGTGCTGGAAGACGGCACTGTGGTGTATACCGACAAAAAAGAAGCGGGCGCCGAAGAGGTGCAAGTGGAATCTGTGGTGAGCGAATTCGAGCCGGTTAAACGTGCTGCAACTGAGCAAGCTGGCAGTTTAAACGAGGCTGACGCGGAAAACGGTGACGTGCAAGCGCGTATTGCCATCACCAGCCCCGAGCATGAAGCAACGATTCGTAGCAACGAAGGCATTGTCGATGTGGCCTGGGCCGCGCAAACACGTAATGTTGAAGGGCGTTTAAGTTACGAGTTGTGGGTAGATAACCAACTTGCCTATCAGGGGCGTTCATCAGGGGTAACCTTGAGTGACTTGAATCGCGGTGAGCATCGCTTGCGAGTGCGCGTGTTTGATGAAAGTGGTAGCGAGTTAGCCGTCTCGGACACCGTCGTTATTTTTGTGCATCAGGCGACGATTTTTAATCCGGCGCTGGGCACCAGTGGTTCAGTCAACGGTGGCACGCTAAACATGGGTGGCTCGAGTGGCCAAAACTGATTGCACCAAAATGGTGCAACCAGACTTTGATCAGTTGCTCACAGCCGTTGTGCAACTCGATAGCCAATTACACATTCGTTATATGAATACGGCGGCCGAGACACTCCTTGATGGCAGTCGCAAACGCTTAGTTAGTACCCCACTTTTTAGCCTGTTTAGCTTTAGCTCCCTCGAACCTGAAGTGTTGCGGCACGCGTTGCGCGATCAACAAAGCGTTTCCGACAGCGATGTCACTTGGGTGTTTCATGATGGCCAACGCATCACTATAGAGTTTATTGCGCAGCCGTTACGCAGCGATAGCGGTGACCCACAGGTTTTATTAGAGCTGCGTCAGGTTGACCAAATTCGCCGCATCAACCAAGAAAACTCGCAACAGCAACAGTTGCAAGCGGCCCATAGTATTGTGCGCGGTCTCGCTCACGAAATTAAGAATCCTCTGGGGGGCTTGCGCGGCGCGGCACAGCTGTTGGCCAGTGAACTGAACGACCAAGACTTACATGACTACACCGATTTAATTATTAGCCAAGCGGACCGCTTGCGTAATCTGGTGGATCGAATGCTGGGCTCGCACGAATTACCGCAGCGTGCGACCACCAATGTGCACGAGGTAATTGAACGCGTGATTGCGGTCGCTAAGCTTAGCGCGCCAGCGCAGATTGAATTTATTCGTGATTACGATCCGAGTCTGCCTGAACTAACCATGGCCGCCGATGCCATTGAGCAGGCCATTTTAAATGTGGTGATGAACGCCTGCGAGGCGCTTAGTCATACCACTCAGCAGGGCAACATTTACTTGCGCACGCGGGTACTGCACCAGCAAACCCTTTATGGACAACGCTACCGGCAGTGCGCGGTGATTGAAATTCAAGACAATGGCCCAGGCGTGCCAGAGCAACTGAAAGAAACCTTGTTCTACCCCATGGTTAGTGGCCGTGCGGGCGGCACCGGCCTTGGCCTTGCGATCACGCAAAATGCGGTTCATCAGCACGCTGGCAAAGTTGAAGTGCTGTCCGAGCCGGGCGACACGCGGTTTTTACTGTATTTGCCGTATATCGAAACACGACAAGCGCAGCAGCAAGAGCGGGAAGCGGGATAGGAGTAAGCTATGGCAACAGCGCAAAGTGAACAAAGTGTTTGGCTGCTCGACGACGATAGTTCAATTCGTTGGGTGCTTGAACGCGCGCTGCAACGTGCGAGCATTACCAGTCGCAGCTTTGCTGACGCGGCAAGCCTGTATCAAGCCCTTGAGCACCAACAGCCCTTAGTGCTGCTGACTGATATTCGCATGCCGGGTGATGACGGTTTACAGGTGCTTGATTACGTACAGCAACACTTTCCCAGTTTGCGTGTAATAGTCATGACGGCGCACTCTGATTTGGATTCTGCGGTGAGCGCGTTTCAGGGCGGTGCCTTTGAGTATCTGGCCAAGCCATTTGATATGGACGAAGTGGTGCATACCATCAGTCGCGCGTTGCACCTTGAGCAAGCGGAAGGCGGCACTTCAGCGGGGCCTGAGCAAGTGACCGGCATTATTGGCGCGGCACCAGCCATGCAAGATGTATTTCGGGCGATCGGCCGATTATCCCACTCAAGCGCGACCGTACTCATTACCGGTGCCTCGGGAACTGGTAAAGAACTCGTTGCGCGCGCTTTGCATCAGCACAGCCCGCGCAGCGCTAAGCCGTTCATTGCGCTGAATATGGCGGCGATACCGGCAGATCTCATAGAATCCGAACTCTTTGGCCACGAAAAAGGGGCTTTTACTGGCGCGACGCAGCGCCGACGTGGTCGTTTTGAGCAGGCCGATGGCGGCACCTTGTTCCTGGACGAAATTGGCGACATGCCACTGGCAGTGCAAACACGTTTGTTACGGGTCTTGGCCGAAGGCCAGTTTTACCCTGTTGGCAGCTACCAACCCGTGCAAGTCAATGTACGCATTATTGCCGCGACCCATCAGCAACTTGAACAACGGGTACAAGATAAGGACTTCCGAGAAGACCTGTTCCACCGCCTCAACGTGATCCGCTTGCAGTTACCGACCTTAGCCGAGCGGCGCAGCGATATTCCGCAATTGGTGCAGCATTTTTTGGCCAAGGCTGCCACCGAGCTCAACGCCGAACCTAAACAACTCAGTGAAGCCGCGCTGGCCAAGTTGCAAGCCGCACGTTGGCCCGGTAACGTGCGCCAACTCGAGAACACCTGTCGCTGGTTAACGGTGATGGCCCCCGGGCGCCGTGTTGAAGTTGCGGATTTGCCCAGCGACTTGGATGAAGCGGCAGTAGGTGAAGCTGAGGTGGGCGACGCAGAGCACGCCAGTGCCCATGACTGGCAACAGGCGGTACGGCACCATGTAAAGCAACGCTTAGCCAACGAAGAAAATGCGATCTTAAATGAGCTTATTGAAGAGATCGAACGTATTGCTCTCGATGCGGCGTTAAGTGCCACCGACGGGCACAAGCAGCGTGCTGCGGAAAAGCTCGGTTGGGGCCGCAACACCCTGGCACGAAAATTAAAAAGCTTCGTAAAAGATGCGTAAATGGGCTATCTATTTATAAGCATCTTTACATAATACTTAGTCTGTAAAGAGCTACTATAACAACACAGGGTAACTTATGAGCAAACTATTACTTGTTGATGACGATGCTGAACTAAGCAGTATGTTAGAGCAAATTCTCACCAAGGAAGGCTTTCAGTTGACTCTCGCCGCAGACGGCGAGACCGGTCTTGAGCGCGCACTGAGCGGCTCCTACGACTTGATTTTGCTCGATGTTATGTTGCCAGGCATTGATGGCTTTCAATTGCTCCAACGCTTGCGCCAACAAGCACGCAATACGCCAGTGCTGATGTTGACAGCGCGCGGCGATGATGACGATCGGGTCGCCGGACTTGAGCTTGGTGCTGATGATTACTTGCCAAAGCCTTTTTATCCCAAAGAGCTGGTCGCGCGCGTTAAAGCGCTGTTGCGACGCACGCCACACACCAGTGTGCGCCCGGAGAAAAGTGAGTACGCTGGCTTTGCGATTGATCCAGCGCAAAACGAAGCGCGCTGTGACGAAACTCAACTTGACCTTACGCCTACGGAATTTGATATTTTGCGCACCTTGGTCCGCGCCCATGGCGAGGTGGTGAGCAAAGACGCGTTGTCGGTGGCTGCTCTGGGACGTTCGCTGGCGCCGTTTGATCGCAGCCTCGACGTGCACATTAGTAATATTCGTAAGAAACTCCCCACTGACCCTGAACGGATCCAAACCGTGCGTGGCCGCGGCTACCGCATTGTGCAATTTAGCTAGGATCTGACGATGCGTTGGTATCACTCGCTTTCGCTGCGACTGCTGCTCCTTTTCTGGATCTTGCTGTTCGCAGTGGCGAGCAGTGGTTATCTTCTTGCCCTGTGGTTCAGTAAGCCGATAGCGCCTGAACCCGTACCCGCCGCGGTACAGTCCTCATTGGCGCCTCTGCTGTCCGACGTGAACACCTTTCGTTCATTAACGCCAGGCCGCTTGGTTGCCGGTGATTATCGCGTTGCTGCCAGCCTAGCCCCGCAGGGGCAAGAACGTTTACAACTGGATCGTACCTTGAGCGCGGCGCATCGGCGTATGCTGTTAAAGCAACTGGAAGCGAGCGAACCACAGCAAATTCCGATTGGCAATCGTATGCTCATCGGTCCGTTCAAACTGGACGGCTACAGCCTACTCGTTACCCGCCCTATCACCGCTGATGAACGTGAACAGCAGGTGGTGTCGGAGCAACAAACACAGCGCGTGCAAACCCTCGCACTGCTGATTGGTAGTCTGGCCATTGCCATCTTGCTAGGTGCTTGGTTGGTGATGCCATTACGGCGTTTAACCCATGCCACCCGTGAAATCGCAAAGGGTAGCGAGAAGCCTGAATTGAAGCGCTTGCCGAAACGTAACGATGAACTCGGCGAACTCGCCCGCGCGTTGGCCACCACTGCTCACGACCTTGCCGTGTCGCGCGATGCCCAGCGACGGTTATTGTCGGATGTCTCACATGAACTACGTTCACCCTTAGCTCGCATGCAAGTTGCCCTCATGCTAAGCCAAGACGATGTGGATGAGAGCGAACGGAAGCAGCATTTAGGCCAGCTTGGCCGGGACCTTGAGCGGTTGAGTACCATCATTGAGCGTATTCTATCGTTGTCCCGGCTTGAGAATGGCTTGGTTAAACTACAAACTGAACCTGTTGATGTACACCAGCTTGCCTTGCAGCTCGTTAAAGACTTAAATTATGTCGACGTCACGCATGGTGAACGCCTGCAGGTACATGACAGTGACGCGTGGCCGCAACTGGATAGTGATCCCGAGCTACTGCGCTTGGTGTTGGAAAACCTGGTGCGCAATGCCTTGCAATACACTGACGGGCTTATTGAACTTAGTTGCCAGGCGACACCTGAAGCCTATACGGTATTGGTTCGTGACCATGGCGACGGTGTGCCCGAAGAGCAGTTGGCACAATTGTTTACGCCGTTTTACCGTGCTGATCCATCACGCAACCACAAAGCTGGTGTGGGCTTAGGCATGGCCTTAAGTTTACGTGCGGCGGCCGTATTGGGCGGTCATGTGTCAGCACGGAATCACCCCGATGGTGGACTCGAAGTCGCGGTGACCTTAACGAGGAATGCCTAGGTGCCAGATAATCTTGATCTGCAAGTGCTTGACGAAAAGCCGAGCGATACCAACAAGGCGGCGTGGCAGGCGTTTTTTAACGACACTGTTATGCCGTATTGGCGCGAACATGCGCAGATGTTCGAGATGCCGCGCCCGCATGACGTGACCTTACGCTACTTTTTGATCAAGCCAAAAACAGCTAAAGGCGTGGTGTTGCTGAGTCCAGGTCGGATTGAAGGGGCCATCAAGTATCCCGAGCTGGTGTGGGAACTCGCGCAGTTAGGCTACGCCACGGCGATTATTGATCATCGCGGTCAGGGCTACTCTGACCGCTTAAGCGATAATCCGCACCACGGTCACGTCGATCAATTTGACGACTTCGTCGATGACTTTGCCGCCTTTGTGCGTGCCACCGAAGCGGCGATGAAGGCGCATTATGGACGTGAATTGCCGCTCCATGTGGTCGCTCATTCCATGGGGGGCGCCATCGCTGCGCTGTATTTGGCGCGCTACCCGCATAAAATCAAGAATGCCGTGCTGTGTTCCCCTATGTTTGGCATTCAAACCGGGCGTTTACCGCATTGGTTGGCGGCGAGCTTTGCTCATACGGGTGCGTTTTTGAATAACTTACTGATGCCCTCGCGGCCTTGGTATATTTTAGGCACTGGCGACTATATTGAAATTCCCTTTGCGCAGAATGAGCTAAGCCACAGTTTGGCGCGCTATCAAGCGTTTCGGCAGTTGTATCAAGAGCACCCCGAAGTACAGCTTGGCGGGCCGAGTTTTCGTTGGGTTTCGCAGGCCTTGTCGGCGAGTCGCCAGGCCATTGCTGAAGCGGGTCAAATCCACATTCCGGTGCTGGTCCTGCAAGCCGGTGGCGATACTGTTGTCGACCCCCGTGGGCAAGCGCAATTCGTTTGCGCGTTGTCGCACCCGCAAAGCCGCTTAGTCACCATTAAGCAGGCGCGACATGAGCTGTTTATTGAGGCTGATGTTTATCGTCAACCGACGTTGCAGCAGACGTTGGCGTGGTTTTAACTGCGTCGGAAGGTGGTGTCGGAACTGCTGACAGCGGGTCCATATGAATGATCACATCGGTGTCGGGGAAGAGCTCCCGTAACTGCTGCTCAGCACCGTCGGCAATATCATGTGCCGCTTTCAAAGACAGTTCATCTTTTAGTTCAACATGGCATTGAATAAAGCGCGTCGGCCCAGAGGCGCGAGTGCGCAAGTCGTGCCAGCCGTGAATACCGACGGTTGAGCTCAACACGGCCACAATCTTTTCTTTGTCTTGTTCTGGCAACTCACGATCCATAAGGCCTTGGAAGGCATCCCAACCAATTCGAATCGCACCATAAGCAAGGTAAATGGCGATGATGATGGCAAACAGGCTATCGGCCCAATACCAGCCATAGGCGCTCAGCAACAGCGCCGCAATAACAGCGCTATTGAGCAGTAGGTCGGACTGAAAGTGTAGGTGGTCGGCGGCGATGGCTTTCGATTCGGTGTGGCGAATGGCCACGCGTTGCAGCAAAACTAACCCCAGTGTTAGGGCAATGGCCAAAATCGACACATAGACGCCGAGTCCGGGTTTTTGTACCACACTGCCTTGCCACAATTGTTGTGCGCTATGCACCAGCAACAGCATGGCCGAACCAGTAATCAGCGCCGATTGCACCAAGGCCGCCAAAGATTCGGCTTTACCATGGCCAAAGCGATGCTCGCGATCTGCCGGTTGCAGGGCATAACGCACCGAAAAGAAGGTAAACAATGACGCTAAGCCATCTAGCATCGAATCCG
Organism: Pseudidiomarina sp.; assembly: GCA_048267225.1. GTDB lineage: Bacteria > Pseudomonadota > Gammaproteobacteria > Enterobacterales > Alteromonadaceae > Pseudidiomarina. Next base: position 142,799 of record JBLWXY010000002.1, read on the forward strand.
TTGCGGAGGCCAACATACTTGCCGCATCGGTAGCCAGCCACGCCCAAAGTTTCACGATGATGAGGGTAAAGGCTACGCTGACCGAAGCGCGTGTCGCAATTTTCACCCAGAAGCCGTAGTCGCGCTTAGCTGTCGCCATTACGCGCCTCCGCTGAAGTCGTGCTGGCGCCAGGCTTCGTAACTGATAATGGCCACTGCGTTACTAAGGTTGAGTGAGCGGTTATTCGGCATCATTGGAATACGAATGCGTTGTTCCGGGGCAAATTGACTGAGCACATCGTCAGGCAAACCACTGGTTTCGGAACCGAACAACAGCACGGCTTCGCTGGGATAGCTCACCGCCGTGTGGTGGGAACTGCCCTTGGTTGTACAGGCGAACATTGGCCGCTCGCCCATAGCTTGCGCAAAGGAAGCAAAATCCGGATAACGAGCGACATTACTTAAGTCGTGATAATCGAGCCCTGCGCGGCGTAGCTTTTTCTCTTCAAAGTCAAAACCTAACGGCTCGATTAAGTGAAGTTTACAGCCGTTATTGGCGGTCAAGCGAATGATATTACCGGTATTGGCCGGCATCACCGGATTATGTAGAGCAATGTGGAACATCTACTGCGATCCTTGCGGTGGCGTTAGTGGAGGAAGATTAAGGTTAAACCTGCTGCGTTCCAGCATACTTTCATCATAAATCTCACGAATTTCACCGGTCTCTACAAGGCGTCGTAACTCGCGGTCAAACCAATCACGTAATCGGTAACCGCGCGGATTATTTGCAAACACCAGATGAACCGGCAAACCTTCGCGAATTTTGCTGCGCTCGTAGGGTGATTCGCCCCAATCAGGTGCTTGATTACGGTAGCCAATGACGCCACCCATACGGCCCATATCTAGCATGGCAAAGCAGTCTAGATAATCATCTGCAGCGTAAAACGTGGTCCCCGGCGGGAACAAATAATAGTATTCATAACCCTCGGTATGACAGATAGGGCGCGGGTGCTTGCCAGCTTTCAATGTGCTAAGTGTTGCGCTGTCTTGGGCAAACAAGTAAAGACCCTGATCAAAGTCAATATGGTTACGAGACGCGATTGAATGGCTGGGCACTTCAATGGTGTAAGCGCCAATGAAAGCGTCAAAGCGTTCATCAACGTACCCCCGGTAGGCGCGCGCGAGACTATTGGTCAACAATTCAAGTTCACTTGCGACGGGTGCAAAAATCTTACGCATTAGGTCCCAGTAATGGCCATTGCCATTCACCTCGGTAAGTTCGTTGCGTAACCCTGCAGTCACCTTAATCGGGCCAAATTGCGGAGTGCTTGTGTAGACTTGTGGGTCAAGCATGTGCGCGCCTGTGGCTTCGGCGATCTCGCGAATACGACCGCTTACTGCCATGCGGCGCAGAATAGCTTCAACTTTGGGAACCAATGCCGCGTAATCTTTATAAAGAAAATGGAAACCTGTATTGCGTGTGTAGGGCACAACAATAGTGTAAGGGTTGTTAAAGGAACGCAGCTCTCGAGCTTCGAAATCATTCACAATGACTGCCTGTACGCGCTTATTTTCGTACAGCATCTCGAGTTGCTCAAAGCTGACAGCTTTAATACTTGGCTTTTCGGTGGCCTGAGCGGCGATGACTTTTTCTACGGATTGCGTACCACCAATGTATGCATAACTTTCGATTGAGTCAAAGTTACACAACCCACAGTTACGGCGGTCGGCGACAAGTACAACTTTCGAATCAAATAGCGGGAAGTCAACGCGAATCAAGTTGGTGTATTCCTCACCGATGCGCGGCAATCGACCTAGTTCACCGGAAATGCGGCCTTTGTTTGCTTCGGTTAGGCTACGATCCCTTGGCATGTCGACAAAGCGCAGCGAAATCCCCAATTCGGCATAAACTTCCGTGATGACATTCACCGCAAATTCTGTGATTGGCGATGGATCTGGCGTGCGGAAGACAAGCTCTTTTGGCAACTCATTGGCAGCGGCAAGCGGGCTCATGGTAAACGCTAAAACTAGACACGTGCGCAGCCAGCGGGTCAGGAAAGACGGAAACAGGGATTGCAACTTATCGGCCTCAGTCGGGGTCCAAATTAAACGATGACGTTAACATCTACATTTGTATTGCAGTATAGCACCTCGGTAAGGCAAAAAAAGGTGTTACACTGTGCGCGAACGCACGTCCATGAGGAGTAAGTACATGCGCAAAACCCTATTCACCTGCACCATGGCATTGATGACCATACTTGCATGTGCACCTGTGAGTCATGCACAGGACGCTGAAAAGCAGGAGTTTTACCCCTTAGTGCTGCTTGGCGATGCTTTAGAAGTGTGCTCGAGCATGGCATGGCAACGTTGTAGTGATACCGATTGGATTGATCGGGACGCGATGCGTTATGACCGCTATGTCAATTTAAGCGGTCCCTATGTTGAGCGCTTGCTGGATGATGCCAACTGGTCACCGCTGCGTCGTGATACCCGTGATGATTTAAAAGAAGCACTAGAGCTTCTGCGCGACCGCGTGAAGCAAGATGTGATTTCCGAGCGTAGCTTTACCGAAGAGTTTACCCGACGTGCCACGCAATACCTCTATCAACAGTTGTCGGAACGCGACTGGAACTTGATTATCGATCACTTGGAAATGCCGGTGGCGAAGGACGCTGCCTTTGGCGTGAACTTTAAAGCAACCAAAAGCCAGGTGAACATTGATTACATGCGACAAATACTGTCGCAAGCGCAACAAGTGAGCGGCGATGAAACCCCGCATGTATTGGTAGTGACTGCGGCGCAACGGGATAGTCTGGATTTAGTCAATTATTATCTGCAAGCCTTCGCCGGCGCTGGCGCCGATGCCTCATGGTTGCCGATTGACGCGGCTGTTAAGGCGGCTCGCGAAGCGCAAGCCTGTGGCGAGCTGGACGAGTTTCGTGCCAGTGAAATGAGCGCCTTTCGTCGCGCTGTGGTGCATGCGGATTTACACGCCCGGCAAACCGCATTCTGTGAAGCTGGTGATGCGCTGACGCAAATTCGTAATGCCGACGTGTTGTTCTTCGCTGATGGTAATCCCGACTTACTACGACCGCTGCTCGTTACTGCCTTAAACGAGCCCAATGCATTAGCGGTAGGCATTGCCGAACGTGTTGCTGAAGAAAAGCTCATCGTGGCGGCCGCCGGTAAAGCGGCGAACGTGATGACCAGCCAAGCCATGGTCGCTGGCGGTAGCAGCCGTGAAGCCTTGAAAGAAGGTGTCTTTGCCACACGTTTGCCGGGTTTAGGTTGTCATAAAGACGGTACCTGTCCGCGCAACCTTAATGAAAACAGTGTTGCTTATCACCCGATTGGTGGTGCCGGTTTGTTCCGCTGGGGCACTTTGGACACCCGTATGGGGGTAGAAGGTAATCACGGGCGCTTGTTGCGCGTTGCCGCAACCAACCGCGTGCCTCTGGCGGTGGGTATTGATGCGGAGACCGCACTTTTAGTTAGCTTGCGTTCAGGTGATTTTAAAATTGCTGGGGAACGTGGGGTGTTTTTTGCGGCGGGGGCGCAGCAAAATGAGCGCGCCGTTGCAGCTACTTTCCACTACTTGATGGCGGGTGCGAGCGGCGCCTTTAGTGGCAGTGACATTAGCAATGTTAGCTTTGCCGAAGAGGCCCAAGTGGTGCAAGTCGAACCGACTACGAATTTTGTGACCAACCGTGGTTTGTATGATTCCTTGCGCCTGCTGTGTCGCGAACGTGAAACCGTTGAAGTGAAGTGGGAACAATTCACCATGACGCTGGTTGGCGGTGAAGGCACCAAGACCCAGACGGCTGGGGCCGAGTGTCAGGTGCAGAATGCGCGCATTGGCATGCAATACGCGCCGGCAGAACGTTTTTAAGCTTATGGCGTGGTTTTAAGCCACGCCGTATTGTGCACGATAAGCCTGTACAGCCTCGAGATGCTCAGCCAGCTCGGGGCTATCTTTTAGGTACTCAATAACATCGCTCAGTTTGACGATGCTCACCACTTTGGTACCGAAGTCGCGCTCAACTTCTTGAATTGCACTGAGTTCACCCTGGCCTTTTTCTTGGCGATCGAGGGCAATGAGTACACCAGCTAGCTCAGCGTTATTGGCCTGCACGATGTCCATCGACTCACGAATGGCAGTTCCTGCGGTAATAACGTCGTCTACCAACATAATTTTACCCTGCAATGGCGAGCCGACGAGGTTGCCACCTTCACCGTGATCTTTCTTTTCTTTGCGATTGAAACAATAAGGTACGTCTTTTTGGTAGGTGTCGAACAAGGCGATAGCCGCTGCCGTGGCGATTGGAATGCCCTTGTAGGCTGGGCCAAACAGCACATCGTAGTCCACGCCGCTGTCTTGCAGTGCCGCCGCATAGAAACGACCAAGCTTAGCGAGGTCGGCACCGTGGTTAAATAATCCAGCATTGAAGAAATACGGGCTCGTACGCCCCGATTTTAGGGTAAATTCACCGAATTTCAGCACGCCACGGTCAATGGCGAAGCTGATAAAGTCTTTTTGGTACTGTTTCATGAGAGCCGTTACTCGTTATTCGTGGTAGCCCGTACTTCTAGTACGGGTCAAACTCAACTATTCCGTAATGGTTGTAACATCCCCCGCAGTAGAACTGCGGGCTACCTGTTACGCCAAAGCTTGCTTTTGCAGGTCCATGAGCTCGCGAATGGCGTCGCGTGCGAGGCCAAGCATCTCGTTCATTTCGTCAAACGAGAAGGGTTCGCCTTCGGCAGTGCCCTGAACTTCGATCAGCTTACCGGCTTCGGTCATCACCACGTTCATGTCGGTTTCAGCCTTCGAGTCTTCTGGGTAATCAAGGTCAGCCACCGCATGGCCGTCGTAAATACCTACTGAAATTGCCGCGACCAAACCCTTTAAAGGATTGGTTTTAACTAAGCCTTGCTTGCGCATCCAATTCAGCGCGTCCACTAGCGCCACACAAGCACCGGTAATCGAAGCCGTACGCGTACCGCCGTCAGCTTGTAGCACGTCACAGTCGATGGTGATGGTGTTCTCGCCTAACGCTGAAAGGTCGACACAAGCACGCAGTGAACGGCCAATTAAGCGCTGAATTTCAACCGTACGGCCACCCTGCTTGCCGCGTGCCGCTTCGCGGTCCATGCGGCTGTGGGTTGAGCGTGGCAACATACCGTACTCAGCGGTCACCCAGCCTTGTCCTTTGCCTTTTAAGAAGCGCGGCACATTGCGATCAACACTCGCCGTGCACAATACTTTGGTGTCACCGAATTCAATCAACACCGAACCTTCCGCGTGACGCGTGTAATTACGGGTAATCGTCACCGGACGAATTTGTTGGGCAGTACGGCCACTTGGACGCATGGCTGGCTCCTTTTACTTGGGTTTAAGCTTAGGCTTAGGCGAATTTATGGGCGGGGATTATATCAGATGTGAATCTGAAATTCTGTCGCCAACGCAATTGGTCTTACAGACTTTGCATGCTTCTCCATTTTCACCAAACCATAATGCGACATGGTTTTTAGCGAACGCGAAAGATTGCTTGGTGCTCGCCCGGATAGCGCAGCCAGCTCCTTCAATGACTGGGGCTTGTTCGCCGCTATCATTTTCAGTAGATCACGATTTTGGTCTGACAATATTTCTGCAAGAGAACGAATCGAGGGAAACCAAACTCGTGGCTCGTCATTTTCGGGTTTTACTTCACCCTTGGCGATCGCAATGAGTCTAGCGCGAATTTCAGCCTGTGGTTTTACACCGATGTGCATGACGGACATTTAATGTACCTCGTTCATAAAGGCATCAGCTAAATCGAAGAAGTCTTCGAGTAACTTTGCAGCGTTGATAAAATCATAAGGGATGATGCTTCCATTGACTGTATGAATGTGGTCACTGTTTTTAGGAGCTTTCCCATACGCAGTTGCTTTTTTAATAAGATGGGCGTTATCCATGCCAAGAATTCTCGTTCCTGACTTGTCGTGGAGTGTCAGTGAATATTTGATGCCATGAGGAACACGAATACTGGGTTTAACTGTTCGTGCCTCAATAACAATCCAGTAGCCAAGCTCTTGGTAAATCACTGCCCCATCTAAATCCAACAGCGGTTCAATAGTATAATCCACATCCATGTGAATATCACCTGATGATAAATGGTTTTTGTTGGTTTATTAGACCATGGTAGTTTGAGGCCCGCGAACCTCAAGTTTCGGAGGACTTAAACTCATGTTTTTGAGAGCTCAATTTTGCGCGATGCAAAACAATGCTAAACTAGCGCCAATTCAAGTTAAGAGAGCACTATTATGATTCAAAGTATGACCGGTTACGCGCGCCACGAACACAAAGCCGAATGGGGTACCGTGACGTGGGAACTGCGCTCGGTAAACCAACGCTTTTTGGAAACCTACTTCCGTATGCCGGAGCAGTTTCGCGGTATGGAGAACATGCTACGCGAGAAGCTGCGTAAGCAATTGCAGCGTGGAAAGGTTGAGTCAAATCTTCGTGTGAGTTTTAACGAGCAAGCCGAAGGTGCGTTGCAACTAAACGAAGAGTTGGCGAAAAGCGTGATCTCTAGTGCAAACTGGATTGCGAACCAGAGTGCGTCGGCGCAGTTGAACCCAATTGATGTGCTACGCTGGCCTGGCGTGGTGGCGCAAGACGAAGCCGACATGGACGCCATGCAAAACGACGTCGTTGCTGCTTTTGATGCAGCGGTCACCGAGTTTATTGGCAATCGCCAGAGCGAAGGTAAAGCCTTGGAACGCCTGATTGAAGAGCGTTTGGAAGGCGTGTCAGAGCAAGTGTCGGTAGTACGCAAGCGCATGCCAGAAGTGCTCGAGTGGCAACGTGAGCGCTTACTTACTCGCTTAGCCGACGCCAAAGTCGAACTCGACCCACAGCGCCTAGAATCAGAAATGGTCATGCTGGCGCAAAAAACCGACGTCGCCGAAGAACTCGACCGCCTCGACACTCACGTCGTCGAAACCCGCAAAATTCTGCGTAAAGGCGGAGCCTGCGGCCGTCGCCTCGATTTCATGATGCAAGAATTCAACCGCGAAGCGAACACCCTCGGCTCGAAATCTATCAACACGGACATTACTAATGCGGCTGTGGAATTGAAGGTTTTGATTGAGCAGATGCGTGAGCAGATCCAGAACATCGAGTAACAACGCGTCAAACCAACAACGACGCACTAACAGCCGGAGTCATAGAAGGTGTATTTCGGCACTTCGTCTGCAGTGGTGGGTGGTCGGTAGCCAACATAGCAGTTGGGGCTGCGCAACGGGATGTTGTTGTTGGTTGCGCCGCTGAAGCCAACGATTTGGCTAGGCGCAAAGAACATTTCGGCGCCGCCAAAGGTATTGCCCCACGCCCAATCACTGCCGAGCTCCAAAGCGTTGGATAGGCCGGTCGTGCGGTCGCCTGTTGGGTAGCCGTAAATGGTTTCTATGTCACCTACACCGTCGCCGTCGAGATCAACATTGCCGCTTGGCTTTTCTGATTCGCTTTGAATGAGTGCTTTCGCATAGACTAGGCTGACCGCACCTTTACTGGAGCCGACAAATCCCTCTAACAACGCCCTATTCGCATCTGTACGGAAGTTCAAAAACGCTGGCGCTGCGGTTACAGCTAGCAAAGCTAGAACCACAATGACAATGATCAATTCTATAAGGGTAAAGCCACGAAGTTTTTTCATAACTTTCTTTTTACTTTAACTTCTCGGCGCGGTCTAGTTTTTTATGGTTTCTTCTGCGAGCTCTTCAGTAAGTTCAGCGCGGTGACCGCTGTGGCAAGGCCAACATGATCAACACTGCAATTTGGCCAAAAGGAACCAAATATAAGAGCTGCCACCAGAAGCTTTGTCCGGCGTCGCGCAGGCGACGTGTGGACACAGCAATAAAGGGCACCAACAGAATGATGGCGACGATGGTCAATAGCGCCCCATGAATGACTTCGGCGATTGCCAGTAGCAAGATAAAAAACGTGAAAAACCACCAAAACTCAAAGCGACCGCTGCGTCCGGAAAAGTCATCAAAGCTGCGCAACGTCTTTAGCAGCGACTGAATCACCTTGTTCTGTGCAGGTGCAGTCTCATTGGTTTCGGTGAGTTCTTCGATTGGCACTGAAAACCCGGCGGCGAGGGCTCGCACGGTTTCGAGCGATGCGGTGCCGCGCGACTCGACCCTTTGAATGGTCCTCAAATCAAGGTTGCAGATGCTGCTTAGCTGCTCTTGCGACCATCCTTTGGCTGCGCGAAGCTGTTTCAGGCGTTGTGTGTTGATTTTCATGGTTGGCACTTTGTGTTTCGATGTATGGAAAGTAATCTAGCACAAGTGGTGGAATTGGCTACGCTGCTCTTGCGGCAAATGTGCGGCACCCTTGCGGCATTTCTGCGGTGAGTATGTGCAAGTGGTCGTGGTTTGCCCCGCAGTAGAACTGCGGGCTACGAAGAGCTGAGCTGGTGCTTGGCGTCGTACAGCAGGGTGTCGGCGTTGTGCATGAGGTCTTGTAGCGACGAGGCGTCGCGTGAGCTGCAAGCACCAAGGCTGAAGCTCATGGGGTAGCCGAGTTTGTTGTGGGTTAAGTCGGCAAACTCTTGGCGCAATTGCCGAATAATGGGCGCGTGATTGGGGCAATCGTGTCCGTTTTGAAGCAAGATGCCGAACTCCTCGCCGCCAAGCCGGCCTACGACACCGCTGTGACGTTCCTGTTGTTCGCGCAAAAGTTTGCCGAACAAGCGCAACACTTCGTCACCCGTGGCGTGGCCGAAGTGGTCGTTCACTGCTTTGAACTTGTCGATGTCGAGAAAGTATAGGGTTAAGTCCTCACCTTTCTGAATACGTGCCTCAGCAAGTTGCTCAAAATAGTGGCGATTGTAGATGCCAGTTAGGTAGTCAATGTTGGCACGCACCCGCAAGCGTTCATCGGAACGCTCTTTCAAGAAGCCGATAAAGCCAATGCCATTGCCCAAACCAAGAATGAAGGTCGCGAACATAAAGGCCTGATTCACAATGACGGGCTGCGTCATAATAAACCCAGAATCACTTGCAGCGAGCGGCGCTCGAATGAGGCAGAACAGGCCGATCATGGCATTGACAATAAGCAGCACGCGCGGGAACAAGCTTGATGGATGTTGTTTAAGCAGTTGATAAAGCGCGTAAACGCTGGCGCTGAATGGCACTACCAACAGCAGCGACGAGGTCACAATCATGGTGTTGTTGGGGCCCGCGCCACTGGTGAAATGAAACCAGGTGAAAATGCCGCATGAAATAAGTGTTCCGGCCCACAGTAAGGCACTCTTAAAACCGGCCGCGGCGAGTTGATTGTAGGTGCGAACCTCGGCCCAACAACCGACGAAAATCAGTAAATTCGCAATTAACCGTAAATGGTCATAACCGTGATACAGCGCAATGGCGTAAAGAATAAATGATGCAGCTTTTATGAACTGCGCTAAAGCAAACGCGCGACAAGCGAAATGAGACTCTGGATTACCGACTTGATGCCAGCTATACAAAGCAAAGGTGAGATTGGTCAGGCCCGTAAGGACAATAATAGTGATAATATCCATTCGAACGTTTGTGGCCTTATGAAATTAACGTTTTGCATCGACATGATTCGCAGCCATGATAATTCTATTTTGTGGTGATGAAAACCACTGTTAGCAGACGAACAAAAGCAGGAGTCAAAATGAAGCTCACCATCGACATTAGCAAATACCCACTCGCCGACGATTACATTGCACCGATCAAAGGCTTTATCGAAAAGCTAAACGCCCAGCTAAGCGCGCATGACGACGTAAAAGTGATCACGAACACACTGAGTACGCAGGTGTTTGGTGACTATGACGCGGTGATGCAGGCTCTCAATGACTGCATCAAGTGGTCATTCGCGACCTATGGCAAGGTCGTTTTTGTGGTGAAATTTCTGCACGGTGATCTGCGCCCTGAGGGTTAAGCCCGTCTAATCAAAAGCTCACACAATGGGCTATTTATATAGTAATTTGCTCGGCCGATGCGTTGCTTTTCTAAAAAACCATGTTCGACAAGCTGATCCAGATATTTAGTCGCTGTGATCCTAGTAACGCCTAATTCCTCAATCACAAAATCAATTTTCGTATATGGATGGTGAAACAGGTTATTAAGTAGATCTTGGCGATAGATTTTTGGTAATTGATCGCGCATGCGATGTTTTACGTCAGCCATTAGGACTTTGATGTCCGCAATTAATCGAATGGTATCTCGAGCGGTATCCACTACGGCATCAAGAACAAATAGTAGCCAAGGCTCCCAGTTTCCTGTATCTCGGACATCCTGTAATTGCTTATAGTAATCGGCTTTGCGGCGCGTCACATAACGGCTCAAATATAAGACTGGAAGATTTAGTAAGTCTTTCGCAACAAGGTACAAAATGTTGATGATGCGCCCAGTACGTCCGTTGCCATCGTAAAACGGGTGAATGCTTTCGAATTGATGGTGAATAATTGCCATCTTGACTAGCGGATCAGCGTCACAAAGTTCATCATCGTTGATGTAATGAACGAGGTTGTCCATGAGAGCTGCGACATCGTTAGCACTCTGTGGTGGTGTATAAACAACCTCTCCTGTTGTTATGTTTTTGAGCTCCGTGCCAGGTAACTTACGTAGACCTGCATTGTTGTGCTCGAGCTGTTTCTGCACTGCCAAAATATCGTGAAGTCGAATGGTTTTAGTCTGGCGGACAGCGGCAAATGCTTGTTTGAGTGCAATCGCATAGTCTTGAACTTCTTTTGTGGCAGGATTAACCAACGCATCTTCGAAGAGATTAGCTTTATAAAGCTCATCGTGGGTTGTCACGATATTTTCGACCTCGGAGCTGTCCTTAGCCTCCTGCAGCGATAAGGTATTGATGAGTATCGCTTCGTTTGGAATGCTGGCCGCAATACCCTTAAGCTCAGCGAGATAGCGGTGAGCTTCGGCAGCCTTCTTTAATACTCTGCGTGTTTCCCAGCGCTCGATATCGTGAAGAGGGAGTTTTGAAGGTGTCATCTGTAAAGAAATCCTTGTCTTTTAGACATGTGCAGAATCAAATATATAAAGAATAGAATTAAGTATAGATTAAAATCACGATATGTATAGAAAATAGAAAAAATTATACATTGGGTGTAAACATGCGCAGCCAAACATCAACGGTGACTGTGAGCGAGGTCAAAGCTTCGGCGCGGGCGCGGCCGGCGCTTGATGCTCGGTATAAGTGTGGGGTCATGGCTAGCAGGTCGTGAATCACTTCGCGCGAGGGTAAATCAACACTGAAGGTCACGCGCTGTTCAGAAACTAATTTCCACGCATCAGAAACCGGCAAATTCGCAGGCTTGTCTTTCACGTCGTCGTAAATCACCTGCTTAAGTTCATGCAGATGGCGGGGCGCGGGGTCGACCATGATGAGTCGCCCGCCATCACTCAGCACGCGCTTGAACTCATTCTCGACCGGAAAGCCAAACACGCACAACAAGGTATCGATACTGTGGTCGGGCACTGGAATACTGCTATTCGAGGCGACCAACCACGACACGCGAGGGTCACGTTTGGCGGCGGCTTGCACCGCCCACTTGGAAATATCTAAAGCCACAGCTTTGACATCAGCGCCGTCAGAAACGGCGGTATCAAGCACGTGGCGCAGGTAGTAGCCTTCGCCACAACCAGCATCAAGCAACGCCCCCACGGGATCAGCCAACACTCTGGCCGCCAAAGCCTCGGCCAATGGAGCATAAAAGCCGTCAGTTAAAAAACGCGAACGCGCCTGCACCATGGCTTTGCTATCGCCCGGATCCTTCGAGCGTTTGTTCTGCACCGGTAGCAAATTCACATATCCCTGCTTGGCCACATCGAAACTATGGCCATGTTCACAGCGCCAAGTTTTGTCGCTGAGCGTTAAAGGCGCGCTGTCTAGCGGGCAACAGAGTTGGGAAAAAGTTTGAGTCACGGAACTCTTGTTTTGCGAAGTCGTCATGGGCCTAGTGTAAGGGAATTTGAAATCAAATGTGAGCCGAATAAACAGCCTATTCGGCTCATCATATGAGCCGATTGCGACAAACGCAGCAAATGAGCTGATAAATGGGCTCGCACGTGGCGGCAATGCCAGTACAATGAAAGCACTACAGTTCAACAGGAGAGAATCCATGTACAAAGCTAAAATCGCCGCCGCAGTATCGCTGGCGCTATTCATGAGTGCTTGTTCAGAAGCACCGAGCACTAGCGAAGCTCAAAATCAGGCACCGAACGCCCAAGCCCAAGCCGCGCCTGAGAGCTACAGTGCTGAGGTTGTTGCTGCGGAATCAGAAAAAGCGAATCAGCTGTTTGAAGAGATCTTCATGGCAAACGTCATGCGCAGCCCAATGTTCCAAACTCGCTTAGGCATCAAAGATAACCAGGGCAAATGGGATGACTTGTCTGAACAGCACGACGCCGAAGGACTCGCCATGGCGAAAGAGCATTTAGCGCAAGTTGAAGCCATTGATCCAGCCAAGCTGAACGAACAAACGCGTTTGAGCTGGAAGCTCATGAAACAAGAGTTGGAAGAAGGTATTGCCGACTATAAATGGCGCCACCACAACTACCCTGTGAACCAAATGTTCGGTATGCACTCTAGCGTCGCCGCATTGCTGATCAATCAACACGGTATTGAAGAAGTCAAAGATGCTGAAGATTACATTGCGCGTCTGAACGGCTTGCCGGAGCTGTTTGATCAGCTCGGAGAGAACCTTAAGCTGCGTGCAGAAAAGGGCATTATTGCACCGAAATTTGTCTATCCGTACGTGATCAGCGACAGCAAGAACATCATCACGGGGGCACCCTTTGACGATGGCGAAGCGAGTGCATTATGGGATGACTTCACTGGCAAACTAGCTAACCTCGACATTGACGAAAGCCAATACAATGAGCTGGTTAGCCAAGCCGAAACCGCCATGTTGCAGTCGGTGAAACCTGCGTACGAAAACTTGATCAGCGTTGTTGAAGAGCTTGAGACGCAAGCGGACACAAAAGATGGCGCGTGGAAGTTCCCCGATGGCGAAGCCTTTTACGACAACGCCTTGCAGCGCACCACTACCACAGACTTAACCGCCAACGAAATTCATGAAATTGGCTTAAGCGAAGTCGCGCGTATTCACGACGAGATGCGCGTGATCATGAACAAAGTCGGCTTTGATGGCACCTTGCAAGAGTTCTTCGTGCACATGCGTAACAACGAAGACTTTATCTACCCTGATACCGAAGAAGGTCGGGCACGCTACCTAAGCGAAGCGAAAGAAATCATCGATGTCATGCGAGGCCGTTTGGACGAGCTGTTCTTAACCAAGCCAAAAGCAGACATGATTGTGAAAGCGGTTGAACCTTTCCGTGAAAAGTCAGCGGGTAAAGCGTTCTATCAGCAACCATCAATGGATGGCACGCGCCCTGGTACCTACTACGCGAACCTGTATGACATGGCGTCGATGCCAACCTACCAAATGGAAGCTTTGGCTTACCACGAAGGTATTCCGGGTCACCACATGCAAATCGCGATTCAGCAAGAGCTGGAAAACGTGCCGAACTTCCGTAAGTTTGGCCGCGTAACGGCGTACTCTGAAGGTTGGGGTTTGTACACCGAGAAATTGCCAAAAGAAATCGGCTTCTATGAAGACCCGTATTCAGACTTTGGCCGCTTAGCGATGGAATTATGGCGTGCATGCCGCTTAGTGGTGGACACCGGTATCCATGCGAAGAAGTGGACGCGCGAAGAAGGTATTGAGTACTACGTGAACAATACACCAAACGCCCGTGCCGATGGAGTGAAAATGGTGGAGCGTCACATTGTGATGCCCGGCCAAGCCACGGCGTACAAAATCGGCATGAACAAAATCTTAGAATTACGCGAAAAAGCCAAAGAAGCCCTTGGCGACAAGTTTGATATTCGTGAATTCCACGACGTGATCTTGGCCAATGGTCCAGTGCCGCTGAACATTCTTGAGCAGTTTGTCGACGACTATATTGCGTCGAAGTCTTAAGCCTCAATGCAAAACTTGTTCTCCCATTGCCGCACAGCGTTGCAGAACCTGTGCGGCAATTTTTTTGCCCATGTAAACCCCGCCTAAGCGAAATGCGTCTAAACTGTCGAAAACAAGAATCAATAGGAAGCTAAACCATGAAACTAACAGTGATTGCCCTTGCGACAGCAAGTTTATTAACAGGTTGTGTAGTGTACGCCAACGGTTCAGGTGGTTGGGGCGATGACGACCTTAACCATGAAAAACGTGAGCTTGCCCTAGACGCTGCGAACCTTACCGAGCTGGAAATTGAAGCCGGCGCAGGTAGCCTGGAAGTTTATGGCGAAGCTGGACGCACAGAGATTGAAGTCATTGCCGATATTTATTATCGCGATAAAGAAGACATTGAGTTGACCTTGCAACTTGATGGCGATGAAGCTGATTTGATTGCCGATTTCAGCAGTGGTTGGGGTAATCCCAGCCCTTACATCAATCTAACTGTGTATATGCCGGAAAATTTGGCGCTCGATATCAACGACGGCTCAGGCTCGATTACCGTGCGTGATATCAAGGCAAATGTAGAAATTGAAGATGGTTCAGGTAGCTTAGAAGTGTCAACGATTGGCGGCAACCTCGACATCGACGACGGTTCAGGCAGCATTACAGTGCGCGACGTTCAGGGCAACGTCGACATCGATGATGGCTCTGGCAGCATGGACATTGAAGATGTAACCGGCAAGGTTTCTGTTGATGACGGTTCGGGTAGCATTAACGTGCGAAACGTCGGTGGCTTGAACATTATTGACGATGGTTCGGGCGGTGTTTCCACCAAGAATGTCGGTAACAAAGCCACTCAATAACGAGTGGCTTTGCCAAGCGTTTAAAGATTAAATTGTTCTTTCACGAGCGCCTCCAACTTGGGGTACTCGATATAACCAGGTACCCACTGAACGCCAATCATAATGGTTGGCGTACCGCGAAAACCCAAGTCGCGAAAGGCCTCCATGTTGCGCGTCACGATCTGCTCGACACGGTTGTCGGTTTTTAACAAGGATTGGGTTTCACTACGTTTAGCGATCGCCCGCAGTGAGCTTGCGTCATGCATGCCGGACTTCTTCATCAGTAGGGTATGTACACCGTAGTAATCTTCGGGCGCATTTAACCACACGTTAAGACCATATAGTGCCGAGTTAGTCGATAGCCCTGCGACACCTTGCTGGCGCAATGGCACAATTACGTTTATTACATTAACCGAAGGATAGTTCTTCACAATACGCTCGATTCCTGGCTCTAACTTCTTACAAAACGGACAATTGTAGTCGGTAAAAATAACAATCGAGTGCTTCGCGTTCGGATCCCCAATCACTGGGTGCTGGCCGCTTTCATAAAGCCACGGGTAATAAGTTTCAAACGCACTTTGTTGGGCCTTTTGTTGTTCAACGAAATGCTCAAGTCCATCACGAATATTACCGATAACTGCTGGGTTCTCGCGCAAGAGCTGCTCAATGGCTATTAAATCTTGCTCCTGCTGCGGTGATAATGACTGTGCGCTAACATTCAAACTGAACATGGAAAGTCCTGTGAGCAACATCAATTTAATTACGAATAGTTTCATTTTCATAGTGTGTTCCTTAGGTTATTGACCGCGAGCAGCGGTAATGGCTTGCATGACCGCTTCGTCGCTTAAAATAATGGGGAGTTCGATGCCTTCTGGGCGTGCTGGTCCATAAACTCGGTTATAGGGCACACCATACTGGCCGTAGGCTTGTAAAAATTGCTGAATGTAAGCGTTGTTGCGCGTCCAGTCGCCGCGCATGCGTACCACGTCATCCGCATTGAGGGCGCTGTAAACAGGATCTTGCAGCAACACATTGTATTTGTTGGCTTGGCAAGTAATGCACCAGTCTGCGGTAACATCCACAAACACCACTTTGTCGGCGCTTAGGTGTTCTTGGATCTGGGCAAAGGAGAGCTCTTGCCACGGACGCTCCTCGCGCGCTGCTGAAGCACCCGCGTCAGCCGGTAAGAGTAGGCTGAGCAACCATAAAGTTGTCGCTAGCATAAAGATGCCAAGTATCGGTTTTACCCAGCCTAGCCAGCGTCCCGGTTTAGGGAGCAAGCGAGTGCTACGCGGGAACAGGGCAATCAAAAGCCAAGGTAAAGCCATGCCTAGCCCGAGAGCAAAGAAAATCAGTAGCAAGGTAAGCGGGGGGGCGCCAAAGGCAAAGGCGACGGCAGTGCCTAGAAATGGCGCCGTACATGGTGTTGCAAGAATAGTGGCTAGCACACCCTGAAGGAAATGACCGAGCGGACTTTGCTTGGTCTCTTGCGCTGCCCATTGATTAACCGTGCTAGGTAACCTGACTTCAAATAAGCCAAACAAATTCAGCGCAAACAACAACGTGAGAAGCACTAAAGCAGCAATAAACCATGGATTTTGAAATTGCATGCCCCAACTGATCGACACGCCGCTAAGCTTCAGCGTAACAAGAACTAAACCTAGCGCCACAAAAGTGGTGACAACTCCGATTGCAGTGGCGAAAAAGTGCCGACGAACTTGCCCTAACGGTAAACCATTGCCACTCATAAGACTGTGGATCTTAATACCTAACACAGGCAGCACACAGGGCATAATGTTCAGAATAAGTCCGCCGAGTAACGCAGCAAAAAGCGCAGTAGTAAGGGCCAGTGGACTGAGTTCCAGAGCAGGAGGTGCGGCGACTACCCCCGCTTCTATGACTGTCGAATGGGCACTTGCGTAATCTCTATCACGTACGGTTAGGGTAACTTCGTGGCCGTTTAGATCGGGCAACTCGAGCCAATGCTCAGTGGTAAAAATCGCTGTCAAAACCCGGTCATTTTCACTGAGCCATTGCTCATCCAGTTTGTACACCACCTCGTCAAGCGCGGCGTCGTCACTGTGCATAAACAGTTGCGGTTGTTGCCACGGAGTCGCCTTACGCAGACTTATCGAAAGTTGCTGCTGCGCATCATAGGTTGCCGCAGTGATCTCGGTACCAGGCAAGGCTTGCGGTACTTGGCTCATCGCTTTGCTGAACTCGAACACCCGGTCTTCATCGGCGCTCAAATCAGAAAGGGATATATCCAGATCGATAGGAAAGTCAGTCAAGACACAAACATTAGTGCAGCTCGATAAGGTAAAAATTGCGTCTAGTGAGATACGCTCTTGTTTCGGCTCTAGCATAAATTGCAGAGGAAAATTGACCTGTTGCGTATAGCCAGCCGTGCGAATACCTTGAATAAAGTACTCGTTGGGAACAGGCCAGTGCCAATCAATGCGCGTGATTCCATGTGACTTGCCAAGGTCAATTGCTGGCGCAATACCTCCTTCGCCAGGTGCGCGCCAGTAGGTCTTCCAGTCATCCTCCAACTCAACACTTAGTACGGCGGGTAAGCTGTTGGTGTTGGCATTGTATTCGCCCGCAAAGGCTAAGCGAACTTTAACAGCGGTATGTTGCTGGTCGGTTAGCCAGCCGGTATCTGGCGGTGACGCCCAACTGCGCGGCACAACAAGCGCCAATAGCAGGCTGAGCCACACGGCCAGCCTGATGAAAGCAGAACTGCTCATAAATACTCCTGAATAAAAGAATTACGTTACGTCGGGTACGGAACGCGGCTATCTATTCGAGGAATACACACTTCAGTTTGTGGGGTCTTCGTTTGGGTTTCGGTGTGATTAACGACCTGAACTGTCGCTGACGCGTAGGCGGGTTTGGCATTATTAGCCAAACAAAGATGAGCAACACGGCAAGCGTGCTTAAATCGAGTTGATTTGCTTGTAGCAACTTAGAGGTAAGTTCACAGCTTTCGTCTGCCTCGCTGTTAGTTACTTGGTTGGCGCCTAACTCAATTGCGGTATCAGCATGGGCTTTGTGCGAGCAGCCCGACAGCATGTTAAATTGTGTTCCCCAGCACATCACAAACACCAGTGAAAGGGCGACCCAGATCACTGCCACATTTGTTTTGCGTTGTTGAGTACTGCGGTGCATTGCACAAACCTATTTTAGAAACTACGGAAGTATTGTGCCAGAACGACCCTGCGGATCAAGCGCATCTTCGCGAGCTAACGAGTAATCCAACGATTGGTCAGGCGCGTCAGCCAGTTCGGTGAGAGCTTGCTGGCGCTTAACATCAGCTTGGTTTGCAAACCAACCGGCCAGTGCACACGGCTGCCGCGATAGTGCGCCATTTTGTACACTGTGGCGGCAATATCTTCAGGCGTTAAACGCACGCCTAAACGCTTGATGCTACCGGCGTCCATGTCGGTCACCATTCGGGTGCGTACGAACAATGGCATGACATCCATGACCTTTACGCCGTGCGGCGCCCACTCCAAATCTAATGCTTCAGTGATGCCGCGCACGGCAAACTTGCTGGTTGAATACACAGCCAAAGAGGGTTGGCCGTAAATAGCGCTGGCAGAGCTCATATTAATGACTCGAGCGCCGTGTTGACTCGTTGCCGCTGGCTTTAGATAGGGTAAAGCTAAATAACTGCCAGCGAGCACGCCTTGCACGTTGACCTCAATAAGCTTCTGCTGACTCTCCAAAGAATTATCGACGAACGGCCCCGAGCATAAAATGCCGGCATTGTTGAACAGCACATTGAGTGCGCCGCCTGTATGCGAGGTGAAGTCATCAAGCGACTGTTGCCAACTGTCGTTGTCGGTAACGTCCACCACCCCTGTGACCAGCCGCGCGCGTTGCTCTTCAGCAACCTCGTTAGTGAGCGCAGCTAAGCCCGCTTGGTCAACGTCATAAGCACCTACGCACCAACCTTCAGCAAGAAACTTCAGCGCCGTCGCTTTGCCAATGCCTGCTGCCGCACCGGAAATGAATATTGAAGGGGCCGCCATAAAAAGTCCGCCATAAGAATGAATTAGCCGTTGGCTTCCATTATCATCAGGGTTTCGGAAAAAGGTCAATGCAAGGGGGCGCGGAGTGGAGTTGTTAAGTACGTTTTTTATGGGCGCAGTGATATCCGGCGGTCTGATTGTGGCGATTGGCAGCCAAAATGCCTTTTTGCTGAAAACTGGCTTAACGCGGAACCATCCGTTTGCCGCTGCCACCGTCTGCTTTGTCGGTGACATTCTGTTGATCGGTGCGGGCGTGTTCGGTGTGGGTGCGCTATTTGCGTTAGAAAGCATCTGGGGCTTGTTGCTTAGCGTTGCCGGGTCGATGTTTTTGCTGTGGTACGGTACCAACGCCTTGAAAGCCGCGCGAGTGGGTGACAGCAAGCTGAGTGTGACCGACGATGATACCGCCAAAACCAGCTTAAAAGCCACGCTCGGTATGGCTTTTGCCATGACCTTTTTGAACCCGCATGTGTACATCGACACCGTAGTTCTTGTGGGCGGTGTGACCGCCAGCCTCGACGACAGTTTACGCCCTTGGTTTGTCTCGGGTGCTCTACTGGCTTCAGCCACTTGGTTTTACAGCCTCGTGTTTGTGGCGAAAAAACTCTCGGGCGTACTCAACAAGGCCAAAGCTTGGCGCATAATCAACACTTTCATTGGCATGCTGATGTATCTAATTGCCGCAAAATTGCTCTACGACGCCGCGCAAGCTTGGCTATAAAGTGTAAAATATGGCGAATTAATTGTTAATTCGCCATATTTTACTACAATAATCGTAGATTTAAAGAGAGTAATTCCTATGCAAGCAGTCGCAGAACTTCACGAACTTTTGGGCGAGTTAGTTAAACGGCACCGCGCGCAGCGCATGGATCAGCGCGAACTGGCGGCGCGGATTGGCTGCAGTCAGCGTACGTTAACTCGCATTGAACAGGGGCATTCGGTCAATTCTGAAACCTTATTTACGGCATTGGCGGTACTCGGCCAACTCGATGCCTTTATTGAACTGGCAGACGAAAAAGTGCGTGCGGCAGGACACCTTCCTGAACGCAAACGCTCGCAGCTACATGATCGAGGACTAGATAATGACTTCTAGCGCCTACGTATTCATAGAGGGACTTGAAGAGAAACCGGTGATATGCGGGCGCTTCGACTTGGACACAGTAACCAATACCGGGCGTTTTGTTTATGGCCGCTCTTACCTAGAACGCAGCGACGCCTTTGCGCTTGATCCCATACATTTACCACTCATTGAAAAAGATCATGTGTGCACTTTGCAGCACGGTATTTTCGCGGTGCTGACCGACGCAGGTGCAGATGCTTGGGGACGTAAACTAATTCTGCAAATGCACCAAAGCCAACCCCAAAACGAACTCGAATTTCTGATAGCGGGTGCGGGCATGGGCGTTGGCGCGCTGAGTTTAAGTTTGTCGCGCGAAAAAACTAAAACCAAACGCTCGCCAAACTCATTAAACGATATCGAACTGTTGCTACAAGGTAAAAACGCCCTTCTTGCTGCTGAGCAAGTCTCCGACGAGGTGAAACAAGCGTTTATGTATGGCTCATCCATGGGTGGGGCACGGCCAAAAACCTTGCTAACACACAATCAAAAGGACTACCTAGTTAAATTCAACAAGCCTGATGACCTATACAATGTCGCACGAGTTGAGCACGCAACCATGCGCATGTTGGCCGAACTGGATGGCGTACAGGTTGCACCTACACAGCTCATTACCAGCAAAAGCGGTGAAGATTTATTGCTCGTGCAGCGCTTTGACCGCGAAAACGAGCAGGTCAGCCATCACTTTGTCAGTGCGAATAGCCTGTTGACTGAAGGTGCGGTGAGTCAGCGTAGCCTGAAAAGTTGGTACAGTTATGGCCAACTCGCTGAGCTAATGCGTCTGCACAGCACCGTTGCAAGTGACGCCCATGAACTCTTTCAGCGTATGGTTTTCAATGTACTGATTGGCAATACCGATGATCATGCGCGTAACCACGCATGGCTTTACGCGCTACCAGGGGCGCAAGAACAGCATGGCTGGCGCCTCTCACCGGCTTATGATGTGTTACCGATTAGCGCCACACGGCAACATGCCTTGGGCATTGGCGACGAGGGTCGGCTTGGTACCAAAGAAAACCTACTTTCTCAGGCATCGCGCTTCGGTTTGCAAGACTTTAAAACGCGACAACTCGTTAACACAGTGCAGGAGTTGGTGGCCGAATGGCCAAGGTACATGAATCAGCATGACGTTAACGAAGCTGATCTTGAGCGCCTCGAAAAGATAATTCCACAGATTGATTAAAACGGTATTGCGAACCATTCGCATTTGCATTAAGATCGCCGGCATCTTGATTTTAACGATGCTGAAGAGGATCTTGTTGTGAAAATGCTGTCTCGTGTTGCCGTAGCCGTAAGTATTGCTCTTGCCCCGCAAGCTTTTGCCGCTGAAATGCAAACCATGGAAGCCATGGAGCGTCTGGAAATTAAGGGCGAACAGCAAAGTGGCTATTTGTCGAAAGAACAAGAATCAGCGTCGAAGCTCGACATCAGCATTAAAGAAACGCCGCAAACCGTTACCGTGATCAGCGCGGAGAAGATGAAAGACTTCGCTCTGCATGATCTCAACAGCGCGCTCGAAACCTCAGCGACCATTAACGTTGAGCAAGTTGAAAGTGACCGCACCTACTACACTTCGCGTGGCTTCGCTGTCAATAACTTCCAAATTGACGGCCTTGGCCTGCCAATCGTGAACGACAATACACACGGCCGCGTCGACGCAGCTTTGTACGAGCGTATTGAAGTGGTGCACGGTGCTAATGGCATCATGACCGGGGTCGGCAGCCCTTCGGCGACGGTGAACTTAGTGCGCAAGCGTCCGAAAAGCGAAAACCAAGGCTACGTCAGCGCCACCGTTGGCTCATGGGATACCTACCGCTTAGAGGGCGACTACTCGGCAGTGGTCAACGATGCCTTCCGCGTAAGAGCGGTAGTGGTGGCCGACGACCGTCAGTCCTATTTAGACCGTTACGGCAACCAGAGCCAAGTGTTCTACGCGGTCGCCGACTATGCGCCAACGCGTGACACCTTGATCACCTTTGGTCACAGCGAAACCAATAGCGAAACCAACGGTAACCTGTGGGGCGCTTTAACGCTTTACTATGGCGACGGTACGCCAACTAATTTCGACCGCAGCACCAACATTGCGGCCGACTGGTCTGAATGGAACGTCCAAGAAAGCCGCAGCTTTATTGACCTCGAGACTGCGCTGAGCGACTACTGGAATTTACGCATTGCCTACAACCGCGTGCGCACCGATGAAGACAGCTACCTGTTCTACACCTACTTGGCGGACCCCGCGGCTGGACTCGATCCAGAAACGGGCCTAGGCCTCATTGGCTACGGCAGCGAGTACGACCTTGATGACCAGCAAGACACGCTCGACGCTTATGTCAGCGGTACTTTCAGCGCCTTCGGCCAAGAGCATCAGCTCGTCGTGGGTGCCAACTACGCCCGTTTGGACTATATCGACACCAGCCTGTACGACTATCACACCGGCAACGGCTTCCCAGCCATGCCAGCGCTGGAAGACTGGTACGGTAATACGCCATTCCCTGAATTTACCGATGGCCTCGCAGGTAGCGATATCGAAAACACGCAAAAAGCCGTATACGTGCAAGGTCGTTTTGCCCTGAGTAGTGACTTCTTTGTGCTCGCTGGCGGCCGTTACAACAGCTTTGAAACCGAAGGCATGGGCTACGGCGTCGACAATTCCCGTGATGAGAGCGAATTCGTGCCGTACTTCGGCTTAACCTATGCGGTTACTGACGCAGTTACGGTCTACGGTTCGTATACCGAAACCTTTATGGCGCAAAACCAGCGCGACGAGAACTTCGAGCGCTTGCCAGCACTTACCGGCAAAAACAGCGAAGTGGGTTTCAAAGCCGATTTATTTAACGGCGGCGCGCTCTTGTCTGCTGCCTACTTTAACGTGCAGCAAAAGAACTTAGCGGTGGGCGCGGGTGATGCAATAAATCCAGCCACAGGTGTGCCAGAGCCGGTTTATCGCGCGGTCGAAGGTATTGAAAGCAAAGGTTTCGAGGTTGAGCTCGCTGGCGAAATTCTCCCTGGATTGCAAGGCAACGTCGCTTTGACCTCGTTCGACATTGAAGGCGACCAGTTGGTCGAAGACTACACCCCAGAGAATCTGTTCCGTAGCTCTTTGACCTATCGTCCGGCAAGTCTCGACCAATTGAAACTGGGTGCAACCTACATCTGGCAAGACAAGATCTCACGCGTGCAAGGCACGGTCAGCGACATGTACGCTAATGCTGGCGACACTATTGTCACCACGCAAGATGCCTATGGGCGGTTAAACCTGATGGCCAGTTACCAGCTCAGTGACGCTGTGGCGGTGAGTGTTAACGCCAACAACGTCACCGACGAAAAATACCTCAACAGCCTGTTGTGGGCGCAAGGCTACTACGGCGCTGAGCGCAGCTATTCTGCAAACGTAACCTATGCATTTTAAGGGCTAAGCACCAACATGAGCATGCGAAAAACACTGCATAAGTGGCATGGCTGGCTGGGGATCATTTTTATGATCCCCTTTCTGCTTATTTGCCTGACCGGAAGCATTCTGGTTTTCAAAAAAGAAATCGACAGCTTGTTGTTGCCAGAGGTGGCGACTTTGGCGCCGTCGGAAGCGCCGCGATTACCGTTCGATGCCTTGAAAGACCGCGTCAATGAACAACTGCCGGCGTACGAGATTGGCAGTTGGGAGATTTTTCCCGCGGGCCACGACGAAGCCGACCGGGTGTTCGTTATCAAAGAGGGCACCGACATTTGGCACAAGGTGCATTTGAACCCCTACACTGGTGAGCTGCAAAGCCAGCCCACCGAGCCAAGTCATTACTTAACCGATTGGCTGGTCGAGTTGCACTACACCCTGCTGCTGAACGACATTGAATGGCTCGACTTTAGCTTTGCTACAGAGCATTTGGGCTTGCTCATAGGCTTTACCTTAGGGCTTTTCTTGCTGTTTATGGGCGTGTCGGGATTGATCATGTATCGCCGCTTTTGGGCGCGCTTTTTCACCTTACGCTGGAACCAGCGCATGTTGGTGGTGTTCAGCGATCTGCACAAAATGGCCGGCACCTTCGCCTCGCCGGTACTGCTGGTGCTGGGGATTACCGGCGTGTACTACAACGGTCTGATTTTCTACGAAGAGTGGACCGAGCATGGCGGTGGGCAAGAACACCACATCATGACCGAGCGCTTGTACAGCGACGAGGTGGATATTGATGCATTGGTCGCCGACAGTCGCACGCGCATCGACGGCTTCAAGCCGACCTATTTGCTATTCCCATTTGAACCGCAGCTACCGTTTACTGTTTTCGGTCGCGCGCCGACAGCGAACCCACTGCTCAGCAACTACGGTAGCGTGTCGAACTACGACGCCTTTAGCGGCGACTACCTCAGCACCTACAACCTGAACGAGCAGGGCATCGGCACCAAAACCCTCGATGCCTTCCGCCGCCTGCACTTTGGCACTTGGGGCGGGCTGGCCGTGAAAATTTGGTATAGCTTTGTGGGTGTACTACCTTTAGTGTTAGCCATCACTGGCACCTACATTTGGTGGCAGCGCCGAAACAAGCGCGCGCGACGGCGCTGAGGATAAATATCATTATGAGAGCTCTTCTTTTTGTTGTACTGGCGTTTCTTTCTGTGTCGACACAAGCGGCGGCGCCACAAGCCGAAACACCTAAAACCATGGCCTTTGACCATAGCCATTCGGCGTACACCGAGCTATTGCAGAAACATGTAGTGGTGTATAACGAAGGCCGACGTTCGGTGGTCGACTACGTCGCGCTGCAAGCTGATGAGCCAGCGCTGAATGCCTATTTGCAAGATTTAGCCGACGTTAGCGTGGACCAATACCGCGAGTGGACCAGTGACCAGCAGTTAGCGTTTTTAATCAACGCCTACAATGCCTTTACCTTGGAATTGATTGTCGACCATTACGAGTCGTTTGCCAGTGGCGAGCATGAATCGATCCGTGATCTTGGCGGCCTATTTTACTCGGCGTGGGAACGCGAAGTAGTGGAGCTGCTAGGTGAAATGCGTACGCTGGATTGGGTCGAGCACAAGACGATTCGTGTGTACTTTGACGAGCCCCGCATTCATGCAGCTTTAGTGTGTGCCGCCATGAGCTGTCCGAAATTGCGCGCCGAAGCTTATACCGCCAGCGCGTTAGACACCCAACTTGATGACCAAATGCGTACCTTTTTGAGCGATCGCGCATTGAATGGCATTGACGAGCGTGGCTTGTACCTTTCGCGCATTTTCGACTGGTATGAAGATGATTTCGGCGATCTTCGCAGCTATATGCGCCAATATGCCGACGCGCTAGCCGACGATAAGGCCGAGCGCGAGGCGCTAATGGGTGATATCCGCATTCGATACACCGACTACGATTGGCGTCTGAATACGCCTAACAACGCCGGGCTGTCAAAAAGCCAGTAATAGAGCTAGGCTAAAAATATTATCTTACAACATCGGAGTCATTATGATCGCTCGTACCTTTATCGTAGCGTTGCTTCTGACACTGACGGCATGCGCATCGCCTAGCACCACTAACATGATCGGTACCGCCCGCACTCCGCTTATTGCAGAGCAAGTCTTGGTGTATCTCGAAGAGCCTATCTGCTTTGAAGCCATCGCCTTGCTTACCTCTACCAGCGATGCCTCGTTCGCCTTTACCGAACAAGCCAAAATCGATGCCGCCTTACAGCGTTTACGCGAAGCGGCGGCGGCTGTCGGCGCCAACGGTGTGCTATTAAAGCGTACCGGAGAGCAACGCGATGATTCGGTTTACCTAGGCACGGGCATAGGTCGCAGCAGTGGTAATTTTGGCTTTGGTATTAATGTCGGCAAGTCCTTCGGCCTAATGGATAAAACGGCCGAAGGCGTTGCCATTTGGGTACCTGAAACCTGCGATTAACGGTCCATAAGCACGACTGAGCGGATGCTTTTGCCCTCGTGCATTAACTCAAAGGCATCATTAATAGCGGCGAGGCCCATACGATGGGTAATAAATTCCTGCAGGCCAAACTCACCCGCTAAATAGCGCTCAACAATGCCGGGTAGCTCCGAGCGACCTTTTACCCCACCAAATGCACTGCCACGCCATACCCGACCGGTAACAAGTTGGAACGGCCGCGTCGAGATCTCTTGGCCAGCACCGGCAACCCCAATAATCACCGACTCACCCCAACCTTTGTGGCAGCACTCAAGTGCTTGGCGCATCACGTCAACGTTGCCAATACACTCAAATGAGAAGTCGACACCGCCGTCAGTCATTTCAACAATCACTTCTTGGATTGGCTTATCAAAGTGCTGCGGATTAATAACGTCCGTGGCACCGAGCTGTTTGGCGAGATCAAACTTGTTTTCGTTAATATCGATACCGATAATGCGGCTGGCACCCGCCATGCGTGCACCAATAATTGCCGATAAGCCAATACCGCCAAGCCCAAAGATCGCAACTGTGTCACCTGCGGCTACTTTCGCGGTATTAAGTACTGCTCCCATGCCGGTCGTTACGCCACAGCCGAGCAAGCAAACTTCATCAAGCGGCGCATCTTTGTTGACTTTGGCTAGCGAAATTTCTGGTAGCACGGTGTACTCAGAGAATGTCGAGCAGCCCATGTAGTGATAAATAGTCTCACCATCTTTGGAAAAGCGCGAGGTACCGTCTGGCATGAGTCCTTTGCCCTGGGTTTCGCGTACCGCCTGGCATAGGTTGGTTTTGCCCGAGGTACAGAATTTACACTTGCCGCATTCAGCGGTGTACAGCGGAATCACATGATCGCCAACTTCGACACTGGTGACCCCTTCGCCAACCATTTCGACAATACCACCACCTTCGTGCCCAAGAATCGATGGGAACACACCCTCAGGATCATCACCCGACAAGGTAAAAGCATCGGTATGGCAAACACCGGTGGCGACAATACGCACCAAGACTTCACCGGCCTTGGGTAGCTCTACATCAACTTCTTCCATGGTGAGTGGCTCACCGGGGCCCCAAGCAACAGCAGCTTTGGATTTAATGGATGTTTGCCCAGGTTGTAGTTCGAGTGCCATAGGTAAAACCTCTTTGCTGAAAATAATGATGGTGCTTAGTTTAAAGCAAACCTATTTGTTTATAATTAGGGTATATTGAAATTTATTTTTACCTGTATGTAATAATAAGCCTGCTGCTTATCTCACCTGGAGAACAGAAAGCCGATGGCAAGTTGGGAAGGAGTCACAGAGTTTGTCGCCGTTGCCGAATTGAGTAGCTTCACCGCAGCGGGTGCGCGCTTGAACACCAGTGTGGTGCAAGTAAGCCGCAAGGTTTCTGCGCTTGAACGTCGCCTCAACGTGAAGCTACTGCACCGAACCACACGTAACGTGCGACTGACCGAAGCCGGACAACTGTACTATGACCAATGCAAGCAGCTGGTGGAAGGGCTCGAAGAAGCTGAGCTTGCAGTCACACAGATGCAGCGCGAGCCAAAAGGACTGCTTAAAGTTACCGCACCGGTCACCTTTGGCGAGCAACGCATCGCGCCTTTGGCGCATCAGTTTTTGCAGGACCATCCACAGGTTACTCTGGATCTGAACCTCACCAACCGCACCCTGGATTTAGTTGAAAATGGCATCGACGTCGCCATTCGCTTGGGGCGTCTTAAGGACTCCTCGCTGATAGCGAAACGGTTAGGCGATCGTCAGTTGTCGGTGTGTGCCAGTCCTGACTACCTGAGAGAACATGGCGAGCCAACCTCATTAGAAGCGCTTACGAAGCACCAATGCCTGATGGGAACGCTGGACTACTGGCGCTTCCGCGAGCACGGTGTTGAGCGTGCATTGCGGTTGCAGGGTCGTATGCGCTGTAATTCAGGTATTGCGTTGCTCGATGCTTGCAAGGCTGGCTTGGGTCTTGCGCAATTGCCCGACTACTATGTCTCCGCGGCGCTTGCGCGTGGTGAACTACGAGAGGTGTTAGGCGAGTACCGCGATGCGCGAGAGGGGATATGGGCTGTGCATACCCCCAATCGCAATTTATCAGCCAAAGCGCGGCTCTTTGTTGAGTACTTGAGCGATGCCTTCAGCCGGCCTTAGTCGCCTGCAATGTACTCCAACAAATCGCCAGGCTGACACTTGAGCTCGCGACAAATCGCCTCCAACGTACTAAAGCGAATTGCTTTCACCTTACCGGTTTTAAGTAACGATAAGTTCGTCATCGACACTCCGACACGCTCCGATAGCTCAGTTAAAGAAAGCTTGTTACGCGCCATCTCTACATCTAAATTAATTCGAATCGTCATAGCGCCTCCTCGGTATCACACCACTTCAACTTTGTTGTCGCCAAGCAAGAAGTGAAACGCTACAACCAGCATGAGTATCGGAAACAAGATTAGATTGGCGAAGAAAAACACGATGGTAAATTGCAGCACCGCCGAAATCAGCGCCAGGCACGCAAAGATCTTTAGCAATGTCGGTAGTTCGGGAAAACGAACCAGCAAACAAATCGCAAGCGCAAACAAAGTTACCGCATAGAGCCCTAACATAATGATAGAACCCACTGCAGCCATATCGAGAAACTCAGGACTCGCTTCCAATAATCCCAGCCCCACAGTTAAGTCAATCAAGAGCGTAGCATGCGTTACCGCAATCAGAACCGCCATGACCAGCAACAGGACGCCCGCCAGGCCGCCATTAATTTGATCCTTGAAGTAGTTGTGCAAGCCCACATACACCGTAACCTCGAGAACGCCAATCAGTAAAAAGACCAGGTCCCAAGCATCAAGCGTAGTAAAGTCGTTATGGTGCGCAATGCCGGCATAGTCAGCTGCCGAAGCAAGCGCGTTAACCCAATAGATTGGAAATAGCACCGCCAACACAAGCGCAGCAATGCCGAAAAATTTCTGTGTGCTAGTATTCATAATGATTTCCTTAAATGTATTCGACAGGCGATAATTTAACCGTTCAATTTTCGCTTTGCAATAATTATTTTATGAAAAACGTAAAATAAATTACGATAAACCTATTTGTCACCCATTTGTTTAGGAGCAACCTCATGAATTTAGGCGCATTTTCGCTAAGCTTGGCAGTAAAAGATCTGGACGCCTCACTGGCGTTTTACAAAAAGCTAGGCTTCGAGCCACTCGCAGACATGAGCGAACAAGGCTGGGCCATTTTGAAGAATGGTGATCATGTGATTGGTCTATTCGGCAAATACATCGACGAAAACATTCTCACCTTCAACCCAGGCTGGGACCAAAACGGCAAGAACGTGGAGCCCTTCACCGACATCCGCGAACTGCACAAACAGTTGGAAGCTGCTGGCATTGAAGTTTTCAATGCGAATTTAGACGGCCCCGATAGCCGTGGTAGCCTGATGATTCGGGACCCTGATGGCAATGCGATACTTTTGGACCAGCATCGGTAGGTTGTTGCTCGGATTATCAAAACCTGGCACTTTAGCTTAAGGATTTCTCAGCTAGGGATGACAGGTAATGAAAGAAGGGTTTTACGAGCTTCTGAAAAATGATGCGCTGGCGCAAAAGATTGCAAGTTCAGGTTTAGAAGAAATCAGCGAAAAGCTTGACCTAACAACGAGTAGTCGTCATTTAGCCGAAGTTTTCACCGAAGAAATATCCAATGCTCTAGCAGAATTGCAAAGCGACGGTAGTAGTGCTGATCAGCGCTTATACCGTCAAGTCGACATACTAAACGACCTTGTCATCTACGCACGTCAGCTCGCCAATCTGGAGTCCCCAACAAGCTATCTTAGCCCTCCTGAGGTTGTGCGAGCACTTCACAAACCAAACGAGAGCGTTGATCTGCCGCAGGTTGGTATGGCGCAACCGTGGCTGTTTACCTCAGGAAAAGACTCACCTGCTTTATTTCATGAACTCAAAGCTGAGCTTTCAAGTTGTAAGCATGTCGACATACTGATGAGCTTTATCACCGTGTCTGGTGTCCGCAAAATCATCAATCTGCTGCGAGATATAACCGCGGTCGATGCGCAGCAAAACTCGCGCACAAGTTTACGAATCATTACGACAACTTACACCGGTGCGACCGATCTTAAAGCAGTGCAAATGTTGGCTGAGTTGCCAAACTGTGAAGTTAAAGTTTCCCTCGA
This sequence comes from Pseudidiomarina sp., assembly GCA_048267225.1. GTDB lineage: Bacteria > Pseudomonadota > Gammaproteobacteria > Enterobacterales > Alteromonadaceae > Pseudidiomarina. The sequence goes on from JBLWXY010000002.1 coordinate 172,846, forward strand.
TGGCCGACGTAACCGCTTGCACGCGAAGGCATGGATCTTCGAGCGTGAAACGGGATTTGGTTCTGCCTATGTGGGGAGTGCTAATCTTTCTGGTGCGGCACTCATGGGTGGGCTTGAGTGGACGGTCAAGTTTACCGAAAAGGGCCAAAACTTCCTTTATCAACGCGCCCGAGCGCACTTCGAGACCTTGTGGCAAGACGAAGAGTTTCAAACTTTCGACCCACATAATGAGACTCATCAAAACGAGCTACGAGCCGCGTTAGCTAAAGAAAGTGGTAGACGTGATTATGGTGACAACGTTATCACCACATTTTTTGATATCCAGGCAAAACCGTTCCAGCAAATTATTCTTGACCAGCTTGAAAATGAGCGTGCACATGGGCGATATCGCAACCTCTTAGTTGCTGCCACAGGTACAGGCAAGACTGTTATAGCAGCGCTGGACTATAAGCGACTTTGTAAGCAGGAAGGCGGCGAACCGCGCCTGTTATTTGTGGCACACCGAAAGGAAATCCTTCAGCAGTCACTGCAGACATTCAGACATGTCATGCGCAACGGTAACTTTGGCGATTACTTAGCGGACGGACATGAACCGGAGTCCTACACTCATTTGTTTGCGACCATCCAGAGCGTGAATAGCCGGGAGCTTGTTGAAGAGCTTGGCTCCAACTATTGGAATATGGTCATTGTTGACGAGTGCCATCACATCGAGGCACGCTCATTCCGTCGACTAATTGAACAACTTCAACCTAAATATCTTTTGGGTCTGACCGCAACGCCTGAGCGTAGCGATGGCTTGAATATTCTCCAGCACTTTGATTTGAGGCCCGATGGTACACCGTCCGCACAAATGCGGTTATGGCATGCCCTAGAGCAGCAATTACTTGCACCATTCGAGTATTACGCCTGTGCCGATGGCATCGATTATTCAGGTGTGAATTGGCGCAGCGCGAATGAAACTGCACAACTTGAGCAATTGCTAACCGGAGAAAATGGACGTGCTTTAGCGGTGCTACGGGCATGGGAAGAGCATGTGAGTTCAATTGCTGAATGTCGAGCACTGGCTTTCTGCGTTTCGATTGCTCATGCAGAGTACATGACACGATTCTTCAATGAGCATGGAATAAAAGCAGCACTGGTCACAGGGCAAACGCCGGCGCAAGAACGAGAACGACTGCCGAAGCTACTGGAGCAAAGGGAAATCAACGTTATTGTCACGGTCGACCTTTACAACGAAGGTGTTGATTTACCGTTCGTCGATACACTGTTGTTACTGCGTCCGACACAAAGCGTGACGTTGTTTCAGCAACAAATTGGGCGGGGACTTCGTCTGCACGACGGCAAAGATAGCTGTTTGATTCTCGACTTTGTGGGTCAGTACTCAGAAGACTTTCGTTTCGATGTTTTGTATAGCGCAATTACAGGTTTGTCGAAACGGCAGGTGGTTGATGGCGTTGAACACGGTTTTGGACACTTGCCTCCTGGCTGTTATCTGCAAATGCAAAAGCAAGCGCGTGAGCAGATTCTGCAGAGTTTGCGCTATGCCGTGAGTCTAAATTGGCGTCGTCTGCAAACTGAACTTACCAGCTACCGAGCGCGACACGGAGTGCAGGATGTTCATTTAGCTGAGTTCGTACGTGAACAAGCTTTAGAATTCGAGGATATTTATCGAAAGAATGGCGCCTCTGGTTGGACACGGTTGCAACGTGACGCACAAATATTGGAAGGCGAGCCATCCGATCTCGAAACACGCCTCAATCGTCGCTTTAAAGATATTTTGCACATTGATGACCCTGATTATTTGGCTGTCATGCGGGCTATTGGCAAGAGCTCACTTGGAACGGATGCCCTGTCGCTTAAGCGTGCGCTTATGTTGGCTTATCAAATATGCGGAGGAAGTGGTGTCCAGACGGTTGATGGGTTTCTTGATGACTTGTCGCGTACGCCAGAATTATTGGTGGAGTTGGTTGAACTTGCTGATGCTTTGGATGCTGGAACGAACGAGCAATTTCGTCCGTTGCCAGAGCTTGAGTCATCGGGTTTGAAGCTGCATAGTGCCTATCAAAATCGCGAGATTATGACCGCAGTTGGCTACCATACCGAATCCCATTTTGCGGCGGTGCGAGAAGGTGTCTGGCGCGACCAAGAAGCAAAAATAGAGCTACTTTTTGTCACCCTCGACAAGCAAAACGCATTGCATGAAGGTGTCGCGTACGACGATTACGCAATAAACCGAGAGCTGTTCCATTGGCAAACTCAAAATACCGCAGCACCACATACGACAGCCGGGCGTCGCTATCTTGAAAGTGCGACAAATGGCTGGCGCTTTCAGCTATTTGTCCGGCTAAACAAGCAGCAGCCCTACCGTGCTTGTGGCCCTCTTGAGTTTGTCAGAGGTGAAGGCGCGCGGCCTATGAGTATCACTTGGAAATTGAAGTACCCGCTTACAGCTCGGTTATTTCAGGAGTATTCGATTGCCCGTTAAAAAATATTGTAACCTTTTAATTAAAAAATATTAGATTATAGTTGTTATTTGTTAGCAGCATAACGGAGTGATTGACAATGACAAGCCTAAAAAATTTGCATTTCCCTATTTTCTTATTAGCCACTGTTTTAATAAGTGGATGCGCAACAGGGTATCAGGCGCAGGGCTTTAAGGGCGGTTTCTCTGAAACACAACTCGATCATAATGTATTTGTCGTTTCGTTCAAAGGTAATGGTTTTACGAGTCTAGAAAAAGCATCAGATTTTTCGCTTCTTCGAAGCGCAGAGCTTGCTCTACAAAACGGCTACAAGTATTTTGCAATCATCGATAGACAGTCATATAACAACAATAGTACTTACACTACGCCTACTACTTCTAATACGACTGCGAACGCTTATGTCTACGGTAACAACGTATATGGAAATGCCACGACTACTACTTACGGCGGTCAAACCTTCAACATATCTAAGCCTAATGTAAGCAATACAATTTTTTGCTTTAAAGAAAAGCCTGAAGGAGTATTTGTCTATAACGCTCAATTTTTATTTAACAGCTTGACTTCAAAGCATGGAATCGACAATGTTTCAGGGCAGTGATTGTATCACCCCCGCGACAGCACCTTAATCAAATGCCACCCAAACTTCGTCTTCACGGGCCCATGCACTTCCAGCGTGGGCTTGCCGAAGACGACTTTGTCGAAGGCGGGCACCATTTGGCCGCGGCGGAATTCGCCTAAGTCGCCGCCCTTTTTGCCGGAGGGGCAGAGGGAGTGTTTACGGGCGAGGTCGCCGAATTTCTTGCCAGCGGCGAGCTGCTTTTTGAGATCGGCGGCTTCGGCTTGGGTTTTAACTAGAATGTGTAAGGCGTGGGCGCGGGCCATGCTGAATATCTCCCAAAGGTGTTATCGCTGCCAATCTTCGAGTTGTTGCAAGTGCTTAATGCGATCGCGCTGTAAGGTCAGCGCTTCGAAAACGTCATCGTAGCTTTCGTTTTGCGGTGACAGGTTTGGTAGTGCGAAATTGGCTTGGGTGAAGAATTCATCGTTATGCTCTTCCCAGCCTTGTCGCCACCATTGGACGATCAAGTCGCGTGACTGCAACAGGGTTTGTGTGGTCGGTAGTTTATCCGATTTCGCTGAGTTAATGGCGGTTTTTGTCGGCAACAGATTCCACAAATCGTTGTTGGGCCAGCGGGCGAAAGGGAAGGCATGGTCGACGGCGTAATTGCGTGGCCGAATGTCAGAGCCTGACCAGCAACATTGCACGTGGTCTTCGCTCAATAACTTCTCGACACGTTTGCGCACGCGACTGGTAGTGCGTTCGGGATTTTCCCACGCCAGCGCATTCAAATAGTCGACTCGTGACAGCGCGCGTTGCTGGTTTAGGGCGTAGCTTGCCATCAGGTTGCTCCACTCGTTAACCAAAGCGGGTTCTATCCAAACGCTGAAACGTGCTAGCGCATCCCAAATACTACGCGGCACGTAGAAGGTTCCCAGAGATTTCAGAAATTCGTAATCCAGCACCAACGCGTTCTTGGGTTTATGCGTCCGTTCTAGCTCTACGTGGAAGACTTCGGTTTTAGTACCCGGCAGTGTGATGTATTTGGCGGGCATGTTCTTAATGGTCGACGCAATGTCTTTGAGCGTGCGGTAAACGTTCTGCGCCTCTGCCTGATCAAAGTAGCAGGCTCCAATGTAAAAATCGTTGGCGGTGCGGTTGGTGAGTGTTTGCCAACCTTCGGGCTTCACAAAACCAAGGCCTTTACCACTGCTGCTTTGTTGAATACCAAGCGTGTCGATCAGCGGTTTATAAAGTTTTAACCAATACAGCGCAACCAGTCCCATCGGCAGGGCGACGGCTTCTTCGGTCTGTTCGAGCACGGCGCCAGGGTGACCTTCGGCAATCCTTAGCAACGTGCGCAAGAGCGCTACTTTGTAGGTCGATGACTTACTGTCATTCACGACAATGTTACGAATCAGAGGAAAGGCACCGGTGCCGTCGTCAGGAAGCGTAAGCAATACGGTTTGCCATGCGACGTCTTGGCGTTGTAATGCATCTTCGCGCTTCTCAAGCACCCGAAAACTCAGCCCCTGCTGCTGCGCGAGCTGCGCAAGTTCGTCGGCGGATACGGGGTGCATGGTGCGTTCGTCGGGGCTGGCGCCGTGGCGCAGCGAGACGACCATTTTGCCGTTGGGCTTGAGCAGTGAGCTGAGTTTACGGAAGCTGCGTTGCCGCGCCGAGGGTGCAATGTGCATCCATACGGCGCTGAGCAAAATCAGGTCGAATTTGGTTTGCAGTTTGTGGACTTGGCTGAGCTCGGGCAGGCTGTCGTCGAGCCAATGAATGGGCTTTGCCGCACCGTACTGTTGCGCGCGCTCGCGAATACCAGCAGCGGGCTCCACTGCAACAACGCTTAGGCCTTTGCTAGCCAAAAAGCGCGCATCCCGGCCTGAGCCAGCGCCCACATCAAGGACCATGCCTTCGCTCGGAATCAACTCAAGCCAGTCGCGATGCACCTGTTCAAACTCAAGGCTGTCGTACTGGTCGGCAAGTTGTTCCGCGTTGCGGCTGTAGTAGGTAATGTTGTCGTCCATCCCGTGACGGCTGCTCCGTAATCAACGTATTCATTTGTACGAATTAACCTCACTATAATGGGTTTTTAGTACAATGGCATCTGTCATTCAGGGTATTCTGGATGCGAACACAAGCGGCGCGAGGGACGACAATGACGCATGAAGTAATTACGCCAGGCATTTATCAGCACTACAAAGGCCCTGAGTACGAGGTGCTCGACGTGGTGCGCCACTCTGAAACAGAAGAAGAGTTGGTGCTGTATCGGCCATTGTATGGCGAGCGCGCGCTTTGGGTGCGGCCGTTTGCTATGTTTGTTGAAAATGTCGTGGTCGACGGTGCGGAAGTGCCGCGATTTCGGTATGTACGGGAGGCTTGATGCGTATCTTTATTGGGATTCTTTTTCTGCTTTGCACGACGGTAAGTGCGAATGAAGTCGACCACGCGGCGACGGTGGAGGCCTACACTAAGGCATTCAATGCGCAAGATTCAGCAGCCATGGCACGTATGGTCACCGACGACGTGCAATGGCTGACGGTGAATGGCGCTTCGGTGTCGGTGGAAACGGCGGGTCGCGAGGCACTGGTGAAGGCGATGGACAGTTACTTTGCCTCGTGTGCGTCGTGTCGCAGCAAGCTAATGGATGTGCAGGTGTTGGGCTCGCGTGTGTCAGTGATTGAAGAGGCGTCTTGGCTGGCGGGCGACGAACGCCGAGCGCAGTCGAGCATTGCCGTGTATGAATTCTCTGGCTCACGCATCGCCCGCGTGTATTATTTTTCGACTAACTAAACGCGTTATACTTTTCATTGCACTTGTAATCAATTTTGAGATACAAGGCAAAATAAAAATAATATAAAACAGTGGATTAAAATAAAATTTGCGATTTAAGATTTCTATGCAAAACTGTAACTAACAGATTCTTTTTGGAAGTTTTCATAGAAAATGGCTATAACATCGAATGACATATTATTAACACTTAGAGGCGGTGCTGCGTCGGCTCCTGAAGTCGCGGCACGTTTGCGAGTGGATGGGTCAACGATAAGCCGTCATCTGCAAAAGCTGGGCGACCAAGTTTTGCCTGTTGGTCGCGGGCGAGCGCGGCGCTATTACGCGAGGCGTTCGGTTGCGGATGAGTCTGCAGTCCCCCTCTATCGCATCACTCGCGAGGGCGAGTGCCAACATTTTGCGGTACTGTACCCTGTCTACCCGCAAGAACACTTCGTCGTTGAATATCATCGTAGCGCTACAGAGGTCGAATGGCGCGAGTATGATGCCTTGCCGTGGTGGTTGTCAGATATGCGACCGCAGGGGTTTTTAGGGCGTCAGTTTGCTGAACGTTTGGTGGCGAAAGGGTTGCAAGTGAGTACTGATCCGCGGGAGTGGAGCGATAATGACGTACTTACTGTGCTTATTAAGGAGCCTCAGGATGCGGTGGGTAATCTGCTCATTGGCCAGCAGGCTTATACGCGATGGCTCGAGGGACCGCCCCCTACGGACTTGAACCCTACGCAGGTTGCTGAACAGGCAGAGCAAGTTGCGGCTGGGGCGCATTTTGATTCCTCAGCCAAAGGCGAGCAGCCAAAATTGGTTGCCGTGGTTGAAGGCTTGCCGAGCATCGTTAAGTTTTCCGGGCGTGCTGGCGGGCCACAGGCGGTGAACGTGGTGGCGCAACGCTGGGCGGACTTATTGCGCTGCGAAACCCATGCCGCGGTGGCGATGAATACTGTACAAGCGGGCTTTGCAGCTGATAACCGCAGTTATTCAGTGGCTCAGCGAACGTATTTGCAATCGGTACGGTTTGACCGATTTGTGACGGATTCGGAACGCTATGGACGTGCGGGTGTGGTGTCTTTTGCGTGTCTGGATCTGGAGTTTGTGGGCGATGCTAGCTTAGCTTGGCCGTCGCTTGCACAGCGCTTGTTTGCGCAGAGTATTATAAGTGAGCGTGCCATGGTCGGGGCTGCCGTGGCCTGGGCTTTCGGGCAATTGATTGGCAACAGCGATATGCACCATGGCAACTTATCGGTCTACCACGAAGGGGCGCGACCATACGAACTAACGCCTGTATACGATATGCTGCCTATGCATTTCGCGCCAACGGCCGCTGGTGATATGCGCGATACGATTTGGGCGCCGCGAGCTGATGCTGGCGCGAACACCGTGCATTGGCAAACTGCGGCGGCAATGGCTGATGTATTTTGGCAGCGCGTCGCCGCGGATGACAATATCAGTGCTGGCTTTCGCGCGCTTTTGGCTGCGCAACTTGCCACTAGTAACGATTTTCTTCGGAGGTTGTATGTCGTTAACCCATGAAGCTGAATTCAGTTGCCCCTATTGCATGGTGGTCAACAGTATTGAAATTGACCCCGAGAACGACGTCGGACAGCAGCAAATAGTGGATTGTCAGATTTGTTGCCAACCGATTGAGGTGGTTGTGGTTGAGTCTGGCGCCGGCGAGTTCGAAGTGCTGGCGCGCACAGACGACGAGTAAATAGCTTCGGACTAGTTATCCCAAAGTGGGCTTTCTCTCTTTTGTAGCATTAGCAACTGTAGGTCGAGCGCTTCGGTAATTTTAAGAAGCGTGTCGATACGCGCCTCACCTCTGCCCTCAAATCGCGAGATCACCGCCTGCGTCGTGCCAACTTTCTCCGCCAGCTCGCTTTGCGACCACCGCAAGGCCTTGCGCGCCTTCCGCACCGCCTCAGCTATATCCTTCGAATCATTCAATCGCATATTTTATATCCTTTTGTGTATACGAAATATACACCAAGCGATATAAATAGCAAACAACGCAAAGAGAGGGCAGCCCTTTCCTCAGAAGTCGTCCCAGTAGGGAGGTTCGCCAAAATAACCATCGATGAAGTCGAGGAAGGCGCGGACTTTGCTGGCGAGTAATTGGCGATGGGCGAACATGGCATACAGCGCTATGGGCTCAGGCTCGTGGGCCGTCAATATAGTTTGCAGGTCGCCGCTGCGTAAGGCTTCGCAGGCAATAAAAGTTGGCTGCAGCGCAATGCCGGCGCCTTCGCAGGCGGCAGCGACTAGCACGTCGCCGTTGTTACTGCGCATCACCGAAGCGGCAGAAGGCGGCACATAAGCTTCATTCATATAGCTATAGTGCAAGTATCGGTGGCCGCGCAACGCGGCTAAATCATCAGGCACCCCTGCCTGAGCTAAATAATCGGGTGCTGCGCAATAAACCAAGCGTACCGGCGCTAACCGCTTGGCAATCAACGAGGACGATTCTAATTTGCCAATACGCAGGGCGATATCAAAGCCTTCTTCCACTATATCGACCTTGCGGTCATTGAGTTGTAAATCGACTACCACCTCAGGGTAGGCTTCCTGAAAACCTACCAGAAGCGGCGCTAAATGCCGAATGGCAAATGACACGGGTGCGCTGATGCGCAACACGCCGCGTGCACTATTTTGCAAGCCCGATAGTTGTAATTCCATGTCATCTACGTCGGCCAACACTTGCTGCGCTCGCGCAAAATAAGCGCTGCCCGCCTCAGTTAAATGCTGACGCCGCGTGGTGCGATTCAATAAGCGCACGCCTAAGTGGTCTTCAAGCTGGCCTAACGACTTGCTTATCAACTGAGGGGAGACATCAAGCTTCTCAGCTGCCTGCACAAAAGAGCCTTCGTTGACGACGGTCACGAAAATACGCATTGCTTGCAGTCTATCCATACCTAGCTCGCCTTATTGCCTACGATATGTGGATAATAAAGCACGAATTACCCCATTAATCTACCTATTTGCAAATAGTAAAGTACCTCCATCAACTTAATGGAGACACTTTTATGAGCAATTCAAAATTACACACCATCTTTAAATCAAACGCAGGTATTGGCGCACTCTTATTACGCGTACCTGTAGGTATCATCCTAACGGCGCATGGTGCGCAAAAGCTATTCGGCTGGTTTGGTGGCTACGGTCTTGAAGGCACTGGACAATGGATGGCAAGTATCGGCCTAGAGCCAGGGTTTTTGATGGCATTGCTGGCTGGCGCAGCTGAATTTTTTGGTGGTCTTGCGTTGATCTTGGGCCTGCTCACACGCCCAGCGGCCTTAGTTTCAGCGTTCACCATGGTGGTCGCGATTTTCAGCGTGCATGCTAGTAACGGCTTGTTTATGGCCAACAATGGTTATGAGTTTGCGCTAAGCTTATTGGCAGCAACTGCGGCACTAACCGCACTGGGTGGCGGTCGATTCGCGCTTGATAACGCAATTGCCACTAAGATCGCTGACAAATAAGCGAAGGTGAAAATCATGACACAACATCAAGTTCTTTTTGTGTCGCACGGCGGGGGCCCTTTGCCCCTGCTTGGCGATGCGCAGCATGAAGAGCTGGTTGCGCAACTACAGGGCATCAGCGAGCAACTTGAGAAGCCAAAAGCTATCTTGGTCATCAGCGCACATTGGGAGGCCGAGGCGCCTACGGTAACAACCGCGGTGAATCCCGGTTTGCTTTATGATTATTATGGCTTTCCGCCCGAGTCATACGAAATTCAATATCCGGCGGCAGGGCATCCCGTCTTGGCGCAACAGGCTCTAAAAACGCTGGCGCAGCACAATATTGTCGCTACCGCAGATAACCAGCGTAGCCTAGATCACGGTGTCTTTGTGCCATTAAAGCTAATGTATCCCGACGCGGATATCCCCGTCATTCAGGTGTCGTTGCTGCACAACTTGGATCCGCAAGAGCACATTGCCTTGGGCAAAGCTTTGGCAGCAATTGAGCATGAAGGTTTATTAATCTTGGGCTCGGGCTTTTCGTTTCACAACATGAAGGCGTTTTTCGCGCCGCAAGATCCAGAAACCGAGAAGCGGAATTTGGCGTTCGAGAACTGGCTCAAAGACACGCTTACGCGCACTGATATTAATGAGGCACAACGTGAGGAAATGCTACGGCAATGGGAGCAGGCTCCCGAAGCTCGCTTCTGTCACCCGCGCGCAGAACATCTAATGCCGCTACTCGTATGCTACGGCGCCACCGGCCGTGCCGCTGATTTCTATAGTATGGCGCGCACCCTCGGGCGCACCGCCGGCCTGTTTTATTGGTCGAAGTGAAGCCGAACCAGTTCACCATCAGGAAAGCGTGCATGTAGCTCGAGCTCACCGCCCAGTGCTTTAACGTAGCTACTTAGCGTGCTGATCCGAGCATCGGCGCGGCCTTCGATTTGCGAAATGTTGGCCTGCGCTACTCCTAGAGAGCGGGCCAATTCCGCTTGGCTAACACCCTGCTTCTTTCTTAGTTCCTGAAGCTTGATGTCGGCGATAATTTGTTTTGCTTGAGCATTGGCCTTAGATAAAACATCAGGCGACATTTCTGCTTCTAAATCCTTGAGTTTTATTACCATGATCTAATCTCCCAACCTTTCTTGTAAATAGCGCTGATATTCATCAGCGGCGGCTTGCAGCATGCTTTTGTAAAACGACTTATCGCCAGCACCGTCCTTACTTCCACCACATAAAAGTACACAAATACGTTCAGGGTCAAAGCGGAAAAATACTCGGATTGGCTTTCCCGATGCTTGTATCCTGAGCTCCTTACATTGGAATTTTTTGTCTAGCTTAATGGAGTCCACATAAGGTCGACCGAGTTTTGGCCCAAGTTCCATAAGGACTTTTACTCTTGAGTGAACAGCTACTTGCTGCTTATCAGTCAAACTCAAAAACCAATTTCTATAACGGTCCGTCACAACAATGTCCCAATCCATGGGCTTCTCCAAATATAATTTATAACTTATATAACGTCAAGGTTATATAATAGAGCTGATCAGCATAGCAAAACCTATATCACCTCCCTAGTGGAAGAATAATTAATTGGCTGTACGCGAAAGCGAACAAGGGCAGAGGTCGAAGCCGATCGTTGCGGCGGAAGAAAGGGCTGCCCTTTCGTTGCTAGCGGAGAAACGGCAGCGGGGGGTGTCAGAGATCGGCGGCGATTTCGAGGCTGCGCAGGCGGGCGGTGTGATCGTAGGCGTGGCAGGTGAGCATGAGTTCGTCGACGCCGGTGGCGCTTACGAAGTCGCGCAAATACTGGTGCACTTCAGCGGGGGTGCCGCAGGCAGTGTATTTTAGGGCGTGATTGGCGCCGGCTAAGGACACAGGGTCAACTACCGCGTTGATGTCAGCAACAGGTGCGGGCAGAGGTCCGGGGTTGCCGCGGCGTAAAGCAACAAATTGGAGCTGCATTGAGCTCTTCAAGCGTGCGGCATCTTCCGTGGTATCAGCCGCAAACACGTTCACGGCGGCCATTGCGTAAGGCTTCGACAGGTACTTCGAGGGTTTAAATTCACGACGATACGTATCGAGCGCAGCGTGCAAATGATCTGGCGCGAAGTGCGAAGCAAAAGCATAGGGCAGGCCCAATGAGGCAGCCAACTGTGCTCCAAACAAGCTCGATCCCAAAATCCACACTGGCACATGCGAGCCCTGCCCTGGCACGGCGCGAATAAACGCGTCCTCAGCAGCGTCATCTAAATAGCCCAACAGTTCCTGCACGTCGTCGGGAAAACTCGAAGCCGAATTGTAGTCGCGGCGTAAGGCCCGCAACGTAGCACCGTCGGTGCCCGGCGCGCGGCCTAAGCCCAAGTCCACGCGGTCGCCATACAAGGCCTGCAAGGTACCAAACTGTTCCGCCGCCACCAAAGGCGCATGATTGGGCAGCATGATGCCACCCGCACCAATGCGAATCGACGACGTCACACTACCAATATGTGCCAAGGCCACGGCGGTGGCGGCACTGGCAATACCGGTCATGTTGTGGTGCTCGGCCATCCAGAAGCGTTGGTAGCCCCACTGCTCAGCATGCGCAGCCAAATCACCTGAACGGCGCAACGATTCTGCGGCACTAGAGTCCGCCGTAATAGGGGCTAAATCGAGAATTGAAAGTGGTACCAAAACAGTTCCTTTAAATGCGTGCAATAACTCATAGTATGGGGACGAAACAGAAGGTTTCAACACGCAAAGACACAAATGCGAATCGATCTCATTTACATTCACAAAAAGTCCAGTTATAGTAGCGCCCTCACTTAGAAAAAAATCACTATTTCAGAGGGATTTGCCGAGATGACTCGCTTTGCTTTCAAGCCAACCTTACTTGCGACAACAATAGCTACAGCCATTACGACTTTGTTTGCCACCAGCTTCAACGCGCAAGCCGCCGAAGGTGCTTCCACCGCCGACGACTATAAGAACGTCGAGCGAATTGTGGTGACCGCCGCCGGATTTGAACAAAAACTCACCGATGCCCCGGCGAGTATTTCAATTATTACTGCCGAAGAAATCCGGCAGCATTCGTTCACGTCATTGCTCGACGCCGTCAAATTCCAAGAAGGTATCGATGTGGGTACCACCCGTGACAAAACCGGACAAGGAAGCGTCAGTATGCGCGGTCTTACGGGCGAATACACGCTGATATTGATCGATGGCAAGCGCCAAAATAACCACGGCGATATTTATCCAAATAACTTTGGTGGTAATGCGTTCAATCATATTCCACCACTTGCAGCTATTGATCGCATTGAGGTGATTCGTGGTCCGGCGTCAACTTTGTATGGTGCGGATGCACTGGGTGGCGTTATCAATATTATCACCAAAAAACACACCGACGAGTGGACTGGGTCACTAAGTGTCGGGCGTAGCGTACAAACCGACGATGACTTCGGTGACGACTTCACCACCGACTTCACCGCCATGGGGCCAATCATCGATAACGTACTTAGCGCTGGTATCCGCGGTAGCTTATTCGAGCAAACAGCGTCGTCACCACAATTTGCGCCGGCCATAGATCCGAACGGTACGATTCACATTCGCGAACTCGGATTTGGTAGCGGCGGCCGCACGGTCGACAATCAAGATGAACACTATGGTTTCACTTTGTCGTGGACACCAAGCGCAAATCAGCGCCTTAAATTTGACTTCGATGATTCGCAACAAGTGTACGACAACTCGCCTGAGTACAATGTTGAAACGGGCAGCATTGTTTATCCGCTTGGCACCAAAGATAATATCGACGCTTTATGGCAAGCGCGGGGCGGGCAAGTAAATCCGCGGGCCGGGTATGCCGAAAACCAATCTTTTGACCGCACGTGGTGGTCGCTGCAGCACGACGGCGATTGGTCGTGGGGCTCAAGCATGCTGGCCTTGTCTTATGTTGATACGGCGAACAACGGACGCACACTACCGTTAAGTGTTAGCGAGCGCTTACTTTTGCAAGAAATGTATGATGGCACAGGTGACTACGCTGGCATGAGCGAAGACGAGCGTAAGGCTCTAGCCGAACAAACCTTCCTTCCGCGCCCTGCGCGGCCCATGGAAAGCAGTCAGTACACCCTCGACCTAATGATGAACGCGCCACTCGAAACGGACTATGGTTATCACAACTTTGTGTTTGGTGGCCAAATGATCGACGGCGAATTAAAAGACGGCGTGTTTGGTCTTGAGAGTGGCATGCCGGGCGGCGTACAGGAACAAAAAATGTACTCGTTGTTTGTCGAAGACAACTACATGCCAACGGGTGATTTCACTGTGACCGCAGGGGTTCGCTATGACGAACATGATACTTTCGGCTCGCAAGTCTCGCCGCGTTTGTACGCTGTGTATAACCTAGGTGCGGCTTGGACGCTCAAAGGTGGCGTAGCAACCGGCTATAAAACGCCGCAAACCACAGACCTTTATGACGGTATTATCGGCTTCGGTGGTCAAGGTACCAGTCCATTTGCAGGCAACCCTGATCTGCAACCTGAAACCAGTGTGAACTCTGAAATTGCGCTTTATTGGACCTCGTTAAACGGTGACCACAATTTCAATATCACCTATTTCAACACCAAATTCGAAGACAAGATCGCGCGCGGCGATACTATCCAAAGCTGCGCAGCCACGCAGGGTGTTCGCCCTTGTGTGAACCTTGGTGAATACGATCAGTTAGGCTATGACACCTACAGCCAAAAAATTAATATTGACCAGGTCGACTTGCAAGGTGTCGAGCTAGACGGCAATTACGCAATTACGACGGCGTGGTCGGTGCGCGCCAACTATACCTGGACCGACAGCGAGCAAAAAAGTGGACCGCAACAGGGGCAACCACTGACCAATACCGCTGAACATATGGCGAACGCTTGGTTGAATTGGCAGGTGAACGATAAGCTGCGTACTTACCTACAAGCTGAGCTGCGTTCGGATCGGTATCGCGGCTATGACAGCGTGACCGAGCAACAGCTCTACTACAAGAATTACAGTCTGTTGAACCTTGGTGCGAGTTACGACCTAACCGACAACACGCAAGTATTCGTGCGTGTGAACAATCTACTGGATCGTGACTTCACTTCGTATACCACGACCTACACCGATCTCAATGGTGACGGCGAGTATGAGTACGTCACTGGTCGTGGTGCGGTCAGTGAAGTGGTCTTTACCGATGACTATAACGTCAAAGATAAAGCCCGTAACTTCTGGCTTGGCGTGACGGTGAACTTTTAATGCTTCGGAGCTTTTCTTTCGGCAGCGCACGGCAATGGCACTGGATCAGCGGTGCCATTACTTTAGTTGGCATGGCTTTGTTCGCGATTACCGGTATTACCTTGAATCATGCGGCGGACATTCCAGGCGCGAGCACGGTGACGACTGTCGAACAGTCGTTGCCTACCGAGCTGACACACCAGCTTGAACGCTTACCTGTGGGCGACATTGTTCTGCCGGCGGCCCTTCGTGAGCATTTGCAGCAACACTATTCGATAACTGTTCCGGCCAACGCTCGAGGTCAGTGGGATGGTGTTGAGTTTTATTTAGCCATGGCGAAACCCGGCAGCGATGCCTGGCTGGCGATTGATGCAGAGTTCAACGAAGTCATATACGAGCGCACAGACCGTGGCTGGATCGCTTATCTGAATGATCTGCACAAAGGACGAGATACTGGCGCTGTATGGCGCTGGTTCCTCGATATTTTCTCGGTGGCTTGCTTAGTTTTTTGTATTACTGGCTTGCTGCTGTTGTTTAAACAAGCCAAACATCGCGTTTCAACTTGGCCAATCACCGCTTTAGGAGTGGTGATCCCAGTGGTGATTCTGTTGGTGTTTGTGTAAGGAGACACGATGAAAGCACATTGGTTATCGGTTTTATTGCTGACGGCTTTAAGTTGGTCGACAGCGACCTTAGCGAAAGACTTAGAACTTACCATCGACTTACCACGTCTTGACGTTGCTGAGTATCACCCGCCGTACGTCGGCGTTTGGATCGAAGATGCCAAGCGCCAAGCTGAACATATTGCGGTGTGGTATGACATTGCGCTCAAGGACGGTGAAGGCAAGGAGTGGCTCAAAGACATGCGGCAATGGTGGCGGCGCGGTGGGCGTAGCCTTGAGTTGCCGGTGGACGGACTTTCGGGGGCGACCAAAGGGCCCGGTGAGCACACCATTAATGCACAACTCAATCGAGTATTGAAAACACTAGCGCCGGGTGACTACGTGCTTAACGTTGAAGCCGCGCGTGAAGTCGGTGGTCGCGAAGTACTCAGTATTCCATTTACTTGGCCATTGGCGCCTGAAGCCCTGCCACTCAGTGCCCAAGGACAAAACGAAATTAACCGAATTGAACTAGGGAGCAAACCATGAAGCTTAAAACCTTACTTATCGCAATGAGTACAGCATTACTGCTCACCACGTCGGCACAGGCGCATCGCGCGTGGATCAAGCCAAGTGCTACCGTGCTATCGGGTGACGCACCTTTTATTACCGTAGATGCGGCAATATCGAATACCTTGTTTTACCCTGATCATGTCGCCATGGGTACCGACGGAATTACGGTCACTACTCCTAGTGGAGGCCAGCTTGAATTGCTCAACGCCACGCGCGGCAAATACCGCAGCACTTTCGATCTAGAGCTGTTAGAGCAAGGCACCTATCGCATTGCTAGCGCATCTGATGGCCTACGCGCGTTTTGGCGTGACGCTGATGGCAATCGTAAAATGTGGCCGGGCCGTGGACAACAGGCCGACGAGTCTGAGTTTGCCACTGCGGTTCCACAAGACGCGGATGAACTCACGGTCATGCGCAGTGCACGTCGCGTGGAGACCTTTGTCACCGTGGGCGCACCGAGTACCGCAACACTGCAACCTAGTGGTGAAGGTATCGAACTGGTGCCGCTGACCCACCCAAACGATTTGTACGCAACCGAAACAGCGACCTTTAAGCTTTTGATCGATGGTCAGCCTGCTGCCGGTGCCGAGGTGGAGGTGGTACGCGGCGGTATGCGCTATCGCAATAGCCAAGAAGCCATCACGGTAACCGCCAATGCTGAAGGACAGTTCGAAGTGACTTGGCCAGAAGCCGGCATGTACTTTTTAGAAGCTTCGTATCGTGGCGATCAAGCTAAAGCTCCCGCAACAGTGCGCTCCGGCAGCTATGCCGCCACTTTTGAAGTATTGCCATTTTAAACGGATAGCGAGAAGTTGCTGATGACTGAAGTGCAACAACTGTGCCTTGCTATCACGATTGTTGTGGTCTGGACCCTGTGGACGAGCCGGATCGCTTGGCAAGTGTACCGATCGCGAATGACACAACGGGCATCGGCAGCTTCTTCGCTTCTTGTTGGTTATGCTAGCCAATCAGGGCAGGCACGCGCGCTGGCCGAGCAACGCGCCACCGCTTTGCAGACGCAGGCGCTGCCGCTAAGTAAAATTGCTTGGCCGCAGCTCCAAGCTTGCGAGCGCATAGAACTCTTTGCTAGCACCTATGGTGAGGGGGAAGCGCCCGACAATGGACAAACTTTTTTCACGATGCTGAAGCGCGCCAAGGACGGCGCGCTCCAGCATCTGAACTATTGTTTAATCGGCCTAGGTGACAGCCGGTATCCGCGCTTTTGTGGCTTTGCCGATGACCTCGCCGTGCAGTTGCAGCGCCTTCAGGCGCGGGCGGCGGAACCCGTGCGGCGCATCGATGCTGCCAAGCCAATAATGGGTGCGGCAGATAATGTCGCAACTTGGCAGCTCGTGGCTCGCGAGCGTTTGAATAGTGAGCGTTCGCCGGGAATGTATCTACTCACTCTTGAATCCTCCTCCGCTTCGACGTGGCAAGCAGGCGATTTGCTCGATATTGTTCCACCGGCAACAGCTCATGAACCAAAGCCATGGCCGCGCAGTTATTCGGTGGCTTCGGTTCCCAATGAACACTGTTTGAAACTGATCGTCCGCCAACAAAGTCGCAGTGACGGTTCACCGGGGCATTGTTCCGGCTGGCTTACGCAAGAACTCGCATTGGGTCAAACGTTTGCAGCCACATTGCGCGCGCACCCAAGTTGTCAACTTAACGATACTCAAGCACCGCTGCTGCTCATTGGCGCAGGTAGCGGCTTAGCCGGACTCCGGAGTCAAATTGCTGCAAGAGCCGTTGCCTCCAACGCCGGACCTATTTGGCTGGTCTTCGGCGAGCGCTATGCGCAGGATGACGAGCCACTTGCGGCAGAACTCAAGCAGTGGTTGGAGCAAGGTGTGGTACAGCGCATCGATAAAGTTTTTTCTAGAAATGGCGAGCAATCCGCGTACGTGCAGTCGGTATTAACCGAGCATGCTGCAGACGTACGGGCCTTTTTAGGTGCGCAAGGACATGTGTATTTGTGCGGCAGTCGTGAGCGCTTGGGTCTAGGTGTAGAAAGTGCTCTTGCTGATGTACTCGGCGCAGAAGGTCTGCAGGTGCTTGAGACTCAGCAGCGTTTGCATCGTGATCTTTATTAATCTTTGAATTCAGTATCCTTCGCCCGCTCCTGGCCATCCGCCGAGCGAGTAAATCGCTTGTCAGTACGCTCAGTATAATCCATCAGCAAAATCGTCAAATAAATCTTGGTTGGCAACGACAACACCACCCCAATGGCGCTCATGGCCGCACCCAAAATGAAGCCGCGATGACCAATCTCGTCACTGGCAAAAGTCACGGCCAAAACAATATGGCCGCAAATGAGCAACGTAACGCCAAGAATCATGGCGGCTTTTAATAAGCGAACTTGTGTGGTTTCCGTCATGCCGTCACCTTTAAATTGACGCAAATCAAGGTTTCTTACAGAAATCACTGGTGTAAGCTAAGCTTAAGAAAACCGTAAGAAATAACAACTAAGCTAAACAGTAAGCTAAACCACCAAGGAGTGTCTAATGAATACCCTAAAATTAGCATTAACCGCAGCAGCGGTCGCAACAATCTCGGCCTGCAGCCCAACCGCAGAAGTTACCCAGTGCACCAGCGCGCCAATGAGCGAGTGGCAAGACCAAGCGCAATTCCAGCAGAACCTGGTGAGCGAAGGCTACCAAATCAACGAGTTTAAGGTGACTGAAGGCAATTGCTATGAAATCTATGGCACTGAAGCCGATGGCACCAAAGTCGAAATCTACTTCAACCCAGTGAACGGTGAAGTGGTCAAACGTGAAGCCCACTAACCCAAAACAACAGGTGCGGATCTGGCATCCCCTGATCCGCATCATTCACTGGCTACTGGTGGTTATTTTTACCGCCAACTACTTCATTCTTGAAGCGGGCAGTCAGTGGCATCAATGGCTTGGCTACACAGCGGCAGCAGCCGTAGCTATTCGCATTGTTTGGGGGTTCATCGACAAAGGTTACGGCAACTTCAAAACCTTCAAATTATCGAAAAAAGCCCTCACAAAGCACTTCGATCACATTAAGCAGCGCAAAGTACCAACTGAGTCAGGCCACAACCCGCTCGGCTGGCTGATGGCTTTTGCGGTGATTATTCTGTTTATTGGGCTAGGTGTGACCGGCTTCATGATGGAAGAAATCGACCAGTTCTTCGGCAATAGCACCCTCGAAGAAGTCCACGAGTGGCTCGCCAATATACTTTATGCAGCGGTACTCGTTCACATTGCTGCCGTCATTGTCACCGGCTGGCGCGGCCGTATCGAGTTGATACGACCGATGATTACCGGTAAGCGCCGTAAAAACTAAGACTCTAGCTTAGCGTCCAAAGTGATTTCAGCGTTAAACAACTTCGAAATCGGGCAATTCTCTTTTGCGGCTTCGGCCGCTTCAAGAAATTTATCCACGTCGGCGCCGGGAATCGATGCACGCAATTCGAGGTGAATTTTCGGTACAGCAAAGCCGCCATCTTGTTCTTCTAGATGCACGGTCGCTTTGGTGTCGATGCTGTCGGCAACCATGTCGTGCTCGCCGAGAACCATCGACAGTGCCATTGAGAAACAACCGGCGTGTGCAGCACCAATCAGTTCTTCCGGGTTGGTGCCCTTACCGTCTTCAAAACGGGTACCAAAGGAGTATTGCTGTTGGTCAAGCACGCCACTTTGTGTTGAGACTGTGCCTTTACCGTCCTTTAGACCACCTTGCCAATGTGCAGAAGCAGTGCGTTTCATAAGTACCTCCTTTTTCAGAATGTACCTATAGTGTAGTCGTTCTTTCCCAAGAAAGATCAAGCCCCCGGAAAGATCAAGTTAGCGCGTACCGAAGATCTTATCACCAGCGTCACCAAGGCCCGGTACGATATAGCCGTGTTCGTTCAAGTGGTCGTCGAGTGCTGCGGTGTAGATTGGAATATCAGGGTGCGCAGTTGTCACTTTTTCAACGCCCTCGGGGGCGGCGACGAGAACGAGCACACGAATATCACGGCAGCCCTTCTCTTTGAGCATATCGAGCGTTGCTACCATGGTGCCACCAGTCGCTAGCATAGGGTCAATGACCAAGGCAGTACGCTGTTCAATCTCACCGGCAAACTTTTCAAAGTAAGTCACAGGTTCAAGTGTTTCTTCGTTACGATAAAGCCCAACCACGCTAACTTTTGCACCCGGCAGCAGTTCGAGTACGCCGTCGAGCATGCCAATACCGGCACGCAAAATGGGCACCACCGTAACCTTTTTTCCCGCTAGGCGTTTTACCTTGATGTTGCTACCGTCCCAGCCGTCAATCACACAGTCCTCGAGTTTAAAATCCTGCGTGGCCTCGTAAGTTAAAAGCGTACCAAGCTCATTAGCAAGTTCGCGAAAGCTCTTGGTGGACAGGTTCGCCTCACGTAGTAAGCCAAGTTTATGTTGTATAAGTGGGTGTTTAATTACATTGAGTGGCATAGTTATGTCCATTAGTACGAAGTGGGTATTGCATTTATTTATGCTAAAGTTTACCTAATGAACAGGGGCATAGCACGTCGAACTTAGGGAAAAGAAGCTTGAAGAAAACAAAGTGGGTACCGGGTCTTGTATTTCTTTGTGGCGCTCTGGCGAGCGTTGGTGGTGCGTATCTAAGTTTCTCGCTCGAGGTGAGTCGAGCCAAAGAAAGTTTTCATTTCAATATTGAGCAGGTCGAGGTGGCGTTAACCGAGCGTTTGCGTACCTATGAGCTCATGTTACGTGGCGCTGCTAGTTTTTATGAAACCACGCCAGCTGTTGATCGTGAAGCCTGGCAGGCGTATACCGAAAAACTTCGTCGTGATGGCTTTATGACTGAGGTGCAAGGGATTGGTTTTGCCATTTACCTAAAGCCACAAGATGTGGAAGCTTTTAACCAATCTGTACGTGATGAGGGGTTCCCTAACTTTAAGCTACACCCAGAATCACCCCGTGAAAAGTATAGTTCGATTCTGTACTTAGAGCCGTTCGATGAACGTAATCAACGGGCTTTTGGTTACGACATGTATTCTGAATCTACGCGACGTGACGCCATGCATCGAGCCGCATTAACCGGACAAGCAGCGCTAAGCGGTCGGGTTGAGTTGTTGCAGGAAATGGGCTCAGAAAAGCAAGCAGGGACGCTGTTTTATGTTCCAGTTTTTGCTCCCAATGTTAGCGAAGCAAGTTCTGATCCTTATGATGGACTGCTTGGCTGGGCGTATAGCCCCTTCCGAATGACCGACCTTATCGATGGCATTATTGAAAACTGGGAAGAAGAGGATGGAGCCTCAATAACCTTGTCTATCTATGATAACCGCATTATAAGTGAGCAGACACTTATCTATCGGTCAAACTATACCGCTAATTCTGAGCCTAAGTATTTGTTTGCATCGGTTCCATTTTCGTTTGCCGGCCGCGACTGGTTGCTCGATTTTAGTCATCAGCACGAACTTTCAGCACTTAACTTGCAAAGAACTCTGCTATGGTTCCTGCTAGGGCTACTCATTTCGATGGCCTTGGCGGTGTATCTGCGATCGTTGCAGATGACACGTGACCGCGCAACGCGATTAGCCGAGCAGTTGACACAAGAACTACGCGCTAAACAGGTTCAAATGGTTAAGTTAGAGGAACGTTGGCGGTACGCCCTGCTAGCAACGCAGGGGGGTGTCTGGGATTGGCGGGTTAAAGATAATAACGTTTACTTCTCGGAAGAGTGGTACAAGATTTTTGGCTTTGTGCCGCAAAAGAACGAGCATCTGCACAGCACTTGGTTGGATAACATTCACCCAGAAGACCGCGATGAACTAATGCGAAAACTCGATACTATTTTGGCAAACACAAGAACCGGAGATGACACTTTCGAGAATGAATATCGAATGTACGACGCGGATGGCAACGTCATTTGGATCCTCGACCGAGGTTTTGTTGTGGAACGCAATGAAGCGGGTAAACCTGCACGTATTATTGGCACTGTTGAAGACATAACTGCAGAGCGTGAACGCTTACACGAGCTGAAAAGCGCTGCTGAAACAGACCGACTGACTCGGTTACCCAACCGTACATACCTTTACAAATATTTAAGCAAGGTCATTGCTTCGCAAGGCCAAAAAACAAGCATGCTAGCGGTCTTGTTTATTGATTTGGATAGGTTTAAACAGGTAAATGACACTTTCGGTCATGACGTCGGCGATAAATTACTCGTTGAGGTAGCATCGCGGTTTCGGCTACTACTCCGTGACAACGATGTTCTTTGCCGTTGGGGCGGTGATGAGTTCTTAGTGGTACTCGATACTCATTCGCTTGAAAGTGTAACTGACGTCGCAGAACGGTTGATTAAGGCCGCTTCGACGCCAGTCTATGTGAGCGAACATGAATTATTAATCGGTGCCTCAATAGGCATTGTGATTTATCATGGAACAACAGCATCGACAGTTGAAGAACTGATTCGTAGTGCTGATAAATTAATGTATGAAGTGAAGCTTAAGCAGCGCGGCCACTTTAAATTGGCCTACATTGATGAAGCAAGGCAATAAATGGAAGAACGTCGTCAACAACCAAGGAAAAGGCTCACTACACGACTGCTATGGCATGTGGTGCTGGTTTCGGTCTGCATCTTATTGCTAACGCTCTTCATCACCTTTTGGCAAACCTACCCAGCCGCTAAGCAAGCTGTTGTCGAGCGCTTACAAGAAGAAGTCGCGGTAAAGTTGCAAGCCAACCAGATTCATTTGCAAGGTGTTGAGCGCCAAGGCGAGCTCTTAGCCCAAGAATTTCTCGCACGGTATCAAACGTTCAGCAACGACCCGCAATTACAAACCGATTTCTATGATTGGTTCGAAGAAACCTCGCCGGGTGTATGGCGCTTAAAAGAAGCGTTTTTTAACGGCACACAGCGTGGCGAGCACCTGTTCAAAGGCATGAGCGTGTTTGTGGGGCCAAGGCCTAGCCCGCTCGACGATGAGCTGCGCGCACGTTTGATGATCAGTGTCCGTACGCTCAACGATTTAGGCCCAGCTTGGCAAGAGCTGGTAACCAATAGCCATTTATCAATGCCGGAAAATGCCTTGGCGCTCTATTCCATGAAACAAGCCTGGGGGCGTTTAGCCGCTGCAGACTTAGTGATGACCGACTTCTCGACGTTGAAATCGACGCTACAAAGCGAGAATCCGCAACGGAAACCGAATTGGACGGGGCTTTACAAAGACCACTCGGCGGGCTTTTGGACCATCACCTATCAGCGACCGGTCGACCTCAATGGACAGCACTTAGTGAATGCCAGCTTTGACGTCAGCCTGGAGCAGCTCACACAAGACTTGGCTCGCACCGTCGATGCAGATATTGAAAGTTATGTTTTGAATCGCTCCGGTGCTTTGGTGGCAAGCTCGACGCTAGCGACAGTGCTGAGCGAACAACGCAACACGCTCACTCCCGATAACTACGCAGACCCGCTGTACCAAAAAATTGCCCAGCGCTTACTGGCGAACACTAACGGTATCGAGCAAGAAGTCTGGGATGATATCGATGATGATTACCTGATTTTGGTGCAACATTTAGGTACACCGAATTGGTGGTACTTTTCGGTCTATCCGAAAGAGCTTATCACCAGCGAAGCGTTGTCCTTACCACTGGTCATTGGCGTTATTGGATCATTGTTAGTGATGGGCGTCCTGTTGACTATGGTTCTCTTTGTGCGACACCAAGTGTCGCAGCCATTGCGGCGACTAGCATCGTTGGCTGCACTGATTGACGAGAAGAACTATGCTGCCATAGCTAAACAAAGTGAAAGCGAAGTCCGTAGTTATGGCGAAATTCGGCAAGTTCTCAACGCGTTCCGCGTGATGGCTGAACGCTTCGTGAAAGCCAACACTGAGTTGGAGCAGCGCGTGGAAGAGCGCACGCAGGAATTGCGCCAAGCTAATCGCAAGCTTGACGAGCTAGTCCACATTGACGGTCTTACGGGGCTACTTAATCGGCGTGCCTTCCAGACGGATCTTGCCGAAGCTATCGCTACCGCGAATAACCATTGCTATTTTGTCATGGCCGACATCGATGACTTTAAGCCCTTTAACGACAACTACGGCCATGAAGCCGGTGACCGTGCTTTAGTTGCGTTCGCTACGGCCTTTCAGAAACTACCGAACAGTCGTACGTATCGCTACGGTGGTGAAGAGTTCGCCATGTTGCTGGAAGCCGACAGCCCAGAGCAAGCCGAGCAGCAGCTGGAACAATTGCGCACGAGCATTCACCAACTTGGCATTGAACATAAGTTTGGTCGTCGCCTTGGTGGCGTGCTGACGATTAGTTTCGGTATAACTCAAATCATGCAAAGCGAGCCCCCTCGCGAACTCATTCAACGCGCCGATAAAAATATGTATCGCGCCAAGCAAGAGGGTGGTGACGCCATTGTCACCGACGCATAGCCCACAAGGCCTGTAGGGTTTTCGATTAACCTAATCTGTTTTTTCAATAGCCTTTGCAGATCCTAATCTAGCAAATGTCGACTATAGTATTGATGGCCGCGGTGGTGCAGGCGGCGGTCAACAACGCTTTGAGCCTTTGAATAGTTGGCCTGACAACGTCAGTCTCGACAAAGCACGGCGCTTGCTATGGCCAATCAAGCAAAAATACGGTCGTAGCGTGTCATGGGCTGACTTGATGGTGCTTACCGGTAACGTAGCACTCGAATCCATGGGCTTTGAAACCTATGGTTTTGCCGGTGGTCGTGAAGACGAGTGGGAACCTGACAACGTGTATTGGGGCCCTGAAAAACAATGGCTTGAAGATAAGCGTTACAGTGGTGATCGTGAGCTCGAAAAACCACTTGCTGCGGTGCAAATGGGTTTGATTTACGTCAACCCTGAAGGCCCGAATGGCAACCCTGATCCGCTGTTGGCGGCGAAAGACATTCGCGACACTTTTGGTCGCATGGCTATGAACGACGAAGAAACTGTAGCCTTGATTGCCGGTGGTCACACCTTCGGTAAAGCGCACGGTGCGCACAAGCCTGACGAATGCTTGGGTGCAGAGCCTGCCGCAGCTCCGGTTGAAGAGCAAGGGTTTGGCTGGAAGAACAAGTGCGGCAAAGGGCACTCTGAAGACACTATTACTTCAGGTCTCGAAGGCGCTTGGTCGGTAAACCCTACCGCTTGGACCATGCAATATCTTGATAACTTGTTCGGCTTTGAGTGGGAACAAACACGTAGTCCGGCTGGCGCCATTCAGTGGATCCCAGTTGATGGGCAAGCTTCGAACTTGGTGCCTGATGCTCATATTGAAGGCAAACGTCATGCGCCAATCATGTTTACCACCGACTTGTCGCTGAAGTTTGATCCTGAGTACCGCAAAATTGCCAAGCGCTTCCATGAAAATCCAGAAGAGTTTGAGCTTGCGTTCGCCAAAGCTTGGTTTAAGTTGACGCATCGTGACATGGGCCCACGCGCTCGTTACATCGTGGATACCTCTCCAGCAGAACCCTTGTTGTGGCAAGACCCGATTCCTGCGGTTGATTTCACTTTGATCAATGACAGCGATGCGGCGGCGATCAAAGCCTCGATTCTCGACACAGACTTGACTGTAGCTGAGTTGGTGCGCACGGCGTGGGCGGCAGCCTCGAGCTTCCGTGGCACTGATATGCGCGGTGGTGTGAACGGTGCACGAATTGCATTGGCACCGCAAAATGAATGGGCTGCGAACGATCCAGACGAACTTGACCGAGTATTGGGTGTGTTGAAAGACGTGCAAGCTGACTTCAACGATGGCCAAAGTGGTGACAAGCGCGTATCGCTGGCTGACGTCATTGTACTTGGTGGCGCTGCAGCTATTGAGAAGGCTGCTGCCGACGCTGGCTACGACATCACTGTGCCGTTCGAACCAGGTCGTACCGATGCAACCCAAGAAATGACCGACGTGCAGTCGTTCGCGTTTTTGGAGCCAACGGCTGATGGCTTCCGCAACTACTACAGCGCCGACAGCCGTATGTCACCTGCTGAAATGCTGGTCGACAAAGCTGATTTGCTCACGCTGACCGTGCCGGAACTCACCGTGTTGGTAGGCGGTATGCGTACCATAGGTGCGAACTACGACGATGCTCAGCACGGCGTCTTCACCGACCGCCCAGGCCAGCTAAGTAACGATTTCTTCGTCAACTTGCTGAGCATGGACAACGAGTGGAAGCCAAGCGGTACCGAAGGTGTTTACGAAGGTTATGATCGCGCTAGCGGCGAACTGAAGTGGACCGCAACGCCGGTGGATTTGATCTTTGGCTCAAATTCAGAGCTACGCGCCATCGCTGAAGTTTATGCCCTTAGCGACTCAGACGAAAAGTTTGTGAACGACTTCGTTGATGCTTGGGTAAAAGTGATGCGTTTGGATCGCTTTGACCTCGACAGCTAACCCAGTAGCTACAGAAAGGCGTCTTCGGACGCCTTTTTTAGGCTTCGTATTGCAACGTTAGCACCAGTCGTCGCGAACCGCCTTGATTACGGTGCTCACACAAATAGACGCCTTGCCAGGTTCCCATATTCAAGCGTCCATCGGTTACCGGAATAGACACGCTGCTCCCTAACAAGCTCGACTTTAAGTGTGCTGGCATATCGTCGGGGCCTTCGTAAGTATGCACGTAATAGGGCGCATCTTCGGGCACCATCTCATTAAAGTGACTCTCAAAATCCTGCCGCACCGTCGGATCGGCATTTTCGTTTATCGTTAATGACGCTGAAGTGTGTTTGATAAACACATGTAGTAGGCCGAACTTGGCATTTCGCAACTCTGGCAGTGCTTGCTCAAGTTCATCAGTAATCAAATGAAAGCCGCGGTTACGCGGCTTCAATTGCATTTCAGTTTGTTTTATCGGCATGTTTAAAACCTAAAGCTGACGCCGGCGCGGAATAGCTTTTCGTCGGAGTTGGCTTCGGCGCCCAGAATGCCGTGTACGGCATCACTGAATAGGATGCGTGCTTCGGCGCCGTAGCTGTTGGTGTCGGTGTCCATAACATTGATGTGGCGTAAATAGCCTTTGAGATGGAATGCTGGGTTAAAGGCGTGCGTAAAACCAACTTTGGCGCCGAAGCCGGTGTCGTCCTCTGAGTCGCCTTCAAACTCGTCGTCAACGTACACAACCGAAGGCTCGAAGAAGAGGTCGGTTGCTCGCGAAGCGCTGTACTTGAAGCCAACACCGGCGCTGAGGACCGACGTTGAACCGTCAAACACAAAATTACCTATGGTGTAGTCGCCACTAATGTCATCGTAGCTCGCGATAACGTACATAAAGTCATTGAATTGCTTTGAGAATTCAATCCCAAAACCATCAGGCTCGGCGTCTATGCCGGTCTCGTTTTCGTCGACTTCGACCAGCTGATAATAAGCTGAGAAGTAATCGTAGATTGGGCTTTCAGAGGCTACCGCCGCAGGTGCAGCGCTCGCGCTGGCCACGAAAAAGCTGAGCATTGCTAATTTTGTTGTCACAGGCTTCATAACATCCTCCAATAATGTGGTTTCTGTCCTTGCGGGACACCTCACACAGTCAAGTCGAGATTCACGAAGCTGTCAATAAAATGCCATAGCTTTGCCATGTTTTTACTTAAACTCATGTTCGCGCAAATACTACATGAAGTTATCACGCAGCCAGAGTGCTAACGACGCCTTGTCGCTAATGTCGAGCTTGTGATAAACCCGTGCCAAATGGGTACGGACTGTCGTTGGCGAGACTTCGAGTAATTTGGCCACCTCTTTATGGGTATGGCCTTTCACGTAAGCCCAGGCGACTTCGCGCTCGCGCTCACTTAAATGCACATACGGCGTTACTCCGGCCCGAACTAACAATCGGTGACTTACAGCTTGCGCGTTGAGCATGATTTGCTGACCACGATAATGGCCTGTTTGCCAGAGAGCAGCGGTGACGTCTGTCGGCAAGCGTGTGTCACAGCGGCGCCCCCATTCTTGCGCGAGCATACTGCTGAACTCTGGTAGCGACGCATTGATGATGCCGCCTTTGTCGATAAAAGCTGCCGGGGCTTGTTGCGAGCGCAGAACATGCATGTCGTTGTGCCGCGCGGCAAGAAAAATATGCTGAGTTATCAGGCTCTTCTGGCCGATTTCTTCAGGGCCAAAACGTTTATGCTCATCGTCGCGGGCTAGAGTCACAAATACGTGTAGCCCGGTTTTGGGATCCACTTCCATGGTCGACAGCATTTGTTGCGCATTGTAGAGCCTCCAATGCTCGCGATAGGCGCGCGATTTTTTAAAATGCGGTAACGGATCTGCAGTCCAAGTGCGACCAGTGTTGCCAATCACGAGGTTGGCGAAGGGGTCCTCATGTTTAACCGCTTCCCATGTGTCAAACAGCGTATCGACTTGATCAAGAATTGTTGCCGAGTGAAGTTGCCGGTTACGGCCATCGCCCGCCCCCCAAATGGCAAAATCAAAGTCGATGAAGCGCCGCATTTCATTCAATGTCCAGCGCTGAAAGTCCGCGGCGCCTAGGTGCATACTGGCGTCGTGCAGATTCAGAATAAAATCATCGATGGATTGTGATGCGATAGCCATGTTTAAATTTTCGTCTAAAATTAAGCTCGAGTAAATAGAGTGTAGTGCAAATGTAGGATAATAACACCGCATTGAACCCGCTATCCTCGAAAACGGTTCACTCGAGGCTCGAAATGCGCGATTTATTAAAAACGAAATTGGTCATTGTTTGCATGGCGCTTGGCGCGATGGCGAGTTTGTATGCCTTTCCGAAAATCGTCTACATGCAAGTGCCGGCTATTGACGCGGAGCAGCCATTACTGGTGCGCGATGAAGCTCGTGTGATTGGTGTGGCGCCGCCCGCCGAGACTATTTATTTGCAGTGGCAAGTAGGGGAACAGGCGGCCGAGCAGGCGGCCGAGCAGGCATGGGAACTTGCCTTTGCCAGCGAAGTAAAAGCACCGCTGCAGCTTAGGGTCAAAAAATACCAAGCTGCAGCCCCGGAGCCCGCCGTTGCACCGGCACTGAAAACCTTCGGTTCGGTCGCAGAGCCTAACCATCCAAGTGCGGACGCTGAACCACCTTCCGCGGTGGTGTGGCAGGGACGCCTCTCGGCAGCAAAAGACGATCGAGATGCACATTGGTTGGTTATGCCAGGAAACTACCTGCTTGAAGTTTCCGGTGCGACCCAAGCGCCGGAATTTCAGCTTATCTTGCAACAAGGTGACCAGCGTTATCGCGACGAACAAAAAAAGCTAACAGCGGCGGCACCATTTCTTGATTTACAAGCGCAAAGCGCTGCTAAGCAAACGGCTGCCGCACCAGCACCGCAACCTGCGCCAGTGGTTTTTAGCAAGGACCTAGCAACCTTGCCTGTCGGGCATGAATATGAACCTAACGACCGTAAGGCCCTCGCCACCGCGTTACCGTTAGGCGCTACCGCCCAAGGGACATTACATAGCGCCGACGATACCGACTATTTTCGCCTGTATTCGGCGAACGACATGCCTTTCAACGTTACCATCGAGCCGCCACCAGGAACGCGGCTACGCGTATGGTTATTGCCTGCCGCAGAAGAGCTCGGCGCTAACTGGACCACGGAAGAAAAGTTAATCGCGACCACAACGGTGGGCGTCGGCGACTACATTCTTGCAGTGCAAGGTGATATTGCTAGCAGTGAGCCCTATCGTGTGACCATAACCCCGCAACAACCCTGGGCACTGGCTGCTGACTATCAGCTTACTCCAGAGCGCGAACAAGCACGAGCCTTGCCGCCGAATGGCGTACTTCACCCACCGGCGACAGCACCGGAGGATGTTCGCGGTTGGTATCGTCTACCTGTGGCCGACGCGGCGCGCACCATTACTTGGCAAGGTTCCGTGCACCGCAGTGGTTACGCCCATTATACGGGGATAAAATTCGTTACCGCGGACGGCTCCAGCCACAAAGCCCAACAGCTGCAACAACAGCAGCAGCCGCTCCGTGAGCCTTTCTATTTACCGCCAAGCGATTCACGTCGCATGACCTTGATTTTTAACCTCCCTGATCCCGCAACACCGACGCACCTAGACTATGCTGGTGTTGCGGGAAACTATCGCCAAGCGATTGGTGAAACAAAGCAATAATTGGAGAACAACAATGAAAACACTAACAGCACTACTGATGATGACGGTATTTATAAGTCCCACTGTTTACGCCTTGGAAGGTGGTACAGCAATGATTGCCAGCGATGGCGCGCAAACCCAAGTTGAGTTTCTGGAACCCGACAAACTGCGCGTCGCCGAGCCTAATACTGGCGGTTACATGCTGATGACCGATGGCAAGCTTTACACCGTCATTACCGAAGGCGGTCAAACCATGGTTTTTGACGTGGTGGCTGCAATGGCGTCAATGGGCGATGCGATGCAACAAGAGGGTTTCTGGGATGAGGAAATCCAGAGCGTGCAAAGTGTCGAGGCTACCGGCGAAACCGAGTGGGTAGCCGGTATCGAAGGTGAGGTTTACGAAATGACCTTTACCAACGGACAGGGGCAGACGGAAACATCGACTTTGGTACTGAGCGATAATGCTCAAGTTGCCGCTCTAACCCGCGTTATGCATCGCATGACTGAGATTTTGATTGGTGCTGGTGGTAGCCAAATGCCACAGAGCGTACGCGATATGGAAAAGCATGTGCTGGGTAAAAATCTCGGCGTGTTGCGTCAGGGGTCGGATTTCCAACTGGCGATGATCAACGATGACGCACCAGATGCGAGCCGTTTTGTATTGCCGGCTGAACCTATGGATATGTCGGGCATGTACGGTGCCAATGGCGAAGCGAATCCATTGTCGGACTACATGGCTGAAAAGGCCGCGCGACAAAAACAGCGTCAAGAAAACAAAGCTGAGCGTGCAGTTGACCGTGCGACCGATAAAGCCGTCGACAAAGTTGTGGATAAAGTCCTCGGCAAATTATTTAACTAAGGAAAGTTGTCATGAAGAACTGGCTTGTTAATACATTCGCCATTGGTTTGGCGGTGGTTTTACTTACCGAGGTAGAGGTTAGCCACGGTAATGAGCAAAACCAAGTGTCAAGTTCTGCCTCTTTTGAGCGGCAAGGCGCGGTCGATACTCCGGCAACAGGCGTTGCTGACGTGACCACGTGGGAAGGTCTAGCTGAAGGTGTATCTGTGACTTATATCCACATACTTGAAAACAAAGGTAGTAAATATAGCAATGTGGCCGTGGAGTACGATGTAAGTTTGGGGCAGGTTCAGCCTGCGGGCCAGCTTACTATTACTGAGGTCACCGAAACCCATATGCATGGCACTTTTTCCGTCGACCTTCGTTACAGCGGTTCGATCAACAAGGGCGAAATGGAAGGTAAACAACTGCAGCTCATCAACGGTGAGTTTGTCGCTACTTTGCCAGCCGAACTACGCAACTGATCAGGAGGTTATCATGCGAAACCTTAACTTATTGGCACTGGGTGTTTGCCTGTTTTCGCTTGCGGGTTGCAGTGCCGCCGCAAAAGACGGTATTGGGCAAATTGAAGCCGAGATTGATGGCGAGGATTATCACGGCATTACCTTGGGCAAAACCAGTGAACATGCCGCCAGTGCCGAACTCATGACTATGGGACCAATGACCATGGTGTCCCTGCAGGCACACGACTTAGACACCGGCGGCATTATGGACAATGTCGTCAATCTGAAAGTGAGTCTGATGGGCGCCAGTACCGATGCGCAAATCATTGAAGCAGAGGTCTCATACTGGCCGGAGGGCATGGGCTCACCGTTTTACATCAGTACCGGTGCCAATGTGCCGTTGAGTATTGAGTGGGATCGCCTTGAGGTCGGCGAGGAGCCGTTTGCCGCAGGTTCATTCAGTGGTGAACTATGCTTGCAAGCTGACTTTTATACCCCAGCGGACACGACCAATTGCAAGTCGATCACTGGAACCTTCAGTTCCGCCCTCGTGGTTCGAAATTAGCCGTAAGGTGTTTGGGGATGTCATGGATGGCAGTTACTCGGTTACGGCCCTCTGATTTGCTCATGTAGAGGGCCGTATCGGCACGCTTGAGCAAGCGATTAAAGGTTTCGTTTGGCTTATGCTGACTCATACCAATACTTGCGGTGACTTGTAGGTCATGCCCCAAATCTGTCCCCCAAGCATGACCGGCAATAGCACCTCGTAGGCGTTCGCCAATGTGCTCGGCGTGAGCAAGGTCAGTCTCAGGCAGCAGAATCATAAATTCTTCCCCGCCCCAGCGGCCAATAATATCGTGCTGGCGCAGTTCCCGGTGCATGATTTTGGCAAGATACTGGAGTACCTGATCCCCTTTGTCGTGCCCATAAACATCATTAATCAGTTTAAAGTGATCGAGATCCAACAACATAACGCAGAGCGGAAGGTTATTGCGGTCGGCGCGAGATAGCTCGGTTTCAGCAAGCGCTTTGGCCTGACGGCGGTTGTAGAGTTGCGTTAACTCGTCAACACTGGCTAAGCGATTCAGTTTGCGATTGGCACTGCTAATTGACTTCACATAGAAAAAGCCAAGGTAACTAAACATGGCAAAGACCACGCCAAGATTGAAAAAGAAGACACCGAGTAAGGCATTGGCTGAAATAGGTTCTAGCGGTGCCTGCCAGTAACTCAATAAATACAGTCCTGCATAGCAAGTAAATAGAATCAGTAGTGAGATGATGGCCATGGCGCCACGCGTGGTCACTGCAAGTGCCGGAATAAACATCAGTAAGTAATAGTGGAAGCCGCTGTCCCAGCCGATCAAGACAGTGCCGAGTGCCGCATGAACAATGACTTCGGTCCACACCAAGGTGGTGGCAAGACCGTTCATACGCTTACCGTACGCGTAATAGGCTACGGCATACATGATCACGCTAATAACGTTGACCCACGCCAAAATAGGTGAGTTCAAGGCTAGGAAAATGCCGAAAAACGCAATATCAACAATGGCAGCGATGATGCAAGTGCGTTGGGCGACGCGCCAAAACTGTGGGCGCTGACTGGTACTGCGGTCCATGCGATTCCTTGTAATTCGATAGCGTCGAAAGTTGAATGTTGCTCTCAAGACTAATGCAAGATCTGTGATTTTGCGAGAAAACCTATTGACCTAGAATATATATGGAATACCATATGTGTGTTTTCCCATATCTATGGTAGTCAAATGAAAAAACGGGTCTTATTTTTGTGTAGGGCAAATTCTGCGCGTTCAATCATGGCTGAAGCGATTTTACGTCAGCTCGGCAAAGATGATGTAGAAGTGATGAGTGCTGGTACCGAACCGACGAAACCGCATCCTGAAGCACTTGCGGCGTTGAAATCGTTGGGAATAGAGCCTAACGGATTGCAATCGACAGCCGTCACTGAGTTGGGCAATGAATCCTTCGACTACGTTATTAGTTTATGCGACCGCGCTCGAAGTGAGTGCCAAGCGTCATTTTTAGAGCAAAACTTTATCGCTTGGGACTTCCCTGACCCTGTGGCCAGTAGCGACTCCGAGGCGTTTAGGAAAACTGCGCATGAGCTCAGTGAGCGCATTCGTATGTTTTTGCTAATTCTTCGTCGTCAGCAACAGCGCCCGCACATGTACGACCAACCGCAAGATTTTTTTAAGATCATGTCTGACCCGCTCCGGCTGCAAATGATTTTGCTCATAGCGCAAAACACCGAGCTTTGCGTCTGCGAACTGGTAGAGGCGACGGGTATGTCGCAGCCTAAAGTATCGCGGCATTTGGCTCAGTTGCGCGAATTCGGTCTACTGGCGGATCGTAAAGACGCGCGTTGGGTCTACTATCGACTCAGTTCGGGGCTACCTGATTGGATGCGGCGGGTGATTGAAACAACCGCCGACTATACTGCACCACAACAACTCACGACCTAAAGGAACAACGATGAGCATAAAAATTGGTATTAATGGTTTAGGCCGAATCGGCCGGCTTGCATTACGCATTCTGAGTGAGCGCGATGATGTTGAGGTGATTCAAGCGAATGACCCAGGTGGTGACACTGCCACATTTGCTCACTTGTTACAGTTTGATTCGGTGCATGGACGTTGGGCACGTACGGTCTCGGCTGATGGCGGTGAGCTTGTTATTGACGGCCACAAAATCGCTTTCACGCAGAATAAAACAATTGCTGACACCGATTGGAGCGCCTGTGACATTGTGCTTGAAGCTTCAGGCAAAATGAAAACCGTCGAAGTGCTCAGTGCTTATTTAGAGCAGGGCGTGAAGCGTGTTGTTGTATCAGCTCCGGTCAAAGAGAAAGGCGCTTTGAATCTGGTGGTCGGTGTTAACGATCATCTGTTTGACCCTGAACAGCATCGCATTATTACTGCCGCATCTTGCACCACCAACTGCCTCGCACCGGTGGTCAAAGTTTTACACGAGAAGATTGGTATTAAGCACGGCTCGTTAACCACCATTCACTCGATTACCAATACGCAGACCATTCTGGATGCGCCGCACAAAGACTTGCGTCGTGCTCGCGCCTGCGGTGAAAGTTTAATCCCAACTTCGACCGGTTCGGCTACTGCGATTATCGAGATCTTCCCAGAGCTGAAAGGCCGCTTAGATGGTCACGCGGTACGTGTGCCTTTGGCAAATGCATCGCTTACCGACTGCGTATTTGAGATGGAGCGCGAAACCAGTGTTGAAGAAGTGAATCGCTTATTGGCCGAAGCTGCCGAAGGTGAGTTGCAGGGTATTCTGGGTTACGAAGATCGTCCTTTGGTGTCAATTGACTACCGTACTGACCCGCGTTCGAGCATTATCGATGCCTTGTCGACACGCGTCATTAACGGCACTCATGTGAAAGTTTATGCTTGGTACGACAACGAGTGGGGTTATGCCAACCGCGCCGTTGAGTTGGTGGCGAAGGTCGGCGCATGCTAGCAAAGCTGTCGCCAGCGATTCGTCAGTACCTGCTCGTTACCGGCAATTACTGGGCGTTCACTCTCACTGACGGCGCGTTGCGCATGCTGGTGGTGCTGCATTTCCACCAGCTGGGCTACAGCGCCCTCGAAGTCGCCATGCTGTTTTTGTTTTACGAGTTCTTTGGCGTGGTGACCAATTTGTTTGGTGGGTGGCTAGGCGCGCGCTGGGGACTCAACCGCACCATGAACATCGGGCTAGGCATTCAAGTGTTGGCGCTAGCTATGCTGCTCGTGCCACCTGCATGGTTGACGGTAGTGTGGGTGATGGCAGCCCAAGCACTGTCGGGTATTGCCAAAGATCTCAACAAAATGAGTGCCAAGAGCACCATTAAACTATTGGTATCCGATAGCCAGCAAGGGCAACTCTATAAATGGGTGGCCATTCTCACCGGCTCCAAGAATACCCTTAAAGGTGTCGGCTTCTTCCTTGGTGGCCTGCTGTTAACTGTACTCGGCTTTCAAGGTGCGGTATTGGCTATGGCGCTGATGCTCCTGCTGGTTTGGCTACTAAGTCTTGTTTACCTACGCAAAGACGCTGGCGTAGCCAAGAATAAACCCAAATTTAAGGAGCTGCTGTCGAAGAGTCGCGCCATAAACATTTTATCAGGAGCGCGCTTTCTACTCTTTGGTGCGCGCGATGTTTGGTTCGTGGTGGCGTTGCCTGTGTTCTTGGCAAGTCAGCTGGGTTGGGACCACTGGCAAGTCGGTGGTTTCTTGGCAGCCTGGGTGATTGGCTACGGTGTGGTGCAGGGCTTCGCGCCAAAGTTTACCAAAGCAGCCGAAATGAAGCCCCGGCGCCAAGCGGTTATGTGGGGAGCGTTGTTAAGCTTAAGTCCACTGCTTTTGGCGGCTGCGCTTTGGCAAAGTGCGCCGGTGGCGGCAAGTATCATGCTCGGGCTGGGCTTGTTCGGAATTTTATTTGCGGTGAATTCAAGCTTGCACAGCTACCTGATCGTCGCCTATGCGCGTGCCGATGGTGTGTCACTTGATGTCGGTTTTTATTATATGGCGAATGCCGCTGGGCGCTTACTCGGCACCGTTCTCTCTGGCTGGATCTACCAAAGCTACGGCCTAGTCGCTTGCCTGCTGATTTCAACCGCATTGGTGATCTTGTCCACCCTTGCCATTAGCGGTTTACCCCAGCGGCAACAGGCTTAGTCAGACAGGTAATATTCAATGGTCGACACCACCCGCACGGTTTTTAAGTGTGGGTTGTGGCGATCACGTGGACTGATACTGAACTGTCCTTGGCTGGCCCGTTTGATTTTACCTAATGCACTGTCTGAGTCTTCGGCAAACTTTTGCGCAACTTCGCGCGCTTTTAGCGTGGCTTCCTCGATCATCTCGGGCTTCACTTCGTTTAAGCGGCTAAAAATATACTCAGGTTGGGCGTTGTAATCTTCGGTATTGAGTACGATTCCTTGTTTACCTAGCTCCGAGAGTGAGCTCATGACGTCGCGCACCGCCTCGACCTTCTCGGAATAGACGGTGATGGTTTGCGTAGCGGTGTAGCGAAACGGCGCATTGGCGTCACCGCCGTAACGTTGCGCTGACTTGTCCACAATATTAGGCGCTGATGTGGATACTTCCTCGGCAGCAATCCCTTGCAACAGCAAAAAGGCCACAATTTTTGCCTTAGAGCTTTCGATATCTTGATAAATAGCACTGAGATCATTGCTGGCACTGGTAAACTGAATGGGCCAAATCACCGTGTCCGCCAGGTACTCTCGCTCCGACAGCCCCTTCACAGTGACGCTGCGTTCCATGGCTTTCACGTCAGTAACAGCATTACTTACAACGACGGCGGCGGTGGCTGCGGCAATAACCAGAGCAACGCCCAAAATAATGGCGGATAATTCACGCATAGCGGGTTCTCATTCAGTTAAATAAGGTTTGCAATCGAGGCTAGGTTTACCAAAAAAATAGCCTTGGAAAAATTCGCAGCCTAATTCTTGTAGACGCTCAAACTGTTCAAAGGTTTCAACACCTTCAGCAATGACCGCTAAGTTCATGCTGCGGCCTAGGCTGATCAGGGTTTCTGCCAAGAGCTCGCCTTTGCCCTGTCGATTGAGATCGCTGACAAAGGCGCGGTCAATTTTTAGCTCATCAATAGGTAACTGCGTTAGGTAAGCCAGTGAGGCGTAGCCGGTGCCAAAGTCATCCAATGAAATGGATACGCCAAGATCGCGCAGTTCGCGCATTTGTCTTATGATGAAATGAATATCATTAGCCATTAAGCTTTCGGTTAACTCAAAACGCAGGTTGTTCGCATTTGCGCCCGTTTGCCGTAATACATCTTTCACGCGTTGGACAAAATCGCTGCGCATAAACTGTACTGGACTGACATTGATCGACAACGTCAGATGCTTCGCGTTTGGCTGTTTTGACCATTGCAGCAAGGTTTCGCAGCTTTGCGCTAAAACCCAGTCGCCGATGGTCAGTATGGCGCCAGTTTCTTCTGCAACGGGTATGAACTGGGAGGGCGAAATCGTACCCAGTTCTGGATGTTGCCAACGCAATAGCGCTTCAAATCCCACAACCTGTCGGTACTTGTTCACTTGGGGTTGCAAGGCGAGGCTCAACTCTTGTCGATCGATGGCATGGTTAAGTGCCTGAGAAAGTTGCAGGCGAGCTTTAACTGCCGTTTCCATGTGTTGGTCGAAAAAGCTGATTGCTGTTTCGCTCGCGCGCTTAGCTGTTTTTAAGGCTATATCGGCTTGCCGCAAAAGTTCATCGCCGGCCAATTCGTTTGGACAGCTAAACAAGGTGATGCCGACGCACGCCGACAACTTATGACTAGCATTGGCAAGTGTGAGTGGGGTCTCGAGCGTTTTGAGTATTTGCGTGGCTTGTTGTTCAGCCTGTGCTGCTACCGCATCGAGTGAACTGTGACTGCTTGGCATGACCAACGCAAATTCATCTTTACCCAGTCGGGCAACATCGTCAGTGGTGCAAGCGAGGCTCTGTAGGCACTTCGCGCAATGGGCAAGAACGCGGTCGCCATTGCTATAGCCTAGGCTCTCATTAATACTGTGAAAATGGTCAAGATCGACTATCAGCAGGGCAGCACTTGGGGCATCGTTACCATTGGTGCGGCTCATACTGGCCAAGCGTTCGAGCAGTAAACGGCGATTTGGCAGCGCGGTCAGCGGGTCATAATAAGATAAGCGTTGCACTTCGGCTTCGGCCATTTCCAGTTCGCGCATATCAGCGTCCATACAGAACATAATGGGTTCATCGTTGGGGAGCGAAACCACTGTGTGACTCGAATAGACGGGCACAAGACTGCCATCTTTATGTCTTAGGTTAAGGCGAGCAGAGGGAATACCCTCTTCGTGCTCGAACATCCACGCAACCGCCTGTTCGACGTCATTGCGCATTTCTGCGGGAATGATTAAATCGTAGAGGCTCTGCCCGAGGGCTTCCGTGGTGCTGTAGCCGTAGATGCGTTCTGAGGCCGCATTCCAATACACCACGGTGCCATCAGCACGATAGCCTTGAATTGACATTGCTTGGGTGTCATCAAAAAGCTTGTGAAACCGTGCTTCGCTTTGTTGCTTATCGCGGTCATGCATGGTGATTGGGCGCCGTTGGTTCGCTTGCTCGAATAGAATGAAAACTCTTTACAAGTGTAGAATATAATTAATAAAACCGTTAATTTGTAGACGACTTTTACACTTTCTGGAAACGCGACTTTGACGACGGCAAAAAACAACTATAACGTCATCATTATTGGCACTGGCTTTGGCGGTCAATCGGCAGCCTTGCGTCTGTTGCAAAGCGGCATGACTGACTTTGTCATGCTCGAACGGCGGGCATTTATGGGCGGCACTTGGTGTCAAAACTCCTATCCTGGCGCCCAGGTGGATGTACAGTCACCGCTCTATTCACTCGCGAGCGAACCTTATCCCTGGTCACAAATGTTCGCTGAGCAGCCAGAACTTGAAGCCTATACCAAGCAAGTACTGGCCAAGCATCGGTTGGCCGATAAGACACGGTTAAATACCAATGTGACCGAACTACGTTGGCTTGCCGAGCAACAACACTGGCAAGTGACGACTAATCGCGGCGTGTTTTTTGCGCAAGCGGTGATCAGCGCACAAGGGCCTCTAAGTAACCCGTTGATTCCTGAGTTTCCGGGACAACAAGACTATGCTGGCAAAAGCTTTCACACCAACGCTTGGGATCATGACTACGATTATAGCGGTAAGCGTGTCGCCATTATTGGCAGTGGGGCCAGTGCCGCACAGGTGATTCCCGCGATTGCTGATAAAGTCGAGCATTTGCACGTGTTCCAACGCACGCCCCATTGGGTGATGCCGCGGCCAGATCGCAAGTTCGCGCCTTGGTTTCGCAAGCTTTTGGGTGTCAAAACCTTCTATCAATTGGTGCGAAAGTCGATTTATTGGGCACTCGAATGGCGTGTTCTAGCCTTCAAATATTCGCGCACGCTACTTAAATTTTTTGCTGAACGCGAAGCTCGAGCACACTTGCGTAAGCAGATCCCAGATGCGGAATTGCGCGAAAAACTGACCCCTGACTACACTATTGGCTGTAAGCGAATTATTGTTTCCAATACGCTTTATCCGGCGCTAGCCAGCGACAACGTGACCTTACATGACCGCCACGACAGTATTCGAGAATTCACCAAGCATGGACTGGTGACGCAGCAGGGACATGAGCTCGAACTCGATCTTGTGGTCTATTCCACTGGCTTTAAAGCGACGGATGGGGCGCTCGGTTTTAACGTGGTGGGGCGCAATGAACAGCGCCTTGATGACCTGTGGGAAGATTATCCGCGCGCCTACCTTGGGACCATGATGCCAGGGTTTCCGAACCTGTTTTTGGTGACGGGACCTAATACTGGCATCGGTCACACGTCGGCGATTTTTGTGATTGAATCGCAGATGATTTACATCATGCGGGTGCTCAAAGAGTTGCAGCAACGTCAGGCCATGAGCGTTGAAGTCACCGCCGAGGCCGAGCAGCGTTACACAGATAAGATTCACCACGAGATGGCGCGCACAGTATGGCAGACCGGCGGCTGTCATAGTTGGTATCAAAGTAAAAGCGGCAAAATCACGGCCATGTTTCCCGGCTTTAGTTTTGTCTATCGCTATTTAGCGTGGCGGTTTCGGCCACAGGATCATAAATTCATACAAGGATCAGACGCATGAAAAAGTGGCTCATCGGTGTGGTCATCGTGGTGGTGGCTTTGTGGGCGGTGACTTGGCACCCACTCACTGGAAAGCTGGTTTACGAGAGCACACAGCGTATTGAGGCGGCGCTCTACGGCTTTGACAAAGGTAAAGTCGCGTTAGGCGATATCACTTTTTCGGTCTATCGGCGCGAGGGACAAGGCGCGAATGCTCCAACATTGCTGTTGCTGCATGGCTATACCGCTTCAAAGGAGCTATGGCTGCGCTTTGCTAACCAAGTTGATGAACGTTATAGCATTATTATCCCTGATCTTGCGGGCCATGGAGAAACCGGCTTTGACCCGCAATGGAGCTATAGCCCAAGTGCCCAAGCAACACGTTTGCAGCGATTACTTAATGCCTTGCAAGTTGAGCGCGCTACGCTGATTGGCAACTCGATGGGGGGACTTATTGCCGCCAATTTTGCTTTGCAGTATCCCGAGCGCACCAACGCCATCGTGGTGATTGATCCAGCCGGCGTCACCGCACCAGTGCCCAGCCGTGCAGAAAAACTATTCCAGCAAGGGCAATCACCGTTCGAGATTGATAACTGGGAAGACTTTCAAGAGTTCTATGCCATGACCATGGCCGAACCGCCGTATATTCCTGAATTTGTACTACGCAGCATGGCGCAGCGCTACCAAGAGCACAAAGCTGAATACATTCAAATTGCCGAAGACTTTCGTAATCTCGATCAACTGGATGGGCGCCTTGCTGACATTACAGTACCTACCTTGATTCTATGGGGTAGTCAGGATCAACTGCTCGATGTGAGCTCAGCGGCAGTGTGGTATAAAGGTATACCTAATGCCGAGCTGGAAATTTTTGAGGGCGTGGGCCATATGCCAATGGTGGAGCGCCCAGCGCAAACCGCCGAGCGCGTGCAGGACTTTTTAATGAAGTTAGATAAATAACAACAGGGACTCTGAACAATGTCGAAGCGTCATGCTGTTGCACCGAGCGCTGTGCTCATAGTGCTCGCTTTAATCGCATACCTTTTGTTTTGGCCGGTAGCCATTGAACCGCGGGCGTGGAATGCGCCACGCGATCAAGGTTTTGTGGGGGCTTATGCGCCTAACACGAAGCTACAAAGCGCAGAACGCATCGCCTTGCCGCACTCGGTGGGGCCAGAAGACATTGCCCTCGATCCAGAAGGGCGCCCCGTGTTTGGCTTGCTGAACGGCGATATTGTGCGGCGCGAACACAACGGTGAGTTTTCGATTATGACCACCACTGGTGGACGTCCGCTTGGTCTTGAGTTCGGTCCCGATGGCACGCTGTGGATTGCCGATGCGTACCTTGGGTTGATGCGCTGGTCGGTTGATACAGGACTTGAACTGGTGGTGACTGAAGTTGATGGGCGCACGGTGCGCTATGCTGATGATGTTGATGTTGCTGCAGATGGCACTGTTTATTTCTCCGATGCCTCGTCACGGTTTGCGGCGGATCAATACGGCACCTATCAAGCAAGCTTACTCGACATTATGGAGCACGCTGGCAACGGGCGTTTACTTGCTTACGTACCAGAAAGTGGCCGTACGTTTACGGTTCTAGGTGGCTTGCACTTTGCCAATGGTGTGGCCGTGAGTCACGATAACCGTTGGGTACTGGTGGCTGAAACCGGCAGCTATCGGATTGTGCGCATCGGCATTGGCGCCGATAACAATGGCCAAATTGAAGCCATTATGGAAAACCTACCTGGCTTTCCGGACAACATTAATGACGCGCCAAATGGTAAGTTCTGGGTTGGCTTGGTCAGCCCGCGCAGCGCTGCTTTGGATACATTGTCGCAGTATCCTTTTGTTCGTAAAATTGTGCAGCGCTTACCCAGTTTCATGCGCCCGCAGGCACAGCGCTACAGTCATTTGCTGGCAATTGATATTAACGGCAATGTATTGCGCAGCTTGCAAGACCCTACTGGCGAATTTGCGCATGTGACAGGGGCCGCTGAAGTTGACGAGCAGCTCTACCTCAGCAGCCTGCACGAGCCTGCGTTAGCCGAATTAAAGCTTTAACTTGTGGGGGCTGAGAAGGTCTTCCATAATGGAGGCATCTGTTCGACTTGTGATGGTGCTTGCAATGATTAATCTCGCCGATTTAACCACGCCCTATTTACTGCTTGATCCTGCGAAAATGCAGCACAATATTCAGCGCTTGCAGGCGCACATGGACGAACTTGGTGTGCAGTTGCGGCCGCATGTAAAAACCGCAAAATCCATTGATGTTGTGCGGCGCTTGTTTGCCGATGGCGTAGGTCCAATCACGGTGTCCACGCTAAAAGAAGCGGAATACTTTGCTGACCATGGCTTTACCGACATTACTTATGCGGTGGGGATTAGCCCCGATAAATTGCCGCGTGTACTTGAACTTCTGCGTGCCGGGGTGACCGTTCGTGTGCTGCTCGATAGCAAAGCGCAAGCACAAGCGGTGGTCAGCTATGCCCGGCAAGCGGGTGTAGCGATACCCGCTTTGCTGGAAATTGATTGCGATGGCGAACGTGCTGGGCTGACCAAAAATGACTCTAAGATCGTCGAAATTGCAAAAATATTGCACGAAAACCAGCAATTTTCAGGGATTCTGATGCATGCAGGTGGTTCTTATCACTGCCCTGATAAGGCTGCGAAGGAAGCCGCCGCTGAGCACGAGCGCGCGACGGCTGTGGCTGTTCGTGACGCTCTTGAGGCTGCCGCAATAAGTTGTCCTATGGTGAGTGTTGGTTCTACACCCACCGCGCATTTTGCGCGAGATCTGGACGGCGTTACCGAGGTTCGCGCTGGCGTTTATGTCTTCCAAGATCTGGTGATGGCAGGGTTACACGTCTGTAAACTCAGTGATATCGCTATTAGTGTGGTGGCTACGGTAATTGGACATCGTCCAGACAAGGGCTGGATTATGACAGACGCCGGCTGGATGGCTTTATCGCGCGATCGGGGTACCGCCGCCCAAGAAGTTGATCAAGGTTATGGCCTAGTTTGTGCAATGGATGGCACGCCCTATCAAGATCTCATCGTGAGTAGCACCAGCCAAGAACATGGCATCGTTTCCGTTAGAAAGGGCAGCAAAGCAAAGTTGCCCAAGCTCGAGGTGGGGGATCAAGTTCGAATTCTGCCAAATCATGCTTGCGCTACGGCCAGCCAGTTCGAAGGGTATGTGGTACCTACCGCTGACGAGCTGGTGTTCTGGCCGCGTATCAATTATTGGTAATTAATCCGTCGAGGCGGCGGTCCGCGTAGCGTTCCAGTTGACCGCTTGCCATTGCCCTTGGCGCTCCACCATAACGCCGGTGTTTAAGAAGGTCTCACGTTTGCCTGTCGCCACATGCGTCGAAACCAAGGTGAAATTGATAATAATGGTCGGGCCAAAGGCTTTGAGTTCGATGTCTTCAGCGGTATACCAAGCGGGCACTTCATCGCTCGGCACCTGTTGCGCATCGGTCATGCCATCCATCAGTTGTGCTTTGCCGAAACGAACGCCCGTCGAACTCGTATAGGTGAGTTCTGGCGCCCAAAATGCGTCATGCGCTTGTACGTCGTTCACCGAAGCGCCATAGAGAAAATCCTCTACCGCACTGGTGACCGCAAACTGTTCGGCCTCACTGATAGGACGCGCTTCTTGCGCCTGCAATGTCGGCGTCAGAACGGGCGCAAGAACGACTAAAGCAATGATAAAAAGTATAGAGCGCATGCCTAATCTCCAATTAAAGCAGCTAAGTATGCGCTCTAAGCTAACCTAACTGCGGCGTCTTTTCAGCTTTTTATTCACTTTAGCAAGAAGATGCTCAATTTCTTTTCGGCGTTCGCTATCAGCGAGCGGACGCTGCTCGCGTTCAGGCGCTTGCAATGCTTTCTGTAGGTGTTGGGCGGCCTTTGCATAGTCGCCTTCCTCATACAAAAATTCGCCATAGAAGTAGTTCGGGTCAATGCCGTCGGGATTGAGCTGCAGGGCTTGTTCTAAGTGCTCACGGGCGAGATCGTCATCGCCAAACCCAATTGGCCAACCTGGCACTTTATAGTAAAGGGTGCCCAGACTGGTGTAGGCCGAACCATCGAGCGCTTTCGGATCTAGCTGTAAAGCTTGCTCGAGCTCAGCGCG
This sequence comes from Pseudidiomarina sp., assembly GCA_048267225.1. Lineage (GTDB taxonomy): Bacteria > Pseudomonadota > Gammaproteobacteria > Enterobacterales > Alteromonadaceae > Pseudidiomarina. Next base: position 216,712 of record JBLWXY010000002.1, read on the forward strand.
TGACTTTTTGGCGAGACCCAAGGCACCAAGCCCGCCCTCAACACCGGCTTGGGTACTTAGAACAATTCCTTTCCAAATATGCGCTTCAGCGCGGTCGGGATACCGGTTAACAAAGGCGTTGGCCGTCGTAACTAACTCATCGAAAGCTTGCTCTTGTGCATCGTCTTGGCGTTGGTAGTTGGCAATCGCCCAATCATGTTGCAGTTGCAGCAGCTCCTGAGCAAAGTCGTCTTGGGCCTGCGCCGGGCCAATGAATGATAGTGCTAAAAGAGCACTAATAAGGGTGCGTTTCATGATTTTGTCTCCTGTAACAACTGACGTAATAAGCGCCTTGGTTTCTGCATGCTAGTGTCAACAAGCTGCGGAAACAGGGCATTAAGTTTGACAAAGAACCGTTCAGGCCAGCCGATAATGCGACGTTTTTGCCCTGCCTCGATTTGTTGAATAATGATGTCGGCGACTTTTTCGGGTGAGTCTTCGGCGGTCTTACTACGTTGATTAAAGGTTGCCATGACCCCTTGGTTGAAGTCGGTCTTAATGGCGCGTGGCGCGCAATGCATGATGGTGCAGCCATTTGCACCTTGCTCGCGCTGTAACGCTTCGCAAAAACGAGCCAAACCGGCTTTGCTTGCGCCATAGCTGGTTTGCGTGGGAAAACCAATGGCACCAAACACTGAGCCTACATGCATGATCCAATTTTGCGGCACGCGCTGTAGCGGCCCTAATAACGCATGGGTGAGCTGCATCGGACGTAGTAAATTCAGTGCCATTACCTGCTCATGCTGTTCCCAGGGTTCCGCTGTGAAAAAGTTGTTGGCGTTCAGACCGGCAGCATAGATCATACCGCTCAACGCTGACTGTGCAGTGGTCGCATAGTCACGTAGTTGCTGCAGCGCTTGCGAATGGGCAAGATCACAAACCAAATACTGTTGTTGCAACTGGGCTGCCTGTTGTTGCAATTCAGCTTCGCGGCGGCCTACCAAGGTTAACTTTGCACCTTTGCGGGTTAAGGCCGCGGCGAGCGCCTGCCCAACTCCGCCTTGTGCGCCGATTAATAAAATATGTTGCTGAGGCCAATCGTGGATAAATCGCTTCATGGTAACTCCCTACGCTGGCAAGGCGCGGAACATATCGCCGTAGAGCCGATAGACGCCTTTCGCTGTGTGGATAATTGCGGCTTGCGCTGCGGAATCGGTGATTTGGTCCATGAGTTTGGCGAAAAAAGCCACATGATCTTGGTCTAGGTCACCATGTGAAAGCAGGTAACTGAAGGCCTTGGTTGGCAGCCCTAATTGGTCTTGAATGTTATGCGCGGCTTGCGTCGCAAGCTTAACGCTGGTGCCTTCGAGTACATGCACCATGCCGAAAAAGCTAGCGGGGTGAAAGCGCTGAATGCGATCGTACACATACGCCACCATCAACTCGGTGGTGAAATGTGGCTGACCCTGTTTAACCTGATCGGCGTCACCACCACAGTGACGAATATCGTTGAGTATCCATTCGTGGTGGCCATATTCTTCGTCAATATACTCGACCACGGCTTTACGCAACCACTCTTGGTCAGGCGTCATACGCGCTCCTGCAGCCATAAGCAAAGGTACGGTATGTTGTACGTGATAATAAGCTTGCGTTAAAAAAGCTAAGTAGCGCTGTGGCGAGATTTTGCCAGCAAAAGTATCAACAATAGCTGGGGCGCTTAATAAGTAGGCCTGATCTTCTTTTGTGGTATCACATAACGTTTGAAAAAAAGTCATGTCAGTCTCCATAAAACTGCTGAATGGCCTGGAGGTAAGTTTTTAGTATTGCTTTACGGCGTAGCCGCTTATTATGGGTAAGTAATTCGTTCTGCTCACTAAATGGCTCGGTTGTTTGCAGCCAACCAGAAATGTGTGCGTAGTCGGGTAATTGCCGGTTAAGCTCTGTGAGCGCACTGTCAATTTGTTCTTGGGTCGCCTCGGAGCTTGGTGAAATAATAGCGCCAAGACGCGCTCGGCCATCACCAAAAACCATGAACTGCTGCCATTCGGTAAAGGGTTGCGCGAGCGTTTCCAACCACTCCGGTGAGATATTGCGGCCGAAGCTGGTGATGATTAGGTTTGATAGCCGTCCAGCAACATAGACGAAACCATCCTCGTCAATACGACCAAGGTCACCGGTAGCATGCCAGTCGTTAGCGGCGGCTTGGTGTTGGTCATGCAAATAGCCGAGCATGTAGGCACCACGCGTGAAAAGTTGGCCATTTTCAACTTTTACTTGCTGATGACTAAGTACCTTGCCAACAGAACCATTGCGCTTGTGGCGGGGTGTATTAAGGCACACTACAGAACCACATTCGCTTAGGCCATAGCCCTCATACAGCGGAACCTGTGCTTGCTCAGCGCGTTCTAACAGTGTTGGTGTGACGGCTGCACCACCCACCGCCAAAAAAGTGAATTGGGCAGCATCAAGCTGTGCGCTTTCTACGCCATGAACGATCAATTCGGCAAGCGCTGGCGTTAGAATCAAGCTTTGTGCACGTTTGCTGCGAAGTTGCTCATAAAATGTCGGTTGATGAATCTGATGACTAGCGGTGTAACCAAGCGACTTTAGACTCGGCAGGTGCAAGTCGGCGCCGAAGCTTAGCGCTAACCAACTTCCGGCAATATTCTCGAGTAAAACTGCGAGTGGCAGAATCGCCAGATGGCTGTTGGAAGCTTGCTCCGGCAAGGCTTGTCGCAAAGCGCTTACGGTCGTTAACAAATGCTCGGCGGTTAAACAGACGCCTTTTGGGCTGCCTGTACTGCCTGAAGTATAGGTGATCTTCGCTGCCAAATGCGGTAGCGCTGTGTGAGTTAAGCGCTGGATGTGCGTGGTCGAAAGCGCTAATGCGTCTATCTGCGCGTCAACGATGGCGCTTTCACGTTGAGCAGCACTGAAGAATAACGGTAACGGTACTAAAGTGATACCGGCTTTCAGAGCCGCGAGGTCTAACATGAGCCAGTCGACACTGTTGTCGGCAAGTAAGCCTAGGCGTTGATAGCCAGCGGTCGTGAATTCTTGGGCGAGACGATCCACTGCATCAAGCAGTTCGCCATAACTTAATTGCCGCGCGTCGTCGGTGATTTTTGCATCGCTATACCGATATTTTTCTAAGCGACTAAAGAACTCATTGACCTGCATGCATGGCCCCATGTCTTTGTAGATGATGTTGCAAACGCACGCCATCTTGGGTGCGGCCAGCTAAAACTAAGGGTTGGCGATCATAGTATTTTCCCCATTGCTCACGCTCGGCCTCAGGTAGTGCCACAGCCGGAGCATTGGCAAGGATCTGGGTCGGCAACTGCAAGCGCTGCAAATGACGACGCAGCTGTGCCGTTGCGGTGAACAGCAGAAAGTCGACGTTGTGTTGACTGGCGTAGTCGACCACAGCGGCAAATAGCATGGGTAAATAAGTGTGGTTCAGACAGGCAAGGGAACCGATCTCAGCAATACGTTGACGTTGGATACGGGTGAAAAAAACAGTCTCAATATGCTCTTGAACCGGATGTCCAAGGTAGCGCTCAGAAAATAGTTTGCGTTGGTCCGCTATCGAAAACGCACAGGCGGCAACAATGTCACCAGTGTCGTCGCATAGACAAATCAATTGCTCTGGCAATGCCGCCAAACAGGCGGAAAATGTAAACCAGTATTTGTCACAAATGAACTGCTCGGCGCGCGCTCGTAACGGATGGCCGGGACGCACATCCACGACTTGTACTGTTTCGGCCTGAAGTCGAGCAGACGTTTGCTGCTGGGATGTTGTTGATGCCATGGTACAGCTCCTGTTGGCTGACATGGCATCACTTTAAGTGGCAATACTTAAGCGATACTTAAGTTTCGTTGGCGGTTATCCATTTTGGTTGCTTGGGGGGCTCATAGGCAGCCATAAGTTCTAGTAAGACTTTAGGGTCATCGTGATTGAGCAGCAAGTGGCGATGTTCGTCACGAATAAAGCCTTGTGACGTCGCGCCTTCCAGAAAGCTTAAAAGCCCTTCGTAGAAACCGTCGACATTAAGTACGGCACAGCTTTTCTGATGGAAACCAAGCTGTGCCCAGGTCAACATTTCAAACAGTTCTTCTAGGGTTCCCATACCGCCGGGTAAGGCAATGAAGCCATCAGCGAGTTCGGCCATCTTGGCTTTACGCGCATGCATGGATTCGACGACATGTAACTCAGTTAAGCCTTCGTGAGCAAGCTCTTTGTCAACCAAGGCTTGGGGAATAACACCAATAACTTTGCCGCCATTGCTCAGCACACGATCCGCCAAAATACCCATCAAACCAACGCTAGAGCCGCCGTAAACGAGCGTAATACCCGCGCGGCAAAGCTCATCGGCGAGTTGCAGAGCCGCATCTTTATACACGGGACTAAAACCCGGATTAGCCCCACAATAAATACAAATACTCTGAAACGAATGCGTCATGACCTACTCCACTCACGAATAACGAATAACGAATAACGAATAACGAATAACGAATAACGAATAACGATCAGCGAATCACATGCCATTGGGTCTGTCGACCCGCCAAATACGTGACTTGCTCGCCATCAAATAGTGCGCTCTGTTCAAGCATGATCTGCACATTTTGTCCGTTCCACATAGCGAGCGGCACCTTGGCGTTACCTTCAATCGCGTAGGCCGTATTGGCATACAGCGGCCAATCACCGCGAATCGCTGTCGGGCCTTGGTTGTCCCACATACCGATGGTCGGGCCTGGTGCATGACCGTAGAAACCAAGGGGGTGAGTATAGGTGCTGGTGATCATGCTTTCGCTAGTGGTTTTGGCGATCGTCGCCTCAAGGACTTCGTTGCCGGTACGGCCGACTTTGAAAGCATCGGTAAGGTGGTCTTGCCATGTATTGCCGACCGCCAGCGCAGCCTTCAACTCGGCAGGAACCTCAGTCTCACCAAAATTGAGAACATAGCCAAGCTCTTGGGTGTCTGTACACAATTTTAGGTAACAAATACCCACATCAGTGTGGATAACATCACCGCGTTGAATGGTTTTGCCACTTTGTCCACAGAACGGCTGTTCATCGGTACAACCTTGGCCTTTGCGTTGCAAGGTGACATAAGGCATGAACCAGACCGGCAGTTGCAACTCGGCAAAACGCTCGCGAATGTACCATGCGACATCTTCCGTAGTGGTCACACCCGGAGTGATAACACGATTACTGAAGGCTTCGGCTATAACGGCACGCGCTAAACTCACCACTTGCGGGTAGACTTCAATTTCCTCGGCGGTGCGGGTTTCGACCCAGCGCACGACGAGCTCTTCGGCAGAGACTAAGCGCTCTTGTAATTCCGCCGGCAAGACTTCGATGAGACGTTGTTGTAAGCCGTGGGTAAGGCCGTCAGCAACGGGCCAATCGCGTGAGACGTTAATACCAATTCGTTGAGGATCTTTTTCGGCAATAAGATCCGCTAAAGCTTGCCATTGTGCGTCCAACTCGCCGCCGGCCCAAGCGGACTCGTAGGGTTCTCCAAGTGGGTAGCGGTTCACCGATAAGCGCTCAATACTGCCATCAGGCAAACGATGAAAGACCAACATGGTGGTGCGCCGCGCAGCGAAAGTAGGCTGGGGCACCAAGGTATAGTAAACCGGATCTTCAGCGTACTCGCGATTGATCACCAACCACATATCGAGCTCTGTTTCTGCCATTAACTTCGGCAAGAGTTCGGTAAGGCGGGTGGTGAGCATACGGTTTTCAGGCGCAATACGTTCCTTGTAACTCAATACCGAAACACTATCGGCATCAGTAAAAACACGCCCCTGCTCGAACGTTTGTGCGGTAAGCGTTGCACTTAGACTTGGGGCAATAAGGCTTACTGCCAGAATGGCTTTTGTGAGTAATTTCATAGCGCTACCTGAAAGTTGCTGATCATGAACTAGCTTGATAGTAGCGGTGTTTTGGCCACCGAGGCAACGCTTAATGCTGTGACTTGCGTTTAGTCGGTCGAACCTTGCGTTGGTCGGGGCATATGTGCCCTAAGTCGACGACGGCCAGTCGGCCGCATCAATCCACTCGGGTTGCGACGTAACCTTACCTTGCCAGCGCTCAATAAACTCACCGTTTGGATCATATTGCTGAGTTTGTTTGGCAAGGTCAAAGCGGCGATGACCGCGCGGATCCGCACCGACGCCAGCTAGGTATTGCCAGTTGCCCCAATTCGAGGCGACATCGTAGTCTATGAGCTGCTGCTCAAAAAAGGCCGCGCCGTAGCGCCAATCAAGCTGTAGTTCATGGACAAAACAACTTGCCAACAATTGCCGCCCGCGATTGGACATATAACCGGTAGCGTTCAATTGGTTCATACAGGCATTGACGATTGGGTAAGGGGTAGTGCCGCTACACCATTGTTGCCAACGTGAGGCATAAAAGCTCGTTTGCGGACGCTTCGCTTGGATGCCAGAAAAGCGAAACAAGCGATGCTGATGTTTGTGGGCATACCACTGAAAATATTCACGCCAGAGGAGTTCAAAGAAAATCCAATAGGTGCTTTCGTTAGCGCCATGCTCACCCTCGTATGCATGCAACCGGTGCAGTATACGCCGCGCACTCAGTGAACCATTGGCCAGCCAAGGTGAAAACTTAGTGGACGAAGACCAGTTATCTAAGGCATTTCGGGTTTCTTTATAGCTACTGGCAGAACCACTTCGAAAATAGCTGTGCAAATGCTCAAGCGCAGCTTGCTCGCCCCCCGAGAAGAGTGGGTTCGCTGTTGTGGTGACCGCTGGCAACGTCGCCTTTTGCTGATGTTGCAGAGTTTCGACGAACGGCGGTGGCGGCGGCAATTGTTGTGGCGCGGCTAGGGGCTTGGCAATCACTTGCGCCAAGTCTTGCTGTTCGAGTTGGCGACGGAATTTAGAGAAACTAGTTGGTACCGCCTGCAGTTCAAATGGGAGTTGGTCCTGCGTAAAGAGCGTGTTGTTGGCGACGCGCTCATGTCGTACAAGTGGGTACCGACGTTGCAACAAATGCTGATAGGTGCACTCATAAACACCCGCGTGTTCACTGCTGTACACCACGTCGATGGGAAATTGCCCAAAGAGTTCAGCTAAGGTATGCAAGGGGCTTTGCATGGTGACAATGAGTTCTTGACCCATGCTGCGTAGTTGCTTTTGTAAGTCAGTTAATGACTCGAGCAAAAACCGCCAGCGCTGCGCGCCAACGGTGCGCAAACCATAACGATTGGCTTGAAACCATTTAGGGTTGACGCAGTAAACCAATAGTAACTGCTCACACTCTTGTGCGGCTTGTTGCAGCAGCAGGTTATCATCTAACCTCAAATCGTCTTGTAACCAAACGAGACCAACGCGATACATTATGAATTGTCATCATTGCCAGAAAGTGTCTAGTATTACGAAACAAATGCTTATCTAGATCGGATGTAGGGCCAAGCATGACTGAACTGCTGCACGAATTAAGGCAAGCGACCACAAGCGCGCATCGCAAATTAGATCAGCACCCGCTGCTTTAGCAAGCTTCGAATGTTATTACACTGTCATTAACGCGGGCTATTCTGATAACTTAAGTGACACGACAGGTTTCGATTCAAAGGTGATGGCATGACCCAACAATTGGTTCGCTCTACGTCGTTGATGGGCGCTGTGGTTTTAGGCCTAGGATCCATTATTGGCACTGGAGCTTTTGTCAGTATCGGGTTTGGCTATGCTTTGGCTGGCGAGTGGTTGCTTTATGCCATTTTGCTGGCGGCTTTTGTGGCTTTGTGCAACGGTCTTTCCAGCGCACAGTTGGCGGCGGTACACCCTGTAAGTGGCGGTACCTATGAGTACGGCTATCAATTTCTTAATCATGATTTAGGCTTTGTCGCGGGCTGGTTTTTCATTGCTGCCAAAAGTGCGTCAGCCGCCGCAGCAGCCCTCGCCAGCGCTTGGTTAGTGAATCAATACTTGGGCTGGCCGCACTGGGTGGTTGTGCTTATGTCGATTAGCTTTATTGTGTTGATTACCCTACTCGTGCTGGCTGGGTTGCGTCGCTCGAACCAAGTGAATGCGCTATTGGTTGGCTTGGCTATCGTTAGCTTAGTGGTTTTTGTGGTTTGGTCTGCAGAGGCGCCGACGCCCTCAGCCAGTTTTGCAGAAGCTGCACATTTCGAGCTCAGAGACTTTCTGGCGGCTGCGGCTTTACTCTTTGTCGCCTATACCGGTTATGGTCGCATAGCAACCATGGGCGAAGAGGTCAGGGAACCACGACGCATCATTCCTCGCGCGATTATTGCGACCATGATTGTCGTCACACTCCTTTACGTCGCGGTGGCATGGGCATTAATGCGGCGCAACCCGCTTTATATTGGTGAGGATTTCATCCTGACCCAACTCATGACGCCAGGGCTGACCCGCGATTTTGTGTTTTTAGGCGCGATTTTTGCCATGCTTGGTGTGACCCTAAATCTCATTTTAGGTGTCTCCCGCGTAGTGTTAGCCATGGCGCGTCGTGGCGACTTGCCGAAGTCATGGGCGCAGTTGAACGCAGCCCGTACCGCGGCGCCACTGGCAACCCTTGTTGCGGCAGGGGTGATGATCGTTATCGCGGCATTTGGCGGTATTCGCTTAGCATGGACGTTTAGCGCGTTTACTGTCTTAATCTATTATTCAATTACGAATTTAGCTGCACTTCGTGTAAGTTATGAACAGCGATTTATTCACAAAGCATGGTCGCTACTCGGTCTCGTCGGCTGTCTGAGTTTGGCCGCAACGCTGAATGTGAATACCGTATTCGTGGGTCTATTGGTGTTGGTCGTAGGCCTTGCTTGGCATCGTTATCGCTTGCGCATGTTGCGTACCTAAGGAATACACTTGGCGTTTGAACAGCTCGCTTGGGAACAGCAATTCTTAGTTTACGGCCTGGTTTTGGGAATGGTCGCGATTGCCGTCGGCTGGTGGTTCGGGCATCGTGAACGCGTGCGCTTGGCCCGCTTGGTGGCGGCGAAGTTCCGCACGCTCGCCTCGCTGGCGCAAAATAAATCGTTGGAAGAAAAGCTGACGGATATATGCGCTTTAATTGAAGATCAAATTGGCGAAGCACTCTGTTCCGTGATGCTAGTCGATGATCGCAAACGCGTATTGAATGCTTCGAGTGCCTTGAGTTTACCCGCCGAGTTTGTCGCTGAATTGCAGGGCTTGCCGATCGCTGATGGTGTTGGCGCTTGTGGCACCGCCGCCTATCGCCGAGTGCCGGTAATTGTCGCCGACATGAGTAAAGATAAACGCTTTGATGCGTTTCGCGAAATCATCGAGCAGTTTCAGCTCAAGGCGTGTTGGTCCTACCCCGTTTTATCGCCGGCCCACAAAAATGTTATCGGCACTTTTGCTGTGTATTTCCGCAAGCGCCGGGAACCCACGTTGCGTGAACTTGACCTATTGCAACGCAGTCGCGACTTAGTCGCACTGGTGATTGATCAACACAATGATCGCGTGCAACGTGAGCGCAGTGAACAGCACAACCGGTCTTTATTTAGCTACAACCCCGAAGCGGTTTTTACCTTAGATCTCGATGGCAATTTCATGAGCTTGAACCGCGCTGGTGCCGATTTAATTGGCTTCAATGAATTGGAGGTGTTGGGGCAGCATTACGAGTTAGTGGTACCAGAAGAGTACCGAGAGAGGACGCGAGCGCACTTTGAAGCCACGAAGACTGGCAAACCACAACGCTACGAAATCAAGATTTTTAATCGCCAAGGTGAGTTACATGAGCTCGATATCACCAATATGCCGATCATTATCAATGGTGAAATTACCGGCGTGCACGGTATTGCCAAAAACATGACCGAGCAACGCCGCAACGCGTCAAGACTTAAAATTCTTGAGCGTAGCGTGGAATCGAGCAACAACGGTGTGGTTATCAGTGATGCGAGTCAGAAACCTTATCCGATCATCTATGTAAACCCAGCGTTCAAGAGTATCACCGGGTATCAAGACGACCACGAATGGATAGGGCGTAGCTGTAGCTTTTTGCAAGGACCTGAGACTGATCCCGAGACGGTAGCAAAAATTCGTCATGCCCTGCATACGCGCTCCGAAGTGCGCGTTACGATTCGCAATTACCGTAAAGATGGCACGACATTTTGGAATGATTTACTGATTTCACCCGTGCGTGATGGTGACAAAGTAACGCATTTCATTGGTTTACAAAGCGATATCACTGAACGGGTGGAACGCGAAGAAGCATTGGAGTTCATGGCTCAACATGACGTGCTGACACGGCTACCTAATCGTAATGCACTGGAGGATCGCTTAGCGCGGGCATTGGTACAAACCGGTGAACACCATGGGCGTGTGTTCGTATTGTTTATCGATCTGGATGGTTTCAAACCCATTAACGATAGTCTGGGCCATGCGGTAGGCGATCGCATTTTGGTGGAAACGGCTGTACGGTTGCAGCAACAAATGGGCCAAGAAGACATGCTAGCGCGCTTTGGTGGCGATGAATTCGTGGCCGTTGTCACCAGTGTGCAAGAGCGCGAACAAGTGGCGTTGCTGGTTGGACGGTTATTAGCGCAATTCCATAATCCCTATCGTTTTGATGACTTAGAAGTGTCGCTTTCGGCCACCGTTGGCATTGCTGACAATAGTGAGGACTTTAATTATCCAGTGGAACTTATACAACGCGCCGATGTGGCCATGTACGAGGCGAAGCGGCGTGGTGGTAGTTCGTGGCACTGGTACAGTTCCGATCTAGATGCTGGCATGCAGCAGCAAGTCGAACTGCGCACACACCTGCAAGAAGCGATTCAAAAAGAGCAGTTTGAACTATTTTATCAACCTATTGTGGATCGCTCCGGAAAACCGTGCGCGGTTGAAGCCTTAGTACGCTGGAATCATCCTGAACAAGGCTATATTCCGCCCGGCGATTTTATTCCTCTTGCCGAAGCGACGGGACAAATTATTGCTATTGCCGATTGGGTATTTGAGCGTGCCTGTCGTGATACCAAAACGCTGATAGATGCTGGTTTAGAAAGCGTCAGCGTTAATTTTTCACCGCTGCAGTTTTATCGTGACGACTTTATCGAGAATGTTGCCGCAACCATGAAAGATTATGCAATCGCTCCCGGGCAAATGGTCATCGAGATTACCGAGAATGTCTTTATGCGCGACAGTGCGCACATGATTGCTCTGCTGCACAAGCTCAGAGAGCTTGGCCTGCGTGTGGCAATTGACGACTTTGGTACAGGCTTTGCCAGCTTAAGCTATCTCAACCAGTTACCGGTCGACGGTATCAAAATTGATCGAACCTTCATTTCTGGTATTGATGGCGCGGGCCGCAACTCAGCCATCACTCGTGGTGTGTTAATGATTGCCAAAGAGCTTGGCATACGTACGATCGCTGAAGGTGTCGAAACCGAAGGTGAGCGTGAGTTCGTGGTGACTCACGGCAGCGACATGTTACAAGGCTACTTGTTTTGTCGCCCACAACCGCTAGCGACCGTTTTGGAATGGATAGCCGAGCAATAAATCAGATCACAAAAAGGTTCCGATACATGCGTTCGGCGTAGTCATCGGTCATGCCCGCGATGTAATCGCAAAGAATACGGTCTGCACTGGCCTGTCCGTGTTGGTCGTACGCTGTTTGCCAGCGGGTGCGGGTGTTATGTGGCAGCAAACGTAGCGGTTCGTTGTGAAAGGCACTAAATAAATTCAACAGCATGGTTTGGCTACGATAGCGCAGTTGTTGGATTGACGGCTGGTTAATCACATGTTCGAACACCACTGCCTTAAGACTATCCAGTAAAAAACGTTCGGCTTTAGGCAAGACCGCGTTAAAGCGAATAAGCTCTTCCTGTGCCTCTGGTAGCACTTCTTCAACGCCCACGGCAGTGACAAAAATGTTCACCAAGGCGCCAATGGCATCTTTTCGCACACTGTGTTCTTTCGAAAATAGCTGTGCACCAAGCTTGCCCATGAGTTCGCCAAGTTCACCGTCTAGTTTATTGACAACATGGTCGAGGTGAGTGTGCCACTGGGCTTCTGACAAGGTACCGGTGACGACCGCGTCTTCTAGGTCATGTACGCCGTAGGCAACATCATCGGCGAGCTCCATCAACGAAGCATCAAAACTCTTGTGCAGCGAGCGTTGCCAAGGCGACTGTGCAAGTTGTTCGACGTCTTGAAAACGTTCACGGTCAGCGTCGTTCAAAGGTTGTAAGACCCAGTCAAGCAAATCAGCATCACAGGCGAATAAAGCCTTTGCGGGACGCCAGTGAGCAAGGCTACCAGGATTGTCTAGGGTCGCTGGTGCTGGGAGTTCCGGCATAAGCACAGGGTATTTAAGTAGGCCAAGTAATGCCCGACGGGTTAAATCCATGCCGTGATCGGCATGGTAAGCCTCGAGTTTGCCGACAATACGAAAGGTTTGACCGTTACCCTCGAAGCCACCGGACGCCAACATCTTAAAGTTGAGCGCCGTTTCGCCGCCGTGGCCGAACGGTGGGTGGCCGATATCGTGCGCTAAGCAAAGGGTTTCCATTAGGTTGAGATCGGGCAATAGAGCGCGGTCACGGTCGGTACCCACATGGTGTAATTGGTTAATTAACGAGGTACCAATTTGGGCGGCCTCTAGCGAATGGGTCAAGCGCGTGCGGTAAAAGTCGTTTTCGCCAACGTTCATGATTTGGGTTTTCGATTGCAAGCGGCGGAAAGCTGCTGAATGCAAGACCCGAGCGCGATCACGTTGCCACGGAGTACGCCGATCGCCGGGGCGTTGAGGTGATGGTCCTGACCGTCGTGCTTGCCAATGCTCGCTCATGTAAACTCCTTGTTCTGCTCCATAGCGTCGGGCTCAATTCAATAGCTATAGTATGCTATGTTTAAGGCGAGATACCAATCATCAATAAGAACAATCACCTAACAGCAATCGACCAAGGGGTTAATCAATGACTCACTTTTTGGAGAATTGGCAAGCCGCCGCCACCACGAGTCTCGGCTTTTTTTGGATGGCCTTGTGGGCATTCATTCTTGGCTATTTTATTAGCAGCGTTATCCAGGTGCTGGTAACCCGCCGGCAAATGCGATCTGTGATGGGCGACGATGGTGCCAAGTCGATTGCGCTAGGTACTTTCTTTGGCTTCATCTCGAGCTCCTGTAGTTTTGCTGCGCTAGCGACAACTCGCGCTCTATTTAACAAAGGCGCGGCTTTTACTGCCTCAATGGCCTTCATGTTGGCGTCCACTAATCTAGTGATCGAGCTGGGGTTTGTGATTGCCGTGTTTCTTAGTTGGCAATTTGTGCTGGGCGAGTATCTTGGCGGCTTTTTATTGATTGTTTTGGCTTGGCTATTTGTGAAATTAACGCGCCCGAAGCAATTGATTGAAAACGCCCGCGATCAGGAACAAGACGGGGCAGATGAAGGGGGCTACGACTTACGTCATTGGGGGGATTTAACCGATCCAGAATTATGGCAAATGGTAGCCAATCGGTATGTTATGGAATGGCAGATGGTATGGAAGGACATTCTGATTGGTTTTACCGTCGCGGGGCTTATTTCGGCCTTTGTACCTTCGGAGTTTTTCACCTGGTTATTCCAAGGTGCTGGCGCTAGCAGCGCGGATTTGAGCTTTTGGCAGGTGCTACAACAAACCGTTGTTGGGCCAATTGCCGCGTTTTTCACTTTTATCGGCTCCATGGGTAATATTCCGCTGGCGGCGGTGTTATTTGGTGAAGGTGTTGCGTTTGCTGGGGTTATGGCCTTTATTTTCTCAGATCTAGTGGTATTGCCGGTGCTGCGTATTAATGCTCAGTACTACGGCTGGAAGATGGCGCTCTACATCGCGGCTATGCTGTTTACCTGCTTAGTCGTCGCGTCGTTAGTGATGCATTATGGTCTAGCAGCCTTTGATATGCTGCCCGATGCTAGTGCCGTTGACGACATAGCAGAGCGTGACCATTTTAAACTTAACTATGGCTTTTATTTGAATCTGGTGGGACTGTTGGTGACCGGCGTTTTACTTTATTTGCGTTGGCGTCATCAGCAGCAAGAGCGTGCTGGCCACGACCATAGCCACGATCATGGAAGCGCATCCTTAGGAACTAAAGTAATGCTTGGCTTATCGGTGTTGGCCGCATTATGGCTAAGCGTTGGCAGTTTGTTACCGTTGTTCTAAATTACTGTCGGCCAAAACTGTTTCGCAGTTACTGACAACGATACAGTCGCGACCCTTAAGCTTGGCTTCGTACATGGCATGATCGGCGCAGCGCAGCAGGTCACCACTGGCGTCGGCATGCTCGGGGTAGATGGCGATACCAATACTTGCCGAAATCTTGAGTTGTAATTTTTCGACCGCAAAGGGTTTGGCTAGCTCTTCGCGTAACCGCTTTGCGATAGCCAGCGCGACTGCTTTGGCAGTGTCGATGGTGGGGTGATCAGCGGTTAACACCAGAAACTCATCGCCACCCACGCGGCAAGCAAGATCACGGTCTCGTAAGCATGACTTAATCCGGCGCGCTACATGGATCAGTAGTTGGTCTCCTACACTGTGCCCATACGTATCATTGACGGGTTTGAACTTATCTAAATCAATAAAAAGTATCGCTACGGCGTGCCCATATTGTTGGCTATTTTGTATGGCGAGCTCGAAGGACTCATCGAAGGATGCGCGATTGGGTAAGTTGGTGAGCATATCCTGACGCGCCATGCGTGCCATTTTCTCCCGTTGCTCGCGCTGCTCGGTGATTTCGCGTGCAATACCCATCAAGTAGTCAGATGTATTATCACTGCCTTCAACTTTAGCCGCGCGGCAGGTGTACCAATGCCACTTTTGGTCACCGTGGCGGACCCGAAATTCGAGGTCCTCGACGTTCGGTCCCCCGTGCAATAGCGATTGCAAAAAGGCATTACAGTTGGCCACATCGTCCTCATGTACGATGGTGGTAAATGACTGATTAACGGGATCGGCTTGTTCATCATTGACTAAGCGCCGCCAGTTTGGTGACAAATAGCCAATGTTACCGTTTACATCGAGCGTGAAAATAATATCGGTCGCATTTTCGACTAAGGTTTGGAAGCGCCGTTCACTTGCAATGAGTTCCATTTCAAGTTGCTTGCGGTGGGTGGCTTCAACAATATAACCGGTCCAAACCAAAGTGCCATCAGCGAGTTCTTCGCCGGTATCATGGGCATCTAGCCAGAGTTGCACGCCATCGGGGCGCTTAAAGCGGAAGGGGTGATGCCACTCGATATGTTGTTGCGCAGACAAAACGCTGGCATTAACGACCTCTTCAACATCGTCAGGATGAATGGCTTGGAGTAAAGGCCCCGCATCTTCCAATAGGGGATCGGGAGCAAAGCCTAAGAGTTCTTGGGCATTAGCGCTCAGGTAGGTAAAACGAAAGTGCCCGTTAGGCTCACGTATGAGCTGATACGTGATACCAGGCATTTTCGCCATTAAGCTATGCCAGTCCATACTGAGCCCTAATTACAGATGTCTACGTAAGGTATTAATCGCGAAAGTTCTCGTATTGTAAGGGTAGTTCAATATCAGATTCCCGCAACAGCGCCATTGTTTGTTGTAGGTCATCGCGCTTTTTACCTGAGACGCGAACTTTATCGCCCTGAATGGACGCTTGTACTTTGAGCTTACTGTCCTTCACAAGCTTCACGATTTGTTTGGATAAAGGCTGATCGATGCCCTGCTTGAAGGTGACTGTGGTACTGTAGGTTTTGCCGCTGTGGGTAAGTTCTTGCGGCGACTCAGTACCGGCCATACTCAGGTTGCGTTTAGCACAGTGGTTCGAAAAAATATCGTAGAGCTGTTGCACCTGAAAGTCGGACTCTGATGCTAAAGTCACCGTAAAGTCATTGAGTTCAATACGTGCTTCAACACCACGAAAGTCGAAGCGCGAATCAAGTTCGCGGTTCGCGTTGTCGACCGCGTTTTTGAGCTCGACACGATCGATTTCGGAAACTATATCAAATGTTGGCATTATGACCGCCTTCTAGCTGCTTTTCGTAAACGTATGTTTTATTATCATTAATAAATGTGGTTATCACAAGGAAATGTATGTCTAAATCAACAGGTTCGCCCGTTAATGTCGTTGGCATAGGTGTTTTTGCCGACGGATTGAGCGTAGTACCGAAGCTATTGAGTGAACTTTGATTTAGATGTTTAGACGGCCATATTGACAAGCTAGGCTTAGCTCAGTACATTCGCTTTAACAGTCTTTTCAACTGAGTTAAGCCAGCAACGATGTCCTTCTCATATCAAGACCACTTCATCGATCTGCCTCAAGGGCAGTTAGCGCTTAGCACTTACTCGCCAGTCAATGCAGACAAGGGTGCTCCCGTGGTGTTGGTGCTAGGTGGTATTTCGGGTGGCCGCAAGATTTACCAAGCGGACCCTGAGCAGCATGGTCGAGGGTGGTGGCAAGGTCTGGTTGAGCATGCCGAACTCTTCCCATTTCGGCTGATGGCGGTGGACTATTTTGGTGGTATGGGGGCCAGTAGTTGTCAGCAGGTGCCTGACCAAGTTGAGGCACATGCCGATGCGATAGCGCAGGCTATACACAAGCTTGGCATTCATGAATTGCATGCGGTCATCGGCGGATCCTTTGGTGGCTGCGTGGCCATGGCTCTTGCCCGAACTCAACAGCTCAATTGCCAACGCTTGGTCGTCCTAGGCGCGGCGCACCGCCCTACGGCGCAAGCGGTGATGATACGCAGCCTCCAGCGTGACTTCATAGGTCTTGCCACCACAGCCGGCGCGACTGAGCAGGGCGTGCAGTTAGCGCGAGCTCTAGCGATGCTCAGTTACCGCGGAGCGCAAGGGCTAGATACACGCTTTCCCGATCCAAGTTCGGCGGTGGATTACATGCATGAGCGGGCGACTCAGTTAGTACGCTCGAATCCGCAGCAAGCCGCGCAACTGTTTGCACGCTTTGGCCCCGCGCTAGACCATTTCAGAATGCCACCACAAGCGCTACAAATTCCCACCCTGCTGGTCAGTTTTGCCGAGGATTATCTTGCGCCACCGCACCTAATGGAGGAATTCGCCAGCCAGTTACCCAACTGTCGCACCCATGTGCGGGTTGACACCGTGCATGGACATGACGGTTTTATCTTGAACACTGCGAGCTACGGGCCGCAACTGAAACAGTTTTTGGAGGAAGCATGAGTCAAGCCGAAATCGCCATTGGTGTTGTGGGTTGTGGAACCATTGGAAGCTATTGGCTCGATCATTTTGCATCGCAGTTGTCACTTGCCTCGCAAGCCCGTGTAACGGCGTTGTTTCGTAGCTCGAAAGCTTTACTCACGGCGCGTGGCATTGAAGTAGAGCGCTGGCGTGAGAGCTTTGATCAAAACGCGCAAGACAGTAATAACGAGCAGATCCTCCGTTGGATCCAAGCCAGCCAAAAGCGCGGTCAGCAAACGTTGTTGCTTGATCTGACTGCGGCAAAATCGGTGAGTCGCGCTTATGTGGACTGGGTTAAAGCGGGGGCGCACGTGATTTCTGCTAACAAGTATGCAGGCTCAAGTGGGCTCGACTTTTACCAAGAGTTGCAACGTGTGTTGCAGCAGTACCAACGCACTTGGCTGTATAACACAACGGTGGGTGCAGGGTTACCTATTCTAAGCGCGATTTCCGAGCGCTGCCGCTGTGGCGATGCGATTTTGCGCGTTGAGGGTAACTTATCCGGCTCGCTATCGTGGATATTCCAAAACTACCGTAGTGGCGATGCGCTATCCGAGTGGTTGCTGAAGGCGCGTGAATTAGGCCTTACTGAACCGGACCCGCGCACCGATTTAGGCGGCATGGATGTGGCTCGCAAACTTGTCATTCTTGCGCGTGAAGCGGGCTGGCCACTGCAGCTTGATGATGTTGCCATTCAAAACTTAGTACCAGCGCCGCTACGAAACGGCAGTGCAAAAGACTTCTTGGCCAATTTAGATGCTTTTGATCAAGCCTTTGATGACTGGCGGTTACAACAGAACGCAGCGGCGCAACAGTGGGTTTATCTGGGTTACATAGAGCAAGTGGCTGATGGTCAGGTTACCGCAGGCACTAAGCTGGTTGCTATTGATGATGACTCGCTTTATGCGCGGCTTCCCGCTGGCAATGCGAATTTTACCGTGCGTAGTCAGCAGTACAATGCCAATCCTTTGGTCATTCAGGGTCCAGGGGCGGGGCCGGAAGTCACTGCGGCTGGCGTGCATAGCGATGTATTGCAGCTTATCAGTCAGTTGAAAAAGTAAGTAAAAAAGACTTGCAGGATAAACTCTTTTAGATAGTATGGACGTCTAAACGTATAAACATCTGTTCTATCTTAGTGAATGAGTGAGTGCCTTATGTCTGAACATTACCGAGCTGCAACCCTAGCTATCCATCATGGCTATGAAACCGACCCAACCACTAAGGCGGTCGCGACACCGATTTATCAAACCGCTGCTTTTGCTTTTGATGACGCGCAGCATGGCGCCGATTTATTTGATCTCGCCGTACCTGGCAATATTTATTCGCGCATCATGAACCCGACTAACGATGTGCTGGAGCAACGCGTTGCTGCTTTGGAAGGTGGCGTGGCAGGCTTGGCGGTCGCATCAGGTATGGCGGCAATCCAGTACACGCTGATCACACTAGCCAGCCAAGGCGATAACATTGTCACGACGCCGCAACTTTACGGTGGCACCTACACCCTATTCGCGCACATGCTGCCCTCGTTTGGCATTGAGGTGCGCTTCGCTAAATCTGACGCAACCGAAGATCTAGCCGCATGCATTGATGACAAAACCAAAGCTATCTACTGCGAAACCATTGGTAATCCAGCAGGCAACATTGCTGATCTAGAAGCCTACGGCGCGTTGGCGGAGAAACACGGTGTACCCTTGGTGGTCGATAACACCGTTGCATCGCCGTCGCTGTGCAAGCCTCTGGAGTGGGGCGCGCACATTGTGGTGCATTCGCTGACGAAATACATTGGCGGGCATGGCACCACGATTGGCGGTTTGATTGTTGATGGTGGGCGCTTCGATTGGGTCAAGCACAAGTCCAAGTTCCCGCAGTTTAATGAGCCTGAACCCGCTTACCACGGCGTGGTGTACAACGAAGCCTTTGAAGCGGCAGCCTTTATCGCCCGCGTGCGGACTGTAGCGTTACGTAACACTGGTGCTGCGTTGTCGCCGTTTAACGCCTTTTTGATTTTGCAGGGTTTGGAGACCTTAGAGTTACGTATCGAACGCCACTGTCAAAACAGTGAGCGCGTGTTGCACTTCTTGCAACATCACCCCGAAGTAGCGTGGGTCAATTATGCGGGTCTGGAAAATCATCCACACTACGAGCTAGCACAGAAGTACATTCGTGGCGGTCTGCCTGCTTCGCTGCTGACCTTTGGCTTAAAAGGCGGTTACGAGGCAGGTGTACAGTTCTACGACAAACTTAAACTCTTTAAGCGTCTAGTAAATATTGGAGATGCTAAATCTCTGGCTTGTCACCCAGCCTCGACCACGCACCGGCAGTTAACCCCTGAGGAGCAACTCAAGGTCGGTGTGAAGCCCGAAGCTATACGTTTGTGTGTGGGTATTGAGCATCCTGATGACATTATTGGCGACCTCGAGCAGGCTTTAGTAAAGACGGCTCAGAAAGTAGCTGCAACCAACTAGATTAGGTATAGTGAGCGTCTTTGACGTTAGCCTGAGATCGAAACATGCAAAGAGGTTTTCAATGGGTGGTGCTTGCCTTGGTGAGCACCTTACTTATTAGTTGTGCGGCGGTGGTCGAAGAAAGTTTGTCGATGCGCCCAACAGGGTTTTCAAATGAAGGCGACACGGAAGCTTCGCTGCGCAATTTAAAGCTGACGACCCGCGAGTTCTGCCTGCCTTTTCTGGGTGGTTGCACCGGATATTTGTACGGTAAGCCCTATCATTTGTTGGGCCAAGATGCGCAAGATGATGTTGCGAAGTTCGACTTTGATTTCGCCTTTGACGTTGGCGATAGCATTGAAGAGTACCAACTGAATTTAAAACGTGAAGAGGTGAATCCCCAGCGCGGCACCGTGGTACTGCTACATGGCTACGGCGGCGATAAATCGACCATGGCCATCAACGCAGCCTATTTCATGTTTCTTGGTTATCACGTGGTCGTACCGGATTTGTTGGGGCATGGACAATCAACCGTGGACCAAATGGGTTTTGGCGTGCGTGACGCTGAGCTGATCACGGCTTTATTGGATAGCTTACCGCAACGCGAGATGCCTAAGCCGTTATACCTCGCTGGATTGTCGATGGGAACTGTCGCTGCTGCGCATGTGGCTAAGCAACGTGACGACGTCGACGGCTTAATTCTGTTTGCGCCTATGACGCCCATGGATGAGGCAACTAACGCGATGCTTGAAGCTTGGTATCCGCAACTCAGTAAACTTATGCCGACCGAGTCGGTGCGCGAAGGCGTGATGGGTGCCATGCAGCGTCAGGATATCGATCTCGCAGACACCGACTTAAAACAGCTTTTGCCGCAGCTTGATGTGCCGACCTTGATCATCGCTAGCGATATGGATACCGTTGCGCCCTACGAACGTTACCTGCCATTAGAGTCAGCAGAGCGTACGTTGATAATGGCGCCGGGGCGCCATCACATCACCGTAGGTATTGTGGATAATGAGTTGCACCAGCACATCAGCGCTTGGCTTGCCGCACAGTAAAAGCTATTGCAGCATCTCGTCTGGAATAGGCACCTCAATACAGGCGCATAAAATAGCCAATAGCTGACGCTCCGCTGGTGACACGACGTTATCTTTACGTACGGTCATCAGCCATTTCTCAATGAGCGTTTCTTTGGCCTTGGGCGCCCAGCGACGACAGGTATTTAAGGCTTTGCTGAGTGTCTCACGGTCAACATCTTGCCCTGCATCAGTGCGTTCCAAGGCCGTCACCGTAACATCCAAAGCTTTTTGGTTATCGAGGGTGTCTTTGAACTTGCCTTTCGGTAACAACTGCCGAGCGAGCAGCTGGTAAAGGCCCCAATGGAAGAGGTCTTGGCTTTGCGCCATTGCTTGCAAGTCTTTCAACAGGTTCAAGCGTTGCGATTCAGAAGCTTGCCGCAAGGCCGGCACTGCCAGCTCAACCAATGCCAGTTGCTGGGCTGGATTTAACCCTTTCAGAACCTCGTTAGGCTCACCAAGCAGTTCGCTCAGTACTAGGTCGTGCACCAGCTTTGGCGCCTGTTGTGGGCTATGGGCCTGCTCAAGCAGTACTGCCGGTAACGCCAGCAAAGCTAACTTATTCAATGCCGAGGGTTTCGGTTGCGCTTCCACATGTTCTTTTTCAGAACGACTGCGGGCTTTACGTGGCTCCGGATAACGCCCGTTCCAGTGCGGCTCGATGCGTTTGATGCGTTTTTCGAGCGGCGGATGCGTCGCCATCATGCCAAACCAATGCTTGAGTGCTTCACCAAAAAATAAATGCGCTGCTTCATCGGCATTTTTACTGACCAGTCGACTACCGTGCTGCCGCGCGCCGATTTGCTTTAAGGCTCCTGATAACGCTTCAGGGTTGCGGGTAAACTGCACCGCTGCAGCATCGGCCAGGAATTCACGCTGGCGACTCACGGCTGCTTTTATTAGATTGCCAAACAGCACGCCAATACCACCGACAATCATCAGGCCAATGCCAACCAGGGGTAGCGCATTCTTGTTGTTTCGACCACGACTGCGGCCACCTGAATACAACAGAATCCGGCCTAGGTGAGCCACTGCAAGAATACCTGCGAGAGCCGCAATTAAGCGAATATTTAGGCGCATGTCACCGTTTAGAATATGGCTAAACTCGTGGGCGACCACGCCCTGTAATTGTTCGCGTGAAAAGGCTTCTACGGAGCCACGGGTGAGTCCTATGACTGCATCGCGCGTGTCATACCCGGCGGCGAAGGCATTGATGTTACTCTCGTGCGGCAAAATGTAGACGGCTGGCACCGGCATATTGGCGGCAATCGCCATTTCTTCAACCACATTCAGCACGCGGCGCTCAACGGCATCTTGGGTATCGGGCGAGACCAGTTCACCGCCTAGATATTCGGCAATGACCTTGCCGCCAGCTTTCAACTGTAGCCACTTAAACAGCATGACCAGCAAAATACCGCCACCCACAGCCAAACTAACCCACAAAAACGGTTCGATACTGAGTTGATAACCACCGTTGCCATCGGTTTGCACGGCGCCGGCAATGAAGGCCACTACCAGCGTGACCGCAGCGATAATTAAGCCAAAAGCGGCGAAGAATAACAAAACTAACAGGCCCGTATTACGACGGGCCTGTTGTTGGTGCTCGAAAAAGTTAACCATGGCGTAATAACTTAAAAGTTAACTTTAGGTGCGGCTTGAATTTCGGCACTGTCAGCGAACTCCAATAGGCTCGCGTCTTTGCTGTGACCGAAGAAACTAGCAAAAACCACCGGCGGGAATGACTGACGGTAAGTGTTGTAGCTCATTACCGCATCATTAAACGCTTGGCGGGCAAAGGCCACGCGGTTTTCAGTGCTGGTGAGCTCTTCCGACACTTGCATCATGTTTTCGTTGGCTTTCAGCTCTGGGTAGGCTTCCATCACCACGTTCAAACGTCCTAAAGCACTACCTAATGCACTCTCGGCTCCGCCAAGTTCATGCATGGCGTTGGCATTACGCGGATCTTGAGCGGCTTTGGGCAACGCTGCTGCCGCTTGATTCCGTGCTTGGGTGACCGCTTCTAGCGTTTCACTTTCGTGTTTTAAATAGGCTTTTGCCGTCTCTACCAAGTTAGGAATCAGGTCATAACGACGTTTCAGTTGCACTTCGATTTGCGCAAAGGCATTTTCGAATTGGTTTTTTAGACGCACAAGTTTGTTGTAGATGCTAATCAAATACACAAACAAGACGACGGCGATAATGATAATAATCCAACCTGTACTCATGTCGGGTTTCCTTGTAGTTAAGATGTCGCACGCTTATCAGCAACATGCTATGCTTTGCCGTCATTCGCAAGTGATTTTTAGAAGCCATGACGACATCCACCGCTGACGGAAATTTATTTATTGTTGCTGCACCAAGTGGTGCAGGTAAATCCAGTTTAATCCGTGCTTTGCTCGAGCGCCACAATGATGGCAGCATGCAAGTCTCGGTTTCGTGCACCACGCGAGCGCCGCGTCCTGGTGAGGTCGATGGTGTGCACTATCACTTTTTAGATGTTGAAACCTTTCAGCGCAAGATCGAAGCCAATGCCTTTTACGAATGGGCCAAAGTTTTCGATAACTACTATGGCACGTCACGGCAAGTGATTGAAGAGACCTTGCAACAAGGCATTGATGTTTTTTTAGACATTGATTGGCAGGGCGCGCGGCAAGTACGCGAAGCTTACCCGCAAGCACAGTCCATCTTTATTGTTCCACCAAGCCTCGCAACCTTAGAGCAACGTCTGCGCAGCCGCGGTCAAGACAGTGACGAAGTTATTGCTGGGCGTATGGCCAAAGCGCAAGCCGAAATGTCTCATTACCACGAGTTCGACTACTTGCTGGTGAACGACGATTTCAATGAAAGTTTGGCCAATTTTGAGCATATTGTGTTGGCGCGACGCCAGAGAATGGCGTTGCAGCAATCGCGACATGCGGCTAAACTCAAAGATCTCTTGGCGAATGCTGGGTAAATCCGTATAATTCGTGACCCATTTTGCAATTGCAATCTATTTTATTAAGTTGGAGTAACTATGGCGCGCGTAACTGTAGAAGAAGCTGTTGATCGTATTGGCAATCGATTTGACTTGGTATTAGTCGCCTCACGCCGTGCCCGTCAGTTGGCCACCCAAGGCAAAGACGCTTTGGTACCGTGGAAGAATAACGAGAAAGCAACGGTTGTTGCTTTGCGTGAAATCGAAGGTGGCTTCATCGACGCCGAACGTTTGGACGTTGAAGAGCGCACCGAAATGGCTCAGCAAGACGCTGATGAACTTGCTGCTGTAGATGCGATTCGTGGTCTTGAGTAACGCGGGTGTATTTATTTGAAGGTCTCCGGCAGCAATTAGCCGAGTATCTGCCACCTGAACAGGTGCAGCGTGCCGCTGCGGCCTTTAAACTGGCCGCAGAAGCGCACAAAACGCAAAAACGCCGTAGTGGCGAACCTTATATTACCCATCCTGTTGCTGTAGCTGGCATCCTTGCCGATATGCGCCTTGACCATGAAACCATCATGTCGGCGCTGTTGCACGACGTTATCGAAGACACCGAATTCACCCAAGAAGACTTAGCAGAGCAGTTTGGCTCCACAGTCGCTGAGTTGGTGGAAGGCGTCTCGAAACTCGACAAGCTCACCTTCGACTCGAAAGAAGAATTACAGACCGAAAACTATCGCAAGATGATTATGGCGATGGTGCATGATATTCGGGTCATTCTTATCAAGCTTGCCGACCGTACGCATAACATGCGTACTATTGGTCATTTGCGCCCCGACAAACGCCGCCGTATTGCCCGCGAGACCCTCGAGATTTATGCGCCACTTGCGCACCGTTTGGGTATTCACGACATTAAGAACGAGCTCGAGCATCTCGGTTTTTTCGCTTTGTATCCGTGGCGGGCCAAGTTGCTTGAATCACAAGTCAAACAAGCGCGCGGTAACCGCCGCGAGCTGGTGGAACGGGTGCAAAAAGAAGTCGAAGCTCGGCTGCATGAACATGGTATTAGCGCTCGCGTGTTAGGTCGCGAGAAGCATCTGTACAGTATTTACAAGAAGATGCTAAGCAAAGAGTTGCATTTTGAACAGGTCATGGACATTTATGCGTTCCGCGTGATTGTTGACGAAGTGGACACCTGTTATCGCGTGCTTGGCGCCTTGCATAATTTGTACAAGCCCATTGAAACGCGCTTCAAAGACTATATTGCGATTCCGAAATCCAACGGCTACCAGTCGTTGCATACTTCGTTGAAAGGACCGCACGGCATTCCGGTTGAAATTCAAATTCGCACTGAAGAAATGAATTTGATGGCAGACCGCGGGGTTGCCGCTCATTGGTTGTATAAAACCGAAGAAAGTTCAGGCACCACCGCACAAGTCCGCGCCCGTCGCTGGATGCAAAGCTTGCTGGAGTTGCAACAAAGTACTGGTAACGCGTTTGAGTTTATCGAGAACGTGAAGTCTGAGCTGTTCCCTGAAGAAATTTATGTGTTCACCCCCGAAGGGCGCATTATTGAATTGCCGCAAGGCGCAACGCCCGTCGACTTTGCCTATGCGGTGCATACCGACATTGGCAACACTTGTATCGGCGCGCGGGTGAATCACAAGGTGTACTCGTTAAGTAAGCCACTAGAGACTGGCCAAACGGTTGAGATCAAAACCGCGCCGGGCTCGCGTCCGAATATTGCATGGCTGAACTTTGCCGTAACTGGCAAAGCGCGCGCGAAGATCCGCCAATATTTGAAAGGCCAAGAAACCCGCGAGGCAGAGCAACTTGGTGAGCGCTTGTTGCGGGCTGCGTTAGGGCCGGTGAACTATAACGATATTTCTGACGAGGAATTTGCGCGCGTCTGCGAAGAAGTCAAAATAGAATCCAAGTCACAACTGTTACGTGAAATTGGCCTTGGCAATATGATGTCCGTGGCTATTGCCAAGCGGCTCTTGGGCGAAATGCAACAGCTCAAGGATGATCAGCCGAGCAATGGTCGTGGACTATCCATTAAAGGCGCCGAAGGCTTGTTGGTGAGTTTTGCCAAGTGCTGTCGTCCAATTCCGGGTGACGATATCATTGCCCACGTGAGCCCAGGTAAGGGCTTAGTGATTCACCGTCGTGAATGTAAGAACGTGCGCGGCCATGAAGACGAGCCAGGCCGTTACTTCCCGGTGCAATGGGACAACAAACCTGAAGCTGAATTTATTACCGAAGTGCGAGTTGAAGTGGTGAATCACCAGGGGGCGCTGGCGAAGCTGACCTCTAACATTGCCGCTACCGGTTGCAATATTCACGGTCTGAAGACCGAAGAAGTCGATGCTAATATCTATTACATTGATGTGGCATTAACCGTTCATGATCGAAAGCAGCTTGCCGATGTGATCCGTCACATTCGTAAGATGCCAGATGTACAACGCGTCGCGCGTTTAAGGAAATAACATGTCAAAAGTCATTATTAATACCGACAAGGCACCAGCGGCGATTGGTACCTACTCACAAGCTGTGAAAATTGGCACAACCGTTTATCTTTCGGGGCAAATTCCATTTGTGCCTGAAACCATGGAATTTGTCAGTGAAGATTTTCGCGCACAAGCCGTGCAGGTGTTCAAAAACCTGTCCGCCGTGTGTGAAGCCGCCGGTGGTGAATTGCAAGATATGGTGAAAGTCCAAATTTACTTAACGGACCTAGGCCAGTTTGCCATTGTTAACGAAGTCATGGCCGAATTCTTCCGCACGCCATACCCAGCGCGCGCCGCTATCGGCGTAAAAGCTCTTCCGAAGGGCGCGCAAATTGAAATCGATGGCGTTATGGAATTACCGAGCACCAATTAAGTGGTGCTCGGCTCTAGTTTTTCTCTTCCTTCCAACGGCTTACGCCAAATAATCATAGCAATGGCGACCGCACCCAAAATAAAGCAGTAGCCGGTGTGCACACTCACTTGAATCGGTGTTAGTCCAAAGCTTGCGCCCATAAAGAGTGCCTGCGCGCCGTATGGCAAAGCGCCTTGTACCACGCACGCAAAAATATCTAGCAAGCTCGCGCTTTGACGTGGCGCCAGGTTACCTTCTTCGGCAAGGCGTTTACTGACTTCGCCTGACAGCAAAATGGTGACCGTGTTATTGGCCACGGCGAAATTGGTAAGGCCGGTAAGGCCAGCAACACCAAAAGCCGCGCGCTGTTGCGGATGCTTGAACAGCCGCTTCGTGATATTACCTACCGTGGACGCCAAGAACTTCAAACCGCCTTGTTGGCGAATAAGCGCCGATAGGCCACCAATCAGCAAACTCAACAAGAAAATTTCCTGCATGCTGGCGAAGCCTTTGTAGATATCTTGACTAAACGCCACCCATTGGTAGTCCACGGTGACCATGCCAAACGCGGCCGCTAGAATAATACCTAGGGTTAATACGGCGAACACGTTGAGCCCCATGACGGCAAGCACGATAATGAAGAAGTACGGCAGACTCAGCCACAGGTTGGCCTCTGGGATCTGCGGAGGCGTCGCACCCGTATCGTAGCTCACCAACCACAAAATCGTGATGATGGCGGCTGGAATCGAGATTTTCAGGTTAGCTTTGAACTTGTCACTCATGTTACAGCCTTGCGTGCGCGTTGCCGCAATGGTGGTATCGGAGATAATCGACAAGTTGTCACCGAACATGGCGCCGCTGACCAACACACCCGCCAACAACGGCAGATCGATGCCCGACGCTTGGCCAAGACCCAAAGCTACCGGTGCTAAAGCACCTAGGGTTCCCATGGAGGTACCCATGGCAGTCGACACCACTGCAGCAATAATAAATAAGCCTGGCAACAAGAAGCTGGCTGGAATCACATGGAGACCCAGTGCCACCATGGCATCAACCCCACCGGTTGCTGCCGCCACCGTCGAAAAAGCACCGGCCAACAGATAGATCATGCACATGGTGACAATATTGCGATCACCAACGCCGGCTACGAAGGTGTTGATGCGTTCTTCAAAGGCCTGTTTGCTTAGCAGTACGCCTAAAATAATCGCCGGTAGAATCGCAACTGGACTCGCCAGTTGGTAAAACGCCATGTCGACGCCGGTGGCTTGAAAGTAAATACCGGCACCGAGAAACAGCGCGAGAAAAAGTCCCAGTGGGAGCAGCGCACGTGCGCTAGCAGCTTCAGTCATAAGTTAGCGAACCTTTATCATTTTATTTGGACGTCCAGAAGTGTATACATCCTTAACTTCGGGTGCAATAGCCAAAGCCGATTAGCTGTTGCCAATTACCGCGACTTCGTCATACTAAGTTACATGTTGTACTCAGGAATATGAAGGATTTCGAATGAGCCCTGATGATCTGCACTTGCAGTTGCGCAATTTGCGCAAAGAAGATTACCCACAACTCAAAGCGTTAATGGACAAAGTCTACCCCGACATTGGTGGCGCTTGGGGCGAACATACGATCCTGAAACTGGTGAAAGAGTTTCCCGAAGGCCAAATCTGTCTTGAAGATAACGGCCAACTGGTTGGCGTGGCGCTAACCGTACAGGTGAAATATGCGCGTTTTAGTAACCCGCATACCTATGATGACCTGATGGATGCCCGCGAGAATATTCTCAATGACCGCAAGGGCGATGCGCTTTATGGTTTAGACGTGCTGATTCACCCTGATTACCGCGGCTTCCGCTTAGGGCGCCGCTTGTATGATGCGCGCAAAGAGTTGTGCCGGCAGTCGAACCTGAAGGCTATTTTGGCCGGTGGTCGTATTGTGAACTTCCACAAATACGCCGATGAGCTCACGCCAGGGCAATACATTGAAGGTGTCCACCGCCGCGAAATTTATGATCCGATTCTGACGTTCCAGCTTGCCAATGATTTCACCGTAAAGCGCTTGCTGGGTAAGTATTTGCCTGAAGACAAACGCTCTGTAGGCTTTGCCACGCTGCTGGAGTGGAACAACTTCTTATATGAGCCGTCCGATAATATTCTCGGCAGCCGTATTCGCAACGTGCGCATCGGCGCTGTGCAGTGGCAGATGCGTGAAATTGATTCCGTGGAAGAAATGCTTAAGCAAGTCGAGTATTTCGTTGACGCCATGTCGAGTTACCAAAGTGACTTCGCGGTTTTCCCTGAGTTTTTTAATGCGCCATTGATGGGGCTAACAGACCAAAGCCAACAGAAGGATGCGATTCGCTTCTTGGCAGGCTACACCGAGCGCTTCAAGCGCGAAATGTCGCAAATGGCCGTCAGTTACAACATAAATATCATCACCGGCTCAATGCCGCTTGATGAAGATGATGTGATTTATAACGTCTCCTATTTGTGCCGCCGTGACGGCACCATCGAAGAGCAGCGCAAGATTCACGTCACGCCACACGAGAAGCGCGACTGGGTTATTGAAGGTGGCAATCACGTGCAAGTGTTCGACACCGACGCTGGCAAGATTGGTATTTTGATTTGTTACGACGTTGAATTCCCAGAACTAGGTCGACTCATGGCTGCTGAAGGCCTCGAAATTCTTTTTGTGCCGTTCTGGACTGATACTCGCAATGCCTATTTGCGTGTACGCCACTGTGCCCAAGCCCGGGCGGTCGAAAACGAATGTTATGTGGTCACTTGCGGCAGTGTCGGCAACTTACCGCAAGTCGAGAGCCTCGACGTACAGTACGCGCAGTCGGCGGTGTTCTCGCCGTCAGACTTTGCCTTCCCGTATGATGCCATCTTGGCGGAGACGACGCCGAACACTGAGCAATTGATTTTCTCTGATCTAAACTTAGACGAGTTACGGTATTTACATCACGAGGGGTCGGTCACTAACTTAAAAGACAGACGCACCGACATCTACGAAGTCACCAGGAAATGGTAATAAAAGCCGTTATTCGTTATTCGATCGCTGCGCTCTTCGTCCGTGCTTCGCACTTTTCGTAGCCCGTGGTTTTACCACGGGGGGACTCGAATTCAAGGGAGCATGGTCGAAACGTCAGGTGTGACCCGTGGTAGAACCACGGGCTACGAATAACGAACAACGAATAACGAACAACGAGGGTATTTTCTATGGCGGTAAAACTGATTTCTCCAGCGGACGAAGCCTATAACTATCCGCTGCTTATCAAGCAACTTTTGTTGTCAGCCGAGCGTTATGCCGGCGACAACGAAATCGTTGGCGGCAACAATGGACAGCGTTTTAGCTATGCCGAGTTTATTGAGCGGGTGCATCGTTTGGCCAATGTGCTGACTGAAGCTGGTGTGAAAGAAGGTGATACCGTCGCGGTGTTGGATTGGGACACGCCGCGTTACCTCGAGTGTTTCTTTGCGATTCCGATGCTTGGTGCGGTGTTGCACACCGTCAATGTGCGTTTGGCGCCTGAGCAGGTGGTGTACACCATGAACCATGCGCAGGATGATTTGGTATTAGTGCACGATGACTTTTTGCCGCTAATCGCCAAGGTTCAAGATCAACTGACCACGGTGAAAGGGTACATTCAACTCACCGATGAAGCCCAAGCACCGGATGCGCCACTTGACGTTATTGGTGATTACGAAAGCTTGCTCGCTGGCGCCATGACTGAGTTCGATTTCCCGGACTTTGATGAGAATGCGATTGCCACAACCTTCTACACCACGGGTACCACGGGTAATCCGAAAGGAGTGTTTTTCTCGCATCGCCAACTGGTGCTGCATACCCTAGCCTTGTCGGCGACCACCAGCATGAACGACAACATGCAGCTGATGCAGGCATCGAGTGTGTATATGCCGATCACGCCGATGTTCCATGTGCATGCATGGGGCGTACCTTACGTGGCCACCATGATGGGGTTGAAGCAGGTCTATCCTGGCCGTTATGAACCTGCCACATTGTTGAAGCTGTACATGACCGAAAAAGTGACCTTCTCGCACTGCGTGCCGACCATTTTGCAGATGATCTTGAGCAGTGAAAAAGCTAAGGCGATTGATTTCAGTGACTGGCAGGTCTTGATTGGTGGTAGCGCGTTGACTGAAGGCTTAGCCAAAGCCGCTCTTGAGCGCGGTATTAAAGTTTACACCGGCTATGGTATGTCGGAGACCTGTCCGTTGCTCAGCACCACTTGGATGCCACTCGATGCTGACAGTTTAAGTATGGAGCAGCAAGTAAGTACCCGCGTGCAAACCGGTAAGCCGGTGCCGCTGGTCAACATGCGCATTATCGACGACAACGGGCGTTTCTTGCCGCATGATGGTAAGGCGATGGGTGAAGTGGTCGTGCGCACACCGTGGCTTACCCAGGGCTATCTCCATGAGCCCGAAAAGAGCGACGAGCTGTGGGCCAACGGTTGGATGCACACCGGCGATGTCGGTAGCATTGACAGCGGCTACACCCTGCAAATCCGCGACCGCATTAAAGATGTAATTAAAACCGGTGGCGAGTGGGTGTCTTCGCTCGATATTGAGAACTTGATTAGCCAGCACCCTGACATCGAGCTCTCGGCCGTGGTCGGTCTACCTGACGACGAGTGGGGAGAGCGTCCCCATGCAGTGGTCACTGTGCGCGAAGGGGCACAGGTTGATCAACAAGCGGTGGCTGACTTTATGCAGAAGTTTGTCGATGAAGGCCATATCGAGAAGTGGGCGATTCCCGATACCATTAAAGTGGTGGATGAGATCCCTCGGACCAGTGTCGGCAAAGTTGACAAGAAACTGATCCGCGGCCAACTGCAAGACAGTTAGCGCTTCATTAAATTAAGCCTTTGATAAATGCGACCACACTTCGCCCTAGCGAGCTGTGGTCGTAGCCCCCTTCAAGCATGCCCACAACGCGGCCTGAGCAGAACTGTTCGGCGAAGCCCTTGAGTTCTTTCGCGATCCAGAAGTAGTCGTCTTCCCGCAACTTAAAGTTACCCATGTCGTCTTCGGCGTGGCCGTCGAACCCTGCGGACACCAGAATGAGCTGCGGCTCAAAGCGCTCTAGTGCCGGCCACCAACGTTTGACGACTTCTTGGCGCCAGGTTTCGCCGGTGGTGCCAGCGGGCATCGGCGAATTGATAATATGCGGACTGATAGTGTCGGCGCCAGTGTCAGGATAAAACGGATGCTGAAATGACGAACACAGTAACACCCTTTCGTCATTGAAGAAGATGTCCTCGGTGCCATTGCCATGGTGCACGTCGAAATCAATGATGGCCACGCGTTCAAGGTTGTGCGCGCTCATGGCATGGGTGGCAGCAACAGCGATATTGTTAAAAATACAGAAGCCCATGGCCTTGTCGTAACAAGCATGATGGCCCGGTGGGCGTACCACACAGAATGCGCGTTGGTTATCACCCTGCATGACTTCATCGATTGCGCTAATACCGCAACCAGCGGCAAAAAGTGCGGCATTCAATGAGCCGGGCGTCATCAGCGTGTCGGGGTCGAGCCAAATATGGCCTTCGGCAGGAGCGCGCGCAAAAACATCGTTTACATAGTCGACGCTATGCGCATGGTACAGCTGCGCTTGGGTCGCCTTGCCACCATCGCGTTGACTAATGGCGAGCTCTAAGCCCGAGCGAATAATCTGGTCATTAATGGCGCTAAGCCGCGCTGGCTCTTCAGGGTGCACCTCGGTGACCTGATGCTGCATACATTGCGGATGGCTAAAAACAGTAATCGACATATTACGACTCGTCGGTAGCAGTAAGTGGAAGCTTCAGGTGGATTTCACCGGGCTCTTCACTCGGTAGACGTTTAAAGCCAGCACGTTCAAACACCGCCAGCATTTTGTGATTTTCGGCGCGCGCATAGGCGATCATGTGTTGAATACCGCGCAGTTTAGCAATGCGGATCATTTCGTCGAGCAAGCGACTAGCCATACCCTTGCCCTGATGAATTTCGCGGGTCACAAAGGCCACTTCACAGCTATTATTTTGCGGCACATAATAGTAGCGGCCAACGGCTTGGATCTCTGCTGCTGAGCCTTTTTGTCGCACAATACACAGGGCCAAATCTGTTGCTTGATCTACGCTCACCAAGGTACAGGACTTTTCCCGACTCATTTGCGTGGGCACCGTGTTGTAGCGCATTTGCAGGGTTTCTTTGGTGTGCGAATAGAAGAATTCTTGCAGGCGTCTCTCATCACTGGGGTTTAACGGACGTAAGTCATAGCATTGCCCGGCAATGTTTAACTCTTTAAAGCCAACACTGCCAAGCTCTGGGACCTCCACAGATTTAATGGTTTGGTAGTTGGGCACGTAATAATGCTTACGCACCTCTTCAAGCAATTGCTGGCGGAACTTCGGATGAGCCACTCGTATCAGTTCAAGTGCGCGTTCGCGAATGCTCTTTCCGCGCAAAGAAGCGACGCCAAATTCCGTGACCACGTAATACACATGGGCTCGCGATGTTGCCACACCAACACCTTCGGTCAAGTGCGGCACAATGCGCGAAATGGTGCCGTTTTTGGCCGTAGAAGGCAGGGCAATAACAGGTTTACCGCCCTTACTCATTGAGGCGCCGCGGCTGAAATCGACATGCCCACCAATACCGCTGTAAAACTGATGGCCAATTGAGTCAGACACCACCTGCCCGGTCAGGTCAACTTCAACGGCACTGTTAATCGCAATCATGTTGTCATTGCGGGCAATATTGGCCGGCGAATTCACATACTCACTTGGATAAAAGCCAATGTGTGGATTGCCATCGACAAAGTCATACAAGGCTTTACTGCCGACACAGAAACTGGTGACAGCTTTGTGCTGGTGGTAGGTCTTTTTGCGGTTGTTAATGACCCCTTTATGCATCAATTCCATAATGCCATCAGTGATCATTTCACTGTGCACGCCCAAATCTTTATGGTTACCGAGGTAACGCAAAACGGCATCGCAAATATTGCCAAATCCAATCTGAATGGTGGCGCCGTCGTCAATGAGCAGTGAGACATACTGACCGATCCGCTCAGTTACGGCATCGAGTTCGGTCGCCTCAATTTCTGGCAAATCTTCTTCGGCTTCGAAGAACGCATCAATTTGGCCCTTGTGGATGAACGCTT
Organism: Pseudidiomarina sp.; assembly: GCA_048267225.1. Classification (GTDB taxonomy): domain Bacteria; phylum Pseudomonadota; class Gammaproteobacteria; order Enterobacterales; family Alteromonadaceae; genus Pseudidiomarina. Next base: position 250,334 of record JBLWXY010000002.1, read on the forward strand.
GGCCAAAAGTCACTGGCATCTTAGGGTTCACTTGGGCAATCACTTTTTTCGCTGACTTTAATGCCGAGGAAACAATATCTACTGACACGCCAAGGGAATGATAGCCGTATTTGTCGGCAGGGCTGACCATGATGAGTGCGGCATCAAGGGGGAGGATGCCTTCCGAGAACAGATACGGAATATCCGACATGAAACACGGGGTGTAGTCGGCGCGGCCTTCCGCTACTGCGGCGCGTACTTGTGGGCCGCCAATAAACAGGCTGTTGACCTTGAACTGTTGGGTGTACTTGGGCTCTGCCCATTGGTTGTCACCGAGTGCATACACTTGCACGATTTCGATGTCGTGCAAGTGCTGGCTATGGGCCATAAGGTCGTTGATGAGCGCGTGCGGCACTGCCGCATGGGAACCAATAAAAATGCGGCTGCCGGATTTTAGCAGCTGGTCCCAGTGAGTGAGTTTGCCGTCAACGGATAAACTTCCTTGCGCGCTCGCCATCACAACCTCCTGTGATTAATCTTCCGCGTAATCGAATACCCAGTTCACATAGAGTTCAGTACCTACTTTTAAGGCATCTTCATCAGCGTAAAAATACGGTGAGTGATTACTTGGTGCGGTCGCTGGATCTTGACCCTCTGGGGTGATGCCTAAGAAGACAAACAACCCGGGCACTTCGAGGGCATAAAACGAGAAGTCTTCAGCGCCCGTCACTAGCGGATTTACTTTGACCTTGTCGGCGCCGGCCACTTGCTCCATGGTCGGCAGCATTTGCGTGGTGAGCTCTGGGTTATTGATGGTAACTGGGTAACCTTCGTCAATGTGCACGTGCGCTTCGGCACCAGAGCTAGCAGCTGTGTGCTCCGCTGTGGTTTTCAAGTTCTCAAAAATTTGTGCGCGGTTATCCATGTCAAAGTTACGAATGGTGCCTTCTAAGTAGACTTCGTCCGGAATAATGTTGTTGCGTACGCCGCCTTCAACAATACCGAAGCTCACCACTGCTGGCGCTTTGGTGATATCGACTTGGCGACTGATAATGGTTTGCGTGTTATTGATGATTTGCGCCGCGGCGACAATGGGATCGACACCACCCCACGGGCGCGACCCATGGGTTTGGCGGCCTTTGACGTTGATTTCAAAGCGATCTGAAGACGCCATGAGTGGACCCGAGCGATAGCCAATGTGGCCGGTAGTTCCCGCTGACCAAACGTGAATACCAAACACCGCATCAGGTTTAAGGTCAGCGAAAAGACCTTGTTCGAGCATCAACTCGGCCCCGCCTTCTTCGCCCTTAGGTGCGCCTTCTTCGGCGGGCTGGAAGATAAACATTACGGTGCCAGCAAGTTCATCCTGCATGGCAGCGAGTTGTTCCGCCGCGCCCATCAGCATGGCCACGTGCATGTCGTGGCCACAGGCGTGCATCACGCCAACTTCTTCACCGCGATATTCGGCAGTCGCAGTCGATTTAAAAGGGACATCAGTTTTCTCAGTAACCGGTAGGGCATCCATGTCGGCCCGCAGCGCGATCACTGGGCCCGGCTTTGCGCCTTTGAGAATGCCCACCACGCCCGTATGGGCGACTTCAGTTTGGACGTCGAGGCCTAGTTCGCGCAAATGCTCAGCTACGACCTTGGCCGTGCGGAATTCGCGGTTACTCAACTCGGGATGCTGATGCAGGTCACGGCGCCACTCTATGACTTGTTGCTCGAGCTCAGCAGAAATGCGTATCGGTTCATCGGCAGCGAAAACAGACATTGGCGCGACTGCTAATGTCGCGCAGCAGGCTAAAGTGAGCTTTGTGAGCGTTGCGAATTTTGACATGACCCATCACCTATAAAAGTTAGAAGAACAGTGCTTCGAGTATGCCTCGTTGTTAACTATTTTGCCAATGCGGCTTTGGTCGCAGGGTCGTTAAACAATGCGTAGTCTGGGATGGGCGCTGCTATGTTGATGCTTTGCTGTGCGTAGGTAAAGGTTAACCGCCATGCGTGAAGGTGTAAGTGGTTATTTTCCTCACCGCCATAACGCGTATCACCCACAATGGGCACTCCGAGGCTCTTTAAAGCAACCCGAAGTTGGTGCGTACGCCCGGTTTGCGGTGATAATTGGTAGAGGCGATAACCCGTGGCAATGGCTGTACTGGTGAATTGCGTACGCGCCGGATTGGTTTTGCTATGGCTTAGCCGCCAGTCACCGCGACGTGCTTTGACCATATCGCCAATCACCCAGCCCTGCTTCTTTTTCGGCTTTCCCGCAGCAATCGCTAGATAGGTTTTCTGTATTTCATGAGCGGCGAACAAGCCACTCAAGGTCGCTGCAGCTTGCGCACTGCGGGCAACCAATAACACACCTGAAGTGGGTGTGTCGAGCCGGTGCACTGGCCATAATGGCTCGTTAAGTTGCTCAGCAAGTTGGTGCACGACGCTGATTTCGCTATCGTTGGCATGCATAGGAGCGCCTGCGGGTTTGTTAAGCGCATAAAAATCAGCATGTTGAAAAACTAGGGTTAACTCGCGCATACCGTTATACTCATGAAAAACCGTTACTCGTTATTCGTTACTCGTTATTGGAAAAACGCACCTCGAATAACGAATAACGAGTAACGAATAACGCTTTTGGATTTTTTTATGTCACCGGAACGCTTTGCTCGCATAAACGAACTACTTGATCGGCGTCAACCCGATCTTACGCTCTGTCTCGAGAGTGTCCACAAAAACCATAACTTATCGGCGTTGATTCGTACCGCTGATGCCGTAGGTCTGCACGAAGTACACGCTATTTGGTTCGATCGTAAAGGTAAAATCAAAGGTGGCACCGCAATGGGCTCACAACAATGGGTCAAGGTGCATCATCATGACGACACTACGGCTGCCGTTGCGCAGCTCAAGGCGGAGGGCAAGCAAGTGCTGGTAACCCATCTTTCGCCGTCATCTGTCGATTTTCGTGAGGTCGATTATACGCGGCCAACGGCGATTATTTTTGGTCAGGAAAAACATGGCGTGTCAGAGCAGGCGCTCGCATTGGCGGATCAGCATGTGGTCATTCCCATGGTGGGGATGGCACAATCGTTGAATGTGTCGGTCGCCGCCGCCGCCATTTTGTACGAAGCGCAACGCCAACGCGAAAACGCGGGTATGTATGAGCGCCCACAAATTTCTGCAGAGGAGCGGCATCGTGTGTTGTTTGAAGGCGGGCATCCGATTTTCGCCAAGCTTTGTCGCCGCAAAAAACTGCCTTACCCGGAGCTTGATGCGCAGGGACAGATTGTCGCTGATGAAGCTTGGTGGCGGGCGGTAAGGACCAACTAAGATGAGCGCATCAGGCTTGCACCGCATTCCAGTTTCGGTACTCAAAGGCGTAGGGCCGAAGCTACAGGAGCGTTTGACAAAGCTCGGACTGGCCACCGTGCAAGATGTGCTGTTGCATTTGCCGCTGCGTTACGAAGACCGCTCAAGGATTTATCCGATAGCAGCGCTGCAACCCGGCACTACTGCGACAGTGGTCGCCCGTGTGGTCAAGGCTGACGTGGTCTATGGCCGTCGACGTATGCTCAAGGTCAATGTGCGTGATGCGAGTGGTGGCCTCAACCTTGTGTTCTTTCAGTTTAGCGCGGCACAACTGAAACAGTTTGCCCAAGGCACACAACTACAGCTCTTTGGTGAAGTGCGTCGGGGCATGCAGGGGCCGGATATGATTCATCCGGAGTACAAAATTATCCAAGGTGACGCCCCGCAACTTGCGGAAACCTCATTGACGCCTGTGTATCCGACCACCGAAGGGGTGCAGCAGGCAACACTTCGCAAGCTAAGTGAGCAAGCACTCACTTATTTGACTCCGCAAGCCCTGCCAGAGCTTCTGCCGGAACACTTGCGTCCTAACGGTATAGAGCTAAGTGCTGCCATTCGCCTGTTGCACCGGCCGCCGCTGGACGTACATTTGAGTGAGTTACAAGAGGGCAACCATCCGGCGCAATTACGTTTAGCCATGGAAGAACTTGTTGCCCATCAATTGAGCCTACTGAAGTTGCGGAGTTTGAAGCAGCAGCACCATGCGCGGGCGTTGCAACCGCACACTGAGCTTGAAACGGCCTTCTTGAAGCAGTTGCCATTTTCGCCCACCAACGCACAACAGCGAGTTGTGAATGAAATTCAACACGACCTAGCGCAACCGATCCCGATGATGCGCTTGGTGCAAGGCGATGTTGGCTCGGGCAAGACTTTAGTCGCGGCGTTGGCAGCTTTGACAGCCATCGGGCAAGGCTACCAAGTGGCACTCATGGCGCCGACGGAAATTTTAGCGGAGCAGCACGCGTTGACCTTTCGCCAATGGTTCGCGCCACTAGGGATTGAAGTGGGTTGGTTAGCGGGGAAGCAAACCAGCAAACAACGCAACGAGGTTTTGGCGACCTTGAAGTCAGGGCAAACGCAGCTCGTGGTGGGAACTCACGCGCTTTTTCAGGCAGATGTTGAGTACCATAATTTGTCATTAGTGATCATAGATGAGCAGCATCGCTTTGGTGTGCATCAACGCCTAGAACTGCGTGAAAAAGGCGTGCAGCAGGGCTTTCAGCCGCATCAGTTGATCATGACAGCAACACCCATTCCACGCACTCTGGCCATGACGGCCTATGCGGATCTTGCGACCTCGATTATCGATGAGTTGCCCCCCGGACGCACGCCGGTGACCACGGTGGCTGTACCTGATACCCGCCGCGATCAAGTGGTTGAGCGCGTACACAAGGTATGCACTGAAGAACAGCGCCAAGCCTATTGGGTCTGTACTTTGATTGAAGAGTCAGAAGCCTTGCAGTGCCAAGCGGCCGAAGACACTGCCAATCAACTAGCTGAAGCCTTGCCAGACTTGCGTATTGGACTCGTGCATGGACGCTTGAAAAGCGCTGAAAAAGAAGCTGTGATGCAGGCCTTCAAAGCGCATGAGTTAGATCTGCTAGTGGCCACTACGGTCATCGAAGTGGGGGTTGATGTGCCCAATGCCAGTTTGATGATCATAGAAAACCCAGAGCGCCTAGGTTTGGCACAGCTCCACCAATTGCGCGGGCGTGTGGGTCGTGGTGCGGTCGCTAGTCATTGCGTGTTACTGTACCATGCGCCGTTATCGAAGACCGCGACGCAACGGCTTGGCGTGTTGCGCGATAGCAGTGATGGGTTTGTCATCGCGCAGCGCGACTTGGAATTACGAGGACCGGGTGAATTACTCGGGCAACGGCAAACAGGACTGACCGAAATGAAGGTTGCTGACGTAATGAAACATAGTGATCTACTCGAACAAGCCCAACACCTCGGACAGCAACTCTGGACCGATTATCGTGAGACCTCGGAAGCACTGATCCAACGTTGGTTACCCCGTCGAGACCACTACGCCCAAGCATGATTTCGTAGTACACTAAGCGGACATTTGTAAAAAGGCAGTATGATGAAAGATTCGAAGTCAGAAACCATTGATTTTGGCTACAAACAAGTAGACCGCGATGAGAAGCAGGGCTTAGTCGCTAACGTTTTTAATTCAGTGGCGAAAAAATACGACGTCATGAACGATGTGATGTCCTTTGGTATTCATCGCTTGTGGAAACGCTACACGATTGACTGCAGTGGCGTGCGCAAGGGTATGAAAGTGCTCGATATTGCCGGTGGTACTGGTGATTTAACCGCACAGTTTTCGCGCCGCGTGGGGCCAACAGGTGAAGTGGTTTTGGCCGACATCAATCAAGCGATGCTAGATGTGGGGCGCGATAAATTGCGCAACATGGGTATTGTCGATAACGTTGATTACGTGCAAGCAAACGCCGAAGAATTGCCTTTCGACAGTGACAGCTTCGACATCATCACCATCGCCTTTGGTCTACGCAATGTGACGGACAAGCAAAAAGCGCTGGAGTCTATGTTCCGGGTGTTAAAGCCTGGCGGGCGCTTACTGGTGCTTGAGTTCTCGAAACCCGTGCCGCCTTTGTTATCGCAAGCGTACGACTTTTATTCATTCAATGTGTTGCCGAAAATGGGTCAGCTCGTCGCCGGTGACGCCGAGAGCTATCAGTATCTTGCCGAATCAATTCGCATGCATCCCGACCAAGAAACATTAAAAGGCATGATGGAAACGGCCGGCTATGAGCAAGTGACGTTTCAGAACCTCACCGGTGGCATTGTTGCGCTGCACCGAGGTTTTAAATTCTGATGTTGTGGACTGTGCTACCCAATCAACTGTTGGAGCTGACCGCGCAACAGCTTTTAGCGCTGGATCCTGAGAGTGAAAAGCGCTTGGCTAAGCTTGCAGGCACGCGTTTGCGTGTCACCTTGAAGGAAATTGGCAAACCGCTGACGGTCACGGTAACCGACACCAGCGTGTTGTTGAGCTGGATTGACGCTGAACAGGTTGACTGCCACATTTTGACGGAGATTGCGGTTGTACCGGAGTTACGCGACAGTGCAAATATTACGCGCCTTATTAAAGCCGATAAGCTCGACATCGACGGCGACCCGATGCTTGCACAACAGCTTAGCAAGCTCTTTACTGACCTCGATATCGATTGGCCAGAGCAATTATCGCAACGCATTGGCGATGTGCCAGCACAGCTCGTCGTAACAGCTTTCCGCCGCGGTCGTGAACGTCTGCAGCGTTGGCGCGGCGATGGCCAACAATGGGTGCGCGATGCACTGATTGAAGAAAAACAAGTGCTGCCGGCGCGTGAACAATTTCAAGCCTTTCAGCAGCAAGTGCAAAGCTTACGCGCACAAATCGATAAACTCGAGCGGCAATTGAGGAAGCAAAACTAGTGAGCATGCGAGCGAAGCGTCTCTATCAAATCACCCGTACCTTCCTAACTTACGGTCTGAATGAACTCATTCCGGCCAAGTGGATGCCGTGGTCGGTGCGCCTTGCCCGTATTGGTTTATTCTGGTTGCCGAATCGCCATAAAGATAAAGCGGCGGGTGTGCGCTTGCGATTAGCTCTCGAGTCATTAGGGCCGGTCTGGGTGAAGTTTGGCCAAATGCTGTCGACTCGTCGGGATTTGCTACCACCAGATATAGCGCTCGAACTTGCAAAGCTGCAGGACAAAGTAAAGCCGTTCAGCGGTGAACGCGCGCAAAAATTAATTGAAAAAGCCCTCGGTTTGCAAGACATTGCAGAGCTCTTCGATGACTTTAGCGTTACCCCATTGGCTTCGGCTTCCATTGCGCAAGTGCACACAGCGCGCCTTAAACATGGCGAAGACGCTGGCGCCGATGTCGTGATAAAAGTCATTCGCCCGGATATTCGCGATGCCATTGATGCCGACTTAAGCTTAATGGAAACTTTGGCCTCGGTGTTGGCAAAGCACCTTCCCGATGGGCGACGTTTAAAGCCGCGTGAGGTCGTTAAGGAATATCGCAAAACCTTACTCGATGAATTAGATCTGGCACGCGAAGCCGCCAACGCCATTCAGTTGCGGCGTAACTTTGAAGACTCAGCGCTACTTTATATTCCAAAAGTCTACAGTGATTTTAGCCGGCACAACGTCATGGTGATGGAGCGCATTGACGGCATTCCAGTGAGCGACGTGGATACTTTGATGGCGCTCGGCGTCGATATGAAAAAGCTCGCTGAACGCGGTGTGGAAGTGTTTTTCACGCAAGTCTTTCGCGATAGTTTTTTCCACGCCGATATGCATCCTGGCAATATCTTTGTGTCCCGCGAAAACCCAGACGATCCGCAGTATTTAGGCATTGATTTTGGTATTGTCGGTACACTCAATCGCGAAGACAAACGTTACCTTGCTGAGAACTTCTTGGCCTTTTTCAATCGCGATTATCGCAAAGTGGCTGAACTCCATGTGGATTCGGGTTGGGTTCCGTCGCATATCAATGTAGAAGAGTTCGAGTCGGCGATTCGTACCGTTTGCGAACCGATTTTTAATAAGCCCTTGGCAGATATCTCCTTTGGCCATGTGTTGGTAAATCTGTTTAATACGGCCCGTCGCTTCGAGATGGAAGTCCAGCCACAGTTAGTATTGTTACAAAAAACACTGCTCTATGTTGAAGGGCTAGGACGAACGTTGTATCCACAGCTTGATTTGTGGCAAACGGCGAAGCCGTTTTTAGAGCGCTGGATGCAAGAGCAACTTGGCTGGCGCGCGGTGCTCCGCTCAGTTAAAGAGCATGCACCCTATTGGGCAGAAAAACTGCCGGAAATGCCGACGCTGCTCTATGATTACTTGCATACGCAGAAGTACCAGGTCGAGCAGCAACAGCTCGCCACCCAAGCATTGCTAGCCAGCCACAAGAAAATGGCGTGGCGTGTATGGTGGGGCTTAATGAGTACGGCAACTTTTGTAAGTACCACCCTGTTGTGGGTGACTGAACAAGATCACTGGCTAACCGCATCAAGTGGCCTATTAACGCTAGTGAGCATCGTTATGAGCTGGCGTAAACCAGCCCGGTAAAACAGAGGACATTATGGGAATTAGTATTTGGCAACTGCTGATCGTTTTGGTGATTATTGTGTTGTTGTTTGGCACAAAACGCTTGCGATCAATGGGAAGTGATTTGGGCTCGGCGGTGAAGGGCTTTAAAAAGTCTGTGAGCGATGAAGACGCCGAAAAGTCGCAAGATCAAAAGAAAGTAGACGGTAAGTCCGACACCGATAAGGACGCTTAAGCGGCATGTTCGATATTGGCTTCTGGGAGCTCCTGTTAGTCGCGCTGATTGGCTTGCTGGTGTTAGGTCCGGAGCGACTGCCCGCGGCCTTGAGAGCGTTGCAACGCGGTGTACAAAAAGCCAAAAGCTTTGGCAGCTCAGTGCAGGCGGAACTCAACCATGAGTTGCGCATAAAAGAGCTGCATGAGCATTTGCGGAAAGCCGAACAACTTGATGCTGATAAATTATCACCTGAGCTACAACGCTCTATGGCAGAGCTGCGCGATGCCGCAGCTGCGGTACAAAGGCCTTACGCCAAACCCAACCCAAGCAAGCCTGAACAGGGCGAGGCGACGGATAAACCTGCGTCAACCGATGAGTCTAAACCGTCGTCATGAGTCAATCGCCACTCCTCGATCATTTACTTGAGCTTAGACGGCGCGTGTTGCGCGGCGTGCTTGTGGTCCTCGCTATTTTTGCGGTATTAGCGGTATTTGCTGATGAGCTCTATAGCTTTCTCGCCGCGCCCATGTTGGCGAGTTTACCGCAGGGCAGCACCCTGATTGCCACCGACGTCGCGACCCCGTTTTTCACACCCTTTAAGTTAGCGCTAGTGGTTGCGGTTGCCTTGGCAATACCGGTTTTGCTTTGGCAGATATGGGCGTTCATTGCGCCAGGACTTTACCATCGTGAAAAACGCTTGGTGATGCCATTAATGGTATCGAGTACCTTGTTATTTTATGCCGGCATCGCGTTCGCCTTTTGGGTGGTTTTGCCGTTGGCATTGAACTTTTTGGCAAATGCAGCGCCTGAAGGAGTAACAGTAGCGACCGATATAGCCCGCTACTTGGATTTTGTGCTGGCAATCTTCATGGCATTTGGTATTGCCTTCGAAACACCGGTGGCGATTATTTTGCTGTGCTGGACTGGCGTCACCAGCGTCAAATCCTTGCGTGCGAAGCGCCCCTATGTCATTGTCGTGGCTTTTATTGTTGGCATGATTTTGACGCCGCCGGATATTATTTCGCAAACGCTTTTAGCGATACCCATGTGGTTGCTCTTTGAACTTGGCTTGCTGATTGCTAGTCTATACCAACATACACCGCGTTCGGTTGAAAACGAGCGTGAATGAAAATTCAAGAAGTAGGAAGCAAAGAAAATGCTTAGATTGTTAGCTTTGGGGAGTGTTGTCAGTTGTATGTCCGTAGCACTTCTGTGGACTCCAAACGCTAGTGCGCAAGAACCCACCATGCAACAGCTACGTAGCTGCGCAAGTATTGAAAACCCTTTGCAACGCCTCGTGTGCTACGACAAAGTCGCTGCCGGTGAAGGGGTCGATATTGCAACAAGCGGTACTAACGCTAACGAGCAAGCGCCTGCGAATAATGCAGCAGCGCAACCGAAGGATGACTTTGGGCTGCCAGCAAAAGCGGAAGATGGTGGTAACGATTCGATTTATGTCGCCATTCAGAAAACTGAAAAGGACCCCTACGACAAGTGGGTTATTTATTTGACCAATGGCCAAGTTTGGAAACAAACCGACTCGCAATTCTATCAGTTGCCGCTCGATGCGGATTACACCATTGAGCGCGGCGTACTGAATAGCTACTTTTTGGGGCGTGATGGTTTGAATAAACGCATAAAAGTGCGTCGTATCAAATAAGTAATGACAACTGACGAGCTGAAGTGGTTTGATGTTGGCGTAAACCTTACCAACGCCCGCCTTGAGAAGCGGCTGGAACAAACCCTGCAACGTGCTGCTGAAGCCGGTGTGGACAACATGCTCGTCATCGCCTGTAACTTGGATGAAGCACGACGCGCCTGTCAGCTCGCCGAGTCTTATCCGGGCTTACTGGTCACTGCAGGGGTGCATCCCCATGACGCTAAAGACGCCCCAGCGAACTTGCAGCACCAGTTACGTGAAATAGCTCAGCATCCCGCCATGGTTGCGATTGGCGAATGTGGCTTAGACTTCAATCGCAACTACTCGCCGCGCGAAACTCAGCTTCGCGTCTTTGAACAGCAACTCGAACTCGCTGCTGAACTCCACTTGCCGGTATACCTTCATGAGCGCGACGCTTTTGCCGAGCAGCACGCTTTGTTACAAAAATATGCTAAAAAAATTCCAAAAAAATTAGTGCATTGCTTCACAAGTGGTTGCAGTGAGCTGAAAGAGTATCTAAAGTTAGGCTGTTCATTTGGAATTACTGGATGGGTCTGTGACGAGCGGCGTGGGGGCGCTTTACGCGAAGCGGTACCCTTGATTCCAAAAGAGCGCTTGATGTTAGAAACGGATGCGCCGTTTTTATTACCAAGAACGCTCAAACCCCGCCCAAGCATTAACGAGCCTTGCTGGCTCCCAGAAATTGCACGCGTTGTAGCGGAACTGCGAAATGAAGATCTCGCGGCCGTTGCGGCGTATACTCGAAACAATAGTTTTTTATTTTTTGGACGCGAAGGATGGCAAAACAACTAAAGCGTTGGTTCGCTGCATGTTTATTGGTACTTACTTGGGTATCAACGGCAGCCTATGCGCAAGAAAACATGCCGCCTGTCTATTATCACGTTGATAAAACAGGTAATCAGTCGGTCGAACAGTTACTCGATAAAGAGCCGAGCTATTGGAGCATTTTGCCCGGCGACGGGTCGTCGTTCGGTTACACGTCAGATGTCTACTGGTTTTATTTTAACCTACCAGCAGCTGACTACGATCGTATGATTCGTATTGGTTACCCGCTGCTGGATCGTATCGATGCTTATTTTGTGCGTAATGGTGAGATCATTGATCGAGTGCGGACTGGCGACAGTTTTGAATTTGCTGATCGTGAGGTGAATAGCCGTAACTTTATTATCCCGCTCGATACTCATGCCGAAGTTCGTGTTTATATTCGTGTGGAAACCACCAGTTCCATGCGGGTGCCGCTTAGCATCTGGCAACCGGGTGATCTCATTGGCTCGGAACAAGCGCTGAATACCGCAGCAGCGATGTATTTTGGCTTGTTGCTCTGCATGATTATTTATAATCTCTTCAGCTACACGGTCACCCGCGATAAGCGTTTTGCGTTTTACAGCGCTTACATTGTGGCGATTGGTTTGTTGCTCGCTGGACTTGATGGCACTGGGTATCAGTATTTGTGGCCGTGGTCGGAATGGATTCAATACAAGTCGATTCCACTCTTCGGTAGCGTTGTTTTTGTCTTCGCGAGCCTAGTCGCGAGCCAAATTTTGCAGACTGAAACGCGTGCGCCGAAGTTACACAAAGGCCTGCAAGGTATTATGGTCGTCGCCGGATTACTGTTTGTGGCGTCGTTGATCTTACCCTATGAGTTGATGATTAATGCGGTGCTTGTGGTCGCCGTTTTGGCCAGTGCTTTCCTCATCTTTACCGGCTTCACACTCTGGCAACAGGGCCTCGCCTATGCGCGTATCTATACGTTAGCACTGAGTGTATTGTTGCTGGCCATTATCATTAACGCGCTAGGCTATTTAGGCTTCTTTGAGTCGTTCTTTATCCAGCGTTACTTGATCATGGTAGGTTCTGCTATTGAAATCATGTTGTTGAGTCTTGTCTTAGCGATTCGCTTTAACGAAGACCGTCGCGAGCGTTTGGCCGCTGAGCAGCGTCTGAATTCACGTCTAGAGGTTAAGGTGAAGCAGCGTACCGCTGAACTTGAAGCGGTCATGCGTAAGCTGAAGGAAATGAATCAGCGACTTGAAGTGAAGAGCAATGAAGACCGTTTGACCAAGCTCTACAATCGTGGCGTGTTGGATGAAGATTTACCGCTCGAAGTGCGTCGTGCGCGTCGTACTGGCTACGACATTGCAGTGGTCATGATCGATATCGATCACTTCAAGAAAGTGAATGACAACTTTGGCCATCAGGCCGGCGATGAAGTACTCGTTGAACTTGCGCGGTTACTGCGCGTTAATTTCCGCCGTGCCGGTGATCGTATCTATCGCTATGGTGGCGAAGAGTTCGTTATCCTTATGCCCGGAGCACAAGAGCTTGGCTGTCACGATAAAGTACTAACAGTGACCGATGTTATTCGCGCGCACTCCTTCAAAACTGAGCGTGGTGAAGTTAAACTTACCGTGAGTGTTGGTATGGCGTTGCTGAATAGCCTGCCGGGCCATTCGTCGAGTAAACAGCTTCTTGAAGCCGCCGATAACGCACTCTATCAAGCTAAAAATGCGGGTCGCGACCAAATACGCATTGCCCGTTCGTCAAAAGATGTGAGTGAAAAACCATAGAGGTTTAATGTGAGTGCCTTTCCTTACCGCCGCATGCGTCGCTTGCGGCGGCATGATTTTAGTCGGCGCATGGTTGCTGAAAACACGCTAACTGCTGCTGATTTTATTTATCCGATGTTTGTCATCCCTGGTGAGGGGCAACGTGAAAGCGTTGCTTCAATGCCAGGCGTTGAACGCCTTTCGATTGACCTGTTAGTGGCCGAGTGTAAAGCCGTCTATCAATTGGGGATCCCAGCTATTGCTCTGTTTCCCGTTACCCCTGCCAGCGATAAGTCGCTGACTGCTGAAGCGGCGTGGGCCGATGATGGCTTGGCCCAACGTGCCGTGCGTGCGATTAAGCAGGCAGTGCCAGAATTGGGGGTCATTACCGATGTCGCGCTCGATCCTTTCACCACCCATGGTCAAGATGGCATTATCGATGACGATGGCTATGTGCAAAACGACATCACCACCGAAGCTTTAGTCCGCCAAGCCCTTTCTCATGCGGCTGCTGGTGCTGATGTTGTGGCTCCCTCCGATATGATGGATGGTCGTATTGGTGCGATTCGCGAGGCCCTTGAGGAAAATGGCTACGTGAATGTGCAGATCATGGCTTACTCGGCAAAATATGCTTCAGCTTTCTATGGTCCGTTTCGAGATGCCGTCGGTTCGGCTGGCAATCTTAAAGGTGGGAACAAAAAGACCTACCAGATGGACCCAGCCAACAGCGACGAAGCACTCCACGAAGTGGCCTTAGATCTTGATGAGGGCGCCGATATGGTTATGGTGAAGCCCGGAATGCCTTACTTAGATATCGTGCAGCGCGTGAAAGAGAACTTTAAAGTGCCGACCTTCGCTTATCAGGTAAGCGGCGAATACGCGATGCTTCAGGCTGCCATAGGTAATGGCTGGTTAACCGAAGAAGCGATCTTCGAAGCGCTATTGGGCTTCAAGCGTGCGGGTGCTGATGGGATTCTTACCTATTTCGCCAAGTTCGCTGCCGAACGGCTTGCCCAGCAAGACTAAATTAGCGGCTGGCACTACGCTCCGCCAGCATGGTATGAACTAGCCCTTCGCGCAAAGCGCCTTGGGCTAGGTCAATTTGCTCAATACCCAGTGCCTGTACTAAAGCGACCAAAATCGCCAGCCCACCACAAAAGACCGCAATACGATCGTCACGGATGCCTAATTCGCCAAAACGTTGGCTGTCGCCCAACGCCGTTACGCGCTGCAGTGTGTCGATAATGAAACTCGCACTCATCTGCTCAGAGCCTTCATGTCTTAGACAATCCTGTAGCGCTCGAAAGGTACCTGATGCGCCACAGACCGTATCCCAGCCATGGGCTTGATAGGTTTTTGCCAGCGGTGCAATAAGCTCGTGAGCCGCCGCGATGGCACGATTAAAGCTATCAGCATCAATAGACTCAGCGAAGAAGCGGTTTTGCCAAACCACACAGCCCATATCGAGGCTTTTCAGTACATGCGGTTCAGTGCCGACGCCGGCAATCACTTCAGTACTTGCGCCGCCTATGTCGAGTACCAGCATAGGTTGCTTGGGCTGAGCGAGCTCGGCAGTAGCACCACGATAAATAAGCCCAGCTTCAGTTGTGCCAGAGATCACATCAATAGGGAAGCCGAGCGCATGTTCAAACTGCTTCAGGAGCTGCTTACGATTTTTAGCCAGGCGCAAAGTCGCGGTGGCGACGCAGCGCACTTGCAGTGGCTGGTAGCGTTCAATCAGTTCGGCAAAGCTACGTAAACAAGTAACGCCGCGTTCGAGCGCGGCGTTATCGACGGAAAGGTCAGCTTGTAGGCCATCAGCCAAACGGACCTTTTGGCGTTGGCGGGTAAGAATGCGGTAGCCGCGCGATGTCGCCTTGGCAATCAACATGTGAAAGCTATTAGAGCCTAAGTCGATTGCCGCAAGGCGCGCATTTACCTGCATTAGCTACTACTACGTTTTCCTGAGGGCTTACCACCGCGATTATTACCCCCGCGGCGTTGTTGGCTACCGCCTCGACGTCCGCCACGAGCGCGGCGACGGCCTGAAGGGCGCGGACTGCGAATATCAGTCAGTAACGCGTCCGGATCGTATTTGGTGACCGGAATAGTGTGACCAATGTAATCCTCGATGGCAGGCAGATTATAAACATATTCTTCGCAAGCAAGATTTATGGCTTTACCACTTGCGCCGGCGCGTCCAGTGCGGCCAATACGGTGTACGTAGTCTTCGAAGTCGTCGGGCAAATCATAGTTGTAGACATGACTGACTTCAGGAATATGTAGACCGCGTGCGGCAACGTCGGTCGCCACCAGAAAGTCGAGCGAACCGTCGGTAAAGTCTTCAAGAATCTTCAAGCGTTTGCGCTGCGGCACATCGCCGGTAAGCAAACCGACCCGATGACCATCGGCTTCGAGCCACTGATAGAGCTTTTCACAAACGTGTTTGGTATTGGCAAAAATAATCGCTTTATCTGGCCAATCCTCTTCAATCAAGGTCAGTAGCAATTTAATTTTGTCTTGCTTCGACGGATAAAAGAGCTCTTCGCTGATGCGAATACCGGTTTTTTGCGTAGGTTCCACTTCAACTTTCGTTGGTGAATTCATATGGTCGTAAGCAAGTTCTTGCACCCGCTGCGACAAGGTGGCTGAGAACAACATGCTTTGGCGTTCTTTTGCACCAGGCATTTTGTTGAACATGTAACGAATGTCTTTGATAAAGCCCAAGTCGAACATACGGTCGGCTTCATCAAGCACCACCACATCAATTTTGTCGAGCTGGTAGATGCCTTGCTTGCAATAGTCAATTAAACGGCCCGTGGTGCCGATTAAAATATCGACCCCTTCTTCGAGTTTCTGCCGTTGACTTTCGTAACCTTCGCCCCCATAAATGATGCCAAGGCGCATGTCGCAGTGATCCGCTAACAGCTCTGCATCGTTTGCAATCTGAATGGCGAGCTCACGCGTAGGAGCCATTATAATAGCGCGCGGATAACGTTTTTCGCCCTCTCGCGGCTTATTAAGCAAGGTGGTAAAGGTTGCCACTAGGAATGCGAGAGTCTTACCTGTCCCGGTTTGCGCTTGACCAGCGACATCCTGGCCCTTTAAGGCCACAGGTAAGCTCAAAGCTTGAATAGGCGTGCAATATTCAAAGCCCGCCTTGTTTAAAGCAGTTAATACCTGCGGATGCAGGTCGAGATCGGCAAAGCGTGTCTCTGTAAGGTGTGTTTTACTCATAGCCTAAGCATACCAGTTTGCGCTAACATTCAAAAACAGAAATAATAGGGTTTTATTATTTCACGCGAATTCAGCAGCGGAGATTACCATGAGTGATAAAATTGTTCAGCTAAGTGATGATACTTTTGAGGCAGACGTCCTCAATTCAGATAAGCCAGTACTGGTCGACTTTTGGGCCGAGTGGTGTGGTCCGTGCAAAATGATTGCACCCATTCTTGACGACATTGCAAACGAGTACGGCGATCGCATCACTGTTGGTAAACTGAACGTCGACCACAACAGCCAAACGCCACCGAAGTATGGTATCCGCGGCATTCCAACCTTGTTGTTGTTCAAAAACGGCGAAGTTGCGGGCACTAAAGTAGGTGCGTTGTCGAAAGCTCAATTGGCTGAGTTTATCGACTCAAACCTGTAAGCTTACGTGGCTACTTGAGTTGCGAAAAACGTTGCCAAATCACAAGGTTTGGTGACGTTTTCGTGAACTTTAGCCTAAATAAGCAGCAAAAAACTGGACGAATCGCCAATTAGGTGTTACTTTTCTCCCATATTTCTTCAGGTTGCCAGCCATTCGGCAGCCAGATAGCAACCCCGAAAGCTATATTAGTTTTACACGAATAAACGAACCCTTTGTTTTCTTTGGACACTAAAGTCATACCCTTCTTATGAATCTTACAGAATTAAAAAATAAACCCGTAAACGAGCTCGTGCAGCTCGCAGAGTCCATGGGCCTCGAGGCCATGGCACGTACCCGCAAACAAGACATCATTTTTGCCATCTTAAAGGCTCACGCGAAAAGCGGTGAAGACATCTATGGCGACGGGGTGTTAGAAATCTTGCAAGACGGCTTCGGCTTCTTGCGTTCGGCGGACTCTTCCTATTTGGCAGGCCCGGACGACATTTACGTGTCACCGAGTCAGATTCGCCGCTTTAACTTGCGTACGGGTGATACCGTCGCCGGTAAAATCCGACCGCCGAAAGAAGGCGAACGTTATTTTGCTCTCCTGAAGATTCGTGAAGTCAACTTCGACAAGCCAGAAAACTCCCGCAACAAAATCCTCTTTGAAAACCTTACCCCACTGCACGCTGACGAACGTTTGCGTATGGAACGTGGTAATGGTTCAACAGAAGATATCACTGCGCGGGTACTCGACCTCGCATCACCGATTGGTAAAGGTCAGCGTGGCTTGATCGTGGCACCGCCGAAAGCCGGTAAAACCCTGTTGTTGCAAAACATCGCGCAGTCGATTGCCGCCAACCATCCGGATTGTGTGTTGATGGTATTGTTGATTGACGAGCGTCCAGAAGAAGTGACCGAAATGCATCGCTTGGTGAAAGGTGAAGTGGTTGCTTCGACCTTCGATGAGCCGGCCAACCGCCACGTGCAAGTCGCCGAAATGGTCATCGAAAAAGCCAAGCGCCTTGTCGAGCACAAGAAAGACGTGGTGATTCTACTCGATTCAATTACGCGTCTAGCGCGTGCCTACAACACCGTGATTCCAAGTTCAGGTAAAGTCCTGACCGGTGGTGTTGACGCCAATGCCTTGCACAAACCGAAGCGTTTCTTCGGTGCGGCGCGTAATGTCGAGGAAGGTGGAAGCTTAACCATTATCGCCACAGCACTTATCGATACTGGCTCGAAAATGGATGAAGTCATCTACGAAGAGTTTAAAGGTACCGGTAACATGGAATTGCACCTGAACCGCAAGATTGCCGAGAAGCGCGTCTTCCCAGCCATCGATTTCAACCGTTCAGGTACCCGTCGTGAAGAGCTTTTGACTTCTCCGGAAGAGCTCCAAAAAATGTGGATCCTACGCAAAATCGTTCACCCAATGGGCGAAACCGAAGCCATGGAATTCCTTATCGACAAACTACAAATGACCAAAACCAACGACGAATTCTTCGAGGCCATGAAGCGCCAGAAATCGTAAGCACTTGATTCGGCCTCGCGCCCCTTCGGCTTTCGGTGCTGCAACGCCATCGATTGCTGAGGGACGCCGTAAACCCTTCCCTGGGGGCTTGCCTGCCGCATCCCTGCGGCAGACACCCTCATCAATCGATAGCGTTGCAACACCTTCGCCGGCGGGCTGCCGCACAATCCAACACTAACGATTTCTACACCCTTGCTACTCGGGATGCGACCTCACACTCGGCGTTCATCGATAATCCATCATTCATAGGTTTAGATGTTCCACCATGTTTAGGTTTTAATGCTTTTTCGTGCGAAGGGCGCAGGTGAGTTCGCGGATCCACTTCCTGAGGTGTGTGCCGCAGGGATACGACAGCAAGGCTTCCAGCGAAGGGCGCAGGTGAGTTCGGGGATCCACTTCCTGAGGTGCGTGCCGCAGGGATACGACAGCAAGGCTTCCAGCGAAGGGCGTAGGTGAGTTCGGGGATCCATTTCCTGAGGTGCGTGCCGCAGGGATGCGGCACACAAGCCCCCACGGATGGGTTCACGGCGTCCTCAGGAAATGGATCCCCGAACTCGCCCGAAGGCGAAGCCCGAAGCTTAGTCTTGGCGTTTCAGGGCGAGCTCGATGAGTAGTGGGAAGTGGTCGGAGCCGAACTTGGGTAGGCGGCGCATTTTGACTAGCATGAAGTGCTCGCTGTGGAACAGGTGGTCGAGGGGCCAGCGCAGGAATGGCAGCTGGGTGTGGAAGGTGTTGAAAAAGCCTCGCCCCATGCGTGGATCTAGGAGTTTGCTGACGCGTATGAACTCGCGCGTGGTGGGTGACCATGCAACGTCGTTGAGATCGCCTGTGACAATGACCGGGCCACTATCATTGGCCGCGCGTTTTGCGACCTGCAACAGCTCACGATCACGGGGTTTAGACTTTTCATTTTCCGTTGGGCTGGGTGGTGCAGGGTGCACACAGTGTAGCTTCACTACACGGCCGTCAGGCATTTGCACATCGGCGTGAATCGATGGCACATTCTCTTCGACAATGTTCTCGACCTTAATATTTTCCAACGGCCAAACGGAATAGAGCATCATGCCGTAAAGGTTATTTTGTGGCACACGGACCACATGCGGGAAGTCGTCCTCAACATCTGTGAGTTGCTTCTCCCACCAATCGTCGGTTTCAACCGTCACAATGATATCGGGCCGCTCGCGATTGATCATGCGCACCAGTTCAACGGCATTCCGATTCGGTTCAAGCACGTTCACCGTTAAAATCCGTAAATGCTCTTCAACTTGCCCCTCATGGCGCTTGCGGTGGTAGCGAGGCACGGTGCGTTCCGCTAATGGCGTGTAGGGAAATATCCACCAGAGCTGCCAAGCACAACATAAGACCTGCACTACAACCAGTAACCAAGTGAGGGGTTTGGACGGTGCTAACCAGATTGCGCTGGCAGTTAGTAACAGCAAGGCCACCACCGTTAGCTGCAGGCGTGGGAAGTCCCAAAGCCGAATCAACCAATGCGTGCGTTGCGACAGCGGCAGCAGCGTCAATAGCGCGAGCACCGACGTCAACAGTCCAATGGTAATAGATGCGGCATTAAAGTCTGGCATAAAAGTGTGATCGTCCGTGGCTGAGAATGCGTTTAAGCCTAGCGTACTTTCGAGGCGCTGAAAACAGCTAGAAAAACCAGTATACTAGCGGCAATTGAGTCGCGATAAGGGCGGACGCAGTGAAGTATCAAGATTTGCGTGATTTTATCGCGTTGCTAGAGCAGCGCGGCGAGCTAAAACGTATTCAAATGGAGGTGGATCCGTATTTGGAGATCACCGAAATTTCCGATCGTACCCTGAAAGCGGGCGGTCCGGCGTTATTGTTCGAAAACGTGAAGGGCCATTCGGTACCGGTATTGGCAAACCTGTTTGGTACACCAGAGCGGGTGGCCTTGGGTATGGGTCAAGAGTCGGTGGAAGCGTTGCGGGATGTCGGCAAGCTATTGGCCTTCTTAAAGGAGCCCGAGCCACCGAAAGGCTTTCGCGATGCGCTGAATTTATTGCCGATGTACAAGAAAGTTTTGAGTATGTCGCCGAAACAATTGAGAAAAGCGCCTTGCCAAGAAGTCGTGCTAAGTGGCGACGACGTTGATTTAACCAAGCTGCCGATCCAGCACTGCTGGCCGGGTGACGTTGCTCCCTTGATTACTTGGGGACTGACCGTCACTAAAGGCCCGCACAAAGAGCGGCAAAACCTTGGAATCTACCGTCAGCAACTGCTTGGTAAGAATAAAGTCATTATGCGTTGGCTGTCACACCGTGGCGGCGCGTTGGACTTTCAAGAGTGGCAGAAGCAACATCCGGGTGAGCGTTTTCCGGTGGCGGTGGCACTCGGTGCCGACCCTGCAACCATTCTCGGGGCGGTGACGCCGGTGCCGGACACTTTGTCTGAATATGCCTTTGCTGGTTTGCTGCGTGACGGTAAGACCGAGGTCGCCAAGTGTGTGAGTAACGACTTACAAGTGCCTGCGCATGCGGAGATCATTCTGGAAGGCTACTTAGAGCCAGGTGAGATGGCGCCGGAAGGGCCATATGGCGACCATACGGGGTATTACAACGAAGTAGATGAATTTCCAGTCTTCACCGTGACCCATGTCACCCAGCGTCGTGAACCCATTTATCACTCGACCTACACAGGGCGTCCGCCGGATGAGCCTGCGGTGTTGGGCGTGGCGCTGAACGAAGTCTTCGTGCCGCTGCTGCAGAAGCAGTTCCCGGAAATTGTCGACTTTTACTTGCCGCCGGAAGGCTGTTCCTATCGGGTGGCAGTGGTGACCATGAAAAAACAATATGCCGGTCATGCCAAACGGGTAATGATGGGCGTGTGGTCGTTCTTGCGGCAGTTTATGTACACCAAGTTTGTGATTGTCTGCGATGACGACGTGAATGCGCGGGACTGGAAAGATGTGATTTGGGCCATGACCACGCGCATGGATCCGGCGCGTGATACAGTATTAGTTGAAAATACGCCGATTGATTATCTTGATTTTGCTTCGCCAGTCTCTGGGTTGGGCTCAAAAATGGGTATGGATGCGACCAACAAGTGGCCGGGCGAAACCGATCGAGAATGGGGTGTGCCCATCGTCATGGACGAAGCAGTGAAACAGCGCGTTGATGAGATGTGGGATGACCTTGGAATTTTGCAACAGGATAAGCGAGCGAAATGAAACAGTTTACATGTGCGGTGACAGCGTTGGAAACGCTATCACCTAATGTTTATCGTGTGCTTCTGGAACTCCCTGAAGCGATTGAATTTGAGGCTGGGCAATACTTGCAAGTGGTCATGGGCGAGCGTGATAAGCGCCCATTTTCGATTGCCTCATGCCCTTCGAAAACGCGCGAGTTGGAGTTGCATATTGGTGCTACGCCAGACAACCCCTACGCCATGGAAGTCATTGATGCTATTCGTGCCGAGGGTCAGCTCATTGTCGAGGCGCCTCTAGGGCAAGCGGGTTACCGCGAGGAGAGCGAGCGGTCGCTGATTTTAATCGCTGGCGGTACTGGCTTCTCCTACACTTGGTCGATTCTGCAAGCGCATTTGCGTAGCGGCTCAAAACGCCCCATCACGCTCTATTGGGGTGGGCGTAAAGCCGCTGATTTGTACTATGACGAAAAACTCAAACAGTTAAGCGCGGAGTATGCCAACTTTCATTATCGGCCCGTCGTTGAAGAAGCAGACGCTGGCTGGCACGGCGCGATTGGCTTGGTCCCACATGCGGTGCTCGCTGAACAGTCAGATTTAAACGAAGCCGACGTCTATGTGGCGGGGCGTTTTGAAATGGTGCGCGTGATCCGTGATGACTTTCATGCCCGCGGGTTACCGTTAGACCAACTTTATGGTGACGCACTAGCCTTCATTTAATCGCGCTGCTATACTTCGCGGCGCAAATACCAAGGGGTGCCCTTGTACGAACGTACGTTCCCACGTACCTAAGTACAGCGGCTGAGATGCAAGATGCGAACCCTTTGCACCTGATCCGGTTAATACTGGCGTAGGGATGGTAGCTAACAACCTTAGTCCATTTGAATCCTGCCCGACCGGATTATTTCTGAACCAGAAGTTGAGGAAATGATCCATGCAAAAATCTACTCTGGCCGCTGCGGTCTATATAGGTCTATTTAGTCTTGCTGCCGCGCCGACGGCGTTCGCACAAGAGAACGATACTACCGAAAAGCAAGACATTGAACGTATCACCATTCAAGGTGAATTCCGCCAGATGACGGTGCAAGAGGCACCGACCAGTGTCACGGCTCTCGTAGCCGAAGATGTCGCCGAGCGCGGCGCCTTGCACCTTGAGTCAACACTCAATGCCTTGGCCAACGTGAACTTTTCGGGCGGCACATCAAGAGCGCGTTTCATCCAAATCCGTGGGGTTGGCGAGCGCAGTCAATTCGTTGATCCCATTCAGCCGTCGGTGGGCCTTCTCGTTGATGGCATTAACTACAGCGGCTTAGCGCAAGCGGCGCAACTTTTCGATATTAGCCAAATTGAAGTTTATCGTGGGCCGCAAAGTGGCCGCTTTGGTGCTGATGGCATGGCGGGCATGATGGTCTTGGAAAGCACCATGCCTAGTGCAGACGCCAAGGGCGTTTGGCAGCTTGGCGTAGCGAATTATGACGCGCTAAGTGGTGGCTTTGCCGTGGGTGGTGAGCTTGGCGCTCTTGGCCGCGGGCGCTTGAGTGTCTTCCAGCAGCGTGATGACGGCTTCATCGAAAACACTTACCTTGGTCGTGACGACACCAACAAACGCTCTGAGCGTAATGTGCGGGCCAACCTCTATAGCGATTTAGGGCAAGATTGGCAGTTACGCACCACCTTACATGCGTTGCGCCAAGACAACGGTTACGATGCCTTTTCTTTAGATAACGACCGGACCACGCTCTCAGATGAGCCTGGCGAAGATGATTTGCGCACGCGTGCGGCGCGGCTCGCGTTGACCTACGCCGGTTGGCAAGGCGCTGAGGTTGAACTGGCCTATGCATTTCTAGGTGCCGATAGTCTGTATAGCTACGACGAGGATTGGAGCTATGTCGGTATCGCCCCGGGGTGGGAGTACAGTTCCTTTGATGCTTACCAACGTGAGCGTGATGATCACACCCTTGAGGCTCGCGTTGTGAGTACCCAGCCTGTGCGTGTGTTGGGGAGTGACAGTGATTGGGTACTCGGCGTCTATCATTACCGCCGTGACGAAGTGTTGACCCGTGACTTCTTCAATTGGGACATTGGCCAACAGGACCTTTTTACCAGTACGTATGAAAGCCGCCATAATGCGCTTTATGGTGAACTTACGCAGCACCTGTCAGCGGCCTGGCGCGTCACTACGGGGGCGCGCGTTGAGCGTTACGATAACCCCTACAACGATAGTAATGGCGTCAACGAAACGCCGGAAGACACCATGTGGGGCGGGCGCTTGAGCTTGAGTTACCTGCCGGCCGCCGATGTTTTGTGGTATGCCACTGTGGCGCGCGGCTACAAAGCCGGTGGCGTCAACGGTGAAGCCTTAGGTAAAGTGCAAGACACCGAGCTAGCGGAGTTACGCGAGTACTTGCTGGCGCGGGCGACCTTTGCTCCAGAGTTATTAACGAGCTTAGAGCTTGGCCATAAACGCGTTAGTGCCGATGGGCGGCTGAGCATGCAACTCGCCGTTTTTGCGCATCAACGCGATGACGTGCAATTGAAAGGCTGGGTCAATCGCGATCAAAGCTTTGTCGGCTATTTGCAAAATGCGGCAGAAGGCAAAGCCTACGGTGCCGAATTTGAAATGAGTTATCGTCCGTTCGAAGCGCTTGAGATCTTTACCAACATCGGCCTGCTCGAAACGGAAATTGAAGGCTTTGTCACCGAAGATGGCGTTGACATGAGCGGTCGCGACCAAGCCCATGCACCCAACTATCAGGTTAATGCGGGCTTGAATTATCAACTTGCTGACGCGTGGCAAATGGGGCTTTCTATTGATGCCAAAGATGGCTTTTACTATTCCGATTCGCACATGAGTGAGGCGGACAGCATGGCGGTAGTGAACGCTTACCTACGTTGGCGTCAGGGGCCGTGGCAAGTGCGCCTTTGGGGACGCAACTTGAGCGATGAAGATTATGGTATTCGCGGCTTTTACTTTGGTAATGATCCGCGCAAAGAGTACGTCAGTGAAACCTACGAGCAGTTCGGTGAGCCGCGCCGCTTGGGTGTGACACTGAATTACCATTTTTAAGCCTCATTAAGGAAACTACTATGACTGAATTTGTGCAGACCCTTAGTGAACAGGTTATGGCGACATCGTGGTTGGAGTGGTCGGCCGTGGTCTTGGCTGTGGCTTACTTAGTCTTGGCTGCACATCAGTCATTGTGGTGTTGGTTAGCTGCCGCCGTCAGTTGCACTATATACACCTATTTAATGTGGCATGCGCAGTTGTACATGGAAACCGTACTTCAGGTGATTTATGTGCTGCTGGCGGGGTATGGCTGGTGGCAGTGGCGCTATGGGGCTGGGCGTGCCGCCGCGCAAAACGTCGCTAAATTAAGTTTCATTTGGCATTTGTGTTGGCTTGCGGCTTTAGCTCTAGTAGCTGGTGCAGTAGCATTGGCGCTGGAGCGTTATACCACGGCGGAGGCGGTTTGGCTGGATAGCTACACAACGGTCTTTTCGTTGTTCGCCACTTGGCTACTGACCCGCAAGCAGTTTGCCAACTGGTGGTATTGGTTGGTGATCGATGCAGTATACGTTTATCTCTATGCCAGCAAAGGCTTTGTGATCACGGGTGCACTTTATTTCGTATATCTTATACTAGTGGTCTATGCGATGTGGCAGTGGCAAACAGCAAGGACGGAACAACAGCAATGCAGCAGCAGTGGTTAGAGAGCCTACCCATACATGGTGTGATAAAAGCAGAGCCGCTGCTACGCGGCGTTGCGAACAACGTCTATAAGATCACCACCACTAAAAGCACTTATATCCTGAAGCAGTTTCGCTTTGATCATCCCTACGGTCTTGACCGCGACCAAGAAGTTCAGGTGCAGCGGCAACTGGCTGACCAAAACTTAGCACCTGAAGTAATACACTACGACGCCGCTCAGGGGTTGGTGTTACAAGCCTATCTAGAAGAGCCAGATCTCGCGCACGCTGAGTTGCCTATGGCTGACAAACTCCGTGAATTGGCAGATCTTGCCGCACACATTCACCGTGTCAGTATTCATGCGCCGGTTTGGTCTTTACGCGAGCGCCTAGCGCGCTACTGCACGCAGTTAGCGGAGTTTGATGCTGAGCATGCGCGACAATTCGAAGTGCGTCTGCGCAGCTTTCGTAAATTGATCGATAACTTTGCCTCCCATCCGGTGTTTTGTCACAACGATCTGGGGCTACATCATGTCTTTTTGGCGCCAACGCCACGGGTTATTGATTGGGAATATTCGGGTATGGGCGAGCGCTACTTTGATTTAGCCAATGCCATGGCGGTGAACGAACTCGAATTACCGCAGCGCAATGCCTTCATCAATGCTTATGAAGCCAGTGCAGGCTTCCAGGTCCAGCGCGAGACATTAGAGCACTGGCGTGAATTAGTCGCTGTGGTCAATCAGCTTTGGTACGAACTTCATCATCATTTGCAACGCATCACCGAATAAGGAAGGTTTATGGCCGAGCCAACGTCAAAGGAGCTTAGCGAAAAGCTTTATGGTTATTTAGCCGAAGACGAAGACGCGCGAGTTTGTAAGGACATACCTGAGTCCGCTTGTAACGATCAGCCACAGGCTTTTATTGCGCACCTTGTCGCTTTGAGTATGACTAAATTAGGCGATTCCTTGGTTAGTGCACGTTTGGTGTTGCCTTGGATCTTGGCGTCACTGGGAGCGCCATCGGCGTTTATTAGTGCTCTAGTACCGCTACGTGAATCACTAGCACTGCTACCGCAACTTATTATTGCACAACAGTTGCGCGAGACACCGATCCGTAAATGGTTTTGGGTGGTCGGTAGTCTCGGCCAAGCCGTGGCCTTGGTGGGCATGTTGGTGAGTGTGTTAACCCTGCGCGAAAGTGCTTTGGGCTGGGCTATCGTGCTGTTGTTAACGTTATTTAGCATTGCGCGAGGGGTTTGTTCGGTTTCCATCAAAGATGTCCAGGGCAAAACTATTTCCAAAACGCGGCGCGGTCGACTTTCCGGCTTGGCCGCCTCAATTGCGGGTCTGCTTGCGGTCATTACTGCGCTGGTTGTGCTGTTTGCGCCAACGCTCTTTGGTACTGCGGTCAGTGACGGCAATACCCTGATTTTTGCTGGCTTACTTGGCGTGGCGGCAATGTTGTGGTTTGCTGCGGCAATCACTTATGCGCAAGTCCCTGAGGTGCCTGGCGCGACTGAGGGGGGTGGTAACGCACTCATCAAAGCACTGAAGTCGGTGCGACTACTATGGCAAGACAAGCAGTTTGGGCGTTTCGTCCTGACCCGAGCACTGCTAGTTTCGTCGGCCTTCGCTATTCCTTATATTGTCGTGATGATCCAACGCAGTGGCGAGGGCAGCCTCACAAGCCTTGGTGGCTTGATGTTGGCGAGCGGTATTGCTGGTATGTTGGCGGGACGCTTTTGGGGTAAATGGTCGGACTCGGCCAGTCATCATGTCATGGCGGCGGCAGCCTTTATTGCTGTTGCGGTCATGGCTGCGGCGTTGGCGCTCTATACGCTTGCCAGCGACTGGCTGGCGCAACAATGGTTGGGCGGACTGCTTATTTTTGTCGCGGCGGTCGCACATCATGGTGCGCGCGTGGGGCGCAAGACTTACCTCGTGGATATGGCAACCCAAGAGAATCGGGCCCAGTTTACCGCGGTTTCGAATACGGTGATTGGCGTTGTCCTGTTGCTCGGCATAGGCTTGGGTGCAATTGATGCGGTAGCTGGTGTTGAAGCTGTAATGCTGCTCTTGATTGCGCTTGGTATCATTGCCGGATTGCGCGCTTTGACGTTGCCAAACGTGCAACAGAATTAAAAAAGCCAACGCTTAGGCGTTGGCTCTTGATAAGGCGTGGAAGCCTTTTATTTACCGCGGATCACGCCGTATAAACCGATAATCACAGCCACTGCACCACCAATCAGGTACCACATGGCATTGTCAGTAGGTTGTCCAGTTACAGCATTGGAAATTTCAGACGCCGGTGCATTGTAAGCTTCGTAACCGAAGTACAATAAAATAATACCAACCACAAGCAAGATAATTCCGATGACTTTGTTCATGAAACCTTCCTTTAGTTATTTTGTGTTTAGGTACTGCCAAATCCAGCATAGCAAAAACCCAGCGCAATACAATCACGCTGGGTTTTCTTGATTATAATTAAGTACCTACTTATTAAGAACCTAAGTAAGAAGTGAGCATCCAAGCGGTCTTTTCTTGCTCTTTGATGTAGTCACTCATCAGTGCCGAGGTACCTTCGTCGCCAGCGTCGCCAGCAAGGTCGAGCAGTTCGCGTTGTAAGCGAATGGTTACCCGATAGCTGTCGAGGATTTCACGCACGCAGGCCTTGCCGTCGTGAATATCTTTGGCTTCTTGAATTTCACTGCTTTTGATATACGTCGAATAGGCGTGTAGCGGGCGCTGGCCTAGAGTGAGAATGCGCTCGGCTATCTCATCAATCTTCAGTAACAAGTCGTTATAAGTTTCTTCAAACTTCGCGTGCAGTTCAAAGAATTCTTGGCCCTTGATGTTCCAGTGGAAGCCACGCACATTCATATAGAAAATTTGGTAGTTGGCGAGTAACTGATTAAGCTTCTCGGCAAGCTGTTCGGCGTGGTGTTGATCTAAACCAATAACATTCAGTTGTTGCATTGCAGACTCCTTGTTGGAACGCTTGAAAATAAGTCTAAAAATCTGATCTTATTATGAATTACATAAGGTCAGTATAGACCTTTTCAAGCGCCAACGAGAAGTTTAGTTTAGCGATGACTTAAATCGATTTTTCCTCAACTTTGCCGTCGCGGATGTGTTGTTCACCGCGCTGCTTGGCCAGTTGGATTTGCTTTTCGCGCTCGGCAAAGCGCTCTTTTTGCTCGGCTGTGGTTTTGTCGTAGCAATGGGGGCAGCTCACCCCTTTCTGATAGTGCTCAGACTGCTTCTCCGCTTCGGTGATCGGCATACGGCAAGCGTAGCATTGGTCGTATTCACCCTGCTGCAAGCCATGACGAACCGTTACGCGCTGGTCAAAGACAAAACAGTCACCCTGCCAGGTTGAGTCCTCTTCAGGCATTTCTTCCAAGTACTTCAAAATGCCGCCTTTCAAATGGTAAACGTCATTAAAGCCCAATGACTTTAAGTAAGCGGTCGACTTTTCGCAGCGAATGCCACCGGTGCAAAACATCGCGACTTTCTTATGTTTTTCCGGATCAAGATGGTCTTTCACATATTGCGGAAACTCGCGGAAGGTTTCGGTGTGTGGGTTCACTGCACCTTCGAAAGTGCCAACGGCGTACTCGTAATCGTTACGCGTATCGATCAATAGTACTTCTGGGTCGCGGATCAGGTCGTTCCACTCTTTTGGGTCAACGTAGGTACCGACCACGTTTTTCGGGTCAACCCAGTCAATGCCCATGGTAACGATTTCTTTTTTCAGTTTTACTTTGGTCCGGTAAAAGGCTTGCGTGTCGCTGGGCGACTCTTTGTGCTCAATATCGGCAAAAGCGTCCTGCGAACGAATAAATGCGAGGACGTTATCGACCCCTTGGCGGGTACCACAAATCGTACCGTTGATGCCTTCGCGGGCGAGCAGGAGGGTGCCTTTCACTTCGTTCTCGACCATGCAGTCGTAGAGCGGCTCGCGAAAGGCTTCAAAATCGTTAAACTCCACAAACTTGTAGAGTGCGGCGCAAATATACATCTATTACTTCCTTCTTTTGGCGATTCGGATCGCAAATCCGAGGTCAAAAATTGCGCGCGCAGTCTACCACAAATTTAATTATTGAGCAGCTCTTCGACACGTTTGCGTAGACTTGTCATGCCGTAGCGTTCGCCAATGGCAAGCGCTTCAGTTTTACTGGCGCCTTGATGCCAGGCAGCGCGCAACGCCATCATGGCTCCGACACGATTACTACTGGCGCAGTGCATAAAGACCGTCTGGTCGTCAGTGTTTTGTAGCGTCTGGTGGAAAATCTGTACGTTTTCTTTGGTTAAGCCATCAGCGCCGGCAATCGGAATATGGTAATACGCCATTTCGTTGGCGGTGGTCCATTCTGCCTCGTTGATGTCATTCATTTCGGCATGACTGCGCAGGTTGATCACCGCGTCAACGCCACTATTGGCGAGTGCAGCAATTTCATTTTTCTTCGGTTGACCGCCAGCCAAATGATTTGGCGCAGGTTGCGCGAAATTGAAGATTTCAGTTGCGGTTGCTGAAACAGCAACAGGTGCGGGCACACTCGCTTGCTGCGCAGTTTCTGTAGCGCAACCGCTTACACCAAGAGCCAATGATAGCGTCAAGAAAACAATGGGTAATTTCATCTCGTAATCCTTATTTTGGGCCTTGTGCGACATTAGCTGTCGAGCCAACTTGCTAGCCTACCGCTGCATGTTTGGGTAGGATGAATCACATGCATGGAGAGGATAGCAAATGAGTGAACAAAGCGCAGGATTAATCGTAGCCCACAGCCACAAGTTAGAGGAACTGACCGATCTGGTTGTGGAGATGACAAGGATTGCTCCTCTCGCCCCCCTTGAGTCTGAATGTGTGTTGGTGCAGTCCAATGGTATCGCGCAGTGGCTCAAGCGCCACTGGGCCGAAGCCTTGGGTATTGCAGCAATGGTTGACGTGACGCTGCCAGCGCGTTTTCAATGGCAGGCGTACCGTGCCGTACTGGGTCATGACTTACCACGCCATTCGCCATTCGATAAAGACCGCCTGACCTGGCGACTGTTGCGTTTATTACCGCAGTATCTCGAGCAACCGGAATTTGCCGCGTTAGCCAATTACATGCGCGATGACACTGAGCAACGCAAGCTTTATCAGCTCGCCGAACGCCTGGCCGATCTGTACGACCAGTATCAAATGTACCGCGCCGACTGGCTGGCGGACTGGGCTGCCGGAGGCAGCATAGCGGCAGATAGCGATAACGCTTGGCAGCCTTTGCTCTGGCGTATTATTCGCGACGATATTGGCGCTCGCGGCTTAAGCGATCGTGCGCAGTTACATCAGCGCTTTATTGCCAAAGCACAAACCTTGGCGTCGGAACAACGCCCCAAAGGACTACCGCCGCGAGTTATTGTTTTTGGCATCTCGAGCATGCCGCAGCAAATGATTGAAGTATTGAATGCGCTGGCTAACTGCTGTCAGGTGCTGCTCTGTGTACATAATCCTAGCCAGCATTTTTGGATGGACAGCATTGAAGGCCGTGACGTGTTGCGTGAGATCAAGCGCAAACGGCTGCAGCGCAAGCCAGGCCAAGCGGAACTGGATATCAACAACCTGCATACCGAAACCCATCCGCTATTAGCCTCGTGGGGCAAGCAGGGCGGTGATTATATTCGTATGCTGGACGCGTTTGACGGTACGCAAGAACAGCAGAACCGCTTTCCCAAACTCAATTTTGACTTATTTGAAGAAGCCGAAGCACCCGCATCATGTTTGGCACAATTACAGTCGGACATGCTGCATTTACGCAGTGTTGGCGAAGCCGAAGCGCTATGGCAAGAACAAGCGGAGGATGATTCATTAAAGTTTGTCAGTTGCCATAGTCCGCAACGCGAAGTTGAAGTTCTGCACGACAGGTTGCTCGAGCTGTTTGTTGCGAACGATGACTTAAAACCTAGTGACATTATTGTCATGGTGCCCGACATTGATCAGTATGCCCCGCATATTCAAGCGGTATTTGGTCGCTACGCAGCTGACGACAAACGACGCATTCCGTTTAGCATTGCTGACCAAGGTATGCGGCAGCGTCATCCGATTTTGCTGGCGCTTGAATACGCGCTGAAATTGAACGTTGAGCGTGCCACAGCGAGCGACATTCTCGATATTCTACAAGTTGCCGCCGTGCAACAACGTTTTGCGCTAACGCCAACGGATGTTGAACAGTTGCAGCGTTGGTTGCATGAAGCGGGCGTGCGCTGGGGACTGCATGCGGAACATCGTGAACAATTAGGCTTGCCGGCGGCGGAAGGTCGGCATAGCTGGTGGTTTGGTCTACGTCGTATGTTGCTAGGCTATGCTGTAGGACGCACTGAGAACTCAACGACTGCATGGTTAGACGACGAGCCTTATCCAGAAGTGGGCGGCCTTGCTGCGGCGAGCGTAGGTGGCCTGCAGCAATTGATTCGCGTGCTTGATGAGGTTTTTCAACTCACCTTGCAACAACTCACGCCGGCCGAATGGAGCCTGCAACTGAGTCAAGTGATCGAAGCGTTGTTTAAGACTGACGACGACCATGACGCTTGGGTACTAACGCGGCTGCAAACACAATTGAACGAGTGGTTAGACGGTGTCAGTGCGGCTGAATACGATCAACCTATTGGCCTTGCGGTGGTGCTGGAAAGTTGGCTCTCGAAAGTCGATGAACATCAACTGACGCAACGGTTTTTGGCCGGCAGTGTAAATTTTGCGACCTTAATGCCGATGCGTGCAATACCCTTTAAAGGTGTGTTCCTGCTCGGCATGAACGATGGCGATTATCCACGTCAGCGTAAACCTTTTGATTTTGACTTGATGGCACACGACCGCCGACCTGGTGACCGTTCTCGCCGTGAAGACGACCGTTACCTTTTCTTAGAGGCGCTGCTGTCAGCTCGCCAGTGGTTGTATTTGAGTTGGTGTGGGCGCAGTAGCAAGGACAATAGCGAGCAGCCGCCGTCGGTGTTGGTGAGTCAGCTGCGCGACCACGTGCAGCAGCTTGGACACGAAGCTGCAGTCGAGGAGCATTATTTACAGCCATTCAACCCTGCCTATTTTCAATCGCAGTCAGCGCCGCATTTATTTAGCTATGCAAAAGAGTGGCATGCGTTACACGGCGCGAGTGAAGCTGCCCATGTGCGCAGCGAGCAAAAGTTGGCACAGTGGCTGCCGGCTGGACCGGTGCAGTTGCGTCAATTAAAAGGCTTTCTTGAAGAGCCCGCGCGATGGTTCTTGCAGCAACGTTTCCAGTGTTATTTGCCTGAGGCTAAAGTCGAAAATCAGGACGAAGAACTGTTCCGTTTGGATGGCTTATCGCGTTGGCAACTGCTCGATAGTTTACAGGAGCCGTTACGTGATGCTTTGCGCGACGAACAGACAGAAAATGAATGGTTACAGCAGTTGCAGCGCATTGTACAACGGCTGCAGGGTCAGGGCTCGCTGGCCACCGGTGCCGCTGGCGTCACCCAGCAACAACAGGTTTTAGATGCTGGGTATACCATGTGGCAGCAGGTACAGGACTTGGTCACCGCTTACCCGCATGAGGCTGGCGCTAGCGCGATACAGTACGGCACAGAGGCCACCGTACAGGTTGAAGATGTGGTGCGCGGTGTGCGGACAAATGCCGCAGATGAGCGCTTGTATCTGAAATTTTCGGCGTCGGACGTGATCAACAAAAAAGGCGTCGTGCGTCTCGAAAAATTGCTCGAGAGTTGGCTTGAGCATCTACTGCTAAATACCGACGCGCCCTGCGCAACCGCTGTTATCAGTGCCGAACAGCGCTTGCACCTGCCGCCATTGGCGACTGAACTTGCCTGCGCATGGTTTGATAAGTTGCTGGGCCGAGCAACTGAAGCCTTATGTGAGCCCTTACCCCTGCACTTTGAATTAGTCTTAGCAGGTTGGGGTAAGCGTTTGAATAAGGGATTCAAGAACTTTGTGGATGCTGAAGACTTTAGCTTTATGAATGAAGATGCCCAGCGTCGCTACGATGAGTCAGATGTGAATAGTCAGCAAATCGCCTTGCGCCTTAGAGCCCGCTATATGAGTCGTTTTTACCCGAATTTTGCCGACCTCCCGAATCACGAACAGCAGTTAGAACTGGTGAATGATTTGTATATGCCATTGCTCGAAACCTTAGCTCAGGAGGAACAAGCATGAGTGCCACAGCGCTAGACCCTTTAGCTTTTCCGCTGCGCAATAGTCATTTGATCGAGGCCAGTGCCGGGACCGGTAAAACCTACACCATTGCCGCTCTCTATTTGCGTTTAGTGCTGGGGCATGATGCTGATGACCAAGGGCAACAGCATGCTGGTCAGCGAATGAAAACACCGCCGGAAATTCTGGTGGTCACTTTTACTGACGCTGCCACCCAAGAATTGCGCGATCGGATTCGCGCACGCTTGACCGAAGCCGCTAGTTTCTTTCGCAACGAATTGACCTCCAACGATGCATTTTTGCATGGTTTGCGCGCCGCCTATACTGAAGAAAGCTGGCCGACGCAGGCACGTATTCTTGATTTAGCCGCGCAGCAAATGGATGAGGCCGCAGTATCGACCATTCATGGCTGGTGTAATCGTATGCTGAGTGAACATGCGTTCGCCAGCGGTAGCTTGTTCAGCCAAACCCTCAATACCGACAATAGCGAGCTATGGCAGCAAGCAGCGCAGGACTATTGGCGGCATTTCGTGGCGAGCCTGAAAGCGCATGAAGTCGAGAAATATGAGTTTCTTGTCGAGACGTTGCATTCGCCGGATAAATTACTAGAGCGCACGCGTGAACTGCAGCAGTTTGAAGGCGTCGGTGATGACCTTGGCCTGTCGGCGCTTGATAATTATTTGGCTGCGGAAGCCAAACTCCGCAATGAATGGCACCAAGTACGCGAGTGGCGGACGGCCCTGGCTGACTTTGACGAGCACTTTGTGGCGCACATCGGTGGCCAAGTTAAAGTTGATGGACGTAAATTAAAGCGCCCGAACTTACAGGACTGGTTGCTGAAGTTGCAGGAGTGGTTGTCTGAACTTAGCGCTAGCGGTGGTCGGGCGCCATTGCAGCCAAGCTTGACTGAGGCGGCCAGCAAACGACTGACGCCCGATGGCCTTGCTGAAGCCTGTAAAACTGAGCTCAACGCGCAGCAACTTGCGCTGCCCCAGCGTTTAGCAAAACTTGCTGCCGCTGTAGCGGCGCTGCCAAGCCCGCACAATAGCATCTTGCGGCATGCGGGCCGCTGGCTGCAACAGCGTTTTCGACAGTTGCAGCAGCAACGGGCCGAGATCGGCTTTAACGATATGCTCACACGTTTGCGTGATGCCTTGCGCGCAGACAATGGCGAATGGCTAGCGGCACAACTGCGCACGCAGTTTCCTATTGCCATGATTGATGAATTCCAAGATACCGACCCGGTTCAATATGAAATTTTTGACCGCGTTTATCAAGTTGCTGAAACGCCCGAAGAGAATGGCTTATTTCTTATTGGTGACCCTAAGCAGGCGATATATTCATTCCGTAACGCTGATATTTTTACCTACTTGAAAGCGCGTCATGCAACAGCAGGCCGACATCACACGCTAGGCACGAACTTTCGCTCGACCCAGGCCATGGTGGATAGCGTCAATGCGTTGTTTGAACAAGCCGAAGCCAGCCTTAAAGGCGCATTCAGGTTTAAAGCCGAAGATGGCGCCAATGACATGCCCTTCCAGCCGGTAAAAGCCAATGGTTTGGGCCCTGAACTTGTGGTTGGTGGGGCCAACCAGCAAGCGCTCGCGGTGCTGGATTACAGCGACCATAAAGTGAAGAAAAATGGTGAGGCTGATCAGCTTTTGGCGGAGGCCTTTGCAGAAACCATCGTACAGCTATTGAATGACGCTGAAACCGGGTTTCGCGATCGTAAGACGGGTGAGCTGACGCGTCTTGCCCCGCGCGACATGGCGATACTGGTTGCAAGTGGGTCGCAGGCGCAAATTATGCGCGCGGCATTGCGCCGCCGTAAGCTGCGCAGCGTGTACTTGTCGGAGCGCGACTCGGTTTTTGCCGGGCGGGTAGCACAAGAGCTTTATACCCTACTGCACGCCTGTGCCTATCCGCGCGATCCGCGGCGCTTGCGTAGTGTGTTGGGTTGCGAGCTTTTGGGTATGCAGTTAGCCGAAATCGATGCGATAAATACCAATGAGTTGCAGTGGGATGCCTTTGCGGTGCAGTTTGTCGAGTTCAACGAGATCTGGTTGAAGCAAGGCATATTACCGATGGTACAACATGTGCTGCATGAGTTTGCCATTCCGCAACGGCTGTTGGCCTTGCCCAACGGCGAGCGCGAACTAACCGATCTATTGCATCTTGCCGAGCTATTGCAGCAGCATGCTCAGCAAGTTGAGGGCACCCATGGTTTGCTGCGGTTTTTAGCCGAGCACATTGCCAAGACCCAAGACCAGGGCAGTAGCGTTGATGCTGCCGAGCAGCAGGTGCGCCTCGAAAGTGATGCAGAGCTCATTCAGATAGTAACGATTCACAAATCAAAAGGCTTGCAATACCCGTTGGTGTTTTTGCCTTTCGTCAGCCGCAGTCGCGATTACAGCCGTATGAAATTCCCACAGCGCTATCACAATGAACATGGCGAACTCACGCTTTGTTTTGATAAAGAAGACGAGCTGGGCAAAGCCCAAGTCGTCGAGGAAGCCTTTGCCGAAGAAATCCGTAAGCTTTACGTGGCGGTCACGCGGGCGCAATATGCAACCTATGTTGGCGTGGCTGGCTATAAGACGCTACCGCAAACCGCTTGGCATTATTTGTTTGCGGCCAATGCCAATGAACAAGCGTCAATACGTTATCACCTTGACGGTCATAGCACGACATTGGCTCCGAATATCGACGGCGAGCCTACACTCTATCAAGCGCCCCTGGTAGATGAACAAGACTTTAGCGTACGCCGACTGCCGGAGGACTTTGGTTTTGCTTCGTGGTGGATGGCCAGCTACAGCGCATTGCGCTATGGCGATTGGTTAGCGGCGGATGATGCTGATGCCGAAAATTTACAAGAAAGCCTTCATGACGTTGCGCCTGATGTGCCGGCGCAACCGCAACTCGGGACCATTCATGGTTTTACCCGTGGTGCCGAAGCTGGGACCTTCTTACACAATCTACTCGAAGCCGCCGCAGACGAAGGCTTTGCAGAACTCGCGGCAGAACCGGACCAATGCCAAGAGTGGCTGAGCGAACAATTACGACACCTTAACGACGAAAGCGAGCAGCAAAGCTTGCAGCAGTGGTTACCGGCGTATTTAACCACCGCGTTTCCACTGGCTGACTCCGCGTCTCCCGTGCGGTTAGCCGACCTGCAGCAGTACCAAGCGGAACCCGAATTTTGGTTCCCTACCCAGCATGTACAAGCCACGGACATTGATCGTCTGGTTTGCCAGTATGTACTGCCGCAACGCTCCCGGCCAAAGCTACTTGAGCGCACCCTCAACGGTATGCTGAAGGGCTTTATTGACCTGGTCTTTGAATGGCAGGGCAAATATTACGTGGCGGATTATAAGTCGAATTACCTTGGCGCGGAGGCGACGGCCTACAGCGAAGCGGCAATGGAACATAAGATTTTGGAAAGTCGCTATGATTTGCAGTTTGTCATTTATACCCTCGCGCTACATAAGCTACTCAAAGCCCGCTTAGGTGATGCTTACGACTACGACACGCATGTGGGTGGCAGTGTTTATTTGTTCTTAAGAGGCTACGAAGCTGAGACCGCAGGGGCCTATTTTCATCGCCCCGCACGTGAGCTGATTGAACAGCTTGAGCAGTGTTTTGCCGGCAAGGAGGCAGCATGAAGCCAATCGACGTATTGCGAACCTGGTATGAACATGGCTGGTTGCGGGCGGTTGATCTCAGCTTAGCCGACTATGTGTTAGATAAGCTTGGTGACGATGCCGAGAACGTGGCGTTCTTAGCGGCGCTGACCAGTCATCAGCTTGGGCATGGGCATCCTTGCTTGGATCTCAAGCGCCTTAGCGACGATGCCGATACCGTCTTACAATTACCGCCAGAGCATGCGTCGTTTGAAAGCAAGCACGCGTGCTTAACCGCGGCGCAAGCTTTGGCGCTGTTACCTAGTGAATGGTTAGCTGAACTCCAAGCTTCGAGCGCGGTGAATCAAGCGAATTCGCCGCTGGTGTTGGCGAACAAACAGCGACTGTATCTGCGCCGTTATTACAACTATGAGCAGGCGATTAGAGTAGATCTCGAGCAACGTTGTGGGCAACACGACGATCTGGATGTTAGCCAGCTACGCGAGACACTCAATGCCCTCTTCGGAGCCAGTGAACAGCTGAGCTGGCAGCGCCTCGCTTGTGCCATGGCGGTGCGTAGTGGCTTTACCATTATTACGGGTGGCCCAGGCACCGGGAAAACGTACACAGTGGTGCGCTTATTGGCGACGCTGCAACACCATCGCGCCGGGTCGACGCCATTACGTATTCGACTCGCTGCGCCAACGGGAAAGGCCGCAGCGCGTATGACTAGCTCTATTGAGGGGGAACTCGGTAATTTGCCAGAGCAATTCCGTGCCACCCTAGAAAGCACTATGGCGAACCGCCAAGCGGTGACCTTGCACCGTTTACTCGGTAGCCAAAGCCATAGTCGGGAGTTCAAACACAACCGCCGTAATCCGCTGTTGGCCGACGTAGTGATTGTCGATGAAGCCTCCATGGTCGATATCGAAATGATGGCCGCCTTAACCTCGGCTCTAGCACCTGAAACGCGCTTAATTCTGTTGGGCGATAAAGACCAGCTCGCTTCTGTTGAGGCCGGTGCTGTGTTGGGCCAACTGTGTGAGCAAGCTGAGCAGGGTCATTACGCACCAGAACTAGCCGAATGGCTAGCCGCTAGTCATGACCTGCAAGCGCTGCCGCAAAGTTATTGTGATAAGCAAGGTGCATCGTCTTGGCCTTACTTGCAACATACCGTCATGCTGCACGAAAGCCGTCGTTTTAATGCTGAGCAGGGGATTGGCAAGCTCGCACATGAAGTCAATGCGCAGCAAACGCAATGGCTCGCGCGGTGGCTGCAAGATGCGCAAAGCATTGCCGCCGAAAACCCAGCGTTCGACAATATTCACACACTGGAAATCCCAAGCGTTGGCCACAAAGCGCTGCGCCAATTGGTGCAAGAAGGCTACCAACCGCTGCTTGAACTACTGCAGCAAAAAACAGATAACGATGTCGAGCAATGGGGCCAAAAGTTACTCGCGCAACTGGATCGCTTCCAGCTATTAGCAGCAGTGCGTAGTGGTGACTGGGGTGTGGAGAACCTGAACAAAGTGATCACGCAGTGGTTGTTCGGCGAACAGGCGAGTGCGGAAAAATGGTTTGTGGGGCGCCCGGTGATGATCACCCAAAATGACTACAGCGTGGATTTACGCAACGGCGATATTGGCTTGGCTGTGCGGACGGCCGCGGATGAGCCGATTAGGGTACTTTTTCGCGGCGCGTCAGGTGAATTGCGTTGGTTGCTGCCGTCGCGCTTGGCCCATGTTGAGACGGCTTTCGCCATGACTATTCATAAATCGCAAGGGTCCGAATTCAACCACACGGTCGTGGTCATGCCCGACCATGACTCGCCAATTCTCACTAAAGAGCTACTCTATACCGGTATTACGCGTGCGAGTGAGCAGTGTACGTTGGTGTTTAGAGATGCCAGTTTAGTGTTGCGTGCCACCGAACGTCGCATCCAACGCAGTGGAGGCCTAGCATGAGCGAGATTCAAATTTCCCAACGAGTGAGTATTCCCGAACATGAAATCGAGTGGCAGTTTATCCGCTCGAGTGGTGCGGGCGGACAAAATGTGAATAAAGTCGCGACCGCTGCACAGCTTATTTTTGATATTAATGCCTCATCACTCCCTGATTTTTACAAGCAACGCCTATTGGCTAAGAGTGATCACCGTATCACTCCGAGTGGCAAGGTCATTATTAAATCACAAAGCACGCGCAGTCAGGCGCAGAACCGCGAGTTAGCGCTGGCGCAATTTATTGAGTTGGTTGCCAGCGTGAACCGCGTACAAAAGACGCGTATTCCTACCAAACCGAGCAAGGCCAGCAAAAAACGCCGTATCGAGAAAAAGAAAAAACGCGGTGATGTGAAATCCATGCGACAGAAGCCATTGGTCTAGTTCCACTTGCGAGGGTGACTTGCAACAACCATACTGGTTCGACAACAAATTGCTAAACGAACAATAACAACCTAAAGCGGGAATTGACTATGGTAGAACAACAATTTAAGCGCGGCGCATTAGCGCTGATGGTCGGTGCGAGCGTACTCACGCTGAGTGCCTGTGGCGATGGCTATGACCCAGAGCCTGTAGTGGATGTGGTGGTCACCAACCCAGAACCCACCGGCTTGGTGACCTTTGCGCCTGACGGAGAATTAAGTGCTGATGTCACTTGGACCGATTACGGCGTACCTTATATTACCGCTGAGAACCTTGAAAGTTTGGGTTTCGGTGTCGGCTACGCATTTGCTCGCGATAATATTTGCATCTTGGCCGATCAGATCGTCAAGTTTAACTCGCAACGCGCGATGTACTTTGGCCCCGATCAAGTGCCAGGAAGTGGTGACTCTGGCAACATCTTAAATGACTTTGGTTATTTGGCGCTGGGCATCCGTGATAACGCCGAGCAAGGCTTCGAACAAATAAGTGAGCGCTCACAAGCGCTAATTACCGGCTATGCGGCGGGCTACAACAAGTACCTTGCTGACACCGGTGTTGATAATATTGCGCCTGAGTGTGCCGGGCAGCCGTGGGTGCAAACCATCACCCCCATCGACATGATGACCTATGCACAAGGTGTAGCGCTGTTGCCAGGTGCCGCTAACTTTACCGGGCCGCTATTCCTCGCTGTGCCACCCAACCAGAGTGCTGGGGCCATGAACAAAGACACCGGCGAAGCGCTAGCGCTTGCACCTGTGGCTGAGCTACATAGTGAGGTGCCAGATACCAATCCAACCGAATCCGGCTCCAACGGGTGGGCCATAGGGTCAGATTTGAGTGCGTCAGGGCAAGGTATGTTGATTGCCAACCCACACTTCCCACACACTGGTAACCAGCGCTTTTGGCAGTTTGGTATTGAAATTCCCGGTGAGATGAAAGTCGTCGGCGGTTCACTTTCGGGGATGCCGGGCATCGTGAATATTGGGTTCAACGAGAACGTTGCGTGGACCCATACCTTTTCGACCGCTTCACGGTTCACCGTGCACCGGTTAACTTTAGATGCTAACGATGCGTCAGGCACCACCTACATGCTCGATGGCGAGCCTGTGGCAATGACCAAGCAAGAGCACTCCATAGAAGTGGCAACTGGGCCAGGCACCTTTATGACCCTCCAGCGCTCTAGCTACCATAGTGAGTTTGGTCCGGTCATTGTGATTCCCAACGCATTACCATGGGGAACGGATCCGGTCACTGGCCAGCAAGTTGCTTATGCCTTGCACGACGCCAACTTACCGAACTACGAGCTGTTCGACCATTGGTTGGGTATGAACCTCGCCGACAGTATTGAAAGCTATAAGCAGACCTTTGCCGATTACACAGGAACCGTATTTAACAATGCTATGGCCGTCGATAAAGATGGCAATGCATTTTTCACCGATGGTTCTTCGGTGCCAAATATTGTGCCTGAAGCCTTAGCTGCGTGGTCAGAAAACCCGCTTTACCAGGGCCTTTCGCAACAAGCTGGCCTGTTTATTTTCCCTGGTGACGATAGCTTGTTCTTACCGCAAGGTACCGTGCCTTTTGCCCAAGCGCCGCAGTTGGAGCGCACTGACTTTGTGCAAAACTCCAACGATAGCTTCTGGCTGACGAATCCTGCTGCGCCTATTACCGGTGTATCACCGCTGTGGGGACCGGTTGGGAACCAGCAATCGTTCCGTTCACGCATGGGGCAGAAAATGTTAGCCGAAGGCGGTTCAGTGGATGGCAAATTCACGCGCGAAGATCTCGTCGAGCGCCTGATTGGCAATCGTGCTTGGTTATCTGAAGAAGTGTTGTCAGATTTGGTCGCCCATTGTGAAGCTCAAGGTTCTACACCTGTGACCAGTGCTAGCGGCGCGAGCGTTGACATCTCAGCAAGTTGTGCTGCCTTGGCACAGTTTGATGGTCGTATGAATCTCAATAGTGTTGGCGCCATGCTGTTCCGTGAGTTTGCTACGGAGTTCCGTCGCAATCCACAGTGGCAAGTGGCCTATGACCCTACGCAACCGGTTACCACGCCGAATACGCTGTTAGCGAATGATGTGGTGTTGAGTCAATTGGCAACCGCGCAAGAGCGAATTCAAAACGCCGGTTTAGCTGTCGACGCAACGCTAGGTGAAGTGCAGTTCGTTGAGCGTAGTTTACCGAACGGTCAAGCTTCAGGACAGAAATTGCCGTGGGGTGGAGCGAACAACATCGAGGGTGGCTTTAACGTCTTTAATAGCAATATGGGAAATGACGGTACCTTGCTGCCGCGTCACACCTATCCACAATTGTCGGGCTCGGTGCTAAGTGCCGCTGCTGGTGGTTACCACATCACTTACGGTTCAAGCTGGATGTTCGCTATGGAATTCACGCCAGAAGGGCCGGTAGCAAATGGCCTATTAAGTTATTCGCAAGCCTCGGACAGCAGTTCTGACCATTATCTTGATCAGACGTTACTGTATTCTTCAGAGCCGCAATTGCGCCCATTGCACTTTAGCAATGACGATGTTGCAGCGGTTGCAGATGAACAGGTGACCTTAACTGGCGAGAGTGTGCGCTAAGCACACTCTTCGTTAAGCGAGGGTATAACTTCCGTCTAGGCGCTGGAGGAGATCTTCAGCGCCACAAACTTGGTAGTTGCCGCTTAATTCTGTATCACCATCAGGGTTATCGCTCTGTTCCCATAAGGTAATTTTGGCCGGCAGCGGGACTGGGCGCTTGAAGGTCACATCAATGCGCTGTACGGCGCGACCATGCTTCTTCTCTATTTCCGCTTGCGCGCGCCCCGCCATGTACATGCCGTGGATGATGGGCTTGTCGAAACCAAACCAACGCGAAAGTAATGGATGCAAGTGAATAGGGTTAAAGTCACCCGACAAGCGCGCGTAGGTGCGGCCGCTTGTCGCATCCAACTGCCACTCACCGATCACGTGCCAAGGGTCGCTTGGCGCTTGCGCCTGCTTCTTCTCACGTGGCTTGCTAGGTTTGGCTGAACTCTTTGGCATCACTTGGTATTCGCTTTTGCAGGTGACGATAGGTTTATCGTCTTGCAGAAATACCACAGTGAAGAGTGGGCGTAGCCGTCGCGGCGACACTTTGGGTCCACGTGCGGGTAACGCAATGGTCGCTTTAATGTGAAAAGCTTTATTCAGCTCAATCGTGGCGTGTTGCTTAAGCTCGTTACTGACATGTACCAACCCCGGCGCTGGCCATGGAAAGTCGTCACCAAGCATTTGCGCTAAGTGCACGCGCTGGGCCAAACAATACATGAGGGTAAGCGGTACGTCACTGACGAAGCCGGGAAAAGCCTCTTTGTAGCGTTCTACCTGTGAGGGCGTCAGTGCCGGCGCAGTAAAGGTGTCCTGCAACGTCGTCGCTGCCGCTTCCGCCTGATCGTTGCGGGCTACGGTGAATAGCGAGCGGAAAAACATGCCCGGTAATTTAGGTAGCTGTGCTGCGTGTTCCATAGATGACGTGACTTCCTGCATGAGAATTCCTTTAACCAACTGCTGCAACTATAACATAATTTTGACTTTTGCCGGTATTGCTAAGTAGCATCAGACTTACAACTAGTATACATGGAATCGCACGATGGAAGGACAAACCACTGCAAATGCAAACCTCACAATTCGCTGCATCTATATGTTGCTGGCTTTGTATGAGAAAAATCGCACTACAGCTGAGTTACTTGAGTATTTAGAGGAAAAAGAGCTCGCCAGTGTGTCGAAACGCACGATTCAGCGTAATCTTGAAGATCTAGAAGGCTATTTTGGACTTTCACGGCTACCCAAAAGTGCTGCCAGTGCGCCTGATATTTGGCAACTTGAACAACAAGAGTTCGAGCGATTACTCGAACTGGAAGACCCCGTCGCACTTGCCCTCGTGATCGCCCAGCAACAACTTGCAGAACTCGGTCCCATGAGTGTTTTCAAGCCGGTTGAAGGGCTCTTCCAGCGTGCGCGGCAGCAACTTGAAGCGCGCGATAGTCTTGCCTCGTTGTGGTATCGCAGAGTCAAAGTTACCGCCGCTTCACATCGCTTAACAGGTCCGGAACTCGACAGCGAAAAGAGTCAACGCTTGCTTGAGGTGGCGCTCAAACAGGTGGCGGTGCGCTTGCATTATCATCCACACCAAGGTGATCCAGTACAAACTCTACGCGCCACCGCATTGGGGGTATTTTATCGCGGCGCAGTGGCGTACTTGGTGCTGCGTGATCACGCTAACGATCGCATCCGCCAACTGCCTTTTTCACGCATAAGTGAAGTA
Organism: Pseudidiomarina sp.; assembly: GCA_048267225.1. Lineage (GTDB taxonomy): Bacteria > Pseudomonadota > Gammaproteobacteria > Enterobacterales > Alteromonadaceae > Pseudidiomarina. The sequence goes on from JBLWXY010000002.1 coordinate 293,710, forward strand.
CGCGAAATTGTCACCGATGACCCCCGTGTTGGCGATTTTGATTTAGACGACTACGCCGCAAGTGGCGCCTTAGCCTTCAAGTTCGGCGAGCCCTTTCGCCTTGAAGCCATCATCTTCAATTCGGTACGGCGCGAAATCGAAGATGCGCCGTTGGGCGAGAACCAAGAGCTTTTACCTATTGAAGGGCAGCCAAATTGTCGATTATTAAGGGTTGATGTGCCTTACACACTAAATCTGGTGCAATGGCTGTTGGCGCGCGCCGCTTACTTAAAAATTTTAGCGCCTAGTGATTTTCGCAACAAATTCAAAGAAGAACTTAAGCGTGCTTTGGCAAACTTTGAGGGTGAGCAATTACAGGTGCCGACGCAACGTAATTTCGGAGCTGATTAAAAAATAAACTTGACGGAATAGCTCATGACGACCATATTTTAGATCTTACTAAAATAAGGGGTTCGTCATGGCTAAGGTCATTGTCATAGGTGCAGGTTTAGGCGGTGTTTCGGTTGCCTTTGAGCTGCGCGAAGTGCTTTCCAAGCAGCATAGCGTAATGGTCATCGGTGAGGGCGAAGAATTTAATTTTGTACCGTCCAATCCTTGGGTGGCTTTGGGCTCGCGCACGCGCGAACAAGTTGTCATGCCGATCGCGAGTATTTTCAGCAAGCACGACATTGCCTTTAATGGCTCCGGCGTGGCGCATATTGATGCTGAACAACGCAAGCTAAAATTAGGTGATGACACTGAGCAAGATTACGATTTCCTCGTGCTGTGTACTGGGCCTAAGCTCGCATTTGAAACTGTTCCCGGCGCTGGCCCTGAGCAAGGCTTCACTGAGTCCATTTGTACCGTTGATCACGCTGTTCACGCGCACACAGCTTTTACCGACTTGCTTGCTGACCCCGGTCCCGTGCTGGTAGGAGCGCTGCCCGGCGCAAGCTGCTTTGGTCCAGCTTATGAGTACGTCTTATCGTTAGAATATGAATTACGGAAACGTAAGATCCGCGACAAAGTCCCTATTACCTTTGTCACCCCTGAGCCCTATTTAGGCCATATGGGGCTAGGTGGAGTAGGTGATTCTAAAAGCCTAATGGAGCACAAATTCCGTGAGCATGGGATCAAATGGGTGTGCAACGCTAAAGTTACACAATTTAGCGAGAATCAAGCCCATTTTACCGTGCTTAACGAAGACGGCGAAGAGAAGTCGCAAGAGCAAAAGCCGTTTAAGTTGGCCATGTTTCTGCCAGCGTTCAAAGGCTCACCTGCGGTGGCAGAGGTGCCAGAGTTATGTAATCCCAAAGGCTTTGTGAAAACCAATAGTTTTCAACGGGCCGAGGCTTATCCGGAAATTTATGCGGCTGGCGTATGTGTTGCTATTGCTCCGATTGAGGAAACAGCAGTGCCCGTTGGGGCACCGAAAACAGGGTTAATGATTGAGTCCATGACCTCAGCGATTGTGAAGAATATCCACGCCAGCCTCGAAGGCAGTGAAGCTTGGGTAGAACCGACGTTGAGTGCCCTTTGTCTCGCCGATATGGGCAATACTGGCGCGGCTTTTTTGGCGGTACCTCAGAATCCACCGCGCAATCGGAATTGGACGGGTTCCGGTCGCTGGGTACATTGGGCCAAGGTCGCCTTCGAAAAATACTTTATGTACAAAGTTCGTCACGGAACCAGTGAACCGGTTTATGAAAAAGTAGGCTTAAGGATGATGGGGTTGAAGCGCCTGAAATAGTCCAAGCGCTTCTACCCATTACTTATTAAATGCCAAAGTCATCGAACTTGATATGGTCACGTGGTACGCCGACTTTCGCTAGCATATTCATGGTCGCCTCTAGCATTAATGGCGGCCCACAGACATAAACATCGACTTGGGTGGCGTCCTGTTCCTGTAACCATTGCTCGGCGACCTCGTGGACAAAGCCAGTCTGGCCTTCCCAGTTGTCGCTTTCGCTTGCTGCAGACAGTACCGGCACGTATTCGACCTGGGCGTTGTCGGCAAACTCTTCAACATAACAGAGCTCAGCACGGTTGCGCGCCCCGTAGAAGAACATTGCCGCGCTCGACGCATCAGTTTGTTGTTGCTGCTGCAACAGTGCACGTAATGGCGCTATACCAGCTCCGCCACCAATGAATACTTGCTGGCGTTGCGAGGCTTCGGTCAGCAGGAAATCGCCAAAGGGGCCAATCGCTTCCACTTGTTCGCCTGGTTGCAAGCGGCATAGAAAGCTCGAACCCACACCATCAGGTACACCGCGTTTCGGCGCCGGCATATGACGCACGGTAAAGACCAATTTGCCATCAGCGCTTGGTGCAGTCGCCAAAGAGTAATGACGCTCCAATACAGCTTCTGCGTGTGGGATCTTAAACTGCAAGAACTGACCGGCTTTAAAGTCCACCTGACTTGCACTGGTAAACGTAAGTTCAGCAATGCTGGGAGTCAGATCACGTTTACTATGCAGCGTCAGTGTATGTGTTGCCACGTCAGCATTCGCCAGTTCGACGCTGTCGCTGGTCTGCACTTTGTGCTGACAGGCCAAGCGCAGCCCGGAACTTAACTCGGCATCGCTCAGCATGACCTTTTCTGCAGCGGTAGGCTGAGGTAACTCGGCGTTGGTGAACGTTACCTTACAGAGACCACAGGTGCCGCCCCCGCCACAACTGCTGGCGATCGGTTGCTGATCACGTTGCAATTGCTCCAACCACGTTGGCTTGCGGCGTGGATTGAAGTCACCCTGAGTCATATTACGTATCAGCAGGATGAGTCCTGATAAAGAGAACCAAAGAGCGAATAGACCCGCGCTCCAAATCAACAGATGATTAAAGCTGCGTTCACCGCTGTAATCCATAAAGTGAAGCTTGAACGCCCAGTCGGCAATCGTCCACGGTGTATTACGATGTTCAACGACGGTTCCCGATGCTGCGTCAATATAGACCCGCGTATTCAGGTCATCAGCAAAGACAACACGGTAGCCGGGCTCCGTCCAGCCTACAACCTCATTGGCGCCGACAACTTCTTCAATACTTTCGACGGTGCCCGGTCCGTCGTAGCTCGCTACCGCGAGCGCTTCCGCAAACGCAGTACTTGTCGTCCACAACTGTCCGTTATTGGCATCAACATAGATCCATTTATTAGCGACTTTGACCTGGTATTGGGGCTGCCCCAAGACATTGGTCAAAATGACGCGCTCGGCGTTGGGGTAGGCGGCTCGGACGTTCGCTAACGGCCATTGAGGGCGTTCGTCCGCGAGCATTTCGGGATGCACGTGGCGCATGTACTGATGGCCAGACATGCCATGATGCCCCATGATGGTGAACACGGTCGCGCTGGCCAACCACAATACCACTTGAATGATTAAAATCAGGCTTACCCAACGGTGCAGCCATTGCATAAAGCGCATCATGCCGCACCTCCCTTGGGTTTGCGTTTAAAACTGATGGTGTAGACCAACAACACAGCACCAGTGATCATTAAGATGAAAGTGCCGAAAATAAAGGCCTGTAGCCACCAAGTTTCGATATCAACGCGTTCGTCATAATCCATGATGTGAATCATCCAGAAAATATCAAAACCGCGCCAAAACGTGTGGCGCTTGACGAGCATTTCACCAGTACTCTCGGACAAATAAAGGCTGGTACTGCCGAAGTCATCGAAGTTGACTTGCCAGATAGGAAGCAACGCCGGATTCAGCTCAGTCGGTGGGTTCTCGGTCAAATAAACAACAGATTCAACATTGGGGTCAGGCAACGCATAGTAGCGTGTCGCTAGAGCTTCAATGTCGTCTTCATTAAGCGTAATGGACGCTAGGGTTTCAGCATTAAGGAGCTGCGCGCCATTATGCCCTTGCAACTTGTACACGGCTTGCTGCTTACCGTCGTACCATAACGACTCAAGCGTGACTGCTTGCGTATGTGGATGCTGCGCAAGCACTTGGTCTACAGTAGCTAGCGTTGTCTGTGGAGGAATAGGTTGCGTGATCTCTTGCACCAAGTGATCACCATGAATGTAATCAAGGTCAAAGAAGACCATGTAGGCGCCGCTGATGCTCCACAGCACCATCTGTACACCAAAAATAAGTGAGAGCCAACGGTGCCAGACACGCCAGCGGCTCGAACGCGTAACCTGCGTCATGAGTTACCTCGAAATAATAAATAAGCTGCAGTTGCCACTTACTCTAAAGCAAGTGGCAACTGAAGTTCGACTTAGATTAGAAACTGTAGCGAACTTTCAGATAGAGCTGACGACCTAATAAATCATAAGTCATCGTATCTGTGTTGGCGTCAGTCCAGCTCTGAATATAAGGCGGTTGCTTATCAAACAAATTATTTGCACCCGCTGTCACACTTAGTTTTTCATTAACGAAGTACGTACCTTGAGCATTGTGATAGAACACGCTTGGTGCATGGTCCCCAATATCACCAGGTGATGCGTTGATATCATCAGCACCGCCGATGTATTGAATGCCATAGTGGAAGCGCCATGCATCTTTTACGAAAGTTGCTGTCGCATTCGAGCGAAGATGGGTATAACTCCCGCGTCCACCGGTAATATAACCTGCGTACTCAATCTCAGGTGCGCCGGCAAATGGAGCGAAGGTATACTCATTCAGATAGCTCATATTCCATGAAAAATCACTGTCCCAGCCAATCACATTGGTTTTGTAGAACATCGCTAAATCAAGGCCCGATACCTTCTCGGTCGCTGCGTTGGTAGGTTGCGCAGACAAGAAGTTAATGTCACCGGTAAGCGAATCACGGGTAAAGTGATCAGCGCTACAGAATGGGTGAGACATGTTTTCTGAGTTGTAACATGCTGCAAGCTTAGTTGAGCCTGGGATGGTTTGGATCGCATCTTCAATATCAATATTGTAGTAATCCAAAGTGACTTGCAGGTTGTCAACGAACTGTACATCCCAGACCAAGCCAGCGGTAAAGGTTTCCGCATCTTCCGGTTTCAAGTCTGGGTTGCCGCCTACGGTGGTAAGTACGGTCGCGCCAAACTGCTCATAACCCGCAGGTACACCGTCAGCTTGACAGTTCGCCGCCACTGTTGGGTCGGCGCCCGCTTGATCCCAACCATCACAAGGGTCAGTCGTCGTAAGGTTGCCCTCAGCTACACCGCCGAAAAGTTCAGGAATATTTGGAATGCGGAACGCTGTTGATTGTGTTGCTCGCACTTTAAAGGCGTCATTAATGCGCCATTGTAAACCAACTTTGTAGTTGCCATCGCTGCCAAAAGTGTCGTAGTCACTGTAGCGGTAAGCAAGCTCAAGACTCAAGTCTTGGGCAAACGCTTGGTCACGTAATACTGGAACCGCAGTTTCAACATAAACTTCGTTGACTGTATAGCTACCTTCGATGGGGTCAGCTTGGTTGGTATTCATGATACCCGCAGCAATAGAGGAGTCGGGATGGCGCCAACCTTTTTCTTTTCGGTTTTCAACACCTAAGGCAAACGGCACCCATCCCGCAGGGAGGTCGAATAAGTCACCAGAAATATTGGCTGATAGTGAGCGTTGCTCATTACCACCATTATCTGTGGTACGGAACATAATGTGATCAAGCGCTTCTTGATCAAGGCCGCCGTAACCTAATAGGTCGATGCATGGTGCGCCATTTGAACCGCAGTTCTCGGCATCAAGGCCTTGCGCTAGACGCTCCATATTAACGATGTTGGTCATGCCATCAATGGCCGTATTGCGGCCATAGTTGTAGGCCACGTCCCACTGCCAACCGTTGTCTAGGTAGCCATTTAAGCCAACAACAGTACGGAAGGTATTGACGTCTTGGAAGAAAATCCGCGGACCACCTTCGAGTAAGCGGCGACCATCAAGACGAATCGCTTCACCAACCGGGTTGTTTGGATTGTCAGCAGCAAACTCAATACCACTTAAGGTTCCCGGTGTTGCTAATTGGTCCGATTTACGGTTGTTATAGAGGACTTCGGTGAAAACCGTAGTATCAGCGCTTAACTGATAGTCTGCAAAGGTTGAAAAGTTCCAATTAGTGATTGGGTTTACGGCGTTTAGATAAGGGAAAAACGCAAAGTTATGGGCCGCCGAACTGTAAGGTTCGTAAAAGTCACCGTTACCATTCGGATCTTGGTTGAAGTTGATGCGGTCGCCAGCATTTGGGCCGGTCAAAATAGTCGCGCGGCCACCAATGGTGCTTGAGCTACCAAAGCAATCAAGCTGCCCTGGTGTTAATTCACCCAGCGCGCAGCCAGCGGCGTCAGCCATGTTAATTTCATCAGATGAACGATAACCTAGGGTTGCCATTACGCGACCTTTGTCGCTGCTGGCACCTATAATCATGTTGACGTTACGGTCTTGACCTTCACCTTCGTCGGTAGAGCCCATGCGTGCTTCGATACTGAAGCCTTCGTAGCCCTTTTTAGTAATGATGTTAACCACACCCGCGACAGCATCTGCACCGTAAATTGCAGAAGCACCATCTTTGAGGACTTCGATACGTTGAATGACTTCAACTGGAATCATATTCAAGTCGACAGAGCTGTTGGCACCGGTACCGCCATTCACAATGCGGCGGCCGTTGAGCAATACCAGTGTCCGGTTGATGCCTAAGCCACGCAAGTTGACTTGCGCTGTACCATAGCCATTTCCTGTCCAGTAGGCGTTACTTTGGTTGCCGGCAAAGCCTGCGGAAGCAGACATTTTTTGCAAAATAAGTTCAACTGAGGTGACACCAGAAACTTCGATGTCTTCGGCGGTAAAAACTTGTACTGGCGCAGCACTTTCTGCTTCGACACGCTGCAGTCGTGAACCGGTAACGGTTATCCGTTCATCAGCATCTGCTGCGCTGGTTTCGTTAGCTTGCTGTGCCATAGCAGTAGAAGCTGGCGCGAATGCGACGGCGATGGCGACGGCAAGGGGGGAAGATATCAGTTGTTTCATGTTGTCACCCTGAATAAATTATAGTTGTTTTTCATGTGTATTGTTCTGATCATTCACAAGCCGTAATACTTGTGTATACAACTCAACAATAGCTGTTTCTGACGACGTGTAAAGCGTCATGATCGTAAAAGTTGTATAAGGAATAGCCTGCATCGCGGGCATTTGGTGAGTTGTATAGGCAACTCAAACGGTAGCGTGGCGAGCTGAGGAACGCGTAAAACGGTATCCCTGACGGGAAAACTAACACGCCTCTAAAAAGTTGTGCAAGGAAAATCCAGAATAATTTATTCTGAATAAATATGCGCTCAAATTGAGATACTATTAATTAAGCTGAATTGAAGACGAGACGCTTTTGTAGGCGGTAGCTGAGCATGAAAATAATGACTTCCGCAGCAGGTTTGCCGACAAATGGCGAAATTCCCAGCCAGAGTAAACTTTTGGTGAGTGCGTAATTAGCGCTTACTAAAATGGCCGCAAGTAGCGTGTATTGTGAGGCGTCGCGGAACAATGACCCGCCTTTACCAAAGACCCATTGGCGGTTGAGGCTAAAGTTAAAGATCCCCGAACATAATCGAGCTGCAGCAATCGCCAGAAGAATTTCCCCGGTAAAGCCGTAAATCAGAGCAAAAAGCCCGTAATCAATAGCAGCAGAGGCTATACCGACCCCTGAGAATTTAAGAAACTTTTTGTAGATGAGCGCAGAGTCTTGTAGCGGTTTGAAGTGACTGCTTTTATTACCGCTCTCATAGACCGTTTGAATTTCGACACTCTCGAAATCTAGTTTGGCGCGCTTGGCGAGAATAAGCATATCGAGCTCGAACTCGTACCTATTGCTAGGGACTTCGATGAGTTCTGCTAAGAGCTGCTTGGGAATGCCCCGTAGGCCGGTCTGGGTGTCAGGAATATTGATGCGTAGACCCAATCTGAAGGTAATACGGGCAAAGTTATTTCCTAGCCATGAACGAAATGGGATGCCTTTTTCAGAAAAATTGCGACTGCCCAACCATAGGGCCTGTGGCTTATCGTTAAACGCAGCGAGTACCGCGAGAATATCATCAGGCAAGTGTTGGCCGTCGGCATCGGCGGTCACCACACCTGTGGCCTGCGGGCAGTATTCAAGAACCCAACGAAAACCGGTTTTTAAGGCTGCCCCTTTACCTTGGTTTTCGCCATGGGTAAGCACCGTCACTTGGTGGTTGTTGGTAAGTGGGTCGAACACCTCGGCTGAATCGCTACCATCATTCACCACAATGATACGTTGCCCCTCAGGTGCGGCTGCTTGTAATGCGCTAATAAGCTTTAGCATCCTTTCATCAGGATTGTAGGCGGGAATAAGGATGATCGGTTGCGAGTTCGGCAAAATACGGCCTCTTAGAATTATAGTTATGCGGTTAATATGCCAATAAATAACATGATGACAAATGCGCACCCTAACAAGAAGGTGTAGGTGATTCCTGAGACGACAAATTTAAAGAGTGTCATCGGCCAACTCTGCGCATAAAACAGTTTCTGGGTGAAGAGCATATAGCTGACCATCCACACCAATAGAATATTCTCGGCCCAGTCTATGGTTTCCTCGATCACCACATAGCCAGTCGTCTCAGCTGCCCACGTCGAGCCCTTTGACAGAACTGTCAAGAACATTAACGATAACAGTAAAAAAGCATGGGTGTGTAAGGCTGCGCTCAAATGCTCTAAGTAATAACGCCCTGAGAATATGTAGATGAACTTAAGGAACAGCGCCCAAAAGGGCAACATGATAAGCATCATTTGCGGCGCCAACGAGACGAGACGCTTGGTCAAAACCTTTGGCTCGGCCGCCAACTCCCTGATGCGCTCTTCAATTTGAGTCTCTTCGGCTTCTGAAGCAAAGGGTACGGAGACGTTCAGCGATTCAAATGGGTCGCCTAATTCAGACGTTTCTGGCCTAACCGGTAACTCCTGCCCTTGTTCAGCCAACATGGCCTCAGTTTCGCTTAAGGTTTTTTCTAGCTCCGCTTGTTGTTCTGGCGTGGACTCCGTTGTGATTGGGGATACACCTTCAAAGTCGATCAGCGTGGTAAGAACCAAAAAGGAGACTAACGAGATGAAAAAATACAATCTTAAAGGCGGAACATAGGACGCATGGCGACCCTTCACAAACTCCTGTGTTAAGAACGCAGGGCGCATAAACAAACTAACCAGAGTGCGGTAAAAACGTGAGTCCCAATGGCTGATTTCGCCCATCAAGTCGCCCACTACGGCGAAAATACTGCGAATATACTGACGATCTTGCTGGCCACAAATATGACAAAACTCACCAAGCAACTCACTGTCGCAGTTTTTACAATGATGCACCACACCGCTTGTATTCAGCGGCGTTTCGGCGGTTTTGTCACTCAACGCATGTTGGCTCGGATCGTTCATAGTGGTGTGTTTGTTATAATTTTAATACCCACAGTGTAGCCTAAGTCACTTACCTAGCACAAAAAAAGCCAATCAAATAACGATCGGCTTTTTGTCTTTGCTTTTACGAACAGCGAATAACGATTAACGATTGTCGCCGTTATCTTTCTTCTTGCCGTTATCTTTCTTTTTCGTGTCGTCTTTTTTCGTATCTTCTTGCAAGGCTTTACGTTGCGCTTCACGTTCGGCTTTCATTGCCTCGTGCTCAGCCTTCATTTTTTCCCGTAATTCGGCCTTGCGTTCTTCCGCTGTTTTCTTGGCATCCTCGGCTTTTTCTTGCCCTTGCGTTGCATTTTGCGCCTGCGCCATCAGGGGCTGAGCGGCAAATACTGCGATGCCAACAACTAATAACATGATTAAGCGATTCATTTTGGTCTCCTCCTTGTGGGGATGACTATAGTGTATCGCACTTGAGTACAAACTGCCGAAAAAAAGAGCATGAGCGACAAATGTTTGCGATAGTTTTACAAAAATTAAATGCTGCGACATACCATGTCGCAGACGGGGTATAACCTTGCAAAGAACCGAAACTGAATTAGAAAGGGAGTTCAGTCATGCAAACGGTACTGCGCTACCTATTAATGTTACGGCATATACCAAAACAGCCGCAGAAGATTGACGTCAATACATTACGTGAACGCCTTGCAGAGCAGGGAGTTGACGTGAGCGTTCGCACAATTCAACGGAATTTGATTGAGCTATCTGAAGTCTTTCCGTTAACCACCGACGAGCGGAGCAAACCGTTCGGCTGGAGTCTACTTGCCGATGCACCGCTATTACCAGTGGCCTCCGACAGGCGTACCGCTCGGCGCAGCAATGGCAGCACTCATAGCAATGGTTTATCGACAGCAACCGTCGAGGTTGAGCTCAATTGCGATGAAGAGTTGAAACCGCACCTAGAAACCTATCCCTTAAACCGCTCGCAACAATTGCAGGCCATTGGTGATAAATTCAGATTGACGGCTGAAGCCGAATTATCGACCGAGTTACTTGTTTGGATTTTAAGTCACGGTGCACAAATCGAGGTGGTCGCGCCGCAGGAGCTGCGCGACCAGGTCGCCCAGCACGTGGCGGAAATGTATCGCTACTACTTTGCTTAACGACAGCCTTCGTGCTGCAGCAGCCACGCCTTTTTATCTAAGCCACCAGCATAGCCAGTCAAGGTGCCGTTGGCGCCAATAATGCGATGACAAGGGACGACGATGGCAATAGGATTTTTACTGTTAGCCATACCCACAGCGCGCACACCTTTGGGATTTTCGATGGTCTTGGCGATATCAGCATAGCTCGCGGTTTTGCCGAAATCGACCTGTTCCAGGGCCTGCCACACTTTTCTTTGAAAACTTGTTCCCGTCGGGTTTAGTGGCAAGTCAAAGGTCGTTAGCTGCCCAGCGAAGTAGGCCTGTAGCTGAGCGACAGCCGCGCGCAGAACGCTGCACTTTGACGCGTCATCGGTACCTGACTGTTGCGTAAATTCGACCGCGTTAATCGCAGCCCCATCACTTTGCACTCGAATGGTACCCAATGGCGACGAAAGAAAGGATTGATACATTGCGGTTCTCATGCTGTTTGCGTAACTTAGTCTTAGTTTAGACATTCGAATTAGAATACGCCATCGGCGAAGGCAAGCAAGAGGTGAGCAACAGCATGCGACAAAGTTTTAGCTTTGGTCCAGCCACCTTAGTGGCGGCAGCTTTTATCGGCCCAGGAACTGTGGTCACGGCCAGTTTGGCCGGCGCTAATTTTGGCTACGCGCTGCTGTGGGCGCTGGTGTTTTCGGTGCTTGCCACAATGATCTTACAAGAAATGGCTGCGCGTCTGGGCGTGGTGACGCAACAAGGTTTAGGTGAAGCGATTCGTCACCAACTCAAGCATCCGGTGCTCAAATGGGGCGCCATTGCACTGGTCATCGGCGCGGTGATTATTGGCAATAGTGTCTACCAAGGGGGTAACCTAAGCGGTGCGAGCATGGGCGTCGCCGGGGTGATAGGTGAACAGGCGGCGTGGCTACCTATGGTACTTGGTCTTCTTGCTGGCGCCTTGTTGTGGCGCGGCAGCTATGTGCTGCTTGAGCGTGTGCTTATCGCTCTGGTGTTATTCATGAGCTTAGCTTTTGTTGCCACCTTTTTTCTGGTGCAACCTGATTGGCAAGCCTTCTTTAGTGGTTTGTTTGTACCCAGTTTACCGAGTGGCTCGGTGTTAACCGTTATTGCGTTGATTGGGACGACAGTGGTTCCGTATAACTTGTTTTTGCACGCGGCAAGTTCAGCGAAAAAGTGGCAGCATCCCGAGCAACTTGCTGAGGCACGACGTGATCTTTGGGTGTCGATTCCGCTTGGCGGGCTTATCTCGGTGGCCATTGTTTCGACTGCAGCGGCGGCATTTTTTGGTAAGGCGCTGACCATAGAGGGCGCGGCTGATCTGAGTGAATCCCTCCGTCCGCTTGCGGGGGATGGCGCCACTTGGTTGATGGCGTTGGGGCTCTTTGCCGCTGGACTGTCTTCCTCGATCACGGCACCACTAGCGTCAGCATATGCGTTAAGCGGTATTCTTGGTCATAGTGGTAACTTAAAGAGTTGGCCTTTTCGGTTAACCTGGCTGGGTATTATCACCATCGGCGTGATCATTGCGTCCCTACAAATTAAACCCGTCACCGTTATTTGGTTTGCCCAGGTGGCCAATGGTTTATTGTTACCGATCATGGCCTTGTTCTTGGTTTGGGCCTGTAATCATTCCATAATGGGTGGCTACCGCAACAATTGGCGGCAAAACATCCTCGCCGGTTTAGTGGTGCTGGTGGCTCTGGGCTTAGGCTTGCGTAGTGTGGGCTCGGCACTGCAGTTTTGGTGAGTCATCATTTACCAAACTGCAGCTCGAGTTCAATGCCGACCAACCAGCGCGGTTTACGCGCTTCGTCGAGGAATTCGCGTGGCCAATGCAGTCCAACCCAACCCTCTAGGTAGAGCCAATCGCGTAAGAAGCGTGAGCGATGCAAGGCTTTCACACCATAATCTTGCATGGGTACCGAGCGCTCGGTTTCACCATACCACCAGAGCTCGGCACCGATAGCGCGTTCATGGTGATAGATATAGTAGAGCTTTTCCGACGCATGCCAGCGCACGCCTTCGGTGCGCTCTGCAAAAGTACCGCGTAGCCAAAACTTGTTAAACCAACGCTCGCTCAAGGCGAGGTCATGTTCAAGGGTTTGCGCTATGCCAAAGCCATCGCTGTCGCGCCAGAATCCTACGGTTTGAAAATGTAATTCACTGGTTTCACTAAGAATTTGTTCAAAACGATACCGCGCGCGAACGTAGGGGTCGAGTTTTAAACCGCTGCGAAACCCCGCACCAAAGGAAAGGCTGTGATCATCGCGAACGACAGGATCGAAGCCCAGCCCCACCATCCATTCTTCGTCGGCTTGATCTCGCCGAATGACTGTCGGTCGCGTGGTCTGTTGATCATTAATAAAGTCGTCGAAATCGCCGCGGCCAATGATGGCTGAGACCTTGTGCTCGGCATGGGGCAATACCACTCGCGCGCGAAAACTTGAGTCGACTTCCCAACCTTGGTATTCGTCCCATTGCGGGGCAACGGTTAAACTCCCATACACATCGTCATAGGCACTGCGGTCAATGGTATCGGTAAAGAATGAGTCCAACCACGCAGCGGTTGCACTTACGGTCGTATGTAAGCCACTGCGCACATCATCAATGAGCTCGGGGTCGGTCTCTTGCTGTTTTTTTTCTTCGTTCTGCTGGGCCCATGCGACAGTGGTGGACGCACTATAGGCGACCACCAAGACACAGAGTTTCAGAAAAATTGAAGGGTACCGCATCGCTCATTTTCCTTGTCGTTATGCTATTGAACATACAAGGAAACGAGCGATGTTGCCAGTTAAGCCAAGTTAAATACTTACGCGTTTATAATGGCGGTATTCTGGCGTCCAAAAATGGCGTTCAATGCGCTCCATGAGGATTTCGTCACTGATCTCGAGGGCTAGATCTTGTGCTTGCGCAACTTTTGCCACCGCAAAGGCAATGCGTTTGCTTAATTCAGCGATATCCGTCAGTGGCGGTAACAAAGTGTCGCCCTCAGCATTAGCCCGTGGTGAGGCATCGGCTAAGGTGTTACTTGCCGCCATCAGCATTTCGTCACTAATGATGCGCGCTTTTACCGCCAGTACCCCTAGCCCAATACCGGGGAAAATGTAGCTGTTGTTGCACTGTGCGATGGGGTAGACGCCACCATTGAATTTAATCGGGTCGTAAGGACTGCCGGTCGCAACAATAGCTTCGCCGTTGGTCCACTCAATGACATGGGCTGGGTGCGCCTCAATTTGTCGCGATGGATTCGACAGCGGAAAAATAATCGGCTGTTGCGTGTATTGGTGCATGGCGCGAATCACCTGTTCGGTAAAGAGTCCAGGCTGACCTGAGACACCAATTAAGATCGTCGGCTTCGCACAATGCATCACATCTAATAGCGATGGGTAGTCGCCACTGTGTTGCCAGTCGTTAAGCTGATCAGGTTTTTGTACGAGCGCTTGTTGAAAATCACGTAAGCCATCCATGCCATCGGTTAACAAGCCGAAGCGGTCAACCATGTAGATGCGCGCGCGGGCTTCGTCATCGCTTAAGCCTTCAGCAACCATTTGCGCAATCACTTGTTCAGCGATGCCACACCCAGCCGAACCTGCGCCAACAAAAGCAACACGCTGATCTTTCAAAGCAACACCTTTGACTTTACAGGCCGACAGCAAGGTACCGACGGTAACCGCTGCGGTGCCTTGAATATCGTCGTTAAAGCAGCAGAACTCATCGCGGTATTTCTGCAGAATTGGCATGGCGTTGGGTTGGGCGAAATCTTCGAACTGGATCATCGCTTCGGGCCAACGACGGCGTACGGCATGCATAAATTTTTCGATGAATTCGTCGTAGCTATCTTGATCGATGCGTTTGTGACGTGCGCCCATGTACATTGGGTCGTTGAGTAACTTCTCGTTGTTGGTGCCGACATCCAGACAGACAGGTAGGGTGTAAGCCGGACTGATGCCGCCACACGCGGTATAAAGACTCAATTTGCCAATGGGAATGCCCATGCCGCCAATACCTTGGTCGCCAAGCCCCAAAATGCGTTCGCCGTCGGTAACAACGATCACTTTGACCTTGCGTTTGGTCGCATTGCGCAGAATATCATCGAGTTGGTCGCGTTCTTCATATGAAATGAAGAGTCCACGCGAACTACGGTAGATATCGGAAAACTGCTCGCAGGCGTCGCCGACAGTTGGCGTATAGATGATCGGCATCATCTCTTCGAGATTATCTTGGAGTAATCTGTAGAACAGCGTCTCATTATTGTCTTGGATGGCCCGCAAATAGATATGCTTATTGAGTGCCGTATCGAAGCTGGAGTATTGCATATAGCAACGTTTGACCTGCTCTTCGATGGTCTCATAGCGCGGTGGTAGCAAACCGGTAAGATTAAACATTGCTCGCTCTTCGCGGGTAAAGGCACTACCTTTATTGAGCAAGGGTGTTTCGAGTAGGTTTGGCCCAGCATAGGGAATGTACAGCGGGTTCTTCGACATAAGAAGCATTCTCCTGGCGCATACGATAAATAGCTAAAAATTTAGCCCGTTATTATGGCAGAAATAAGCGAGGAACACATGGAAAATCCGACGTTTGAAGTGAATCTTGAGTTAATCGACAACTATAAATTTAATGTCGATTTTGGCGAATTCGGGCAATTGATCACGGACGAGCCAGAGCCGTTGGGCGGTAGCGAAGGGCCAAACCCTAGCAGTCTACTTGCCGCAGCAACGGCCAACTGCCTGGCGGCGAGCTTGATGTTTGCGATTCGTAAATATAAAGGTGATCCGGGCAAAGTGACGGCCCGCGTAACGGGCCACCTTGAACGCATTGATGGGCGCTTACGTGTATCGCGCATGGATGTTGAACTACGACTTGGTAACAGTGCGGCAAGCATGGAAAAGCTTGACCGTGTACTGGCACAATTTGAAGACTTTTGCGTGGTTACGCAAAGTGTGCGAAGTGGTATCGAGGTCAACGTGCATGTGCGCGACAAAGATGGCACAGGGCTAGCTTTACCCGAGGGCTGCGTGCCCGAAAACTAACCAAAGATCTGTGCGCCACGGTTCATCAGGATCCAACTGGTAAGAATGTATTTATCATTCGAAACGGGCGTGCAGCCTCTATGCGTGTGGGTAAAATAGCCTGGGGCAATGACCATTCGGCCTTGCTTGGGCTGAATACTTCGCTGTTGGTAGAAGAAGTCGGTGGTTCCGCCTTCTTCGACGTCGTTTAAGTAAAACATGAAAAGCAGCGTGCGATGGAGCGCCTCGACACTGTTTTGCTCAGGAAAAACCTCGCAGTGCCAATAGTTATAATTGCCTTTCCCTTGCAGATATTTTTGCGCCTGAATAGGCCCTAGGCGGTACAGCAACTGCATGTAGGCAGCTTCATTACCAGCGGCGACTTCGTCAAAGTTTTCATGTGTGAGTGCCACCGCTCCTCCGGTTTTGGGGTGGCGCACCTGCAGCGCCAGTGGGGCAATCAAGGCAAAACGGTATTTTTTAAAATACTCCACTGCATGCTTGAAGGTGGCCTCTTGAATAACCTTGAGCTGCTTTTCATATTCTGGGTGTTGATTTAAATACAAATCACTGGAGTGTTTCTTGCTGACGTCAACGCCACCGCCTGTGCGGCCCGCTTGCAGGTGTGGGCTGGCATTAAAGGTGTCGATAAAGGTGGCGCAAAAGTCGGGGCTCAGCGCGTTGTCGTAGACTTCAATGAAATCGTGGCTCATGAATTCGATGTTCGCTATTCGTTGAAATGCTCATTGGCGAAGCAGACGGGGGAGCTTGGCTCGCTGCCGTCGGCTTGTTCGTCTTCGTTTCGCAATGCGCTCTCGACTGCATAACGTAGCACGGGCAGGTGAGAATGCTCCAGATCTTTAACCGCGCTTAATAAGGTCACTCGGCCCTTCCGGGCGGCACGCATCAGCGGTACTAGGTCGTCGGCACATTGTTGTAGCTCAGTAAGATAGGCTTGCGCAAAATCATCAAACGCGAGTTCGTTGTTGTGGAAACTTTTACGCAGTTCATTCGACGGCGTGATTGTTTTGGGCCATTCATCAATTTTTGCATCTGCTTTTTTCATACCACGCGGCCACAGTCGGTCCGCTAACACACGGGTACCGTCGTTGCTAGCAGCGTCAGCATAGATACGTTTTAATTTTATTTCATAGGTGTTAGACATGGCGTCATCCACTTGTCATAAAAAGTCATTAAAGTGTTACAAAATTTGCGTTATAGTGCATAGCGCACATCAAATGTGGACTACAAACAATAAGAGAATGGACTATGAAACGTCATAACTTAGCAATCGCATTATCAGCGCTCCTTGCGAGTGGCGCCGCTAATGCGGACATTATTATTTCCGAGTATATCGAAGGTAGCTCGAACAACAAGGCCATTGAGTTTTTCAATGCTGGTGACGCAGAAGTTGATCTGAGCACCTACGCACTTGAAGTTTATTCAAACGGCAATACTGAAACCAGCTTAATTATTCCCCTTGAAGGTACCCTTGCACCTAATGGCCTTTATGTCATTGCCAACCCGGGCTCAAGTGATGAAATCCTTAATATCGCCGATAAAACCGGCCAAGTTTATACCAACGGTAACGATGCGGTCGTATTGAAGAACGGTGACACCGTGGTCGACTCCATGGGTCAAGTTGGTGTGGACGAATATTGGGCAAGTGAAGGCGTTGAAATGCGGGAGCAAACACTGCGCCGCAAAGACGGTATCACCACTGGTGATACTGACCCGAGCGATGCCTATTTCCCACATGAAGAATTTGATAGCTACGAGCGCGATGATATTAGTGATCTCGGTTTCCACTTAGGTTTCGGTGAAGCGCCACCAGAACCTGAACCAGAGCCAGCACCTGAATTTGGCGCCTGTGGTGACCCAGCGACACTGATCTCAGAAGTTCAAGGTTCAGGCTACAGTAGCCCACTGGTCGATCAAGAAGTTGTGGTTGAAGCTATTGTCACTGCCGATCATCAAGATGGCAGCGGTTCATTAGGCGGTTTCTTCTTGCAAGAAGAAGATGCTGATCAAGACGGTGATGCAGCCACTTCAGAAGGTATCTTTGTTTACCATCAAGATACTGACGTAAGTGTAGGTGACCGCGTACGCTTAGCAGGTGCTGTAAGTGAATACTATGATTCAACCCAAATCAGCGACCTGACGGGTGTCACTGTATGTAGCTCAGGTGAATCAGTGACTGCGGCGAGCTTTGCCCTGCCAGTTGACGACATGTCAGCCTTCGAAGCCATTGAAGGAATGTTGGTGACCTTTGACCATGCGGTGGTGGTAAACAACACTGATACATTGAGTCAATATGGTGAGTTTTGGATCGCGCGCGAACGTCTATATACCCCGACGCAAGTCGCCGCTCCTGGTGAAATGGACGAGCCAAATATTGGTTTGAATTCAATGCTTATCGACGATGCTATCGGTGGCAGTAACCCTGATGTGGTGCCATTCCCTGCGGGTAACCTGAGCGCCATGAATTCACTGCGTGTGGGTACCGAAATCACCAATCCAACAGGTGTGATTAACTACTCATTCAGTGAGTATCGTTTGGTACCTACCGAAGACCTACAGTACATCGACACCAATCCGCGCACCGATAGCCCGCAGTTGGCTGAAGAAGGTGACTTACGTATTGCTTCGTTCAACGTTGAAAACCTTTACAACGGTGATGGCCAAGGTGGTGGTTTCCCAACCGACCGTGGTGCCGATACCGAAGTTGAATACGAGCGTCAATTGGCGAAAGTTGTCGCAGCTATCGTCAACATGAATGCCGATATCGTGGGTCTTAACGAAATCGAAAATGACGGCTTTGATGAGAATAGCGCAATTGCCCAGCTTACCGCAGAAGTCACTGCAGAAAGCGGAGTGGAGTGGGCCTACGTTGTGTTTGAAAGCTCTTCTGGCTATGTCGGTAGCGACTCAATCACCAACGCAATGATTTATCGTACGGACCGCGTTGCTGAAACAGGTACAGCGGTATTCACGACCGATGCACCGTTTGACTTTGGTAACCGTCCACCGATTGCTCAAACCTTCCATGACTTGGTCAACGAAGATGAAGTGACCGTTGTGGTGAACCACTTCCGTTCGAAGGGTGGTTGTAGCGATAGTGCTGCAGCAGGCGACCAAGACAATGGCGATGGCCAAGGTTGCTGGAATGAAACCCGTGTGCAAGCGGCAGAAACCTTGTTGGCGTGGGTAGATGGCGATCCAACAGGTCGTGATGTTGATGACGTACTCGTTGTTGGTGACTTGAACGCGTACGGTATGGAAGATCCAATCCAAGCGCTTATCGACGGCGGCATGACCGACCTACAGATGGCGGAGCTTGGTGCAGAGAACCATACGTATCTGTACGAAGGCTTGTCAGGTTCACTTGACCATGCCTTAGCATCGGCAAGCTTGACCGAAAAAGTTGTCGCGGTTGCGAATTGGCACATCAATGCTGATGAGCCAGTAGCGCTTGACTACAACGTTGAGTATCAGACTGAAGCGAATCAAGCCAATTTCTACAACGCCGACCCTTATCGTAGCTCGGACCATGATCCTGTGATTGTCGCGATTGCGACAGTTGAAGGTGATACTGGTGACAACGATGGTGGTGATCCAGACGTTGATGACGGTGGCTCAGCGCCTCCGGGTGGTGAAGAAACTCCAAATCTTGATCACGCAACGACCAGTGGTTCGTTCCCATTGTGGTTAGGCTTTGGCGCCCTGTTCTTAGCTTTAGTGCGTCGCCGCGCTTAAGCTTTAGAATAGAAATCAAGTGAATGCTAAGCGCTGACTTCGGTCAGCGCTTTTTTTATGGCGCCGGCGTAATCGTTAGCGCGTTATCGGGGTGGGCATCGAATAGTGGTGTGAGCTGCTCGACCGGCGAGTGTAACCAGAAGTCGATAGCGTTGGGCGCTAACAGGAGTGGCATGCGGTCATGATACTCAGCACATTGCGCGGTAGGGGCTGTGGTAAAAGTCACTAAACGTGGGCCGTCCTCACCCTTAAAGACAATGCCAGCCATCAACATTGCTTGCTGCGCGGCATAAGCAAAAAGGTATTTTTGCTTATGGGGTCCTTCAGTGCGCCACTCATACCAACCGGTTACCGGAATAATACAGCGGGATTGGGCAAAGGCTGACTTGAACGTCTTTTTATCGTTGGCTGTCTCTATTTTGGCATTGATCAGTAAACGCTTTGACCACGCAGGTTGAATCCCCCAGTGGGTCGTTACTTGGCGCAGACCCTGGGCGGTCGACATAATCGTATCAACCCGTTGAGTGGGCCGTAGATCGGTGTTATCCACTGTTTGAAAGTCGAGTTGTAGTTGCTCGCGTAGGTACTGCGTTAACGGTGCTGCGATGACATTCATGCGGCCACACATGGCGTGACTCCAGTAAAAGAAATAAATAAAAGCAAAAGTTCGTCTACTATTAGTAACAAAAATAAAAAGGAGACAACAATGCGAAACCAGTTTATTTGTATTTTTGCCGTAAGTTTGACGCTACTTGCTTGCAACCCAGATAGCCCACAGGCCACTGCATTGGAAGTTAGTCCAGAACAAGAACAATCTGCGCAAACGCACAACTTAGACACGCAGCTTGAGGCTATTTTGGACCGCATTTATCAGGCCGATGAACCAGGTGCAACGGTGCAAGTATCCCGTGGTGGCAAGGTTATTTATCAAGCGGCCCGCGGGATGGCAGATCTTGAACTCGATGTCGCAATGCAGGCTGACCATGTTTTGAAGATTGGTTCTATTACCAAGCAATTTACCGCAGCAGGTATTTTGCGGTTGGCAGAGCAGGGCAAATTAACCATGCAAACTAAGGTAGGTGAGATACTACCAGCATTTCATGAGCCGGACTTAACAGTTCATCAACTACTGAACCATACTTCAGGGCTGCCAAGTTATACGGATGACAGCGCATATATGATGGGGAATGGAATACGCGGAGATGTAAGCGCAGCGGAAATTATCGCATTGACTTCAGATCAGCCATTACACTTTGTACCGGGCGAAGATTGGCGTTACAGCAACTCTGGGTATGTTGTATTAGGCGCCATCATTGAGCAACTTACTGGTATGAGTTGGCACGCCTACTTGGCCGAGCAACTGACGCAACCATTAGGCTTTGGTGACACCGGGTACTTCAATGAGGCTGAACTCGTTCGCGGGCGAGTATCTGGCTACAGCTATGAGGATGGCTTTATTAACGCCCCCTTTATTAGTATGACGCAGCCGCATGCCGCGGGCGCCTTTTATGGAACAGCGGCTGAGCTTGATCGTTGGCAGTATGCGCTGCACACAGGTAAGGTTTTGGAGCCCGACAGTTATGCTCAGATGATCGATACCAGTCAAGGTTTAAATAATTATGCTTATGCGCTGAGTGTTCGAAGTTTGCGCGGTACGCCAATGATTAGTCATGGTGGTGGTATACATGGTTTTATCGCCTATGCTCTGTGGTTGCCTGAGCATGAGGTTTCCGTGGTAGTACTAACGAATCGCATGGCTCCGGGCGTCGATGCTGCGCAGACCGCAATGCGTTTAGCTGCACAAGTTATCGCCCAGCCTTTCCCTATCGAGCAAGCGGTGATTGAGGCAAGTGACGAAACGTTGCAAGCCTTGGTTGGGACTTATCGCGTTGACGATGACACCGTACGTACACTCTATTTAAAAGCTGGTGAATTCTTTAGTAAGCGAGGCGATGGCTCAGCTGATGCGGTCAAATATGTCGGTGATGACCGCTATGTCTTGGTCGACTCTTTAGCTTACTTCGAAGTGGTTCGAGATGATGCAGGCGCGGTACAGGGCGTTAATTTCTACCAAAGTGCGGCAGCCGAGCCGGAATCAAATCAGAAAATAAGTGCCGAAGTACGTAAGCGTCAAGTGGTTGAGCTATCACCTAATCAGGCACAACGCTTGGTTGGCGACTATGAGTTACAACCTAACTTCGTTATCAGTATACGGCACACAGAGGCGGGTATCACCGCGCAAGCAACGGGGCAGCCTGCATTTTTAGTAACGGCTTCGAGCGAAGATGTGTTGTTCAACGAAGAGTTTGGTATTGTCATGGAATTCGACCTCCCAGAGCAGGGAGTCGCTACACAACTTCATCTTTTACAAGGTGGTCAAAATTTGCCTGCGTCGCGTAAAGAAAGCATCGCAACAAAGGAGGATGAATGACCTATATTCACGATAGTATCGAACAGCTAAAGCAAACGAGTCCAGCGCAGACCGAGTTTTATCAGGCTGTGGAAGAGATTTTGGAGTCACTCGCCCCTTTGCTCGAGAAGAATCCTAAATACCGACAGCACTCGATCATAGAACGTCTACTGGAACCTGAACGCCAAATCATGTTTCGGGTCCCTTGGGTTGATGATGACGGCAAAATACAAGTGAATAAAGGCTACCGCATTGAGTTTAATTCGGCCTTGGGTCCCTACAAAGGAGGTCTGCGTTTCCATCCCAGCGTGAACGCCTCGATTGTGAAATTTCTCGGTTTTGAACAGATTTTCAAAAATGCGTTGACCGGTTTGCCGATTGGCGGCGGTAAGGGCGGTGCTAACTTCGACCCAAAAGGCAAGTCAGATCCTGAAATTATGCGTTTTTGCCAATCCTTTATGACCGAGCTTCATCGTCATATCGGGCCCAACACCGATGTGCCGGCAGGCGATATTGGCGTCGGTACACGTGAGATCGGCTACCTATTTGGTCAATACAAACGCATGGTTAATCGTTTTGACGGTGTACTCACCGGCAAGAGCACGCTCTGGGGAGGCTCGGCATTGCGCACTGAGGCCACTGGCTTTGGCTGTGTCTATTTTGCCCGCACCATGCTCGAGGATGTGAATTCAGGCCTTGAAGATAAGCGCTGCTTAGTTTCTGGCTCGGGTAACGTTGCTATCTATACAATGGAAAAGCTCTATGAGTTGGGCGCTAAACCCATTGCCTGCTCGGATTCCAATGGAACCTTGTACCACGAACAAGGCATTGATCTGGACCTTGTAAAGGAAATCAAAGAAGTGCGCCATGGCCGTCTGAGTGAATATTGTGATACTCACGATGATGCAGAATTTACTGCGCGTGAAGATTACCCTGAAGACGGCGAGCAGATTTGGCGCTACAAAGCCGACGTGGCCTTTCCTTGTGCCACGCAAAATGAACTGAACGAGCAAGATGCGCAATGTCTTGTCGAAAACGGCGTGAAGGCAGTTGTCGAGGGAGCGAATATGCCTTGCACCCAAAAGGCCATTGATTTCTTTGTTGAGCAACGCATTGCCTTTGGTCCCGGTAAAGCCGCCAATGCGGGTGGCGTGGCAACAAGTCAGTTGGAGATGGCGCAAAATGCCAGTATGACCCGTTGGACGGCGGAAGAAGTCGGTGAGCAGTTGCAATGCATTATGGGTCGTATATATAAGGACGCGAAGCAAACGGCCGAAGAGTTTGATGAGCCCAACAACTTGGTGTTAGGTGCAAACATTGCAGGTTTTCGGCGGGTTGCAGATGCCATGATCGCGCAAGGTGTGGTTTAACTATTACTTTTGGCACATGCGCCACTAACAAAAGTGCATTAAGCTGAGGTTATTGATTTTTAACGTGGCGCCGGTTCTATGCACATTGCACACTCACTCCGTGACTACGGTTTTGAGCGGTGGGCGGGTCTATTCACTTGGGCCCTGCTTACCGCTATTTCGCTTTGGCTCATTGCTGAGCGACCCGATACCCAATTCCTTTCGCTTGGCTGGTTTGCCGTACTCGGGCTCTTTGTTGCCTTTATTGCGGCTTTTTCCTTCGCCACGCAAGACGAACCCTTACCCCAAGAGCCAGCTTCTCGTTTTCTGTTGCTGGGTCTTCAGCTGCTCTGCGTGTATGGGCTTTTCTGGCTTATACCGTTAAATTTTTTGGCGATACTGCTGACCATGTGGTGCGTGCAGCTACCCCATTTTTTCCCGGTTAGAACCGCGGCCGTCATCGCCCTCATCATTAGCGTGCCGCATGCCTTGATCTTTCAGCTGCATTGGGATTACTCCAATGCGTGGCTATCAACCCTTTTGTTCTGGGCTTTTCATTTATTTGCCATTTTGATGATGGCGAGCCAACTCCGCGAAGTGCGTGCGCGAGAGCGTGAACAGGCAACCAATCGCGAGTTACGTGCGACGCAGGCGTTATTGACCGAGGTTAATAAACAGAATGAGCGCACACGCATTGCGCGTAATATTCATGACTTGCTCGGCCACCACCTAACGGCTCTGGCGATACAACTGCAAGTTGCGGAGCGACAAAGCGAAGGCGACGTCAAAAAGGTGCTACAACGAAGTCAAAGTATTGCGAAACTGCTGCTCTCCGATGTGCGTGAGGCAGTGTCCGAAATACGCTCCAACAGCGATATGCCTCTAAGCACGATTCTGCAAGAGCTGGTCTACGAAGTGCCGGGCAAAGAGGTTGTGCTTGATGTCGAGCCAA
This sequence comes from Pseudidiomarina sp., assembly GCA_048267225.1. Classification (GTDB taxonomy): domain Bacteria; phylum Pseudomonadota; class Gammaproteobacteria; order Enterobacterales; family Alteromonadaceae; genus Pseudidiomarina. Next base: position 317,642 of record JBLWXY010000002.1, read on the forward strand.
GTTTGCACCTGCAGCAAGTAGAAGTAGCGGATGCGGTGGTGCGAATTGCGCAAGAGGGCATCACTAACTTTGTGCGGCATTCACGCGGTGACCGTTTTACCGTGCGTGTGCGCGCTGCGGACAATACTTTGGTGGTTGAAATGAGTGACAACGGGACGCTCGGTAAAGTCGTCGAGTTTGGAAATGGACTGCGGGGCATGCAAGCGCGCACTGAGGCTTTAAATGGAGTGTTTAGTTGCAACACTGAGCAGGGTCTTGCAATCGCAATAGAGTTACCCATGGAGTCGCCATGCCAATAAAAGTCCTCTTGGTCGACGACCAGAACCTAGTGCGCCAAGGCTTACAAAGTTTGTTGGCGCTTGATGCTTCAATTCAAGTGGTGGGGCAAGCGAGCGATGGCGAGCAGGCATTCCAGCAAGTAGACCAATTGCAGACCGACGTTGTGCTGATGGATATTCGTATGCCGCTATGTGATGGGATTGAGGCGGTGAGCCGTCTGCAAAGTATGCCTGCACCGCCGCCCGTTCTCATGCTGACAACCTTCGATGACCACAGCAGTATCTTGGCGGCAATAAAAGCTGGTGCGAAAGGCTACTTGCTGAAAGATGTGGCATTGGAAACCCTGGTCGCAGCTATTGAGCGTTTGCATGCTGGAGGAACTTGGTTAGAGCCCACCTTAACCTCGCGAATTGTCGAAGGACTGCAAGGGGAGCAGGGTGAAGGCGCGGCGCCACCCACAGAAGCTTTGACTCAAAAGGAGCTGGCAGTGTTGCGCTTAATGGCTGCCGGGCTAAGTAACCACGAGATAGCTGAGTGCTTGTTTAAGTCGACGGGCACGGTTAAAAATCAAGTTTCAACAATTCTCGCCAAGTTGGAGGTTCATGACCGCACCCGAGCGGTCCTTAAAGCCATCGAATTAGGTTTGTTAAGTAGCACCGACAGTCGTTGACTTTGCGCTCATCAGCGACAATTATGGTGGGTAACTCTTTGTTAACCTGAACTATCCATCAAAATGAGAATAATTATGAAAAAGTCATTAATTGCGCTGGCGCTGTTAAGTACGACAGCTTTGGCTGACGAAGGCATGTGGATGCCGCAGCAACTCCCAGAAATTGCCGATAAGTTGCAAGCCGCTGGTCTAGAGCTCGATCCTGCAAACCTGACCAAACTTACGGAATTCCCCATGGGAGCCGTGGTGAGTCTGGGCGGTTGCTCGGCTTCTTTTGTTTCACCACAAGGCTTAGTGGTCACCAATCATCATTGTGTCTATAACAGCATTGCATACAATTCGACCCCCGAAAATGACCTGTTAGCCAATGGTTTCTTGGCTGCAAGCATGGCCGACGAAGTAGCGGCGGCGCCAGGGTCACGCATTTATGTCACCAAGGCGGTGGAAAATGTGACCGACCAAGTCATCGACAGCGAAACAGCAGCTCTAACTGGCAAAGCACGCGTCGACGCGATCGAAAATAACTACAAACAAATCGTCGCTGCCTGTGAAGAAGACGCGGGCCATCGTTGCAGTGTGTCATCGTTCTACGGTGGTCTCGAATACTACCTGATCAAACAACTCGAAATTAAAGACGTACGTTTAGTCCATGCACCTGCTGAAGGCGTAGGAAAATTTGGCGGTGACACTGACAATTGGATGTGGCCACGACACACCGGTGACTATTCGTTTTATCGCGCTTACGTTAGTCCAGAAGGTGAGTCGGCCGAATTTGCAGAAGAGAATGTGCCTTATCAGCCTGAATTTCACTTAAAAATTAGCCAAGAAGCCCTAAACGAAGGCGATTTTGTGATGGCCCTCGGTTATCCTGGCCGTACTAACCGTCATCGCCTGCCCAGCGAAGTCGAGAACACCTTTGAGTGGAGTTATCCAAACACTGTTAAGCGCTTCCGTGACAACCTTGACATTATTGCCGCACAGACCGCTGACGATAAAGATGCGGAACTTAAGTATGCGAGTCGCGTGGCAGGTTTGAATAATTACCTGAAGAATCGTCAGGGCATGTTAGATAGCTTCGCTAATTCCGACTTACTTGAACGCAAGAAAGCGGAACATGCGGCCTTGACCGAATGGGTTAATAGTTCACCAGCGAACCGTGATGCTTATGCGGAAGATTTGCAAGCCATTGAAGCACTGCTAGCCGAGCGTCACGAACGCGACCGCAATGATTACTATCGTTCACTGGCGACACCGCGCTTGTTAGGTGTTGCTCAAGCGCTTTACAAGTTAAGCCAAGAACAAACCAAGCCCGATGCCGAGCGTGAAGTGGGTTATCAAGAGCGTGATCTACCGCGTTATAAGGCCTATATGGCAGGTCTTGATCGCAGTTTTGATACCAGCGTCGAACAAGCCTTGGATTTCTATAACCTGAAAAACTACCTGCAAGTTCCGGCAGCCCAGCGCGATGCGACTTTTGATGCCGCGCTTGGTATTGACGATGCAATGAGTGATGCAGCACTGCGTGAGCTGATCGCCTCATGGTATGCAAACACCGACTTGACCGAGCTAGATACACGTAACCAACTGCTAGCGGCGAAGCCTAGCCAGTTTGCCGATAGTCAGGACGTGTTTGTGCAAGCTGCCGTGGAACTCTATCCACAACAAGAAGCTGAGCAGGACAAGAGCGAGGAGTTGTCAGGAAAAATTCAAGAAGCCTATGCTAACTATATGAAGGCTAAGATTGCCTTCATGAACGAGCAGGGCGAGGCCGTCTACCCTGATGCCAATAGCACCTTACGCGTAACCTACGGCACTGTGACCGGCCGTGATCATGGCACTTATGACGGTACTGCGTGGACAGCCTTTACTACGCTGCGAGGCATTCAAGAAAAAGCCACAGGTGAGGGTGAGTTTAATGCACCGCAAGAGCAGCTCGATGCCATTGCCGCAAAAGAGTATGGCGATTACTACGTTGAAAGCTTGAACTCGGTACCAGTGAACTTCTTAGCGACTCTGGATATTACCGGCGGCAATTCAGGTTCTGCGGTACTCAATGGCAAGGCGGAGTTGGTCGGTTTAGCCTTTGATGGCACCTTGGATTCGATTATTTCAGACTGGGATTTCAATATTGATAATACCCGTTCGATTCAGGTCGACAGTCGCTTTATGTTATGGCAAATGCAACATGTTGATGATGCCGATAACCTCCTGAAAGAACTCGGAATTGAGTAAATTACTCAGGTTGGAAAGCCAAGCCGCTCACCTTTGAGCGGCTTTTTTTATGGCGCCTCGTAACATTTCTTTACACTGCCTTTACCCGCGTTGGGTCACGATCTACGTCATAGAACCGTCTATACTGGTATCGATGGTGCATACCATCCAACAAACGGAGGCGCTCTTATGAGACAGCTAAAGAGACAGTTAAATAAAGCTAAATCGCCGTTGTTGAAGTTAAGTGTTGTGTCCTTGGCTTTGGCAGCTTCCGTGGGTTGTACTACGGTACCGCAAGCCTACGCAGAAACCAGTACAAATTACACAGCTTCCGCTGTGGATGGTGTTTATCAGCGCGAAGATATTGACCGCATGTTAGCGCCCATAGCGCTCTATCCAGACAGTTTGTTGTCGCACATCTTGATCGCCGCGACCTATCCGTTGGAAGTGATTCAAGCCGAGCGTTGGGTGCAGCGCAACGACCATCTTTCCCCTGACGAACGTTTAGCTATGGCCGATCAGCAGGATTGGGATCCAAGCGTAAAAGCTTTGGTCGCTACGCCTAATGTATTGCAGCGCATGAGTGAAGACCTGGAGTGGACGCAAGCCATTGGCGAAGCATTTTTGGCCCAGCAAGAAGACGTTTTAGCAAGTATTCAGGTATTGCGTGATCGCGCCTATGCTGCGGGCAACTTGCGCAGTGATGAACGTATTGCGGTGCAACGTGAACGTGAAGCGATTCGCATCGAAACCGTGCGTCGTGAGTACGTTTATGTGCCGGTGTATGACAGCCGCCATGTCTATGGTTCTTGGTGGCACCGACGTCCACCCGTTTATTGGGACGGCTTTGGTGTTGCTGTGAGTTTTGGCCAGGGTATTCGTTGGTCACTCTCTTACAATGTGCCGACCTGGTATTTTTTCAGTGATTTTTACTGGCCGAATCGCTACGTCGTCGTTCACCACCATCATTACCATGAGCGTGACCGCCGCCATCGTCGCGATCATTACCGACCTCGTCCGGGCGATGGCGATCGTTGGCGCCATGATCCACGACATCGTCGCAATGTCGATTATCGACATCGCGATTTAGTGCAGAATCCGCCTAAATTTGACCGCGATGACAAACCGCAACGCATCGTACGTAAGCCAGTGCGAGAGCAACGTCCGCCGCAGGTGGAAGTCCGTCGCCGCCTACTCGAGGCTGAAGCCGAGCCGCGTATGCGCCGGCCAGAGCTAGAAGTACGCGCGGAGCAACCCAAACTGCGACCAGAACCGCGTTACGGCGTTAAGCCACAGAAGCCTGTGGTACGTCAGCCACGCGTTGAACCGCGGCCAAACCAACCCGTGGTCAGAAAGCCACCGCGCTTGGAGCCGCAGCCAGAGCGTCGTGTCGTAAGGCAGCAACCGCGCTTTGAACCGCAGCCACAAAAACGCGTTGTACCGCAGCAGCCGCGTTTCGAGCCGAAACAGCGTCCTGTGGTGCGTAAGCCGGAACCTGTGAAACGGCCAGAACCGCGCGTGCAGCGTTCGCGTCCGCAGCGTGAAGATGTACGTGAGATTGATTAGAAACGGGTAAGAACGGGATGGCGCATCGCAAACCACAGTTACCGACGAAAATTTGTCCGGTGTGTCAGCGCCCGTTTAGTTGGCGAAAAAAATGGGAGCGCGATTGGGAGCAAGTAAAATATTGCTCCCAACGTTGCTCCCGCACTCGTGTTAATAAGTGATTATTGCTTTTCCATAGCCTTATGGAATTCGGCCAAGCTCTCGATTTGAGTCTGCTCGTCGAAATTCGCAAACGGCTGCTCAGCAAACTTGGTGCCACGCATCTGTACGTTAATACGCGCTGCTTCAGGATTCAGCATGGTTTGCTCATAAAACGCCTGCACATCTTCCAAGGTCACCTGTTCGACTTCAGCAATAAGACGTTGTTTGCTATCAAAGTCAAAATCTTCACGGTACCAATCACTGATTAGTGGCGACGCCTCTTCAGACATATTCTTAGGTGGCTCTTTTAGCGTAACCAAGGTACTTGCTTTAAGCTGCGCGAACTCTTCTTCGGTCAGCTCGGCGAGCACTGCTGCGTATTCCTCGCGGAAAGTATCAAAGCGCGCTTGCATTGCCGCAGCGTCTTTAACCGGCGTTTGGATATACATGGCAAAGCCAGTGTAGTCATCTAAACGTGTCGCGGTACCGCCAACGGCATAAGCAAGTTGCTCTTCGGTACGTAAGCGATCGAAGGCGACATTACTGAAGTGATCTTTTAACACTGTGGCTGCAGCATAAGTTGCGTAGCCCGGCGTTGGGTTCACTTTAACATCAATCAGGCCAACATCTGCCACGTCGATATCTTCTTGCCAGACCAAGGTCTTGCCAGCCTGCGGGCGCCAGAAGGCGGCACGATGGTAAGCAAAGTTCTTGCGATCTTCCGGTAAGGCATCGGCAACTTTGCTGACCACGTTTTCAAGTGCGGCTTGATTGTAGTTACCGAAGGCAAAAATACGGGTGTGATTGGCTTGCAAAAATTCTGCCATGAAGTTCTTCAAGTCACTTGGTTGCAATGCTTGTGCAGTTGTTACCAGCGTCTGGTTATTGAAGTTTCCTTCGCGGATCAGTTTGTTGTATGCGCCGAATGCCTGATAGAACGGGAATTGTTTTCCTTGATTCTGCAATGCTCGCACATAACGGTCGACAGCTTGTGCAAAGCCTTGCTCGTCAACATCGACCACTAAACCAGCTAAGGCTTTTTCCAGTAGTACAGCCTGCTTGTCGGTAAAGCCACCAAGTGACAACGTCAGCCCAGTGCCTGCAGACAGACTCATATTCATACCGGCAATGCCTGCTTCCGTAGCCAGTGCACTTTGCTGCAGCGAGTACAGGTCACGCCAAAGGGCGAGCAAAACATCAGCTTCTGCTGAAGCTAAGGCCGGTGGATAGTTCATGTGGATATTGAGCCAACCACGCGGTTGATCGGCAAAGTCCTTACTCGGATAGTGCCATGCTTGAATGCCGTCTTGCTCGACCACGACCTCAGGCTTGTCGCGTTGTGTCTCGGCAACGATGTCAAAGTTCTCGGGCAGCATGTTATTTACTGCTGGAAGCTGCATAGGCACATTCAATGCGTGTGTCCAGCTTGCTTGCTCTTCAGCGCTGATATCAACTACCTGGTATTTGCCATCGTAGTAGTGCAGCTCACTATCGTGCGGCTCCTGTTTGCTCACGTACCACACGCGCAGGCGTTCTGGGGTTAGCTGTGCAAGGACATCCCGAATAGCATCGGCGTCGAAGCGTTCATAGTGGAACGGCGCTGCGATGGCCATCTCGGCAGGGACATTTTGCATCGCTTCAGCGAGGTTTGAGACATAGCCGAATTCATCCGATTTCTCGAGGAAGCGGAATTGGTTATCTAAACTGGTCTTGATCTCGTTGTAGTACTTCTCGTCAACGCCTTCGGCTTTGATGAGCTCAATGTACTGCAGCAACATCGCGGTGATCATTTCGCGATTTTGCATACCTGCATCGGTCAGATTGACATCGATCGATAAAGTACCGTAGTTGCCGTAATAGGTTGGGCTCGCAGACGCATTCAGACTTGAAATCATGCCACTGTTTTTCAACAGATAGGCTGGCGTGCCTGGCATTTCAGAACCAATAAGGTAAGAAATGAACTGGTTCGGCTTCACTGCGTAATCGTCGCTATTATCGTCGATGATAAACTCGAGGCGCAGTTGCTTGACGTCTTGGTTAGGTACGTAATGAATACGTTTGCCGCCAACTTCAGCAAAATCGATGCTTGCGGTGACTTCTGGGTCAGCAATTTCTTGGTTTTCGATTTCGCTGAAATGTTTGCGTGCAAGTTCTTCAAGCTCAGCTAACGACTTATTGCCAATCAGCGCGACTTTCATAATATTCGCAGAATAGTAACGCTCATAAAAAGCCACGGTTTCAGCGTGAAGTTGACTGCCTTCTTTGTCACCTAGAGACTCAAGGTTACCAATGAGGAAGCGATTAGCAGGGTGGTCGCCTAATAGGTTACGTGCGAGTTTGAATTGCCCAAAGAAATCCATCTCACGACGCATCGACCATTCGGCATTGACCGCGTTCTTCTCTTTATCGGTGTACTCGGGATAAAGCATTGGTGCTTTAAAGAAGTCTGAGAAGCGATCAAGTGCCTTATCAACAGCGTCATTGTTCACACTAAACATGTAATTGGTGATATCTAACCAAGTGTAGGCATTCTGCGCGCCGCCATTGGCGGTCATAAAGGCCGAGTAGCCCTTGGTGTCAGGATAATCTTCAGTGCCCAAAAACAGCATGTGCTCCAAGTAATGCGCCATACCTTGTTGGGTCATCGGGTCTTGCAATAAGCCCACGCCCACACTTAGCGAGGCTGCAGATTTTTCCGTGCTCGGGTCAGAGACCAGCATGACTTCGAGCTGGTTAGGCAGAGTAATCACCTTGTACTCACGGTCATCATTGGGTGATTTAACGACAGCGGCTTGCGTTTGTTGTACTTGATTCGCTGGCTCAGGTGCAGTCGTTTGCGTACTGCAACCGCCGAGCAAGGCCAAACTAATGGCACTACTTAAGAGTAATCGCTTCATGTTCTGTTGCTCTTTGTTGAATGAGTAGAAATTATTTCACGCATGAGTTTAGAGTTTAATGTGGCATAAGTTGAGCGTCTGAAGGTAAATACGCCAAGAGCTTTGTAACAAAGTTTTAAATGATGCTTTAGTAGTGTGGCCGGTTCACGAATAAGCGGCCGGGCAGAGTTAATCCTTTGCTTTGGTGTCTTCGTCAGCCTTTATGCGTTGCCCCCAGCGCTGTTTAGCGTAGCGTCTTAGGCTAGGAACGGTATCGGTTTCGTCCATAATCGGCTGGCCTAAAATTGTTTCGATGATGTCTTCCAAGGTGATCACGCCTAACCAAGTGCCATGTTCATCGTAAACCACGGCCATGTGTTGTCGTGTCTCTAAAAAGCGGGTAAGCGCGCTCTCTAAATCAATCGACGGTGACAAAACTTCGACTTCACGCACCAAGGTACTTATTTTTTCATCACGGTGCGACTCGAGCGCTTCGTTACGAAGAATCAGACCGTGCGGGACTTCATCGCTGTCAATCACTGGAAAACGGGAATAGGGCATGGCCTTCACTTGCTCTAGAAATTCAGCAACAGTGCAGTCGGGACGGACAGATTCGCTGACGGTGCGCGGCGTCATGGCTTTACTGACCTTGATGGCGTGCAAATCCAAAATATTACTGATCACGCGCTTTTCGTCATTGTCGATGACGTTTTGCTCGTTTCCTACGATTGCCAATGCTTTAATTTCGCTGCGTACATCAATGTCATGGGATTCGCCACCAATGCGTTTGGTGATTTGATCCGAGAGCCAGATAAAGGGCTTTAGACTTAAAATCATGAAATTTAAAGTCGGTGGTAAGAGTGGTGCTAAGCCACGCCAAAACTTTGCGCCGATGGTCTTTGGAATAATTTCCGATAGCACCAAAATGAGCACCGTCATCACTGCCGAAGCCACCGCGAGGTAGCCGTCTCCGAACACGACCCCAACTTGTGCACCAACACCCGCTGCACCGACGGTGTGCGCGATGGTGTTTAAGGTGAGAATGGCGGCGAGCGGACGGTCGATGTTTGCCTTTAAACGCTGTAACTGGCGATGCAACTTCGGCCGGTCAGCTTTTTGCTGGGCAATAAAGCTCGGCGTGATGGAAAGCAGCGCTGCTTCGAGAACAGAACAGATAAAGGACACACCAATAGCAATAAAAGCAAAAACAATCAGTAAAAACATTCGCATCCAAGTTTGCGGTTCGGTTATGCTGAAATTATCACAAGTTTAGCGAGCTAGGCCACAAAAAGCGCTTAGCCCATGGGTAAATAAACGGGAGCGGCTGTGGAATTCTCGTACTTTTATGAACGTGCTCTGGCCCGCAAGGGGAAGCAAGAGTTGAATGCGCGCTTGCCAAAGTTGCGATCTGCGGATGAATTGCGGGCACAAACTGATGCTTACTATTTGGCCGAAATGACCCGCGGTATTTTCCGCGCGGGTTTTGTCTGGCGAATCATCGATGCTAAGTGGCCAGGCTTTGAGGACGCTTTTAGTGGCTTCGTGCCGCTGTATTGGCAACAGGTTCCACCCGAACGACTTGAACAGCTCGCGGATGATACGCGCATTATTCGCAACTGGCAGAAGATCGAAACCGTTCCAGTGAACGCCCGCATGATCGTCGAAGTAAGTGAAGATTATAGGAGTTTTGGCGAGTTCCTTGCGCAATACCCATCCTCTGAGCAAGCGCAACTGCTGACGTTCTTCAAAAAGCAGGGCTCGCGACTGGGTGGGGCGACCGCACAACACTTTCTGCGCCGCGTGGGCTGGGACGGTTATGTGCTCTCGCCTGATGTACTCACAGCCTTGCGAAATCACAAGTTAATTGACGCCAGCGAGAATAGCCAACGTGGGCTAGCACAAGTACAAAAAGCCTTTAATGCATGGCACGACGAGACAGGCTTACCTTACGCTCACCTTTCGCGCATCTTATCCATGACTGTAGATGCGACAGCAGCAGAGCGCCCAGCAAGAAAAGCTTGACAGATTAGATTACAGGTGTAATCCTTGCGATTACAAATGTAATCCAAGGTCTGTCCAATGATTGAGATTAGCAACGCTGAACTTGAAGTTATGAAAGTGCTTTGGCACGAAGCCCCCTTACCTGCGGCAACTATTATCGCACGCTTGCAGCACACTTCTGATTGGCAAGCAAAAACCATCAAGACGATGCTCAATCGCCTCGTGCAAAAAGGTGCTCTTGACTATCAACAAGAAGGCCGCGCTTACCTGTATCAGCCGACAATTGCACAAAGTGACTACCAACGTCACGCGGGGCAGCATTTTGTTAAACGTCTATTCTCGGGCAAAGTCACACCTTTGGTCGCCAGCTTTGCCGACGCCGACAATTTGAGCCAAGATGATATTGCTGAACTTAAAGCCTTGTTAGTCAAGCTGGAAGAGGAGCAAAAGCATGATTGAGTGGCTGAGTGAAGCGAGTTTAGTGTTGCTGGTAGTTGGTACTGTGCGTTTGCTTGGGCATCGCTGGCTCTTGCAAAAGCTAGGGGCGATTAGCCTCTATAGTTTATGGGCCGTTGTGCCTGTTCTTTTGCTGGCGATGCTGCTGCCGCAAAGCTGGTGGCCGCTGGCCGACACTCTATCGTCGCTACGCTTTATTATTGAAGCCCAGCAGCCAATTGAGAACTTAGCTGTTCCCGCCCAAAACAAGGTGGTGGGCTCCATTTGGTTAGTGGGGTTCGTGCTTGCGCTAGGCGGCTTTTTACTGCGTTGGCCACGCGTAAACCAGTATTGGCAATGCGGTAACCTACGTATCGTTAGAACTGCGCCGAAGGGCAGTCCAGCGATCGCAGGAGTGTTGCGCCCAACGTTATTTCTGCCAGCCGATTTCAGTCAGCGTTTTGATGCGCAGCAACGGCGTCTAATCTTGAAACATGAACAACACCATTGGCGCCGCGGTGACACCGTGGCCAATGTGTTTGCCTACCTACTTTGCATGATTTTTTGGTTTCATCCAGTAGCTTGGTTGTGCTACCGCCGGTTTCGTTGCGACCAAGAACTTGCTTGTGACGCAGTGATACTTGCTCAAGTTTCGCCGCCACAGCGGGTTCGTTATGGTCACACGTTACTGCAGGTTGCGGCTACGACATCAACGCGGGTGCAGTTAGACCCTTATCTCTATCACTACGGAGCAAAACAAGCTATGAAAGAACGCATTCAACAACTCAATTTGACTCGTCCACTACGTTATTGGCCGTTACTATCGGCTTTGGCCTTGGGTTTAGCACTGCTAACTGTTTGGCAAGCACCTGTATTGGCTGAAGTAAGAAATGATGCGCAGGCCACACCAATTGTGCGGATCAGCCCGAGTTATCCGATTGAAGCTGCTGAGCAGGGAATTGAAGGTCAGGTCAGCTTGCGTTTTACGATTACTGACGACGGTAAAGTCGCTGACGTTGAAGTTCTCGATTCGACGCCTTCTGGAACTTTTGATGACGCCGCCGTGGCAGCGTTGCAGAAGTGGCGCTACGATCCGAAATTTGCCGGGAGTGGACACGAAGTTGCTCTAGCTTTTCAATTGGCCAAAGACTAACTTAGCACTTGCGGACTTTGTGTGAAGCGCATAATCTTTGCGCAAAGTCTAAATCTGGATATCGATGTGCCGATCAACAACCTTAACCGCTTTCCTGAATTACTCGCGCGCGTGACCAAACAGTGGCAAACGCAGCGCCCCGATTTGTCTGTACATGAAGCTGCTTTGGTCGGTTGTTTGTTGGGTGTGGCTGCTAACCTCGAAGATCTGGGTGATGTGGCACTGAAGGAGGCTGGTTTAAGCCAACGCGAGCATGATGTGATGGCCTGCCTGCGACGCCAAGGCGAACCTTATCAAGCGACACCAAGCTTACTTTTAGAAGAAGTACGTATTACCTCAGGCGCGTTAACCTTGTGCTGTGATCGGCTTATTAAGCGTGGTTTATTAACGCGCACCCATGCACAAGAAGACCGCCGCTCACGTTTATTGGCATTAACTGTTGATGGCAAAGACGTGATCGATACGATTACTTCGCAGCGCTTTCAGCTAGCTCAACACGTCATGTCCGGCTTAAGCCAGAACGAACAAAAGCAGCTTGAGCAGCTGCTTTTGAAGGTTCAAACACAAATTAACTAAGCGTTTAACGCAGGGTAACGAACTCTTCTGCGCTGGTCGGGTGGAGCGCTACCGTGGCATCAAAGTCAGCTTTGGTTGCGCCCATTTTCATGGCGACCGCGAAGCCTTGCAAGATTTCATCCATGCCTTCACCAATGCCATGAATGCCGACAACTTTCTCTTCTGGGCCGGTGCAGACCAGCTTGAAGGTGCTCAGCGCTCGATGCGGCGTCACGGCGTTGTACATCGCTGCGAATTTTGAGCGATAGACTTTCACATTGCCTTCACCGTATTTGGCCACGGCCTCGACTTCGGTTAGACCGACAGTGCCAATCGGTGGATGGCTGAAGACGATGGTTGGGATTTGCGTGTAATCCATGTGAGCATCAGAAAGTTCAGGGTTGAACAAGCGCTCAGCCAGCAAACGACCTGCTTTAATCGCCACCGGGGTGAGCTGCGCTTCGCCGGTAATATCGCCCACCGCGTAAATGCCTTCAACATTAGTGTTTTGATATTTATCGGTGCGAATGAAACCCACTGGGTCAACTTCGACGCCAGCGGCCTCGAGGTTAATTTTGTCAGTGGCAGGTTCGCGACCAATTGCCCAAACCAAGCAGTCGACATCTTCAATGGTGTCACCGGTTTCCGTATGGATCGTCAATAAACCGTCGTCACCTTTGACGACTTTTTGCACGACGGTGTTGGTGTGCAACGTTGGCCCGTCTTGCGCAAGACGTTCAAGTAGAGCTTCGGTAATATCTTCGTCAAAATAGCGCAATGGACGGTCACGACGTACCAGCAAGTGACTATCTGAGCCAAGTGCATGCAGCACGCCGGCGATTTCCACAGCGATATAACCGGCCCCCACAACGACAGCTTTATTCGGGCGCTCTTCCAAGGCAAAGAAACCGTCGGAATCGATACCGTACTCAGCACCTTCGCAACCTGGAATGATAGCGCGGCCGCCGACAGCAATAGTGATGTGGTCAGCCGTGATCTGTTCACCATTCACTTCAACGGTATTTTTATCGACAAAGCGTGCAAAGCCTTCAATGTATTCAACGCCGTTACTTTCAAAGCCGCGTTTGTAGCCGCCATGAATGCGCTCAATGTAGGCTTCACGGTTGCGCACTAAGGTGCTCCAGTCGAAGCCATTTTGCTGCAAGTCAAAACCGTAAGCTTCACTGTATTTAATCGCTTCTGCGATGTGCGCGCCGTACCACATGACTTTTTTCGGTACACAACCGACATTTACGCAGGTGCCACCTACCGCTTTCGCTTCAATGACCGCCGCCTTGGCGCCACGAATGGCGGCGCGGTTGGCTGAGGCAATACCGCCGCTGCCAGCACCGATGGCTAGATAATCGTAATGTCGAGTCATGCGCTGTACTCCTGTAACATGCTAGTCTTGAAAAATAGAAAGGCCGTATGATCACTCAAAACGGCTGAGTGTGCAACGTAACTGGGTCAATCCTTGAGCTGAAAAAACCGATGAGCGCAATCTATCCAATCCAACGTAGTCGCCGCCGACGCTCGGTCGCCATAAAAGTGCGTGATGGCGAAGTCGTCGTTCAGGCACCGCAACATATGCCCGAGCGACAGGTCTACGCCTTCGTACAAGCAAAGCAAGCTTGGATAGATCGGCACTTGGCGCAACAGCGCGAAGTGCTTGAACAGATAGCGCCACGGCAGTGGTGCAACGGTGAACATTTACGTTGGTTGGGGGAGCCGCTTCAACTCGTGGTGAACCAGGCCACACGTAAATCGTGTCACCGCAGCGGCGATGATCTCGTGGCGACGGTGACGCCGCGTAGTAACCCAAGTAAGGAGCCGCGCGATTTGATTCGTAAGTGGTATCAACAGCAAGCGCAAGCTTGGCTTGATGAGTTTTTCCAAGAATGGCCAGCCCATCATGTATTACAGCCAAAGTCTTGGAGTGTAGGGAATTTTTCCAGTAAGTGGGGGCATTGCAATCGTCGCGGTGAACTTAAATTCAGTTGGAAGCTTTGGTTAGCGCCCGAATGGGTGGTGCGTAACGTGGTGATTCACGAGCTTTGCCACTTACGCGAATTCAATCACAGTGCCCGTTTTTGGCAGCTTGTCGCCGCCCATTCCGACGATTATCAAGCGGCAGAAAAATGGCTTCGTCAACACGGCATGACCGTGCTTAACGAAGCCTATTTGGATTACGCTGACCGGGACCTAGCGGCCACCAGCAGGTAAGTTCTCTGACAGAAACTCAGTCATCATGGTGCGCAAGTGCAGTGTGGTGCCTTCGCCTTCACGAATACCGTGGGTGCGGTTCGGGTAAGCAAAGAACTCAAACTGCTTGCCATGTTTGATGAGTTCGTTGACCAAGCGCTCAGAGCCTTGGAAGTGTACGTTGTCATCGCCCGTGCCATGCACGAGTAACAAGTCACCCTCTAGATTCTCAGCGTGAGTGATGGCAGACGTTTCCGCGTAGCGCTCCGCTGACTCTGGCAACAAGCCTGAGTAACGCTCCTGATAAATCGTGTCATACAGGGTCAAGTCAGGCACCGGTGCCAAGGCGAGACCCACGTGATAGCTCTCAGGGTAACGGAATAAGGCGTTCAAGGTTTGCGAGCCGCCGCCGCTATGGCCCCAAATGCCAACCCGGTCTTCATCGATAAAGTTCCACTGGTCGAGCATGGCTTGCAAGGCGTCGTATTGGTCGCGCACGGTGACCACGCCAAGATTTTTATAAATCGAACGGCGCCAATCATAACCGCGTGGTGACTTGGTGCCACGGTTATCAATTGAAGCAACAATGTAGCCTTGCTGCGTCAAATAGGTGTGCCATAGAAAGCGTTCGCCACCCCAACTATTGCTCACGGTTTGGCCCCAAGGTTCGCCATACACGTAGAACACAATGGGGTATTCTTTGTTCGGATCGAAGTCGACAGGCTTCATCAAAAAGCCATCCAGCATTAAGCCGTCGCGTGCCGGGACGCGGAAAAGTTCGAAGCTGCCTTTGGCGAGCTGATTGAATGCTTGTTGCGCCGTCGCGTTGTCCTTAATCATGCGAATTTGCTGATGGTCTGGCAGGCTCACCATGTCGACCTGCGGCACTTGCATGGCATGAGAATAGGTGTGCACGGCATAGTCAGCGTTGGCCGATAGCTGATAGCTGTGGGTGCCGGGTTGCGCTGGCGTAAGGCGCTCGAGCTTGCCCGAACCGTCGAGGCTGGCACGGAACAGGTAGCGCTCAAGCGGTGTTTCCGGCGAGGCAATAAAGTAAACCCAGCCCTGCTGCTCGTTGATTTGCAAGACTTCGACCACATCCCAGTTACCGCGAGTGATGGCATTCAAGCGGCCACTGTCGCGGTCAATGCGATAAATGTGACGGTAGCCACTGCGTTCGCTTAACCAAGTAAAATCGCCGTTCGCAAGGAACTTCACATCATCGACGTATTCGGCCCAGCTTTCGGTGGTCTCACGTAAGAGTTCGTTCACTTGTCCGTTGCTCGCATCGGCCACAAAAGTGCGATTGATAGCTTGCGAGCGCGTCAGTTGTTGAATGAGTAATTCTTCAGAGTTACCCGCCCACTGCATGCGCACCAAATAATGTTGGCGTGGATCACCTGGAATCTGCATCCATGTGGTGTCGCCGTTATCGGCATCCATCACGCCGATACGCATGGCAGCATTGGTCTCACCGACTTTCGGATAAGGGAAGGTCTTCAATGTCGGGTAAAGTTCATCGGTATTGTTGATCATGGTAAAGACCGGCGTGCCCTCGGTATCGAGCTGCCAGTAGGCAATGTGCTCACCGTCGGGGCTCCAGCGAAAACCATCCCGCAAAAAGAACTCTTCTTCGTTGACCCAATCGAAGGTGCCGTTGACGATGGTGTCGTTACCATCGTGGGTGAGTTGGTTCACTTCCCCAGAAGCTAACTCTTCGACATAAATGTTGTTCTTCACCACGTAAGCGACACGTTGCGCTTGCGGGTCAAATTTGGCGAACTGCAAGGTCGACGGTTCGGCGAAGGTACCGAGTTGTTGTAATGTGCGTGTCGTTAAGTCAAACACCCAGTAGTCACCCAGTGTGTGGGTGCGCCACGAGCGTTTAGTATTGGTGAAAATAAGGAGTTTTGAACCGTCGTTGGACCAATGGTAGTCGGCTAATGAAAGCGGCTCATCGCGCCCAGTTGGAGTGAGCTCTGCTGCACTGATAAGAGCCTCGCGAGCCTGCGTTTCTGGGTGGTAGCGAACCAGATCATCACCCTCGGTGCTGTTGCTCGACTCAAGCGTGGTGTAGCCACTGCCATCGGCTAGCCAACGTGTGGGTGGCACACCGCCAGCGTGGTAAGTCGATTCGTTATAGAGCTTTTCAAGGGTGAGTTGGGCCCCCTCATTGGCGGTCGAAACGGTGGTGCTGGCGGGGGCTGAGGTTGTGCTACTACAGCCAGCTAACGCGAAAAGTGCGAGCCCAGCGCATAATGTTGTTCGTGCGTGCCAATTGGCAACTTGCATAAGCTTCATGGTTTTTGTTGTCCTATTTGGGCAGTTGCCGCCTTGAAAAATTGAACTTCGGCCAAACATCTGCTGTAGAGTACTTACACAGCGCATTATTCAAGAGGAAGCCGCATGAGTCAAAACCCTTTGTTGAGCGAATATCATTTACCGCCCTTTGCTGATATCAAACCAGAGCACATTGTGCCAGCTATTGAACAGCGCATTGCGGCGTGTAAACGCACCATCGAGCAGGTGCTCGAGCGC
Organism: Pseudidiomarina sp.; assembly: GCA_048267225.1. Lineage (GTDB taxonomy): Bacteria > Pseudomonadota > Gammaproteobacteria > Enterobacterales > Alteromonadaceae > Pseudidiomarina. The sequence goes on from JBLWXY010000002.1 coordinate 334,269, forward strand.
GGCGACTTCTCGTGGCAGGGCTTGGTGGCCCCATTGGAAGAAGTTGATGATTTGCTCGAACGTAGTTGGTCACCGGTATCCCATCTGAATGCCGTGGTTAGCTCTAAAGAGTTACGCGAAGCACACGATGCATGCTTGCCAATGCTGAGTGATTACGGCACTTATGTCGGGCAACATGAAGGTTTGTACAAGGCCTTTCAGGCGTTAGCTGACAGTGAGGAATTCGAAAGCTTAAGCGAAGCGCAGCGTAAGGTTGTTAGTGACACCTTGCGTGACTTTAAACTCTCTGGCGTGGCGTTGCCAAAAGAGCAAAAACAGCGCTATGCACAAATCCAGACGCGCCTGTCAGACTTGGCTTCAACCTTCAGCAACAACCTGTTAGATGCCACCGACGGCTGGCACTATTTGGTGGCTGATGAAAGTCGCCTGCAGGGCCTTCCTGAAAGTGCTGTTGCAGCCGCTGCGAGTGCCGCTGAAGAAAATCAACAGCAAGGCTGGCGTTTTGGACTATCCATTCCAAGCTACTTGCCTGTCATGATGTACGCCGACGACAGTGAGCTGCGTAAGGTGATGTACCAAGCCTTCACGACGCGTGCGTCGGAGCAGGGCCCACAGGCGGGACAGTTTGATAACACGGAGGTAATGGCAGAGACGCTAGCCTTACGCCATGAACTGGCGCAGCTCTTAGGCTTTAAGGATTATGCTGAATTGAGCCTTGCCACTAAAATGGCAGAATCGCCAGCGCAGGTAGAAAGCTTCTTGCAAGATTTAGCACAACGCTCACTGCCACAGGCCCAGCAAGACTATCAAGAAGTTGTTGAGTTTGCCCGCAGTAACTATGGTGTGGACGAACTTGAGGCATGGGATGTCGCCTACTTCAGTGAAAAATTGAAACAGCAAAAGTATGCTATTTCCGACGAGGAGTTACGCCCCTACTTCCCTGAAGAACAGGTTTTGAAAGGGCTGTTCAGTGTGGTGGAGAGTCTGTTTGGTATGCAGGTGAAAGCCGCAACACCGCCTTCAACTTACCATGAGCATGTACGTTATTTTGAGATTACTGATAGTAATGGCGAACAACGTGGCAGCTTCTTCTTGGATCTCTATGCGCGCAACGGCAAACGTGGCGGTGCTTGGATGGCTGAATGTGCCGTGCGCCGTGTTACGAGTAGCCAACAGTTGCAACGCCCAGTCGCTTATTTGACCTGCAATTTCAATAAACCGCAGGGCGATAAGCCGGCGTTATTTACCCACGACGAAGTACTGACCTTATTCCATGAGTTTGGTCATGGCCTGCATCACATGTTAACCAAAGTTGATGTTGCAGGCGTTTCTGGTATCAATGGTGTGGCTTGGGATGCGGTCGAATTACCCTCGCAGTTTCTGGAAAATTGGTGCTGGGAGCCTGAGGCCTTGGCAATCATTTCTGGACACTACGAAACAGGTGAGTCGTTACCCCAAGAAATGCTTGAACGGATGCTTGCTGCGCGGAACTTCCAATCCGCTATGCAAATGGTGCGTCAGCTTGAGTTTAGCCTATTTGATTTGCTCATTCACCGTGACTATGACCCAGCTCACGGTGATCAAATACAAGCCATCTTAGATCAGGTTCGTGAGCAAGTTGCGGTGCGTAAACCGCCAGCTTATAACCGTTTTCAACATAGCTTTGGGCATATTTTTGCCGGCGGCTATGCCGCGGGTTATTACAGCTATAAGTGGGCCGAGGTACTTTCTGCCGATGCATTCAGTCGTTTTGAAGACGAGGGCATTTTCAATCGTGAGGTGGGGCAAGACTTTTTGCGAGCCATTCTTGAACGCGGTGGTACGCGTGATGCTATGGACCTATTCAAAGAGTTCCGCGGCCGCGAGCCCGAAGTTGAAGCGTTGCTTCGACATTCCGGAATTGAGTCGTTAGAGCAGGCAGGGGCGGCGCTGTAAGTCGCCCCAAAAAGACGTGCCTAAGGTAGCACTAAGTTTACGATAAGTAGGAGCGTTGCTACAAAGAGCACAATAAAAAACACGCCAACTGCGATGAAGACGCCAGGGTGCCCCTTGCTGAAGTCGCGTTGGCGATTCTGTTCGGTTTGCACACCAAACAGAGCTGCAAGAACGCTGATAATAACGCTGAAGAAGTTGGGCTGGCTAGCGCTCATGATTAAAGGCTGACTTTCTTAGAGCTGCCGTATTGCTTTCCGGAATGGTCATTGTTGCCAAATAGCAACTCGAATAAATCGAGGAAGTGGAATTGCGTGGAGCGACTACCGCCGCGGAACCAATTTCCCCAACTCAGATCATTATCCGATTTTGCTGTGACACACTGTTGCATAGCTGCGGGTTGTTCTGAGTTATTCAACAGTTTCTTGCAGGATTCTTCAGAGGCCGTAATGGTGCCTGCGCCGTCGCTACCAAACATTGCCATAGAGACAAACAAGCCAGCGACCAAGAAACCGGAAACGGCTTTCTTGTGTTGCTTTGCTTTTTGTATGGTGGTTTTAGCAACATGCTTTGCCACGATCGACACTCCTACACAAATTGTGTGAATTACGTACAATCTAGCAGCAAACAGGGCCTGTTGCCAAGCGTTTTAGCGCTTTTTTTTGGCTGGCAAGCGTGCTTAGGTCTGGTACACTAGTGCACTTTCTACGCAGCATGCATTGCATCTTAATGCGCTTCACAGCATCGGAGAACGTTATGGCAGATTATCTTATTGCGCCTTCAATATTGTCAGCAGATTTTGCTCGTTTGGGCGAAGAAGTTGATGCAGTGCTTCAAGCGGGTGCTGACGTGGTGCACTTTGATGTCATGGACAATCATTTTGTACCCAATCTAACCATCGGCCCTATGGTGTGTAAGGCGTTACGCGACTATGGCGTGACGGCGCCGATTGATGTGCACTTAATGGTAGAGCCCGTGGAGCGTATGATTGATGAATTTGCTGCAGCAGGCGCATCGATTATCACCTTCCACCCAGAAGCGGCCACCCATGTTGATCGCTGCTTGCAACAGATCCGCGATCATGGCTGTAAGGCCGGGCTGGTATTTAACCCAGCGACGCCTTTGCACTATCTCGATTATGTGATGGACAAAGTCGATGTGGTGCTATTGATGTCAGTGAACCCAGGTTTTGGTGGGCAAAAGTTTATTCCTGCCACCCTTGATAAGCTGCGTGAAGCGCGTAAGCGTATCGACGCCAGCGGTTTTGACATTCGCTTGGAAATCGATGGTGGCGTAAAGACCGATAACATTGCCGAAATTGCGGCGGCAGGTGCTGACATGTTTGTGGCCGGATCGGCCATTTTTAATCAAGACGATTATGCGCAAGTCATTACCGAAATGCGTGCCGAACTTACCAAGGCAAACTAATTTAATTTATTGAAGTAACGGAAATCATCATGAGTCAACCCATTGTATTAAGCGGCTGCCAGCCATCAGGACAACTTTCTATTGGTAATTATATCGGAGCCTTGCGCCAGTGGGTTCGTATGCAAGACACTCATGATTGCCGATTTATGCTGGTCAATATGCATGCCATTACTGTGCGCCAAGAACCCGAGAATCTGCGCACAGCAACACTCGATGGCTTGGCGCTCTATTTGGCCTGTGGTCTAGATCCTGAGAAGAGCACGATTTTTGTTCAGTCCCATGTGCCTGAGCATGCACAACTTGCGTGGATTCTTAATTGTTACACGCAGATGGGCGAATTGAACCGTATGACGCAGTTCAAAGATAAATCTGATCGTCATGCGCACAATATCAATGCCGGATTGTTTACCTACCCAGCTCTCATGGCCGCCGACATTTTGCTGTACCAAGCCAATCAAGTGCCAGTAGGCAACGATCAGAAGCAGCATTTGGAGCTAGCGCGTGACGTGGCAACGCGGTTTAACAACATCTATGGTGATGTGTTTACCATTCCAGACCCCTTTATTCCGGAAGTGGGCGCGCGGGTCATGAGCCTACAAGACCCGCTGAAAAAAATGTCGAAGTCAGATGACAACCCAAACAACTTTATTGGTTTGCTGGAAGATCCAAAGAAAATAAGCAAAAAGCTGAAGCGTGCGGTAACTGACTCAGACGAGCAAGCGCGCATTTACTTTGACGTTGAAGAAAAACCTGGCGTATCGAACTTGTTGTCGATTCTCTCAGCAGCTACGGGTACGGCAATCGCAGATTTGGTGCCAGCCTACGAAGATAAAATGTACGGGCATTTAAAAACCGACACCGCTGAGGCTGTGGTCGCTATGTTGGAGCCCATTCAGCAGCGTTATCATGACTATCGCAATAACATGGACTTTTTGAACGAGGTCATGGCAAAAGGTGCCGAGCAAGCCAGTGCCCATGCGGCGCAAACCCTTGAAAAAGTCTACGATGTGATTGGCTTTGTACCACGGCCGCGAAAATAACCAGAAATAAATAGTGTGAATTTCGCTCCTAGCTGCAATTCGTAGCGGATTCAGCTAGCATACGCACACTTGTTCAGCGACGGGTTTTGCGCATGCTTCTTATGATCGACAATTACGACTCCTTCACACATAACGTGGTGCGCTACCTGCGCGAACTCGATTGTGAAGTGAAGGTAGTTCGCAATGATGCGATCACGCTTGACCAAATCGCGCAGCTGCCGTTGCGTGGCATTGTGCTCTCGCCGGGACCTTGTACGCCAGATCAAGCGGGTATTACCTTAGCCGCAATCAAGGAGTTTGCGGGTAAGCTGCCTTTGTTGGGCGTATGTTTAGGCCATCAAGCTATCGGGCAAGCTTTTGGGGCTCGTGTGGTTAAAGCGCAACGCATAATGCATGGCAAAACGTCGATCCTGACCAATCAAGGACAGGGGCTTATGCAAGGTTTGCCGGCGACGTTTAAGGTCGCTCGTTACCATTCTTTGGTACTTGAGCCGCACACTTTGCCGGAGGACCTCATTGTTGACGCGTGGTCGCAAGAAGAGCCACAAGAAATAATGGCGATTCATCACAAAAGCATGCCAATTTGGGGAGTGCAATACCACCCAGAAGCGATTGAAACTGAGTTTGGGCATCAGGTTTTGCGCAATTTCGTACAATTTTGCGCTGAAAACCAGCGTTAACTATTCAGCAATGCCCTAGCCTTATGCATAGTTATGCAGCATCCTCGCAAGCTTAACGCAATAAGCTGAAACGCCTATTTTTTCTGCTCTGCCGCCACGACAAGTAGTTAAATTTCTGCCATAATAGCGCCACTCAAAATCCCCGTATATGAATCCGAATGAGAGGAATTTATGGCAGAACACATGAAAGTTAATCGCGCTACTTTTGATGACGTGATGGTCCCCAATTACAACCCAGCAAAAATGATCCCAGTCAAAGGCGAAGGCTCTCGCGTGTGGGACCAAGAGGGGAAGGAATACATCGATTTTGCCGGTGGTATCGCGGTGAACTGTTTAGGTCATTGTCATCCAGCGATGGTGAATGCATTGACTGAGCAAGGCAACAAATTGTGGCACTTAAGTAATGTGTTCACCAACGAGCCAGCAATTCGCTTGGCCAAGAAACTGACCGACGCAACCTTCGCTGATCGGGTTTACTTTGCGAACTCTGGTGCCGAAGCCAACGAAGCAGCGTTGAAGTTAGCGCGCCGTTGGGCCATCGATAAACATGGTGCAGACAAAGATCAAATCGTGGCCTTTACCAAAGGTTTCCATGGTCGCACGTTCTTCACTGTAACCGTGGGTGGGCAGCCCGCTTATTCGGATGGTTTTGGTCCTAAGCCTGGTGCAATCGAACATGTGGATTACAACGATTTGTCGGCACTAGAAGCGCAGATGTCAGAAAAAACCTGTGCGGTGATGATGGAACCATTGCAGGGTGAAGGCGGTGTGATTAGCCCAGACGCAGAATTTGTCAAAGGCGTTCGTGAACTCTGCGATAAGTACAACGCGCTATTGATTTTTGATGAAGTGCAAACAGGTTTTGGTCGCACGGGTAGCCTTTATGCCTATCAGCAGCTTGGCGTGACGCCAGATATTTTGGCTTCAGCTAAATCATTGGGTGGCGGCTTTCCTATTGGCGCCATGCTTACGACCGCAGAAATCGCCGAGCATTTGAAGCCGGGCACCCATGGTAGTACTTACGGTGGTAACCCGCTGGCCTGTGCAGTCGCCGAAGCGGTGTTCGATGTGGTGCATACTGACGAAGTACTTGCTGGCGTAAAAGCGCGCGAAGAATTGTTCAAGAGCAAGCTTGCAGAAATTAACCAACGCTACGGTATTTTCCAAGATATTCGTGGTAAAGGTTTGTTGATTGGTGCTGAGCTGTCGGAAGAGTACGCTGGTAAGGCGCGTGACTTCTTGAATGCTGGCGCCGACGAAGGTGTCATGGTGCTTGTAGCAGGCCCAAACGTGGTGCGTTTCACGCCATCGCTCATCATTCCTGAAGCCGACGTGTTAGAAGGTTTAGCGCGTTTCGAAAAAGCGATCGCCAAGATCGTCGGATAAGACGACGGAGCCCTTATGTTAGTGGTACGTCCGATTACGCCGCAGGACTATGCGGCGCTCTACACTTGCGCAGTGGAGTCAGGTTATGGCTTCACTTCGCTGCCTGTAGATGAAGGTTTATTGAAACGCCGTATTGCACGCGCGCAAGAAGCTTTCGCGCGTGAACACGTGAGCGAGCCTGGCGAAGAAGGCTACCTGTTCGTTATGGAAGATACCGAAACTGGCGAAGTGGTCGGTTGCAGCGGTATCGAAGCGGCAGTTGGCTTAACCGAAGCGTTCTATCACTACCGCCTAGGTAAAGTTGTCCATCACTCGAAAAGTCTCGACGTCTACAACGCCCTAGAAACACTTACGCTGTGTAACGATTACACGGGTGTCAGCGAGCTCTGTACGCTGTTTTTACGGGAGCCGTTCCGGAAAAACCAAAATGGCCGCGTACTATCGCGTTTTCGCATGTTGTTTATGGCGGAATTTCGTGAGCGCTTTAGCCAGTTTGCTATTGCCGAAATGCGCGGTGTCTCCAATGAAAACGGTGAGTCACCGTTTTGGGGTTGGTTAGAAAAGCACTTTTTCAACATGGACTTCAATCAAGCCGATTACCTCACAGGTATCGGCGAGAAAGCCTTTGTGGCTGAGCTCATGCCAACCTTTCCACTGTACGTGAAAATGTTAGAGCCAGAGGCGCAAGCTGTCGTTGGTAAGGTGCATGACAACACGCGTCCAGCGTTGCGGATGCTCGAAAATGAAGGGTTCCGCTTCCGCGGTTACGTGGATATTTTTGATGCGGGTCCAACGGTCGAAGTTGAAGTCGCCAATATTAAAAGTGTTCGTGACAGCCGTCGTTTGCGGGTGACCATTGGTGAACCGAATTGCGCCACGGCTCAGCGTTATATCGTTTGTAATACCCGCGTCAGTGATTTTCGCGCTGGTCAAGCGCACGTCGAGATCGTCGACGACACGATTATTCTTAGTCCTGCAGCAGCGCAAGCTTTGCGTTTGACTGAAGGCGATGCAGCGCGTTGCGTTGCACTCTAGCTTTGTTGCTTGCAAAACAAGGAGCTTATGATGTCTGAACAGAATTTATATATCGGTGGGCAGTGGCTTGCCGGAGAAGGTGACGAATTTAAATCCATCAATCCAGCCCGTGATGAAGTGGTTTGGCAGGGCCGCTGTGCTACCGAAGCGCAAGTCGAGTCGGCCATTTTAGCCGCCCGCAAAGCTTTCGTAGAGTGGGCGGATCGCGACTTTGAAGAGCGCTTAGCAATCTGTAAGAAGTTCTCTGAATTGTTGGAAGAGAACAAACAAGAGTTCGCACAGATTATCGCCGAAGAAACCGGTAAGCCGGTTTGGGAAACGCTGACTGAAGTGGGCGCTATGATTGGCAAAGTTGCCATTTCTGAACGTGCTTATCATGAACGCACGGGTACCGTTGAGAACCCAATGCCAGCGGGCAAAGCCTTTATCCGCCACAAGCCGCATGGCGTGGTAGCGGTTTATGGACCATATAACTTCCCTGGTCATCTTCCGAATGGCCATATAGTGCCGTCGCTGTTGGCGGGTAACACCGTGGTGTTTAAGCCAAGCGAAATGACCCCTAAAGTTGCTGAGTTTACCGTGAAGCTTTGGGAAAAAGCGGGTATTCCAGCAGGCGTTATCAATCTTGTCCAAGGGTTGGTCGAAACAGGTAAAGCCTTGTCGGCACATCCGCAAATCGATGGCTTATTCTTTACCGGGTCATCAACTACCGGACATTTGCTCCATAAACAGTTTGCGGGTCGCCCAGACAAGATTTTGGCGCTTGAAATGGGTGGTAACAACCCGCTCATCGTTAAAGATGTAAAAGATGTCGATGGCGCGGTTCACGATATCGTGCAATCAGCATTCATTACTTCGGGGCAACGCTGTACCTGCGCGCGTCGCTTGTTCATTGAACGTAGCGAAAACGGCGATGCGATTCTGGAGCGTCTGCTCGAAGTTGCTAAACAAATCGAAGTGGGTGATTACGAAGCGGACCCACAACCTTTCATGGGCGCAATGATTTCTGCCAAGGCTGCTAATGACATGGTCAAAGCGCAGAATGACTTAGCCGAAGCGGGCGCGAGTGTGCTGTTACGTATGCAGCAAAAAGATCATAACCTAGGCTTTGTTACGCCAGGTATCCTTGATGTCACCAATGTTGAAGAAATGCCGGATATTGAACACTTCGGCCCACTACTGAAAGTGTATCGCTACACCGACTTCGATGCCGCAATCGAAGAAGCAAACAACACCAGCTTTGGTCTATCCGCTGGTATTCTGTGTGACGAAGAGAGTACGTATCGTTACTTCTTCAAGCGTATTCGTGCGGGCATAGTGAACTGGAACAAGCCGATCACTGGTGCGAGCAGTGCCGCGCCGTTTGGCGGTATTGGTGCCAGTGGTAATCATCGCGCCAGTGCTTACTACGCCGCTGATTACTGTGCTTACCCTGTCGCCTCGGTCGAAGCTGAGCAAGTGACCATGCCAGAGAAAACTGCGCCAGGCCTGAACTTCAGTAAGAGCGAGGGGTAACGTCATGGCCGCAGCGATGCAAGCGAATGTGCAATGGCAAAAGGATTTGGTGTTCGAAGCAACCACTGGCTCTGGACAGACCGTACGTATGGACGGCAACAAAGCCGAAGCTGCATCGCCAATGGAGTTGGTGCTTGCTGCGGCAGGTGGTTGTTCGTCGGTTGATGTGGTGAGCATTCTGGAAAAAGCGCGGCAGCAGGTGACAGCCTGCCGCTGTGAAGTCAGTGGCGAGCGCGCCGATGGTGTGCCGGCAGTGTTTACCAAAGTTCATTTGCACTTTGTGGTCACCGGGAATGACGTTGCCGAAAAGCATGTTGAGCGCGCAGTCCAACTGTCGGCTGAAAAATATTGCTCAGTAGCGAAAATGCTCGAAGCCTCGGTGGAAATGAGCCACAGCTTCAGCATTGAGCAAGCAGACTAAACGACGGCAATGAATTACCGTCACAGCTATCACGCTGGCAACTTTGCTGACGTTATGAAACACGCCCTGCAATGGGCGTGTTTGTCTTATTTGCAGCAAAAAAATAAACCTTTTTCGCTGCTTGATACCCATGCAGGCCTTGGTATGTATGACCTGCTTGGTGAGCAAGCGAGTAAAACCGGTGAGTGGCAGCAAGGTATTGCCAAAGTCTTAGCTGCAGCTAATCCTCCAGCAGAGCTCGCGGGCTATTTAGCGGCCATACGCGAGCTCAATCAAGGCGAGGAGCTGCGCTGGTATCCTGGGTCACCATACTTAGCGGCCTTGCAGTTGCGGCAACAAGACATGTTGACGTTGTGCGAGCTGCACCCTGCCGATGCACAGGAGCTGAGCGAGAACGTAGCGCATGACTTTCCGCACCACGGCACTATCCATGTTGAAGCTGGGCGCAATGGTTATGCGGCCTTAAAGGCGCTAACGCCACCACCGATCAAGCGGGGCATGGTGTTAATCGATCCGCCGTTTGAACAGCGTGACGAGTTTGCGCAAGTGGTTCAGGCACTACATGAAGGTACCAAGCGTTGGGCTAACGGCAGTTATGTCGTGTGGTATCCCATCAAAGATCCCGTAGCGGTCAGTGAATTCCAGCAGCAGGTGGCTGACCTCAATACAGTCAGCAAAGTCTACTGTACCGATATGCTGGTACGCACAGCGCAAGACCCAAGCAAAATGAATGGTTGCGGCATGTTATTTGTGAATCCGCCCTACGGCGTGGTGCAACAGATGGCGACCATCATGGACTTCATTACGCCATTGTTAGCGCAAGACCAAGGTGCGGAGTGGCAGGGCAGTTGGCTGCTCGAAGCTTAGTTTTTGAGCCAGCCGGGCTTGCCGCCATGCTGTTTGGCGAACATCATTTCTTCAATCAACGGCGCCAAAATTAACTCCATGGCAAACACCATCTTGCCGCCGGGCACCACAAGGGTGTTCATGCGCGACATAAATGAGCCATCGATCATTTGCAGATAGTACGGGAAGTTAACGTTACGCATACCGCGAAAACGAATCACCACAAAACTCTCGTCGAGTGATGGAATGTCTTTGGCGCTAAACGGGTTAGAGGTGTCCACTGTTGGGACGCGTTGGAAATTAATGTGTGTACGTGAAAATTGCGGCACAATGTGATGAATATAGTCTTCCATACTACGCACAATACTTTGTGTGACCGCTTCACGACTATGTCCGCGTTCTGCGGTATCGCGCAGCAACTTCTGAATCCATTCCAAGTTCACAATCGGCACCATGCCAATCAGTAGGTCGACGTATTTGGCAACATCATAGTCTTCGGTTTTTACACCGCCGTGCAAGCCTTCATAGAACAGTAAGTCAGTGTCATCTTGCAGCGCTTCCCAAGGCGTAAAAGTGCCTGGCATTTGGTGATAGGGCACAGCATCATCAAAACTATGCAGATAGCGCCGCACCTCGCCATTGCCACACTCCCCATATTCACGGAATAGCGCTTCTAAGCGATCAAAGTCATTCGCTTCAGGGCCAAAATAACTAATATGGCGGCCCTGTTCTTGGGCTTTCCTAATGGCAACATCCATTTCGGGGCGCGAATAGCGGTGAAAGCTATCGCCCTCAACGCAGGCGGCGCTAATATTTTGCGAACGGAAAATATGGCGCAACGCTTGGCTGGTCGTCGTTGTGCCTGCTCCCGACGAGCCTGTTACTGCGATAATTGGATGTTTAACCGACATAGCGACTCCGTAAAAGTAGAATGATTGTTATACGGGGTCAGAACACTGGGGTCAAGTGAGTGCCTTTGCGAGTGAACTCACATGACGCTTAATAGTGTGGCGGAACTTCGTCGGCAGGGTCGTTCGGTTCTTGGTCGTCACTACGTTCTTGTAGTTGTTGTAAACGCTGGCCTAAGAGCTTTAATTTATGCTCCATACGCTGAATTTGGTCAGATTGCTGAATCACCAATTGATTGAGCGTTTCAATGGTATCGTCTTGGAATGCGAGTCGGCTTTCCAGGTCCGCTATTTGTGTGAGTATTGTGTCAGAGTGTTGCTCAGGCATAGGCAAAGGCCCCAGTTTATGTGTAGTATAGGAATGCATCGCATTAGACCTTGTTAACAGCAAGAATTCAATCTTGGAGTAGAAAGGAATGAGTTATTTAAAGAAAACCTTTGCCATCAGCATTGTTGCGCTCGCAATTACTGGTTGCACACAAGAAAAACAAGAAGCTTATCCGGTAAGTGAACAAGCTCCGACCGAAGAGCAGGCAAAAATGGCCTACGCATTGGGTGCTTCAGTAGGTACCTTTGTTGGCAACAATCTTGATGAGCAAGACGAAATGGAAATGGTGCTGGACCGTAACTTGGTTATCGCCGGTTTTGTCGACTCACTTAAAGATAAGTCGAAACTGACTGAAGAAGAAACTGAGCAGTTGCTCACAGCTATGCAGAAGCAGTACACCGAAACTAAAACGGCTACGCTTGGTGCAGAATCAAAAGCTGAAGGTGATGCCTATCGTGCCGAAAACGAGAAGAAAGAAGGCGTGATGGTGACCGAGTCTGGTTTGCAATATGAGATCCTTGAAGAAGGTGAAGCAGATGGCAAGCAGCCAGCAGCCGATGATATCGTCGAAGTTCACTACGAGGGCACCTTGGTTGACGGTACTGTTTTTGACAGTTCAATTGAACGCGGTGAACCTGCGGTATTCCCACTTAACCGTGTGATTCCGGGCTGGACCGAAGGTGTACAATTGATGAGCGTGGGTGATAAATATCGCTTCGTTATTCCACCTGAGCTGGCGTACGGCGATCGCGAAGTTGGCGGCGGGACCATCCCACCAAAATCGACGTTGATCTTCGAAGTCGAGCTTATTGATGTGAAGGACAAGCCTGAAGCCGCGAAAGCTGATGTTGAAGTTGAAGGCGAAGGTGAAGCTGAAGGCGGTGAGTAAAGCTCGCTTTAGCAACTAGAAACGCCGCTCTCAGGAGCGGCGTTTTTGTTTGGTTCGTTTGCCTATCTCAGAGCAAGCGATGCTGCTCCAGTGCATGCAACAAGCGATCTTCAAATTCCATGCGCAATTCCAGCGCTTCACCTAACGAAGATAAGTCGTTATCAAATCCATTCAGATGATTGTCGTCATCTAAATCGCCGTATTTATCGTTAAAGTCGAGGGCGATTTCGGTGGTATCACTAATCAATGGAAACACTTCTTCAGCCAGCTCTTGCGTTGCTTGTGGAGCATCTTGGCAATTCGAAATGATTTGCTCGTATACCTCAAAATGCCCAGCCGACACATAATCCATGAGTAAACCGCAAAAACTGCGAATAGTGGTGAGTGCAGGTAATGCTTGATTGTCGCGCTCGTAAGGCGGCAGCCCTGCAAGTTTAAAGTACTCAATGAGCAGCGCTTGACGTTCGTGTAGCCAAGTGTCGACCGCATTGTGCGCGCCACCCCAGCGTTGTTTGGCTTGTTGTTGTCGCTTTAGCATTTTCTGCCCTTTGTTTTAGTGCTTACCGTCAATCTACCGATGATGTTAAGCTTAGGTCAATAGTTTTTACTTTACCGATAAATGGCCGTTATGACAAAACCTTATCAACGTCCTTCTGCGGACGAGCCAGCCTGGTGGTTTATTTGCTCGGCTGGTGAACTGACCCTCGACAGCGAGGACTTACCACCACATGGTCGCTTACAAGAGTTACCAATGCCGGAGCTAGATGATTATCAAGTGGTTTGGCTAGGCGAGTTACGCGAGCGTAGCTGTTATTTGATCGTTGCCGACTTAAATGATGATGCCTTCAGCGCGCTTGGTGATTTTAAGTCGCTACGTCCACTGGTAGCCGCCAACGACGAAGAAATGTTTATGATGGCGTCGCGCGCCAAACAAGTGACTGAGTTCTTGACCACGCATCGCTATTGCGGGCGCTGCGGCACGCGTATGCAAGCTGTCGATTGGGAGCTGGCGATGCAATGTCATGCGTGTCAGCACCGCTGCTATCCACGCATATCTCCTTGTATTATTGTGGCGATTCGCAAGGGCGATAAGATTCTGCTGGCCCGCGGTGAGCGACATCGTCCAGGCCTTTACTCGGTCTTGGCGGGTTTTGTCGAAGCGGGCGAGAGCTTGGAGCAGACCTTAGCTCGTGAAGTCATGGAAGAAGCGGGCATTAAAGTTAAAAACCTGCAGTATGTGTGCAGTCAACCTTGGCCCTTCCCGAATTCATTGATGATGGGGTTCACTGCCGAGTGGGACTCTGGCGACCTTCACTTTGACCCTTTCGAGCTCGAAGACGGCGACTGGTACAGCTTTGATGCGCTGCCAGATATCCCCTTGCCGGGAACCATCGCACATAAGTTGATCCAGGCCGTAAAAGCACAAATAGATAGAGAATCCTCTGTCTGAGGCTGTTAGAATATGGCTTCTTTTTTGAGTCGCCCAGCTAGATAGGTAAGCTAACGCTATGAGCACTTTGCAAAACGATTTGTATTTACGCGCCTTGTTACGTGAACCCACCGAACGCACACCCATTTGGATGATGCGTCAGGCCGGACGTTATTTGCCAGAGTATCGCGAAGTGCGTAAACAAGCCGGCGACTTTATGGCGCTGTGTAAAAATGCCGAGTTAGCGTGCGAAGTAACCTTGCAACCACTACGTCGATTTCCTCTAGACGCGGCGATTCTATTCTCGGATATTTTGACGATTCCTGATGCCATGGGCTTAGGTCTTTATTTCGAGGCTGGTGAAGGTCCGAAATTCGAGCGCCCGGTGCGTGATTTAGCTGCGATTAGCAAGCTCGGTGTGCCTGATCCTGAACAAGAGCTTGGCTATGTCATGAATGCAGTGCGCACAATCCGTCGCGAACTTAAAGGCAAGGTACCACTGATTGGCTTTTCCGGAAGTCCTTGGACCTTAGCAACCTACATGGTTGAGGGTGGCAGCACCAAGAACTTTAGCCAAGTGAAGAAGCTGATGTTCGCCGAGCCGCAAGCCATGCACATGTTGCTGGATAAATTGGCACAGTCGGTGACCAGCTATTTGAACGCGCAGATTGCCGCTGGTGCTCAAGCTGTAATGATCTTCGATACTTGGGGTGGTGTGCTGAGTCCGCGCGATTATCGCGAATTCTCACTGCGTTACATGCAACAAATTATCGACGGTTTAACCCGTGAAGCGGACGGCCGCCGCGTTCCGGTCACCTTATTCACCAAAAATGGTGGCGCATGGTTACCCGAAATGGCAGCCACTGGCGCAGATGCGCTGGGCGTCGACTGGACCACCGACATGGGAACTGCACGCACTTTGGTGCAAGACAAAGTCGCGCTGCAAGGCAATATGGACCCTAGTATGTTGTATGCGTCACCGGCGCGTATTGAAGAAGAAGTGGCGACGATTTTGGCCAGCTATGGCCATGGTCATGGCCATATTTTCAACTTGGGCCATGGTATCCATCCTGAGGTTGATCCAGAGCACGCTGGTGCATTTATTGAAGCGGTACATAAGCTTAGCCCTGCTTATCATCGTTGATTTGCGATAGACCTCTATGATTCGGCGGTAAGCGGAGCTGCCGCCGATGATCCTCACGTTACAATACCGCCATACTCTACTAAGAGCGTTCTTCGCTCGAAGCACTCGCACCTCAAGGAGTAACTGGCGGTGGCAAAACTTTTTAATCCAATCACATTGATCGTTGTTTTATTGGTTGTAGCAGCAGCCTATTTCAGTTTTATTCATGAGCCACAAATTGAAGAGCAACGCGAGCAACAAGCGGTACCGGTAAAAGTTACCGAGGCGACGGTTCAGCCGTTCCGTGACATTATTGAGGCGTTAGGCACGGCGCAGGCCAATGAGTCGGTTGTGATCACCGCACAGACGCAAGACAAGGTCACTGCCGTGCATTTCAGCGACGGGCAAACCGTGCAAGCGGGTGAGCTGCTGGTTGAGCTCGACGCGCGCGAAGAATTGGCCCGGGTGCAAGAGCTTAAGTTTCGACTTGCGGAAGCCAATCGTCAGTACCAACGCCTGCAAGACTTACGTCAGCAAAACGCGGCATCGGCCCAGCAAGTTGAAAGCCAAGATGTGATTGTAAAAGAGATTGTCGCGCAATTGGAAGTTGCCGAGACGCAGCTTGCACAGAAGCAAATTAAGGCGCCATTCTCCGGACGCTTGGGGATTCGACAAATCAGTGTCGGTTCACTGGTGAGTCCGGGGCAAGAAATCACCACGCTTGATGATATTACCCCGATTAAACTCGACTTTAGTGTTCCCGAATTATTCTTTGCCAGTCTTGCCGTAGGCCAGCAAGTCACCGCTCGCAGTGGTGCCTATCCTGAGCGTGATTTTACCGGCACCATTCGTAGCATTGACTCGCGGGTTGATCCGTTGACGCGCTCAATAATGGTGCGTGCTGAAGTCCCTAATGACGATGGTCTGCTGCGTCCAGGAATGTTGTTGCGTGTGCAACTCTTGCGCAGCGTTGATGATGTTCTGCAGCTACCTGAGCGTGCCATAGTGCCGCTCGATACTCGGCATTTTGTTTATGTGGTTGGCGACGACAACATTGCGAAAGAGCGCCAAATAACCATTGGCCGTCGCAAGCCCGGCGTCGTTGAAGTGATGTCGGGTATCGAACCTGGTGAACGAGTAGTCGCTGATGGTTTAGTGCGCATGCGTGATGGTATCGCCGTGACCGTCAAGGAGGACTAAGCATGTTGCTCTCTGATGTCTCGGTTAAGCGCCCCGTTTTTGCAACGGTCGTCAATATTCTTCTTATCGTGTTTGGCATTGTGTGTTTTTCCATGTTGCCGCTGCGCGAATACCCCGATATTGACCCGCCGGTCGTTTCGATTGATACCAGCTATCCGGGCGCATCTGCGGAAATTGTTGAAACCCAGATAACACAGCCGATTGAAGACCGCATTAGCGGTATTGAAGGTATCAAAAACATTAGTTCGAGCAGTCGCAATGGCCGCTCGCGCATTACCATTGAATTCACCCTCAATCGCGATGTTGACGCGGCGGCGAATGATGTTCGCGACCGTGTATCACGGGTTGTCGATAACTTGCCAGAGCAAGTCGACCCACCTGAGGTCTCGAAGGCCAACTCCGACGAATCGACCGTGGTGTGGTACAACCTGCGCAGCGAAAATTTAAGTATTCTTGAGCTCACCGATTATGCCGACCGCTATATTGTCGAGCGTTTATCTGTGGTCGATGGCGTCGCGCGGGTTAATTTAGGTGGTGAGCGTCGTTATGCCATGCGGGTGTGGCTCGATCGCGAAGCGATGGCGGCACGCGGTATTACCGTTAATGATATCGAAAGTAGGCTGCGGGCAGAGAACGTTGAACTGCCTGCCGGTGAAGTCGAGTCGGTGGATCGTGAATTTAGTGTGCGGGTGGCCCGTACCTATCTTACCCCTGAGCAGTTCAACCTGCTGTCGATTGCCCGTGGTGATAATGGGCAATTGGTGCGTTTAGGCGAAGTTGCACGCGTTGAAATGGGCTCCGAAGACGATAAGACAGAGTTCCGCGGTAATGGCATCAATATGATTGGTATTGGTGTCATCAAACAGTCGAAAGCCAACACCCTTGAAGTCGTTGAGAATGTTCGTGCGGAAATCGACAACATTGCCAAAACGCTGCCTGAATCTATGGTCATGGTCCCTAGTTATGACTCATCCATTTTCATTAAAGGCTCGATTGATGAGGTGTATAACACCCTAGGCATAGCTATGGGCTTGGTGGTCGTGGTGATCTACCTGTTCCTTGGTAATATTCGGGCAACGATCATACCGGCGTTGACTGTCCCTGTGGCTATTATTGCCTCCTATATCGCGCTATTTGCCATGGGCTTCTCGGTGAACTTGTTGACGCTTTTGGCCTTGGTTCTCGCCATAGGTCTGGTGGTGGATGACTCCATCGTCGTGCTCGAAAACATCTATCGCCGCGTCGAATCAGGTGAGCCGCCACTACTAGCGGCCTATCGCGGTGCGCGTGAGGTGGGTTTTGCGGTGGTTGCCACTACGCTAGTGTTGATCTCAGTGTTTGTCCCATTAGCCTTCCTTGAAGGCAATATTGGCCAGTTGTTTACCGAGTTTGCCTTGGCCATTGCCGCAGCCGTGCTCTGTTCTAGTATTGCTGCGTTAACTTTATCGCCGATGCTCAGCTCCAAAATTCTGCGCCGGCGCGAACGCACCAGCCGTTTTGGTAAAGCCGTTGATGGCTTTTTCAATTGGGTTGAGAGTGGCTATGCGCGGGTGCTGCAGCGTACTTTAGCCTACCCTTGGCTGGCAATTGTGTTGGTGGTCTTTGCCAGTATTGTTTCTTACAACATGCTCAAACTGGTGCCGCAAGAGTTTGTGCCGCCAGAGGATCGGGGTACCTTTTTTGTCATGGTGCGTAGCGCCGAAGGTGCTAGCTTTGAATCCAATGCGGAGCATATGCGCGAGGTCGAGGCGTTACTCTTGCCGTATCTCGATGAAGGCAAAATTGACCGCCTATTAGTGCGTTCGCCGGGTTGGGGGAACTCCGCCGGCATCGCCATTGTCGGTGCGGTGCCGTTTGATGAGCGCGAGTGGAGTACTTTTGAGCTTATGGACGAAGTGAGCCAGAAGCTCAATCAAGTTGCTGGCGTGCGCGGATTTGCTTTCATGCGCAGCGGTATTTCTGGTGGCAACGGGCGCCCAGTGCAGTTTGTTTTGCAAGGCAATACCTATGAGCAACTGGCGGCCTATCGCGACATTGTGATTGAAGAAGCAGCCAAGAATCCGAACTTGCTTGAGTTGGATAGTGACTTTAAGCAGACCTTGCCGCAGCTACTGATTAAGATTGATCAAACACGCGCAGCAGACTTGGGCGTCTCTGTCGGTGACATCGGCCGCACGTTAGAAACCATGCTTGGTGAGCGGCGGGTGACAACCTACCTCGATCGCGGGGAAGAATATGACGTGATCTTGGAAGGCGAACGTTCTGACTACCGTGACCCGTCCGCGATCGATCAAATTTATGTGCGCTCCGATGCGAGTGGGCAACTTATTCCGCTATCGAATCTGGTGACCGTCGAAGAGCGTGCCACTTCAGGCGAATTGAATCGTTACAACCGCATGCGCAGCATTACCATTGAAGCCAATCTTGCCGAAGGCTATTCGTTGGGTGATGCTTTGGCGTATCTAGAAGGCATTGTGCAAGAAAAGTTGCCGGATGATGTTTCTATCGACTATAAAGGCGAGTCACAGCTCTATCAGGAAAGTGGTAGCTCAGTGATCTTTGTGTTTGTGTTGGCACTGGTGATTGCCTACTTAGTGCTGGCCGCGCAATTTGAGAGCTTTATTCACCCCTTGGTGATTATGCTTATGGTGCCGGTGGCGATATTGGGTGCTGCTGTGGGGCTCTATTTCACCGACCTCACTCTCAATATCTATAGCCAAATCGGTATTGTCATGTTGATAGGCTTAGCGGCTAAGAACGGCATTCTGATCGTCGAATTTGCCAACCAGCTACGTGATGCCGGACATAGCTTTGATGAGGCTGTGGTACGCGCATCGCAGCAACGCTTGCGACCCATCGTAATGACCGCCTTCACGACGTTGATGAGTGCAGTGCCGCTGATTTTAGGTAGTGGTCCGGGCGCGGAAAGCCGTATGGTGATTGGTACGGTGATTTTCTGTGGTGTCGCCCTGTCGGCGTTCTTGACCATTTTTGTGATTCCAGCGCTGTACTCAGTATTGGCGCGCAAGACGACTTCGCCGCTTGCTTTGACGCATGAGTTGGCTGATTTAGAGCAGCAATACCCACATCACAAAGGTGATGCCAAGTAACGGTAGGTTAGTCGATATGCCATGTTTCGTGGGCTTGCATGGGCAAGCCTGCGATAACATTGCGCGCCGCGAGCGGGTGATTGGTAAAGATGCCATCGACGCCAATAACGTGCAGATCTTTCATGTCTTGCGGTTCATCTACGGTAAACACAAAAACTTTCAAACCGCGCTGGTGAGCGTCGGCAACAAATTCAGCATTCACAAAATCCACATCTATATGCACTGACCACGCATTTAGCTCTGCGGCGAAAGCTGCATAATCGAGCGGGCATGAGGTGGTGAGCGCGCCAATGCGCTGTTCAGGATGGTCTTCTTTAAGTTGTCGCAACCAATGATGGTTAAAGCTTGAGACCACCAGCTGCTCCGTAGCGAAGTTGCTATGTTTAACGGCATAGCGCAGGTGACGAGTGAGACCGCGGGTAATATCCGCGCCCTTGAGTTCAATGTTCACCATGCAGCGGCCGGCAACAAATTCAAGGGCTTCGGTCAGTGTTGGCACAGGTTGTTGGCCGAAAACTTTGAGTTTACGAACTTGATCGAGGGTTAAATCTTGCAGACGCCCTGGATGTGCCGTCAGGCGCGCAAGGTAGCGATCGTGGAAAACAATCCACTCATCTTGTAACGGGTAGACATCGAGCTCGATGCCATCGGCTCCGGCATCAAGGGCGCGGCCAAACGCGGTCAGTGTATTTTCTGGCGCCTCAAAGCTCGCTCCTCGATGGGCAAGAACCAACATGGCTAGTCGTCACGCTCGCCGAGGATTTCGCCCATGCGCGTCATGCTACCTGCAGTCAGTTCATCGGCAAAGTCGATACTGTCTTCAGGGAAGGTTAAAACGACCGTTGAACCCAACTTAAAGTGACCCATTTCTTCACCTTTCGTTAAGCGAATGGCTTGGTCGCCGCTAGCTGGATATTCCCAACTGTGCACATGCTTGCCGGTTGGCGGCGTAACAGTCCCCGCCCAGACGGTGCCAATACTGGCCACAATAGTTGCGCCAACCAGTACCATGGCAAACTTGCCAAACTCACCGTCAAAGATCGCGACAACGCGTTCGTTACGGGCGAATAAATTAGGCACATTAGCGGCTGTGAGAGGGTTTACCGAGAACAAGTCGCCAGGCACATAGACCATTTTGCGTAACACGCCGTCACAAGGCATATGGATGCGGTGGTAGTCTTTGGGTGCTAGGTAAATGGTTGCGAATTTACCATTTTTGAAGGCATGGGCGTCGCGTGGGTCACCACCAAGTAATTCTGTGAGGCTGTAGTCATGGCCCTTCGCTTGGAAGATTCGACCATCTTCGATAGCTCCGAGTTGGCTCACCGCACCATCAACAGGGTGCGCAAACTGACCTTCTTCAGCCTTGAGCGGACGAAGTTCGGGTTTCAAATGACGCGTGAAAAAGTCATTGAAGGTTTTGTAAGCCTTCGGGCTTTCATGCACGGCTTCAGTCATGTGGATCTTGTAGGTGCGAATAAACCAGCGAATAAAAAGCTGAGTAAACCAACCTGCGCGTGCCGCAGCAAACTTTCCAACCAAGCGCGATAACGCATGCTTTGGCGTTAAATACTGCGCTTTAATTTTTACGTCGTCCCAACTCACTTTTTACTACCTCGTGGTATTGCTCGTGATGGCTTAGTACTTGCCATTGATTCGATGATCTTGTGGAAATTGTACAACCGAAGTGGGTGTAATTCACCTGTTTCTGCAGCTTCTTGCAATGCGCAGCCGGGATCTTGCGGTTGATGTTTACAGTCGCGGAACTTGCAGCGGCCCAAAAACGGGCGAAAATCGATGAAACA
Source organism: Pseudidiomarina sp. (assembly GCA_048267225.1). GTDB lineage: Bacteria > Pseudomonadota > Gammaproteobacteria > Enterobacterales > Alteromonadaceae > Pseudidiomarina. The sequence continues at coordinate 355,344 of JBLWXY010000002.1, forward strand.
CCAAGCGACACGATTTTCATCAAGGTGCCAAAGGGCAAATTCACGGATCCCTGGCGAATCAATCAAGAAGCCTCCCTGCGGCAGCGCATAGCGTGTGGCCACTGTGGTGGTGTGCTGACCTAGGCCTGAGTTGGTTGAGATCGCACCCACGTCGGCATCAATTTCAGGCAATAGCGCATTCACAAGTGAGGACTTACCTACGCCAGACTGACCGACAACTATTGAAACGTGCCCTTTCAGCAAGCTTTGAATGGTGTCGAGCCCACCTTGAGTTTTTGCGCTGGCACGTACCACTTGATAACCAATGGCTTCGTACATTTGCAGCGTCTGCTCAATTTCCGCTTGGACTTCGACGGGCTGTTCGTCCAGCAAATCAGCTTTGTTGAGCACAATGACAGGGGTGATATCGATGTCTTCGCAGGCCACCAAATAACGATCAATGATCTGTGACGAGAAAGCAGGTAACACACTCGAAATAATAAAGATTTGGTCAATGTTGGCAGCGACAGGTTTCAGGCCGTCATAGTAATCAGGGCGACTCAACAACGACTTACGCTCCTGCACAGCTTCAATGACGCCTTGCTCACCGCTCTCTGTTTGACCGCCTGATTTATTCGTAATGCGCCGCCAAACGACTTCATCACCACAAACGAGGCTTTCGATACTACGGCGAATATGGCAACGAAACTGCTCTTGCGTTGCCTCTGCGGCGACGATGGCGTGCTGCCCAAAGCGGGCCACAATCACGCCTGACTCCGAAGTGCCAAGGCTGGCATCATCGACCTCTTGCGTCAGCTCAACTTGGTGCAAACGCTTTTGCTGGTTGGCCCGCATGCGGCGCAACTGACCTTTATTTAACTTTCGGTTTTTACCCACAAGGCTCCTGTCTTGCTCGGGACATGTAACATGCCCTGATCATACAATATTCTTAGCGATAACGCCTGAACTGTTGTGCAAATCCACTTTCTTTCGCACAATAGTCAATCATTGCTGACATTCATCATTGCCACAAAGGAAAGCTCATGGCCGCTACTGCAGACCGTTTGATTTGGATAGACCTTGAAATGACTGGGCTAGTTCCTGAAGAGGATGTCATTATTGAAATTGCGACCATAGTGACGGATCAGCAACTACGGGTGCTGGCAGAGGGACCTGTGATTGCAGTGCATCAATCAGAGGCGACACTGGCGAAGATGGATGACTGGAACACGCGAACGCATACGGGTTCCGGATTAGTTGAGCGCGTGAAAGCGAGTCCCCATGACAGTGCCGCGGCGGAGCAAATGACCTTGGACTTTTTACAGCAATGGTGCACGCCCGGTAGCTCACCTATGTGTGGCAATAGTATTTGCCAAGACCGCCGGTTTTTAGCGCGCTATATGCCGAAACTGGAAGCCTTTTTTCACTATCGTAACCTTGATGTGAGCACCGTGAAGCAGTTGGCAAAGTACTGGGCTCCAGAAGTTGCTGCAGGCGTGAAGAAGCAAGGAAGTCATACCGCACTTGCCGATATTCGTGAATCAATCGATGAGTTAGAGCACTATCGTGCACACTTTTTCGACATTCAGTCGCAATAAGCTGAAAAAGCGGTTGCAAAGCCCGCTGAATTCAGTAAAATTCGCCTCCGTTATCGCAATTGCACAGCCATTGCGGCTAACCTGAAGTGACGCGGGAATAGCTCAGCTGGTAGAGCACAACCTTGCCAAGGTTGGGGTCGCGAGTTCGAATCTCGTTTCCCGCTCCAAATTTCAAAACTCTTCAAGCATATCTACAAGGCTCGTTACGCCGTGGCGGATTGGATCTACGCAGGGTAAACCGAATTCACGTTCAACTTTTTGACAGTAAGCTTCAGCTTCAGCGTCATTTACAGCTGAAGTGTTTACGGCGAAACCGATGACTTTGGCATTCGGGTTGGTTACGCGTGCCATTTGCTCGTTTAAGGCAATAGTTTCGGCTAAAGACGGCAGCGGACGGTTATCGATGGCGCGCATGCTGTTGCGTCCCAGAGCATGGCAGACCACCAATGCGTCCGCTTGCGCTCCATGCAGTAAGCCTAGGCTCACACCGGCAAATGCGGGGTGAAAAAGAGAGCCTTGACCTTCAACGATATCCCAGTGTTCAGCGGCGTTGGCTGGCGCAAGCTCTTCTACGGCACCGGCAATGAAGTCTGCGACCACACAGTCGACGGCGATACCTTCGCCAGCAACTAAAATGCCACTTTGCCCAGTTGCGCGAAAAGTCACGGGCATGCCGCGTTGCTGCATTTCGCGGGTGATGCTCAAGCTGGTGTACATTTTTCCCACAGAGCAGTCAGTTCCTACGGTAAGTAAACGCTTACCTTCGCGGCGATAGCCTTTACCCGTTTTGAGACGCTTGGTTGGATGCCGTATGTCGAGCAGACGGACGTTATGTTGTGCGGCTGCACTCACCAGTTCTTCATAGGCATTCAGACGGTCGTGCAAACCACTAATAATGTCGAGTCCAGCGGCAATGGCCTCATGAATCATCGGTAACCATTGTTCGTCGAGATGACCACCACTGTTAGCAAAGCCCAACACTAAACTTTGTGCGCCTGCGGCAACACCTTCGGCCAGAGTCATGGCTGGCAGTCCGGTGCTGACCGAACAGCCAGGCGAACGTACTTCGCCCACACACTTTTCGGGGCTCCAGTCGGCGGCGCTTTTGGCCATTTTAATACTCAATGGGTCAGTGGCGTGGCCAATGAATAGCAAGTAAGGGGTTTTAAGTTCAAGCATGTGAGGCTCCAGTTAAGCTGATAGGCCATAGCTTAATGATTTCTAGAGTGCTGACGAATGAAAGCTTAGAAGAAGGGTATAACTTTTAGTTATGCTAAAGATTCGATACAGAACCGTACTTCATGCAAAAACTGCTGTGAGATATTGCTGAGTGGGCGACTTTCAAGGTACAGCGCGCGAACCGGAACACGCAGTTCGGGCTGCAGCTGTGCAATCCCCAGCGCCGGGTCCGGATTGCCGAGAGCAGTTAAATAATCGAGAGGACAAAGCCCTAGCCCTTTTGCAGCAAGCCGCGCAGCAACATAGTAGGTGTCCACGTGGAGTTGGCTTTGGGGCTGCACGCCCAGTCCTTGGAGTTGTTGCCAGAGCAGTTGGCCCACTGGGCCACTGTCGCCAATTCCAATCAGTGAATAGTCGGCTAAATCAATTAGTTCGACGCTGCTGGGCTGATGGGGTAAGAGTTGCTTTGGGTAGACCAACACGATTGGCGTTTCAGCTACATCATGGGATTCAACACCCGGATAATTGGGCGATGCAAATAACAATGCCAGCTCGCACTGGCGTTCGACTAACGCTTGCATGGCCTCGTCATTGTGAATGGTTTGCACACGAAACGCGACCTGCGGATAGCGTTGCTTAAAACGGGCGATGGCCTGGGGTATGACGTCAAAGCCCAGCGCGGGTGTAATGGCGATATCGATAACGCCTTCATCATGACGTTGCAAGTTACCCGCAAGCGTTTTGACGCTATGCAGTTGCCGATAAAGCTGTTCCACTTCAGGGAAAAGGGCTTGCGCTTCCGGGGTAGGGAGCAGCTTGTTGCGATCGCGCGTGAAAAGCTGGAAGCCGAGTTGCTGTTCGGCATGTGCTAGGCTTTTCGATACCGCCGGTTGCGAAATATGCAAAATTTGGGCTGCTTGGGTCACGGAGCCCGTGGTATAAATGGCATGAAATACTTCGATGTGGCGTAAGCGCATCGGCGACCTTTGTCCTAAAGCGGCTGAAATCCCAGTAGGCTTCATTCTTGCACCGCAAGCCAGTCGCGACAAGTAGCAAATTAACGAGGATTCTTTGATCTACATTGCCCATGGGTTTGCCCTAAAACAATTAGCCGCAGCACTCGAGCCTTGGCTCAGTCATGACGAGCGCAACCGTGCGCAAGGTTACGCGAGTCAGGCGCGGCAGTTGCAATATCTTGCTGGACGCGGTTTGTTGCGTTGGCTGGCCGGCCAAACAACGGGCGTCTCACCAAGCAAGGTGCGCATTGAGCGGCAGAGCAATGGAGCGCCATTAATGACAATTGCTGAGCATGAACAAAGCTGTTCAATCAGCCATAAAGATGATGCGGTGATGGTTGCTTTTGGTGATGTTAAGCGTCTCGGCATCGATATTGAGAAAATGCAGTTACGTAAGCGTCACCAAGAGTTACTTAACGAGTTCAATGATGGCTTTATGCGGGGTGTTGCGAGCGATGATCTAGCAGCATTTTATCAGCGCTGGACTCTAGCTGAGTCGGTGACCAAAGCGCAGCAAGGGAAATTACTGGCAACCTTACGCGAATCTTTTGCAAAGTATGCAGACCAGGCGGTCTTTCATCACGCGCAGGATCACATGCTGTGTTGTTACGCGGACGGCCAACAGGAACAGTTAGACGCTGACCATCAATGGTGGCAAGTGACCGCCAGTGATGGCCAAGGGATTAGCCAAACGCTAGTCCTCGAAACGAACGAGATCCGCTTTTAGCGCGGCGCCAGCAATAAAAGTTCCGGCACCACATTGGTATTCAGTGCTGCTGGCAAACTCATTATGATCGTAGTTCGACTTAATGTTGGCGACGGCATCATAACCACCCTTTTGTGCTGCATCTTGCAACACTTTGAGTGCCGATAACATGACCCAACGGCAAGCTTCTTCGTCACTTTTATTGAAGGCATTGGTTTTGCGGCTGGTGGTGACCTCTTTGCTCGCTTCGACTGCCGGGTGAGGCTGTCCAGCAAAGAAAATGGGCACATCTAGCAACGCCTGCTTGGCATCATCAGACGCTAACAGCTCATCTAGGGGGAGGGTCAGAATATCTTCGCGAGCTTGCGCTGGGGTAGCAAGTAATAGTGTGAAGACAATTGCAAAAGCCAGTTTGAGTCTCATAACAGGTCCCTTTAGTTATTATTTAGTCCAAATTTAATCGTTCCAGCGCTTAAAAATAAGCGAGGTATTAATACCACCGAACGCAAAATTATTGCTCATAATATAGTCGGTTTCTACTTTTTTAGCGGTGCCAACTATGTAATCTAGTTCACCGCATTCAGGATCGATATGCTCAAGGTTTGCGGTCGGCGCAAACCAGCCTTCTCGCATCATTGCGATACTTGCCCACGCCTCTATTGCGCCGCAGGCACCTAAGGTGTGACCAAGATAGCTTTTAAGCGAGCTGATCGGCATGCGCGAGCCGAACACAGCGGCAGTGGCTTGAGATTCGGCGATATCACCACGGTCAGTGGCGGTACCGTGAGCGTTTACATAGCCAATGGCATCAGGCGCCAAGTCGGCGTCGCGTAGGGCATGACGTATCGCCACCTCCATCGTTGCCGCAGTCGGTTGGGTGACATGAGCGCCATCGGTATTGGTGCCAAAACCCACCAATTCGGCGTAAATCTTCGCGCCGCGCGCCTGTGCATGCTCAAGCTCTTCCAGAATAAAGGTACCAGCACCTTCGCCGATAACGAGACCGTCACGGTCGCGATCAAATGGGCGCGGTGTTAGCTCGGGGGCGTCATTTCGAGTGCTGGTGGCATACAAGGTATCGAATACCACAGCCTCTGATGGGCAAAGGGCTTCAGCGCCACCGGCGACCATAAGCTGCTGCTGTCCGTATTTAATCGCCTCGTAGGCATAGCCAATGGCTTGTGATGCTGAAGTGCAGGCTGAGCTGGTGGTATACATACGGCCTTTGAGGCCAAAAAACACACCAACGTTGACAGCGGTCGTATGGCCCATACTTTTAATATAGGTGGTCGCGTTTACGCCGGACATGTCTTTGTTGGCGAGCATGTTGCCAAACACAATCATTTCGTCCGTTGAGCCTGTCGAAGAACCATACGCAACGCCACAACGGCCGTCCTGTAAGCTAGGATCATCCAGCAGACCCGCATCGGCAAGTGCCATTTCACTCGCTCGCGTTGCCATGATACTCACGGTGCTCATTGAACGTACGTCTTTGCGCGAGTAGTGGCTTGGCTTCTTGAACGGTGGCTGAATCGGTGCTGCAAGCTTAGTATTCAAGCCATCAAACGCATCCCATTCCGGCATATGCACTACCGCATTGTTGCCCGCCAATAGACGTTCGCGGAAGTCTTGCCAGGTATCACCAAACGCAGTGATACTTCCCATCCCTGTTACGACAACCCGTTTCATTAAACTAATCCACCATTGACTGAAAAGACTTGGCGCGTGATATACGCCGCGGAATCTTCAAATAAGTAGCCGACCAAGCCCGCCACTTCTTCTGGTTTGCCGGCGCGCTGCATTGGAATCATCGATAAGATGTGATCTTGATGCTCTAGTGCATCGGTCATTTCGGTTTCAATGAGTCCTGGCGCCACACAGTTGACCGTGATCTTACGTTTGGCCAGCTCAAGCGCTAATGCTTTGGTAGCACCAATTAAGCCGGCCTTTGAGGCACTATAGTTCACTTGACCGCGATTGCCAGCGATTCCAGAAACAGATGCGATGGTGACAATGCGGCCACCGTCACGTAAGCGAATCATCGGCATGGTCAAAGGCAGTAAGACATTATAAAAACCGTCAAGGTTGGTGTGAATAACACTATCCCAGTCGTCTTCGCTTAAAGCTGGAAACGCGCCATCGCGGGTAATGCCGGCATTACATACCGCACCGTAATAGGCGCCATGTTCGTCTATGTCAGCTTCAATCGCTTCGCGACTCGCTTGGCGGTCCGCCACATCAAACTGCAACAAGCTGGCGTGACGGCCCAGTGCACGAACTTCTTCACAGACCGCTTCTGCCGAGCTTTTATCGCTGCGACAGTGAATCGCAAGGTCAAACCCTTGTTGTGCTAATTTAAGCGCGATGGCTTTGCCAATTCCTTTACCAGAACCAGTGACAAGTACGCGTTTACTCATAAGTATCCTCAATAAATGCAGCCTCATCTGGTGGCTGAAATACGTTAATTTTTGCTGTGGCGATAACGGCCTCGTGGTGCCTGATTTCACATTCAAACACGCTTAGACCTGAACTCTCTGCATGGATCTCGGCAACGTGAATAGCATAGGTTTCAGCGAGAGTGAAACAGTCGACCGTGCATTGATAGTTTCGTGATCCTAACAAAAAGCCAATCTTAATGTCTTCGCCCGCCCCACGATTGCGATAACCAGCTGCAGCGGCAATGGTTTGCGCCATGAGTTCGATGCCAACGTGTGCCGGCAAGCCGCCAAGCTCGTCACGATAGAACAGGTTGTCACTGGTCACGGTGACTTCACAGTGCGCTGCTGCATGCTCTGCATCGCCATTCACAAAGCGATCGATCAGACGCATCGGTGGCTGGTGCTTAATAAGGTCAGCAAGTGGGGTCATTCGTGCTGTGCTCCTGCTTGATCGCGGCTAAAAATCAGCGCCACGTTATTGCCACCAAAGGCAAAAGAGTTGCTTAAACAATGCTCTGCGGGGCGCTGAAGTTTGCTGTCTTTAGTCACCAGCGGCAACGGTTGAAGCCTATCGTCATAATCACCGTCATAACAGTGGCGCGGTAAATGTCCCTCGCCATCTTGTAAGGTTAGCCAGCACAATGCCGCTTCGAGCGCGCCCGCAGCGCCAAGTGTATGGCCAGTCATGGGCTTGGTCGAGCTCGCCCAAGCGTGTTGCAAGCCTATGCACGTCAGCGCATTAGCTTCCATGGCATCATTGAGTGGGGTGCCGGTACCATGTAGGTTGATGTAATCAATCGCTGCAGCTGGTAATTGTGCTTGTTGCAGTGCAGCTTGAATAGCAAGTTGCGCGCCGCGCCCCTCTGGCTCTGGTGCGGTCATGTGATAGGCATCAGAAGCGTGGCCCGCACCGCTAAGGCGGATATGCGTTGGCGCACTGGTGAGTGGTTCGCGGGTGGCGATGAAAAATGCCGCGGCTTCACCAATGTTGATACCGTCGCGTTGCTTGCTAAAGGGCTGGCATAACCCTGTCGATGTTGATTCTAGGGCACGAAAGCCGTTTAGAGTTAAGCGGCATAGCGAGTCTACACCACCAACGATGACCGCATCGACAAGTCCGCTGGCGAGCATTTCGCGCGCGCTGATCAAGGCTCTGGCACTTGAAGAGCAGGCAATAGAGATGCTGTACCGCGGCCCCTTTAAGCCGTAGTGATGGGCGATAAAATCAGCCGGTGCCGCCATTTCTTGCATACTGTAATGGAAGTCTTTGGGTAAGCTATGATGCTGGGTGTGGTACTTTAATGCTTGCTCGCCCTCGGCAATCCCAGAGGTGCTGGTACCAACGATTACCGCTACGCGTTCGGCACCAAAAGTTGCTTTGCAATGTTCAATTTCGGCGCGAACACTGTCGAGTGCTGCCGCTGCCAATTGATTGTTGCGGGTCTGGTAGTTTGGCGCTAACTCAGCTAAAGATGGTAGCAGTTGGTCAGCAACACAGCCCACCACGAGCGGGCTACCGTCGACCAACGTCAACGAGCTGTTTTGCATGCCGTGTTGACTGCCTGCGACCGCATTTTGCCAAACCTCACTGGTGTTGTGGCCTAATGCGCAGATAACGCCGAGATGATTTAGATACATTACCGCTTGCCCCTTTCATGAGCGGGAAATTCTAGCATTTCTAAACTCAATTGGCGTAGTTCAATACGGTAATTAAACGCGTGATGCTCTACCAGCAGTACATCGTTTTGCGAACTTAACTGCCAGAGCAGTTGGCCATCATTGCCGTGCAGAGCTCGGCCATTTTCTGTGGACTTTAAGGTAGCGCCGTGCAGGTTGTCCTGAAGCAATGCAAGTGGCCAGTTGACCAGTTGCATGGTGGCTAGCATTTGCTTAATCAAACGAGGGTCGTCAAAGGGCGCAATGCCATTTGCACTGAAACGCCCTGAGGCATCAATGGCAGCGCGCCAAAGCTCTTGGCCTAATGGGCTTAATCCCACCATGGTCAGGCCCTTAGCGCTACGTGCACTGCTAACCTGTAACGTATGCTCACCCTGTTCTGGATGGGACCATTTGACGAGCATCAGTTCTTGTTGTGCTGGCCCCGGCCAACTTCCCAGCAATTCTAAACCTGCTTGCTGACTTACAGGAGTCCAAAGTGGACTTTGCGGTGGTGTGGCTTGGCATCCCACCAGCACGAGCAGAGTAAAGAGAACGCTTAAGATTCTTGACATAATTCGGTCACCACTCGCAAACGACGCTCACTTTCACGGACAAACGGATTTTCGAGGTCCCACGCATAACCGGCTAAGATCGAGCAAATCATTTGCTTAATCGTCTCTTGTTGGTGCGGATAAAAAATCACGTCTTGGAAGGAACAATCGTACCAGCCCTTAACATAGGTCCGAAAGGTATCGATGCCCTTACGCAAGGGCGTACTGTATTCCTTTTGCCAATCGACAGCTTCACCATTGAGTTCACGCAGCACTAAAGGAATCGCCATGACTGAAGATTTCAGCGCAATGGTCACCCCAGAGGAAAATACCGGATCCAGAAACTCACCGGCGTTGCCGAGCAGCGCATAACCCTTGCCATGCAGCTGTTTTACATTAGCCGAGTAGCCAGTGATGAGCTGTGCTGGGCGGCTGACTTCATATTGACCGAGTACTTCGAGCAAATACGGCTCGTCGTTGACTTTACTCCAGAGCGCTTCGGTCGCATCACTAGCGTCAGCAAAAAAGCGTTCACTACCTACAACGCCAAGGCTCGCTGTACCGTCAGCAAAGGGGATTAACCAATACCAGATCTCAGGGTTCTGTGGATGCACGGTGATGAGGATCTTGTTGCGATCAAAAGTTGGATGCTCAAGGTCGGTTTTTACATGGCAAAAGGCGGCTTGGCGCACTGGAAAGTCCGATGGATACTCCAAGTCGAGCAAACGTGGGAGCACGCGGCCGAAACCGCTGGCATCGAGGAGAAACGCGCAGCTGAGCGTCAACATGCTAGCGTCTGCTAAGTTGCGAACGCTAATTTCGGTGACGCCCTCATGTTGCTCGCTGACTTGCTCTACCTGCAGGCCGTGGTGAACCTCGGCGCCATACTCGCGTGCTTGCTCAATCAGTAGTTGGTCAAACTTTTCGCGTTTGACCTGGAACGTTGTCCCGGGGCCAGCCGAAGACTTCTCGGTAAAGTCGAACAGCGTATGTTCGCCGTTCCGATAGAAGGCTGCACCATCCTTAAATTGGAAGCCAAGTTCCTGCGCACGTTGTTCTATTGCTGTTCGCAGGCCCGCCTCTTCAAGGTACATCATGCATTGCGGTAAAAGGCTTTCGCCAATCGAAAAGCGTGGAAAGTGCTGGCGCTCAATGACCAGAACCTTCTTCTTGGCCTGAGCCAAAAGGGCTGCTGCCGCTGCCCCTGATGGACCAGCGCCAATGACAATAACATCATAATGAGAGTGCTCTAGAGACATGAATAACTTCCTTTACACTGAATCAAGCGAGCTAGCTGGTGTGAGCAGTGGCACGAGGATAGCGGTAATAGCCACACCAACGAGAACGATCATACCAAAGGCCGCAATGGCGGCCGTTTGACTAAAACTGAGGGCACCAAAGGCAAACATTGTGGTCAACGCAGAAATGCTAATTGCTTGCAGGGCATGTGCTCGTTGAATACGACTGGCACAAAAAACACCGTAGTCGATACCAAGCACGATGACCAGCATGGCACCGACTAAATGGAAGGCATTTAAAGGCTGCCAAACAGCGGCAATAGCCAGCGCACTACTAAGCGCCGCAATGATAACTGCACTGATCTGCAAGCTGACGCGAAGACGCTGCAACCAACTTGGATACGGCAGTCGCCAAGCCAGTACAATAACTAGAAGCACAATGAGAGCGCCCATCCATTGCATGAGCTGACTGCGATAATGGCCTAGGGCGTCACTGGCCTGCTTTAAGGGGCTAAACATCTCAACGCCAGCCAGATCTGCAAGGTCTTGGCTGATAGCCGCACTCTGCGCCACGTTGCGCAGGCGAATAACGCCCACCGCGGGCTCTGCTGACGCCACGGGCGCATAAAAGAAATCTTGGTAAAGCGGGTGTTGCGACGGTATTTCCGGGCCATTGTCAGCCGTTGGCGCAGAAATTCCCAGCCACGCTAAATAGTCTTGGCCTACGGGCTGCTGCCACAACTGCTCGAGAGCCAATGCGGTTTGCTGTTGCTGTTGCGGCGTAGGCACATAGTCGTACCAGCTTTGCCAGCCGCCCAACCAGCCTTGTTGTTGCCAATCAGCAAGATGTGCATGCACACTAGCGTAGTGCTGATAAAGCTCATTCATGGTAGGGGCTTGAACGAGTATGACGTCAGCATCATAAAAGGCTTTAGTTTGTTCGCGGATGTGTTGTTCTTGGGCAAGGAGCTGCTCGCTCGATGATGCTAATAGCTTCACCGAGTCGTCACTTCGATAGCCCTGCCAAGCGGCAAAAGCGCCGGCAAAAGCGAGCACAACTAGAAGGCTACTGCGCAGCGGACCTGAAAGCTTCTGATAACTGTTAGCGATACTGCGGTGCAACGCTTGCCAATGTGCGGTTGTAGTTTTAGTAAGGCCCAGCGCCGGAATCAATAGAACCATGATGACCACGCTGGCTAGAGCCGCTGCCATAAATACGCCCAGTTGTTGCAGCAATGGCAACGATAAAAAAGTCAATAACAAGAAGCCGGCAATCGTTGTTGCGGCACCGAGCAAGAGTGCCGGCACCACTTGTTGCCAGTTGCGGCTGCCATGGCTAGCGCCGATACTGGCATGAAAGACATAGTCGATGCATAAGCCGATTAATGTTGTCGCAAACACCAGTGTTAATACGTGTGGTGAACTAAAACACCAGATCACAGCAGTAACTCCAACCAGCGTTGACACGCCCAGAACCGCCATGCTGAAAACTAAGTGCAGTAACGAGCGGAAAACCCACCAAAGTAACAGCAAAACAAACACTAACGATAAACCACCAAACCAAGTGATTTCTTGTTTAGCTTGTGAAGCAGCTGCATCGGCATGGAACACTAATCCACTGCGGCTCACCGTATGTGGAATACCTGTTGCCGTTAAACTGCTCAGCATTTGTTCCGTACGCGCGACGATCGCGCGTGACTTGGCTTGGCTTAAGGTGTCAGCTTTACTGGTTAAAGCTAAGACAATGGTGCTTTGGCTTACACCATCGCGAACATAAAACGGTTCTTGTGATTGAAAGCCAGGTAAGGGTTCCGGCAAGGCTTCAACCAAGCGTTGACTTAGGAGTAAAGGATCTTGTCGAATATCAACCCAGAGCGGGAGCGGTTGCTGCAATCGTCGTTGGGCCTGCGCAACAAGTTGTGCGGAGCTTTCTTGTAATAGCCTAATATCTGCGGGCGTCGCCCATTGCCCAGCGAAGTCTTGATAAACCGTTAAAAAAGCCTGCGGGTTCAGTTCAGCAAGAGGTTGAATCTCGGGTTTACCGCTGGTGAGTTGCGTTACGTGTTCACGCAAGGCAGCGGTGAAAGCTGTAAGGTTTTCGTTGTCGACTTCGAACAGCAGCATAAAGCGCTGTTCATTCGACTGCTGCCGCATCATGTAGATATGATGTGCCGGGTCCGCGTCTCGGGGCAGGGTGTCGAGCAAGCTACTTTGCCATGACACTGCGGGTAGACGCAGCCAAAAGAGTCCGGCGGCCAGTAGCACCAAACCAAAAATGCTCAGCCAAGCGCTGATTTTAGTGCGTAGCCACACTTTCGCTTGCCTCGGGTTGGAAGGTGATGTTGCTTTCATTTCCTTGTTGCTCAACTAAGCGAATGCGTTCAATCTGCTCACCACCGCAGCTTTTAATACTTTCGACAAACTGCTGCAGCTGCGCAAGTTTTGGAGTTAAGACCAAGCAAGAATCTTTTAGCTGTACGGCGAAGTTCGCGGCAATAGCCTGGGCATCGCCTTGCAAGACCGCAAGTAACAGTTGGCCGACCACTTCACTGCCGCGAAGCTTAGTTTGGTCATCGCTTTGGATACCGTCGGCTGTGATAATGAGTTGTTGTTCAAACGGTTTTTGCGTGTGCCAAACCACTTCATCTGTGGCAATCGTCAACTTACCCGAGCTAAGCAATGGCCTTGGCAATCCGGTAATGCTACGTTGCTGCTCAAAGCTCACCGTAAACGGCAGTGGTTGCTGTTGTTGCTGCAAAAACTCTAATACTTCAGCGCTTAGGGGCTGCTCGTCAGCATGCGCCGGTAGCGCCATAAATACCCCAAAGAGCAGTATGCTGGCGCAGCTCAAACGTTGCAGTATTAGTGTCATCATGAACGCTGCACTCCAAGCTTTTCGAACAAGATATCGGGTGACTCAAACAGCATTTCTTCGCTGGTGATGTCCACTGCGACTTGAATACTCGTCGCTTTCGTTAATACCTTGTCAGTGTCACAACAGCGGATCACATAATCGATACGCAGACGGTGCTCCCATTCGGTGAGTTTGGCGAGGACTTCGATATCTTGGCCATAACGCGCCGAAGCGACATACTTCAGACGTAAATCAACGATCGGCCAAATGTGACCATTGGCTTTCATGGTTGGATAGTCATAGTCAAATTGCCGCAATAACTCACTGCGTGCCATTTCCATGTACTTAACGTAATGGCCGTGCCACACCACATGCATGGCATCGACGTCAAAAAACGGCACATTAATTTTTAAGCGCGTTTCAAACATGCTTAGTCCTTGTAGAGTTCCCAGCGTTGCTCTCGCACTTGTGCAAGCCAATAACGTAGCTCTGTTTCGAGCGGTCGGTCTTCATTTACCAGCGCAAAAGTTTCGCCGATATCCAGTAGCATCGCCTCGATAGCGGCCGCAGGTTTGCGGATGTCGGGGTTCTGCTGGCGACGTAATTGGACGCCTTGATAGGCCGCCAGTAGCGTTGCTACCAAGACTTGCTCAGTCAGTTCTAGTACACGTAGACAATCGCGTGCAGCAATAGTGCCCATGCTCACTTTGTCTTGATTGTGACACTCTGTGGAGCGTGAGAAAACGCTTGCTGGCATGGTGAGTTTGAGCGCTTCTGCGGTCCACGCTGAGCAGCCAATTTGTACCGCCTTGAAACCGTGGTTGATACTAGCTCTTTCGCCCTGCGCCGCGGATAAGTTTGCTGGCAAGCCATTGTTCATTTTGGTGTCCATCAGCAAGGCCATTTGCCGATCATGCAAGTCAGCTAGATTAGCTACCGCAGTCTTCATGCTGTCCATCACCATAGCAATGTGGCCGCCGTAGAAGTGACCGCCATGCAATACATGTTCGCCAATGCCGTCGATGATGGGATTGTCATTGGCACTGTTGAGCTCATTTTCAATGGTTTCTTCGAACCAAGGCAGGGCATCGCGCAATACACCGATGATATGCGGTGCGCAGCGAATAGAATAACGATCTTGTAGGCGATCAGAGTTACGTGGATGCTCAACATGATTAATATCATGCTGGATCCAGCGGGCAACATCCTGTTGTCCTTTGTGCGGTTTTACCGCAAATAGAAGTTCATCAAAATGATTACTGTTGCCATCAAGGGCAATGCTAGCAAGGGCGGTCACGCGCGCCGAAAGACGACTTAAATATTCTGCTCGATGCCATGCCTGACAGGCCAGAGCGGTCATTACCGCAGTGCCGTTCATAATCGCCAAACCTTCTTTCGGGCGCAGCTTTAAGGGCGCCAGATTGAGCTTAGCAAAAGCTTCTTTACTCGAGACCGTATGCCCGTTAAAACGCACGTCACGTTCACCGATGAGAGCCCCCGCCACATATGACAATGGCGTTAAATCGCCACTCGCGCCGACACTGCCTTCTTCGGGGATCAGTGGTAACACCCCTTCGTTTAACATCGTCACCAAGCGTTCTAGGAGCTCCCAACTTACGCCTGAGTAGCCTTGTGCCAAGGAACAAAGACGGGTGGCAAGAATGGCGCGAACACTGTCATCGGCAAAGTGGCGCCCAAGCCCACAACCGTGAAAGCGTGTTAGATGAATTGGCAGTTCATGAGCAAGATCGGTAGGAACAGTTACCGTACAGCTGTCGCCATAACCTGTAGTGACGCCATAAATAACACCGTCTTCGCGTAAGAGAGTGTCGAGAAAGCGCGTACCTGCGGCAATACGTTCACGTAAGCTAGGGTCTTCGCTCAATTGTGCTTGCGCTGCGCCTTGGCTCAGGCGAATGATGTCGTCGATGGTGGTACGCTTACCACCAAACTGAACGTTTTCAGTTGGCATTACCTAGTGATCCTTCTGCTGTTGCCAAAAGTCGAAAAAATTAAACCATTGGTACGGGTAACGTTGACACAAATTCTCTAATTGCGCGATGTATTGCGACAAAACTGCATCGATATGTTGCTGCCGACTCCGCCGCGGTAACTTTAATTGTGCGGTGACAAAATCTAAGTGCAAGTCGTAGCCGGCGCCATTGGCGTTGCGCACGCAAAATAAAAAGTAGACAGGGCACTCTAGGATACTCGCCAGCACCCACGGCCCGATGGCAAATTGTGCGGGCTTGCCAAGAAATTCATGGCTGACACTTTGGCTTGGATCCGTGACGGAAGTGCGGTCACCAACAATGACGACAAACTCGCCTTGGTCGACGCGTTCGCGCAGCATGATCGCCAGCCCCATGTCGATGTTGGTGACCTGAATAACGTCCACGTCGACATTAGGGTTAAGCTCCCGAAGCGCACGGTTAAACGCTTGCGCATGTTCAGTAAAAACCAACACGTTCATGCGTTTGCTGTAACTGCTACTGGCAATGGCGCGTGCCACCTCTAAATTACCTAAGTGGCTACCGATCAAAACACCACCTTCGGGCCGTTGCTCTAAGTCGGTGAAATGGGTGTTGCCGCAGTTTTTGACCTGTTGTTTGCTGATGCGGCCGATCCACGCATCGGTTTTCGCCAATGAAGCGAGTCCAAATTGCCAAAAATGTCGCAAGCTGTGGCGCCAGCTGGGAGACTTATGAAATGGCGATAGTTCTCCACTGTAGGCGTGCAGTCTGCGTAAGTAGTCCAACGAAGCACGCCGCGCCGTGCCACCGGTAAGAAAAAAGTAAAAGATAACTGGCGCAAGGACTAACCGCATCAGCAGGTGTCCACCATATTTATAGGCACGCAGAATAATCAAAATGCCCAAATAACTACCGCGTTCTTCAGTTGCTGCCCAATGTCTCATGTGCTGCTCCATTTCAAGCGCCGCCAAAGTATGCGCGGTGCGCGCAGCAGCATGCCGAAGAATAGCCGCGTGTGCATCTTTGAAATCAGCCAGTTATCAGCAAAGCCCTGAAAATGGGAGCGGCCGCCTTCGGGGTAGATGACTTTTGTTGGAATAAACTTAATCGGGATCCCACGCCAGTACATGCGCACCATAATTTCAATATCAAAATCCATACGCGTACCTGGCCGGTGTTCAGCTATGGTTTCGAGTGTGGCAGCGAGTGGATAAACGCGAAATCCACACATAGTGTCTTTCACTTGCAACGATAGAGTTTCGATGTGCACCCAAAAGTGGGTGATCTTGCGACCAATCTTGCGCGAGGTCGGAATCGAGGCGTCGTATTGTGGTGCGCCGCTGATCAGTGCCTGCGGAGCTTGTTCAGCTTGGCGCCAAAACTCGGGAATATCGGTAATGTCATGTTGCCCATCGGCATCAATCTGCAGACCATGGGTCATACCGGCTGCGTGGGCTTGTGCTAGCCCAGCCATCACAGCGCCACCCTTGCCGGTGTTTTCCGGCAAAGTGTGCAGGTGCAAAAACGGTGTGCGCTCGCGCAGTTCGTTGAGAACTTGCTTAGTGGCCTCATCAGAGCCGTCATCGACAATGAAAATGGGCAGCTGGAACGCCGCCAACGCTGCAACGGTAGCCGCGATAGTTTCGTGATGATTATAAATGGGAATGATGAAGCAGGCGCGCATAGGATTAATTCGCCTCGGTAAAGATCAAGCGCCCAGAAGAATAGGCTTTGTCATCGTGACGAAAACGAAAAACCACGCAATTGTCGCGCTTCCACTCAAGGCTTAAGGTGACTTCGGCCTTGGGTAATATCATATCGTTGAACTTAAGGACTTCGATTTTACGTACGCTACGCGGTGTGTGCCAATGGTCTGCCGCCAGTTGAATTGCCCAGTCGAGCTGGGTGACACCTGGCAGAAGTGGAGCTTCGGGAAAGTGCCCCTGCAAATAAAGACAGTCGGGTGCAAGCGTAAAGCGCGCAAGCAGGTGCGGGCGACCATGTTCATCTAGGCTCTCGCTGAGCTCAGTAAAATCAGGATAAGTAACGTTCATTAGTCGCTCTCTGGATCCGTTGTGGCAAACAAGTCTTGCAACATCGTCATTGTTGTTTTGCCGCTAGTGTTACATGGTAACTCATCAACATAGCGAAATTTCCGCGGCAACACGACTTTATCAAAGCGTTGTTGCAGATGCTCACGTAGCTTGCGGCGCATTGCTAAACGGCCCTCTTGCGCCAAGAGTTGTTGCCCTGTAGATGTTAACACTAACACTAAGCCAAGGGTGCTACGCGGTTGTTCAAGTGGGCAGCATTTAGCCTGCTGTACCCAATCCAACCCCTGACAAAATTGCTCAAGCTCGGCTAACGACACACGTTTTTCCGCAATTTTGACAATACGATCAGCGCGACCGAGCACATTGAATTCATCTTCATTGAGCAACTCGACTTTATCGGCGGTGGTATAGCGCTGCTCATCCGGTAAATGCGGTGAACGCAAGCACAAGCGAGATTCCTGGTCGACAGCGAGATCGACTTTAGGGAAGCGTCGAAAAGCTTGGCTTGCGGGAGTGCGTTGGCGCCAGCCGATGCCGCCAGTTTCGGTGCTGCCATAGACTTCTATTGGAGCAGGCAGGCCTAGTTCGCGGTAGCGTTGCGGAACATTTTCCGCAAGTGGCCCACCCGATGAGAAAACCGCTCGTAAGGCTGATGGTTTACGTTGAAGATGGCCAAGGTCATGGAAACGCTCTAGGTGTGCTGGCGTGCTAACCATGTAGTAGTTGTCCGCACTGGGATGGAACTGTTGCCACTGCTCCAAATACTCGAAGCGTTGCAGAGCCAAACCACGGCCAGCACAAAGAGGCCAAACAATGGTAAATAACAGACCATATATATGTTGATGAGAAATGGTCGTCACTACCTGAGCATTGCCTAAGTGAGCACCAAAGGTCGCTTCTAACGTGTGAACCTCGTTAAATAGCTGGCGTACAGACTTAGTAATGGCCTGCGGTTCACCGCTTGAACCTGAGGTAAATAGGGTAAGCTGCGTGGCTAGTGAACCGGTTACCGGCAATAAGACTTCAATGTTGTCATGTTTAGGTAACTGCTGTGGAAGTTCTGCGTCGACGACTGCTGCCACCAAACGTAAGGTTTCGCTTTGCGCGTTTTGTGGCATGACCGGTTGCCGATCTTCGGCAAGCAGAGCAAATAGC
This sequence comes from Pseudidiomarina sp., assembly GCA_048267225.1. Taxonomy (GTDB): domain Bacteria; phylum Pseudomonadota; class Gammaproteobacteria; order Enterobacterales; family Alteromonadaceae; genus Pseudidiomarina. The sequence continues at coordinate 373,744 of JBLWXY010000002.1, forward strand.
CATACGGCAAATTCATAATTATTGTCGGTGAACAACAACCAACGTTGTTCAGTGCGCGAGCGCAACCATTGGCGAGCAGCTTGCACATCCGCATGAAAATCTTTCCAAGGCGCGGTGCCTGGAAGTTCTATCAGCCAATTAGTGGTGTCGCTTTTTAACCACATAGCGAATACCTAGTTCGATCGTGAAGATGAGCGCCATCAGCAGGTAAGCAATGACACCGTTGTACCAAGTCCAAACGTCAATGCTGGCTTGCGTCGCGGTCCACCACGCAATACTGCCATTAAGCAGAAAAAACACAGTCCAGACCTTGGTCACGTTTTCGGTGTAGCGAACCCCACTCGGCGGCAGCTCACCCTCCATTGCTTGGGCAATGCGGGTGATAATGGCCGGTTTGAGCCAAAGTGAGCTGGCAAATAGCAGAAAAAAGCCAAGGTTCATCCAAACTGGATAAAACAATGCTGCTTGTTCTGGATTAAACAGCCAAGCTGCCATTAACACCGCAAGAGTTGCAAAAACCACGATGTAACTGCGCGGCTGACGCCAGTCGGCAACCAGCAACTGCGGCACAACGAATAAACACAGCAACCACCATAAGTGCTGACTGTACCCTGCGTGCACCAAGCCGGCGACCCATAAAGGATAGGTCGCAAGGCACAAAAAAGAGAGGGCACGCAGTATTCGCATGGTTACGCCGGTTCGTGAATGAGCTTAAACACCTCATTAACGACATCTTCTACGGTGCGTACCGCTTTAAATGCATCTGGACTGATCTTCTTGCCGGTGATTTCACGTAACTTCACCACGAGGTCTACTGCATCGATGCTGTCGAGGTCAAGGTCTTGGTATAGATTGGCGTCTAACTTGATCTCTTCAGCATCGATCTCAAAGTCCTCCATTAGGATCTGTTCAAGCTGTTGATAAACGTCTTCTTTGGTTTGCATGGTCGTTCTTATCCCTTTTGACTGGCAATAAAGTCAGCCAACGTATTTACACTGTAGAAATGTTTTTTCGTATCCGCCGAGTTGGCATCGAGTTTGACATCAAACTTCTTTTTGATGGCAAGGCCTAGCTCAAGCGCATCGATTGAATCGAGATCAAGACCCTCATCTTCATCACTGAAAAGAGGCGCGCTGTCATGAATATCGGCAGTGGTAATATCTTCCAAATCAAGCGCTTCAATAATTAGCGTCTTGAGCTCAGCTTTTAAGTTTTCCATTACTTTCGAGTACCTTGTTGTAATAGTCTTCGAGCTCCCGCGTGAGCTGGCGTGCAGCAATACTGGGTTGCTCCGCTTGGTAGCTAGTGGTCGGCACGGCGCGCAAAAAGTCAATCGTCAGGGTTGGCTTGGTTGCTGGCGCTCGATACCAAGGCTCATTTTTTATTAAAGTGACGGGCTCACAGCAAATGCGCAGCGCGATCATATCGTTTTGCGTACGTAGCGCTAGATTCGCTGGGCCGCGCTGAAACCGCAGGGGTTGCCCCGGGTGTGTGCGTGTACCTTCAGGAAAAATAATGAGATTATTGCCCTGCGCTAGTGAACGCTCACAATCAGTAATCAGCCCCTCCGGGTCACCATTACTAATATAACCCGACGATTTTATCACACCTCGCATAAAAGGATTACGCCAAAGATGCGCTTTGACCACACAGTCTGCATTGGGGACAAATGAGATGAGTGCGACAATGTCGATTAAACAGGGATGATTGGCGATAATCACCTGACCACGGCAGTTTTGCAGTTGCTCTCGTGCTGGAAAAGCAAAGTTAAATACGCCGGTAAAGCGCATTAAGCCAATAAAAAACCGAAAGGTGCTTTGCACCATGGCTTTGGCCATTTGCTGTTGCCGTTCTGGGTCGCCGAAGGCCCGTAGTTTCAACAACGGCAGTGCGGTGAGCGACATGACTAAACCACCCAAACCAAACACCACAAAACAGAGCCCGGTCGCCAGTCGACGCCAGGTGTGATTGAGAAATTGGACTGTCTTAGCCAAGCTGCCAGCTCCAAGAGTGCTCACCTTGCATGCGTACTGCGCCACAACCTTTTTGGTCGATGAGGGTATGGAGTCGCTGTACTGGCTCAAGTAAGCCCGTACTCTCCTCTAGAAGCGTTGTTTCGAAGCGCAAAGGGTGCCCTTCATTGGCACTCAGCAATACAGCCATGGCAAAGGCGGATTCTGGTAGTTTGGCGTGCGCAGTATAGGGCTCTGGTGGCGGCTCGTCGGCATAAATAAACAACACTTCGGGCGCACTCTGTAGCTGTAAAAAAGCCTCTAACCAACCCATTGCAAAAGAGTCATCACCAGCCGCAACAGTTGTCATTGCTGCGGTATTATCGAGCAAAATACTGAGTTGTCCGAGCGCCGCATTGTTTACCGATAAGCTAAATTGTGTGGGTGATAAGGGCTGCTCCGCAGCTAAATCATGCAATAGCCGAATCGTACGATGTAAATCGCCATGCTGCGTAGCTAATACAATAGGAATTGATTTGGCTTGCGGTTGAGCATCCACTAACTGATAGACAGCCCGCACCAACAGCTTGGCGTACGGGCTCAAGCGCCGACGTGTCCCGGCAGGGAGCTGTTGCAGAGGATCGTTCTCGAGTTCATCCTCTTGTAGCGCTATGGCGCTGGCCTTGGTGAATAATTGCATGGGCGGATATCGACTGAGTTTGAATGCGCACGAAAAGAAGCGGGATAATACACAAAGCCGCTGCTCTTTTCAAAAAACTAACACTTGCTATTAAGGTTCGACAATTCCCTCATAGGAGCGTTGGTAATTCTCTAATGCAGACGGTAAGCGGGCAAGTGTTTTTTTCAAAGCTTCGAGTGCGGCACTGCGCGCTACGAATTGGGGTAAAGCTCCAGCAGGATCTGCGTAGCCTTGATAGGTGATGTTGAGTTCACCATTGCCTACAGGCGTGAGTTGCCACTGCGCAGCAAGGTTGGTGATACGTACGCCATGCACTGGAACTTGGTATTCATCGGCGGCATCGGCCACGGTGATGGTAAGGGTTTTGCTGTTGGGGTCTTGGTGCCAGCGGCTGCGCGTGACCATGTCGCGTCTTGAGACCAAGAAAAAGCCTGAAAAAACGATATGCACCACGTGACTTTGTGTATCTGGTCGAGCGATAACCGTGGCTTTTTCAGCTCGAGCTAGCCAACTTGAAATAACCTCTACATCTTCGAGTAAATGTAAAAAGCTGCCTAGCTTTGCTTTGACGGTGAGAGTTGCACGCAACTCCAGCGTACCGTCAGCGCGTTCGCGGTAATCAATGGTGTAGTCTGTGTTTGCTACAGCTTTTAGCCAATCATCATGCTGTTGCGTTACTTCGCTTTTCCCGTTGTGTAGCAGTAGTAACTTTAGTGGTTGCTTTACCGGCACAAACTCTGTTGCTTCGGTAGCACAATGATAGGCGCCAACCAAAATTTCGTTACCATGTTTTAGCAATGCCGAGGTCATCCACCATAGTTCGGTTTCAGTTTGGCTAGCATCGCAAGGTAGCTTTGCATCGCCAAGTTGCGCAGCAGTAGGTAATTGCCAAGTAGTATTTTCGCGCATGGTTTGATTGAGTTCAAAGATCACGCGTTTCGCCTGATTCCAGGTCACAGAGTGAGTCGCGGTGCACATGGAAACGTCGGGCGGCAGCGTTGCGGAGCAGTGTGCGAGTTCAGGTTGTTTGGCAGCAAGAGCGAGCGCTAAGATTAGACCAAGATTCATTTTTATGTTCCGCTCCAGTAACTTACAACTCTTTCAGAACCGCCCAAAAAATCCAGATCCAGCCGATGATAAAACAGGCGCCGCCAACCGGTGTGATGGGGCCAAACCAGCGTATACCGGTTAAGGACATCAAGTACAGACTTCCCGAGAAAAGTGCGATACCGGCAAGTAAAATCCAGCCCCCCGTGCGTAAGCCGCTAGCATTTGGGTATGGAATCAGTAGCGCAGCAACCATGAAGAGACCCAGCGCATGATAGATGTGGTATTGCACGCCAGTCTGAAAGACGGCGAGCATCTCGGGTGATAACCTTGCCTTAAGTGCATGTGCCCCAAATGCTCCAAGAATTACCCCAAGAGCCATATTGATCGCACCCAACATTGCGAATACTTTCATGGTATGCCTAAGCTTAAAGAGTTTAATGTCGCTTACTTTATCGCAAAAGGAGTTCAAATGCGTGTCGCAAACGCTGAAAAAGCGTTAGAAATTTTATCGGATAACGACGTGATTTGGTGTCAGTCGATGGCGGCGACCCCCTATAAGTTATTACAGGGACTCGCAGAGGTCGCACTGCAACGTCGCAACATGACGTTGTTGCAATTACACACGGAACATAGCGAAGTGTTGTCAGATCCAGCCCTCCAAGGTCACCTGAGACAGCGTGCTTTTTTTGTGGGCAAGTCAACTCGGGCTGCAGTCAATGAAGGACTGGCTGACTATGTACCGATATTTTTATCAGAGATCCCGAAGCTCTTTCGTTCTGGTGAACAGCCGCTAGATGCCGTGTTGATTCAAGTTTCAGCTCCTGATGCGCATGGCAACTGCAGTCTAGGCATTAGCGTCGAGGCTACGCGTGCGGCGTTGCAGGTGGCGAAAAAGGTGATTGCGTGGGTTAATCCCAAAATGCCGCGAACCCATGGTGATTCGTTTATCCATGTAAGCCAGATTGATCGGTATTTTGAAGAAGCAGCCGCGATGCCACTTCATGAGCGGCCAGCACAAAGTAAAATCACCACACGCATCGGTGAGCGGGTCGCCGAACTCATCAACGACGGTGACTGCCTGCAAATGGGCATTGGTGCTATTCCTGATGCGACTTTGGCATGTCTCGGCAACCACAAAGATCTTGGCATCCATACCGAAATGTTTTCCGATGGCGTACTTCCACTGGTGCAAAGTGGGGTCATTAATAATTCTCGCAAGCGCAAGCACCGCGGGCGTATTGTGACCACCTTTGCAATGGGCAGCCAAGCGCTTTATGACTTTGTCGATGACAACCCACAGTGTGCGTTCTTAGATGTGGAATACACCAATGACACCTCGGTGATCCGCCAAAATAAACAAGTCATGGCTATCAATAGTGCCTTGCAAGTTGATGTCACCGGGCAGGTTTGTGCCGACTCGATTGGTACCAAGGTTTATTCGGGGGTAGGCGGGCAAATGGACTTTGTGCGCGGCGCAAGCTTGTCAGAGGGCGGCCGTTCAGTAATTGCCTTGCCAGCAACCGCCTGCGGAGGCAAGGTTTCACGTATCACTTCGTTACTAGCGCCCGGTGCAGGCGTGGTCACGACCAGAGCGCATGTGCACTATGTGGTCACTGAGTATGGTGTGGCGAACTTGCGCGCGAAAAGTCTCACTGAACGGGCTACTGCTTTGATTCACATTGCTGCGCCACAGTTTCGTGAACAATTGGCGCGTGAGGCCCATGATGACTGGGGTTTGAAAGTACATATTTAAGGTGCTGATAATACTCCGAATGGAGTACCTCTAGAAGGCTTAGGTACTCCCTCCATTCATTGATATCGATCAAAAGTCCTCCTTGTACTACGCTTACAATCAACTTCAGAAGAATCTGAATGATAGGTCCATCAAGGAGGACTCCCATATGCACTACCAAAAGCCTAAAAAAACTCAATTTAGACTCACCCCGCTGGCGTTGCTCAGTGGTGTGGCCGCATTGTTTTTTACCATGCCACCAGCGATTGCTGACGAAGACGGGCAGGCAGCCTATGCGAAAAACTGTCAAGCCTGTCACCAGCCCACAGGTAAAGGACTTCCCGGGGCTTTCCCTCCATTGGCAGAAAATCCCAATGTTAATGGCAAGTCAGACTACGTTGTGCAGACCATCTTACAAGGTAAGTCCGGACCTCTGGAAGTGAATGGGCAAACCTATAATGCGATGATGCCGCCTATGCAGCACCTCGATGATGACACCATTGCAGCTATCACTAATTACGTGATGTCGAGCTGGGGCAACTCTGGCGAAAAAGTTGATGACGACGATGTCGAAGACGTTCGTGTCGAACTTGGCCTCAAGGATCGCGCTGGCGGTAAGCCTCACGCCGACGCAACTGCCGCTGAGGTCAAATACAAAGGCGCGCCATCGGCTGTTTCGAATGCCAAACAAGTGGTTACCCCTGGTGCACCCAACATGACCGAAGATGAGTTTGCCATGGCGCAGGAAATTTATTTCCAGCGCTGTGCGGGTTGTCACGGTGTGTTACGTAAAGGTGCGACCGGTTTGCCATTGACGCCTGATATTACTCAGGAAAAAGGTACAGATTACCTGAAAGCTTTGATTAACTACGGCTCGCCAGGCGGTATGCCAAACTGGGGTACTTCTGGTGAACTTAGCGACGAAGAAATCGACATGATGGCGCGCTTTATCCAGCACGAACCGCCTACACCGCCAGAGTGGGGTATGCCGGAAATGAAAGATAGCTGGGTCGTGCATGTCGCACCAGAAGATCGTCCGAGCGAACCGCAGCACGATTATGACGTCGATAACATGTTCGCGGTTACCCTGCGCGATGCTGGTCAAGTGGCCATCATCGACGGTGCCAGTAAGAAAGTCTTGAACTACGTCGAAACTGGCTACGCCGTGCATATTTCGCGTGCTTCTAGCTCAGGCCGGTACTTCACCACCATTGGCCGTGACGGCAAAATCGACTTGATCGATCTCTACATGTTCCCGCCGCAAGTTGTCGCTGAGATCAAAATCGGTCTTGAGGCTCGTTCGGTGGAGAACTCACGCTACAAAGGTTACGAAGACAAGATTGCGATTGCTGGCGCTTACTGGCCTCCGCATTATGTGCTCATGGACGGCCAAACCTTGGAGCCGCACAAAATTGTCTCGACCCGTGGAATGACGGTGGACACCCAAGAGTACCACCCAGAGCCACGTGTGGCAGCGATTGTCGGTTCGCACAAACATCCAGAGTTTATTGTTAACGTGAAAGAAACCGGTCAAATCAAGCTGGTGGACTACTCAGATCTTGATAACCTTCAGGTCACCACTATTGATGCTGCGCCGTTTCTACATGACGGTGGTTGGGACCGCTCTGGTCGTTACTTTATGACCGCAGCCAATGAGAATGACACTATTGCTGTGGTAGACGCATTGGAACGCGAACTGGAGGCACTGGTTCCGGTGGAGCGTATTCCGCATCCAGGTCGTGGCGCGAACTTCGTAGACCCTGAATTTGGCCCAGTATGGGCGACGAGTGCGCTTGGTAACGCCAATATTACTTTAATTGGCACCGACCCAGAAAATCACCCGGAGCAAGCCTTCAAAGTAGTACGTATTCTGGAAGGTCAGGGCGGTGGTTCGTTGTTTATTAAAACCCATCCAAAGTCTCACAATTTATGGGTAGATTCGCCATTAAATCCTTCCAGTGACATTGCACAATCAGTTGCTGTGTTTGACACGCGCGACTTCAGCAAAGGCTATGAAGTCTTACCTATTGCCGAGTGGGCTGACCTAGGCCCAGGTCCGAAGCGTATTGTGCAACCTGAGTACAACATGGCGGGTGATGAAGTCTGGTTCTCAGTCTGGAGTGGCATGGAGGAAGAGTCTGCCATCGTGATTGTAGATGACAAAACACGCACCTTAAAACATGTCATCAAAGGCGAAAAAATCGTCACGCCAACAGGCAAGTTTAATAACTACAACACGCGCAACGAGGTGTATTAATGGAAGGACTGCAGTTCAGGCTAAGGATTGCCTGTGGTGCAGCACTGTTAGCGGTGGCAGGCTCTGCCACCGCCCAACAGAATGACACCCAGGATGAAGTGGTCGCCGATAAAATCATACCCGATGAAGTGATCACTGTTGTAGCCCACCGCCAGCCCCGAGCACTCAATGAAGTGGCTGGCACTGTTAGTGTCATCAGCGTCGAAGAACTGGCGCGTGACTTAGTCTTAAATGCGAACGACTTAGTTCGTTACGAAATGGGAGTAGAGCTCGATGACACTAGTTCTCGCTTTGGTCACAGCGGTTTTCGTATTCGTGGTATTGGTGGTAACCGCACCGCCATTGTCGTCGACCAAGTAGCTATTGCTGATCGTTTCGCCGTCGGTAGTTTTTCAGATACCGGGCGCGGATTGCTTGATTTAGGTTTAGCTAATCGTGTCGAAATCCTCCGTGGACCGGCGTCTACTTTGTATGGCAGTGATGCTTTGGGTGGCGTGGTAGCGATTGAAACCTTGAGTGCCGATGATGTGCTTTACAACGGTAAACGTGGCACTCATCTACGTCTAGGTGCAGCAAGCGACGCACAGCGGGGCTATGGGCGGGTTGCGACAGCTTTTAGTGGCGGAGATCACAGCTTGCTGATAGCTGGCGCTGCGCAGTATCGTGAAGAGCTGGATGCGGCAGCAAGCGATAACCTCGATACGCAACGTGTAAGGCAAACGGGCGCACTATTGAAGTGGCAAACGTACTCGGCAGTGGGCAACTGGCAGTTAAGTTTTGATGCGTTGCGCGAGAATCGTGAGACCGACATCGTCCACAGCCTTGGTAGTGGTCGTCAAGCGAGCACGACGGCTTTGTCTGGCGATGATGAACGCTACGAGTGGCGCGCTATCTTACGCTTACGTACTGAACCTAATGCGCTTGCTGATCGCGGTGAATGGCGCTTGTATGCGCAAGAAGCGCAGACGCAACAAGATTCTTTTGAAGAGCGCGGCATGCTTGACGAACCACTTAGCATCTATCGTGGTTTTCGCTATGACTACGATAGCTATGGCTTAGCGGCAGATTTAGAAAGTGACTGGCAATGGGGCGGCGTGGGTCACCGTCTTGGCTATGGCTTTGAAGTGAGCCGTGCTGAAGTGTGGGACCAACGTGATGCTTGGCAATGGAACCAAACGCAACAGACCCTAACCAATGTGCTGCTCGGCGAGACGTTTCCGTTACGCGATTTTCCGCACAGCCAAATCGATGAGTTAGGTTTGTATGTGCATGACGAAATCAAATTATGGCGCAACGGACCTACCTTGAGTCCAGGCTTGCGTTATGAACGTTATGCGTTGCGTACGCAACATGATCCATTATTTGCTGAGCGCTATCCGGACAGTGACGTCACTGATTTAACTCATGACGCATGGTTACCAAAACTAGGTCTGTTATGGCCTATTACTGAACATGCCGAATGGTTTGCTCAATATGCTCGAGGTTACCGCGCACCGCCATTTGCGGATGTGAATGTCGGCTTGTATTACCCGCAATTTAGGGTGCTTGCGATTGCTAACCCAGACTTAAAACCAGAGCGGGGCTACACTTTTGAAACCGGGGTAAGATGGCGTTCGGCCGTTTCGCGCGCGAGTTTGACGGCCTTTCATAATCGCTACAGTGACTTCATTGAAAGCCGTGCATCTTTAGGTTTTGACCCGCAACGGGGACTGTTGATTTTCCAGTCCATCAACCGTGAGAAAGTTGTAGTTGAAGGCCTCGAAGCGAGTTGGGAGCAAGAGTGGACGCCACGTTGGTCGAGTGAATTTTGGCTGCAGTTGCTCCACAGTGAAGATAAAAACTCAGGGACTGCGGTTGCGGCGGTTAGTCCATCATCCATGCTGGCGGCTGTGCGTTATACCCCAGCTAGTTTCAATTGGGACAGTCGTTTGGTGCTACGCGCACAACGTGGCCAAAAACAACTCTTTAACGCTGACGATGAGGCATTGTTTGCCGCACCCGGCTATGCCACGCTGGATTGGTTGGTGCAGTGGTACCCAAGTGCCGATATTCGCATAGGCGCAGGGGTATTTAATTTGACCGACAAAACCTATTGGCATGCCGCACAAGTGAGTAGCTACCCGGTGAGCGATCCCATCGTCCCCATTCTTTCCCAACCAGGGCGTCATCTGCGGGTGACTTTTGATGTGCGTTTTTAGTAAAAACTGAAAAATTTTATTGACAAGCGTGCCGTTCGCCTCTATATCGTCAGTGTCGCAAGAGGCGAACGATTTTCCCTGTAGTTGTTGGTCTGGAGGAAGGCACACAATGGCAACGATCAACCGTGATTTCATCACCAAGAAGCCGTTTAACGACTTCAAAAACTATCCTTACGGGTTTGCCCGTTCAGGCGATTTTTCTATTCGCGAAGCGGATCTTTTAAGCCAACATGGCAGCTTGATTGCAGCGCTGATGAACGGTGAAGTGGAGCCGATGTCAGCCGAAGAACAATCAATGTTAGCGGTCGCGCGTGGCGAGAAAGCTGCAGAGACGCCCGTTGAAAAGGCTTGGTCAAAATATCAGGCGCGTATTAATCGACCGAAAGTCGGTAGCATGTATGGCCGCAGTCGTTACACTGATGATGCTTTTGAGCTCTCAGGTGGTGATGACGATGACCTTGTCGTAGAAGAATAAGACAAAATCGCACTCGCCTTAACTTGAGCAAAAGGTGAGTGCGATGCTTCTTTCCTCGCTTAACTTTGTTCGCGAGCAATGGCTCTGTGGGCAATATCGGTCCGATAATAGACCGCATCCCAAGAGATTTTACTTACCCCCGCGTAGGCTTTTTGCTGCGCCATACTTACTGAGTCAGCAATTGCGGTGACACAAAGAACACGTCCACCAGCGGTAACGATGTCACCGTTCTCAAGACGTTTAGTTCCAGCATGGAAAACTTTAGTGTCACTGGTATCGGCGTCTTGTAAGCCGCTAATGACTTTGCCCTTGGCGTAGCTTTCAGGGTAACCGCCAGCAGCCATAACCACACCAACCGTGGCTCGCGGATCGAAATCAATGACTTGTTCGACGAGCTTACCGTCACACGCGGCTAAGCAGAGTTCGACCAAATCTGACTGCAAACGCATCATAATAGGCTGGGTTTCAGGGTCACCGAAGCGGCAGTTGTACTCGAGCACTTTTGCGGTGCCGTCAGGAGCAATCATCAAACCAGCATACAGGAATCCGGTATATGGATGGCCTTCTGCTGCCATGCCTTGCACGGTGGGTTCAATGACGTGATCCATCACCCAGTTATGCACATCAGGCGTAACCACGGGCGCAGGTGAGTAAGCTCCCATACCGCCGGTATTCGGACCCTTGTCGCCATTGTCACGTGCTTTGTGATCTTGACTACTGGCAAAGGCCAAAGCGGTCTTGCCGTCGACCATGACGATAAAGCTGGCTTCTTCACCCACCAAGAATTCTTCAATGACGACACGGCTGCCGGCCTCACCGAAGCGATTACCGGCGAGCATATCGTCAATTGCTGCAAAGGCTTGTGCTTCGTTCTCGGCAATGATTACGCCTTTACCGGCAGCTAAGCCGTCGGCTTTGATCACGATCGGTGTACCTTGCGTACGCACGTAATCTTTGGCCGCCGCAACGTCAGTGAAGGTGCCGTAGGCTGCGGTCGGAATCTTATGTCGCGCTAAGAAGTCTTTGCTAAAGGCTTTAGAGCCTTCTAATTGGGCCGCACCTTGGGTAGGTCCAAAAATCGCCAAGCCTGCTGCTTTGAAGGTGTCAACGACACCCGCAACGAGCGGCGCCTCGGGGCCAACAATGGTCAGCCCGACGGCATTCTCTTGCGCAAACTTAAGCAAGCCGTCAATGTCATCTGCAGCTAGGGCAACATTCTCGAGCTTCAATTCTGTCGCAGTCCCAGCATTGCCAGGTGCCACAAACACGGTTTCAACCTGCGGCGATTGCGCCGCTTTCCATGCTAGCGCATGCTCACGGCCACCGCCGCCAATCACAAGTACATTCATGTCTTATCGACTCTCTTGTTTTGCTTATGAGGAAGATTCTGGTTTTTTAAATTTCAGGGTAAAACGGTCACTTTCACCGATGCCTTGATAGCGCTCACGATCTTGTTCACCCAAACCTAACGTAGGGGGTAGGGTCCATACGCCGCGCGGATGGTCAGCACTATCTTCTGGGTTGGCATTAATATCGCTGGACTTGACGAATTCAAAGCCAGCTGCTTCAGCAGCTTTAACCGCTAAACTTTCTTTCATATAACCCGAGCTATCCATATGGGTATTGGGTCGACTCTCGGGTAAGCGATGATCAACGACACCAAGAATACCACCAGGCTTCAAGGCTTTATAGAATGTTGCAAAGGCAGCTTCTACACCTGCTTCGCCGGCATTCATGTACCAGTTATGCAAGTTACGGAAGGTCAGCACGCGATCGGCGCTACCGGCCGGTGCAATTGCGCTGTCTTCGGTAGGCGCAAACTCAGTCAGTTCGATGGCACTAAAAGCTGGATCATTGGCAACCCGCTCTTTAAAGGCCGCCAGTGAGTTCACATAGTACTCACGGGTCTCCGATTTTGGAAAATGCGCTGCGTACAATTTGCCTTGATTTTTGAGGTAGGGCGCAAGGATCTCAGTGTACCAACCGCCACCCGGCCAAATCTCTACCACCGCCATGTCGGGTTCGACTTCAAAAAAGGTGAGCGTCTCAATGGGATGGCGGTGCTGATCACGACTTAAGTTATCTGCTGAACGCGCGGGATTACTATTAACCGCTTGCTCAAGGCTCATGGCGCTGCTCGAGGCATCGCTTTGCGTGTTGTCAGAACAGGCAGCTAGCGCACATACGCTAGCTGCTAAGGTTATCATTGCGAAGAAGTTTTTCATGTTTACTTCCTTATGTTGCTGCTATCAACGAATAGGATCGCTGTTAATCCTAGTCGCCTCTAAGCAGAACGGCAATGTTATTAATGGCGGAAATGACGCATGCCAGTGAAGACCATGGCGATGCCATGTTCGTCGGCTGCGGCAATGATTTCTTCATCGCGAATCGAGCCACCTGGTTGAATAATCGCTTTAATACCCGCAGCAGCGGCAGCATCGATGCCATCGCGGAATGGGAAGAAGGCGTCCGAGGCCATGACGCTACCGGCAACCTCAAGGTTTTCGTCAGCCGCTTTGATACCGGCGATTTTTGCGCTGTAAACGCGGCTCATTTGGCCCGCACCCACCCCAATGGTCATGCCGTCTTTGGCGTAGACAATGGCGTTTGATTTAACGAATTTCGCCACTTTCCAGCAGAACAGTAAGTCTTTGAGCTGGTCTGCAGTCGGTTGTGCTTTGCTTACCACTTTCAAATCTTGCTCGGTGATCTCGCCAAGGTCTGCGTCTTGCACCAATAGGCCGCCATTGACGCGTTTATAGTCATAGCTCGCTGCACGTTGCTCCGGCCATTGCCCGCATGACAACAAACGCACGTTGGCTTTGGCCGCGACAACCTGTTGTGCTTCAGCACTGACACTAGGTGCAATAATCACTTCAACGAACTGGCGATCGATGATGGCTTTTGCAGTCGCCTCATCAAGCTCACGGTTAAAGGCGATGATGCCGCCAAACGCAGACGTTGGATCGGTTTTGAAAGCACGGTCATAAGCCGCCATGATGTCGTCACCCACGGCTACACCACAAGGGTTGGCGTGCTTCACGATAACGCAGGCGGGTTCGACGAATGATTTCACGCACTCAAGCGCGGCATCGGTGTCAGCAATGTTGTTGAATGACAATGCCTTACCTTGTAACTGTTGAGCAGTGGCAACTGAAGCCTCTTGTGGCTCTGCTTCGACATAAAAAGCCGCTTGCTGATGACTGTTTTCGCCGTAGCGCAAATCTTGTTTCTTTTCGAATTGCGTATTAAACGTGCGCGGGAACTGGCTTTCTTGCTGTGGCAAACGCGCACCGAAATAGTTGGCAATCATGCCGTCGTATTGCGCGGTATGTTCGAAAGCACGAATAGCAAGATCAAAACGCGTATCAAAGGTTAGGCTGTTATTGTTCGCATCCATTTCGGCAATCACGCGGTCATAGTCAAGCGCGTTAACGACGATAGTGACGTCTTGATGATTCTTGGCCGCCGCACGCACCATGGTAGGGCCGCCAATATCGATATTTTCCACCGCATCCGCGTGTGAACAATTAGGGTCGGCAACGGTTTTCGCAAATGGATACAGATTCACCACGACCATATCAATCGGCGCGATGTCTTGTTCAGCCATTACGGCATCGTCGGTGCCGCGACGCGCTAAAATACCACCGTGAATTTTTGGGTGCAGGGTCTTTACGCGACCGTTCATGATTTCTTCTTGACCGGTGTGTTCGGAAACATCAGTAACTGCGATATTGTTCTCGCGGAGTAACTTGGCGGTACCGCCGGTAGACAGGAGTTGCACGCCACGTTGTTGCAAGGCTTGCGCAAATTCAATAATGCCAGTTTTATCCGATACACTTAAGAGCGCACGTTGAATAGGTCGAAAATCCATCATGGTCACCGTAAAATTTCAATAAACTACTGTTCTTAAAACAAAAAAGAGCACACAAGGCGCTCTTTTTCAGGGGGCAATTAGTTCATGCCGTACTTTTTCAATTTCTTACGCAAGGTGCCGCGGTTAATGCCTAGCATAGTCGCTGCACGGGTTTGATTACCGCGCGTATAGGTCATGACCTCTTCCAGCAACGGCGCTTCGACTTCAGCGAGCACCAACTCATAGAGCTCTTCAGGGTCTTGACCGTCGAGTTGCTTCAGGAATGAGTTTAATGCTTGCTTCACTGAATCGCGCAGCGGTTTTGGCTGGGCGTTATTACCAATCGTCGTGAATGGTGAAACTTGGTCACGATTTGCGTTTTGATCAAACATAGGTGCGCTCTATCTCTTCTTAGTTTACTGAGTTAAAAAACGTCGCCAGTGCATCGAGCTGCTCTGCAGCATCCTCAATGGTCACAAAGTGGCGGCGAAATTCTGCCGCAGGTTGTTGCTCTTGCAAGTACCAACCCACATGTTTTCGGGCAATCCGAACACCGGTAAAGTCACCGTAGTGTTCATGCAGACGGTGTACATGTCGCATCACCACTTCAGTTACTTCATTCATGCTCGGTTTTGCCAACTGTTCGCCGGTTGCCAAATAATGGGCAATTTCGCGAAACAGCCATGGATTACCTTGGGCACCGCGGCCAATCATAATGGCGTCGGCACCGGTATAAGCTAAAACCTCACGGGCTTTAGCTGGAGTTTTGATGTCACCGTTAGCAACAACTGGAATCGACACCGCCTGTTTAATGGCGCGAATGGTGTCGTATTCCGCTTCTCCTTTGTACATACAAGCGCGGGTGCGACCGTGTACCGCTAACGACTGAATGCCGGCTTGCTCAGCGAGCTGTGCAATTGCCACGCCATTACGGTTGTCTGGATCCCAGCCTGTACGTATTTTTAAGGTGACAGGAACAGCAACTGCGTTGACGACCGCATGCAAGATCTCTTGCACTAAGTCGGGATACTGCAGCAATGCCGAGCCCGCCATCTTTTTATTCACCTTTTTCGCCGGACAGCCCATATTGATGTCGATGATCTGTGCGCCGTTAGCAACGTTATGTTGTGCTGCTTGCGCCATCAACTCAGGCTCACACCCGGCGATTTGGACAGCTTTTATGCCGGGTTCGTCAGCGTGGCCCATGCGCATTTGCGACTTTTGGGTTTGCCAAACACGCGGATTACTCGACAACATCTCAGAGACAGTCATCCCGGCGCCAAGCTCATTGCATAGCTGACGAAAGGGTAGATCGGTGACACCCGCCATGGGCGCTAAGATCACTGGATTGTCGAGGAGATAAGGTCCGATCCGCATCGGTTAAAAACTGTTCAACTCAAGGGTCGGAAATTTTAGGGAATTTAGGGGAGAAAGAAAAGGCTGTATTTTGTACAAAAGCAGCCTTTTTTGCACTTTTTACTCTTGACAATTTAATGACACGCTACTGTTTACGCGTTGCGTGGAGCATTACCCAGTCATCTTGCATGGTGGCGGGGTCAAATGTGAAATCAGCGTTATAAGCAGATTGTACGGCTTGGATCTGACGTTCTAAGATGCCAGACATGACCAGATCACCTTTAGAACCAACATAACCTTTAATGACATCAGCTAATTCTTGTAGCGGTCCAGCGAGCACGTTAGCCAGAACGATATCAGCTGCCATTGTCGGTTGCTCGCTCGGTAAGTAGACTTCGAGTCGCTCAGCAACGCCATTGCGTTCGGCGTTCTCGCGACTGGCAATGAGCGCCTGCCGATCAATGTCGATACCTATAGCTCGTTCGGCACCGAGTAACAGTGCAGCAATCGCCAAAATGCCTGAGCCACAACCAAAATCGACGACAGTTTTGCCGCTTAGGTCTTGGCCATCAAGCCATTGCAAACACAGCGCAGTGGTTGGATGGGTACCGGTACCAAAAGCCATGCCTGGGTCGAGTAAAATATTCACCGCGTTTGGATCAGGAATGTCACGCCAACTTGGACACACCCATAGGCGCTGACCAAACTGAATAGGGTGGAAGTTGTCCATCCATTCTCGTTCCCAGTCTTTATCTTCAAGCTGATCGGTTTTGTAATTGAAGTCGTCGTTGAAGTATTTGGACTTGCGTAGGTTAGCCAAGACCGGCTGGAGGTCGGTTTCGGCCGGAAAAAGACCTGTCACTAGCGTTTCTTGCCAGTAAAGGACTTCACCTAACGGCGGCTCAAAAATAGGGTTGTCTTGTGCATCGCGGTAGGTCACCGCCATTGCACCGTTGCCCTGCAACATGTCGCCGACCAGCGGCGCATGTTGCTCAGGCGCAGATACCGTAAGCTGAATCCATGGCATAGGGGTTAGTGACCACCCATGCCAAGTTTCTTCTCAAGATAGTGGATGTTGGTGCCACCATGCTGGAAGTTTTCGTCAGCCATAATATCTTTTTGTAACGGCACATTGGTTTTGATGCCTTCAATGATGAGCTCGCTTAACGCATTACGCATCCGCGCAATGGCGACGTCGCGGTTCTCGCCATAAGTAATCAACTTACCAATCATCGAGTCGTAGTTTGGCGGCACTTTGTAGTCCGCGTAAACATGTGAGTCCCAGCGTACACCTAAGCCGCCCGGAGGATGGAAACGGGTGATCAGGCCAGGTGATGGCACGAAGGTATTTGGATCTTCGGCGTTGATACGGCATTCAACCGCATGGCCACGAATCACCACGTCTTCCTGCGAGAAGGACAGTGGACGACCGGCAGCAATGCGTAACTGCTCTTTAATCAAGTCGATACCGGTGACCATTTCGGTCACTGGGTGCTCTACCTGAATACGGGTGTTCATTTCGATGAAATAGAATTCGCCGTTTTCATAAAGGAACTCGAAGGTTCCTGCGCCGCGGTAACCAATTTCCAAACAGGCTTTGGCACAACGCTCACCAATGTATTTACGCATTTCTGCAGTAATACCAGGAGCTGGAGCTTCTTCCACAACCTTTTGGTGGCGACGCTGCATCGAGCAATCACGTTCACCGAGATAAACAGCGTTACCTTGCCCATCAGCCAACACTTGGATTTCAATATGGCGTGGATTTTCAAGGAATTTTTCCATGTATACCATGGGGTTACCAAAGGCAGCGCCCGCTTCGGCTTGCGTCGTACTAATGGCGCGGATCAATTCTTCTTCTTTGCGCACCACGCGCATACCGCGACCGCCACCACCACCGGCAGCTTTAACGATGACTGGATAGCCGATGCGTTTGGCAACTTTTAAGTTCTTTTCTTCGTCGTCGCCAAGCGGGCCACCTGAACCAGGTACGCAAGGCACGCCTGCTTTCTTCATAGCTTCGATGGCAGAGACTTTGTCACCCATCAAGCGGATGACATCAGCGGTAGGGCCGACAAAAATAAAGCCTGAGTTCTCCACTTGCTCGGCAAAATCAGCATTTTCTGCAAGGAAGCCGTAGCCTGGGTGAATCGCTGCGGCATCAGTTATTTCTGCAGCACTAATAATGCGCGGGATATTTAAATAACTTTCGTTGGCAGGTGCGTTACCGATACAAATCGACTCATCTGCCAAGAGTACGTGTTTGAGGTTGCGGTCAACCGTTGAGTGCACCGCAACCGTCTTGATACCGAGCTCTTTGCAGGCACGTAAAACGCGCAATGCAATTTCGCCTCGGTTTGCAATGACAACCTTATCTAACATGATGATGTCCTGATTTGTGGTGTTTACTCGATCACGAATAGCGGTTGGTCGAACTCAACAGGTTCGCCATTTTCAACGAGGATTTGTTTCACCACGCCGCCTTTGTCCGCTTCGATTTGGTTCATCATCTTCATGGCCTCAACGATGCACAGCGTTTCGCCGGCTTTAACCTGCTGACCAACGGTCACGAAATCGCTGGCGCCAGGCGCTGGAGCTGCGTAGAAGGTACCGACCATTGGTGAACGTACAATATGACCGGTCAATTCTGGTTCTGCCGCTTCAGCCGGAGCTGCTGCCGGAGCAGCAGGTGCTGGCGCCGGGGCTGCAGGCGCGTGCATTGGCGCTGCTTGATAATGCATAGGTGCGGCCATTTGGCTGCCACCGCGGTGGATGCGCACCGATTCTTCACCTTCAGTGATTTCTAGTTCGGCAATACCTGATTCTTCGACCAGTTCGATTAATTTTTTAATTTTACGAATATCCATGATCTGTAATGACCCCGTAGATAAGAGTTAGGTGTTATCGCGTTGCTGTAAATTTGAGACTGCAGCTTGTAGGGCAAGTTCATAACCCTGAGCACCACAACCACAAATCACCCCAACGGCTAATTCGGCTAAATAGGAATGGCGACGAAAAGCTTCGCGCGCATGAATATTGGACAAATGTACTTCGATAAAGGGAATGGCAACGGCCGCTAACGCATCGCGCAGGGCAATACTGGTGTGGGTATACGCCGCTGGATTAATAATAATGAAGTCGACTTTACTAGAAGCCGCCTCTTGCACCCAGTCAATGAGTTCATATTCAGCATTCGACTGGCGGCAATCCAGAGTCACGCCTAGCGCTTCGGCTTTGTGGCGCAATTCACTTTCAATGTGAGCGAGCGTGGCGGAACCATAGATCTCAGGCTCGCGTTGCCCCAACATATTTAGGTTGGGGCCGTTCAACAACATGATTCTGTGTTTATGTTGATTATTTTCGGCCATTTTGCTGCTATCTGTTGCGAAGTTATGAGTAAGTTGCATTCTGTGCGAAATGCTTAAAATTTCACGGCAAATTACATTGGTAACTTGGCATTATAGATAAAAATGACCGAAACGCAGCAAAATACTGGTCTTATCACCGAAGATCACGGCAAATTTTGTGTTGCCTCAACTTCTGTAAGGTGCTGTACGAAAGCTTCTGCATCCAAAAAGCCAGCCACGCGCGCATTGGGTACCCGTTCACCGTTGTAGAAAAACAATATCGTCGGCAGCCCGACAACTTGATAATTCTGCAAAATAGCATTGTTGGTTGCGTTGTTTTGCGTGACATCTGCTTGCAGGACCACAGCCTCAGCAAGAGCGTCCTGTACTGCTTCATCAGTGAAGGTATAGCGCTCGAATTCCTTACAAGCCACACACCAGTCAGCGTAAAGGTCAAGCATCACCAGTTGAGCGGGAGCTGCTTGGGCTAGCTCGGCTTCTATCTCGGCAACCGACGTGACTTGCTTGAATGGCAGTTCTGCATGCGCACCTTGCGGCCACCACAAGAACAATAACCAAGTAGCGAGGGCCAACCAAGCCCCACTTAGCACCACCGCCATGCCGCTATCGATATCGCGTAACGAAGTGATGATCAGGTACAAGGCACTGAGCGAGATAAAGGCCACCCAGAGCCAATCGGCCACCGCGACCGGCAGCAAGCGTTCAATAAAGAGCACGGCGACCGCGAGCAGCACAACGCCGAAAGCGCGTTTCACCACATTCATCCAAGCGCCCGCTTTAGGTAATAGTTTACCGCCGGTGGTACCAAATAAGATGAGCGGCAAGCCCATTCCTAAACTCAACGCGTAAAGTACGCTAGCGCCTACCGCAATGTCGCCCGACTGCGCTATAAACAGCAGTACGCCAGACAGCGGCGCAGTGGTGCAAGGTGATGCGATAAGGCCTGATAGGACGCCCATCACAAACACACTACGATGGGCACCACCGCGTTGTTGTTGGCTGACCTCGTTCAAGTAATTTTGCCATTTGCTGGGGAGCTGTAAGTTATAAAAGCCCAGCATGCTCAGCGCTAACAACACAAAGAGTGCAGCGAGGACGGTCAACACCACCGGATGTTGCAGCATGGCTTGATAGCGCAAGCCGGCGAGTGCCACCACAATACCAAGTGCCGAATAGGTGATCGCCATGCCTTGCACATAAGCAAACGACAAAGTGAATGCCCGTCTAGTTCTAAGTTTTTTATTGGGCCCCATGATCACGGTCGACAGAATCGGATACATAGGTAGCACACAAGGGGTAAATGCAAGGCCAATGCCGGCCACAAAGAAAATCAGTAGCACCCAAATCAATGGCTGCTCGGTTAAGTCGCTAAATAAGCTGTTGGCAGTAAATTGCTGGCTGTTGGCCGCCACCTGTTCAAAATCGACAGCTGTTGGCGCTGGCTCTACGCCGGTCGTCGCTGAGTCCGTCACTGCACGCAGCGGAATTTGCTTGGTACTCGGCGGATAGCACAAGCCAGCATCGGCACAGCCTTGATAACCTAAGGTGAAGTTGCTGGCGGCTACATTGGCTAGGGTAAGGTTGAGGGTGACTTGCTCGCGATAGATAATCGACTCACCAAAGAACTCATCGTAATGCGCCTCACCTTCAGGTAACTCAGGCTGAGCCGCGAGCGGTATCGCTGGGTCAAATTGAAAGCGGTGCTGATAAAGGTAGTAACCATCGGCAATATCAAAAGTCAGCTCAAGCGCTTTGCCGTTTTGCCGAAAGTCGAACTGAAAAGCCTGATCAACGGGTAAAAACTGATTTTGCGCAAAGGGGTCATCGGTACTGACGTCAAAATCTTGCGCACTCGATGCGCCATTAAAAAGAACAAGGAACAGCGTCAAAAAAGCCGCAAAAAACCACTGGCGGTACTGCATTAAGATGTTACCTCTGTTAACCATTGCAAATAGGCTTCACTACCGGCTGCAATCGGGACGGCGATAAGTTCGGCCACATCATAAGGATGCGCAGCCTGTACCATTTCAAACAATGCCGGTAATTGTTCCGAAGTTGTCTTGATATTCAAAATGACTTCGTCATCGCTATGTAAGTGATCGTCCCACCAGTACATCGACGTAGAAACAGCGCCAATGTTAACACAGGCGGCAAGGCGCGCACGCAGAACCTTCTCGGCAATAGCCTTGGCGGTATTCTTATCGGGACAGCTGCAAAACACTAATTGATAGCTAGCGCTCATGATGAGTCCTTAAATTTTTTTTTTCGAAAAGCCTTGAGTTCAGGATTTTGCACCCCATAACTGTGGCACAACATTTTTTAACAGCCCAAGTGAGAAACCACAAGGGTAAGTTACCAACCCACAACTAGGTTTAGGAGTTATCAAAGATGAAACTTCGTCCTTTACATGATCGTGTGATCATTAAGCGTTCTGAAGCAGAAACCAAGTCTGCAGGCGGCATCGTGCTTACTGGATCGGCAGCAGAAAAGTCGACCCGTGGTGAAATCGTTGCAGTCGGTAACGGCCGTATTTTGGACAACGGTGAAGTTAAAGCCCTTGACGTCAAAGTTGGCGACAAAGTGCTGTTCAGCGAAGGTTACGGCGTGAAAACCGAGAAAATCGACGGTGAAGAATACTTGATCATGAGCGAGTCAGACATTCTCGCGATCGTTGAAGGTTAATTTCAGCTAGAAACAGATTCGAAAGAGGAATACGAACATGGCAGCTAAAGAAGTCAAATTTGGTAACAATGCTCGTCAGCGCATGCTCAAAGGCGTGAACGTACTGGCTGATGCAGTAAAAGTAACCTTGGGCCCGAAAGGCCGCAACGTCGTTTTAGAAAAATCATTCGGCGCACCTGTGATCACCAAAGATGGTGTTTCAGTAGCGAAAGAGATCGAACTGGAAGACAAGTTCGAAAACATGGGCGCACAAATGGTCAAAGAAGTTGCGTCAAAAGCCAATGACGAAGCGGGTGACGGTACCACTACTGCGACCGTACTTGCCCAGTCCATCGTCAACGAAGGTTTGAAGGCTGTTGCTGCGGGTATGAACCCAATGGACCTGAAGCGCGGTATCGACAAAGCGGTGATCGCTGCAGTTGAAGAACTGAAAAAGCTTTCACAACCGTGCGACAACAATAAAGCCATTGCTCAAGTAGGTACAATTTCTGCCAACGCAGATAGCACTATCGGTGAAATCATCGCTAAAGCAATGGAAAAAGTGGGTAACGAAGGTGTTATCACTGTTGAAGAAGGCCAGGCATTGCACGACGAACTTGATGTTGTTGAAGGCATGCAGTTCGACCGCGGTTACTTGTCGCCTTACTTCATCAACAACCAAGAGAACGGTACTGTTGAACTCGACAGCCCGTACATCTTGTTGGTTGATAAGAAAATTTCAAACATCCGTGAGCTGTTGCCAACTCTTGAAGGCGTGGCGAAGTCGGGTAAACCATTGTTGATCATCGCTGAAGACGTTGAAGGCGAAGCCTTAGCGACTCTAGTTGTGAACAACATGCGCGGCATCGTTAAAGTTGCTGCTGTAAAAGCTCCTGGCTTCGGCGACCGTCGCAAAGCTATGTTGCAAGACATCGCTGTATTGACCGGTGGTACCGTGATCTCTGAAGAAATCGGTATGGAGCTGGAAAAAGCACAGCTGGAAGACCTAGGTACTGCGAAGCGTGTGGTGATCAACAAAGACAACACTACTGTGGTTGACGGCAACGGTGACCAAGCCGCCATTGAAGGTCGCGTGACGCAAATTCGTCAGCAAATCGAAGAAACCTCTTCTGACTACGACAAAGAGAAGCTGCAAGAACGTCTAGCTAAATTAGCTGGCGGCGTAGCAGTCATCAAAGTCGGCGCAGCGACTGAAATGGAAATGAAAGAGAAGAAAGCACGCGTTGAAGACGCTCTGCACGCTACTCGTGCCGCCGTTGAAGAAGGCGTAGTCCCTGGTGGCGGTGTGGCCTTGGTTCGCGCAGCGAGCAAACTTGGCGAACTACGTGGCGACAACGAAGAGCAAAACGTGGGTATCAAACTTGCGTTACGTGCGATGGAAGCGCCATTGCGTCAAATCGCTACCAACGCTGGTGCCGAAGGCTCAGTAGTTGCTAACAACGTGAAAAACGGCGAAGGTAACTACGGTTACAACGCCGGTAACGACACCTACGGCGACATGCTTGAAATGGGTATCTTGGATCCAACCAAAGTTACGCGTTCAGCATTGCAGTTCGCAGCATCAGTAGCAGCACTGATGATCACCACCGAAGCCATGGTCGCTGAACTTCCAAAGGAAGAAGCACCAGCCCCTGACATGGGCGGCATGGGTGGCATGGGCGGCATGATGTAAGCCCCCGCGACACTGTCGACAACGCAAACGGCTGCCCTTATCGGCAGCCGTTTTTTTATGTCACACTTTCCGCTCGTACGCCATCTTATAGACAAAGCTACCAAAGGAGGTGGACGATGAAAAACATGACTCTTATTGCAACGGCGGTGCTGGCCACTTTATTCTCGGCAAATGCACTTGCTGCAGAAGTGAAAGTTGAATGGAAGGATGTCGATAGTTATCGCGATATCGAAGGAGTGAATACGGTACAAAGTAAATTCGAAAAGCGTGTCATGGATGCCCTCACGGCACATTGGCAAGAGCTCGGTGCGAAGTTGCCAGATGATCATAAGCTGACGGTAACCATGACTGACCTTGATATCACGGGTCGCGTAGAGCCGACTTATGGTGCCTCAGCGGCAAGCCATGTGCGTATTCTTGACGATATTTCGTATCCTTCAATGAGCTTTGCCTTCACCTACACCGACGCGAGTGGTGCAGTGCTTGCTGAAGGTAGCGACGTCCGCGTCAAAGACCTGGGTGCACGTTCAGGAACGATTCGCAGTGTCATGGGCAGCAGTCGTGATTCGTTCTACTTCGAAAAACGTTTGATGGACGAGTGGTTTAACGAGCAGTTTCCCAAACACGCAGAATAACGCTGACTAAAGCTAGTCGGCGCTAAGTTCCAGCGGTGTTTTGCTGGGCTCACCAGCAATTTCGCGCACCAATCGCGGCACCAAGAAGCCGGGCAGCATAGCCCGCAACTGTGCCGCCAGCGCTAAAGCTTCGGCGTCTGTCACGGCAAAGTGGCTGGCGCCTTTTACTTTATCAAGCTGATGCAAGTAGTACGGCATGACTTTTGCGTCGAACAAAGCTTCACTCAATGCCGCCAGAGTTGCCGCATTGTCGTTGACCTGGCGTAACAGCACACTTTGATTCAACAGCGTGACCCCAGCACTGGCCCAACCGGCAAGCGCGCGCTTCAGTTGCGGCGCGATTTCGCGTGGATGATTGGCATGCAGCACGAGTATCGCCTGTAACCGGCTCTCGCTCAGTCGTTCACCTAGGGTCTGCGTTAAGCGTTCCGGTAACACCACGGGTAAGCGTGAATGGATGCGTATACGCTTCAGTTGCGGTAACCCTTCGAGCTCTTCAAGGAGTTGGATGAGCTGTGCATCGGTTGCCAGTAATGGGTCGCCGCCACTTAAAATGACTTCATTAATGTCAGGGTCTGCTTGCAGATAGTCTAATAAATTCTGTCTTTGCTGACGTCCAAAGTGGTGGTCAGTGTAGGGGAAATGTCGTCGAAAGCAGTAACGGCAATTAATAGCGCAGCCACCACGAAGAATGACTAAAACGCGCGACTGGTATTTATGCAGAATACCTGGCGTTGTATTGTCTTGTTCAGCCAATGGATCCTGAACAAAGCCTTCTTGCTCCAAGTACTCCTCTTCCGCAGGCATGACTTGCCGCAGCAAAGGATCGTCTGCGTTGCCATATTCCATTAGACCGACAAAATGACGGGTGACCATTAAAGGAAATAACTCGCGCGCGCGGCCGTTCGCCTTGACCCAGTCCGGCGCTAAGCCGAGTTGCTGTCCAAGTAGACTTGGATCGCGAATAGCTTTGGCTAACTCTTGTTGCCACGCGGGACGCATGGAAATAACTTGGGCTTCGGACACAACACACTCGCTGACGGTCAATAGGAATTCATTGGTAAGGCGTTAGTTTACCTGAAAATCATTTTTACCTGAAAATTTCCCGTTAATCGTTTATTATTGCCGCCGAAATCGCTAAATCTGTTTGAAGATGAGGACTCTATGGCGAACTACAGTACAAATGAATTCAAGGCTGGTTTGAAGATCATGCAAGATGGCGAGCCTTGCGCCATTGTTGAAAACGAAATGGTGAAGCCGGGCAAAGGCCAAGCTTTTAACCGTGTAAAAATCCGTAAGCTGATCAGCGGCAAAGTGGTTGAGAAGACCTTTAAGTCGGGTGACAGTGTGGAAGGTGCCGATGTCATTGATGTCGATTTGGCCTACCTTTATAACGATGGTGAATTCTGGCACTTCATGAACAATGATACTTTTGAACAAATCGCTGCGGACGAGAAAGCAGTTGGCGATGCGGTCAAATGGTTGGTTGAACAAGATGTTTGTACCTTGACGCTTTGGAACGGTAACCCCATTGCTGTTGCGCCACCTAACTTTGTTGAACTAGAAATCACCGAAACCGACCCAGGCTTGAAAGGTGATACTGCCGGTACTGGTGGTAAGCCTGCGACTTTGATTACTGGTGCGGTTGTGCGCGTGCCTTTGTTCGTGCAAATCGGTGAAGTGATTAAAGTTGACACGCGTAACGGCGAATACGTCTCTCGCGTCCAGAAGTAACATCGGTCTAGCAATGCAGCGCAGCAGTTTGCCATGGCAGCCTTCGGCGAGCCTCGAAACGCTCAAGGCTCGCGCTGCATTGTTGGCTCGCATTCGTGCGTTTTTTGCAACACGCCAAGTACTCGAAGTCGACACGCCTGTACTCGCCCAGTACGGCGTTACCGATCCCCACCTTGAAAACTTAACCACCGAGCTCAACGGCAAGGCTTTCTATCTGCAAACCTCACCTGAATATGCCATGAAGCGCTTATTAGCGGCTGGCAGTGGTTGTATTTATCAATTGGGTAAAGTGTTTCGGGCTGATGAGCAGAGCGCTCGCCACAACCCTGAATTCACCATGCTCGAATGGTACCGTGTTGACTTTGAAATGACCGAGTTGATCGCCGAGGTAGACGCATTACTACAAGAAACGGTGCAAGCGCCGCCGTTGCAGCGCATCAGCTATCAACAGCTTTTTATCGATTGTATCGGCGTTGACCCTCTTGAGGAAAACGCTAAAGCGCAGTTACAAGCGGCACTCGCGCAACGCGAAGAACTGCGAGACTGGGCGCTGACGGAAACTGATCTCGATACGCTACTCGACGGTGCGATGGCGTTCGTGATTGAACCTCAATTGGACACCACCATTCCGTACGCAGTGACGCATTACCCGGCATCGCAGGCGGCTTTAGCCCAGCTTGATGAGGCTGATCCTCGTGTGGCGCTGCGCTTTGAAGTGTTTTATGGTGGTTTAGAATTGGCCAACGGTTATCAAGAGCTGACCGATGCCGAGCAACAAGCGCAGCGTTTTGCTGCCGATAATGCCCGCCGTGAACAGCTTGGCAGCCCGCGGCGTGATGGTGATGAACGTTTGCTTGCCGCACTGAAACACGGCCTTCCTTCCTGCTCCGGTGTTGCTTTGGGCTTCGATCGCTTAGCTATGCTGGCCTGTCATCAACACCACATCACCGAAGTCCTGCCATTTGCGATTGATCGTGCTTAAGACTTGCTGAACGCGAACGTGATGTTATAATATAACAACTTCACCAACGGCGAGATCAGTAAGGTAATTGACTTCATGACACAGCGCTCCTTAGATAAAACAGGTATTTGGGTGACCACCTTGTGTGCGTTGCATTGCTTGTTGCTGCCTGTCATCTTGCCTATGTTGTCGCTAATCGGCTTGTCTTTTATCGGGGAAGAGCTGCTCGAGCGCACAATTTTAAGTATCAGCTTGATTGTGGGCTTTATTGCGTTGGTCGTGGGCATGCGTAAGCATTTACGCTTCTACCCTTTGCTGCTGCTGTTCGCCGGTGGTGTGATTTATTGGCACAAAGATAGCTTAGGTGAAATCGGCGAGCCCGCGATCATTCTGGTAGGCGCGAGTCTCATCGTCGCCGCGCACTGGGTAAACCTAAAGCTTACCCGTGCAGCTACCGTTCTTGTGCCAAAAGCAACTTCTTAATCCTAACGCCGTTCTAATACGACGCCAGCTTCCATATGGTGGGTATAAGGGAACTGATCAAATAACGCGTTTTTCACCACGTCATGTGTGCTGGCTAATTTTTCCAGATTGGCAACCAGTGTTTCTGGATTGCACGAAATATAAATAATCCGCGGATACTGTCGCACCAACTCCAGGGTGTCATCGTCAAGACCAGCGCGTGGCGGATCCACCAATACGGTTTGACAGTCGAAACGCTCAAGTTCAGCCTCTGCAGCGCGGCGCGACTCTTTTTCGCCTTGCATGACCGCACTAAAGTCCTCTGCCGACATGCGCACCACAGTTACATTATCGATACCGTTCAGTTCACAGTTGAAACGTGCTGATGCGACACTCGTTTTACTGATTTCAGTTGCAAGCACACGGTTGAAGTTGCGAGCCAGCGGTAAACTGAAGTTACCATTACCACAATACAGCTCAAGCAGGTCGTGATCGGTTTCTACGGTTGCCGCCAACGCCCACTCCACCATGTGAATATTCACCTCTGCGTTAGGTTGAGTGAAACTATTCTCGATTTGCTGAAATTGATAATCTCGGCCGGCAATTGGCAAACGTTCGACGACCCAATCCTGATCAAGCGCTAGCTTTTGTTTCCGTGCGCGACCAATGAGCTGTATTTCACCGTATTGACCTAGTGTTTCGCGTAATTGTTGTGCGGCAATTTGCCACTCATCATCAAGCTGGCGATGGTAAATCAAGCTAATCAATGCTTGGCCACTGGTAGTGGTCAAAAACTCGACTTGGAAAAGCTTTTGGCGGAGTACCGGTCGTGATCTGACATAGTCTAGCACCGCTGGCATAAGTTGATTAATGAGCCGACTACCCGCAGGAAAATCATCCATACGGATCTTTTCACGCGTCTCAGGGTTGAACATGATGTAGAACAAGTCATCCCCTTCATGCCACACTCTAAATTCCGCGCGCATACGATAATGTTGCGCTGGTGAAGCAAACACATCTAACGGCGCTCGGCAGAACGGCGCAAGCATAGTGCTCAAACGAGCCGCCTTTTCATTGAGCTGTTGTTGATAGCGTTCAGGTTGTACTGCTAAATGTGTCATTCATGCCTCGGCTTCATTAATGAGCTGCGAATTGTAATTACTCGAGCTCAAAAGTCCAGCTTGGCTATTTTTCCTACCTTTACAAAATCCTTGCAAACGAACATTGCCTAACCAGAAAAAGTGTTTCATATTATTTCTTCGCTCGATGAAAAAACAAAAAAGAGCGATGAACAACAATAAAGTTAAACAACAATAATAAGGTGACACACATGTCTAAGCACTTTGCCAAGCGTGGCGGCTTCGCCGTTGCAGCTTTAGCGCTCGCTGTTAGCAGTGCAGTAGTTCATGCCGGTAACGACAAGGAACGCGTTATCATTCAGTTCAAACCAGGTAGCCATGCACAAGTAGAAAAAGCTGTGCAACGCGCCGGTGGTAATAAACATGTCGACCTCAGCAAACTTGACGCGATGGCGGTTTCAGTACCGAGCGCTGCATTAAAAGGTTTGCGTAATAATCCCAACATCGTGTTGGTTGAAGAAGATAGCAAGCGTTATCTCTTAAGTTCACAGTATGAACCAGGCGCGCCTTACGGTATTGCGCAAGTCCAAGCCGATCTTGTGAGCGATGCCGGTGCTGGTGCGGTAAAAGTTTGTATTATTGACTCCGGTTATGACCTAGGTCACCCAGACTTGCCAACAAGTGGCGTGACGGGTCGTTTCAACAGTGGCTCGGGCAACTGGTACACCGATGAGAACGGCCACGGCACACATGTGGCAGGAACCATTGCTGCGTTGGCAAATGGTGATGGCGTTGTTGGTGTGTTGCCGAACGGTAACGTGAACCTTCATATTGTTAAAGTCTTCAGCGCAAGTGGTTGGTCTTATTCTTCATCACTGATTGCTGCAGCGGACGAATGTGCCACTGAAGGTGCACAAGTGATCAATATGAGTTTGGGCGGTAGCCGTGCAAACCGCACTGAAGAACGTGGCTTCGCGCAACTTAATAGCGCTGGCGTTTTAAGTATCGCCGCGGCAGGTAACGATGGTAACACTCGTCATTCCTATCCGGCCTCTTATGACTCAGTGGTTTCAGTAGCTGCCGTTGATAGCAGTGAAACTATTGCCGCTTTCTCACAACAAACCGACCAAGTTGAACTTGCCGGCCCCGGTGTTTCTGTTCTTTCTTCGGTACCACGTGGCACTGGCGAGAAAGTTGCAGTGACTGTGGGTAGTAATGGTTACGATGCCAATGGCATGGACGGTTCGGCACGCACTGAAGCGACCGGAAGCCTAGTTGACTGTGGTATTGGTGATTCAGCATGCGCTGGAGCTAGTGGCGCAGTGTGCTTGATCGAACGTGGCACGATTTCGTTCACTGAAAAGGTTCAGGCCTGTGAAGCCGGTGGTGGCGCAGCGGCAATTGTGTATAACAATGAAGCCGGTCCACTGTTAGGCACTTTAGGTGAGTATTCAGCATCCATTCCTGCAGTAGGTGTCTCTGATACCGATGGCGCAGTGCTCATGTCGCAACTCGGTAGTGCTGCCACAGTAAGTGTGATCGATAGCGATTGGGCGTTCTTCGATGGAACCTCTATGGCAACACCTCACGTTGCTGGCGTTGCTGCTTTAGTATGGTCACAACATACCAGCTGTAGCAATGACCAGATCCGCGCAGCCTTGCTCGCATCGGCAAAAGACTTAGGCGCTGCCGGTCGTGACAATGCTTACGGTCATGGTTTGGTACAGGCAAAAGCTGCAGTTGATTACTTAACGGCAAATGGCTGTGGTGGCGACACCGGTGGTGATACGGGTGGCGATACAGGTGGTGACACTGGCGGCAACGGCGGTGGTAAAGGTGGCGGTAAAGGTGGCGGTAAAGGCGGCCCGAAGAAATAAACACCTGAATTTGAGATGTTTTGTTAAAAAGCTCGCTGTGTGCGAGCTTTTTTTATGCGCTTTGTGCAGTATTTCAGCAGTCAGCATAAAAACACGCAAAAACTGCAAAAAGGCGCTTGACGTGAGCACTTAAATCTCTAAAATGCGCTCCACGCTTGAGGCAGGCAACGAAGCCGCCAAAAGCAGAAGTTTTCAGTCAGAAAAAATTA